>NZ_CP096972.1:1430000-2630000 GCF_024758725.1 Sphingomonas sp. SUN039 | reverse complement strand
AGTGCGACCAGCAATCCAGTGAAGCGGTTCGACCGGAAGCGGGTGAGCGCGCCCGCGCCGTCGGCGGGGTCGAGCGTCACGACTTGCCAAAGCAGATGTACCGCTGCGGGAGCAAGCGCGACCAGCGCCAGCGGATCGGGCCGGATCAGCCAGAATGCGCCGCTCCACAGCGCCAGCGCGAGCGCGTAGAACAGCGCCACGCCCTCGCGCACCCGGCCGCCCAACGCCCGTGCCGAGGACCGTACGCCGATCAGCGCGTCGTCCTCGACATCCTGCAGCGCGTAGATGGTGTCATAGCCGATCACCCACGCCATGCTGCCCGCGTAAAGCAGCCACATCGCCGGATCGGCGCGGCCCGTCACGGCGGTCCAGCCGACCAGCACACCCCAGCTGAACACAATGCCCAGCCACGCCTGCGGCCACCAGGTTATGCGTTTCATGAAGGGGTAAGCGGCAACCAGCGCGAGACTGGCCACCGCGACGGCCGCCGCAAAGGGCGTAAGCTGGATGAGGACGATGAGGCCGATCAGGCTCAGCAGCACGAGCCACACCCACGCCGCGCGCAATGTAACCGCGCCGCTCGGCAGCGGACGGCTGCGCGTCCGCGCCACCGATGCGTCGAGATCGCGGTCGACGATATCGTTATAGACGCAACCGCTCCCGCGCATCGCCATCGAGCCCAGTGCGAACCACAGCAGCAACGGCCAGTCGCTCGTCAGGCCCCCCGCGAGCAGCACGGCCCAGGCGCAGGGCCAATAGAGCAACTGCCACCCGATCGGCCGGTCGAAGCGGGCGAGCAGGGCAAACGGACGCAATGCGGCGGGCAACCACGCGACAAATCCTCGATGCTCGCTGTCGGGCGTGGCGGTGGCTGTCTCGGTCATGCTAGGCTCCCATAATGCCCGCAACCCCCGCCTGGCCACTGCAAAGCGCCGTCCGCCTCTTCGTCGAAACGCCGCTGTCGCAGGGTGCGGTGCTGACCATCGGCGGTCCGCAGGCGCATTATTTGCTGAACGTCATGCGGATGAAGGTCGGCACGGTCCTCAAATTGTTCGACGACGCGACCGGCGAATGGGCCGCAGAGGTCGTCGCCACCGCCAAACGCGATATCACGCTGGCGGTCACCACGCTCCTCCGCCCGCGCGAGCCGGTGCCCGATTTGTGGCTGGGCGCGGCCCCCATCCGCCGCGCGCGGTTCGATTTTCTGGCAGAAAAGGCCTGCGAACTCGGCGTCGCGCGGCTCACACCGGTGCTCACCCGCCGCGCCGTCGTCGACAAGGTCAAGCCCGAACGCCTCCGCCTCCAGATGATCGAGGCCGCCGAACAATGCGGACGCACCGCGCTGCCCCTGCTCGATCCCGAGACCGGCCTGGCCGACTGGCTGTCGAGGCTCGACGACCGCACGCTGTTCTTCGCCGACGAGACCGGCGGCGCGGCCGCTGCCGGGAGCTTCGCCGCGCATCCTGGCGCTGCCGCGATTCTGGTCGGTCCGGAGGGCGGCTTCGACGAGACCGAACGCGCGCTGGTCCGCGCCCACCCTCACGCCGTCGCCATCTCGCTCGGCCCGCGCATCCTGCGCGCGGAGACGGCGGGGATTGCGGCGATTGCCGCGTGGATGGCGGTTGCCGGCGACTGGCCCGCTATTTGATTCGCACGCGGAACTTCAGCTGGAAGCTGGTGTTCGCCGCAAATGTCCCGCCCGGTGCAAAGCGCAACGCGTTCACATTGGTGTCGTACCCCGCCGACGGCGTGTAGGCATAGGTCGATCCACCATTGTTCGAATAGGTCACCCCCGCGCCCGTCAGCGTCACCCCGCTGGTACCCGGCACGAACTCGAAGTTCGTGGTCAGCGGCCCCGCATCGTCGATGTCGCCGTTGTAATAGGTGAGCGTCGAAGCCAGCACATCGGTGATCGCCGGCAGGTCGGCGGTCGCGAGGTTCGAATCGTTCGAGTTGGTGACGGTCAGCGTGTAGATCAGGTCCGCGCCGGGAGTAAGCTTGGGGTTGGTCGTCCCGTTCTGCGGGTCGGACCATGGCGCGCTCGTTTTCGTCATGGTCAGCGTCGGCAGGCGGCAGAAGGCGACGGTCTGGATGCCGTACGCCTGCTGCCCGGTCGTGTTTTCGCCGGTCGTGAAGGGATAATTGCCGTAACGAAAGGTTGCGCTCCGGACCGGCTGGACGAAGCTGGCCGTCAGCGTGCCGGTGGCCGCATTGTTGGCGCTCGCACCCGTTCCGACGCCTTCGTTGGCGGTCTGGCTGAACGGCGTCGTCGCTGCGCCCAATGCCATCGACGAACTGGCGTTGGTCTTGGCACCCGCGCCGTTATCCGTGCTCCACGGCGTGACGATCGATGGCACATAGGTGCCGGCCGGCGACGTTCCCGACACGTACATCCAGTCGCGATACTGGTTGGCGGCGAAATCGATGTCATTGATCTGGACGGCCAGATCGCGAACGACGACGCCCGCACCGAAATCGAGCGTCGTCGCGACGACATTGGTTGCACCGGTTATGCTGGTCGTGCGCGCCCCGAAAATCGCACCGATGACCAGGTTATTGGTGACCGTGCCATCCGTGATCAGGTTGCCGATTGCAGGCACCGACACGCCGCCCACTGTGGTGTTCGGGGACGCCGTGCCGTTGACCGCGAAGCTGACGGTGAAACTCTGGCTCTGCCCCAAACCGTTGGTTGCCGTGTAGCTATAGGAGCTATCGTAGCGCAGCGTCGCGGCGGCTGCCGTCCCGAACGAAAAGCTGAAACGGTTCGCCGCCGGACAATCGGCAAGCGCGGGCATCGCCGAACCTGTCGCCAGCGCAAGCGTCAATAGTCGAACGGCAGTTCTCATCGATTGGCGTCTATCCGATACCGGCGCAAAAAACGTTAATGCGCGGCATCGCCCGATCGTCAACTATTGTTGCCGCGCTCCGTTGCATTTTGCCACTGGATAGGCCGGTTCGACATCGCTAGGGCGGCGGACATGAGCACGCGAACCGCCTCTGCCGCCGACGATCCCGTCATCGAATCGCGCGCCGACCTGCTTGAGGTTTTTGCCAAGGGCGAAAAGCCGCGCGACCGCTGGCGGATCGGTACCGAGCACGAGAAGTTCGTTTACTTCACCTCGGATCACCGCGCGCCGTCCTATGAGGAAAAGGGCGGCATCCACGCGCTGCTGATCGGCCTGACCCGCTATGGCTGGGAACCGGTGTACGAGGGCGACAACATCATCGCGCTGTCGGGCAGCGACGGCAGTGTCAGCCTCGAGCCTGCGGGCCAGTTCGAACTGTCGGGTGCGCCGCTCGAAAACCTCCACCAGACCTGCGCCGAAACCGGCCGTCACCTGACGCAAGTCAAGGAAGTCGGCGACATGCTCGGCCTCGGGTTCCTGGGGCTGGGCCTCTGGCCCGACAAACGCCGCGACGAACTGCCGATCATGCCCAAGGGGCGCTACAAGATCATGCTCGACCATATGCCGCGCGTCGGCAGCATGGGCCTCGACATGATGATGCGGACCTGCACCATCCAGACCAACCTCGACTATTCGAGCGAGGCCGACATGGTGAAGAAATTCCGCGTGTCGCTGGCGCTGCAACCGCTCGCGACCGCGCTGTTCGCCAATTCGCCGTTCCTCGAGGGCAAACCCAACGGGTTCCTCAGCTATCGCAGCCACATCTGGACCGACACCGACCCGCACCGCACCGGCATGCTGCCCTTCGTATTCGACGACGGGTTCGGGTACGAACGTTACGCCGATTATATGCTGAATGTGCCGATGTATTTCGTGTTTCGCGACGGCGGGTACGTCGATGCAGCGGGTCTCGACTTTAAGGATTTCCTGAGCGGGAACCTCAGTGTCCGCCCCGGCGAAAAGCCGACCAAGGACGACTGGAACGACCATCTCTCGACCGCTTTCCCCGAAGTACGGCTGAAGAGCTTCCTCGAAATGCGCGGTGCCGATGGCGGCCCGTGGAACACAATCTGTGCGCTTCCCGCCTTTTGGGTCGGCATCCTCTATGACCAGACCGCGCTCGATGCGGCGTATGATCTGGTCAAGGACTGGAGCATCGCCGAGCAACAGCAATTGCGCGACGACGTCCCGCGCCTCGCGCTCGATGCCCGCGCGCCGGGGGGACGGTCGCTGCACGATGTTGCGCGCGAGGTGATGAAAATCGCCGATGCGGGACTGAAGGCGCGCGCACGGCTCAACGGCGTCGGCGACAGCGAGCAGAGCTTCCTCAACCCGCTCCACGAAATCGTCGCGAGCGGCAAAGTGCCCGCGCAACGGTTGCTCGACAGATACCACGGCGAATGGGGCGGGGATTTGTCACGCATCTACGGCGAGATGAGTTTTTAGGAAGAAGGGGCTTCGACAAGCTCAGCCAAGTCGGTTGGAGAGGGCTGTTCTCATTCCGACTTGGCTGAGCTTGTCGAAGCCCCTTCTTCCTTCGGCCACAAGATTTCACCTGACATTCAGCAATCGTTGGCGCAAAATGCGACTGGTTTGGGAGAACCCGTGTGGTCAAGTCGCGTTTCGCCAGTGCAGCCGTCGCCTGCTCGCTGATCCTGTCGGGTTGCGGCGGTGGCGATAGCGGGGGCAGTACCGCGACGACGGGCTCCACCACGACCACGACGACAACCACGACCTCCGGCTGCTCGCTGCTCGAACGGCAGAACTGGGCGTTTTCGGTCCTCAACGAATGGTATCTCTTCCCTGAAACCCTGCCGGCCAGCCTCAACCCCGCCCCCTATGCCACCGTCACCGACTATATCGACGCATTGACCGCGACCGCGCGCAGCCAGAATCGCGACCGGTATTTCACCTATCTCACCTCGATCGCGTCGGAGAACGCGTTCTTCTCCTCGGGGTCGAGTGCCGGGTTCGGTTTCCGCGTCGCCAATGACGCGACCGCGCGCCGCAGTTTCATCATGGAATCTTTCGAAGGGACGGCGGCGCTCGCGGCGGGCATCGACCGCGGCGACGAAATCCTCGCTATCGGCGACACGCCGACGACCCTCCGCAACGTGACCGATATCATTTCAGCGGAGGGCGCAGCGGGCGTCACCAGTGCTTTCGGGCCGAGCACGGCCGGGGTCACCCGCACGCTGAAAGTTAGCGGTGCGGCGGGCACGCGGACGCTTACCATCGCCAAGACCGACTACACCCTGACTCCGGTGTCGTCGCGTTACGGCGCGCAAGTCATCACCGACGGGGGACTGCGCGTCGGTTATCTCAACCTGCGGACGTTCATTTCGACTGCCGATCCGGCGTTGCAGGCCGCGTTCAGCAATTTCCGCGCGCAGGGCATCACCAATTTCATCATCGATTTCCGCTACAATGGCGGCGGGCTGGTCTCGACGGCGGAACTGATGGGCGATCTGCTCGGCGGCAACCGGAACGCGTCGGACGTCTTTTCGCTGACGACCTTCCGCGCGTCCAAATCATCGCAGAATTCGACCCGCCGCTTCGCCCCGGGCAGCCAGTCCGTATCTCCGGTCAAGGTCGCCTTCATCGGCACGGGCGCGACCGCCTCCGCCAGCGAACTCGTCATCAATTCGTTCATTCCGTATCTCGGCACCAACATGGCGCTGGTCGGGGCCAACACCTACGGAAAGCCCGTCGGCCAGATCGCACTCGACCGCAGTGCCTGCGACGACCGTTTGCGGGTGGTGGCGTTTTCGACGCGCAATTCGGCCAATTCGGACAGCTATTTCACCGGGCTGGCGAGCACCGTGCCAGTGACGTGCAAGGCGACCGACGATTACACCAAGCCGCTCGGCGATGCGGCGGAGGGATCGACCCGCGCGGCGCTCGATTTCCTGCAAGGGCGGACGTGCACGGCGATTTCGGCGACGGATGGCAAGAACGTGGCGGCGCGCAGCCTGACGCCCGAGCCGAAGCTGGAAATGCTGACCCCCGCTGCGCCCAGTCCCGCCCAGCGCGAAGTGCCGGGAGCGTTTTGAGGTGATCGCTGTGAGGGGACTGTCCCCCCTTGGGGACTGTCCCCGGCGGTAAAAGGGACAGTCCCCGAGGGGGGACAGTCCCTGGCACCCGATTGGGAAAGCCTTCCCCCATCGGCGACAACCCACTACTGCGCTCCCTATGACCCGCACCCTCACCTGCGATCTCGCCATCACGGGCGGCGGCCTCGCGGGCGGGCTCCTCGCCTACGCACTCTCGGTCAAACGCCCCGACCTGAACGTCCGCCTGATCGAGCCCGAAACGCGGTTCGGCGGCAATCACGTCTGGTCGTTTTTTTCCGCCGATATCGCGCCCGAGGATCGCTGGATCGTCGAACCGTTTATCGATCACGAATGGGACGGATACGACGTCCGTTTCCCCAAACACCGGCGGCGCTTCGATACCGGCTATGCCTCGATCCGGTCGGAAAACTTCGACACGAAGCTGCGCACGCTGCTCCCTGCCGACTGGCCGGTGAAGGCGGGCGCGGTCGATCTGTCGCCGACGCGGGTGTCGCTCGATACGCAGGTTACCGTCGCGGCAACCGGCGTCATCGACGCGCGCGGGGCCGCCGACGGACGGTTCCTCGATGTCGGCTGGCAGAAGTTTTTGGGGCAGGAGCTGCAATTGTCCGCCCCGCACGGCCTGACCGCGCCGATCATCATGGACGCGAGCGTGCCCCAACTGGATGGCTATCGCTTCGTCTATGTCCTGCCCTTCGGCCTCGACCGCCTGTTTATCGAGGACACTTATTACAGCGATGGCGCCGCCATCGACCGCGACGAACTCGCACAGCGCATCGCCGATTACGCCAAGGCGCAGGGCTGGGATGTGACCGCCGTGCTCAGCGAAGAGAATGGCGCGCTACCGGTGACTCTCGGCGGCGATTTCGAGGGATATTGGGCTTCGGGTGGCGATGCTGCCAAAATCGGCATGCGCGCGGGCATGTTTCAGGCGGCGACCGGCTACTCCTTGCCGCTCGCGGTTCGCACTGCTGCAAAAATAGTTTCGATGCAGGACTTGTCGGGCGAGGTCCTAGCGCGCGAGCTGCACGCCTTTGCCGCTGCCGAGTGGCAGATCGGTAAATTCTACCGCCTTCTCAATCGGATGGCGTTCCGCGCCGCCGAGCCCGCCGAACGGTTTTTGATCTATCAGCGCTTCTACACGCTGCGTCCAAAGCTCATCGAACGCTTTTATGCGGGCAAATCGACCCTATTTGACAAGGCACGCATCTTGGCGGGGAAGCCGCCAGTCCCTATCGGACGTGCGTTGAAGGTTCTTCAGGAGACTTGAGTTGAAGCGCGCGGTAGTGATCGGGGCCGGTTTTGGCGGCCTCGCACTGGCAATCCGGCTGCAATCGGCCGGCATCGAAACCACCATAGTGGAAAAGCGCGATAAACCGGGCGGGCGCGGCTATCACTGGGTGAAAGACGGCTTCACCTTCGACGCGGGGCCGACGGTGATCACCGATCCCGATTGTCTCGAACAACTCTGGGCGCTGTCGGGGCGAAAGCTCAGCGACGACGTCACCCTGATGCCGGTGATGCCATTCTACCGGCTCAACTGGCCCGATGGCACGAATTTCGATTATTCGAACGACGAACCGGCGCTGAATGCCGAGATCGCCAAGCTGAACCCCGACGACGTCGCGGGCTATGCCAAGTTCCTCGAATATTCCGCAATGGTCTATCGCGAGGGCTATCTGAAGCTCGGCACCGTTGCCTTCCTCGATTTCAAATCGATGCTGACGTCGGCGCCCGCGCTGATGAAGGCACAGGCGTGGCGCAGCGTTTATTCGATGGTTTCGACGTTCGTGAAGAACGAGAAACTGCGCGAGGCACTCAGCTTCCACACCCTGCTCGTCGGCGGCAACCCGATGAAAACCAGCGCGATTTACGCGCTGATCCACAAGCTGGAAAAGGACGGCGGTGTCTGGTTCGCCAAGGGCGGCACCAACGCCCTGATCGCGGGGATGGTGACGCACTTCGAACGGCTGGGTGGCGTGCTGCGCCTTAACGATGCGGTCGCCGAGATCGAGACGCAGGGCGACAAGGTCACCGGCGTTCGCACCGAAAGCGGCTGGCGCACCGATACCGATGCGGTCGGGTCGAACGCCGACATCGTCCACAGCTACCGCGATCTGATGCCGTCGAACGCCCGCGCCCAGCGCGCGACCAAGGCGCTCACCCGCAAGAAATACTCGCCCTCGCTGTTCGTCGTGCATTTCGGGATCAAGGGCACTTGGCCGGGCATCCCGCACCACAATATCCTGTTCGGCCCGCGCTATCACGGGCTGCTCAAGGACATCTACGACCACGGCGTGCTAAGCGAAGATTTCAGCCTATACCTCCACCATCCGACCGTCACCGACCCGTCGATGGCGCCCGAGGGGTGCTCGACCTTCTACGCGCTCGCCCCCGTGCCGCACATGGGCAAATTCCCCGGCGACTGGGACGGCCATGTCGGCGAACGGTTCAAGGAAAGCATCCTCGACGAGATCGAAAAGCGGCTGATCCCCGACATCCGCAGCCGGATCATGACCGAGTTCTACTATGCCCCGACCGATTTCGGCCGCGACCTGAACGCGCATATGGGCAGCGCGTTCAGCCTCGAACCATTGCTGACCCAGTCGGCTTTCTTCCGCGTGCACAACCGCGACGACGCGATTCCGAACCTGTATTTCGTCGGCGCGGGCACGCATCCGGGGGCGGGGATTCCGGGTGTCGTGGGAAGTGCGAAGGCGACGGCGGCGTTGATGCTGGAGGATCTGAGGTGAGCACAGCTAAATCCTCCCCTGCGCGCAGACGCAGGGGAGGGGGACCATGCGAAGCATGGTGGAGGGGCGAGCCCCGTTCCAACAGCGTGCTCGGCGTTGCAAGTGCATCCGCCCCTCCACCACGCCCTACGGGCGCGGTCCCCCTCCCCCAAGTCTTCGCTTGGGGGAGGAATTGGTGAAGCGCCTCGCCGTCTATTGCGGCTCGGCCACCCCCGCCGACCCGGTCTATATCGAGGCCGCGCGCGCCGTCGGCCATGCACTGGCGACGCGCGGGATTGGCGTTGTGTACGGCGGCGGGCGGCTCGGGCTGATGGGCGCGGTCGCCGATGCGGCGCTGGCGGCAGGCGGTGAAGTGATCGGCATCATTCCGCAGGCGCTGGTCGATGCCGAAGTCGCGCATCGCGGCTGCACTGAGCTGCGCGTCGTGTCGGGGATGCACGAGCGCAAGGCGCTGTTCACCGATCTGTCCGACGGCTTCGTCACGCTCCCCGGCGGGGTCGGGACGATGGACGAATTGTGGGAAGCGATCAGCTGGGCGCAATTGGGCTATCACGAAAAACCTGTGGGCGTGCTCAATGTGGGCGGCTTTTACGACGGGCTGATCGCGTTCAACGCGCATATGATCGAGGTGGGTTTTATCCGGCCGCAACATGCCGGAATCATGATTGCGGACCGCGATCTGGACGCGCTGCTCGACCGGATGGCGGCGTATGAGCCGCACGACACGATCTTCAAGATGACGGCGGCGCAGCTCTAATGGATCGCGCCGCCATTGTCGCGGCGGCGGCGGAGTCGATTGCCAGGGGTTCCAAATCTTTCGCGGTCGCCTCCAAACTCTTCGACCGCACCACCCGCGAACGCGCCTGGCTGCTCTACAGCTGGTGCCGCCGCTGCGACGACCTCGCCGACGGGCAGGATCATGGCGGCGAGCGGCAGGTCGTCGTCGATCCGATGGCGCGGCTCGGCACGATCCGCTTCCTCACCGACGCCGCGCTCGACGGACAGGAGACCGGCGACGCAGCGTTCGATGCGCTCGGCATCGTCGCGCGCGAATGCAAAATCCCGCGCCGCTTCATCGACGACCACATCGCCGGGTTCGCGCTCGATGCCGAGGACTGGTCGCCGCGCAGCGAGGACGATCTGCTCCGCTATTGCTATCATGTCGCGGGCGTCGTCGGCTGCATGATGGCGGTGGTGATGGGCGTCGATCCGGCGGACGACGAAACGCTCGACCGCGCCTGCGACCTCGGCCTCGCTTTCCAGCTTGCCAATATCGCGCGCGACATCAGCGAGGACGATGCCGTCGGGCGTTGCTACCTGCCGCTCGACTGGCTGGTCGAAGCCGACATCCCCCCCGGCGAGCACATGCGCCCGCATTACCGCAGCCGCCTGGCCGACATGGCGTGGTGGCTGGCGAATATGGTCGGCGAGTATGAGGCGTCGGCGCGGGTCGGCGCGGCGCGGCTCCCCTTCCGCGCGCGCTGGGCAGTGCTGGCGGCAGCCGGCATCTATGGCGATATCGCGCGCAAGGTCGACGCGCTCGATCAGGCGGCGTGGGACCACCGCGTCATCACGACAGGCGGCGAAAAGGCGGGCTGGGTCGCGCGCGCCTTCGGTCAGGCGCTGGTCAACCGCCCGAAGGCCGTCAGCCGCGACGGCCTGTGGCAGCGGCCCCGATAGCGGCGACTATATTGCGGCCTTCATGGCTGCGTAGAGCGACCAGCGCGCCGACGGGATCGCGGGCCTGCAATTCACCCAAGTCTTCCGGCTTCACCCGCGCCAGCATCCGTCCCGCAGGGGTCCGTGCGATGACGGCGGCGACTGACGCCTGCCCCTTGGTCATCGTCATAGTGTAGCTCTCGACCACACCTTCGCCGTCACCCGATAAAGGGGCTGGCAGGTCGGTCGCGTGCAGGTCGCGCTGCGCGTCGGCGCTCGAAACCGGTTGCCAATCCTCGGGCGGTGACGCCGAATAGACCCCGACCGCCGCCTTGCTCAGGAACCCGCCGTTCGCCAGCACCAGCCCGTATGCGCCCGGCTCGTCCCGCAGCCGCTCCACCATCGTGGCGATCGCATGCAGCGAGTAACTGTTCCCCGGCCCACCGAAGAACGGCAGCCCGCCGGTCACCGTTGTCGCGCGCACCACCGGATCGATCCCCAATGCCTCGGCCCCAAGTTCCACCGCGCAGGGGAAACAGCTATAGAGATCGAGCTGTGCCATCTCCGCCGCCGTCCTGCCGGACGCGGCCAGCGCGAGCGCCACCGCGCCCTCGAACACGCGCGACCGCGACAAATCGGGCCGCTGCATGACCGGCGCGTCGGCCAGTTCGGCATGGCCGTGGAGGAACACGAACTTTGCCGGATCGATCCCGCGCGCCGTCGCTTCGCCCACCGTCGTCACCACCACCGCCGCGCCCTGGTTCACCGCATCCTGCGCGACGTGCCATTTGAGATAGGGGTCGGCGACGGCATAATTGTCCGCGCTTTCGGTGGCGAGAAAGTCCGCCGATCGCGCCGCCGGAAACTGCGAATAGGGATTACCCGCCGCGACGTCCGACATCGGTGCCAGCACCGCCGCCATCCGCGCCCGCCACGCCGCCCGGTCGAACCCCCGCCGTGCCCGCAAGGCGTGCTCGAACACCGGGTAGGTCGTGACCGGCATCCCCAGCCCATTGGCGATCTCGTACGGGGTCAACAGCATCGCGCCGGTCCCGCGATCCTCGAAATCGCCGTCGGCGCTGTCCGCCCAGTCGAGCGCTATCCCCGCCCGTATCGCCAGCTTCGCCGCCGCCGTCGCCTCGCCGCTCGCGATCAACACCGCCCGCGCCGCGCCGCCATGGACCAGCGCTGCCGCTTCCGCGACCAGCGCCTGAGGCTGATCGCCGCCCGTCACCGAATAGACATGGGCGGCCCCCGATATCCCCAGCCGCGCCGCGACCGTCCCCGGCGGATTGGCACAACGCCCGAACGGCCCGCCGCCGCTCGATAGCGAATCGGCCATCGTGCGGATAACGACTACCCGGTCGATCGCCGCCGCCATGCCCGCCACCCCGGTATCGTCCAGCGCCGCCGTCCCGCCACGCACCGCCATGCCGATGGGGCTGGGCGCATTCGCCACGGCCCCGCCCGCCCAAGGATCGACGGCTTGCCCGACCCCGACGAGCACGGGGGTGTGCGGATCGATCACGCCGTCGCCGGGGCCAGTTGCCGCCGCAGCAAGACTTTCAGCACGATGAACACCAGCCCCGCCACCCCTGCGCATGCTGCATGGATCAGCCAGAATTGCGTGACAGGCATAATCTCCAGCCATCCGCCGATATAGCCGACCGCCGAATTACCCGCGAAAAACGCGAGGTAATACAGCCCGATCACCGTCGCGTTGATGCTCTTGGGTGCCAGCCGCGCAAACAGCGCGAGGCTGACCGGCAGCAGATTGGCGAAACCGATCGAGTTCAGGACATGGAACATCACCGGCCAGAACAGCCCGATCTTGCCGCCCGCCGGTTGCGTCGCCGCCGCCATGACGAGGCACAGTGCACCCGCCAGCGAGAACGCCGAGCCGATGATCATCTTGCCCAGCTCGTCGGGCTCGCGGTGGCGCTTGCCGTACCAGCGCCAGAACAGCGCGACGATGGCGAGAAAGCTGACCGACACCACCGCATCGAGTGTCACCAGCCATGTCGTCGGCAGCGTCGTCCCGCCGAACTTGAGGTCGAAATTGGCGTCGCCCCAGACCAGATAGGCGTTGAAAATCTGGTTATTGGGCACGATCGCAATCGCCATCACCGGGATAAGGAACAGCAAGGCGATCAGCGCGCTCCAGTCGTTGCTGCTCAACCCGATCTTCGGCGTCGCAATGGTCGCGCGCGGTTGCTCGGGCGGCAAATATTTTTGCCCCGACAGATAGATAACCAACCCGATCAGCATCCCGACCCCTGCCGCGCCGAAGCCCCAATGCCAGCCGAGCTTCTCGCCAAGGGTGCCGACGATCAGCGGCGAAGCAATCACACCGGCGTTGATGCCGAGATAGAAAATCTGGAACGCGTCCGCGCGCCGCAAGTCCTCGGGCTTGTACAGCGCACCGACCTGGCTCGCGATATTGCCCTTGAACAGCCCGACCCCGATGACGAGCGCGAGCAAGGCGAACAGGAACAGCGGTTCGCTCGCCATCATAAAATGCCCCGCCGACATCGTCAGCGCGCCGATCAGCACCGTAATCCGCTTGCCCAGCCAGCGGTCTGCGATCAGGCCGCCCGCAATCGGCGTCAGATAGACAAGCGCGAAATAGCCGCCGGTGATCGCACTCGCCAGCGGCTGTCCGTCCATCCCGCCGAAAAACGCGCGGACATGCTCGAAGCCGATGACACGGGCGATGCGGTCGGGCTCGAGCAGATATTTGACCATGTACAGCGCGAGCAGCGCCTGCATGCCGTAATAGCTGAACCGCTCCCACGCCTCGGTAAAGGCGAGATACCACAACCCCGGCGGGTGGCCGAAGAAGTCTTTGCGCTCGGTCAAGTTTTCAGGGGCGGGCGCAGTGGTGTCGGCGATTGTCATGCAGCAAATTGTTCTTTCTCAGCTGAACAGCCAGTGACCGAGCAGGCGGTCGAACGGAAAGGTGAAGAACCCCGCGACCAGCAGCGCGCCCGTCACCATTCCGCGCACCGAACTGCGGTGCTGGCGGACATTGTGGGTGCGCGCGCTCCATACGATCAGCGGCACCTGAAACAATGTCCACAGCGACAGGATATGGATGAAGCTGAACCCGCCGTGGTTGATGTCGCGGATGAAGAAACTGCTAGCCGCCGTCGCCAGCATCGCCACCACCCACACCCAGCCGAGTTGCCGGTGCAGGGTATCGCCGCGCCGCCGCAACAGCATCACCGGGGTCAGCGCGACCGCAATGACAATCGTCAACAGGTGCGGCCACACCATCGCCGGGATCATCCCCCATTGTGCCCGCCCCTTGGCCACCGCGACCACTATGCACGCGAGCAGGACCACCGCGCCGACCGACAGCACGCGCTCGAACGGGTCGGGCGTCAGCGGCTTGCCATAGGGCGCGCGCTTCGGCTTTTCGATGATCGTGGCCACCCACACCTCCGGCTTGGCTGAGCTTGTCGAAGCCCCTTCTTTCCTTTTGCCCTTAGCCGGTAGAAAAGAAAGCCCTTCGACAAGCTCAGGGAAGTCGGAACATGAGATTGCGCCTCGCTTTTGCTGCGGCCCTTGCCGTCGCCACCCCGGCCCTCGCAACCCCCTCCACCGACCTTAAGGCGTTGATCGACGCGCATTGGGACTGGGCGATGAGCGAAAGCCCGACCTATGCCTCGGCGCTCGGCGACCGGCGCGGCGACGGCAAGCTCGGCGATATCAGCCTCGCCGCAGCCGACCGCTCCGCGGCGCGCGCCGACGCGTTCGCCAAGCAACTCGCCGCCATCCCCGACACTGGCCTGTCCGCATCCGAACGCACCGACAAGGCGATCCTGCTGCGGATGCTGACCGAGCAGGTCGAGGGCAATGGCTTCGGCCAGCGGATGATGCTGTTCACCACCTATGCCGGCTGGCACCAGAATTTCGCGGGGCTGGGCGAAAATTCGCCGTTCAATACGGTCGCCGATTACGGCAGCTATCTCGCGCGCCTCGCCGCCTATCCCGCGCTCAATGGCGAGGCGATGAAGATCACGCGGGCAGCGGTGGCGGCGGGCTACGCACAACCCTGCGCGGTGCTCGGCAATGTCGAGGCATCGATCACCGGCCTGATCGCGCCGAAGGTCGAGGCGTCGCGCTTCTACAAACCCTTCCTCGGCAACGCGCCCCAGGGGATGGCCTCCGCAGACTGGACCGCGATGAAGGCGCGCGCGGCCACGCTGATCCGCGACACGGTCGAACCCGAATACCGCAAGTTCGCGGAGTATTACGCCAAGGACTATAAGCCCAAATGCCGCGCCACCGTCGGCATTTCGGCGACGCCGCAGGGCGAGGCGTACTACGCGCTGCAGGTCCGCATCCACACCACCACGAACCTGACACCCGACGCGATCCACAATATCGGCCTGTCCGAAGTCGCGCGTATCCGCGCCGAAATGGATGCGGTGGCGAAAGGCGCGGGCTTCCCCGACCGCGCGGTCTATGTCCGCGAACTCCGCACCAACCCCAAATATTTCGCGAAAACACCCAACGAGCTGCTCGCCGCTGCCGCGCGTCAGGCCAAGACCATCGACGGCCTGATGCCGCGCCTGTTCGGCAAACTCCCGCGGCTTCCCTATGGCCTGCGCCCGATCCCGGCCGAAACCGCGGAGGGCACGACCACGGCCTATTACAACCCCGGCTCGCCGCCTGCGGGCATTGCCGGCTTCTACTACGTCAACACGTCGAAGCTCGACCAGCGCCCCTTGTGGGAACTCCCCGCGCTGACCGCGCATGAGGCGGTCCCGGGCCACCACAACCAGATCGCGCTGCAACAGGAAATGGACCTGCCGAAGTTCCGCCGCTACCTCGCCGGGTTCACGGCCTACACGGAAGGGTGGGGCCTCTACAGCGAACACCTCGGCATCGAGCTCGGCCTCTACGATACGCCCGAAAAGAACATGGGGCGCTTGAGCTACGAAATGTGGCGCGCCTGCCGCCTGGTCGTCGACACCGGCCTGCATTCGAAGGGCTGGACCAAGGCACAGGCGGTCACCTTCATGCGCGACAACACCGCGCTGACCGATGCGAATATCGACGCGGAGGTCAACCGCTACATCTCATGGCCGGGGCAGGCGCTGGGCTACAAGCTGGGCGAACTGAAACTGAAGGAACTGCGTGCGCGGGCCGAAAAGGCGCTGGGGCCGAAGTTCGATGTGCGGGCGTTTCATGACGCGGTGCTGTCATCGGGCGCGGTGCCGCTCGATGTGCTGGAGGCGAATGTGGCGGCGTGGGTGGCAGCTAGCCGTTAGGTTTCTATTGCTGTGCAAGCACTGGCTTGCACACAAGCGAGCTTCGCCTTATCTTTTAGCCGAGGAGCCGCCACGATGACCGCAACAGCCCGACGCAATCAGACTGCCATCACTATCCGCAGCGCGCGTGCAGCCGAACGACTCGCCCTGTTGACCCGTGACGGCCGCAGTCAGGCGAGCGTCGTTGAGGAAGCGCTGGACCGGATGCCGCTGCCCGCGGTTGCGGATCGCGCACGAATCCGTGAGGAAATCCGCCTGCTGCTGGCCAGAGTACCGAAAGGGACTTACCCGACGATGCAGGAAATAGACGCCGAGATGTATGATGAGAATGGCATGCCACGGTGATCGTCGACACGTCGGCACTTGCGGCAATAGTGTTCGACGAGCGCGGCGCAGATGCGCTGCTCGATGCGTTATTGAGTGAGCGCGGCCTGCTTCCCGCACCGGCACAAACCGAATTTCAGCGCGTCGCGGCCCTGCGCGGTGCAGGCTTCGACGATATTGCGAGCGATCTGCTCGGCAAGCTCGAAGAGGCCGGACTTGAAGTCATCCCCTATGATCGCACCCATGCCGCCATCGCTGCGCGCGCCCACGGCGCATATGGCAAGGGTAACGGTACCGGCGGGCAGCTCAACCTGCTCGACCTGATGGTCTACGCCGTCGCCAAGGATCGCGAGCTGCCGATCCTGTTTACCGGCAGGGATTTCACGAGCACCGATGCGGCGGTACATCCGGCAAGTCGGACTGACGGGTAGCGACAAGTTTTCGGTCGTTCGACACCAAGATTGCCCTGCCCAAGAGCTGCCATTCATGGCAACAGCATCGAATGCCTAAGTTCTACACCGTCGATGTCTTTACGAACCAACGTTTTGGCGGAAATCCTCTGGCCGTGGTTATGGATGCAGAAGGGTTGGATCAAACCGTAATGCAGGCGGTCTCGGCCGAGTTCAATTTGAGCGAAACGACGTTTGTTCTGCCTCCCGTCGATCCCGCGAACACGGCGCGAGTCCGCATCTTCAACCGCACGGCTGAAATGCCGTTCGCTGGGCATCCGATGGTCGGCACTGCCTTCGTTCTCGCGGGCATGCAACCAGAGCTGATCGACGCTGTTTTCGAAGTTCCCGCCGGACTCGTTCGTGTCAGGATCGACCGAGACGACGATGGTGCTCCCCTTGCTGCTACGATTGCCGCCCCGCAGCCGCTTAGCGTTGCAGGGACGGTTGCACCTGATGTCATCGCCAAGGTGTTGGGTCTCGATCTTACCGACATCGTGACCTCAACGCACTCGCCGACCATTGCATCAAACGGCAACTCGTTCGTGATTGCGGAAATATCTCGCGACGCTCTTGGGCGCTGCGCCCCCGATCTCGATGCTTTCCGCGCTGCTCGTTCCAGTCATCCCCAAATGGGAGGCCGTTTCGCCGTCCATGTTTATTCCAAGGATGGGCGCACCATTCGCGCGAGGATGTTCGCACCACTTTCAGGGACTTGGGAAGACCCGGCGACAGGTAGCGCGAATGCTCCTCTTGCCTGCCTGCTGCTGTCATTCGAACCTGGGGTCGATTCTGCACAATTCGAGATTCACCAAGGCGTCGAAATGGGGCGGCCAAGCCTGTTGCACGTCGAGGCACGCCGCTCCGCACAAGGCATCGTGGCAACGCTGGGCGGCTCGTGCGTCTCCGTAATGGAAGGTCAAATCAGCGTTTGAATGAATGGCTTTCGCCTCGTTCATTTCGAAAGCCGACGTTCCGGACTCCACAGCACTACGGTCGTCCACCGACGCTCGTCGGCCGTCTAATAAAGATTCTACCTTGCCGCGCCGCTGGGAGAATTTGGATCGCCCGAAACCACTGTCCTACACGCCGATCATCTGTCATCCGCGAGTCGCGGCCTGCTCTTTGGCAGACATGCCTGGCTCTTTGTCGCGTCGACTTTCGCTGCCGCTAAGGCGCAGCTTCGCAATTGGCGTACACGGGTTCGCTCGTCGGCGTTGAAAATTACAAGTTCGCGGCACGGGCGATCGTCGCGGACAACACGTTTCAGGTGTGACCTTTGTGACCTTTGGCGGATTTCCGCCATTCCGGCACGACCCGCATGCCGCGCAGCCTTACCGGTTCGGCGCGCTGCTCTCCACCGCGTCTTGCTGTCGCTGGCGTTTCGCGTCGCGCATCTGTTGCGCCCAGCAGCCGGTCCAGCCGCCTGCGCCGACGGCCGAACAACTCCCCGTGCCGGTCGCCGACCCGGCGTTCAGTGTGTCGTTCGCCTTGGCGGCCCAGCTCTGGTTTTCGGGTGTGATCAGGATGGGCGTCCGCAGCTCCTTGGGGATGCGATAGCGTTCGCCCTCGGGCCGCCGCGTGCACACGACGATCTGCTCGCCGCTCGCATTGGTCGGGCATTTGTCGTTGCCGTACAGCACCAGCACCCGGTCAGTCTGTTGCGCCAGCGCCGGGGTGCCGAGCATCGGCGCAGCGAGGGTGGAGATGCCCAGGGCGATTGCGAACAGCTTTTTCATGGGAACCTTTCTCTCACGGCACGCATGAACGCACGATTGCCGATTTGGTCGCGCTTGACCAGACTCAGATGCGTTTCGATGCCGCAATCGCGACACGGCAGCCGAGCCGGATCGCGGCGGTCATCAGCGGATAGGCGGGCGCGCGCTCGGCCCCTGCCGCCATCGCCGTCGCCTTGTGCTCGACTTCGTCGGCGCGGAAATCGGCGATGGCCTCCGACAATTCGGGGTCACTGTCGCCCAGCGCCTCCAGCTGTTCGCCGTAATGATTGTCGATCTCGGTCTCGATTGCCGCCGTACACGCCATCGCCGCCTCCGGCCCGATCAGCGCGGTCGCCATGCCCAGCCCATAGCCCGCGATGTTCCAGAACGGCTGGAGCAGGGTCGGTCGCACGCCGCGCCGGGCGATCATCGCGTCGAAATGCTTGCGGTGGCGCTCCTCCTGGCTCGCCATTGCGGCAATCGCACGCGCGGCGGGGGTGCGCGTCCCCATGATCGCCAGCTGCCCGGCATAGATGCGCGTCGCGCCATATTCGCCCGCCTGGTCGACGCGGATCATCGATTCGGTATCGGGATTCATCGCGCTTTCCTGACCATTGCCAGCACCGCCAGGCCGCCCAATATCGAAAAGATCGCGTTGAACCCGGCGAGCGATATGGGCCCCAGCGTCCATTGCGGCATGTCGCAGCGGATCAGCGGCGCGCGCATGATATCGTCGAGGCTCGCCCCCGCTGCCGTCGACGAGCATGGCGGCCCCGCCCACCAGTGGTATTCGACCCCGGCGTGGAACACGCCGGTGGCGCCCGAGGTCAGGATGGCCAATGCGGCGAGCGCAACAGCCACGTTCCGCGCCGGGGGCTTGGTCGCAAAGCCGAGCAGCGCCAGCGCAATCGCAGCATAATGCGGCCAGCGCTGCCAGTGGCACATCTCGCACGGGTAGAGTCCGCCGAGGTACTGCGACCCCAGCGCCCCCGCCATCAACAGCGCGGGGACGGCAAGCGCGAGAATATTGGCACGGGCAAGCGACGTCACCGGCGCGCCGCCACCTTGGTGGGAGCGGGCAGGCTCGCCAGCCGCGCGATCGACTTCAGCGCATAGTCGAGCTGGAAGTCGCTGATGCCCTTGGCCTTCAACTGCTCCGCCGTCATCGCAAAGCGCGGGTCGGGCTTGCTGTCGTCCTCGAGCACCGAATTGTCGACCTTGGCCTCGTTGATCAGGTGGCGGCGCAGATCGGCTTCGCGGAAGCGCGGCCGCGTCTTGTAATCGGCGTCGGACAGTTGCGGCACCTTGATGTCGGGCTCGATCCCGCCTTCCTGCACGCTGCGGCCCGACGGGGTGTAGTAACGCGCAGTGGTCAGCCGCAGCGCCGTCGTGTCGTCGAGCGGGATCAGCGTCTGCACCGACCCCTTGCCGAAACTGCGCTCGCCCATAACGAGGCCGCGGTGGTTGTCCTGCAAGGCACCCGCGACGATTTCCGCCGCCGAGGCCGAGCCGCTATCGACCAGCACCACCACCGGCAGGCCGTGTGCCGCGTCGCCGGGCTTGGCAAAATAGCGTTCGATATCGCCCTTCGCGCGGCCGCGTTGCGACACGATCTCGCCGCGTTCGAGGAACTGGTCGCTCACCGAAATCGCCTCGTCGAGCAACCCGCCGGGGTTCGAGCGCAGATCGACGACATAGCCGAGCGGCTGATGCCCCAGCGCCTTGTCGATGCCCATCAGCGCGGCGCGCACGCCCATGCCGGTGTTCTTCGAAAAGGCGTTGATGTTGATATAGCCGACCTGACCCTTCACTTCCCATTTCACCGGCTTCAGCTCGATGACTTCGCGGGTCAGCGTCACGTCGAACGGCTTGTCGCGACCGCTGCGGACCACCGTCAGCTTGATCTGCGTGCCGGGCTTGCCGCGCATCTGCTCGACCGCCTCGTCCAGTGTGCCGCCGAAGATCAGATTGCCGTTCAGGTGCGTGATGAAATCGCCCGCCTTGATCCCCGCCTTGTACGCGGGGGTATCCTCGGTCGGCGTCACCACCTTGACCGCGCCGTCCTCCATGGTGACGGTCAGGCCGAGACCCCCGTAATTGCCGTCGGTCTGCGTCCGCATCTGCGCGAAATCGCGCGTGTCGAGATAGCCCGAATGCGGGTCGAGGCTCGCTAGCATCCCGTCGATCGCGCCCTTGATCAGCTTCTTGTCGTCGGTCTTGTCGACATAGTCTGCGCGCACCCGCTCGAACACCGCCATAAAAGCGTCGAGTTCCTTATAGGTCGAGTTATCGACCGCTGCGAAGGTCGCCGTGGTGGCCGGGATGAGAGCAAGCGCGGAAACCGAGATCAGCGCGCGAAGGGGGAAACGGGGCATGGATTGTCCTTGGGAAGTTGCGCCCAAGATAGCGTGTCGCGGGGCTGCGTAAAGCTATCCCGCCAGTTTCGCGATATCGACCGGTGTCCCGCGACGGCGCAGCTCGACCGTCACCGTCGGGCGGTCGGGGCCGGCGCGGCCGACGGGCGCGCCCGGATCTACGCTGTCGCCAACCTTGACGTCGAGCGCGGCAAGGCTGGTCAGCAACGTCGTCCATCCCAGCCCATGGTCGATGACGACGATATTGCCATAGCCGCGAAACGGTCCGGCAAAAACGATGCGCCCGCTGGTGGGTGCCACAACCTGCGCCCCGGCACGTGTCGCGATGGTCAGGCCGCGCGCCCGAACCCCGGCGTCGGACACTTCGCCCAGACCTGTAACGACCTGCCCGACGACCGGCAGGCGATAGGCCGGAATGGCTGTACTCGCGACTGCCGTATCGCTGGGCAAGGCGCGCGCCGCCGAGGGTTGTGCCGGACGCAGGATCGGGCCGGGCAGGCTTTCGAGCCGCGCACGTATCGCGTCGGCGTCTTCGATCCGCCCCATCAATTCGCCGATGTCACGCGCTTCCTCGCCCATGGCGATGGCGCGGTCCTGTTCGGCCATCGCGCCGCTGGCAAAGCGCGACGATTCGGCGCGTTTACGGGCCTCGAGCGCGGCCAGCTGCTGGCGCTGGGCGATCAGGCGGTTCTGCGCGCCGCGCTCTTCGGCCAGCGCGGCATCGGCGGCAAGGCGCAGCTGCCGCCCTCGTTCGACGTCGGCACGCAAGTCCGCCGTGCGGGCGCGGACGACGGGCAAAACCGAGGCGAAAACGGCATGGACATGGACCATGTCGCGGATCGAGCCCGGCTGGACCAGAGCGAGCGCAGGCGGCTTGCGTGCCATCGTCTGCAACGCGGCGACCAGACGAACGGTCGGCCCCTGCTTTTCCGCAAGCCGCGCGCGCTGGCCGGCGCGCAGCTGCTCGACCACGGCAATGCGCGCTTCCGCCGTATCGATATCGGCTTCGGCGGACTGGATGCGGGCGGCGACGGCGGCAGCAGAAGCGCGGATTTTAGCGGCTTCGTCGCTGGCGGCGCTGGCCGCCGATTCGAGTCGTGTGGCGCGCTCGGCGGCGCTGCGGGCGGCGCGTTGCGCCCGGTCGAGTGCGGCGCGTTCGGTGGCGATATCCTGCGCGACGACCCCAGCCGCCATCAGGGCGGACAGAGCGACGGCAAGGGCAATTCTCAACTGGCGGCCCCGATCAGTCTGCCGAACTTGGCCTCATAGGCAGGGATATCGCCCGCACCCAGCAGCCGGGCCTGCTCGACCCAATTGTCGCGGGCGACCCGCCCGGCAAAGTCGCCCAGCCGCTCGTCGACGGCCGCAATGTCCGTCGCCGACCACGCGGCAATCTGGTCGTAATGGGTAATGCCCATGTGGATCAGCATGCGCGCGAGCTTGGGGCCGATCCCCTTGATCTGCAACAGATCGTCGGGATGGACATCGGGGTCGAGCCGGACCTCGAAAGGGAGCGGCGGAAAGGAAGCGCCCGCGACACCGCCGGTCGGTGAAGGTTGCAGGGTCCGGGCCAGCGTCTGCGTTGCTTTCTGGCCGATCTCTATCCGCGGCAGCTCGACATGGCGACGCGAACTCAGGATCCAGAAGCCGGTCGCGGCCCCGATTGCGGCAGCGATCGCAAACACGACCCAATAGGCGGAGATCAGATCGACCATATGAAACCCATTAACACCCGAAACAACCGAACGCACGACCCGCGCTCAGTCGATCATTTCGCCCATTTTCCAGATCAGCCACGAAGATGCCAGCCCCAGCAGGTAAGCAACCATCGCAAGTCCGAACACTTCGACCCACAAGTCCAAGATCACGCTGGAGCCCCCCCTACTAGCTGGTCGTGCCGGACATCGTCAGTACCCGACCGAAAACCCGTGCGGAGGGGCACCAGCCGCACCGCTGTCGGCTGCCCAGCGTACATCGGCAACACCGGGTACATTCCGCGAGATGGCGAGGGCCAGCCGCCGGTCGCGTTCGGCAAGCGGGCCGGATAGCACCACGATGCGGCGCATAGCCGGCTCGTTCTGGACTTCGACCTCGACACGGTCGAGCTGTCGCGCGTCGAGAGTTGTGCGGACGCGGTGTTGCAACTGGTCCACATAACGGCGTCCCGAACCCATCGGGCCGAAGACCATCGCCGTGAACAGGACCGTCAGGCAGCAGCCCGCGATCAATTTAATAATATCATGCCGGTTCACATGCGCCCCAATCTTAACATTCGCTGCAAACGACGTTACAATTGGCGCTAAGTAACCTATTCGTATTGGATGTAAAGTGGACCGACACTTACAGAAAGAATTTACAATTGTTGGCGGTCCAGCTCGCGCCAACCAATATCGGTCCGCCAATAGCCGTCGATGAAATCGATTTCCGCAAGTGCTGCATAAGCGTTGTCGCGCGCCGCCCTCAGCGATGTGCCAGTACCGGTGGCCGCCAGGACGCGCCCCCCGGATGCGACCAGGCCTTCTGTTGTCGCCCGAACACCTGCCATAAAAACCAGCGTGCCATCGGTTGGGCTCAGCCTGCCAAGGACAGATCCGCCCAATGACGGAGCTGCAGGATATCCGCGCGCGGCAAGAACAACGGTAAGCGCTACGTTGGAGTCGAATGTTAGCGAACTGACATCGTCCAGTTTTCCCGTCGCGGCGGCCAGCATCAGGGCGGCAAGATCGCCGGTGAAACGGGGAAGCAATACTTGTGTTTCGGGGTCGCCGAAGCGGGCGTTGTACTCGATCAGTTGCGGCCCTTTGTCCGTCAACATCAGCCCGGCAAAGAGCACGCCCACAAAGGGGGTGCCGCGCGCGGCCATTGCCGCCACCGTAGGCCGCACGATTTCGTCCATCGCCCGGGCTTCGAGCTCGGGGGTCAGCACCGTTGCCGGGCTATAGGCGCCCATCCCTCCCGTATTGGGACCGGTGTCGCCTTCGCCGATGCGCTTGTGGTCCTGCGCCGTACCGAAGGGGATAACGGTCGTGCCGTCGGTAATGGCAAACAGGCTGACTTCCTCGCCGGTCAGAAACTCCTCGATCACAACGGCCTCGCCCGCCACGCCGAAGCTGCCGCCGAACATGTCGTCGAGCGCGGCTTCGGCTTCGGCGGTCGTGTCGGCGATCACCACGCCTTTGCCGGCGGCCAGCCCGTCAGCCTTGATGACGACCGGCAAGCCGAATCCGGCAAGCCCTGCGCGCGCGGCTTCCTTGTCGTGGTAGCGTACGTAGGCCGCGGTCGGAATCTTCGCCGCCGCGCACAAATCCTTGGTAAATCCCTTCGAACCCTCCAGCTTTGCCGCCGCGCAGCTCGGACCGAAGCAGGGGATGCCTGCCATGTTCAGGCTGTCGGCGATCCCGTCGACCAGCGGGGCTTCGGGGCCGACGACGACGAGTCCGATGAGGTGACTGCGGCAGAAGCCGATGACGGCCCCGTGATCGGTCGGGTCGAGCGCAACCAGTTCGGCGTGCTGCGCGATGCCGGGGTTGCCGGGCGCGGCATAGAGCGTATCGCAAGTCGCCGATTGCGCCAGCTTCCACGCCAGCGCATGTTCGCGTCCGCCCCCGCCCAGCAGCAGGATGTTCATGCCCGACCCCCAAGAATTGGAAAACAGCGCGCTGCTAGCCGACAGCGGCCCCGGCGACAATTCCGCGCCGTTCAGCGTGACCGAATTGTCCGGAAGGCTGAAACGCCATGTCGAGGACGGCTTCGGCCATGTGCGGGTCCGTGGCGAGATCTCGGGGTGGAAGCGGGTGGCGTCGGGCCATTGCTATATGGCGCTGAAGGACGATGGCGCGGCGCTCGACGGCGTGATGTGGAAAATGTCCGCCGCGCGGCTGGCGTTCGCGCCGGCCGACGGGGTCGAGGTCGTCGCGACCGGCAAGCTGACCACCTACCCGGGGCGTTCCAAATACCAGATCATTATCGACCGGATGGAGCTGGCCGGCGAAGGCGCGATGCTGGCGCTGCTCGAAAAGCTCAAAGCAAAGCTGGCGGGAGAGGGGCTGTTCGATGCAAACCGCAAACGACCCTTGCCCTATCTACCGCGCGTGATCGGTGTCGTTACCTCGCCGACCGGCGCGGTGATCCGTGACATCCTGCATCGGCTGGCCGACCGGTTCCCGGTGCAGGTCGTCGTCTGGCCGGTCTTGGTGCAAGGTAACGGTGCCGCCGAACAGGTCGCCCGCGCTGTGCGCGGATTTTCGGATATGGCGGGCGGCCCGGCGCCGCGTCCCGATCTGGTCATCGTTGCGCGCGGCGGCGGATCGGTCGAGGATTTATGGAGCTTCAACGACGAGGCGGTGGTGCGCGCTGTTGCGGCCTGCACCATTCCCGTCATCTCGGCGGTCGGGCACGAGACCGATACCACATTGTGCGACTTTGCTGCCGATGTCCGCGCGCCAACGCCGACAGCGGCCGCCGAAATGGCTGTGCCGGTGCGGCGCGAATTGCTGGCCAATGTCGAGGCGCTCGCCACGCGAAGCCTCCGCATCGTTCACCGTTACCGCGAGCGCGGCGGCGAGCGGCTGGCGGCGGTTGCGGTACGGATGCCCGACGCCGAGACCCTGCTTGCGAGCCAGCGCCAGCGCACCGACGACCTCGGCGAGCGGCTCAGGCGGGGTCTCGCCAAATCGCTGGCCGACGCGCGCGGCGACCTCGCCCATGCCTCGGGTGCGCTGCGCCCGCCGTTGCTTGCCGCGCGGCTCGCGAAGTCGGGCGCACAACTCCGGGCCGTCCGTCTCGATCCTCGCCTTGTCGCCCGCCCGCTCGCCGACGCGCGCGACCGCATCGACCGGCTGTGGCGGATCGCCGATTCGCTCAACCCCGATGCCGTCCTCAAACGCGGCTATGCCCGGGTGGAAAACCGCACCGGCGCTTCGGTCACGACGACCGGAGTCGCACGCCGGGAAGGGGCGCTGGCGCTGGTCTTTGCCGACGGGCGGATCGATGTCCATGTCGATGGCGGCGGTCCCCGGCCTGCGGCGAGAGCAGCCCGGACCGCGCCCGAACAGGCGAGCTTCCTCTAGCGAAAAAATGCCATCGGCGCTAAATGGCGTTCGATGTTGATGTCCCCCTCGGGCCGCCTCGCGCGGCTGCACTATATGGCCAATGGCTTTCGCGTCCTCGTGCAGGGCGATCATGTCCTTTGCGCGGTCAGCGGCGAACGGATCCTGCTCGACGATCTGCGCTATTGGAGCGTCGCGAAACAGCAAGCCTATGCCAGCGCTGCGATCTCGACGGCGGCGCTGAGCGCGTGACGCGGCTCGGCGCGGGCGCGTTCGCGGCTTCGGTCGCGGTGCTGGCGGGCAGTTGCATCGCGCCGGTGCCGCGTGAGGCGACGGCCGCCGCAGCCCCTGCGCCACCGCCGATGCATGTCGCCCCGCCGCCCCGCACACCCGAGGTCCGCAGCGGCCCGATCGTGCTGACCGGCGTCGCGGTGCAGGGCGGCATCATGCTCGGCCAGCTCGCGCCCGGCACGCTGAACCTGACGCTCGACGGACAGCCGGTGCGTGTCGCGCCCGATGGCAGGTTCATCATCGGCTTCAACAGCGACGCCGCCCCTACCGCGATGCTGCGCGCGACAGCCCGCGACGGACGCGGCGTCGAGCTGCCGCTCAAGGTCGAGCCGCGCGCCTGGCGGGTCGAAACGATCGCGGGCTTGCCGCGCTTTGCCCAGCCTTCCGCCGAATTCGCGCGACTGCGACCGCCCGAACTCGCCCAGATCAATGCTGCAAGGCGGATCGACGGTGGCGCTGACGGATGGCGGCAACGCTTCATCTGGCCGGTAAAGGGGCGCATCTCGGGCCTGTTCGGGTCGAGCCGCGTCTATGCCAATGGCGAAAAGGGCGCGCCGCATTCGGGTGTGGATGTCGCGCGCCCGACCGGCACACCGGTTGTCGCGCCCGCCGACGGTGTCGTCACCCTCGCCGCCGCCCAGCCTTTCACGCTCGAGGGCAAAATCCTGATGATCGACCATGGCATGGGGCTGAACAGCGCTTTCCTCCATCTCTCGCGCCATGACGTGAAGGTCGGCGACCGCGTGCGGCAGGGGCAGGTGGTCGGGGCGGTCGGCATGACCGGCCGTGCCTCGGGTCCGCACCTTCACTGGGGCATGAAATGGCTCGACCGCCGCATCGACCCGCTGTTGCTGGCGGGACCGCAATAACGGGCTTGCCGAACCGCAACAGCGCTCAGCCGATCCGTTTGGCCTGCACCCGTCGCCCCTTTTCGACGGTCGCGAAATAGGCCCCCATCAAGCCTTTTTCGATCAACACTTTGCGGCCCGGCAAGGGATCGCTGAACGCCGAGCTAGCCTCGACCGTCTCCCATACCGCGCCGCCCTCGACGGTAAACCGCCATTTTCCGTTGCCGATCGACCGCCCTGCGGTGACGACTGTGGCCAGTTCTTTCGCGTCCGCCGTATCTTCGGCATTGTCGGCCTTGCCGGTCAGGAAGCCGATCCGCGGCAGGGTGAAGCCGAACAGCCCCTTGCGCGCCTTTCGCACTTCGGTGCGCTCGACGACGACGACATCGCCGCTGGCGGTGGCCGCCGACAGCGCATCGACCGCACGGTCGTAGCACGCCAGCCGCGCGGCAGCATCCGTCACCGCGCGACAGGACTGCAAAGCGGTCACCGGTTTGGCGGCGGGAACGGGCGGAGTTGGTGCGGCCCCGATGGCAGGCACAGCAATCAGGACGGCGCAGGTGGGCAGCAGGAAACGCATCATCGAAACTTCTCTCCGCAAACTCGACCCGCATCATGCGGCGCGGCAGGCGGGATGACAAACCTGTGTCACAAATACAACAATCGGGCATCAAACGGGCGTCGCGCCCCAGTGCGGCGTTGCAATCAGGGGCGCGATTCTCCTAGACGCCGCCCATCTGGCGGGAGGATTCCGCCCGTTTCCGTGTCCGGAAACGTAACACGCAAAGGTTTCAAACGGCGGCGAAAGCCACCGAAACTAGGGGATACAACCACATGGTTACCAAGGCTCTCCGCCGCAATCTGCTGGCGACGACCATCATCGCGGGTTCGCTCGCTTCGGCACCTGCCTTCGCGCAGACGCCCGCCCCGGCTGCTGCCGAGGAAGACACGATCATCGTCACCGGCACGCTGATCGCCAACCCCAACATCGCTTCGTCGTCGCCGATCACGGCCGTGGGCAGCGAAGAGCTTCAGCTCCGCCAGACCAACACCGCCGAACAGATCCTGCGCGAAATTCCGGGCGTCATTCCGGGCAACGGCCAGCAGGTCAACAACGGCCAGTCGTCGTCGGGTTCGACGCTGAACCTTCGCGGTCTCGGTTCGAACCGTAACCTCATCCTGCTCGATGGTCGTCGCACGGTTCCGGCCAACTTCAACGGCACGGTCGATCTGAACAACATCCCGCTCGCCCTCGTCGACCGCGTCGAGGTTCTGACCGGCGGCGCATCGAGCACCTATGGTGCCGACGCCATCGCGGGTGTCGTCAACTTCATCACCAAGCGTGACTTCGCCGGTTTCGCCGCGCAGGCCTCGGAGCAGATTTCGGCAAAGGGCGACGGCAACACGCTCCGCGTCGACCTGACGATGGGGGCCAATTTCGACGACGGTCGCGGCAACGCGGTCCTCGGCATCGGTTATATCGAAACCGACCCGATTTATCAGGGCGACCGCCCCGTTTCGATCTTCGGTATCTCGTCGACCTCGGGCGTTGCGTCGGGTTCGTCGTTCACCTCGACGCCGACCGTGCTTTCGGACACGCGCTATGCGACGGTTGTCCCCGGCAGCGACGGCGACATCCAGATCAACGCCGCCGGTACCGCGCTGGTGCCGTTCTACAACGGTTTCAACTTCAACCCGTACAACATCTTCCAGACGCCGTTCCGTCGCTACAACGCCTATGCGGCGGCGCGCTACGAAATCTCGGATTCGATCGAGGTTTACAGCCGCGCGATGTTCTCAAAGAACACCACGCAGTCGATCATCGCGCCGTCGGGCATCTTCGGCAACGTGCTGAACATCAACCCGACCAACCCGTATCTGACCGGCACGATCAAGGATCAGGTCTGCGCCGCTAACGGTTTCGCAACCGTCGCGCTGTGCAATGCGGCAACCACGCTCAGCCTCGGCGGCGTTTACCGTCGTGCCGTCGAACTCGGACCGCGTATCAGCACCTATGTGACCACCGTGTTCGATTACACAGCCGGTGCGCGCTTCAACATCACCGACACGCTGAAGTTCGACTTCTCGGGTTCGTATGGCGAGAGCGAGAATATCGAAACGCGTGGCGGCTATTACGCCAACTCGCGCGTGCAGCAGGCATTGCTGGCGACCAGTACGACGGCGTGCACCAGCACGGCGAACGGCTGCGTCCCGCTCAACATCTTCGGTCCGGCGGGCAGCATCTCTTCGGCGATGAACGCCTTTGTCGGCGGCGTGACCAGCAGCGTCGCAAACCGCTCGACTCTGGCGCAGGTCAACGGCGTGCTGTCGGGCGACTTCGGTTTCACCATCCCGTCGGCATCGGAACCGGTGTCGTTCGCGGTCGGCGGCGAATATCGCAAATATTCGGCGACGCGTGCGCCCGATAACCTTGCGGCTATCCCGGGCGAACTCGGCGGTGCCGGTGGTGCTGTGACCGCGTTCTCGGGTGGCTATGCTACCAAGGAAGTGTTCGGCGAACTGGCGGTGCCGATTGCCAAGGATCAGCCCTTCTTCGACGAGCTAACGCTTCAGGCGGGCGCGCGCTATTCGAGTTCCAAGACCGACATTGCCGGCGCGCTGTCGAAAGGTGCCACCACCTACAAGGTCGGCGTGACCTGGGCGCCGATCAGTGCGCTGAAGTTCCGCGGAACCTACAGCCGCGCGGTTCGTGCCGCCAACATCGGCGAATTGTTCGTTCCGGCTTCGACCGGGCTGACCAGCCTGCTCGTCGATCCGTGCGCAGGTACGGCACCGGTCGGTAACGCGAACCTGACGGCGGTTTGTATCGCTCAGGGTGCAACGGCGGCGCAGATCGGGCTCATCCAGAACCCGAGCGCGGGCCAGGCCAATGCCACCGGCGGTGGTAACCCGAACCTGAACCCGGAAAAGGCCGACACCTTCACCGTCGGCTTGGTCATCCAGCCGCAGGACGTGATTCCGAACCTAACCTTCTCGATCGATTATTACGACGTGCGGGTGAACGACGCGATCACGTCTGCGACCTCGTCGGATGTGCTCGGTGCGTGCTTCAACACCATCACGGCGGCATCGGCGACCTCGGCGGCGTGCACGGGCATTCGTCGTAACGTGGTGAACGGTCGTCTGTCGGGCACCTCGACCGCGACCAACCCGATCCTGGGTCTGCCGACTCCGTTGACCAATGCCGGTCGTCTGGCGACGGCAGGTATCGACTTCAAGCTGGGCTGGCGTCACGATTTCGACGTGTTCAAGTTCAACTACGACTTGAACGGCAACTGGACGCGTACCGCCCAGTTCCGTGCGTCGCCGACCGGCTTCAACCGTGAGTGCGTCGGTTACTACAGCGCCAACTGCTCGTCGCAGAACGGTGCGCTTCAGCCCAAGTGGAGCTGGACGCAGCGCGTGACCTTCGGCTTCCCGGATGTCGATCTGTCGGTGCTGTGGCGTCACATCGGGGCCATGAAGTACGAAGGCCAGGCCGACGATTTCGCCGCGCGCGGGTTCACGGCGACCAGCCGCAACCTGTTCAACGGCACGATCTCCGGACCGTCGCCGCTTGCGGGCCAGACTGCCAACTTCAACCAGATCCCGGCGTTCGATTACTTCGATCTGTCGGCGCGCTTCTCGATCACGAAGGAACTGCAGCTCACGCTCACCGCCTTCAACATCCTGAACAAGGCGCCGCCGGTCGTCGGTTCGGCTGCTGGCACCACCGGCCAGAACTCGGGCAACACCTTCCCGTCGACCTACGACCCGATCGGTCGCCGGTTCGCCGCGACGGTTAACGTCCGCTTCTGATCCTTCGGGTCAGTCGAAAGACAAGATAGGGCGGTCCTTCGGGGCCGCCCTTTTTTGTCGAACTCCTCCCCTGCGCTACGCTAGGGAGTAACTTACGTTAAATCAGTGGTGCAGGCAGTTCCGCTGCGATGCCCGCGTCGCGCGCCACGACGTCGGCCCAGATCGCGACCTTTTCGATCTCCTCGCCGTGGACCGCTTCGCCCGCCGCACGGTCGCTGCCGCGCTGGCCCTCAGCGAAAACGGTGCCGTCCTTGGCATTGCGCGCAAAGACGTCGGCAACAATGGCATCCGTGGTTGCGTCGTCGAGATCGAGGCCGAACAACGCGGCACTGGCACGCAACGCGGCGTGCGGCCGCGCCACCAGCACGTCGCTGTCGAGCGTTCGCACGCGGTCGGGCCAGCGCGTCGCCATCGTCTGAAACAGCTTCTTCTGCGCGAGCCATCCGACGGCGGCAGCCTGCAAGTCGGTATGGAGCAGATAGTCGCGGGGGTTGAAGCCGAGATCGACCGTGCCGTCGGCCAGTTGCTTGGCCAGCAACTCGCGCACCCACAGCCGCCCCCACATCCCCTTGCGCGCGATCGAGGCGAGGAACCCGCGCAGCGGTGCGTAGAGCAGCACCGCCTTCGCATCCGGCCGGATGTTCATCATTGCCTGGGCCAGACCGTTGACCACGTTCGATGGCTTGACGATCATGGCCTCGCCCGCCTCGAACGGACGCGCAAGCAGCGTCAGCGACTGGTCGAGCATTCTGCCGATGGCATGCTGATCGCCGCCCCGGTGCCGCCAGCCGACCATGTCGGCCAGCAGCTGCGGCTCTTTCAGCGAAGACGCCAGCCCGGGCCGGTCGAACGCATTCGCCAGCAGGGTCGAACAGCAATAGGCGGAATGAAAGATGAAGTGCAGCGGCGCAGGGTGCAGGGCGGCTGAAAGCACGTCGCCGCGCGACAACACGGTCGGGGTCGAGGCTGCCGTCAGATGGGCGTCGACGAGGAACGGCTCTCGCCGTCGCACCGCGCGCGGTACTTCGATCATGTGGATCGCGTCATGGGTTTCGTCATAGCGATGCGCCAGCCATTCGGGCGCAAGCACGGCGCGGGCCGGGGGCGTCGTCATGTGTCGGGCGTAACAGCAACCGCACCGAGCGTCCACGCCGCCTTGCGCGCGCCCCGTCATTGTGTTTTGCGGGTAAGCCTATGAGCGAACTTGCCCCGCCTGTTATGGAACTGCTGACCGCTGCGGCCGCTGCCCGCCAGCGCGGCGACGGGCGGGAAGAGGGGCGGTTGCTCGAGAATGCCTTGCGCCTCGCACCCGGCGAGCCGCGCATTCTCAACATGCTGGGGACGCATGGCCTTGCCAACGGCGATCCGTCGGGCGCGCGCGACCGCTTTCGTGCCGCTGCCGTCGCCGATCCGAGTGAGCCGACCCTGTGGATCAATGTCGCGACCGCTTGTCGCATGCTCGGCGACGATGCGGGCGAACGTGCCGCCCTCGGCGCGGCGCTCGACATCGACCGGCGGCACTTCGTCGGCCAGCTGCGCCTTGCCGAGCTCCACGAACGACGCGGCGACTTGCGCGAAGCGGCGCAGGCGTGGAGTGCGGTTGTCCAGCTTGCCGCGACGATCGATCAGCCGCCGCCCGGAATTGTCGATGCCAAGGCCCGCGGCCGCGCCTTTCTCGCCGCGCACAACAGCGCGCTCGATACCGCGCTCGACGCGGCGCTCGGCGACCGGCTTTCGGCCATGGGCCCTGCCGCCCGCCGCTTCCGCGCCTGCGTCGATCACAGCCTTCATGGCCGCACCATCTATCGCAACGAATGTGCGGGCGTGCATTTCCCCTTCCTCCCCGCCGACGAATTCTTCGACCGCGATCTCTTCCCCTGGCTGTCGGCGGTCGAGGCGCGGACCGACGCGATCCGGGCCGAGGCGCTGGCGATCATGGCGGGCGGCGGCGCAGCGATCCGCCCCTATGTCCGGATGGACAAGGGCACGCCCGACAATAAATGGACTGCGCTCGACGGCTCGCTCGACTGGAGCGCGTGCTTCCTGTGGGAATACGGGGTTCGCAACGATGCGGTGTGCGACCTGTGCCCCGAAACCGCCGCCGCGCTCGACCTCGCCCCGCAGAACCGCGTCGTCGGCAAGGCGCCGTCGGCGTTCTTCTCGATCCTGAAACCGGGCGCGCATATCCCGCCGCACACCGGCGTCACCAATACCCGCGCGATCATCCATTTGCCGCTCGTCGTGCCCGACGGGTGCCGCTTCCGCGTCGGCGGCGAAACGCGCGAATGGCGCGAGGGCGAGGCTTTCGCGTTCGACGACACCATCGAGCACGAAGCGTGGAACGACAGCGACAAGCCGCGCATCGTCCTGATCTTCGACGTCTGGAACCCGCATCTGACGCCCGACGAGCAGGCGCTGCTCGCCGATTTCTACGCGATTACCGACCCTCAATAACCGTCGAGCGCGGCGATCGCATTCGGGATATGCGCGGCATAGTTGCGCCAGCGCCCCGACGAACGGTCGTTGAGCGGCTGGCGAACGGCCCAGGCGCTCGCCGTGCGGACCGCGCCTTCCGCGGCTTGTCCCGCAAGGCACGCCGCTTCAGGCTCGAGTCCGCAAAATTCGAGCAGGCCGCGCATCGCCGGTTCGGGATCGCGGACCACCGCGTCATAATCGAAATCGAAAATGTCGTCGGCGTAGAGCATACGCCAGTGATCCATCAGCCGCCGGTAGCCCCTGTAGTAATGCACCGCATCGTCGAGCGCGAAACCGTAGGAAATGCTGTCGTCGAAATAGAGGAAGAACACCGACAGGATATTGTCGAGCGCATGACGCCTAGTGTGGATAATTTTCGCGTCCGGAAACAGCGTCTTGATCAGGCCGATGTGGAGGAAATTGGCGCATAATTTGTCGGTCAGCACGTCGGCAGCCGGGAAGCGCGCCTGCACGTCGCGCAACACATCGCTCCGCAATTCGTCGAGCATTGCATCGGGCAGCGCCGCGACTGCCGCCGGATAGGGCTGGAGCCGCGCGGCGACCAGCGCCGGGATCGTCTCGAGTTCGCCGCCCGCCGTCACCCGGCTGTGCCGCGCGAGCAGACGTTCGCACAAGGTCGATCCCGACCGGAACATCCCGCAGACGAACAGCGGCGGATCGCCCCCCAGCGGCGCGGCGTGGCGGTGGCCGTGCGGGAACGCGCGGATCAGGTCGTCGATCAGCCGGTCGTGTGCGACCCGGTCATAGCGCAATGGTGGCGGGACCAGCGCCTGTGCGGTGCGGTTCGCCCGGACGAATGCCGCGAAAGCTGCATCGTAGTCCCCCGTCGCGTCGCGCGCGTGGCCGAGTGCGAACCCGATCTCGGCTGCCTCGGCCGGCGGCAATGGCCGCGTCAGCAACGCGTCGAGCCGTGTTGCTGCCGACGCCGCGTCGCCGGCGATCACGTCGAGTGCGGCAAGCCGGGCGTGGGCGCGCCCGCATGCGGGATCGATCCGGGCGGCCTCGGCATAGGCCAAGCGTGCCGCTGCCGCGTCGCCGCGATCCTCTCCCGACAGGCCCAGGTTCAGCCAAGCGGGCACGAACGCCGGATTGGCGGCAATCGCCTTGCCCAGTTCGACCTCGGCGGCGTCGGGGTCGTGGAAATGCTCGGCAAGGATGGCCGCGCGGTTGACATGAACCGCTTCCGGTCCCGACACCCCGCAGGCCAGTGCGCGTGAATAGCTGTCGAGCGCACCGGCAAAATCGCGCTGGACACGTTGGAGATAGCCGAGATTGTACCAGGCGTCGGCGCGTGCGGGCACCCGATCGAGCAGGGCGCGATAGGCCATGATTGCACCCCCAACATCGCCCGCGCCTAGCAAGGCGTCGGCATGCGCCTGCAAGGATGCGGTGCTGACGGGGTTCTGGGTCATGCCGGATGCGCTCATGGCGCAGGGGTCGGGATAATGCCAGCGCCGCGCGCCCCATTGACGGACGGTCTTTGGACTTGCGACAAGGACGGCATCGATTGTCCCGGGAGTACGTCCATGTTGCGCCATATGCCGGTTGTTGTCCTGCTGTGCCTTTTGCCTGCGACACTGGTCGCCGAAACCAAGACTGCGACACCGGCCGCAAAGGGTCGCGACGATCCCGATCGCGTCATTTGCCGTCGTGAATCGATTACCGGGTCGCTGGTCCAGACGCGCAAAGTGTGCATGACCCGCGCCGACTGGATCGCGCGGTCGCGCGGCGCGCAAGAGGCGGGACAGCAAATGCAGGATGCTGGTCGCATCAACTCGTGCGGCGCCACCGAACCCGGAAGGTGCTGACCAACCGGGGTTCTGGAGCGCCCTTCATCTAAGCGGGATCGGGGACTGTCGCCGTTCTAATCCCGCCAGCGTCGCGCGCCGATCCGGATCTTGACCACCGGACCCAGCGCTTCGGCACTGTCGCCGAGCGCAAACCCGTAGTCGTCCCCCGATAGGGTCCACCCGCCGTCTTTCCAGTCGGCCAGCAGGCGCGGGTCGATCGCCAGCGTCACCGATTGCGACGTCCCCGCCGCCAGCGACACGCGGCGATACCCCGCCAGCCGCTGCTTCGCTTCGCCGCCCCGCGACACCAGATAGAGTTGCGCCACGGTCGCGCCGTCGCGCCTGCCGGTGTTGGCAATAGTAAAGCTGGCGCTCAGCCCCGAAACTTTCAGGCCCGACGCTGCAAAGGTCGTATAGCTGAGGCCGTGCCCGAACGGGAACAAGGCCTTGTGCCCCTTGCGCGCGTTCCAGCGGTAGCCGACGTCCGAGCCTTCGATGTCGTAATCGGCGCTGATTGCATCGCCGGGCTTTCCGGCCCCACTGAAATCGGTTTCGATCGTGCCGAGTCCGTCGAGTTGCGGACGCGGCAGATGGTCGAGGCTGGCGGGAAAAGTGATCGGCAAACGGCCGCTCGGGTTTGCGTCGCCGAACAACACGGCCGTGATCGCCTCGCCCCCGCGTGCGCCGGGATACCAGGCCTCGACCACTGCGGCGGTCCGGTCGAGCCACGGCATCAGCACCGGCCCGCCAGTCTCGAGCACGACGATCGTGCGGGGATTGGCGGCGGCGACTGCCGCGATCAGGGCATCCTGTCCGTTCGGCAGCGACAGATCGGGCTGGTCGATGCCCTCGGTCGCCCATTGGGTGGCAAAGACGATGGCGACATCGGCCTTTTTCGCGTCGGCAACGGCCGCCGAGACATAGCGTCCGTCGTTGAAGCTGATCGCCGCGTCCTTCGCCCGCGCCTTGATGGCCTTGAGCGGCGCACTGCGGTGGTATTGCTGATTGACGAACTGGGCGAACGGTCCGTCGCCGCCCATCGGCACGACAGCCGCAGGCCCGCCTGCGCCCTGCACCTGCGCCGACCCTGCGCCCGACAGCACACCGGTATCGGCATAGCCGCCAATGACCGCGATGCGTTTCGCGCCGGCGGCGAGCGGCAACACATCGCCGCGGTTCCGCAACAGCACGATCCCCTGCCGCGCGACTTCCTCGGCGACCCCGGCATTGGCAGCAAGATCGATGCTGCCCCCCTTGGCCACCGGATGTGTGTCGAGACCGTTGGCGTAGATCGCGGTCAGAATGCGCCGATTCATGTCGTCGCGCCGCCGCGCATAGGCAGGGTCGGTCTTTGCCGCTTCGGCCAGCGGCGCGGCAAAGAAGACCTTCGGGTCGAGCTGCGCGCCCGATTGCTGGTCGAGCCCGTTGAGGGCAGCCCCCAGCCCGGGCACCGCGCCCCAATCGGACATGACGAACCCCTTGTAGCGCCAGTCCTGCTTTAGCACCTTGTTCATCAGCCAGTCGCTGTCGCACGCCTGCTTGCCGTGGACGCGGTTATACGCGCACATCACCGATCCCGGCTGACCGCGCTCGATGCCGATCTGGAACGCCAGCAAGTCGCTCTCGCGCGCCGCGCTTTCGGATATTTTCACATCGACGAATTTGCGCCCCGTTTCCTGCCCGTTGAGCGCGAAATGCTTGATCGTCGAAATGATGTTGGCCGACTGGATACCGGCAATCGATGCGCCGACCAAAGTACCGGTCAGCAGCGGGTCTTCGCTCAGATATTCGAAAGTGCGCCCGTTGCGCGGGTCGCGCATCAGATTGGCTCCACCGGCGAGCAGCACATTGAACCCCTTGGCCCGTGCCTCACCCGCAATCGTCGCGCCGCCGCGCCGCAGCAAGTCGGGATTCCATGTCGAGGCCATCGCCACGCCCGACGGGAGCGCCGTCGCGCCGCCGTCGCCGCGCAACCCCATCACCCACGAGACGCCCAGACTCGCATCGGTTTCCTTGAGCGCCGGAATTTTCAGCCGGGCGATCCCCGCAACATAGCCTGCGCCCAGCACCGAATCGGCGGGCAGTTTTGCCCCCGGGCCAAGCGGCAAAGCCATATAGCCATAGGTCAGGACCGTCTTTTCGTCCGCTGTCATCTGCGCGACCGTTGCTGCCGCGCGCGCCTCTGCCTTGGCCATATCGGACGCCGGCGAAGGCTCGGACTGTGCCTGCGCCATCGCAGGGAAAACCAGTGCCGCAAGGGCGGCTGACCGCAGGAATGCCGTGTTCGTCATCGCTCTCCCATCCCGTCGTTATTGGCAGCCCGCGCTGCATTCCGGTCACGCTACCGCGCCGACGGGCATCGGACCAGTGCCGCCGCACATCGATGCCGCAACAGCGCCCCCTCGATGCGGAGAGGTCGCTGCCGGTGACGAGCGGAGACGGTATCTGGTGGAGGGCGTCAGGATCTGGTGGAGGGCGTCAGGCGGAATCATTCGCCCGACGCCGGGAGCCACGTAGAGGTTAATACGGAACGCCGGAGGTTCGAAGGCGCCGCTACTGCCTCAACAGGCAGCCGGGTCGGCGAGACATTTGACGCGATGTTCCTGTGCCTTGCGAAGCTCGATCTCCGCATTGATCGCCGCCGTACGCTCGGCGTCGGTCGACGGCTTGGCAGTATCGACAGCCTGCTGCGCGACCGCGATCGCCTGTCCCGCGCCGGTTTCCTTGCCGTATTTGAGCTGGGTGAGCGCGCCGCTGTCATCGAGCACCAGGTCGAAGCTCTGCTTGCCGAAAACTGCCGCATGAGGGATGGGGATCTGGTATTTCGTGCCGAGCTGGCCGACGGGTAATGCGCTTGTCCACATCGGTATGGGTTTGTCCTCGATCGGGCACTGTTTCCGGTCGTTGCTGATCGAAATTTGAAGCGCGGTGGGGCGTGGCTGCCGTGCGGTCAGCGTTGCATAGTTGCCCATTGAGGCAATCTTGGTGACTGGTGCCGAGATCTGGGCACTCGCCGTATGCTTGACGCAAATTGTTCCCAAAAGCGCGCTGTAGTCGGAGCGGAGCTGCTTGTCCTGCGGAACAGGAAGCAGCTCGAAATCATATGCCTGCTCGTCAGGCAGCGGTATACCCTTGTCGTCGGTCAACCGGTTCGACGCGATATTGCCTGTATAGGCGATTGTCATCGGATTGTCGCCAAACAGGCGCGTGAGCTTTGCGCACTGCTGCTCGACTTCCGTCTGCGATGGCGTGCCGAGGGGTTTGACGCCGCTCTCGGTATTGGCCTTTGGAAGAAAAATGGAGGATGCTAGCGATAGCGCGGCCTTCAAAATGCCTTCGCCCTGTCCTGTCGACGTGGCGTTGACCGAAGCGAGGCGTTGGTCGGCAGTGAATTTCAGATCGAGAGTGGTGTCTGAAAACGCCCCGTCAAGCTTCGATGTATCCAGCGTCCCGGGCGCGGTGGGATCGGCTCGATAGCTTACATCGAGTTTGGGCAAGTCGACGATGTGCGGGTGGTTGTCCTTGTCGCATTTGACCGTGCGGACGACCGTGACCTGCGCGTCCGTCCGAGCCATTAAATAGCCGATTGTGGCGTGGGGGGTATTCGCGCATCCGGTGACTGTCACGGCGCAGAGCGTGATTGCAGGCAGCATCTTCATGATCGTTCCCCTCGTCGGCAATTGCATTTTAAAAAGAAGTGGGCGGGTACGTCGCGTCACGGGTTTTCCGCGACCCATTGCTGGATCTTCGCCTTTACGCCGGGCGTCATCCTGAGCGCCCAGTTATGTCGCTCGTCGTCGTCCCCGCCGGTGTGAATGCCGACGATCGACGGTTGGGCGACATCCGTTCCGCCGAGCCAGACGGGCGCTCCGCTCTGTCCCCGGCCGGTATCGATTCCATGGTAGAAAAAGGTCGGCGAGACCTCGCCGATCTGTGCGGTAGCGCGGTGCTGGACCTCCCCGCCGTCGATGTCCGTCGGATAGCCAGAAATGGTTGCCGCCTGCCCCGAAAGCTCGGCGTTCGTCGCGGCGTTTAGGTCGAAATAGCGGGGAAAATCGAAAACGGCCCCGGAAAGCTGGATGCATCCCAAATCGAGCTGCGATCTCTTGACGCTCTCCACCGGGTTTGTGTCGATGAAGCTTCGCCATTCATCGTGAACATGGAAATCGGCAGATTGGACATGACCAAGCGCATTGCCCTGACGATACCCTATCCAGATGTCCGCCATGATGCCCATAGCGGGGCCGTCGGCTCTGTCCCGCCGCTCCCAACCGACTTCGTACAGGTTATGGCCGGCCGTGATAATCGTCTTCGGACCGGCAAACCAACCTGTGCCGATCACCGGTTCGCTGATGGGCTTGTTGTTGCGATCGGCGTAACGGATCTCCAGTCGGCAAATGCGCACCCACGGGTAGACACCGACCTCGAACGCGCCTTGCATCAGACGGTCGTCGGGTAGCAGTACCTTTAATGGACCCAGCGATTGCAGACCCCCAATCACCTTGCCCATATCCAGCTTGCTCTGGGCGTCCTCGCCGAAAGTCCGCACCGGCGTCAGGGTCGAGCGGCGGAAATAGTCTTTCAGCTGCGCGAATTCTGTTTCGCTCAGCGTGTCGGCGGGCGGGGGCGTTTTCATGCCAGCGACTTCAGAAAGCCGATCGACGGCGCGAAATAATATTCGCCGCCGCGCATGTGGACGAACTGTTCGAACTGGAACGGCCAGGTCGGCGCGGTCGCGTCGCCCCATCGTTCGCGCCACAGCTGCAGGTCGCGGTCGCCCTGGCCGATCACGGGATCTAGGCCGGGATCGCGTCCGAAGACAAAGCCGGGATTATTGGCCCAAAGCGACTGGGTGAACTCGAACTGGCGGCCGATATCCTGGTTGAACGCCATGAAGATCAGGCCGACGCCGTGATCCGGCTTGGTTGCGTCGATGTCGTTGGTCCAGACGTCGGACCGTTCGCCGAACGGAATGCCCCGGCGCGGCATCAGATGCTGGCGCTCGCTGTCGCCGTCGCCGGTATCTCCACGCGGGTTGGTTTTGCGGATATGCGCCTGGAACGGGCATTTGAGACCGTCCGGATCGTTGCCCGTCGCGGGTTCTGCATAGTTGAAATTGTTGGTTGCGTTGGCGGGCATGTCGCTGCCGGACAGCGCGACGGGCGTTCCGTTCTCGAACCGCCCGACGACCATCGCGCCGGCGCGTTCGCGATCGACAATGTGTGCGGCAGTGGCGAGCGCCCTTTCGGCAATCTTGAACCCGCGCACATCCTGCTCGAGCTTGCGATAGACCAGATAGCTGCCGAAGCTGTCGGGCGAGACACCATGGGGATCGCGGACCAAGGCGATGTCGCCGGGGCCGAACGCAGGGTTCCAGCGGTCGATCCCCATTTGTGCGGCCTCGTCGGCGACATCGTCGGCCAGCATCAGCGGCTGGCTGATGCCATCGACATAACCGAAATGCTCGTGGCCCTTGCCGCCGGGTCCTCTCAGCGCGCGCCCGACGTCGCGACCGACGATCGCGATTCCGCCAGCGTCGAGGATCGGCAGAAAGCCGGTTTCGGCGGCAGCCGCTTCGGTATCGTTGACATCGGCGATGATCGTCAGCGCATCGATTGCTTCGGCGTGATGCGGCTCCCAGGCCGATACATCCGGGTCGGCGAGATCGCCGCGGTGCCGCATGCCATCGCGAAACGCGGGATCGTCCGGTGGAGTCAACCCGAGCTTCGCGTACCCCGAAGCCGACAGATACAGGAAGATGACGGTACCGCCGTCCTGCGCGCCGCCCGACTTTCTGGCTGCTACCTGCCGGAGCTGAGCGAGCGCCGACAGCACATTCTCGCCGATCCGGGCGAGCGCGGGCTTGGTCTGCTCGGCAGTGCCGTCGAACCGGAGCAGCAGATGGATGCTGTGGTCGCGGCCGTGATGCTTCAGAATATGGCCCTGGAGTTCGGCAAGCATCGGCGCAAACCGGGCATCTCGCCAGTCGATCGGCACGCTCAGATCGGTATCGGTTAATGCCATCGGACATCCCTCTTTGTGTCGCCGACGACACCGGTCGCCCACGGATGAAAGTAAAAACGCAACGCAACGCAACTCGCCCGGAGAGATTCGGAGCCGGACAGCTGCCTCCGTTAGGCAGGAATAGTTCGGGCGGCGTGATCGCGGCGTTCGCCTTGCGTGAAAAAGTGCGTGAATAGTGCGTCGGCGCGTCTATTCATTTGGCGTGCACGGGGGGCCAATGCATGCCGATTCGACCGGAATTGTTCAGACTCGAATTGCTGGGTCCGCTTCGATTGTTTGCGCCTGACCGGCGGCGGATCGACATATCCAGCAGGAAAGGCATGGCGTTGCTCGCGCTTCTCGCTACCGCCCCCAGCGGCGAACGGACGCGGAACTGGCTGGAGGACCGGCTGTGGAGTTCGCGCGCGCCGCAACAGGCAAAGGGCAGCCTGCGCCGCGAGCTCGCCAACCTGCGCCAGTTGCTTGCAGTTGGTGGGGAGAGCGCCATCGCGGCCGACCGCGATCGGGTGTCGCTGCAGCTCGACCGGTTTTCGATCGATATCCGCGAGGCCGGCGATCCCGATGTGACCGGGACGTTACTGGCCCGGTCGCAGTTTCTCGAAGGACTCGATATTCCCGGCGAGGAGGGGTTCGAGGACTGGCTTCGCAACGAGCGCGCGCGGTTCGGGACGCTGCCGACTGGTCCGGCGACGCTCCGGCCGCTTCCCAAAAATGTCCTCGATCTATCGAAGCCGCCTGCAGGGTTCGGCGGGCGGGCGGCGATCGCGGTCCTCCCCTTCGCCAATGCAACGGTTGATCGGGCCCTCGACATCTGGGCCGAGGGGTTGGCCGAAGACCTGATCGACCGCCTGTCGCGGCTGCGCTGGCTGCCGGTCATCGCTATGGGGTCGGCCAGCGAACTGGCGGCACTCCAGCTGACCTCGAGCGCGGCAGCGGCGATGGTCGGGGCCAGCTATGTCGTCCGCGGCCAGCTGGTTATCCGCACGGGGGTGCCCGCTCTTCAGATATCCTTGTTCGATACGAGACGGTCGCGGCTGCTGTGGTCGGAACAGCGACCCGTCGGCGATGTCGCCGCAACGGGTCAGGTCGGGGTGCTGGCGCGCGAGATCGTGGCCCGTCTCGACGCCCATGTCGATACCGCCGAACAGACCGAGCTCATCAATCGTAGCCTGGACGGACTCGATGTCGATGAGATGGTCTGGCGCGCGCGGTGGCATCTCTGGCGACTCTCACGCGATGACGCGGCAATTGCGGATAGACTTCTTGCCGAAGCCTTGTTGCAAAGGCCGAACTCAGCAGAGGTGCTCATCCAGGCAGCCTACGCCAAGGCTTGGTCGATCTGGTCGCGCCGCGACGGCACCGAAAAAATTGCCGTGCTGCGCGCCATCGCACTGCGCGCCGTCGCAGCCGACCGCTTTGACGGACGCGGATACCTCTTGGTCGGCATGGCCGAGATGTGGATGCGAAATCACGGGCGCGCAAAAGGGCTGATCGGCGATGCAATCAGGCTGAATCCCAGCCTCGCCCGCGCCTATGCACAACTCGGCAGTTGTCATTATCTTTCGAACGTGCCTGCCGCTGCCTTCGAGCCGCTTGAGATGGCGCTGCGTCTCAGCCCGGTCGATGGCCAGACATTCTACGTCCTCGGGGAAATCGCCGTGTCGCATTTCATGCTCGGCAACTACGATCGGGCGCTGGATTATACCGATCTCTCGCTCGCCCGCCGCCCCGGCTACGCGCTCGCCCATACGATCCGGGTCAACAGCTTGGTGAAGCTCGGTCGGGTGTCCGAAGCGCGCTTGGCCCGCAGCGAGCTTTCGGCAGTGAGACCGCATTTCACATCGGCTGAACTGGATTGGCTCCCTTTTGCCGATTCGGCCTGGAACGCGATGCTTAAATCCGGCCTGCTCACCGCAGAATCAGCTGAGAGCTGAACTTTTTGCCGGACGGCGATGGGGGCATATATGTGGAAACTGAAATATCCCGATGCGATCATCGCCGCCCAGCAGGCAGACCGGAACCGGCCGCCCGCACCGCTTGAGCTGTTCGATTTCCAGAGCATGGCAGTCCGCAGCCGGATCGCACAACGCCTGTGGCGTGTCGCCTTTCGACGCGTGATGCCCGCCATTTTCGCCCTGCTGCGAACATTCTGGCCCAATCCCCGCATCGGCAGACTCATCATCGTCACCCGCGAGGCGGATGTCCGTGAAGTCTTGCGCGACAACATCCATTTCCCGAATTGCTACGCGCTGGAAATGACCGAGCTAGGCGGCGACCAGAATTCGGTGCTCGGCATGGAGGGTGCCGAGCATGAGGCGCTCCGGGCGGCTCTCCACGGCCAGTTCAAACCCGATGACATTGCCGATATCGCGCGATGGACCGAACATCATGCCACCGCGTTGCTCGATGCCAGCGACGGCCGGATCGACGTGATGCGCGACCTGATCACGCGTTGTTCAACCGAAGTGTGCTGCACCTATCTGGGCGTGACGGCGGGCGATCCCGACACCTTCGCCGAATGGACGATGGCCGTGTCGGCACTGTTGTTCGGCGACCCGTTCGGCGACCCTAATACGCGCCGACAGGCGCTGATCGCCGCCGCGCACCTGCGCGCCGCCTTCGACGATGCCATCGCGCGCGTCGAGGCCAACAATGTACAGCACCCGAACAGTTCCCGCGAGCGGGCGACCCTTGTCGACCGGTTCATCACCGATGCCCATATGAAACCGAAGCTGGCGCGGGCTTCGTTGATCGGCCTGACGACGGCGTTGATCCCGACGGTCACGCTCGCCTGCGGCAATATTCTCGAGGAACTGATCGACAATCCCCGCCTGATGGCCGCTGCGATAAAGGCGGCGCGGGCGAACGACCGGGAAGCACTCAAACTCGCTTTGCTCAAGGCCGCCCGCCGCAATCCCGCACTCTCGCCGGGGCAGTGGCGCAGCGTCGGCCAGGACGCCACAATAGCCGCAGGCAGCTGGCGCGCCCGTAAGGTACGCAAGAGCGATATCGTTCTGGTCGCGGTCATGTCGGCGTTGCGCGACGGCCGCGTTCCCATGGAAACCGACGAGGACATTGCCCGTGCCGCCTGGTTGATGTTCGGCGACGGGCCGCATGTCTGCCTCGGCGCAGAGATTGCGATGACCCAAATGGTCGAAATCTTCGCGGTGCTGCTCCGGCGGGACGGGCTCGGAACCGCGCCGGACCGAGACGGGGAAATGATGCGGACCGGCCCTTTCCCGACCCGGCTCGACATGGTGTTCGACGACCCGGGTACCGGTCAGTCGATGATCATCATTACGTCGCCGGTACGTGATGGTACCGCACTCGATGCCCTCATCCGCCAGCTCGAAGCTCTGGGCAATCCGGCGCACCCGCAAGCAGCCGAAACGCTGAAGGCGACCGGGCTCGTCCATTTTGCGTCGCTGTCGGCGATCGAGGCGGGCCCCGACGACGACACGCCGATCCTGTTGTTCGAAATCAATGCCGATGGCGGACAGGACCGGGCGATCGGGGCGGTGGCCGAACACGCCTTTGAATGGCTCGCGCCGGTTTATGCCCATTGTAACCCGGACGGAAGCCAGCCTGCCGATGCCGCCGCGCTGGCGGGGCGGCTGCGCGCGGAGGCGCGCAATCTGCACTGCTACCCCTGGGGTTCGACCGGCCTGCACTTCAACGGCACCGAAGAATTCTCGGTCGCCGATGTCGCGCGGCAGGAGCAGCTGGCAGATTTTTCGCGCGACGCCATTGCGCATTTCTTTGCTGGCAATCTGGGGCATTTCACCCCGCACCTCACCAGATCGACCCGCGCAATGGATGCGCTGACCCATGTCCGGCGGTTCGTGAAACAAGACAGCTTCTACGGGCTGCGGCGCGGCCGTTGGCGACAGCTTTTCGAACGCGCAACGCCGCTGCGCTACGCGATCAGCCGGCCCGGCCGCAAACGTCTGAAGATCGCCGACTGGGTGGCGCCGGAATCGATCTGGTCACCGCTGTGGCCGTTACTGTGGTCGGCGGCGTTCCGGCCCTTCCTCGTCGGATTTATTGCGCTCTATGCGGGCACGGTCGCCTCGTTCATCTGGGTGCATTGGGAGATGACCCCGCCGACCTTCCTCGGCTGGCTTTGGACCGTGACCGGGGCGCTGGTCGGCAGCCTGGCGACGATCGTGCTGGCCACGACCGCGCTGGTCGCCGCGCTGATCTTCCTGCTGCGCTGCCACGAGAAACACGATCCGGTCGACGAGCGCGCACCCGAGCTTGGCAATATCCGGAAAATCGCTGCCCGCGAGGACGCGCCGGGTTACGAACAGAACCACATCATCGCGGTCATGCCCTTCAAGCCCGGGCTGTTCCGCCGCTTTGTTTTTGCCTTTGCACTGTGGGGCATCAAACAGAGCATCGCGTTCTGGTTCAGGCCGGGGTTCGTGGTCACCATGGGCACCATCCACAAGGCCAAATGGCTGCGGGTGCCCGAAACCAACCAGTTTGTCTTCCTGTCGAACTACGATGGCACATGGGAGAGCTATCTGGAGGATTTCATCACGCGCGCCCACCAGGGCCAGTCGGCGGCGTGGGGCAATGGCGTCGGCTTTCCGCGCACCCGCTACCTGATCAATGAAGGCGCTGCCGACGGCGACCGGTTCAAACGCTGGGTCCGCCGCCAGCAGCGGCCGACAGCGTTCTGGTATAGTCGCTTTCCGCACCTCACCACGAAACAGATCCGCAATAATGCGCTGATCGAGGACGGCCTGGCGCGGGCGGCGAACGACACCGACGCGCAGCGCTGGCTGACCTGTTTCGGCTCGGCGCAGCGCGAGGACGGCGAACTCGAATCGCACGAAACGCAATCGATCGTCTTCACCGGATTCGGCAAGCTGGAATATTCGACCAGCCTGCTGGTCCGGTTGCCGGCCGATTCCGGCAAACGGCAAGCATGGCTCGAGGCACTCAGCGGAATCGTCTTTACGACTCCCGACGCTTTTGTCGGCCTGCCCAAGCGCTGGGAATACGACCAGGGTGCTGAAAACCGTCGTCCCGAAAGCCGGACGACCAAGGCCGCGCAGTCAGGCACGGAGGTCCAGTACCGCCTCCCTGCCGAAGCCCGGATTGCGTTCGGCGACCGCCCGGTCGAACGTGGCGGCGCCGTCCTCGGCTTGACCGCTGCCGGACTGCGCCGGTGCGGGATCGATCCGCGCACCGGATTCGACGCCTTTCCCGCAGCTTTCGCCATGGGCATGGCAGCGCGGACACGGGTTTTGGGCGATGGCGGGAGCGCGGCCTGGCTATGGAACGATGGCGAACAGGACGAACGCGCCGTCGATGCCGTCATCACCATCTATGGGAGCGAAATCGACGTTCCGGGGGCGTCGCCGGCGCCTCCTGCCGACGCACACCGGCAACTCGTCGATAGCCACCGGCTTATGCTCGAAATTTTCGGCGGACACATCATTCATGCTGTCCCCTGCACGCCGGTATCCACGCCGGAACATCCAGCAGAGGAGCGGCGCGAACATTTCGGGTTCCGCGACGGCATTTCGCAACCCGTCATCCGGGGCAGCCTACGGTCTGCTGTCCGGCCTGCGCCTCGCGACCTGATCGCGCCCGGGGAGTTCCTGCTGGGCTATCGCAACGACCAGGGCTATTTTCCGCCGCCAATCGTGGTCGGTGCCGAACAGGATGTCCGCAACGACCTGCCGACGGTCAGTGCGGTCGAATCGAACCGGTTCCCGCGCTACGGCGCGAATTCGAGCGCGGCGGAGGCGCGCGATCTGGGCCGCAATGGCAGCTTCATGGTGCTGCGCCAGCTCGATCAGAATGTGCGCGGTTTTCGCCAGTCGTTGGACGATCATGCCCACGACCTTGCCAAGCGATATCCGGAACTTGCCGGGGTTACCGGTGCCAACATCGACGGCGACTGGGTCGGGGCAAAGCTCGTCGGACGCTGGCCGAACGGCGCGCCGCTGGTCGGCAACCCGACCGGCCCGTGCCACGTCGCCGCGAACGAGGCCCCGGATAATGATTTTACCTATGGGGTGGACGATCCGCGCGGGCTGCAATGTCCGCTGGGGGCACACATCCGCCGTGCCAATCCGCGCGACAGCCTGGAACCCGGCGACGCCAGCGAGCAACAGATCACCAATCGCCACCGATTGCTCAGGCGCGGGCGCAGCTATGCCTATCGCCCGGATGCAGGCGAAGAGAAGAAGGGGCTATTGTTCATGGCGCTGTGTGCCGACATCGAGCGGCAGTTCGAATTCGTGCAGCACACCTGGCTGAATGCGACCTCGTTCCACGGGTTGAAGGACGAACCGGACCCGCTGCTGGGCAACCCGCGCGGGTCGAAAGGAAAACTAACCGTCCCCGTAGCGCCGGGACCGATCCAGATCGACGGGATCGCGTCCTATGTCTCGCTTCGTGCCGGTGGCTATTTCTTTCTGCCCAGCCGGGCCGCAATCCAGTTCCTGATCTCGCTCGCTGCGCGGAGATAGGGACGGCATCGGGTCGTCAAGTGCCGGCTGCGTAAACGGGATAGCTGGCGGAGCGGCAGGGATTCGAACCCTGGAGGAGGCTTGCACCCCCTACTCACTTTCCAGGCGAGCGCCTTCGACCACTCGGCCACCGCTCCGCATGCACTGGAACGGTGCCGCCTAGACAGGCGCGCGTGCTTAGGCAAGGTTGGGCCGATGAAGAGGATCGCCTTGCCGCTCGCGCTGCTTGTCCTGTCCGGGCAGGCCCCCGCCCCCCCGCCTGCGCCCAAGGTGCTGGCCCCGTCGGAAATCGTGGCGGCGGCACCGGCGGCGGACTGGGTCGCGATTGAGGCGTCCGACCTGCTGGTGATGGACCTCGCGCCCGACCGCGATGGCAACAAGCGCCGCGTCGTCATCCAGCTGATGCCGCCGCCGTTTTCGCAAGGGTGGGTCGGCAACATCCGCAAGCTGGCCGCCGCGCGCTTCTGGGACGCGACGAGCATCAACCGCGTTCAGGATAATTATGTCGTGCAATGGGGCGACGCAAACGCCGAGGACAAGGCGAAGGCGAAGGGGTTGCCGCCGGGTTTGGCGAAGGTGTCGCAGAGTGATTACGCAATCGACTTTTCGAAGGTTCGGTCTTGGCACACCGTCTCTACCGTTAAGTCATCGCAACGGTCGCCGAGGTCGTACAGCCCTGTTGATGGGAAAAATGACGTAAGCAGCGATGCCTACGCTTGGCAGACCGAGATTGCGAATGGCTGGCCCGTCGGAACTGACACGGAAACTGTTTGGCCCGTCCACTGCTACGGCATGGTCGGAGTCGGGCGCGACATGCCGCCCGATACGGGGACGGGGGCGGAGCTTTACACCGTCATCGGCCATGCGCCGCGCCACCTCGACCGCAATATCGCGCTGGTGGGCCGCGTGATCGCGGGGATCGAGCATCTGTCGAGCCTGCCGCGCGGGACGGGGCCGCTGGGGTTCTACGAAAAGCCCGAGCAGCGCGAGGGGATCGTCGCGGTGCGGCTGGGCAACGAGGTCGCCGACCTGCCGCGCTACCAATATCTGTCGACCGAAAGCGCGAGCTTCGCCCGCTACGCCGCCGCGCGCGCCAACCGCCGCGACGCGTTTTTCATCCATCCCGCAGGCGGGGCGGATATCTGCAACATTCCGGTGCCGGTGCGGAAAGTGCCTTGAGTTGGAGCGCGCCCTCCCGCTACCGACTCGGCTGAGCTTGTCGAAGCCCCTTTCTTCTCTTCTTCCTCGCGTCGTGCGGAGAAAGGCAGGCTTCGACAAGCTCAGCCAAGTCGGGTGGTTGCTGGCGCTCACGATTCCAGCCACCGCCCCCGCACAACAGGCCGCTGTCACCCAGGCGATTATCCAGCAGCCATTCGGCCAGAAACCGCCACCTCCGCCGCCGCCCGCGCCGACGCCGGAGCAGCAGCAACAGCTCGACCGCGAGCATCACCGGCTGCCGAGCTGGCTCTATCGCGGGCTGGTCGCAGCGGCGGCGCGCACCGACGAGGCGGTCGAGATCGACACGCCGGTGACGGGGTACGGCAATGAGGCGCTGTGGGATGTGCCGGAATTGCCGGTTCGGGTGGCTGCAAAGCCGCTGCCGCGGGCCGCGTCACGCCGGACGCAGCACCATCGTGTCGCCCTCGATACTCACGCCGCCCAAGGTCGCCAAAAAGCTTTGCCCCAGCAGCGACATGTCGCCGTCGCCGCCGATCACCACGCCGCGCACGTCGCGCGCCTCGATATTGCCGACCGCGACCCGGTCCAGACTGACCGACCGTAAGGCGATCTCCCCGCCCGCCCCGCGCCCGATCTGGTTGAAATCATTGGCGGAGAAAAACATGCCCGCGCGCTGCGCGTCGGCCTGGGTCAGGGCAACGCTCGACGCGCCGGTATCGACCATGAAATGGATGGTCGCGCCGTTGACGGTCGCATCGGCATAGAAATGCCCGTCGGCTTCGCGCTGCAGGACGACGACGTCGCGGGCGCTTGCGCTCGCATCGGGGGTGTCGGAACGATCGTCGGCGGTGTCGGACGTGTTCGCCTCGGCGCGCGGCGGCGTGCTGCTCGCGGGCGGGCGCGACGACAGCGCGACCCCGGCGATCAGCGCGAGCACAACAAGGGCCGGTTGCTTGACCATATCCGGCGTGCCTAGCACCGCGCCCGTTACGATCCGGCTTCGCGGCACGGTTAACGATTTGCAGCCACGGGCAACCGCCGCTACGCGCTGCGCCATTATGGAATACATCAGCACCAGAGGAAACGCGCCCGCGCTTGGGTTCGAGGATGTCACGCTTGCGGGCCTCGCGTCGGATGGCGGCCTATATGTGCCGCGCGAGTGGCCGGTGCTGACCGCAGGGGAGATCGCGAGCCTCGCGGGCAAATCCTATGTCGAAACCGCCGTCACGGTGATGCGGCCGTTCGTCGCGGGGGCGCTCGACGACGACGCGCTGCGGGCTCTGTGCACCGAGGCCTATGGACGGTTCGATCATGCGGCGGTGACGCCGCTCGTCCAACTCGACGCGCAGCACTGGTTGCTCGAACTGTTCCACGGCCCGACCCTGGCGTTCAAGGATGTCGCTCTGCAACTGCTCGGGCTGTTGTTCGAACGCTTCCTCAGCACACGCGACACGGCGCTGACCGTGGTCGGCGCGACCTCGGGCGATACCGGGTCCGCCGCGATCGATGCGCTGGCGGGGCGCGACAAGGTCGAGGTGTTCATGCTCCACCCGGCGGGTCGCGTGTCCGATGTGCAGCGGCGGCAGATGACGACGGTGCTCGCGCCCAACATCCACAATATCGCGGTCGAAGGCGATTTCGACGACGCGCAGCGGATCGTGAAGGCCATGTTCGCCGATAGCGAGGCGCGGGGCCGGTTGAACCTGTCCGCCGTCAATTCGATCAACTGGGCGCGGCTGATGGCGCAGGTGGTCTATTATTTCTACGCTGCCGTCCGGCTCGGTGCGCCCGACCGGCCCGTCGCTTTCTCGGTGCCGACGGGCAATTTCGGCGATGTGTTCGCAGGGTATGTCGCGGCGCGGATGGGGTTGCCGGTGGCTCGGCTAATCGTCGCGACCAACGTCAACGACATCCTTCACCGCGCGCTGTCGTCGGGCGATTACAGCTGCGAGCGCGTCGAGCCGACCGCCGCGCCGTCGATGGACATCCAGGTGTCATCGAATTTCGAACGGCTGTTGTTCGACTTGTCCGGCCGCGACGGCGCCGCGCTGGCGGGGATGATGGACGAATTCGAAACGACGAAGAAGCTGTCGATCCCTGCCGATATGCTGGTGTCGGCGCGCGACCTGTTCAGCAGCGCGCGGGTAGACAGCGACGGCATGGCGATGGCGATGCGCTGGGCGCATGACAAATGCGGCTATGTCGTCGATCCGCACACGGCCATCGCCCTGTCGGCGGCGCGCTCCGACGATTTGGGCGATGTGCCTGTCGTGACGCTCGCTACCGCGCACCCCGCCAAGTTCCGCGAGGCGGTGGAACGTGCGACCGGCATCCGCCCGGCACTGCCCGCACGGGTCGCGGGATTGTTCGACCGGCAGGAACGCTTCGACACGCTGCCTGCGACCTTGGACGCTATAAGGGCATATGTTCTGGAACGGGCCGGGTGACGGGTTTCACGCGAAGGCGCAAAGAAGAAGGAAAAGGCGCGAAGCGCTCTCAAAATCTTTGCGTCTTTCCTTCCTTCTTCTTTGCGCCTTCGCGTGAAACCATTCGCGCCTTCGGCACGGGCGCTTTTTCCCGATGAATGTACACACCCTCATCGGCGAGCCTTGGGATCATTACGCCCTCATCGACAGCGGCGAGGGGCGCAAGCTCGAGCGGTACGGGCCGTATCGCTTCATCCGGCCCGAACCACAGGCGATGTGGGTACCCGCGACGTCGGATTGGGACGCGGACGGCGAGTTCGTCCCCGGTGCGGACGAGGACGGCGGCGGGCGCTGGGTGTTCGAACGCGATGTGCCCCGTGCGGGTTGGGAGCTGAGCTGGGACGATCTGACCTTCACCGCACAGACCACGCCGTTCCGGCATCTGGGCTTCTTCCCCGATATGATGCCGGTGTGGAGCTGGGCGCGCGAGCGGCTGGCGGGGTACGATGCACCCCAGGTGCTCAACCTGTTCGGCTATACCGGCGTCGGCAGCCTCGCGCTTGCATCGAAGGGCGCGAGTGTCACCCATGTCGATGCCTCGAAGAAGTCGGTCGAAGCGGCGAAGGCCAATGCGGCGACAAGCGGGCTGACCGACAAGCCCGTCCGCTGGATCGTCGACGACGCCGCCAAATTCACCGCGCGCGAGGGGCGGCGTGGGCGGCGCTATGACGGGATTATCCTCGACCCGCCGAAGTACGGGCGCGGACCGGAGGGCGAAGTGTGGCAACTCGAACGCGATCTCGCCCCGCTGATCGCCGGTGTCCGTGCACTGGTCGACGACAAATCGGCATTCGTATTCCTGACGGTTTACGCCATCCGCCTGTCGGCACTCGCCATCGGGGAGCTGCTGCAACAGGCGTTCGGCGACCTGCCCGGACGCGTCGAATGTGGGGAACTCGGCGTGCGCGAGGAAGCGCGCGGGCTAGTTCTGCCGACCGCGATCTGGGCGCGCTGGGTCCGGGATTGAGGGATCGCTGGCGGCTCTTTCCCTGAACTCGGCGAGAAGGTCCGCCGGGATAAGCCGCATTGCGTAGCGGATGCCGAACGGCACCACGACAAAGTCATCGAGCCAGCCGATCAGCGGGATAAAGTCCGGAATAATGTCGATGGGACTGATCGCATAGGCCGCGACCAGCCCCACCACGACCTTGGCCATGCGCGGCGTGCGCGGGTCGCGCGCGGCGATCCACAGCACCTTGGCATCGCGCGCGATCAGGCGCAGCTTTTCCTTGGGCGACAGCTTCATTCGCGGCCTGCCCGCAAAGCCGCGCCCGCCGCGAACGGGGTTAGCGCCACGAGCAGCAGCGATGCCGCCGCGAGAAGTTTCAGCGCGCCGCCGTCGATGGGCGCAAGGCTGCCTGCGCCGAAAATCAGGATCGGAATAGCTAGCGGCAGCATCAGCAGACCCGTCAACGCCGAGGTGCCCTTGAGGCCGGTCGTCAGACTCGCGACCAGCACCCCGAGCGCGGCCAGCCCGGGCGTACCGAGCAACAGACCGATCTCCAATTTCATCAGCACTGCCCCGTCGAGATTAAGGAGCGCGCTCGCCGGCACCGCCGCCAGCATCAGCGGCAGCGCAAAGCCCACCCAATGCGCCACCATCTTCGCCGCGACGACCAGCTCGTCGCTGATGCCGCGCACCGCCAGCTGGTCGAGCACCCCCGCTGCCGCGTCGGGCGCAACGAGGCGGTCCACTGGCAGCAATGCCGCGAGCAACGCTGCGACCCACAGCATCCCGCCGCCGCTCTTGCCCAGCAGCACGGCGTCGGGGCCGACCGCGAACGGGTAGAGCGTGGCGACCAGCAGGAAGAACACGACCGGCATCGCAATGCCGCCGCTGGCCAGTGCGCGCGACAGGTCGCGGGCGACGAGGCGGACGAACACGCTCATCCCAGCACCAGCGATTGCGCGTCTGGCAGGGCGAGCGCCTGATGCGTGGCGACGACCGCGATCCCGCCGCGCAGCCGGTGCGTCGCGATCAGCCCTTCGAGGATCGTCACGCCTGCCGCGTCGAGGCCATTGGCAGGCTCGTCGAGCAGCCAGATGGTCGCGCCGCTGGCCAAGGTCCGTGCGAGCGTCGCGCGACGGCGCTGGCCGGTCGAGAGCATTCGCACCGGGACTTGCGCGAGGTGCGCCATATCGACGCTTGCAAGCGCATCCTTGACACTGCCGCCGTCGATATCCGCCCAGAATTGCAATGCCCGGGAGAGCGGCAGCGCGGGGTCGAGCGCGGGTGCCTCATCGGCCAGCGCCACATCGCCGTCGCGGGTCACGACGCCGGCCTCCGCCCGCAACAAGCCTGCCGCCACCCGCAACAGGCTCGACTTGCCGACGCCATTGGGGCCGCCGACCGTCAGCACATCGCCCGCCCCCAGCGCAAAACTTACGCCCGAAAACAGCACCCGCCCGCCGCGCGCGCAGGTGACGTCGGCGAAAGACAGTCCCACCCTCACGACTTCCCTGAGCTTGTCGAAGGGCCTTCTTCTATCCCGAACATTCGCCCGCGCTGAAGACGAGCAGGCTTCGACAAGCTCAGCCAAGTCGGCTGTGGGGGGCCTGCCCCCCAATCAGGCAACCGCCTCCTCCAGCGCATGCATATCGGCGTCGCTCAACCCGAAATGATGGCCGACCTCGTGCACCACGACATGCGCGACCAGATGGTCGAGCGCTTCACCGGTCTCGCACCATTCGTCGAGGATCGGGCGGCGATAAAGGTGGATGGTCGCGGGCACGTCACCGGTCTGCGCGGGCTCGCCGATGGGGCGGCCCGAATAAAGCCCCGACAGGTCGAGCGGGCTTTCGATCTCCATCTCGGCGAGAATGCGGTCCTCGGCAAAATCCTCGACGATCAGCAACACGTCCGCCAGATGCGCCGCGAACGGCCCCGGCAGCCGGTCGAGCGCCGCCCGCGCCAGCCGTTCGATATCGTCCAGCGAAGGAGGGATTTGACCGGAGGCGCTCACCCCTGCGACATAGCCGCAACCAGGGGACACGCAAATGATCGAACAACTCGACGAAGACGAACGCGCCGCGGCGCTCGATGAACTCGGCGAATGGGATTACGACGAGACGCGCGACGCGCTGACGCGGGCGTTCGTGTTTGCCGATTTCGTCGAGGCGTTCGGTTTCATGACCCGCGTCGCAATCCTCGCCGAAAAGGCCGACCACCACCCCGAATGGTCTAACGTCTACAATCGCGTCGACGTGCTGCTCACCACACACGATGCGGGCGGCCTGTCGGCGCGCGATGTCGCGCTGGCGCGGGGAATTGAGGCGTTGCTGGAGTAGGGTGCGGTAATGTCGCCGAGGAGAGTAGAACAGTTTAGACCAACGCCTTTCCGGTCACGCTTTCCGCGCCCAGAGACCTGTTTGGACAGGCATAGTTGCATGTCACTGGCGTCGCTAAGACAATGAAAGTGTATCATCATAGAAGGGGATTGATTCGCGTGTCCAAAGCGAAGGCCTTTGAGATTTTACGTCTCGTGCCCCGTCCGGTTTTTATCGTAATGGTTCTCTTCTTAGTATTTTTGGCATGGATGATTTGGGGAGCGACGGCGCGCTTTTGGGCTGTGTGGGCTGGTGCGATTGAGCCCTATGAGACAGTTGTTGCAGCAAGGACTGCTGCTGCTGGTGCTTGGGGCGACTCTTTCGGTGGTTTTAACGCGCTTGTGGGAGCAATTGGTACAAGCGCGGTAGCTGCCACGTTATACTTACAATACCTCGCTTTAGGAGAGCAGCAAAAGGATCAGCATCTTTCTCGTTTTGAAGGAAATTTCTTTAAGCTGCTCGACCTTATGCGAAGCCTCAGAGCTGAATTGGTCTACCAACAAACATCCTCTTTTATATCAACAAAGTCAATGTACGCTATGAGCGGCAAACAAAGCTCGCACGCGGCGATTGAAGCTGCTTACTATGAAGTAAACTATTGGGCCTTTAAAGCTCATTCAGGAAGTAAAAAGATCAGTAAAAATGTAGTTGCAGCTCAATATAACAACTATGTGCAGGCAAGATATGAATTTTGTTTTGCTCCATATTTTAGAATTATATATACGATACTTAATAATATCGGAATAGACCATAGGTTAAACAAAGATGAAAAGGCATACTATGGAAATATTCTCAGGTCTCAGCTAACTAGTTTTGAGGTTGGATTGATTGCGTTCAATTCAACCTCAAAATACTCAAAAGACCTTTCCAGCTTAGTGACAGAATTCAGGCTTCTAAAATACCTCCCACTCAAAAGACGTCGCATATTGACCGGGATATTTGAGGAAGATGCATACGCTGAACGTACTTAGGTTGTCTCACTCCTTCGGCGACAGCCGCTTCGGCAATAGCCACGGCGCCCAGGTAGTTGCCAGCTTCAGCCGCCGCGCGGTCTTGCCGACGAGCGTGTGGACCTTCTTGCCATGCGCTGCGTCCCACACCGCCTGCGCGACCTGTTCGACCGGCGTGAACTCCAGCCCCGCCTCGCGCACCACATCGCGGATCGCGACGTTCGATCCCGAGGCGGTCGCGTTCAGCAGCGGGGTGTCGATGAAGCTCGGCATGATCGTCCGCGCCTTGACCCCCGCATCCTTCCACTCGCGGTCCAATGATTCGGTCATTGCGCGGACGCCGAACTTCGTTGCCGAATAGGCCGACATGCCCGCGCTGGCGTAAATCCCCGCCGCCGATGACGTGCTGACCAGCGCGGAACCGGGCGTGTTCTTGAGATACTGAAAGCCGACCTGCGCGCCCCAGAACACGCCCTTCAGGTTGATGTCGATCACGCGCTCGACATCGCGGGCGTCCATCGCCTCGAGCGCACCGCCGGTGCCGATGCCGGCATTGTTGAACAACACGTCGAGCCGCCCGCCGGTATGTGTGGCGAAATCGGCCAGCGCCGCCTCCCACGCATCGCGGTCGCGGACATCCATTACATGCTGGCTGCTCATGCCCTTGGGCAGTAGCGCCGCCGTTTCGGCCAGCCCCGCTGCGTTTACATCGGCGAGGCCGACGAACCAGCCCTTGGTCGCGAAAAGCTGCGCGGTCGCGCGGCCGATGCCCGATCCGCCGCCAGTGATGAAAATGCTCTTTTGCATCGCTTTGATTTCTCCCCTGACCGGTGTCACACCGCATCGCGTGGACGTGCACAAGCCCCAATCCGGTCCGGCGGTGACGCTGACCGGCGTGACGAAACGTTACGGCGGCAAGCCCGCGCTCGACGATGTGTCGCTCGACGTTACGGCAGGCAGCTTTGTCGCGCTGGTCGGCGGGTCGGGGTCGGGCAAATCGACCTTGATCCGCACGATCAACCGGCTGGTCGATCCCGACGACGGACGGGTGCTGATCGACGGCAAGGACGTCTGCGACAGCGCGCCGCCCGCGCTGCGCCGTCGAATCGGCCACGTCATCCAGGGGGTCGGGCTGTTCCCGCATATGAGCGTCGCCGCGAATATCGCGATCGGGCTGCGGATTGCAGGCGTGCGGGATACCGCTGCCCGGGTGATGGAATTGCTCGACCTCGTCGATCTGCCCCGCGACTTCGCCGCCCGCGCCCCGGCGACGCTTTCGGGCGGGCAGCAACAGCGCGTCGGCGTCGCCCGCGCGCTGGCGACCGCGCCGGGGCTGATGCTGCTCGACGAACCGTTCGGCGCGCTCGACCCGGTGACGCGCGACGCGCTGGCGCGCAGTTACCGTGCACTGCACGACCGGCTGAGCTTGACCAGCATCATGGTGACGCATGACATGGCCGAAGCACTGCTGACTGCCGACCGGGTGGTGGTGCTCAAGGGTGGTCGCGTCGTCGGCGATGCGAGTCCCGCCGAATTGCTACGCGGTGGCGGCGGCGAGGAGGCACAGGCGCTGGTCGCGGTGCCTAGGGGACAGGCCGAGCGCATGGCCGCGATGGTGCGCGCATGATCGACCGCCTTCTCCCCCTGATCGCGTCGCACATCCTGATCGCCAGCGCGGCGCTCGCGCTTGGGCTGCTCCTCGCGCTACCGCTTGGTGTATTCGCGGCGCGTCACCGGCGGGCCGAGAAGATCGTGCTGGGGTTTGCGAGCCTCGTCCAGACCATCCCCTCGCTCGCATTGCTCGCGCTTTTCTATCCGCTGCTGTTGGCGATCCGCACATTGACCGGTGCGCCGATTTCACCGCTCGGTTTCCTGCCCGCACTGCTCGCCCTCACGCTCTACGCCTTGCTGCCGATCCTGCGGAATACGGTTGTCGCCCTGCGCGGCCTCGACCCCGATATGCTCGAGGCCGCCGACGGGATCGGCATGACGGTTTGGCAGAAACTATGGCTGGTCGAGGCGCCGACGGCGTTGCCCATGGTCATGGCGGGTGTCCGCACCGCCGCCGTCTGGACCATCGGCGCGGCAACGCTCTCGACGACGGTCGGCCAGCCTTCGCTCGGCGATGTGATCTTTTCGGGGCTGCAGACGCAGAACTGGGAGCTGGTCATCTGGGGCTGCCTTGCCGCTGCCGCCTTGGCTCTGACGGCGGACGCGCTGCTTTCCTTGGCCGAACGCGGGATATCGAAGGGCCCGCGCATCCTGTGGATCGTCGCGCTCGCGCTGTTCCTCGCCGCGCCGGTTGCCGCGCTCGTCTCGCAAATTCGCCCCGCCCAGCAGACCGTGACCATCGGGGCGAAGAGCTTCGCCGAACAATATATCCTAGCCCGTCTGATCGGCCACCGGCTGGAGGCGGCGGGCTATGCGGTGCGCTACAAGGAGAACCTCGGTTCCGCCGTCGTGTTCGGCGCAGTGACGTCGGGCGAGGTCGATGTCTATGTCGATTACGCGGGCACGCTGTGGACCAACGAGATGAAGCGCATCGACAACCCGCCCCGCGCGGCGATGGTTGCGGGTGTGACGACGTGGACGAAGGCGCAGCGCGGCGTCACGACGCTTGGCCCGCTCGGGTTCGAGAATGCCTATGCGCTGGCGATGCGGGGCGACGTCGCAAAGGCAAAGGGTATCGCCAGCATCGACGACCTGCGCGGTGCAGCGGGGTCGCTGACCTTGGGTGCGGACCTCGAATTTCTCGACCGCCCCGAATGGGCGACGATCCGCAAGACCTACGACCTGCGCTTTGCCCGCCAGCGCACCTTCAATCCGACCTTCATGTACGACGCCCTCAAATCGGGCGACGCCGACGTCATCTCCGCCTTCTCCTCCGACGGCCGTATTGCTGCCGACGGGCTGGTCGTCCTCAGCGATCCGCGCGGCGCGATCCCCAGCTATGACGCGCTGTTGCTGCTCGGCCCGAAAGCGGCGCGCGACGCAAAACTGGTCGCCACGCTGCGTCCTTTGATCGGCGCGATCCCGGTCGATGCGATGCGAAAGGCCAATTTCATGGTCGACCGTGCCAAGGACAAGACCAGCCCCGATGCTGCGGCGCGCTGGCTTGCAAAGGCCCTGCGGCGTTAGACGAACAAGTCGACTGTAATCACCGGCGGCGGGGTGGGGAGCTGGAAGACGAAGTCCTGATCGGCCTGGTATCCGGCGATGCCATTGGCGTCAGCGACCAGGAAAACATTGCCGGCGAGTGTGCCCGACGTCGGTGTGTACAGCACTGCTTGCCCGGCACCCATCTGCCCCGCGCCGATGGCGGCGGCGAGGTCGGCGTTGAAGCTGCCGGTGCTCAACGCGCCGCCCGCCACGGTCGCGGCCACGCCGGAGATGGTCCCGGGCAGGTCGATCTTGTCGACGCCGTTGGTCAGCCCGACCAGCCGGTCCCAGCCCGACCCCGTCGATTCATTGGCTCCATTGTACGCAAACATGTCCGCGCCACCGCCGCCGGTCAGCGTATCCGCCCCGGTATTGCCGAAGAAATAATCGTTGCCCGCGCCGCCGGTGAGTGTGTCACTGCCGCTGCCGCCGAAGAACCGCAGCGTTCCGTCGGTCTCGGCTGCCCCGTTGACGACGAGGTTGGTCGTGGTCGACAGGCCGAACAGGATCCGCTGCTGCCCGGCGGGTGTGAAGCTGTCGGCGACGGTGATGTTGAACGTGTTGGGCGTCCCCACCGGGCCGCGAAGCATGACGAACACCTCAACATCCTCGCGGCTGGTCAGGGTCAGCGTATAGTCGCCGTCGAGCGCGAGCTGGTCGTTCGCGCCCGTCCCGCCATGCACCGTGTCGGTCGCGCCATATTTGCCGGGTCCGAAGTAGAAGCCGTCCGCGCCCGCCCCGCCATTCAGCGTGTCGGTGCCGAGGCCGCTGTAGACGATGATATTGCCGTCGAGTTCCGCCGAGCCGTCGACTGCCAGGCTCTCGCCCACACCCAGATTGCCGCCGAACACCGTGAATGTCGTTCCCGCCGCGACCGTCGCATTGTTGATGACGATGTCATAGCTGCCGCCCGGCAGGACGGCCAGAACATCGACATCGACCAGCGTTGTGGCACCCAGCACCAGCCGGTTTGCGCCGGTGTAATTCCCCGTAATGCCGACCTGGTCGTTCGCGCCGCCGCCGCCGTTGACGCTGTCGGCCGCCGTCAATTTCGCGCCGAAGTTGAACGAATCGTCGCCCGCACCGCCGTTCACCGTATCGACGCCGCCCTGCCGCAGGTCGAAGCTGTTGTTGGCAGCATTACCGATGATCGTATCGTTGCCGCTGCCGCCGACCGCGTTTTCGATAATGACGCCGCGAGCGATCGTGACGTTGCCGGTACGGCCGCCCACGTTCGAAAAGGCCTCGGTATTAAGGTCGATCCGCTGCGTCTGCGTGAACCCCGAATAGTCCAGGGTGTCGATCCCGCCGTCGTCGAAGATCGTATAGGAAATATCGGGGTTCTGGCTCGCGTCATAGATGGCGCGGCCCGATGTGTTGTTGAAGCCGTAGGTCGTATTGCCCGTCCGCGTCGTCGTCGCATTGCCGTACAGGCTGGTGGTTGCGATCTCGTCCGCCACCATCGGGCTCAGGATGAATTCCTGGGTGAAGCCGAGTCCTTGGAAATAGCTGTTTTCGGTCTGGCTGAAGTACGACATGACCGTCGTCGCCCAGGCGTCGTTGAGGTAGAGCGCGTCGGTCGCATAGTTTGCGTTGCCGTTGTAGTTGCCGGCATGACCCAGCCCGAGGACATGCCCGATTTCGTGGATGAAGGTTTGGAACGAATAGCTGTTCAGTGCGAAGTTCCCGCGATTCCAGGTCGACTGTACGTTGACCGTGCCGCTTGTCGTGATACCTCCTGAGTAGCTCGCGTTGGCAAAGGCGCCGGTCTGGTTATCGGTAAAGCTAATTTGCCCGCCCGACGTTACCTCGGCGAAAACGATCCCCGTCACGTCGCTCCAGAGGTTGAACGCCTCGCGCGCGAGATTCATCGCCGCAGCAGAGATTGTGCCCAGATTATAGGTAAGCGTGCCGCCCGGCGCGACGTTGAAATGGTGCGTCGATCCACCCCAATAGCCGCTGGAAAGCTGGGTCGCGATCTGGTCGTTCGTGAAGAGCACGAGCGGCGGCGTTGTAAACGCGGTCAGGATAAAGCTGCCGGTCGAGGCACCGGTTGGCGGCGGATTGCTGCCCGAATATGTGCCGACATCGAGGTAATAGGTGCCCGTCGCCGTCGGGGTGAAACGGATCGCCGAATAGCCGTATTCCCCCGCATCGTCATTGGTCTGCAACTGCGCACCGGCCCCGTCCCGCAGGGTCAGCCGCGTGTCGACGCTACCCGGCGGCGCGCCGTCACCGCTTAGCGGGACGGCGCTTCCGGTGCGGAAGATATAGGTTTCCCCTGCCGTCAGCGCGATCGCATACCAGTCGCGGTCGCCGACGGTGTCGATGTTGCCGGCGATGCCGCCGCCGACGGCCAGCGTCGCCGTAGTGGCTGTGGTCTCCACCACCGCATCGCCAGCGAACGCCGGTACGGCCGTCAGCGACAGGTGATACGTGCCCGCGCTGGACTGGCCGCCACCGGCAAACGTGCCCGCGTCGATGAAATAGGTGCCGGTGACCGTCGGCGTGTAGCTGATCAGCGAATTCGTGCCGTCGCCACTGTCGTCGTCGTCGGTAATTCGTGTCCCGGCCGCATCGCGCAGCGTCAGGAACGGGTCCGCGCTCGACCCGCTGACCGACGTGGTGTGGAAGACATAAGTCGTGCCTGCGGTTAGCGTGACGCGGTACCAGTCATGGTCGGTCGCGGTTTCGATAACGACATCGACGCTCGACCCGGGCACGATCGGAGCAGCGCTCGACGAATTGCCGGGGACCGAATCGGCGAAGTCGGGCCCGCGGGCAAAATCGGGTTCGGCCAGTATGAAGTCCGGACCATCGGCAGGCACGGCACGCGGCGCGGCGGTCAGGTCGCTGTTCCATAACCCCGGTTCGGCATTCTGGCAGAACGCCGTGGCACAACAGCTGCATCCATAGTCGGCCATGTCATCTCCCTTCCGGCGCGGCCAGGCGCGCGATGCCCCGCGCCGCATCGCCTGCCAGCTTGTCGATGTCGGAGCTTAACATTTTCCTGTCGGACACGGCGAGTTGAAAAGGCGGCATTTCCTGCGCCCTGCCGCGGCGAAGCCGTATGACCTTCGCGCTCGCAATGCCCTGCGGCAGGAAGCGCAGCTCGACCGCATAGCCGTCCGTCGGCCGGATCGCGCTGATCGTCGTCGCCTGCCTCATCGCGGTGCCGAGCGCCGTGATGAAACGCGCACAGGCCTCGGCATCGGACAGTGCGACGACCTTTCCGCCGCTAGCGGTACACATAACCGGAACCGGCACAGCCGATACGGGTATGCCCGTCGCCGCCAGCGCCGAAATTGCCATGGTGATCCCCTTGCCCATGGGCCCTTGCTAAGTCAGTCGTGGGTTGCCGTCGAGCGCCACAACCTCGATCCGGCTTGCAACAGGCTCCGACCGGGCCATATCGGCGTTACGGGTCGACCGGCCTTGCCCCTGTCGAACAAATCTGGAACAGACTGCTCCCCATGCTTACACATATCTCGGTTCGCGGCGCGCGCGAGCATAACCTCAAGGACGTGTCGGTCGATCTGCCGCGCGACAAGCTGATCGTCATCACGGGGTTGTCCGGTTCGGGCAAATCATCGCTCGCGTTCGACACCATCTATGCCGAGGGGCAGCGGCGCTATGTCGAGAGCCTGTCGGCCTATGCGCGCCAGTTCCTCGAGCTGATGCAAAAGCCCGATGTCGACCATATCGAGGGCCTGAGCCCCGCGATCAGCATCGAGCAGAAGACCACCAGCCGCAACCCGCGCTCGACGGTCGCCACCGTGACGGAGATTTACGATTACATGCGCCTGTTATGGGCGCGCGTCGGCATTCCCTATTCGCCGACGACGGGCCTGCCGATCAGCGCGCAGCAGGTCAGCCAGATGGTCGATCGCGTGATGGCGCTGCCCGAGGGGACGCGGGCGTATCTGCTCGCGCCGGTCGTGCGGGGGCGCAAGGGCGAGTACCGCAAGGAGCTGCTCGAGTGGCAGAAGGCGGGGTATACGCGGGTCCGGATCGACGGCGAATTCTACGACATCGACGCGGCGCCGGTGCTCGACAAGAAGTTCAAGCACGACCTGGAGGTCGTGGTCGACCGCATCGTGGTGCGCGAGGGGATAGAGAGCCGCCTCGCGGACAGTTTCGAACAGGCGCTGAAGCTGGCCGACGGGCTGGCCTATGTCGATCCGGCGGACGTTCTTCCTCCCCAAGCGCAGCTTGGGGAGGGGACCCGCGACGCGCAGCGTCGGGGGGGAGGGGTATCGGGCGATGGAGAGCTACCCCTCCCCCCCCAGCCTGAGGCTGGCGGGTCCCCTCCCCCCGCTTCGCGCGAGGAGGACAAGAAGAAAGCAGGCGAATACGCGCCGGAAGGCCGCATCACCTTCAGCCAGAAATTCGCCTGCCCCGTCTCCGGTTTCACCATCGCCGAAATCGAACCGCGCCTGTTCTCCTTCAACGCCCCACAGGGGGCGTGCCCGGCGTGTGATGGCCTCGGCGAGAAGCTCCACTTCGATCCCGCGCTCGTCGTCCCCAACGAAAATCTCAGCATCAAAAAGGGCGCGGTCGTACCCTGGGCTAAGTCCAACCCGCCCAGCCCCTATTACATGCAAGTGCTCGGCAGCCTCGCCGCGCACTATAACTTCAGCCTCGACACCCCCTGGAACGAGCTGCCCGAGGATGTCGTCACCGCCATCCTCTACGGCACCAAGGGACAGCCGGTCGTCCTGAAATTCATCGACGGCCGCAAGTCGTACGAGGTCAAGAAACCGTTCGAGGGCGTCATCGGCAACCTCGACCGCCGCATGCTCGCCACCGACAGCGCGTGGATGCGCGAGGAGCTGGGCAAATATCAGAATGCACAACCGTGCGAAGTCTGCGGCGGCGCGCGGCTCCGCCCCGAGGCGCGCGCGGTCAAGATTGCGGGCGAGGACATCAGCGTCAGCACCCGCCGCGCGGTCGGCCCCGCGCTCGAATTCTTCCAGTCGCTCCCCGAAAAACTCAACCCGCAGCAAAACCAGATTGCCGAACGCATCCTCAAGGAAATCGTCGAGCGCCTCGGCTTCCTCAACAATGTCGGCCTCGACTATATCAACCTTGACCGCACCAGCGGCACCCTGTCCGGCGGCGAGAGCCAGCGCATCCGCCTCGCCAGCCAGATCGGCAGCGGGCTTAGCGGCGTGCTCTACGTCCTCGACGAACCCAGCATCGGGCTTCACCAGAAGGACAACGACCGCCTCCTCTTCACGCTGCGGCGTCTGCGCGACCTCGGCAACACCGTCATCGTCGTCGAACATGACGAGGACGCGATCCGCACCGCCGACTGGGTGGTCGACATGGGGCCGGGCGCGGGCGTCCACGGCGGCGAAGTGGTGGCGGAAGGGGTGTTGCAGGACATCCTCGACAACACCGCCAGCATCACCGGCGATTACCTCAGCGGCCGCCGCAGCGTCGCCGTCCCCGCGAAACGCCGCAAGGGCAATGGCAAGAAACTGACGGTCAGCGGCGCGCGCGCCAACAATCTCAAGAACGTCACCGCCAGCATCCCGCTCGGCACCTTCACCTGCATCACCGGGGTCAGCGGCAGCGGCAAATCGAGCTTCACCATCGACACGCTCTATGCCGCCTCCGCCCGCGCGCTCAACGGCGCGCGGATGCTCGCCGGGCATCATGAAAAGATCGACGGGCTGCAATATCTCGACAAGGTCATCGACATCGACCAGTCGCCGATCGGCCGCACCCCGCGCAGCAACCCGGCGACCTATACCGGCAGCTTCACCCAGATCCGCGACTGGTTCGCGGGCCTCCCCGAAAGTGCGGCGCGCGGCTACAAACCCGGGCGGTTTTCGTTCAACGTCAAGGGCGGCCGATGCGAGGCGTGCACCGGCGACGGCCTGATCAAGATCGAAATGCACTTCCTGCCCGACGTCTATGTGACGTGCGACGTGTGCCACGGCGCGCGCTACAACCGCGAGACGCTGGAGGTGAAGTTCAAGGGGCGCAGCATCGCCGATGTGCTCGACATGACGGTCGAGGACGCGGTCGAATTCTTCAAGGCAGTGCCCCCCATCCGCGACAAGATGGCGATGCTAGCCGAAGTGGGCCTGGGCTATGTCAAGGTCGGCCAGCAGGCGACGACGCTGTCGGGCGGCGAGGCGCAGCGCGTCAAACTCGCCAAGGAACTGTCACGCCGCGCCACCGGCAGCACGCTCTACATCCTCGACGAGCCGACGACCGGCCTGCATTTCGAGGACGTCCGCAAACTGCTCGAAGTGCTCCACGCGCTGGTGGAACAGGGGAATACGGTCGTGGTGATCGAGCATAACCTGGAAGTGATCAAGACGGCGGACTGGGTGATCGACCTGGGCCCGGAAGGCGGCGTGCGCGGGGGAGAGATCGTGGCCGTCGGGACGCCGGAGAGTGTGGCGAAAGAGGCACGGTCGTATACCGGGCACTATCTGGCGCCGTTGTTGGGGATGGAGAGTGTGGGGGCTTAACGAGCGCCTCTCACTTACAGGAAAAGCCGGCACTCGCCTCAAGTGCGGGGGTAAGGCCGGTGATTACTGCCTTCCCTCGATCGGGTAGCAATCGTATATTAACACTCGTTTCAGCCTCTGATCGGGGTAAAAAATTCGTCGAAAGTTGATGTTGACGGTTGCTCCCGTTTTATCTGCGTACTGAACGAGAAATCGCGATAGCGTAGGGATAGTTCGAGCCGTAGCGGTTTTTGGCGCGCGAAAAGGCACTGTGCGACCGAGGTCATGGAAAAATACTCGTCCGGACCGCCCGTTCACGTTTACAGCGCCAACGGACACATCCTGAACGTCCAGTTCTTCCGCCTCTTCCTCCGTTTCGAGATACTCTCTCGTTTCTGAATTTAAAAGCGTCGCTGGATACCCATCAGACTTGATCGATATTTTTTTACCTCGTGAGTCGATCCACGCATGGCCCCGCCTCAAACTGGGTTCGACGGCCTCTGCAAGTACGTCGATGTCGCCTGCTGGAATGATCGTATCACCGACAGTCAAGTCGCGCTCGGCCACCTGCCCGGTAGCTCGACGGATGACGCGTCTAAGCAATTTTGAAGCCTTATCTGCCAGAGCATTTGCCTGTCCGGCATTTCGCGCCACGGTCGAGAAAATGAGACCCAGACTTCCGGGTTCAGTGCGCTCAAAATAGTATTTGATGTCTTGCGAAAAGGGACGCCGAAAACGTACTTTCCCAGTCGCCGCATAGTGTGCAACTAGTCCAGCAACGCGCGTGATTCCAGCTATTGACTCCACGCCCTCATATGCCTCGATATGATGCTGGTTCGCTTCTGCGCCATCAAATTTAATTTCCATCTAGCCACCCCTCAAAACCTCGTCGTTATCTAGATTATAAAAAGCTAGAGAGACAACCATTACTATCGCACTGAGGATGGTGGTGGCGATTACGCTCCAATATTGTAACTCTGGGTATCGCCCCGAAATTTGATTGTCATAATCGTATATGAAATAACCACCTGAAATGATTGGCATTAGAAAAATAGCCAAATATATAAGCCCCATTGATGCCATTGATAGGAAATAAACTGTTCGAAAATAGATGGAGACCGACGGTCGATCAATCAAAGATTGTGTCGTTGTACTCCATTCTTGTCCGCCTTTCAGCGTACGGTACATAAACTCTGAACGATCTCCCCACTCTCTATCGCAGATCGCTCTAAGGTAACGGTCAAACACTCGCTGATCCAAAAATCTCACACAGGCGATGCAGAACGATAACTGAGAGGCAACGCAAAACAAAAATAGCCCATATGGTAGTTCAAATACTTTTTGATCAAAAAGGACCAAATCAATCCTGAGCCCAACCACCTTAATGCTGTAAAGCAGGGCTAAGCCAATTGAAATCGCGAATAGTCTGTTGCTTTCTTTTAGAGCAGCGTTATGCGCTTCTACTAGGCGTTGTATGACTTGCTCGGTCGAACCTATGCCTGTTGCGTCTGGCTGCCACTGACCCGAGATTATGCTACGCAGTATATTCCTTGAGACCGGCGGCTGGGTTTCCGCCTGTGTCACTCGGCCGCCTCAACCAACACCGCCTCGCCACCTACCCGCGAATTATGCGCGTAGGTGTCCCACCCGATCTCGTAGTCCTCGGCTTGATTGCCCCACACCGTCCAGCCCTTGCGCGGGCCGCGCGCGAAGATTTCGAGGCGTTTGGCGGGGCTGCAAGATTCGATCAGGTCGTACATTTCGTCGGGCTTACGGCTGTGCTCGCGCTTGCGGGTGCCGAGCAGGTTGACCTGCCGCCGCCCCGCCGGGCCGGTGCGCGCATTCTTGCCGCGGATACCGAACAGGCAGAGTTCGGTAACGTTGCGGAAATAGAAACCGACGCCACGCCCGTCCGACCCGCCGTCCTTGCGGATTTTATGCCAGACGATGTTGGATTTGTAGTCGAAGCCCCAGGCCTTCATCACCGCCAGCCCCTCTGGCAGCAGCGCATTGGGCACCCACAGATACAGGTGCGCCGGATCGGCGGCGCAATCGGCAACGGGCAGCGCCATGATGTCGGGCAGTTCCATCGTGTCGTAACGCGACAGGCGGCGATGCTCGGGGGCCATCTTGCCGGTGCGATTCTGGAACCGCCACGGCGGATCGGCGAGGATCGTCGAGAAGCGCTTGCCCTTCGTCGCCAGCGCGAAATCTTCGGCGGCAGTGGTCGGTTCGTAATCAGCCATTGTCGTCGTCCCCAGCGCCGCCTGCTACGATTGGTGCATCATCTTCGACATAGCAATCGCGCGTGATGCCGAATGCCAAGATCGGACAGCCACCCCCGCCGCCGCCTTCAAGGCGGGGCAGCAGCTTGTCCATGTGGGTCGTCGAAGCGCCGTATTTCGTGCCGATGCCGAGACCCTTGAACAGCGTCTGCAAATGGCTTGCGCGGGTCACGATGATGCCGACGTCGATCACGCGCAGGTCGAACAACAGGCGGAAATTGTTCAGGTCACGGTCGAAGAACGGATCCTTGTTGTTCCACTCGATCTCAAGGCCAACCCGTCCCTTGAAACAATCGACCTTGTGCGTCGGCGAGTCGCGCTCGTCCTCATCGACCTTGATGCGCGTGGCGAACTTCCGTTCGACCCAGCCCCGTTCGGTCAAAAACCCGTCGAATCGTCCGGCGATGCTCGACTTGGCCCCGCCACCGCCAAGCACTTCGCTGCGCCGAAATTCAAAGGCACGAAGTGCGGCGATCACATCCCGCCATTCGTCGGGGTGCGCCGTCTCAAGGATGCCCGTCGCGTTGCGCCACTCATGCACCTCGAATCGGTCGGCGATGTCGGGCGGGATGAGGTGCGTGGTGACCATGTCACAGACATGGAACGGAACGTGAATCGAGGCAAGAGTGAATGAAGCGGTGGTTCATCCGAAGCACCGAAGACCCGGTCTGCTTTGGTCTCTTCGGTGCTTCGGGTGAAACATTGGGCGTGCCGTCACGGCGAGATTGGTTTTACGCGAAGGCGCGAAGGCCGCGAAGGGGGTGCACTTCTTCGCGACGTTGACCTACGGTCGCCTTCGGCCCTGCGCCTTCGCGTGACACAACCTTCCTTCTTTTCCGGTATCGCAAAGGTCGCTGGACCCCGGATCAAGTCCGGGGTGACGGGCGAATGGTTGATGCTGCACGGCTCCTCCGCCAATATGAGCCGTGACCGAACCACCCTCCCTCTGGCGACCAGAATTCCTCGACGCGCTGCGCCTGCTCGCAACGGTCAGCGATGCGATGGCGGTGCGGGGATTGTCGCGGCCGATCCTCGTGGGTGGGGCGGCCGCGGAATATTATTCGCAGAGCGAGATTGCGACCGGCGATTTCGACCTGTGCCATCCGGCGCAGGACGAGCTGGAGGCGGAGATGCAGCGGCACGGATTCGTCCGGCCATCGGGCGCAGGCAAATCGCTGCGCGGGTGGGTGCATCCCGCGCTCGGTCTTGGCTTCGAGATCGTCGCCGATGTGCCGATGGACGGGAATGTCGATGCGGCGCACATCGTGCTGATCGAGCAGCTCGTGCCCGAGGGCGATATCGCCATGATTTCGGTCGAGGATTTGATCGCCGACCGGATGGGCCAATATGCATCGGGCACGGCGCGCGACCGGATCGATCAGGCGCGCGATCTGCTCCGGCTTAACCCCGACGTCGATAAGGTGTATCTCGACCGCCGTATCCGTGAAGAAAGCTTTGGCGATTATGGCGTCGACGACATCAAAAGCTGACAGCGCCGACTGGCCGGGCAAGCGGATCGATCATGCCGAATATGGCGCAAAGCTCGCCGCGCGGCGGGCGGAACTGGGCTATCCCGAACTGCCCCGAAATTCCGGCGCGAACCGGACCGAGTCGAAACAGGCCTTGCTGAAGGCCATCGACGACGCGGCGGCGAAGCAGGGGTTTTGCTGGTAGCGCCTTTCGGTGCGCTAGTTGAGCAGCGCGAGCAGCTCGGGGCGACCGTTGGCGGTGGTGCCGCGCTGCATGAACAGCTTCGATTCATTGGCCATCGTGCGGTCGAGATAATAGACTTCGTCGCCCAGCGTGTCGTAGCCGGCATCGAGCGTGAACGACAACATCAGCGGCTTCTGGCGGAGGTCATCCGGCCGGTCGCCGAACAGGGGCTGCGCGGTCACCGAAGTCAGCGATGCATAGACCGGCCCGTTCTCGCCGCCGAAGCGGAACGACTGGCCGATCGCCGACTCCCACACATCCGACTCGGTTTTGGTGCTGAGCGACGCCTGCCCGAGCAGCTTGTCGACAACGCTCGTCAGCGAAGACGATCCGCCGCCGGTGCCGCATCCGCCGAGCAGCGCGACGGGGCCGAGCAGGGCGGCGCCTGCGGCGGCGCTTCCGATGAACGAGCGACGTGTCGGTACTGTTTCTGGCATGCCGTCCCCCTGACAGTCCGCAATGGTAACCGATATTTTCGGAATTTAACAGTCAATGACGTTTAGGCGACAGGGTGTAGGTGCGGCAAACATTGCATAATGCCCCATGGCGGGACGCCGGAGCGCTCTAGTTCGAATTTTGGAGCGTATTCAGCGTGTCGGCCATCTGGCGCATCTGTTCGTCGTCGACCGGCGCGCCGGTAATGTCGGTTGCGGTTGCGCTGTTGCCCGGCGGCGCGGGGTCGCCGAGCAGGTCGGCCACCTGCCAGCACACGAACACGACAAAGGCCACCGCCCACCAGCGGTTGCCGAAGATCCTGCGCGATGTGAACGGCCACATGCGTGCCATCCTAGCGCGCGGGGGTTAACGTTCCTTGCGGTAACGCGCGACGAGGTGGTCGAACACCGCGACATGGAGCGCGCGGTCGAAGGCGGCCCCGTAGCTGTACCCCTCGGCCCAGGCGACGCGCGCCTCGAGCCCGGCGAGGCCGGGAATGGTGACCGTCACCAATTGCCCGACATTGAGGCGAAAGCTGGTCGAGAAGCGGAATCCGGTCAGCGACAGGTCCTCGACCTCGATGTCGAACCGCTGCGACGAGCCGAGTTCGCGCAGCGCGGCCTCGAGTTTGACGTCGAGCCTTGCGGCATAGCGATTGTCGCGACGGGCGAGTTGTGGACGCATAACTACCTCACTTGGAGGCATGTTTATACGGCCGCGAACCTTGCCACGGAGTAAAGGTCCATAATCTTTGACAAAATCCGGCTATTTCGCGCCGCGCTTGCCGCCCAGCGCCTGGACCGCCGCCAGCGTGCCCGTGATATGCCCCTCGGGCTTCATTTCGGAATGGACGAAAGCGACCTTGCCGTTCTTGCCGATGACGAACGAGGTGCGGTTCGAAAGCGTCGCGCGCATCGGCAGGACGACGTCGTAATCGGCGATCATTTTGGGGCTGGCGACCGCGACCGCGAATTTGTTGCGGCAGGCCTCGACCGAGAATTCGGTGAGCTTGTCGACCGCGCCCGCCGAGACGCCGATGACCTGTGCGCCCGCTTTCGTGAATTGGTCGTGCGCGTCGGCGAAGGCCTTGGTCTCGATGGTGCAGCCTTGCGTGAATACCGCCGGGAAGAAGTACAGCACGACCGGCCCTTTTTTCAGCGCCTTGCTGAGCTGGAACGCGAAGGGCTTGCCGGCGAGCGCGCCCTGGGTCGTGAAATCGGGCGCGGGGGCACCGACCGGCAGTGCGGCAAGTGCGGGGGTCGAAAGCGCGAGCACGGTTGCGGCGAGTGCGGTACGGATCATGGCGTGTCTCCTGCGGGGGGTTACGCCCTGCCTAACGCGGATCGGCGGGCGGACCAAGTGCAGCAACAGGGTAAACGTGCCGTTGCGAGGCAATCCCGGTGCGGCACGGTGTCGCCGCGCGCAGGACATGGCCCGAAACGCCCGGTCCGCGCACCCCGTAAATATGGTTTCGCAAATCCTAATGCTGCTGGCGCTGGCCACCACAACGCCTGTCGAGGGGGCCGGCGGGGCGCGCGCCGAAGCGCGTGTCAGTGCGACCATCCAGCGTGGCGTCACGCTGCGCGCCGAGACGGTGACGAGTGAAATCCGGCTGCTGCCCGCCGCCGCACGCGCATCGCGTCCTTGCATCTCTGCCGACAAACCTGAGCCGGAATGCCGCCTGATCGTCTACGATCTGCCGTAAGGCAGTGGACTTGGGCGCGTTGACGCCCCACATCGCGCCGCATGCCGCCGATTGTCGAGGCGAACGACGCTGCCCCTGCCGGGTTCGCGACGCTCCGCCGCTTCCTCCCCTATCTCTGGCCCGCCGATAACCGCGCATTGCGGCTGCGTGTCGTCGCGGCGCTGCTGCTGGTGGTGGTGTCGAAGGGCGTGACGCTCTCGATGGGCCTCGTTTATAAGGCCGCCATCGACCGGATGGTCCCCGCGCTCAAGCCCGAGGTCCAGATCGCGATTGCGCTGGTCGTCGCCTATGCGGGCGCGCGCTTTGCGGGGGTGCTGTTCGACAACTTCCGCAATGTGATTTTCGAGCGCGTCGGGCAGGACGCGACCCGGCATCTGGCCGAACATGTCTTTCAGCGGCTCCACGCGCTGTCGCTGCGTTTCCACCTCGACCGGCGCACCGGCGCAGTCGCCAAGGTCATCGAACGCGGGACGAAGAGCATCGACACGATGCTGTATTTCATGCTGTTCAACATCGCGCCGACCGTGCTCGAACTCGTCGCGGTCTCAGTGTTCTTTTTCTTTTCGTTCGGCTGGCAGCTGGTCGTCGCGACCTGGGTGATGGTCGTCGCCTATATCGTGTTCACCCGCACCGTCACCGACTGGCGGGCCAAGCTGCGCGAACAGATGAACGAGATGGACACCGGCGCGGCGGCGAAGGCAGTCGACTCGCTATTGAACTATGAAACAGTCAAATATTTCAACGCCGAAGCGCGCGAGACCGCGCGCTATGCCGGGGCAGCGCGCAACTACGCCAATGCCGCCGTCAAATCCGAAAACTCGCTCGCATGGCTCAACGTCGGGCAAAGTCTCATCACCAACCTGATGATGGCTGGCGCCATGGGCTATGTCGTTTTGGGCTGGGCGCAGGGAAGATTCACGACCGGTGACGTCGTGCTGGTCAACACCTGGTTGTCGCAACTCTTTCGCCCGCTCGACCTGCTCGGCATGGTCTATCGCACCATAAGACAGGGGCTGATCGACATGGCCGCGATGTTTGCGCTGGTCGATACGAAGGCCGAGGTTGTCGATATCCCCGGCGCGCTGCCGCTGACAGTCGGCACGGGCGAAGTGCGGTTCGAGGGCGTACATTTCGGCTATGAGCCGTCACGCGAAATCCTCCACGGCATCGATTTCACCGTGCCCGCGGGCAAGACGCTCGCCGTCGTCGGCCCCTCTGGCGCGGGCAAGTCCACCCTCGCGCGGTTGCTGTTCCGCTTCTACGACACGACCGGCGGGCGGATTCTGATCGACGGGCAGGACATCGCCAAGGTCCAGCAAGCGACCCTGCGCGCTGCGATCGGCATCGTCCCGCAGGACACCGTGCTGTTCAACGACACCATCGGCTATAACATCGCCTATGGACGCGACGGCGCTGATCAGGCGCAAGTCGAGGAAGCCGCGCGCGGTGCCGCCATCCACGGCTTCATCGCCTCGACCCCCGACCAGTACGCGACCAGGGTCGGCGAGCGCGGCCTGAAACTGTCGGGCGGCGAGAAACAGCGCGTCGCCATCGCGCGCACCCTGCTCAAAAACCCGCCGATCCTGATCCTCGATGAGGCAACCAGCGCGCTCGACAGCCGCACCGAGGCCGAGATTCAGGCCACGCTCAAAGCCATCGCCGAACGCCGCACCACCATCGTGATCGCGCACCGCCTGTCGACAGTGGTCGATGCCGACGAGATCGTTGTGCTGGAGGCGGGAAATGTCGCCGAGCGCGGTACGCACATGGCACTGCTCGCGAAGAACGGGTTGTACGCGGAGATGTGGGCGCGGCAGGCAGCGGAGCAGGACGAAGCGGTTGCCGCCGCGTAGCGCGGACTATCCCAACCCATCCTCGCGCAATTTCAGTACGGCATTGAGCAGCGGGGTCTGCGCCTTTTCGAACTGGCCCGGCGTCATGCCGATAAAGTGGCGGAACTCGCGGTTGAGGTGCGATTGGTCGGAAAAGCGCAAGGCAGCCTGTGCCTCTTCGTCGGGGTGGCTGATCCCCCGGACGACGGCGGCCATATCGAGGAACCGGCTGCGGCGCAGGATGACCTTGGGCGTCAGGCCGAAGGCCGCGCAGCAGCGCCGTTCGAGCGCGCGTGCCGACAGGCCGCACTTGGCAGCAGCATCGGCAACGCGGATCGTGCTGTCGGTGCGCGCGATCTCCTCGAAGACGGCCATTGCCGCATCGCGGGCATAGCTGCCGACATGGGCGAGGCGCGTGCGTACAACACTCTCGATAGCCGCGACGATCCCGGCATCGTCGACTGCGGCAACGATGCGGTCGTGAAGGGTCGCCGCCGCATCGCCCCAGAAATCGCCGAGCGCGAACATCGCATCGGCGGTGTCGCTTGCCTTGCGGTCGAACAGCGCCGCCCAGCCGCTCGGGCGGAGGGCCACACCGACCACGGTGAATGGCCCCCGGACGCGAACGCCGAAGCTGCGGCTGTTGGGGCCGAACAGGATCGACGGACCTTCGCGCCGCCACTCGGGTTCGTCGCCGTATTTCGCCGACCAGTCGCCCTTCAGCAAAACGCGGACCATCGCGCTTTCGGAGATCAACCGGTCGATCAGGACGAAATCGTCGGGCAAAGCGGCGTGAAACACGAAAAACTGCCGGACATAGGGCAGCAGGTCCTCAGGCGGCGCAAAGTTGTGCGATTGCAGCATGTTGGCTGCGCTTTCCCCCGATGTCGCGACCCTGTTGCCGCCATTGCGCGCCAGTGGGACGAATGCAAGCGCCGACGGCGTCTCAAACGCGCATTTCCCTTGGGTTTTGGCCCGGGCGTCCCTATAGGCTGGGCATGGAAACCACACCCGAAAACGGCGCCGATACGCCGCGCGACAACACCCCCAACGCAAACGATTACGGCGCCGACCAGATCAAGGTGCTGAAAGGGCTCGACGCGGTCCGCAAGCGTCCCGGCATGTACATCGGCGACACCGACGACGGGTCGGGGCTGCACCATATGGTGTTCGAGGTTTCGGATAACGCCATCGACGAGGCGCTGGCGGGGCATTGCGACAAGATCCTCATCCAGCTGAACCCCGACGGATCGGTGTCGGTCGAGGACAACGGTCGCGGCATCCCGACCGGCATCCACAGCGAAGAGGGCGTGTCGGCGGCCGAAGTCATCATGACGCAGCTGCACGCGGGCGGAAAGTTCGAGAACACATCGGACGAGAATGCCTATAAAGTGTCGGGTGGGTTGCACGGCGTCGGTGTGTCGGTCGTCAACGCGCTGAGCGAATGGCTAGACCTGACGATCTGGCGCGATGGCGAAGAGCATTACATGCGTTTCGCTTACGGCGATGCCGTCGCACCGCTCAAGGTCGTTAGCCCCGCACCCGAGGGCAAAAAGGGGACGAAGGTCACGTTTTTCCCCAGCCCCGCGACCTTCAAGATTACCGAATTCGACTTCGAAAAGCTCGAGCATCGCTATCGCGAACTCGCCTTCCTCAACTCGGGCGTCCGCATCTTCCTCGCCGACGCACGCCATGCCGAGCGGATCGAGCACGAACTCTATTACGAGGGCGGGATCGCTGCCTTCGTCAAATATCTCGACCGGTCGAAGGCACCGCTATTCCCTGAACCCATCTCGGTCACCGGTCAGCGCGACGACATCGGCATCGACGTCGCGCTCGAATGGAATGATTCCTACTACGAAAACGTCCTCGCCTTCACCAACAACATCCCGCAGCGCGACGGCGGCACGCATATGGCGGCCTTCCGCGCCGCGCTGACCCGCACGCTCAACAACTACGCCGACAAATCGGGGTTGATGAAGAAGGAAAAGGTCACGCTGACCGGCGAAGACATGCGCGAGGGGCTGACCGCCATCGTCTCGGTCAAATTGCCCGACCCGAAATTCTCGTCGCAGACCAAGGACAAGTTGGTGTCGTCCGAAGTCCGTCAGCCGCTCGAATCGCTGATGAGCGACAAGATGGCCGAATGGCTGGAGGAAAACCCGGCGAACGCGCGCGCGATCATCCAGAAGGTCATCGACGCCGCCGCCGCGCGCGAGGCCGCCAAAAAGGCGCGCGAAGCGAGCCGCAAATCGGTGCTCGGCATCGCGTCGCTCCCCGGCAAGCTCGCCGATTGCCAGGAGAAAGACCCGGCCAAGTCCGAACTCTTCCTGGTCGAAGGCGACTCTGCCGGCGGCTCGGCCAAGCAGGGCCGCGACCGCCATTTTCAGGCGATCCTTCCCCTGCGCGGCAAGATTCTCAACGTCGAGCGCGCGCGTTTCGACCGGATGCTTGGATCGAAGGAGATCGGCACGCTCATCCAGGCCATGGGCACCGGTATCGGGCGCGACGATTTCAACCTCGAAAAGCTGCGCTATCACAAGATCATCATCATGACCGACGCCGATGTCGACGGCTCGCACATCCGCACATTGCTGCTGACGTTCTTCTATCGCCAGATGCCCGACATCATCACCAACGGCCATCTCTTCATCGCGCAGCCGCCGCTCTACAAGGCGGCGCGCGGACGCAGCGAAGTCTATCTGAAGGACGATGCCGCGCTCGACGATTTCCTCGTCGAGGCGGGGGTGGCGGTGTCGCGGCTCGACTCGCCGCTGGGGCAGCGCACCGGGGCCGATCTGCGGACCCTGGTCGATCATGCGCGGCGGATGCGGAGCCTGATGCGCTATGTCCCGCGCCGTTACGATCCGGCGATCGTCGAGGGGCTGGCGCTGATGGGCGCGCTCGACCCGGCGCTGCGCGACGACCAGCGCGCGTCCGCGCTCAATCTGGCGGCGGAATGGCTGAACCGTGCCGATCTCGAAGCCAAATGGAGCGCGACCATCGGTGCCGACGGCGACTATGTCCTGCGCCGGCTGTGGCGCGGGGTCACCGATCACAATGTCATCGATGCCGCCTTCCTGATGAGCCAGGAGGCGCGCCGCCTGCACACTTTGGTCGCCGAACAGGCGGAAAATTACGCGCAGGTTGCGCGCCTTGTGACGGTCGCCAAAACGGCGGTCGCGCAGGCCGAGGAAGAGGCGGTCGAGGAGGAGAGCGACGACGGCGAAACGGCAGTCGCGACCGTCGATCCCAAGGGCGCGCCGGTCTCGCGGCCCTCCGACCTGCTCGACGCGATCCTGACCGTCGGGCGCAAGGGGCTGAAGTTCCAGCGCTACAAGGGTCTGGGCGAAATGAACGCCGAACAGCTGTGGGAAACCACCCTTGACCCCGAGGCACGCTCGATGCTCCGCGTCGAAATCGCGCAGGCCGATGCGGCGGACGAAATTTTCACCCAGCTCATGGGCGACGTCGTCGAACCGCGCCGCGACTTCATTCAGGAAAACGCGCTGAATGTGGCCAATCTGGATGTGTGAGGCAGAGCGGCAAGTTTTGCTCTAGGCATCGGGCAGCGGCCTCGGGCGATGGTTTTCGTCGAGCGCCACAAAGGTGAAGACGCCCGACGTCACCTTGACTTCGGTCTGGCCGCGGTCGCGGCCCGCGATGACGTCGAGCCGGATCGCGACGGAGGTGCGTCCGCGCCGCTCGACCCGCGCATAGATCGAGATCAGGTCGCCGAGCAGGATGGGCGCGATGAACTGCATCGTCTCGATGGCAACGGTCGCGCAGGCACCTTGCGCGATACGGCCCGCGACGATGCCGCCTGCGATGTCCATCTGGCTCAGCACCCAGCCGCCGAAAATATGGCCGTTCGAATTGATATCGGCGGGGCGCGGCGCGACGCGCAGAACGGGGTCGTTTTCGGTCATCGTTCCTCCTCGGGACGGGTCGGGTCGTCGATGCTGTCGTCATGGCCGCTGCCCGACGACAAGAAGACGAGGCCCATAAGGGCTGCCGCCAGCAACACCGAAAAGAAAATTCCGCCGGCGGCAAACAGCGTCCCGAGCAGCGGCATGGCGCCGATGGCGAGGTACAGCGCACCGAGCCCGATGACGACCGCGCCGAACGAGGCGAGCGTCATCCACAGCATCAGCCGCCGGTAGCGGCCCCACGCAAAGCGCGCGTAATCGGCGTTGTCGAGTTGCGAATCGTTCAAGCGGCTTTCCTTTCCGGCGTGTGCGTGGAATTATCCCCCCAGCGACCGGTGCAGAGTCGCCTGTAGGAGATGCGCCGATGACTGTCAGGGCCATAATTTCGGGCAAGGACGGCGGGGTGACCTCGATTGCGCCCGATGCGACCGTTGCCGATGCCGTGAAGCTGCTCGCGACGTTCCGGATCGGGGCCGTACCGGTGACCGATGCGACCGGCGTGATCGGCATTTTTTCGGAGCGCGACGTGATCTACGGGCTCGAGCGCGATGGCGCGGCGGCGCTCGACAAGCGCGTCGGCGATGTGATGACCTCACCAGCGCTGACCGTGGAGCCCGATGCGCCGGTGATGTCGGCGCTGTCGATGATGAGCCGACGGCGCATCCGCCATTTGCCGGTAGTCGAGGGCGGCGCGATGGTCGGCTTTGTATCGATCGGCGACCTCGTCAAACACCGCATCGACAAGATCGAAAGCGAAGCCGCGGCGCTCCGGGATTATATCGCGAGCTAGCTTCGCACGATTCCCGTCGCGGCAAACCCCAGCGGCTCGTCCGGCGGCGTCCCCGGCTGCGACAATTCGCGTTGCCAGACGCCGACGTCGATCCACTGGCCGTTCTTGAAACAGACCTCGCGGTACACGCCCGCACGACGGAACCCCATCGCCTCGTGCAGCAGGATCGCCTTGTCCTGCGGCATTGTCAGTTGCGAAATTGCCTGGGTGTAATTCATCGCCGTCAGCGTCGACAGCAGTGCGCTGTACAGGGTGCGGCGGATGCCCTGCCCCTCGAGCTCGCCCGCGACATAGCAGGCCGTCTCGACCGAGAAGCGGTACGCGTTGCCGGGGCGCGTGGGCTTGGCAAAGGCATAGCCCAGCACCAGCCCGCTCTCGCCGTCGCACGCCACGATCCACGGATGGGTATCGCCCGCTGCCGTGATCCGCGCGCGCATCTCTTTGGGCGTCGGCGGCAGGCTTTCGAACGACACCGCGTTGGTCACCACATAGGGGCCGTAGATGCCGAGCAGCGCCTGGGCATCGTCGGGCGTGGCGGGGCGCAAATCGATCATGCGCCCATCCATGCGGTCAGCAACTGCATCACGGTTGCCGGTTTCACCGGTGCCGCCGCCACCGGGCATTCGAGGCAACGCGCCTGCACTACCGACGACGCCATCATCGTGCGGGCATCCTCGACAGCGCCCGCCAGCGTGGCCATGCGCGCCCGCGACAGCGTCGACAGCAGGTCGGTCGCGCCGCCCTCTTCTTCGTCGGGCCCGAATATTGCGGCAAAGGCCTCGCGCCAGCCGGGCTGCTTGTCGAGCCACACCGCATGCGGCTCGGCTGGGTCGAGCTTGGCAAGGCGGGCTGCCTCGGTAATCGCGTCGTCGACGCCGCCGAACGCATCGACCAGCCCGAGTTGCCGCGCGGTGCCGCCGTCCCAGACACGGCCCTGCGCGATGCCGTCGACCTTTTCGGGCGTCATCTTGCGCGCGCCGCCGACCAGATTGAGGAACCGCTTGTAGCCGGATTCGATGGCGGTCTGGACCACGCCGTCGAACGCGGCATTGGTGCCGCCGACCACATCGGGCTGCCCGGTCAACGGTGTCGTGGCCACGCCGTCGGCGGTGATGCCGATTTTCTTCAGGCCGTTCTCGAACGTCGGGATGATCCCGAAAATACCGATCGATCCGGTGATCGTCGAGGGTTCGGCAAACACCTTGTCCGATGCCATCGCCACCCAATAGCCGCCCGATGCGGCGACATTGCCCATCGACACCACAACCGGCATCCCCTTGGCCCGCGCCGCAACCAGCGCGGAGCGGATCCGTTCGGACGCCAGCGCCGATCCGCCGGGCGAATCCACCCGCAGCACCAGCGCCTTGTATTTGCCTGATGCCACCGCCTTGTCGACGATCTTGCCGATGGTCTCGCCACCGGCAGTCCCGGCCTCGGCCTCGCCATCCTGGATGATGCCCGCCACCGTCACGACGCCGACGGCCTTGTCGCCGGTCTTGCGCGCCTTGGCGGCGATATAGGGTTTCAGCTCGATCCGGGCATAGGCCTGTTCCTTGCGGCCCGCGCCCGCGATCTGCGCGACGCGCTTGTCGAAGGCGGCGCGGTCGGCGAGCTTATCGACGATTCCGGCTTTGAGCGCTGCCACGGCGGTATCTCCGCTGGCCGCCACCGCCCCGGCTGGATCGGCGATGAAGGCCGCCAGCTGCGCCTTGGGCCGCGCCTTGCCGACTTCGGCCTGCCAGCCCTGCCACAGCGACGCGTAGAGCGCAGTCGCGGCCTCCTTGGCGGCGGGCGATTGTTTGTCGAGGATATAGGGTTCGACCGCCGATTTATACGTGCCGACGCGATAGACATGGACGTTCGCGCCGACCTTTTCGAGCAGGCCCTTGTAATAGAGCCGCGATCCGCCCGGCCCTTGGAACAGCGCCAGCCCCATCGGGTCGAGCCAGATTTCGGACGCATGCGCCGCCAGCTGATAGGCGTCGTCGCTATAGCCGGTCGCGAACGCCAGCACTGGCTTCTTCGCCTTGACCTTGTCGAGCGCCGCGCCGACATCGCCGAGCGCGACCTGCCCGCCGCCGGTGAAGCCGTCGAGGTCGAGCACCACGGTCTTCACCCGGTCGTCGGTCGCCGCGGCGTCGAGCGCGGCGATAATGTCGCGCAGGCGGTATTGCTTCATCTGGCTGCCGCCGGTCAGCGCCTCGGTCGGGCTGATGCTTGCCGGTTGCTCGACGATGCTGCCTTTCAGCTCCATCACCAGCGCGCCGGTGCCGATCGATTTCGTCCCCGGGCGCGCGGTGAGTGCGGCGGCCAGCGCGCCGAAAAACAGCAGCATGAACAGCAGGACCAGCCCGTCCTTGATCCCGACCAGAATGCGCCACGCGCCGCGTACCAGATTCATCGCCCGAAAATCCCTGAGTGTCCTGCCATGCTCATACAGCGCGCGGTAGCCGAGCGGCGGCAGGGGGTAAAGTGCAGGTTCGGGCTTAACCCGCTTCGGTCGCAACTCCAGCGTCCAACTGCGCGACCACCCAGTCGTTTGTCAGCACGTCGATAACGAGGTGAACCCGGTCGGTCGTGCCGCCGTTGTGGACGTAATGCGGGTCGGCGAGACGCAGATACCAGACGCTGCCCGGAGCCATATCGACCGCGACCCGGTTCAGCAGAAATACAACATCGTCATTGGTGATCACCGGCACGTGGATGCGCGCGCGACCGAGGGCCGCATCGAGGTCGAGGTCGCTGTGCTCCTTGATCGTCGACCCTGGCGTCAGGCGCATCAGCCGTGCCGACAACATAGTGCAGTCGAACTGTGCGAGGACCGCACGCAGACAGGGCGCGTGGTCGAGCCAGGGCGTGTCGACATAATCGGTCGCCACCGGGTCCGAATAGATCATCGCCACCGGATGCGTCGCCCCTCGCTTGGCACGCAGCGGCAGAACGTCCCATTTGCCCTCGTAATTCTGCGGCACGAAATGGCGGGTCCAGTCGGTCGTGTCGAAGGCGGCGAGGTCCGCCTGCAAGGCTGCGGGGTCGAAAGCGAAGGGGAGGCGCACGCGGTCGGGCCAGCGGTCAGTGACGCAGGACGGTTGCTCGTCGATCGGCCGGGTCACGACGTCAGACGATCCGAACCATTGCCGGATAGGCCGCCAGTGCCGCGTCGGCTGTCAACAGCGTCATCCCTTCGACCATGGCTTGCGCCACCAGCAATCTGTCGAACGGGTCGTTGTGCAGCCGTGCGAGTGTGCCGACACGCATCGCGTGTTCGCTCGTTACCGCCAGCTCGCGATAGCCCGCCTCGCGGAAACGGCGCAAAACCAGCGCCGGGTCCGTGCGGAAATCGGGGCGACCGAGCGCGTATTTGATCGCGATTTCCCAGATATTCACAGTGCTGAACGCGACGTCGTCGTCCCCATTTTCGATCATATCGGCGATGTCGGATGGCAATTTTTCAGGCGACTCGCCGACCCAAAGCAGAATATGCGTATCGAGAAGCAGGCTCATCGCTGCGGAATGGTCAGCTCGCCGAGCATACCCTCGATCTCTTTCTGAAACATCGTGTCGAAATCCTCGGGGACGTCGATCTGCCCGCGCAAAAATCCCAGTTTGCGCTTGGAGCGTGCCTCCGGATCGTATGGCACGACACGCGCAATCGGCTTTCCGCCGCGCGCGATTACCACTTCCTCGCCCGACTCGACGCGCGTCAGGACACGCGAAAAATGTGTCTTGGCTTCATGGACGTTCAGCGCGGTCATATCTTCGACTTAGTCCATCGAACCTAGTCCGTCAATTCACGCTCAGCGAACCCTTGACGCTCCATGCGGCGCTGCCCATATGCCCCTTTGCTGGCACTCGCACTCGCTGAGTGCTAACGCGCGAATCACGCTCCTCCCGGGGCATCAACAAAGGGCAAATCATATGGCATTTCGACCCCTGCACGACCGCGTGCTGGTCCGCCGCATCGAAGCGGAAGAGAAAACGGCTGGCGGCATCATCATTCCCGACACCGCCAAGGAAAAGCCCCAGGAAGGCGAAATCGTCTCGGTCGGTTCGGGCACCAAGGCCGAGGACGGCACCGTGACCCCGCTCGACGTTAAGGCGGGCGACAAGATCCTGTTCGGCAAATGGTCGGGCACCGAGGTCAAGCTCGACGGCGAAGACCTGCTCATCATGAAGGAAAGCGATATTCTCGGGATTGTTGGCTGACGCCAACGGGCTCGGGATCGCAGCCTGATTCGATAGTGTTTCAGGTGTGACCTTTGTGACTTTCTGAACGACAACCAATTTTGAAAGGGTTTCCAAAATGGCAGCCAAGGACGTAAAATTCAGCCGCGACGCGCGTGAGCGCATTCTGCGCGGCGTCGACATTCTCGCCGATGCGGTGAAGGTAACGCTCGGCCCCAAGGGCCGCAACGTCGTCATCGACAAGTCGTTCGGTGCCCCGCGCATCACCAAGGACGGCGTCACCGTCGCCAAGGAAATCGAACTCAAGGACAAGTTCGAGAACATGGGCGCACAGATGGTCCGCGAAGTCGCGTCGAAGACCAACGACGTTGCCGGTGACGGCACGACGACCGCGACGGTCCTCGCCCAGGCGATCGTGCGCGAAGGCATGAAGTCGGTTGCAGCCGGCATGAACCCGATGGACCTGAAGCGCGGCATCGATCTCGCCGTCATCAAGGTTGTCGAGGACATCAAGGCGCGGTCGAAGCCGGTTTCGGGCACGGCTGAAATCGCGCAGGTCGGCATCATTTCGGCCAACGGCGACACCGTCGTCGGTGAAAAGATTGCCGAAGCGATGGAAAAGGTCGGCAAGGAAGGCGTCATCACCGTCGAGGAAGCCAAGGGCCTCGATTTCGAGCTCGACGTCGTCGAAGGCATGCAGTTCGACCGCGGCTACCTTTCGCCTTACTTCATCACCAACCCGGAAAAGATGTCGGTCGAACTCAACGACCCCTACATCCTGATCCACGAGAAGAAGCTGTCGAACCTGCAGGCGATGCTCCCGATTCTGGAAGCCGTCGTCCAGTCGGGCCGTCCGCTGCTGATCATCGCCGAGGACATCGAGGGTGAGGCGCTTGCCACGCTCGTGGTGAACAAGCTGCGCGGTGGCCTGAAGGTCGCCGCCGTCAAGGCACCGGGCTTCGGCGATCGCCGCAAGGCGATGCTCGAGGACATCGCGATCCTGACCAAGGGCGAGATGATCTCGGAAGACCTCGGCATCAAGCTCGAGAGCGTGACAGTGGCGATGCTGGGTTCGGCCAAGCGCGTCACGATCGACAAGGACAACACCACGATCATCGACGGTCTGGGCGATGCCGATGCGATCAAGGGCCGCGTCGAAGCGATCCGTCAGCAGATCGAGAACACGACGTCGGATTACGACAAGGAAAAGCTGCAGGAACGTCTGGCCAAGCTGGCCGGCGGTGTTGCGGTCATCAAGGTCGGCGGCGCGTCCGAAGTCGAAGTCAAGGAGCGCAAGGACCGCGTCGACGATGCGCTGCACGCAACGCGCGCAGCCGTCGAAGAAGGCATCGTCCCCGGTGGCGGGACGGCGCTGCTCTATGCGACCAAGGCACTCGAAGGGCTGACCGGCATCAACGACGACCAAACGCGCGGCGTCGACATCGTCCGCAAGTCGCTGACCTCGCTGGTTCGCCAGATCGCGGCCAACGCCGGGCATGACGGTGCGGTGGTCTCGGGCAAGCTGCTCGACCAGTCGGACACATCGTTCGGCTTCAACGCCTCGACCGACGTGTACGAGAATCTCGTCACGGCGGGCGTCATCGACCCGACCAAGGTCGTCCGCACCGCGCTGCAGAACGCAGCATCGGTCGCGGGTCTGCTGATCACCACCGAAGCGGCTGTTTCGGAAATGCCCGAAGACAAGTCGCCCGCGATGGGCGGCGGCATGGGCGGCGGTATGGGCGGTATGGGCGGCATGGACTTCTAGTCCGAGAACGGCCGGGAATAGCGATGCTATTCCCGGACTCGTTCCGGACCGGACGGCGGGCTTCGGCTCACCGAAGTCCCGACCGACGAAGCAGCGGCTTTGCCGCTGCCTGCTAGTCTAACCGAAAAAGCCGACAGCCGGGGCCTCACCGCCCCGGCTGTTTCGCGTGTATCGCTAACGCTAAATCAACCCTGTCCGCGTAGCACGGACAAACGATGCGTCCGTCGCTCCGCCATCTGGTCCAGTCCGAAGACCCTGTGCCGTCCGGCTCGGTGCTCGCGCGCCTGTCGGAATCGCTGGCGGCGATGCGCGGCCATGGGCGCGGCGACGGCCATGACGGCGACCCGCTGACCGACCGCGAGGGATTGCTGGGCGATGTCGAGGCGAGCCGCAAGGCATGGTTCTGGGCCACCGACAGCGACGGAAGGATCGCCTATCTGACGCCGCGCATGATCGCCGACCTGCAGCTTGCCGACGACGACCTTTCGACGCTTGCCCTGTCCGATCTCGTCGCGCCCGAAGGTGGTTCCGAAGGGGGTTCGGTCGCCCGGACGCTGGGCTTTCACTTCGGCGGCCGCACTGCCTTTGCCGATGTCGCGGTGCAGGCCGCGCACGACCCTGCCGTCTGGTGGTCGCTCAGCGGTCGCCCGATGCTCGACGCGCACGGAGCCTATGCCGGGTTCCGCGGTTTCGCGCTCGATCTGTCGGGATCGCGCCGCGCCGATGCCGAAATTGCGCGGCTTGCCCATTATGATTCGCTGACCGGCCTGCCCAATCGCGTGCTGATGCGGCGGACCTTGCAGGCCGCGCTCGAAACCGAGGGAAAGCTGAAAGGGCAGGGCGATTGCGGGCTGTTCATGCTCGACCTCGACCGGTTCAAGGGCGTCAACGATACGCTCGGGCATCCGGTCGGCGATGTGCTGTTGCAACAGGTCGCCCAGCGGCTGTCGCATGTCGTCGGCGACCATGGCTGTGTCTGCCGCCTCGGCGGCGACGAATTCACGGTGGTCGTCCCCGATGTCGACGACCGCGAAAATCTCGCCCGACTGGCCGATGCCGTCATCAAGCGGTTGTCGTTTCCCTATACCATCGGCCCTTCGACGATTTCGATCGGGGCATCGGTCGGCATCGCCATTTCACCTTTCGACGGCGAGGATCCCGACGAATTGCTCCGTAACGCCGACCTCGCGCTGTACGACGCGAAAGCGGCGGGGCGTGGCGTCCACAGTTTTTACCAGCCGCAGATGCACCGCGATGCCGACGACCGCCGCCTGCTCGAGGACGACCTGCGCGAGGCGCTCGCCAAGGGCCAACTACGCCTCGCCTATCAGCCGGTGTTCGATCTCGCGACCGACCGGCCCTGCGCGTTCGAGGCGCTGGCCCGCTGGGACCATCCCGAACGCGGCGAGATTTCACCGTCGCTGTTCATCCCGATTGCCGAGGAAATCGGCATCATCGGCCCAATCGGCGAATGGGTATTGCGGACCGCGCTCGCCGAGGCCGCGCACTGGCCCGACGAAATCCGGATCGCGGTCAACATCTCGCCGCTCCAGTTCCGCAGTGCACAGCTTCCCGCGCTGGTCTCGAATGCGCTGGCTGCGTCGGGCGTCGCGCCCGACCGGCTCGAACTCGAACTGACCGAAGGCGTTTTTGTCGCCGAGGGCGACCGTATCGATGCGATGTTCGCGACGATCAAGCAGCTCGGCGTCCGCTTCGCGCTCGACGATTTCGGCACCGGCTATGCGAGCCTCGCCAATCTGAAACGCCTGCCCTTCGATACGATCAAGATCGACCGGTCGTTCGTGCGCGGCCTGTCGACCGACGACGGCGTCGACATGCGGTTCATCTCGGCAATCGTGGCGCTGGCCGAAAGCCTCGGCATGACGACGACCGCGGAGGGCGCGGAAACGGCGGGCGAGATATCGGTCATACGGTCGCTCGGCTGCTCGCGGGCACAGGGCTATATTCTGGGCAAGGCCATGGACGGCGGGCAGGCAGCGGCGCTGATTGCGGCGCGCAGCGGGCGCACCCTCGACGCCGTCGAGCGCGAGCCGCGCGCGGCGCTCCTTCGCCGGGGCCAGCTATGCAGCGAGGGCGAAACGCATCCGGTGCGCGTCCGAAATATCTCGGGCGGCGGTGCCATGATCGAGATTGATCCCGATGCGAAGATCTCGAACGCGGTGGTGCTGAAACTCAGCGCGGCCGAGCAATTCCCAGCCACGGTGCGCTGGGCGCACGATCGCCGTATCGGCGTGGCGTTCGAACAGCGTATCGATGTGACACGGTTCTGGCACAACGAGCCGCCGACCGACTAGACTTCCCCGTTTGCGCTACTGGCGCGTCGCATTCTCGCTTTGGGCGTCGAGCTTGTCCGCTGCGGCGTTCAATTGCGCCGCCTCGCTCGGCGTGACGCCGTCGGTCCGGTTGGCGCTGCTGCATCCGGCGAGCATCAGGGCGACAAGAAGCAAGGTTCGCATCGCGCGATCATGCGCTGCGCCCGCTTCGCGCGCTACAACAAAAAAGGCCGCCCGGTTGCCCGGACGGCCCCTTTCGGTTCAGCGGTAACGCTTACTTCTTCAGCGTGTTGCCCGCGTCGGTCATCGCGTTGCCGGCAGCAGCCTTCATCTTGTCGGCGGCCGATTCGACCTTGTTCCCGGCGGCGTCGGCAGCGTTCGAGATGCTGTCCATCGCATTGTCGGTGGCGGCGTCGATCGAGTTGATCCCGGCAGCGGCGGTCGCGTTGACGTCCGTCGCGACGGCATTGGCGGCTTCGGCGGTTTCGTTCTTCGCGGCAGGCGAGCACGCGGCGAGCGTGGCGGCGGCGGCGATCACGGCAACGGTAACGATCTTCTTCATGAGAGACATCCCTCGGTCAGGTTGATAACGGGCCGCGTATTCGCGACCCCCGTTGCGTTGTCGCTCCGGCACGGAACGCCAGATAATGGCTTTTGCAGACTATGGCAAGAAAAAGGCAAAGGTCTTTTTCGCCGTCCACAATCCGCAACATTGACCGCATATAAAGATTTCTTTATATGCGCCTGTTATGACCGCCGCTGTGGATATCTTTCGCGCCCTTGCCGATCCGACACGGCTGCGGATTGTTGCCTTGCTGCGGCGGATGGAGCTTTCTGTGGGTGAACTTGCCCAAGTTCTGGGACAGAGCCAGCCGCGCGTGTCGCGTCACGTCAAGATCCTCGTCGATGCCGGTGTGGCGGCGCGGCGGCGCGAGGGCAGCTGGGTGTTCCTGACCCCCGCGCCGAGCCCGATCGCAGTCCCCCTGTTCGCGCTGATCGACGCGGGCGGCGAGGACCATTGGGCGGTTGCCGATGCGGCACGGTTGAACGCTGTCCGCGCTGACCGTGCAACGGCGGCGGAACGCTATTTCGCGGGGCATGCCGAACAATGGGATGCGATCCGCTCGCTCCATGTCGCCGACAGCGCGGTCGAGGCGCACATGCGCGACCTGCTCGGGTCGGGGCTGGGGCGGCTGGTCGATATCGGGACCGGCACAGGCCGGATGATCGAATTGCTTGGCGTTTCGGCGACCCATGCCACGGGCATCGACCGCAGTCCCGAAATGCTCCGTCTCGCCCGCGCCAAGCTCGCCGATGCGCCGACGCCGGTCGATTTCCGCCAGGCCGATGTCGCCGAACTCCCGCTTGCTGATGCTAGCGCGGATACCGTCGTGATGCACCAGGTGCTGCACTATATCCCCGCGCCCGAAGCCGCTTTGCGCGAAGCCGCGCGCATCGTTGCCCCCGGCGGACGTTTGCTGATCGTCGATTTCGCCAGCCACGACCGCGAGGAACTGCGGACGCAGGACGCGCATGCGCGTCTCGGCTTTTCCGACGCCCAGATCGGCGGCTGGCTCGGCGCATCGGGTCTGTCGCTGACAGACACCCACGAACTCACCGGCGGCGAACTGACCGTCAAACTCTGGTTGGGCACCCGACCCGCCGTTGCCAAGGCTCTAGCCGCATGACCCTCTCGCTCACCCAACTCGAAGAAGCGCGTCGCGCGCTCGGTGCGCCGCTCTACGCCGATGTAGCGGGCGACGCGGTGGTGTCGTTCGAATTCTTCCCGCCCAAAACCGACAAGATGAACGAGACTTTGTGGGACTCGGTGCGGATGCTCGAACCACTTGCCCCGCGCTTCGTCTCGGTCACCTATGGCGCGGGCGGCTCGACGCGTGAGCGCACCCATGCGACGGTCGCACGCATCGCCAGCGAAACCAGCGTCCCTGCTGCTGCGCACTTGACCTGCGTCGGCGCGTCGAAGGCCGAGATTGCCGATGTCGCGCACGCTTATTGGGACGCAGGTGTGCGCCACATCGTGGCGCTGCGGGGCGATCCCCCCGTCGCGGGCGCGAAGTTCGAGCCGCATCCCGACGGTTATCGCAATGCGGTCGAACTCGTCGCGGGGCTGAAAACACTTCACCCGTTCGAGATCTCGGTCAGCGCCTATCCGGAAACCCATCCCGACGCCGATTGTGCGCAGAGCGATCTGGACAATCTCAAGGCCAAGCTCGATGCCGGGGCCGACCGCGCGATCACCCAGTTCTTCTTTGCGCCCGAAACCTTCTTCCGCTTCCGCGACCAGGTTGCCGCTGCGGGGATCAGCGCCGAAATCGTGCCCGGCATCATGCCCGTGTCGACCTTTGCCGCGACCAGCCGCATGGCTGCAATGTGCGGCACCGACGTGCCCGCTTGGATGGGGCGGTTGTTCGAAGGACTCGAGGAACTGCCTGCCGCGCGCCAGCTCGTGTCGGCGACGATCGCTGCCGAGCTGTGCCGCCGCCTTTACGCGGGCGGCACGCGGCATTTCCATTTCTACACGCTCAACCGTGCCGAGCTGAGCTTTGCGATTTGCCACATGCTGGGGCTGCGGGCGCAGGGCGTCGGACTGGAGAAAGCAGCATGAGCGCGCGTGACGACCTGTTTGCGGCGGCCGCGACCCGCATCCTCATCACCGACGGCGCGTTCGGGACCGAGATCCAGAACTGGAAGCTGTCCGAAGCCGATTATATGGGCGACCTGGCGCTCGCCAAGGACGCCAAGGGCAACAACGACATCCTCGCGCTGACCAAGCCGAGCGTCCCCGACACGATCACCCGCGCCTATCTCGACGCGGGATCGGATATCGTTTCGACCAACACGTTCAGTGCCAACCGGATCAGTCAGGCCGATTATGCTGCTGAACATCTGGTGCGCGAGATCAACGTCGCCAGCGCGCAAATCGCCCGCAAGGCAGCGGACGAATATGCCGCCCGCGACGGGCGCAAGCGGTTTGTGGCGGGCGCGATCGGGCCGACGAACAAGACGTTGTCGCTCAGCCCCGACGTGAACGATCCCGGCTACCGCGAAATTACCTTCGACTATCTGAAAGGCGTTTACCGCGAACAGGTCGACGCCCTGATCGAGGGCGGCGTCGATTTCATCCTGATCGAAACCGTGTTCGATACGCTGAACGCCAAGGCGGGCATCATGGCCGTGCTCGACGCGCAGGAGGCGCTCGGCCGCGAGATCCCGATCATGGTGTCGATGACGCTGACCGACCTGTCGGGCCGTAACCTGTCGGGCCATACGGTCGAGGCGTTCTGGCACGCGGTGCGGCATGCAAAGCCTGTTACCATCGGCCTCAATTGCAGCTTCGGCGCATCGCAATTGCGCCCGCATGTAAAGGTGCTGTCGGCGCTCGCCGATACGCTGATCATGGTTTACCCGAATGCGGGCTTGCCCAACGATCTGGGCGAGTATGACGAGCTGCCCGAGCAGACGGCGGCGCTGGTCCACGAATGGGCCGATGCGGGGCAGGTCAATATCCTTGGCGGCTGCTGCGGATCGACGCCTGCGCACATCGCGGCGATGGCGAAGGCGGTCGCGAGGCTGGAACCACGGCGTTTGCCGGGAGTGGCCGTAGCGACAAGGCTGGCGGGGCTGGAACCGATGACTTTGGCGGCATGAGCTGTGCTCCTGCGAAAGCAGGAGCTCTGGCGATGCGACCTGACACTTGAGAACATGGCTCCTGCTTTCGCAGGAGCACAGCTTGCTTGGAACGAACTTGGACACCCAACCCCTCCCCACTTTCGTCAATATCGGCGAGCGCACCAACGTCACCGGTTCGGCGGCGTTCAAGAAGCTCATCATGGCGGGCGATTACGCCAAGGCCGTCGAGGTCGCGCGCCAGCAGGTCGAAAACGGCGCGCAGATCATCGACATCAACATGGACGAGGGGCTGCTCGACTCGCTCGTCGCGATGGAGACCTTCGTCAAGCTGATCGCCGCCGAACCCGATATCGCGCGGGTGCCGTTCATGATCGACAGCTCGAAATGGAGTGTGATCGAGGCGGGGCTGAAGTGCGTTTCCGGCAAGCCCATCGTCAATTCGATCAGCATGAAGGAGGGCGAGGAACAGTTCCTTCAGCAAGCGCGCAAGTGCATGGCCTATGGCGCGGCGGTCGTCGTCATGGCGTTCGACGAGGCGGGGCAGGCCGATACCAAAGACCGCAAGATCGAGATTTGCGAGCGCGCCTACAAGCTGCTGGTGGGCATCGGTTTTCCGCCCGAGGACATCATCTTCGACCCGAACGTGTTCGCGGTGGCGACGGGGATCGAGGAGCACAATAATTACGCGGTCGATTTCATCGAGGCGGTGAAGGTCATCAAGGCGCGCTGCCCGCATGTCCATTTTTCGGGCGGGCTGTCGAACCTGTCGTTCAGTTTTCGCGGCAACGAGCCGGTGCGCCGCGCGATGCATTCGGTGTTTCTCTACCATGCCATTCCCGCCGGACTCGACATGTCGATCGTTAACGCGGGGCAGCTCGACATTTACGACGCCATCGACCCCGAGCTGCGCGAAGCCTGCGAGGATGTGATCCTCAACCGTCCGGCGCGCAGCGACAACGAGACACCGACCGAACGCCTTGTGACGCTCGCCGAGAAGTTCCGCGGTACCGACGCCGCGACCGAAAAGGCCGCCGAGGAATGGCGCGGCTGGCCGGTGACCAAGCGGCTCGAACATGCGTTGGTCAAGGGTATCGACGCCTATGTCGTCGACGATACCGAGGAATGCCGCCAGCAATTCGCCCGCCCCATCGAAGTCATCGAAGGCCCGCTGATGGACGGCATGAATGTCGTGGGCGACCTTTTCGGCAGCGGCAAGATGTTCCTGCCGCAGGTGGTGAAATCGGCGCGTGTCATGAAAAAAGCCGTCGCGCACCTCATCCCGTTTATCGAAGCCGCGAAAGAACCCGGTGCGCGCGCCAAGGGCAAGATCATTATGGCCACCGTCAAGGGCGACGTGCACGATATCGGCAAGAACATCGTCGGCGTCGTGCTCCAGTGCAACGGGTATGAGGTCATCGATCTCGGCGTGATGGTGCCGTGGACGAAAATCCTCGAAGCCGCGAACGAGAACGACGCCGACATCATCGGCCTGTCGGGCCTGATCACGCCCTCGCTCGACGAGATGGTGACAGTCGCCGAGGAAATGCAGCGCGCGAAAATGTCGATGCCGCTGCTGATCGGCGGGGCCACGACGTCGAAGGTGCACACCGCGCTTCGTATCGACGAGGCCTATGACGGGCCGGTGATCCACGTCCTCGACGCGAGCCGCGCGGTCGGCGTCGCGACCGCGCTGGTCAGCGACACCGGTCGCGATGCCTATGTGAAGGGGTTCGCCGACGACTATGCGCATGTCCGCGAGGTGCGCGCGGGCAAGGGGCAGAATGCGCTGATCGTGATCGAGGACGCGCGGGCGAACAGCTTCCCGTACGACCATCATCTAAAGCCGCCGCCGCCCGAGCAGCCGGGGGTGCATGCGTTCGGCAATTGGGATTTGCGCGATCTGGCCGATGTCATCGACTGGACACCGTTCTTCCGCGCCTGGGAATTGCATGGGAATTATCCGGCGATCCTGACCGACGAAGTCGTCGGAGAAAGCGCGCGGAGTCTCTGGGAAGACGCGCAGGCGATGCTTGCGAAGATCATCGACGAGAAATGGCTGACCGCCAAGGGCGTTGCGGGCCTGTGGCCGTGCCGTCGCGAGGGCGACGATGTGATTGTGCACGCAGAACTCGGGACTGTCCCCCCTTGGGGACTGTCCCCTGCGATCAAACCGGGGACAGTCCCCAAGGGGGGACAGTCCCCTGAAGGCGATTATTCCCATGTCCGCCTGCCCTTCCTGCGCCAGCAGATCGCCAAGCGCGAGGGCCGCGCCAATATGTGCCTCGCCGATTTCATCGATCATGACGGCGACTGGATCGGTGGGTTCGCGGTCGGCATCCACGGCATCGAGCCGCATCTCGCGCGGTTCCAGGCCGACAAGGACGATTATTCGGACATCCTGTTGAAGGCGCTGGCTGATCGTTTCGCGGAGGCCTTTGCCGAACGCCTGCACCAGCATGTCCGCACCACGCTCTGGGGCTATGCGCCGGCCGAGCAGCTGACCAACGAGGCCCTCATCAAGGAAGAATATCGCGGCATCCGTCCTGCACCCGGCTATCCGGCGTGTCCGGACCACTCGCTCAAGCCGATGCTGTTCGACCTGCTCGATGCACCGGCGCACACAGGGCTGACCTTGACAGAGAGCTTTGCGATGTTCCCGACGGCAGCGGTCTCCGGCTTCTACTTCGGCCATCCGCAGGCCGAATATTTCGGCGTGGCGCGCGTCGGTGAGGACCAGTTGGCCGATTATACCGTGCGGCGCGGCGTCGATCCCGATACGGCACGCCGTTGGCTGCGTCCCAATCTGGATTGAACGTCGCGCGACTGGTATCGGGCGGCATGGCCCACCGTTTCCGCTCGCTCGCCCTCGTCCTGATCGCCGCGCCCGCGCTTGCCCAATCGGGCGGTAATTTCCGTGTCGAGGAAACCGGACGCAGTTTCTACCGGCTCGACGATGCGGTGAAGTCGCTGGGAGAAGGCAGCGGCACGATCACCGTCGCGCCCGGCCGTTATCCCGACTGCGCGGTGTTCGGCGGCGCGAACATCACCATCCGTGCGGCAGAACCCTCGACCGCGATTTTCGAGGGCGGCGCATGCGACGGCAAGGGGACGCTCGTCTTGCGCGGCCTCAGCGCCACCGTCGACGGGCTGGTGTTCAAGGGCATCCGCGTGCCCGACCGCAATGGCGTCGGCATCCGGCTGGAAAAGGGCGACCTGACCGTCACGCGCTCGACGTTCATCGATTCCGAACAGGGCATCCTGACCAACGACGATCCGCAGAACAATATCCTCGTCGAACGGTCGACGTTTGCCGGCCTTGGCGGATGTCCGGGCGGCATGTGTTCGCATTCGATTTATGTTGGCGGCGCGGGGACGCTGACCGTCGACCGGGTCCGCTTCGAGCGCGGCACCGGCGGGCATTATCTCAAGAGCCGCGCGGCGCGGACGATCGTCACCAATTCCAGCTTCGACGATTCGGCCGGACGCGAGACCAATTATGCCATCGACCTGCCCAATGGCTCGACGGGTCGCATTGCGGGTAATGTCTTCGTCGTCGGCAAGAACAAGGAAAACCACAGCGCGATAATCGCGGTTGCCGCCGAATCGCGTGTGCAGCCATCGGCGGGGCTTGTGGTCGAGGGCAACGATGCCTCGATTGCCCCCGGCGCGGGCTATGGCACGACGTTCGTCGCCGACTGGAGCCGCGAACCGCTCAAGATCGGCGCGAACAAGCTCGGTGCGGGGATCAAGGTAACCGACAGTCGCTAGTTAGCGGGACAGCTGCTCGCCGGACCCGCAATCAGGTCGAGGCAACGGCCGTCGATCTCGGCCTTGGGCACCGTCAGCCCGATCAATGCCGCCAGCGTCGGCAGGATATCGACGGTCTCCACGCTGTTGGGCTGCTCGTACGGCATCAGTCCCTTGCGCCAGAACAGCATCGGCACGCGGCGGTCGTAATCCCAGGGGCTGCCATGGGTGGCGGTATAGGGTCCTCCCGCGACACGCGCGGAAATCGGCGTGATGCGCGGTTTCAGCACGACCACGAGGTCGCCCGACCGACCCTTGTAATAGGACGACCGTGCCCGCTCGATCAGGGTCCATGTTTCGGGCGGTCCGCTGGCGGGGGCCGTGGCCTCGATCTCGGCGGCGGTAAAGACGGCCTGAACCTGGGAACTGGCAAGGAACAGCGCGCGAGAGCGTGCCAGCGCCGGGGCCTTTTTGTCAGCCGGTATCGACGCATCCAGCCAGAAGTCGCCCGCCGATTCCGACCCCATCAGCGCCGGACGGGAAAGTCCCAGTTCGGTCGCGACCAATGTGCCGACACCCTTGGCCGTCAGACTGTCATCGACACGTGCCGCTTCGGGCAGGGCGTTCTGCACATTGCGTTCGACCACATCGTGCCCGCCGTGATCCGCAGTCAGAACAACGGCGTAATCGATCCGCGCCCGGTCCAGCCGCGCGAACAATTTGCCGAGCTGCGCGTCGAGCGCCATCAACTGAAGGCACATCTCGCTGCCCTCGGTGCCATAGACATGACCGACCGTATCGGTCGATGACACGCCGATCGCGATCAGGTCGGTCGCGGCCCCGCGACCGAGTTTCAGGTCATCGATCAGGTCGCCCGCCAGCATCACGGTCGCGGTATCGGCTTCGGGCGAGGCGCGGAACAGGCGCTTGTCGCCTGCCGGTCGCGCAAAGCGCCCTTCGCCGACCGATTTGGTCGCGTTGATCGCGATGGTGCGGCTGTGTGCGGCGCAGAGCGGCGAAAGCGGCATCGGTCGCATGGGTCGGGCCAGCGCGGCATCGATGGCGGCATTCGCCCTTGCAACGGCGGCGGGAGGTGGCGAGAGGTGATCCGACAGCGTCTCGAACCGGGCATAATCGCGCGGGTTCAGAAACCAGATCTGGTCGGTCCGGTGCCCGCCCATCATGATCGCGGCGCGATCCTTGCCCGCGACAGCCACGACGCGCGAAGCCGGATTGATCGCCTTCATCCGGTCGCCGAGCGTCGGCACCATCAACGTCACGGGAGAGGGGACGTAATCCTTCGAACTGCTCGATCTGCCCTTGGACACATCCTCCGCACAGTAAACATTGCTATCGGGGCGGCTGGTAATGGTCTGATCCACCCAGCCGTTTGCGACGATCCCGGTGCGCGACGGATGCGAACCGGTCAGGATCGTCGAATGGCCTGGGCACGTCTCGGTCGCGGCATGGCTCTGATATCCGCTCGGGAAAACGACGCCGCCGGACAAACGCTTCAGGCCGCCGGTGAAATGCCCGCGGTATTCGGCAAACAGGTCGGCAGAAAATTGATCGACAGAGATCGCGACGATCAGCTTGGGCGGCGGTGGCGATTGCGCGAGCAAGCCGACGGGAAGAGCCGCAAGCGCAAGAACCACAAGGCGTCGGATCATCGGTAAGTGCCTTTCACCGTATCGAAATCATCGCGCCGACCGTATGGAGGTGCCGCGAGGGAGACAAGCGCGACATGACGGCACGGCGTTTCAGTCTGGTGACATTGGTATTGGCGGTGACCGCGCTGTTCGGCGTGGTGCCGTTGCGCGCCGAGCCGAACCACATCGTCGCGACGCTGGTCGCCGAGAGCGCAACGCCCGCGCCTGGCAAAACGGTCATGCTCGCGGTCGCGATGCAGCCCGAACCCGGCTGGCACGGCTATTGGTCGAATCCGGGCGAAGCGGGATTCGAGCCGCGCTTCGACTGGAACCTGCCTAAGGGCGCGACGACCGGGTCGGTGTCGTTCCCGGTGCCGCAGCCGCTCGTGGTCGGCGGGCTGATGAATTATGTTTTTGAGGGGCCGCACGCGCTGCTTGTGCCGCTGACGTTGCCGGAGGGGCTGGCGGCGGGGACTAAATTGCCTGTTGCGCTCAAGCTCGACTATCTTGCCTGCACCGACCAGATCTGCGTGCCGCAGCGGGCGGAGCTTTCGACCGTCTTGACTGTCGGCGATGGGACACCCGATGCGCGCGTGCGGTTCGATGGCTGGCGGACGAAGTTGCCGACGCCGCTCGGCGCGACCGTGCGGTTCGAACGCGCGGGAAAGCTGTTGCGGTTCGCCATTCCGTTTCCGGCGGGTGCGGCGCTCGTCGAACCGCACTTCTTTCCAGCGGCAAATGGCCTGATCGTCGATGCCGCGCCACAAAAATTCGGGCGCGACGGGGATTTGCTGGTCGCCGAACTGGCCACGACCGGTGACGAATCGAAGCCGGTGTCGGGCGTCCTGTCGACCGGTGAGGGGCGCGGACTGACGATCGCAGCGTCGCCGGGAACGGTGCCCCCCTTACCGGCGTCCGAAACCGGCTGGTCGGCGATTCTGCTCGCGCTCGGCGGGGCGGTGCTCGGTGGCCTGATCCTCAACATCATGCCCTGCGTCTTCCCGATCCTGAGCTTGAAGGCGTTGAGCCTTGCCAAGGCGGGCGGGGACGAACGATCGGCGCGGCGTGATGCCTTGGGCTACACGTTGGGGGCGGTGCTGGTGTGCGTCGCGCTCGGCGGGGCGATCCTTGCGCTGCGGGCCGCCGGGTCGAGTGTCGGCTGGGCCTTTCAGCTTCAGGATCCGCGCGTCATCGTCGCGCTGCTGGTGCTCGTCACCGCCATTGCGCTCAACTTTGCCGGTCTGTTCGAGCTGCCGACGGTCGGCGGTGGCCTTGCGAGCACCAACAGTGTCGCAACCGGCGCGCTGGCAGCATTCATCGCGACGCCGTGCACCGGGCCGTTTATGGGCGCGGCGCTGGGGGCGGCGCTGGTGCTGCCGACGGCGGCGGCGCTTGCGGTGTTCGCGGGGCTGGGATTGGGCCTTGCGCTGCCGTTCCTGCTGCTCGGCTTCATCCCCGCGCTGCGGCGCGCCCTGCCGAAACCCGGCGCGTGGATGGCGACGATGCGGCGCATTTTGAGCGTGCCGATGTTCCTGACCGCGCTCGGGCTGGTCTGGCTGCTCGGTCGGCAGGCGGGGAGCGACGCCGTGACGGTCGGTCTGCTCGGGGCGCTGGCAGCGGCGCTCGCGTTCTGGTGGGCCGGATTGCGGCAAGCGAAAGGAAAGGGTGGCCTTGCCTTTGCCGCACTCGCGGCGGTGGTCGCGTCCGGCCTGGCCATTGCCTGGCTCCCGGCGGCGACGCCTGCCGGGGCCGCTGCACCGACTGCACTCAACGCCGAACCGTTCAGCGAAACCCGGCTCGCCGCCCTGCGCGCCAAGGGGCGCCCGGTGTTCGTCTATTTCACCGCCGACTGGTGCCTGACCTGCAAGGTCAACGAGCGGGTCGCAATCGAACAACCTTCGGTCGAGGCCGCTTTCAAGACGAGCAATGTCGCGGTTCTCGTCGGCGACTGGACCCGCAGCGATCCGGCCATCGGACGGTTCCTCGAAGCGCAGGGCCGCTCAGGCGTGCCGCTCTACCTGTTCTACCCCAAGGGCGGGGAAGCACAGACCCTGCCGCAGGTGCTGACACCCGGGACACTCACGGCGCTCGTTACTTCGCCTTGAACGCGCGCTTCCCGCCGATCCAGGTCTCGCTGACTTTGGTCGCGCGCAGTTGGGCGGGGGTCGACAGCAGCGGATCGACATCGACCAGCACGAAATCGGCGCGATAGCCAGGCGCGAGACGTCCGATGCGGTCCTCGGCCTGCCCCGCAAACGCTGCCCCTGTCGTGAACGCCGCGAGCGCGGCTTCGCGCGAAATGCGTTCCTGTGGCTGCCACCCCCCGAACGGCTGGCCATCGGCCCCCTCGCGGGTGATCGCGGCAGCAAGGCCGGGGAAGGGGTTGGCGCTTTCGACCGGCACGTCGGACCCGAAGGCGAGCACGCTGCCGTTCTTCAGCATCGACGCCCAGGCATAAGCCCCCGCCAGTCGCGGCGGATCGAGCCGCGCCTCGGCCATTTTGCGGTCGCTGGTCTGATGGACCGGCTGCATCGAGGCGATAATCCCGTTCTTGCCGAACCGCGGCAGGTCTGCCGGATCGACGATCTGGGCATGTTCGATCCGCCAGCGGCGGTCGCCCTTGTAGGTCTGGACCAGCTCCTCGATCGCGCCGAGCACCTGCGCGTTCGCAGCATCGCCGATGGCATGCGTCGCGACCTGCAGATTGTTCATCGCCGCGCGGCTCATGATGTTGCGCATCTTGGTATCGTCGAGGAAGCACAGCCCCGTCTGTCCCGGTGCATCGGCATAAGGTTTTTTGAGACATGCCCCGCGCGAACCGAGCGCGCCATCGGCGTACATCTTGATGCCGACCATCCGCAGCCGGTCGTCGTAGAGCCACGGCGTCGGCCCCGACCCCGCCACCGACAGCGCAGTGTCGATGCTGTTGGCATAGGAAATGATGCGGACGCGCAGCGCCCCCTTGTCGCCCGCGCGGCGCATCGCGTTCCAGTCGTCGGGACTGGTGCCCATATCGGCAATCGCGGTGATGCCGAGCGAGAGCAGCACATCCTGCGCGCTCGCCAGCGCCAGTTCGCGTTCGGCGGGCAGCGGCTGCGGCACCGCCTTTTCGACCAGCGCGGAAGCCGCATCGACGAGCACGCCTGTGGGCGCGCCGCTCGCGAGCTTCTCGATACGCCCACCCGGCGGCGACACGCTCTTGGCGGTCACCCCTGCTGCGGCAAGCGCCGCCGAATTCGCCCAGACAGCATGCCCGTCGACGCGTTCGAGCAACACGGGTTTGTCGGCGACCACCGCGTCGAGATCGGCGGCAGTCGGAAAGCGTCCAAGGCCCCAGACTTCCTGATTCCAGCCGCGCCCGATGATCCAGCGACGTTCGGGATGCGCCTTGGCATAGTCGGCGACCTTCGCCTGCGCCTCCGCCAGTGTCTTCGTCTCGCTCAGGTCGAGCGTCAGCGCGGCGATGCCCAGTCCCATGACATGGCCATGCGCGTCGAACAGGCCGGGCAGGAGCGTGCGGTTCTTGCCGTCGAGCCGCCAGTCGGCGCGCCAGTTCTTGTCGGTCGAGGGCTTTTCCCCCTGCCGGATCAGTCGTCCGACCTTGCCGTCCGCCGTGACGGTCAGGCCGGTGAAGCGGACTACCTGACCTTTATCGTCCAAAGTGATGCCATTGACGTTGTCGACCAGTCCGTCGGCGACGGCGGGGGTGCCAAGCGCAAGCAAAATAGCCGCAGTGATTGCGCGCGTAATTTGACTAACTTTGCCTATATCGAACCCCAGATGGCGGTCGGGATTGCGGGCAGCAGCGAAAAGCGGGGTGGGGGTGTTACGCGTCATGCATCGACGATGACAGATCGCGGACGTGTAGGACAGAGGCAACGGAACGCATGTCGGGGACCAAGCGTTGCCGTAATGATCCGCCCCGGAAAGACCTTGTATTTAATGCCGAGTACTACGACCTCCAACGCCGAGCGAGGCGCAGAAATTCCCATGAGTTCCCCAGTTGCAGACCCGCCGCTTTTATCGGGACTTGCCCCCGAGGGCAGCGATGACGGGATGTCGGACGCCCTGCGCGAGAGCAATGCGCGGTTCGCGATCCTGACCGACGCAATGCCGCAGATGGTGTGGTCGACGTTGCCTGACGGGTTCCACGATTATTACAACGCGCGCTGGTACGAATTCACCGGCGTCCCCGTCGGATCGACCGATGGCGAAGGCTGGAACGGCATGTTCCACCCCGAAGACCAGGACCGCGCATGGGGTCGCTGGCGGCACAGTCTGGCAACCGGCGAGCCGTATGAGATCGAATACCGCTTGCGCCACCACAGCGGTGCCTATCGCTGGACCTTGGGCCGTGCGCTGCCTGTGCGCGACGATGCGGGGCAGATCACGCGCTGGATCGGCACCTGCACCGATATCGACGACCAGAAGCGGGCGAACGAGCAGAATGAGATACTGAGCCGCGAGCTGAGCCACCGGATCAAGAACATCTTCGCGGTGATCGGCGGGCTTATTGCCTTGTCGGCGCGGCGCAATCCGCAAGCCAAATCCTTTGCCGACGAGCTACGCGGTCGCATTACGGCGCTGGGGCGCGCGCATGAATTCGTGCGGCCGCACAGCGACGAGTCGCAGCCCATCGTCGGTATTGTGACGCTCAAGACGATGCTGGGCGACTTGATGAGCGCCTATCCCGCCCGCGACGAGGGGCGGTTGCAGATCGAGGGCGACGACATCGGTCTCGACGATCGCGGGGCGACGCCCATCGCGCTTGTCTTCCACGAACTGGCGACCAACGCCGCCAAATACGGCGCGCTGTCGGTTGCCGGGGGCCATGTCGCCATCGAAACGCGTCGTGTCGGCGACAGCATCCTGATCAGCTGGACCGAAAGCGGGGGACCGCAGGTTGCAGGCCCGCCCCAGAGGCAGGGCTTCGGTACGCGCCTGACCGATATGAGTGTGGTGCAACAGCTCGGCGGGTCGCTGGAACGCGAATGGCTACCAGGCGGCTTGCGCGTGAACATCGGCGTCAAGGCAGAACGATTGGTCCGAGGTTGAAAAAGCCGCCAGCAGGACCAGGCTAGGCGGCTCGGCGAAACAGCCTCAGGCCTTGCGGGGGACGAACCGTGCGGTCCCCCGCCTTCACGCGCAAGGCGTAATCGACCGCTGCCTTGACCGACGCTTCGTCGGTCGGCTTGGTGAGGACGCCGATAGCGCCCGCTATGCCCTCGCCCAGGATGCGCGGATTTGCCGTCACGAAGAGCACGGCGACATTGCCGAGTTCGCACAACCGCATGCCGATTTCGGGACCGGTCAGGCCGTCGCGCAGGTTGAGATCGACGAGCGCCAGATCGATAGGTTGTGCCGCCAGCTCCATGGCGGTGTCGAGGTCGGGCGCAATGCCCACCACCTGGTGGCCAAGGTCGCCGAGCACAGCTTCGACTTCGCAGGCAACCAGCATCTCGTCTTCGACAATTAAGACCTTGGCGTTCATCTCACTGGCCGTTTGTGACAGGGTTGTCAGTCCAGAACGGCGATGAGGCGAAGCGGTTCCACGATAGATCGTCGACCGTAACGATTATTCACAAATAACCGGCAGGGTGTCAGTCCTGTTTGAGCCGCCGCACCAGCGCGCTCGTATCCTGTCGCCCCCCGCCGATGCCCTGCACTTCGGCGTAGAACTGGTCGACGAGCGCCGCCACCGGCAAGGTCGCGCCGTTCGCGCGGGCCTCGTCGAACGCGAGGCCCAGATCCTTTCGCATCCAGTCGACGGCAAAGCCGAAATCGAATTCGTCGCGGACCATCGTCGCCCAGCGGTTGGTCATCTGCCAGCTCCCTGCCGCGCCGCCCGAAATGCTCTCGTACACGCGGTCGAGGTCGAGGCCGGCGGCCTGGGCAAAGCGAAGCGCTTCGCTCAACGACTGGATGGTGCCCGCAAAGGCGACCTGGTTGCACATCTTGGTGGTCTGGCCCGCCCCCGGCGCACCGACATGCACGATGCGGCTCGAATAGGCCTGCATGAAGGGGGTGGCCGCTGCGATCCCCTTTTCGGTGGCACCGCACATCAGGGTCAGCGTGCCGTTTTGCGCGCCGACCTGTCCGCCGGTCACCGGCGCATCGACGCTGTGCAGGCCCATGCCCTTGGCCTCGACCGCGAGCTGGCGCGCGATCTTGGCCGAGACGGTGGTGTGGTCGATGAACACGCAGCCCTTGGCCATGGCGCGAAACGCCCCGTCGCGGCCCAACGTCACCGACGCGAGGTCGTCATCATTGCCGACACAGGCGAGCACCGCCTCGACGTCTTTTGCTGCCTCCGCCGGACTATCGACGGCGTTAGCGCGACCCCGCCCGTGTTCGGCGACCCAGGCATCGGCCTTGCTACGTGTACGGTTATAGACGGTAAGGTCGTGCCCTGCAGCCGCCAAGTGCTTGGCCATCTGCCCGCCCATGACGCCCAGCCCGATGAATGCGAGTTTTGCCATGGTCACGGGGCATAGCGGGCGTTTGCGGGGTGCGCCAGATGACGTTAGGGGCGCGAGCCAAGGGAAGAAGTGTGTTTCACGCGAAGACGCAAAGAGAGAAAAAGACGCAAAGGCTGTGCACGATATCGAAAAACTCATCTCGGTTACGATAGACTGCGGCTTTCGCATCCATAAGCGGCTGGGTCCGGGCTTGTTCGAGACAGTTTATGAGGCGCTGTTGTACGAGGCCTTGGTCCGCGAGGGGTTGAGCGTCGAGCGACAAAAGGTCATCGATATCGTCGTTGACGGCCTGACAATTCCGAATGCGTTTCGCGCCGACCTGTTCGTTGAAAACACGTTGCTGATTGAGGTCAAGGCGGTGGAACAGGCTTTGCCTGTTCATAAGAAACAGGTGTTGACCTATCTGCGGGTGCTGGACCTTCCGCTGGGGCTGATCACAAATTTCGGCGAAGCCATGTTCAAGACGGGAATCCACCGAGTGTTTAATCCCCTTTGCGTCTTCCCTTCTTCTTAGCGTCTTTGCGTGAAACAACCTTCTTCCCACTCGTCAGGTACAACAGAATGACTAACGCTACGACCTCGCCTCCCGTCACTCTCGAAGACGTCCGCGCCGCTGCCGCGCGGATTGCGGGGAAGGTCGTGCGGACGCCGACGCTCAAGAGCATTACCCTGTCGAAAATGACCGGGGCCGAGGTCTGGCTGAAGTTCGAGAATCTGCAGTTTACGGCCGCGTACAAGGAACGCGGGGCGCTCAACAAATTGCTGCTGATGGGCGACAATGCGCTGAAGAACGGCGTGATCGCGGCATCCGCAGGCAATCACGCGCAAGGACTCGCCTATCATGGCGCACGGCTGGGGGTGCCCGTCACGATCGTGATGCCGCGCACGACGCCGACGATCAAGGTGACGCAAACGCAAGGGCACGGCGCAACCGTGGTGCTGGAAGGCGAGACGTTCGACGCCGCCTATGCCCATGCCCGCACGCTGGAGACCGAACGCGGACTGACCTTCGTTCACCCGTTCGACGATGCCGAAATCATTGCGGGGCAGGGGACGATCGCCCTCGAAATGCTGGCGGATGCGCCCGACATCGACTGCCTTGCCATTCCCATCGGCGGCGGCGGGTTGCTGTCAGGCGTGGGCACGGCGGCCAAGGCACTGAAACCCGGACTCGAAGTGATCGGCGTGCAGGCCGAACTCTATCCGTCGATGTACTCGCTCCTTAACGGTCTCGACATGCCCGCCGAGGGCGACACTTTGGCCGAAGGGATCGCGGTCAAGTCGCCGGGACTACTGACCCGCGAGATCGTGCGCGCGGTTGCCGACGACATCGTGCTGGTCGCCGAACGGCATCTGGAAAAGTCGGTCGCGCTGCTGCTCGAAATCGAAAAGACGGTGGTCGAGGGGGCAGGCGCTGCGGGCCTGGCCGCGCTGCTCGCGCATCCGGAAAAGTTCGCGGGCAAGACCGTCGGTATTGTCTTGTGCGGCGGTAACATCGACACGCGGCTGCTGGCGAACGTCCTGCTGCGCGACCTCGCGCGTTCTGGGCGGCTGGCGCGTCTCCGCATCCGGTTGCAGGATCGACCGGGCGCGCTGTTCCATGTCGCGCGCATTTTCGACGAGCAATCGGTCAACATCCTCGAATTGGCGCACCAGCGCATCTTCACCAACTTGCCGGCGAAGGGGCTGAGCCTCGACGTCGAATGCGAAACGCGCGACCGTGATCACCTCGACCGGCTGGTCGCAGCACTGGTCGCGGCCGGTTACGAGGTGACGCTGATCGAGCTGGGGTGACGCGCGCGGCGTTAACCCACTTTGATGGTAAATCAGCTTTTAATGCGCGCCCGCGCGTCGCATAACCCCGCCTGTGACCGCGCCGTTCCGCTTTCCCCGTTTCTTTGTGACGACCCCGTCGCCGTGCCCGTACCTACCGGGGCGGACCGAGCGGAAGGTCTTCACCGAGCTGGTCGGCCCCGATGCGGTCGAGTTGAACGAGGCGCTGGCGCAAATCGGATTTCGCCGTAGCCAGGGGGTCGCGTACCGCCCCTCGTGTCTCGATTGCGGCGCGTGCGTTTCGGTGCGCGTCCTGACCCAGGAATTCGAGCCGAGTGCCACGCAGCGCAAGCTGATGAAGCGGCACGCCGATCTGGAAGTCACTGCCTGCCGCCCCTGGTCGACGCAGGAGCAATACGATCTGATGCGCCGCTACCTCGACTCGCGCCACGCGGGCGGCGGGATGGCGGGGATGGACGAACTCGACTTCGCCGACATGGTCGAGCATTCCGCGGTCGATACGCAGATCATCGAATATCGCGAGCCTTCGGCCGGCGACCGCCCGGGCAAGTTGGTCGGCGCGTGCATCACCGATCGCTCGGGCGACGGCGTTTCGATGATCTACAGTTTCTTTGCGCCCGAAGAGGAGGGGCGCGCGGGACTCGGCACCTTCATCATCCTCGACCATATCGAGCGCGCGGCGATGGCGGGCCTCAGCTATGTCTATATGGGCTATTGGGTCGCGGGATCGAAGCGCATGGAATATAAGGCGCGCTTCCAGCCGATGGAGCGGCTCGGACCCGCAGGCTGGCGGCGGATGACCGAAGCCGATGTCGCGCAGTCGCTGAAGGCCGAAGGCCTGCCGGGCGCTCCGGACGGGCGGAAATTCTAGGCGCTCATAAACGGCGGGTCGGCGATTGCCATGCGGCTTTCGGTCATCATCCTGCCCCAGTCGGCGGACAGCCGGTTGAAATAGGGGTCGTCCTCCGACAGGCGCAGGCGGATTTGCGCGCGTGCGGGATCGGCCGGGACAACCGCCAGGTCGAGCGGGCGACCGACCGACAGGTTCGACCGCATCGTCGAATCGAAACTGATCAGCGCGACCTTGACCGCCTCGTCGAGCGACGTGTCATAGGTCAGCGCGCGGTCGAGGATCGGCTTGCCGTACTTCAGCTCCCCGATCTGGAGGAAGGGCGCGTCGGGCGCGCATTCGATGAAATTGCCCTCGGCATAGATCTGGAACAGCATCAGGTCGCTCCCCGAGTCATTGGCGCCGATGCGGCCGCCGACCAGTACCGACGCACTGGCGTTGATCTTGCTGCCTTCGAGCGTCGCGCCGATGGCGCGCTTGGCGGTCGACAGCGCCTCGCCGACCAGCTGGGCGACGCGGAACATCGTCGGTTGCGCGGCAATGGTGCGGGGGACGCCGCTTTCGTCGAGGCAGGGTAGTCCTTCTTCGAGCAGCGACAGCATCGACTGGGTGACCGACAGGCTGCCCGCCGTGCAGGCAAAGATCGTGCGCTCGTCGGTGTCGGCGAGCACATGCAGCTTTTTATAGATCGAGATATTGTCGATGCCTGCATTGGTGCGCGTGTCGGCGACCAGCACCAGTCCGTCGCGAACGAGCATGCCGACGCAATAGGTCATTGCTGCTGGCTTCCTCGCTCTTGGCCCGCAGCATCGACGCGGATATCGACATCGAGCTCCTCGATCCCGCCGCCGGTCCGCGTCCCCGAAACCGGCGTACAGTCGTAAGCGTCGAGGCCGACCGCGACGCGGACATAGCTTTCGTCGGGCGAGGTGCCCGAACTCGGGTCGAGCCCGACCCAGCCGAGCCGGTCGATGTTGATCTCTGCCCAGTAGTGCGCCGATCGCCGCAGGCCGCGATTGGGGCCGTGGAGGCTGTGGCCCGAGACGATCCGCGAAGGACAGCCGCTGGCGCGCGCGACCGCGACGAGCAGATGCGCCGCGTCGCGGGTGGTGCCGTGCCCGCTGTCGAGGATTTCGCCGGGGGTGCGCCCGACGGGGCCGCGTCCTGCCTCGATCCGGATCGCGCCGCCGACGGCGGTGTTGAGGGCGTGGATGCGCTCGAGCCAGTCGCTGCCGCGCATCATCCGGGCGAAATCGCGGGTGGTGTCGCAAACCTCGGTCGAAGGGGTCGTCCGGGTGAAGTACAGCGGCGGCAGCGGCTCGTGCGCGCCGCTAACGACGCCGGCCTGATCCTCGGTCAGCACTTCGCCGCGCACGGTCAGCTCGAGGCGCTCGATGGGGCCGTCGATATAGAGCATCGTCGTGGGGTTGCCGTAGCCGTCGAGGCCGGTCCTGAGGCGTGCATCGCAGTCGACGTCGATCCGCCAGTCGATGACGGTCTGCGCGGCATAATCGCTGGGCGTCACGCGCAAGAGCTGCACGACGCGCGCCTGTGGGACGCTGAAGCGGTAGCGGGTGTGATGGTCGATGCTCAGCCGCATGTCACAAAAACCTGAACTGCTTCGAGATCGCCTGGTCGAGCGCGGCGTTCTCCTCGATGAACGTCTCGACGAACTGGTGCAGCCCGCCCTTGATCACCGCTTCGATCTTGGTTTCGCCGAGCCGTGCGTGACGCAGCCGCGCGAGGCGATCTGCCTCGCCCTGAAAGCCGGTCTGCTTGCCGAGCGCATTGAGGTGGAGCACGACTTCCTCGGCACTGGCGGCGAGCGAACGCGGCAGTTCGCGGCGCAGGATCAGCAATTCAGCCACCGATTTCGCCTCCAGCCCCTCGCGGTAGAGCCAGCGATAGGCATTCACCGCCGCGAGCGTTTGCAGGATCGTGGTCCATTGGTCGCGGTCGACCGCGCCGCCGACGCGTTCGCCCTCGGGCAGCAGGATATGGTATTTGACGTCGATCAGCCGCGCGGTGTTGTCGGCGCGCTCGATGGTCGCCCCCAGCCGGATCAGCCATGACGCCGGGTTGCGGAGCATCCGCCCTATGGCGCCCTCGAACCCGCGCGTCTCGTTCTGCGCCTGCTCCATCAGGGTCAGTGTCGCCTGGGTGTCGCCGGGCGAGGTGCGCCCGTTGAACAACAGCCACGCCCGGTTGATCGTCGCCCACGCATCGCGGCTGAGCGCGGTCCGCACGGCCTTTGCATTGCCGCGCGCCAGATCGAGACAGGAGACGACCGAGCCGCGATGGGCATTCGACAAGGTCAGGAAACGCGCGACGTTCTTGGGAGTCAGTTTCTCGCCGGTGGCCTTGAACGCGGCTTCGGCCTCGATCACCGCCAGCGCCGAAGCCCATGCCGCCTCGCCCGCCGGTCGCGAGGACAGCGCATCGAGGCGTACCGTCGCCTCGACGAGCCGCGCGGTGAATTCGGCGCGCTCGACATAGCGGCCCATCCAGTAGAGCGAGGCGGCGGTGCGCGAGAGCATTACACCGCGTCCCCCTCGTCCATCAGGACGAACGAGTCCTTCGTGCCCCCGCCCTGGCTCGAATTCACGACCAGCGATCCTTCGCGCAACGCCACGCGGGTCAGCCCGCCGGGAACGACCTTCACGCCATTCGTGCCCGACAGGACGAACGGGCGGAAGTCGACGTGGCGCGGCGCGACGCCGCTTTCGACGAGCGTGGGCACTGTCGACAGCGCCAAAGTCGGCTGCGCGATATAGCGGTGCGGCTCGGCGACCAGCGCGGCGCGGAAGTCCTCGATCTCCTTTTTCGATGCGGTCGGCCCGACCAGCATCCCGTATCCGCCCGACCCGTCGACCAGCTTCACGACCAGCTCGGCCAGATTGTCGAGGACATATTTCAGCGCCTGCGGTTCGCGGCAGCGCCAGGTCTCGACAATCGGCAGCATCGGCTCGCCGCCCGCGTAATATTTCACGATCTCGGGCATGTAGCTGTACACCGCCTTGTCATCGGCAATGCCGGTGCCGGGCGCGTTGACGATGGCGACCTTGCCCGCGCGATACGCCGCGATCAGGCCGGGGACGCCCAGCATCGAATCCGGACGGAACACCAGTGGATCGATATAATCGTCGTCGATGCGCCGATAGATGACATCGACCCGCACCCGGCCCGTGATCGTCCGCATCCAGACAATATCGTCATCGACTTCGAGATCGGCGGCCTCGACCAGTTCGATCCCGAGCGAGTCCGCCAGAAAGCTGTGCTCATAATAGGCCGAATTGAACCGTCCGGGCGTCAGGATGACACACACCGGGTCGCTGCCCGCGCCCGCCGGCGCAACCGAGCGCAGGGTCTGGAGCAGGCTGTCGCCATAGCTGTCGACGTGCTGGACGTTGTAGTTGCGGAACAGTTCCGGACACAGCCGGATCATCGCTTCGCGATTTTCGAGCATGTACGATACGCCCGACGGTGTGCGGGCATTATCCTCGAGCACGAAAAACTCGCCGGGGCCGGTGCGGACCAGATCGATACCGCAGATGTGCGACCAGATGCCGTGCGGCGGGCGGCTGCCGACGATCTCGCCGCGGAACTGCGGGTTGGCGAGAATCAGTTCGGGCGGAATGATCTGGGTTTTTTCGTTCAGGATGCGCCGCGCGCCGTAAATGTCGTCGAGGAAAGCATTCAGCGCCTCGACCCGCTGGACGATCCCCGCGCTGAGCTTGTCCCATTCGGAGCGCGTGAACATGCGCGGCACGATGTCGAACGGGATGATCCGTTCGGCCGACTCTTCGTCGCCATAGACCGCAAAGGTGATGCCGAGTTGGCGAAAGGTCGCCTCTGCCGATTTTTGCCGCCGGTCGAGTTCGGCGCGCGGCGTTTCGGACAGCCATTTGGCAAGGCCAGCGAATTCGGGGCGCGACGATTGCGCGCTGCCCGTGCCCCAGATTTCGTCGAACGGCTGCTGCTTCATTGAGCGACAGACTGCGCGGCTTTGCGGCGGTGCACAAGAGGGGGCGGACAGGGATTTTGCGGGGGAACAGACTCGCGCGTGTCGGCGTTCACCCTTCGATATCGTCCCACCGCCGAAACGACTGCAATGCACAACCAGCCCTTTACCCAAGCCCACCCCCTGATCGACAAGCTCAACCACTTCATCTCGAATCCGCAATTCCCCTGTGTCGGCGCGAAATCGGCGCTGGCGAAGCAGCAGATCAAGGCCGTGGTCGCGCGGTCGATCACCAGCGGGTGGAACGACCTGACCATCCATGCGGCGCTGATGAAATTCGCCGGCGATTACCGTCGCAACCGGCGGCTGTTCCAGTCGCTCGCGGTGATTTTCGAAGGCCCGCGCACGATCGATGAAGCCTGTTTCGAGGAGTCGATGTGGAAGCGTATCCAGTCGGTCAGCGACAAGGATGTCTGGCTCGGCCAGAAATACGACAGGAACGTCAGTCCGGACCCGGGCAACCCGCATTTCTCGCTCAGCTTCGGCGGCGAGGCGTTTTTCGTCGTCGGCCTGCATCCGCACGCCAGCCGCAAGGCGCGGCGGTTCGTTGCGCCGACGATGATCTTCAACCTGCACGACCAGTTCGAGCGGCTGCGCGCCGAGGGCCGGTACGAAAAATTGCGTGCATCGATTCTTGACAGGGATTTGAAACTGGCTGGATCGATCAACCCTATGCTGGCCCGACATGGCGAGCATTCGGAGGCTCGCCAATATTCGGGACGGGTGGTCGACAACGACTGGGGCTGTCCGTTCGCCTATCAGGGGAGACTGCGCGATGCTGCTTGAACGGATTAGGCCTGCAACCACCACGTCGCGTATCGAGCCGCGCTCGGGCGTCGCCTTCACGATGCGCGCGGGGCAGACGCTGACGGTGACCGATCCGCTGGGGCGGCAGGTTGCCGATCTGCTGGCATTCAACGCAAACGATGTGCGCGAGGCGATCTCGTCGGGCCGCACGCTCGATTATGCGTCGAAGCTTAATCTGACCACCGGCGACACGTTGTGGTCGAACCGGTCGACCCCGATGCTGGAGATCGTCGAGGACACCGTCGGACGGCATGATTTTCTGCTCACGCCGTGTTCGAAGGACACCTTCCGCATCATCTACGGCCACAAGGAGCCGCATCGCGGCTGTTTCGGCAATCTTGCTGCCGCGCTCGCGCCTTTTGGTGTCACCGAGGACATGATCCCGGTTGCGTTCAACTGTTTCATGAACGTGCCGATCAAACCAGACGGCAGTTTCGAGGTGCTGCCGCCGATCAGCGGACCCGGCGACTATATCCGCTTCGAGGCGAAAATGGACCTGATCGTCGGACTCACCGCCTGTTCGGCGCTGCAATCGAACGGGGGGAGTTTCAAGCCGATCGACTGGGCAATCGACTGAATTCCTTTCCGTAACTTGTCAAAGCGGGTCGATAACGAACAAAAGGGTCGCCTGTACTTCACGGGGGTGAACCATGTTGCAGTCGTTCAACGCGCTTCAGGCAAAATTTCTCGAAGCGATGACCGAAGCGTTGTTCCACGATGTGGAGATGGCGATCCCCGCGCGTCAGGTCGTCGATAACCTGCAATATCAATTCGGGCTGGTCACCGGCAGCAAGCCCGGCGAGATTGCCCTGATGATCAATGCGCTGTCGATCGTGCTGGGCGGGCCGTTGTTCCTGCTCCAGAGTCCGGCAGAGCGGGCAGAGGTTATGCGGAGCCGGTTGCAGGAGACTCGGATCGATTTCCTCCAGGACATCGCCCGCATCCGCAGCATCGTCTATTCGGGTTATTATGGCCATTGGCAGGGGCTGACCCAGCAGGACAATATTGCCAATCCGGTCCATGCCCAGATCGGTTTCACCCTTCCCGAATTCCGCGACCGCAGCGCGCCCGGCGAAGTGCCGATTACTTTCGTCCCCGGCCGCGACCTGACGCATGACGATTTGCTGGGGCAGGACGCGCTGCCGGACGAAGTCGATGTGATCGTGGTGGGTTCGGGCGCGGGCGGCGCGGTCGCCGCCGATGCGATGGCGGGGCATGGCCATGACACGCTGATCCTTGAAGCAGGGCCGCATTATCCCTCGTCGCGGATCAGTCACGAGGAACGGCGGATGACGTCGCGGCTGTTCGTCGATGGCGGCATCCAGTCGAGCGCCGACAACGACTTCATCGTGTTTCAGGCGCACTGTCTGGGCGGCGGGACGGTCATCAACAATGGCATTGCCCTGCGGATGGACGAACCGTTGCTTTCGCATCCCAAGGCCCCCGATGTCTTTGCCAAATGGCACGAGATCGGCGCGCCGGTCGACAAGGCGGCCTTCGATGCGTCCTACGCCGCCGTCGAAGCGCGGTTGCAGGTCGAGCGCATCGATCCGATCAGCGGGCGCAACAATGGCACGCACTTGATCGACGGCTGGAAAGCCTATGCGGCGTCGACCGGCGATCCCGACGATCTTGCGGCGCCGACCGCGTGGTTCACCAAGAACTACGGCCCGAAGTCTGCCGGTGCGGAATGCGCCTATTGCGGCTATTGCAACACCGGCTGCCCCTATGGCCGCAAGCACGGCATGGCGCAGTCCTATCTGATCGACGCGCACCGCAAGGGTGCGCGGATCGCTGCCGAGGTGCGCGTCACGCATCTCGTCTGGCGCGACGAAGAGGCAGGCGGCAAGCAAGTCGCCGACGGGGTGCAGGTGATGCTGGCCGACGGACGGTCGCGGTTCGTGCGCGCCCGCAAGGGGGTGGTGATTGCGGCGGGAACGATGGCGTCGAGCCGCATTCTCGACGCGAGCGGGATCGAGGGCACCGGCGAGGGGATTTCGCTTAACATCGCGTCGCCGGTGCCCGCGCTCATGCCCGAGGACCGGCCGATGCGCGCGTGGGACGAGGACCAGATGGCGACCTATGTCGACCGCGGCGATTTCCTGATCGAATCGCATTTCCAGCCGCCGATGAGCATGTCGAGCCTGATGCCCGGCTGGTTCGGCGAACATGCACGGCGGATGCAGAATTACTCGCGGATTGCCTCGGCGGGGATATTGTTCCCGGCGGACCGGCGCGGGCGTCTGGTCGGGGGCAAGCTGAGTTTCAAGCTTCAGGCAGATATCGATTTACCGCTCGTCCGCCGCGCGCTGGCCGCATTGGTGCGCGTGCATTTCGCGGCAGGGGCGATCGAGGTCTATCCGGCGGTGCTGCGCGGCATCACGATCCGGCCCGGCGACGATGTGGAGGCGATGCTGGAAGACGCGATCCGCGAGGCGGACGATATCACCTTGTCGAGTTCGCACCCGCATGGCGGCAATGCGATGAATGTGGATCCCGCCAACGGCGTCGTCGATTTGGACTGCCGCGTACACGGCACGACCAATGTGCTGGTCACCGACGCCAGCGTCCTGCCCAGCTGCATCCGCGTCAACGCGCAGCTGACGACAATGGCAATGGCGCATTATGCGACGGCGCGAAGCGACCCGTTCGGTACTTGATACTAAGCCGGATCAGGCAACCGCCGCCAGCGTCACCTCATCTGCGTCGCGTAGCACATAGCCACGGCCCCAGACGGTTTCGATGTAATTGTCGCCGCCGCAGGCAAGGCTCAGCTTCTTGCGGAGCTTGCAGATGAACACGTCGATGATCTTGAGTTCGGGCTCGTCCATCCCGCCATACAGGTGGTTGAGGAACATTTCCTTGGTAAGCGTGGTGCCCTTGCGCAGCGACAGCAGCTCGAGCATCGCATATTCCTTGCCCGTCAGGTGGACGCGGGCCCCGTCGACTTCGACGGTCTTGGCATCGAGATTGACCGCGAGCTTGCCGGTGCGGATGACCGACTGGCTGTGCCCCTTCGAGCGGCGAACGACCGCATGGATGCGGGCGACGAGTTCGTCGCGGTGGAAAGGCTTGGTGACATAATCGTCGGCACCGAAGCCGAAAGAGCGCACCTTAGAATCCATTTCCGAAATGCCCGACAGGATCAGCACCGGCGTCTGCACCTTGGCGACGCGCAGTTTCTTGAGCACGTCATAGCCGTGCATGTCGGGCAGGTTGAGGTCGAGGCAGATGATGTCGTAATCATACAGCTTGCCGAGATCCAAACCCTCTTCGCCCAGGTCCGTCGTATAGACGTTGAACCCTTCCGAAGAGAGCATCAGCTCGATGGCCTTGGCCGTGGTCGGCTCATCCTCGATCAGCAAAACGCGCATGCGACGCCCCTTTATCCTGCATTCCCCCGTGCAACGCCGGTGCGGCGCGACACGACTTCATTAACCAAATACCGAATGAAGGGAAAAGGTTAATTTTGGATTAAGTGGCGGAAATGCACGAGTCGCGCGCAGTGCGGGCACGGCGCATGCTGCGCCGCCCTCGCACAAGCGCGGCCGGCGACGCGCAGCGATCGACCGACGGCGCGGCCCTTCGACTGCCTGCAAGGCAGGCACTCAGGACATGCTTTGCCGCGACGCTCTCCTACTTTCCCAAAGCGTTTGTAAGAAACCCCAACAAAACCTCCACCCGCCGCGGTCGCAGCCGCCCTGGCGGCGTCACCAGATGCAATCCGATCGGCGGCAGCGCCCATTCCTTCAGCACTTCGACCAGCCGCCCGTCGGCCAGCCGCGACGCCACGATGAAATCGGGCGCGACCGCGATCCCCAGCCCCGCCTCGAGCGCGTCGAGCATCACATCGCCGTTGTTGGCGCGCAGCCGTCCCTGTGTCTTCAGCACCGTCTCGCGTCCGTCGTTATGGGTGAGCACGAGTTGTGCAGAGGTCGGCGACATGGTGTAGCCGAACAGCGCGTCTGCGGGCACGTCGCCGGGATGTTGCGGACTGCCGTGCGCCGCGACCCAGCTCGGGCTGGCAACAATGGGGCGGCGGACATCGCGCAACTTGCGCGCGATCAGGCTGGAGTCCGCAAGCGCGCCGATGCGGAGCGCGGCGTCATAACCGTCGCCGACGAGGTCGACGCGGGAGTCGCTGAGGTTCAGCTCGACCGAGATCGCGGGATGTTCGGCCATGAACTGCGCAACCACCGGGCCAACCTCGGCGAGGCCGAAACTCATCGGCACCGCGAGGCGTACGAGGCCCGAGGGCAGTCCCGCTTCCTCGCGCGCGCATTCCTCCGCCTCGACCGCGCTCGCCAGTATGTCGTGCGCGCGGGCGACCAGCGCGGCGCCGCTGTCGGTCAAGGTCAGGCGCCGCGAGGTACGGTGGAACAGCGCGATGCCCAAGCGGGTTTCCAGCCGGGTGATCGCTTTCGACACCGTCCCCTTCGACAGGCCGAGCGCTACCGCCGCGCCGCTGAACGAGCGCTGCTCGGCGACCGTCGCGAACACCGCCCATCCTTCGAAATCTGGAAGTGCCATTTTTGGAAACCGTGCCTTTCCGATGTTTCCATTTACGTGACATTCATGCCGCCTATATCGAGCGGCATCAACCCCCGACGGGAGACCCGTAATGACTATCCTGACTGCCGATACCGCGACCCTCGAGGTCCGCCCCTTTGCCGGACTCGGCCATGCCGACCATGGCTGGCTCGACGCGCGGCACCATTTCTCGTTCGGCGACTATCGCGATCCCGACCGTATGGGCTGGGGCAGCATCCGGGTGTGGAACGACGATGTCATTGCGCCCAAGTCCGGCTTCCCGCCGCACCCGCACCGCGACATGGAAATCATCACCTATGTCCGCACCGGCGCGATCACGCATGAGGACTCGATGGGCAACAAGGGCCGCACGGGCGCAGGCGATGTGCAGGTGATGAGCGCCGCTTCGGGCGTCCGCCATGCCGAATATAATGTCGAGGACGTGCCCACGACCTTGTTCCAAATCTGGATCGAGCCGACCTCGCGCGGCGGCGAGCCGTCCTGGGGTGCGAAGCCCTTCCCGAAAGGCGACCGCTCGGGCCGCTGGTCGGTGTTGGCGAGCGGCTTCGGCGATGCCGACGCCCTGCCGATCCGCACCGACGCCCGCGTGATGGGCGCGACGCTCGGCGCGGGCGAACGCCTGACCCACGAGGTTGGCAACGGCCGCCATGCCTATCTCGTCCCCGCAACAGGCCGCATCGCGGTCAACGGCGTCGACGCCGACGCCCGCGACGGCATTGCGCTGGGTGCAGGCACTTACACGATCGCCGCGCGCGAGGACGCCGAACTCGTCCTCGTCGATGCTGCTTAAAGGAGACTCAATATGGCGAAGGTTCTTGTCCTTTATTACTCCACCTACGGTCACATCGCTCAAATGGCCGACGCGATTGCCGAGGGTGCGCGCGGCGCAGGGGCGAGCGTGGACGTGAAACGCGTGCCCGACATCGAAGGCGTGCAGGTCGCGCGTCCCGACGATGTACAGGCAACAGTGGCCGAACTCGCGGGCTATGACGCGATCGTTGTCGGCACCGGTACCCGCTTCGGGCGGATGTCGGGACCGATGGCGAGCTTCCTCGATCAGGCAGGCGGGCTGTGGGCGACCGGTGCGCTCAACGGCAAGGTCGGCGGGGCGTTCACCTCGACCGCGACGCAGCACGGCGGGCAGGAAACGACCTTGTTCTCGATCATCACCAACCTGTTGCACTTCGGCCTGACCATCGTCGGTCTCGACTACGGGCATCAGGCGCAGATGGGCCATGACGAGGTCGTCGGCGGCGCGCCCTATGGTGCGACGACCATCGCGGGCGGTCGCGGCGAGCGCCAGCCGAGCGAAGCCGATCTCGCCGGCGCGCGCTATCAGGGGCGGCGCGTGGCGGAAGTCGCGGGGAAGCTGTTCGGCTGAGGTGGCACGCCCGCCCGCCCTGTTCGTTTCGCACGGCTCGCCGATGATGGCGATCGAACCCAGTCCGGCGCGGGATTTCCTCGCCGGACTGGGGGCGGAACTGGTGCGTCCGCGCGCCATCCTGATGCTGTCTGCGCATTTCGACATGCGGGTGCTGACGGTCACCGGCAGCGCGCAACCACCGACGATCCATGATTTCGGCGGATTTCCCGACATCCTCTACCGGCAACAATATCCCGCCCCCGGCGCGCCCGCTCTGGCACAGGAAATCGCCACCCTGCTTGCCGGGGCAGGTCATGACGTGCAGGTCGATCCGGATCGCGGCCTGGATCACGGCGCATGGGTGCCGCTCATGCTGCTGTATCCCGGGGCCGACATTCCGGTCGTCCAGCTTTCTATCGACAGCCGTGAAAGCGCGGCTTGGCACGTCGCGCTCGGCAATGCGCTGGCTCCGCTCCGCGACAGCGGTGTCCTGATCGTGGGTTCGGGCAGTATGACGCACAATCTGCGCGCTTTCTTCACCGAGCAACCCGCCATCGACGCGCAGCCGCCCGAGTGGGTGACCGGCTTTGCGGACTGGATCGATGCGCGGCTGATGGAGGGTGACGCGGCGGCCGTTACCGACCTTATGGCACGCGCGCCTTTCGCCGCGCGCAACCACCCGACCCCCGACCACATCCTGCCGTTGCACGTCGCGATGGGGGCGGGCGGCGTGCCGTTGCATGCCCGCCGCCTGCACCGCAGCACGACCTATGGCGTACTGGCGATGGACGCCTATGCGTTCGACTAATCGGTCCGGCGGTGGCATGGGTCCGCCATGCTGCTCGCCGACCGTGTCCTGTTCATCGATGCCGAGGCGATGGTTCTCGACAAGCCCGCCGGGTTGCCGGTCGACCGTCCGCGCGACGGGTCGCTCAGTCTGGAGAACCATATCGATGCGCTTCGCTTCGGGTTCGAGCGTCTGCCGCAGGCCGTCCACCGGCTCGACCGCGACACCTCAGGCTGCCTGCTGCTCGCGCGCAACCCGCGCATCCACAAGAAATTTCAACAGGCGTTCGAACGCGGCGAGGTGACCAAGACCTATCTCGCGGTGCTCGACGGCATCCCCAAGGAAGCCGACGGTCGGATCGACTTGCCGCTCAACAAGGTCAGCACCGCGAAGGACGGCTGGCGGATGATCGTCGAGAAACGCGGCAAGCCGTCGGTGACGAATTGGGAAGTGGCCGGTTTTGCGAACGGGCGCGCACTAGTGCGCTTTACGCCCGAAACGGGGCGGACGCACCAGCTGCGCGTCCATGCCGCAAGCGGGATCGGCGTGCCGATCCTCGGCGATCCGGTGTACGGCAACGGCGGCACCCCGATGCTGCTCCACGCCTACAGTCTGTCGGTCCCGCGCGAAAACCATCCGGCAGTGGCGGCGACCGCGCCATTGCCGCAGAGCTTTATCGATTTGGGTTTCAGCTATGGCTGACGCCCCGCCGCAGCTGCCCGAAGACGCGCTGGAGGAAGTGTTCCTCGCCGGAACCGGGCCGGGCGGGCAGAATGTCAACAAGGTCGCGACCGCCGTGCAGATGCGCCTCGACGTGTTCGCGCTGCGCCTGTTGCCGGCGGTCTATGCGCGGCTGAAGGCGCTGGCGGGCAGTCGGTGGACCAACGACGGCGAAATCGTGATCATGGCGCGCAGTCACCGCACCCGCGAGGCGAACCGCGCCGATGCGCGCGAGCGGCTGGCGGCGCTGGTCGCCAAGGCGCACATCGCGCCGCAGCGGCGGATCAAGACGCGGCCCTCGAAATCGGCAAAGGAAAAGAGGATGGTCGGGAAAGCCGTGCGCGGCGAAGTGAAGCGCGGACGCGGAAAAGTGAGCCTCGACTAGATGTACGACTTGAAAACCACCGCGACCGACAAACCCGCGCTCTACCGCGACCTGCTGTCCGCTGCCGATGCGCTAACCGCAGGGGAACCGGATGCCGTCGCCAACATGGCCAACGTCGCGGCGCTGCTGTTCGACTGGCTGCCGGGACTCAACTGGGCAGGGTTCTACCGCAGCATCGGCAGCGAACTCGTGCTGGGGCCGTTCCAGGGCAAGGCGGCGTGCATCCGTATTCCCTTCGGACAGGGGGTGTGCGGCGCGGCGGCGGCGCGCGCGACGAGCCAGCTGGTCGCGGATGTCCATGCCTTTCCCGGCCATATCGCCTGCGATGCGGCCAGCCGGTCCGAACTGGTTGTGCCCGTGATCGCGGGCGGCGCGGTGATCGCGGTGATCGACCTCGACAGCCCCGATCTGGCGCGGTTCGACGGCGAGGATCGCGACGGGATCGAAGCGCTCGCGACGCTGCTGGCACTGCGCATCTGCCCCTGAACGGGACAGGTCGGCGCACGGTCGCCGCCTTTCAAAAACGACCCTGGAATGCTAAACATGCCATTAAGCAAATGGCGGAAATGCCCGCGTTTTGTGCGAATTGTTACGGAGCATTTACCATGGCAAGGCTTGCAATTGCTGGCGTTATCGGCGCGCTGACCCTGATCCCGACGGTCGCGATGGCACAAATGGACTCGCGAGTCGGCGCGCCGCCGATGCCTGCGATGCCGCCGATGGCCGCGCCGATGCCGCATGGCCCGGGCGCGATGCCGCAGATGCCGCCGATGGCGCGCCCCGCGATGCCCCCGATGGGCCAGCCGCAAATGCCGCCGATGGGACGCCCCGGCCCGATGCCCGGTCCGGGCGGCGACCGCTGGGGCGCGGTTCCCGGCGGCTGGGGCGCGTATCGGGCGCCTGCCTATGGCTATACGCTGCCGCCCTACTGGACGGCGCCGACCTATTATATTTCGGATTACGGCGCATTCGGTCTGCCAGCCCCCGCCTGGGGCTTCGGCTGGTCGCGGTATTACGACGATATGGTGCTGACCGACCGCTGGGGCCGGGTCTATGACTGGCGCGACGGGCGAGACATGCGCGGCGACGACCGGGGCGATTATCGCCCGCGCAAGCGCGACAAGAGCGGCATCGTCGGCGCGGTCATCGGTGGCGCGGTCGGCGCGCTGACCGGCAATTTGATCGCGGGCGCGGGCAGCCGTCTGGCGGGCTCGCTGATCGGCGGCGGCCTCGGCGCGCTCGCGGGTCAGGCGATCGACAGCGGCAAGATCGGCGGACGTGACGGCTATGACGACGGTCGTTACGGGCGCGGCGGCCATTATGGCGGCGGCTACCGGATGCAGGGCCCGCATTGGTCGATGGGCGAGAGCGGCGGCGGCTATTATGGCGGCTGCGGTTGCGGCCAGACGGTGACGACGACCACCACCACGACCTATGCAATGCCGGTGGTGACCCGTCGGGTCAGCTATGTCACCGAATATGTCCGTGTGCCGGTGAAGCAGCGCGTCCGTTATGCGCCGGTGCGGACCAAGGAACGCTATCTCGGCGGGAGTTGAGTTGAGCAAGGGACTGTCCCCGCTTGGGGACTGTCCCTCCTCACCTTGGCAGGGGACAGTCCCCAAGTGGGGACAGTCCCCTAGTTGTACATCTACCGCGCCGCTGCCAGCCCGCCGAACGTCACCAGACTCTCCGCACCGTCCTTCGACAGCGCCGACACACCGACGAAATGGTCGTCGACGATCAGGCCTTTCAGCACTTCGCTCGCCGCCGTCGCGGGCACGTCGCGCGAGAATTCCCAGTTCGGCCGGTCGGCGCGCCGCCAGCGCAGGCGATAACCCGCCGCACCCGCCACGGCGGTCCATTTGACGGTGGTGTCGGTCGACACCGCGCCCTCCAGCACGACCGACGCAGGCGCGCCCGGCGCGGCGGCAAGCTGGCGCAGAACCGCGACGTTCAGCGCGGTCACTTTCGCCAGATAAGGGAAGTCCATCCGGTCGGCGGTGTCGCCATAGACGCGCCCGCCTTCCGTTCGCAGGTTCTGGTGCTGGGCATCGTAATTCTCGACACCGACGCTGAAGCGCACCGCGGGATATCCCGCCTCGAGCAGCGCCGTGTGGTCGCCGCCGCGTCCGAAGCGGTCGGGACGGCGGATGAGGAACGCCGCCAGTCCGCCCTTTGCGCCTGCCGCGACATCGCCGACCCGCTTCGCCAGCGCGCGCGACGAACTGTCGTCCTCGCCGCCCGAGGCGCGGCGCAGCTTTGCGGCGGCAAGATCTTCCGACGCCCGCGCACCCTCGCTGAACACGCGCACCCGGTCGGCGACAATGCGCCCGTCCTGCCCGCGCGTGTTCCCGACGATGTCGTTGTTGAGCATCGCCGCGACCTGCCAGCCGCGCGCCTTGGCGGTGTCGGCCAGCAATTTGCCGCCCCACAACCCCTGTTCCTCGCCAGACAGCGCCGCATAGACGATGGTCGCGCTATGGCGCTCCTTCGACAGGATTCGCGCCGCTTCCATCACCAGCGCGACGCCCGAGGCATCGTCGTTCGCGCCGGGCGCGTCGCCGGTCGCATCCATCGGGTCCGAATTGCGGCTGTCGATGTGCCCTGCGACAATGACGATATGGTTCGGGTCGCCGGTCCCGCGCTGGATGGCGAGCACATCCTCGACAATGACGCCGTTCGGGGCGCGCGGCCCCTCGAACCGGGCGCTCGGGCGGTCGACCGCGATGCACCCGCCGCACGCCGCCGACAGTTTCGCGAACTCGCCCGCCGCCCAGTTCCGCGCTGCGCCGATGCCTCGCTTCGGGTCGGTCGTGGAGGAGGCGGTATGGCGCGTGCCGAACGCGGCGAGCGTATCGACGGTGGCGCGCAGCTTGGCAGGGTCAGGGGCAGGCGCAGCGGCGATCAGGGCGAGGGCGGGGAGTGGGACGAGAAGTGCTTTCATCTGAACACTAAGACCTTCTTCCAAACCAAAGTCGAGTGTGGGGTCGGCGTAAGAAGGTGTTTAACGCGAAGGCGCGAAGACGACGGGAAGGCGCGAAGGGTTCGGGCTTGCCTCGGCCTTCCGCGCTAGCGGCACCAAAAACCTGGAACGGGCGGCATGAGGTCTGCTCCGCTGACGCGGGCAGGTCGAATGAAGAGCGCTCCCTTTGCGCCTTCGCGCCTCCTTCGCGTTCAAACCTCAACTCAACCGGTCGAGCGCTTCCGTGTCCAGCCCGCCTGGTACGATCATCACGGGGCACGGCAGCTGCCCCGCTTCGCCCGCAAAATGCGATACCAAAGGCCCCGGCGCGCCGCTCGCCGCCGCGCCCAGCACCAGCGCCGCGACATTGGGATTATCGGCAATCGCCTTGCGGATCAGCGGCACCGGCTCGCCCGTCTCGACCAGGATCGAGGGGTGGATGCCCTGTTCCTCGCTCAGCATGCCCGCCGCGCCCGCGACCAGCGCCTCGGCGTGCTGCCGCGCTTCCTCCTCCATGGTCGCCTGAACGCCGCTCAGCCCCACGAACTCGACCGGCGGGATCAGCGCCAGGATCTGCACCGTCCCCCCGGTCTTGGCCGCGCGCCGCGCCGCAAAGCGCAGCGCCGCCTCGGCTTCGGGCGTTTCGTCGATGACGACGAGATAGGTCCGCATTGAAATCTCCCCTGCGATATAAGCTGCACACAGCACGGGCTTGACCGCAAGCCCCCCCTTGGCGAAGGGGGATTGACGCTACGGCCATAAGGAAGAGCGATGCCGATCGAGCTGAAGATGCCTGCCCTGTCCCCGACGATGGAAGAGGGGACGCTTGCGAAATGGCTCGTGAAGGTTGGCGATACCGTCAAGTCCGGCGACGTGATGGCCGAAATCGAAACCGACAAGGCGACGATGGAATTCGAAGCGGTCGACGAGGGGGTGATTGCGTCGATCACCGTCGCGGAAGGGACCGAGGGGGTGAAGGTCGGCACCGTCATTGCGACGATTGCGGCGGACGGCGAAGAGGCCCAACCCTCTCCACCCCGTGGAGAGGGCGGGGAGGCGCAGCCGAGCCGGGAGAGGCCCGAACCGGCGGCAGTGGCTGCGGCGCCGGTCGCGGCAGCGCCCATGCCCGCACCTGAATCCTCTCCCGATGCTGGCGCATCGCCCTCTCCGCAAAGCGAAGAGGGTAGGATTCTCATCTCCCCGCTCGCCAAACGGCTGGCCGAGGAAAAAGGTATCGACCTGTCGACGCTCAAGGGCACCGGCCCCAATGGGCGAATCGTGAAGGCGGACGTAGAGGGCGCAACGCCCGGAGCCGCGAAGGCCGCGCCTGTCGCTGCCGCTCCGGCACCTGCCGCGACACCTGCACCCGCGGCCCCTGCGCCCGCTGCCGCGCCGTTCGCCTCCGACATCCCGCACGAGGCGGTCAAGCTCACCAATATCCGCAAGGTCATTGCGCGCCGCCTGACCGAATCGAAGCAGCAGGTGCCGCACATCTATCTGACCGTCGACGTGCGGCTCGATGCGTTGCTCAAACTGCGCGGGGAGCTCAATGCGGCGCTTGCGGGCCAGAATGTGAAGCTCAGCGTCAACGACCTGCTGATCAAGGCGTTGGCGAAATCGCTGGTCGCAGTGCCGAGCTGCAACGTCAGTTTCACGCCCACCGACCTCATCAAGTTCAGCCGCGCCGACATCAGTGTCGCGGTATCGACGCCGACCGGCCTCATCACCCCGATCATCGTCGATGCAGGCAGCAAATCGGTGTCCGCGATCTCGACCGAAATGGCGGCGCTCGCGGTCAAGGCGAAGGACGGCAAGCTGCAACCGCACGAATTCCAGGGCGGCACCGCGTCGCTCTCGAACATGGGCATGATGGGCATCAAGCAGTTCGAAGCCGTCATCAACCCGCCGCAGGGCATGATCATGGCGATCGGCGCGGGCGAACAGCGCCCCTATGTGGTCGACGGCGCGCTCGCCATCGCGACCGTGATGAGCGCCACCGGCAGCTTCGACCACCGCGCCATCGACGGCGCGGATGGCGCGCAGTTGATGAAGGCGTTCAAGGAACTGGTGGAGAGCCCGCTGGGGTTGGTGGCGTAAGTGGCGACGGGGGCGCACTCTAGCCCCTCCCCCCCTGCGGGGGAGGGGTTGGGGAGAGGGGGTGGCGGCGATAGCCGCCCAAAGACTCTGGCCGAGGCCCAAACACGGCACGCGCTTATGCGGGAGCGCGCCAATTACATGCGCTCAAACCCGACGGACGCAGAGATTCGCCTGTGGTCGATCCTTCGAGCCAAGCGGCTGGAGGCGCTCAAATGGCGGCATCAAGTCGTATTTGACGACCTCTACATCGCCGACTTCGTATGCTTCGAGCATCGCTTGATCGTCGAGGCCGATGGCGGCCAACATGCCGACGGCAAGCACGATGCGATGCGGAATGCCTGGTTTAGACGGCAAGGCTTCCAGATTTTGCACTTCTGGAACAACGACATTCTGACCAATACAGAAGGCGTCGCCACAGCAATTCTTCACGCCGTTGAGTCTTTGTGCGCCGCAGACGCGGCGCGTCCCCTCTCCCCAACCCCTCCCCCGCAAGGGGGGAGGGGCTTTGAAGGTGCTCTCGACCATGCCTGACCAATACGACCTCATCGTCCTCGGCTCCGGACCCGGCGGCTATGTCGCGGCGATCCGCGCGGCGCAGCTCGGGCTCAAGACTGCCATCGTCGAGCGCGAGAATCTCGGCGGCATCTGTCTCAACTGGGGGTGCATCCCGACCAAGGCGCTGCTGCGGTCGGCGGAAATCTATCACTATATGCAGCACGCCAAGGACTATGGCCTTGCCGCATCGGGGATCAGCGCCGACATCGAGGCTGTGGTGAAGCGGTCGCGCGGGGTCGCGAGGCAGCTCAATCAGGGCGTCACGCACCTGATGAAGAAGAACAAGATCACGGTGCACATGGGCGACGGCAAGCTGACCGCCGCGAATGCGATTTCCGTCACCAAAGACGGCACGACGACCGAACTGACCGCCAAGAACATCATTATCGCGACCGGTGCCCGCGCCCGCGACCTGCCCTTCGCGCCTGCCGACGGCAAGCGCATCTGGACCTATCGCCACGCGATGGTCCCGCCCGAAATGCCGACGAAACTGCTCGTCATCGGGTCGGGCGCGATCGGGATCGAGTTCGCCAGCTTCTACAACGACATGGGCGCGAAGGTGACCGTCGTCGAAATGCTCGACCGCATCGTGCCGGTCGAGGACGCGGACGTCTCGACGTTCCTGCACAAGGCGCTGGCGAAACAGGGCATGGACATCCGCCCGTCGACCGGCGTGCAGAAAATCACCGATACCGGCAGCGGCATTTCGGCAGAGATCAAGGCGAAGGACGGCAATGTCACCACCGAGGATTTCAGCCATGTCATCGTCGCGGTCGGCATCGTGCCGAACACCGAGAACATCGGGCTGGAAGCGCTCGGCATCGCGACCGACCGCGGCCATATCGTCACCAATGCGATGTGCCAGACCAGCGTTGCGGGCGTCTGGGCTATCGGCGACGTGACCCAGCCGCCGTGGCTGGCGCACAAGGCTTCGCACGAAGGCACGATTGCGGCAGAAGCGATTGCAGGCGGCCATCCGCATGCGATGGACCCGAAGAACATCCCCGGCTGCACCTATTGCCACCCGCAGGTCGCGAGCGTCGGCCTGACCGAGGCCAAGGCCAAGGAAGCGGGCCACGCGGTCAAGGTCGGCAATTTCCCCTTCATCGGCAACGGGAAGGCGATTGCGCTGGGCGAAGCGGAAGGGTTCATCAAGACGGTGTTCGACGCGAAGACCGGCGAACTGCTCGGCGCGCATATGGTGGGGGCCGAGGTTACCGAACTGATCCAGGGTTATACCGTCGGCAAGACGGCGGAGCTGGTCGAGGCGGATTTCATGCACACCGTCTTCCCGCATCCGACGTTGTCGGAAATGATGCACGAGAGTGTGCTGGGCGCATACGGTCGGGCGTTGCACTTTTAACTCCTCCCCAGCGCAGCGCAGGGGAGGTGCCCGCAGGGCGGAGGGGCCGCCGCGTTCAGCGGCGGACGGTCTCACCAAACGAAACGGCGTCCCGACGGAAACATCGTCGCTCGCTGCGCTCGCGCCACCTCCCCTGCGCTTCGTGGGGAGGAATTAGGGAGTTCCCCTCGCTCCCGACCCCGCTAAGCTGTCCGCAACCATAAAGGGGATTTCCATGCGCCTGTTGCTCACCGCTGCCGTTCTGACCCTCGCCGCCCCTGCGCTCGCCGAGACCGTCCACTTTCGCGCCGCGCACATGATCGACGTCGAGACCGGCCGCGTCATCGACTATCCGCTGGTCACCGTCACCGACGGGCGCGTTGCGGGGATTGCGGATTCACGCACCGTGCGCCTCTCCGGCGAGGCGAAGATCGTCGATCTGGGCGACCGGACAATCCTGCCCGGCCTCATCGACATGCACGTCCACCTCGATTCGCCCGCCGATATCGGCGGCTATCGCGGGCTGGAATTCACTGACAGCTTCTTCGGCATGACCGCCGTCGGCAATGCCCGCGCGATGCTCGATGCCGGGTTCACCACCGTCCGCAATGTCGGGTCGGGCAACCGCAACGACATCGGGCTGAAACAGGCCATCGACAATGGCTATGCGGTCGGCCCGCGCATCGTCCCTGCCGGTTATGCGCTCGGCGCGACCGGCGGGCACTGCGACAGCACGTTCCTGCCACCCTCCCTTGAAAAACCCAAGAAGGAAGAAGGGGTCGCCGACGGGGTCGAGGAGTTCCGCTATCAGGTTCGCCGCCAGCGCAAATTCGGGGCCGAAGTCATCAAGGTCTGCGCGACCGGCGGCGTGTTCAGCCGCAACACCGAACCTGGCCAGCAGCAGCTGAGCGAAGTGGAACTCCGCGCCATCGCCGACGAGGCGCACCAATGGGGTCTGCAAGTTGCCGCCCACGCGCACGGGGCCGACGGCATCAAGGCCGCGATCCGCGCCGGCATCGACACCATCGAACATGCCAGCCTGGTCGATGACGAAGGCATCAAGCTCGCGGTCGCGCGCGTCCGCCCGGTGTGGTTTTCGATGGACATTTTCAACACCGATTACACCCAGGCCGAGGGCGCGAAGAACGGCGTGCTGCCCGACAACCTCCGCAAGGACCGCGAGATCGCGCAGCTCCAGCGCGATAATTTCCGCAAGGCCGCGCGCGCGGGCGTCCGGATGGTGTTCGGCAGCGACGCGGGGGTGATGCCGCACGGGCAGGTCGGCGGGCAGTTCCGTTACATGGTCGAATACGGGCTGACCCCGTTGCAGGCGATCCAGGCCGCAACCCGCAACGCCGCGCAGGCACTGCGCCGCGAAAAGGACGTGGGGGCGATTGCGGTCGGTCGCTATGCCGACATGATCGCGGTCGATGGCGACCCGCTGAAGGACGTGCGCGTGCTCGAAAAGGTCGCGGTGGTAGTGAAGGGCGGCGTGGTGGTGAAGGGTCGTTGAACCGCCGCATCGCGACCGGGGCTGCGCTGGTCGCGGCTGCCGTCGCGCTCGGTTTTGCGATCGTGGCGGGGTGGCTGGCGTGGTTCGACACGCCGGTCATGTACGCGCTGGCGCTGACCGGGGCGTCGCCGCGCTGGCTGGTCGCGGCGACGCAGTTCGTCACCGAACTGGGCGATGTCGATCCGCGCAGTGTGTTCGTGATCCTCGTCTGCATCGTGCTGATCGCGCGGCACTGCTGGCGCTCGGCGGTGGTTTACCTGATCACCGTCAGCGTCTCGATCATGGGACATACGCAGGCCAAGCTGTTCTACGGCCGCGCGCGTCCGCGCCTGACGCCGTGGTTCGACCAGGCGGGCGACCTCAGCTTCCCCAGCGGCCATGCGGGCGGCGCCATGGTCGTGCTGCTCGCCGCCGCGCTGTTGATGCGCGAGGGGTGGCTGCGCTGGCCCGCGCTCGGCATTGCGCTTGCTATCGCCGTCACCCGCCCGATGCTCGGCGTCCATTGGCCGACCGATATCATCGGCGGTGCCCTCTGGGGCGCAGGCTTCGCGCTGATCGGCGCGGGAGTCGCAGGCGCGCTGGGACTGCCGAAAGCGCGGATGCTCCAAGGCTGACCGTTCAAAGCGGCGCGCAAACGCTTTCCAGCCACGCCTTTGCTTCGCCCTCGACCTGCGGCCCGACGATCCGCAGCACATCCGCATGATAGCCGTCGAGCCACGCGCGTTCGGCGTCGCTGAGCAGCGCAGGTTCGATCATCGTCTTGTCGATTGGGGCAAAGGTCAGCGTTTCGAACCCCAGCATCGGCATGTCGCCGCCCGCGATCTGCCGCTCCTCGACCAGCACCAGATTCTCGATGCGGATGCCGTAATGGTCGGGCTTGTAATAGCCCGGCTCGTTCGACAGGAACATGCCCGCGACCAGCGGTTCGGCCGTGCCCGGCTGTCCGCCGCCGGGCTTGGCGATGCGCTGCGGCCCCTCGTGCACCGCGAGGAACGCGCCGACACCGTGGCCGGTCCCGTGCGCGTAGTCGCACCCTGCCGCCCACAGGAACTGGCGCGCAAATCCGTCGAGTTGCCCGCCGGTCGTCCCCGCCGGAAAGACCGCGCGCGCAATCGCGATATGCCCTTGCAGTACGCGGGTGAAGCGGTCCTTCACTTCGGCAGGCGGATCGCCCGGGCCGACCCAGATCGTCCGCGTCACATCGGTGGTGCCGTCGGCGTACTGCCCGCCACTGTCGCACAGATAGACCGACGACGGATCGATCCGCCGGTCGGTCTCGGCGCTCGCCTTGTAATGCATGATCGCGCCATGCGGCCCCGCGCCCGAAATGGTGTCGAAGCTCAAATCGAGCAGCTTGCCGGTCGCTTCGCGGAATTTGCGAAGCTGGTCGGACGCCGAAATCTCGGTCAGCCCGCCCTTCGGGGCCTCGACCGACAGCCAGTGGAGATAGCGGCTGAGCGCCGCGCCGTCGCGCGCCTGAGCCGACCGCTGCCCCGCCTGTTCGACGCGGTTCTTGATCGCCTTGGCCAGCACCGCCGGATCGCGCGCTTCGACGATGGTCGCGCCGCCCTTCGCCAACGCGTCGAACACCGCGACGACCGCGCGTTCGGGGTCGCTCGCGATGCGCTTGCCTTGTAGGCTCGCCAGCATCGCCGCGAACGCCGCGCGGTCATGCACCCGCACGCCATTGCCGAGCGCCGCGCGCACCGTTTCGTCGATCTTGTGCGGCTCGACGAACAGGTCGGCGGTCGCATCGGCGTGGAGGATCGCGAACGCCAGCCCGACCGGCGTGTGCGTCACATCGTCGCCGCGCAGGTTGAACGTCCAGGCGACCGAATCGAGCGCGGTCATCACTGTTGCGTCGAGGCCATGGCCGGTCAGCCAGTCGGCGATTTCGGCGCGTTTGTCGGCGGCGCTGCGTCCGGCGAGCTCGTTCGACTGGACCTTCAGCTTGGCGGGCGACATCGCCGGACGGTCGGCCCACACCGCATCGAGCGGATTGCGGGCAACGGGCACCAGCGTGACGACCTTGCCGACGCTCTCCACCCAGCCCTTGTTATGCAGCCAGGGATCGTAGCCGATCCGCGCGCCAGCCTTGGCATGCTCGCCCAGCCACGCCGCGATGCTCGATTGCGGCACGCCGACATAGTCGAACAGGCTGCCGTCGACCTGCTGCTGCACCTGCAACGTGTAGCGTCCGTCGACGAACACCGCAGCGCGGTCGGGCAGGACCGCCGCCGCCCCCGCCGACCCGCGAAAGCCGGTCAGCCATTCGAGCCGCTTGGCATAATCGCCGACATATTCGCTCATATGCTCGTCGGTCAGCGGCACGACGAAACCGTCGAGTCCGTCCGCCGCCAGTTGCGTGCGAAACGCGGTCAGGCGTGCGGCATAATTGGGGAGGTCATGGTCAGCCATCGAGAAACTCGCGCAATGCCGAGGTCACCGCCTCTGGCTTTTCCCAGGTAATGAAATGGCCCGCGTCGGCCACTTTCACAAGGCGCAGGTCGGCGCACAGTTCGTCGAGGCCGACGAGTTGCGACGGGGTGAGTGCCTTGTCCTGCATCCCCCAGACGACCAGCACCGGCATCTTGAGCACCGGGAAGGGCGCGTCGAGGAAGGCGGGGCGCTGCGGCGTCTCGTCCATGGCGGGGACGATAATCGTCGCCGCGCGATACCAGTTGAGCATTGCGGTGACTGCGCCGGGCTGGCCCCATTCGTCGAGATAGGCGGCTTTGTCATCGGCGGTCACGTTCAGCGAGAAATGCTCGCCGAAGGTCTTGCGAAAGAAATTGTCGAGGTCGCCGCCGATATGGTCCTCCATGCCGGGGACGCGGAAGGCGCGGATATATTGCGACGCCTCACGCTGGCCGATGTCGTCGAACATCGCCTTTTGAAAGACGAAGGGGTGCGGCGCGTTGACGATGGCGAGCCGCGCGACCCGGTCGGGATGGCCGAGCGCCACCGCCCAGGCAATCGCGCCGCCCCAGTCGTGGCCGACCATCGTGAACTTGTCCACGCCCACCGCATCGGCCAGCGCGATCAGGTCGGCAACGGGCTTGTCGTGCGTATAGCTCTCGACCCCCGCCGGTTTCGAAGACCGCGCAAAGCCGCGCTGGTCGGGCGCGAACACGCGGTAGTTGCGCGACAGATCGGCCAGCTGATGCCGCCACGTCCGCGACGATTCGGGAAAGCCGTGGAGGAAGAAGATCGCAGGCGCATCCTCGGGGCCGCCATGGGTGACGTCGAGCTCGACGCCGGTGGGCAGGGCAAAACGGGTGGTGGTCAGTGCAGTCATCGCGTTTTGGCATCCTCGGCTGCGTTCAGGCTCGCCTCGACAAGGTCGGCCAGATCTTCGGGAAACACGGTCTGCCGCGTTTCGCGCAATTCGTCGAGCGTCCACCAGTGGTGTCCAGTCATCACGCGGCGTTCGAGTTCGGTATAGCCGTCTGCCGAAATCGTGCGGTCGGCAACACGGACGAGGAAATAGCGCTCGTCCGCGCTGACATCCTGTCCCTCGATGGTCGTGAATTCGGCTGTCTTTTGGGCGACTTCGGGGCCGGGGTCGGCGTCGATCCCCGTTTCCTCGATCAATTCGCGCCGCGCGGCTTGCGCGTAGGTCTCGCCCGGGTCGCACGCGCCGCCCGGCGTCGCCCAGAAGTCCGCGCCGTTCGGGGGCGTGAAGTGGAACATCAGCACGCGGCGCTCGGCATCGACGATGAGCAGCCGCGCGGCAGGGCGGGCAACGCGGACAGTCATTCACCCGGTGCTATCGCCTTGATAGCCAGCGCGTGCACCCGTTGCCCCGGCAGGTCGCCGAGCGCGCGGTTGACCATGCGCTGACGCTCCAGCCGCCCGACGCCGGTGAAGGCCGCGCTTTCCACCGTCACGCTGAAATGCGATTCGCCCGACCCGTCGTCGCCGCTATGCCCGCTGTGCTTGGCGCTGTCGTTCGACACGATCAGACGGTTGGGGGCGAGCGCGGCGCGCAGCCGGTTCTCGATTTCCTGCGCGACAGGTCCGGTGGTCATCATGGCTTAACATTCGGCGCATCGCTTGCCATGTTCAAGCGATGATCGTGACGATTACCAAGCAGCGCGACCACGACCGCATCCTGATCGACCGCCCGGACTGCCCGCCCGTCGAAACGCGCTTCCCGAAAAAGGGCAGCGTGCCGCACGATGCCGTCCATTTCATCGTCGAACGCGCACTCGGTCTTCGCCGGGGATTCTGGGGCTTGGTTGCCGATGGCGTCGATCCCGGGGAAATTCAAAATCTGGCGAAGCAAGCTGGACACGCCAGTGCGAGCCGCGCCCATCCGCCAGCGCCGCAGATCGTCGAACTGCTGCAAGCCGAGCGGCTGGTCGAATGTTTCGAAGCCGCGTTGTGGGACAATGGAGCTGACCCGGCCACGCTGCGCGACATCGCGCGGGTGGCGTGCGAGAGTTCGTTCGTGGCATTGCCCCCGCTGGACGACGCGACAATATTGGCGATCATGGCGCAGGTTCGGGAGCTTCATACGGGGTGGGCGAACGCCCCTGTCGGTCATGCCATCCGTTATGACTGGCAAGTCGCGTGACCGACGCATTCCGCTCCCGAACCCGTTTCCACGGCCGCATCGAGCGCGATGCGCCGTGCAGCGAGCCAGGATGCAGCGAGCCCGGCGAATTCCGCGCGCCGATGTCGCCCGGAAACTTCGACGGGCCGGGGTCGTGGCGCTGGCTGTGCCTCGACCATGTCCGCGAGTTCAATGCGAAGTATAACTATTTCACGGGCATGACCCCCGACGAGATCGAGGAACAGCAGCGTCCGATGGCGGGCTGGGAGCGCGAAACACGCGCCTTCTCCACCGGCGGGGCCGACCGCCCACCGAGTTGGGCCGACTTCACCGACCCGCTCGACGCGATTTCGGGCCGCTTCCGCCGTGGCGCGCCTGTGGAGCGCAAGGACGGCCGCGCGCTGTCAGGCGAACAGCGCCGCGACCTGAAAACTTTGGGCCTCGACATCGACGCGGACCGCCGTGCGCTCCGTACCCGCTATTCCGACCTCGTCCGCCGTTACCACCCCGACCGCAATGGCGGCGACCGCAGTCATGAGAAGTCGCTGACCGAGGTCATAGCCGCCTATCAGCGGCTGAAGGGCGCAGCGGCATTTGCTTGAAGGGCTCAGTGCGCTGCGGACCTCGCCGCGAGCTGGCGGCACACTGCGTGTTCGACAGGTTCGGTCCATGCGGCATCGCCGTCGCTCCCGAGCTTGCCAAGATAGACACCGGCCTCGCTCCCGTCGCCCATGCGGCAGGCAATCTTCGCAAAATTCGCGAAGTTCCAGTCGTCGGGATAACGCACAGCCACATCGGCCATGGCGGTCTTCATCGTCGGCCAGTCGATCTCCGACCGGCGCAGGCAGTTGCACTGGTCGAGGTGCCAATAGAAGCGCGCATAGCCGCCGGTGCCCTCGACCGCGCTCGACCGTTCGGCGGCGAAACGGGCGAGCGCATCGACTTCGGCATAGCTGCCGAACCATTGCGGCTGATAATATTGAAAGGCGTTGAAATAGAGCGGCCAATAGGCCGGTTCGCGCGCCGTCGCCTCGTCGAGCATTCGCCGAAACGCCGCCTTGTCGCGGCCCTGCAACAGGTAAATCTCCGCCATGACGGCATAATATTCGGGATCGGCGGAGGCGACGCGCTTGTTCGCGGCGAGCAGGGCATGCGCTTCGGCGACGGCGGCGGCCACTTTCGGCCATGCGGCGGGATCGACCTGCGCCGCCGTCCCCGATCCACGCAGGCACCAGGCGCGATCGACAAGGACGGCCGCCCCGACGATCGACGGTCCCGGTGCATCGGGCGTCGCCGCGCGCCAGTCGGCAAGGAAGCGCGCCGCGTCATTGTCGCACGATCCCTCAATCTGCTTGCCCTTTGCCGCGTAGCGGAGCTGGGCATGAAACAGCGCAAGCTTCCACGTGCCGCTGGGCGTGCGGACCCGATGCGTCGCATAGTCGGTTTCGAGTGCGCTCAGCCGGGCAAAATCGCGCGCGGTCGCAGCTTGTCCCGTGGCGTCGAGGATTGCCTTGCGCGTGCCGAGTTCGCCGCCCGGCGTCGCGGCTTGGACCGCGCAAATCGGCAGGAGGATGACGGCGAAGAGAAGCTTCCAGAAGCTCATTGCTGCAAGCTAATCGGCAATCCTTGCCGAAGCGTTGCCGGTCCGCTGGCGTGCGAAGAAAAGGGCGGGGTTATGTCATCCCGCCCTAACTCCCGCAGCCGCCGCATCCCCCGCCGCCGCAACCGCTTCCCCCAACGCCGCAACCGCTGCTGCCGCCATCGCCCGACGACGAACTGCCGCCGTCGCCGCTGCCTGCCGAGCGCATCCTGTGGAGGTCGCTCCATGCCGATCCCGCCAGCACGCCGGTGCCGAACAGCGCGACTGCCGTGCCGATCTCGCTCGATGTCGGTGCGCGCTTCAGCCTTTCGTTACGGCTGGCGGCATCGGCCAGCGCGCCGTGCGCGGCTTGCGTCCGGCGGTCGATCCTGAACCAGCGGATCGCGGCGAACACCGCCGTGACCACCAGCAGGCCGATCAAGAACCCGACCGGTTTGCCACGCGCCTCGCCGACCATCAGCTTGACCGTGCCGAACCCGATCAGCAGCACATAAGGCAATGTCTGCCACCAGCGGGTCCGCGCGGCCTCCTCATCGGTCATGTACAGCCCGCTGCCCGCCAGCTTGCGCGCGACGGGTTCGGCGTAATCGGCGATTTGCGTCTGGATGGTCGTCCATTTGATCGGTGCGGACAGCGCGAGCACCCGCTGTTCGGCGGCGGTGTTGCCGCTTGCGCCTGCCTTTGCGGCAAAGCCACTGCGCCCGAGGATGACCAGCGCCCCGCGCGCCAGCAGCCGCGCGACCAGCGCCTCGACGAAGCGCCCCTTGCCGCCCGCCAGCACCGCCAGCATGTCGGGGTCGGCAATGTCCTGCGCGCGCCCCGGCGGACGCAGGCGGACGGGAATGACGAAGCCCGCCACCACCGCTGCCACCAGCAGCACGAGGTAGAGGATCAGGAACGGTCCGCCGGTCAGATCGAAAGGGCCGAGCCCCATGACTATGCTCCTTGCCAGAGAAACACGCACACACCGCCCGCCAGCGCCGCCAGCGCGAGCAGGGCAATCAGGATGGATTTACGGATGACGATCCCGTCGCGCGGATGGATCCGCCGCGCGCGCGGATCGTCGTTCAGCCGCCGGTCCGCCGAGGGCCACAGATCGGGCGGCGGGCTTTCGCCGAACACGCTTTCGTAGCTTTTGAGCGTGTCGGCATATTGGTCGAAATAACGTGCCTGCTCCGCCCCGCCGCCTGCCGTCGGGCCATGGTGGAGCGGACGGCCGAGCACGTCGGGGCAGAACCGCTCCCAATAGTCGCGGCTGTAGGTCAGATGCAGATGCCAGGCTTGGTCGACTGCGTCCGACGGGGTGACCGGATGCGCAGCCACGACGGCAAGGAAGCAGAAGCGCCGGTATTCCTCGATCACCCGCGCAGCCCGCACCGCCGTCCAGCCGTTCTCGCGCGCAAGCCGCTGCGTGAACGACAGCGCCGCGTCTTCGGGGCCGATGATGTAACGGGAGAGCGCGATCCGGACCGGGTGGCCGGGATACGAAACGGGCATGACGTCCGGATCGCTCATCTGGAATTCCTATTACACGAATAGGAATTAAATGTCAAGCTTCGGGTGCATGCCCCGGTTCAGGCGTTGAGCAACGTCGCCATCTTCTTCACCGAGTTCATGTTCCGCCCGGTGCGGTCTTGCTTTCCCGCGATCTTGAGCTTGGTGAAACGGATACCTTCGCCGTAATCCACGAATAGCTCGCGCGTCCCCAGCGCAAGCCGTTCGCCCTGTATATCGCGGCACTCAGCGATCACGTCGGGCGGCGGCGGCGCGTCGTAGAAAAACACCATGTGCCGGCTGCCATGCGCGTCGGGGAAGGGATCGGCGGCGACGATGGCCGCCAGTTCGGCAGCGTTGCGGACCAGCACCGGCACCCGCTTGCCCGCATAGACGGCGAGCCGCGCCTCGAGTTGCGCCTTGACCTCGCCCTCCGGCAAGTCGCTGTCGAACAACAGATTGCCGCTGGCGATGAATGTCCGCACCCGCGCAAAGCCCAGTGCTTCGCCCATGGCCCGCAGGTCGGCCATCGCCAGCTTGCCCGTGCCCCCGACGTTCACCGCGCGGAGCAGCGCGACATAGCTCGTCATGCTTCGCAGAGCGCCTTCAACTGGTCGGCGCAGGCACCCCAGCCCTGGTCGAAGCCCATATCGGCGTGGTTCTTCGACGCCTCCTCGGTCCAGTGGCGCGCGACCGCCGCGTAGCGTGTGCCCTCGCCTTCGGGGGCGACCGACCATATGCCGATCATGAACGGTCCGGCCGGTTCGAGGTCGCCGACGATCGCGTCGGTAAAGGCAAAGCGCCGCCCCTCGTCCCATGCCAGCACCGTGCCGGGGTGCGGGTGCACTTCGCCGTCGGGACCGTACATCGTGCAGGTCGAGGTGCCGCCCGCGCGCCGTTCGAGCGTCGAGAACTCGGCGCGCCAGGGTGTCGGGCACCACCATTCCTCGATGCGGTCGGTCATGACCGACCACACTTCGGCCGGCGGTGCCGCGATGAAGCGGGTGACACTCAGTTCGTTACTCATCCTTGGTCTCCTTAATCGCGGTCGGGTGCGCCGAGCGGGAAATAATGGCGATAGGGGCGCGCGCCGTCGACACAGCGCGCCATCGACGGCCGCGCGAGCAAGCGGGCGCGATAGGCGCGCAGTGTGGCGAATTCTGGGGCAATGGGGTGCACCCAGTCGGCGTAGAACAGCGAGGGCGCGCCCGCACAATCGGCGAGACCGAAGTCGTCGCCTGCCGCCCAGGTCCGCCCGGCCAGCCGTGCGTCGAGCCAGCCATAGATTTTGTCGAGCGCCGTCGCGCACGTGGCGCGCGCCTTCGCTACCTCATCGGAGTCGCGGCCATGGACGATGGCGGCGAGCACGACCTGCTGCATCATGTTCATGACATGATTGTCGAAAATCCGGTCGAGCATCCGCACCTCGCGCGCGGCATCGCGGTCGTCGGGCACGAAATGCGGCGCGACATGTTCGACGATGATGCTCGATTCGACGATGACATTCCCGCCGTCCACCAGCACGGGGAACTTGCCCACCGGCCAGTGCGCCGCCAGCGCCGCACCGTTCTCTGGAAATTCCGCATCGAGCACCCGGAATTCAAAGGGCGTGCCGGTTTCATACAGCGGGATCAGCGCCTTCCATGTATAGGACGAAAAGGGGTGTCCGAAGAGTTCGAGGGTCATTGCAAATCCCTTTTGAAAAACACCACGCGCTCGGTTTCGGCAAGGCCGACGGCGGCGTGGAACGCATGGCTTTCGACGTCTTCGATCAGCGCATCCGAGGCAAATTCGGTGCAGCCCTGCGCCCGGCCCCAATCGGCGACGGCCTCGACCAGCATGCGCCCGACGCCCTTCAGCCGTCCGGCGGGATCGACACAAATCCCCTCCAGATAGGCGACAGGTGACGTGTCGCACGCCTCGACATAATCGTGCCGCAACGCCGCCTCGGCAAAGCCGATAATGTCGCCGCCATCACTGACGGCCATGAACGCAGCCTGCTCAGGGTTCGACGCGGTGAAATAGGTCGCGATTTCGGCGCGGTGGTCGTCGGGATCGTCGTCATGCCAGAGGATAGCGCGCAGCGATTGCCAGCGTGCGGCGTCGGCTGGTTGTGCGGGCCGGACGATCACAGGCCGCCTTCCGCAATCTTCATCTGTTGCCCTACACGGTGCCCGCCGAGCACCGCAAACGGGACGATACAGGCCCACCAACCCAGATGATACCAGACGGGATACTGGTCCCAGATCCTGATATGCCAGACGACGGAAAGCACGAGCAGGACTGTGCCGAAGGCCAACGCTGCGGACCTGCTGCCCCTGTCCGCCCGAGCCGCCACCGCCCCGCCTGCGACCGCCGCCAGCGATCCGGCTGTCAGCCGCACAAGCAGCATTAACAGATCATAGGCACGGGTAGGTTCGGCCTCGGCATAGGCGGGCCAGCCCGTACGCGCTGCGAACAGGCACAGCAGTACGACGGCCTCGAAGGCCAAAAAGCCCGCCAGCACGGCACCGGTTCGTCGCAACACAGTCTAATCGCCCCGCACCGCTGCCTCGATCGCCGCGACGTCGATCTTCTTCATCGGCATCATCGCGGCGAACGCGCGCCCGGCAACTTCTCCCCCCGCCGACATCGCCTGGGTCAGGGCGCGGGGCGTGATCTGCCAAGAGATGCCCCATTTGTCGCGGCACCAGCCGCACTGGCTTTCCTCGCCGCCATCGCTGGTCAGCGCATCCCAGTAACGGTCGGTCTCGGCCTGGTCGTCGGTCGCCACCTGAAAGCTGAACGCCTCGCTGTGCTTGAAGCGGGGCCCGCCGTTCAGGCCGATGCAGGGCACCCCCATCACGCTGAATTCGACGACGAGCGCATCGCCCTTCTTGCCGTCGGGATAGTCGCCGGGCGCGCGGTGGACGCCGGTGACATGGGTGTCGGGAAACGTCGCCGCGTAAAAATTCGCGGCTTCTTCTGCGGCATGTTCGTACCACAGGCAGACGATATTCTTGGCCGTCATCGTTGCTCACCTCCTTCTTGTCGCCGAGCGCGAGCGAGGTGCTCCTTCGAGCGCCAGCGAGAAACGTCGCATTGCAAACCTCGCTTGCGCTCGGTGGAGCACCTCGCTGACGCTCGGCGAGGAATGGCCATCAACCCTTCCTGCTGCCGACCAGCGCGAAAAACGCGCTCTGCGGATCGATCCCGTTCAGCGAATAATCCCCTCCGGGAATTTCGACCGGGCCGTGGATCACCTTGCCGCCGCTCGCTTCGATGTGCGCGACGGCGGCATCGATATCGGCAACGCGGAAATAATGGTTCCACGCCGAAACCGGCACTTCGGGTACCTTCGGCATCACCGCGCCCAGCATTCCCTGTCCCGGCGGCGACCCGTCGGGCGCGCGACCGGCGTGCCGCAGGAACGCGTATTTGCCCATCGGCCCCATATCCATCTCGCCGTCCTTCACCCAGCCGAAGCGCTGGCCGTAGAAGTGCAGCGCGGCAGCGGGGTCGCTGGTGTGCAGCTCGTTCCACGCGCAATGGCCAATGCGGGGGCGGTCGTATGAAAAGGCGTTGCTCACCTTGTCCGGATCGTTGGCGGGCGGTATCGGCTTCATGACATAAAAGGCCGCGCCCTGCGGGTCGGCGACCATGGCGAAGCGCCCGATACCCGGCATGTCGCGCGCGGGCATGTAAGTCCGTCCGCCGCCATGTTCGATTGATTCGACCATCTTGTCGACGTCGTCAACGAGTACATAGCCGACCCAAGCCGGACGCGCGCCGCCCGCCGTCATTTCGGGGGTCAGTTGCAACATCCCGCCGACGCCGCCTTCGCTGCCCTGTATTTCGCGGTATTCGTCGTTGCCGCTGAAGCTCCAGCCGAGCAGCGGGCCGTAAAATGCCGCCGAAGCTGCGCCCTCGGTCGTCATCAGTTCGTACCAGATGAAATCGCCGTGATGATTGGTCATGGGTCTTCTCCCTATTTTGCGTGCACCGACACCGCCTCGAACGCGCCGAAGATCATGCGCTTGCCGTCGAAGGGTGGCTGGCCGCCGCCCATGCGCTCGTCTTTCATCGCCGCTTCCCAGCCGGTGTCGCGCGTCGCTTTGTCGGGCCATTCGATCCAGCCGAACACCACCGTCTCGCCTTCCTCGGCTGCGACCGCACGATAGAAGTCGGTCTGTTTGCCGCGCGGCACATCGTCGCCCCAGCTGTCGACCACGCGCGTCGCCCCGTAATCGAGAAACAATGTGTCCACGCGGTTGGCATAGGCGGTGAAAGCGTCGCGTTCGCCGTCTTTCACGCTCGCCATGAATCCGTCGATATACATCGGTTCTCTCCCTTTCAGAGTTCGACGACGGGGGTGAAGCCGCCGTAGATCATCCGCGCGCCGTCGAAAGGCATCGGGTTCTTCGCCGGATCCATGCGCGGGTCGCTTTTCGCTTCCATCATCTCGGTGGTCTTCGCCATTGCCGCATCGCGCGTCGGCTTGTCGGGCCATTCGATCCAGCTGAACGCGATCGTCTCGCTCTCCTTTGCCGCCACCGCCCGGTGGAAATCGGTCTGTTTGCCGTGCGGCACATCGTCGCCCCAGCATTCGACGACGCGCAGCGCGCCGAGTTCCTTGAAGATGGCGTCGATCGTTTTCGCGTGGTGGATGAACTTGTCCTTGCCCGCAGCGGGAACCGGGATCACGAACCCGTCGATATAGGTCATTGGCCTGCTCCCTCGATTGGCGCGCCCAGCGCCCAGCGATAGCCGAACGGGTCGGCGACCTGGCCGTAACGGTCACCCCAGAACATGTTTTCGGGCTTCATCGCGGGGGTCGCCCCGGCAGCGACGGCGCGGTCGAACCATGCATCGACGTCATCGACTTGCAAGTGAAGCGTCACCCCCAGCGGCGGCCCCGAACCGACATCGGCACCCCCGCGATATTCGGGGAAGTCGTCGTTGAGCATCAGCGAAGATCCGTTGACGACCAGATGCGCGTGCATCAGCCGCTTGCCGTCGTCGGCGGGCATCCGCATCAGCTCGGTCGCGCCGAACGCCTTTTTATACCAGTCGATGGCTTCGGCAGCGGTCCCGCCGCTGGCGATGGTCAGGTGCGGGGTAAGGCCGCCGATCGGGTCCTGGTCGGGATTCCTTGCCATTTTTCCTCTCCTTCGTTGACGATTATGCCGCCGCACCTCCCGCAGCCGCCGTATCCATCCAGAACGGTTCCCAGACATGGCCGTCGGGGTCGAGGATGGTGCGCTGGTACATGAACCCGTGGTCCTCGGGCGGGTTGACGTCGGCGGTGCCGCCCGCCTTTGCCCCTGCTTCGACAAGCGCATCGACCGCGGCGCGGTCGTCAACGGCCAGCGCCAGCGACACTTCGCTTGCGCCGGCGTCGCAGATCGGTCGTTTGGTAAAACCGCTCCATTTGGCGTGCGTCAGGATCATGACGTAAATCGCCTCGCTCCACACCATGCATGCCCCCGCATCGTCGCTGAATGCCGGATTATGGGTGAAGCCGAGCGCTTCGTAGAAGCCGCGCGCACGGGCCAGGTCGGCGACCGGCAGGTTGATGAAAATCATCTTGCTCATGGGGTTATTCCTCTCCCGAACTGCATTTCCCGAACAGCATCTCGACGTAACGCTTCAGATGCGTGACCGATGCCCGCGCAATCGCCGGATCGTTCTTGGCCTTGGCCAGAATGAACGCCCCCTGCAGCACCGCCTGGATATGATAGGCGAGATCGAGCGCGGTTGTGTTGCCCGCGATGCCGTAGCGGTCGATGGCAGCTTGAACGTCCTCGGCCAGTCGCTCGGCGTAGGCGGCAATGCTGGCGTCGCACGCGGCCCGGATATTGTCGTTGGTCGCAAATGCTTCCTGCACCATCGTGCCGACGAAGCAGGTGAATTCCTCGACCGGCCCGTCGAGCATCGCCAGGCGGAAATCGATGTGGGCGAGGAGGCGTGCTAGGGGGTCGTCGAAACGCATCCATGGCGCGTCGGTAAATATCCGCGCCTCGGCATGGTCGGTCCAGGCCTGTGCGCCCGCGACCGCCAGCGCTTCCTTCGACGGAAAATGGTGAAAGAACGCGCCCTTGGTGACGCCCGCCGCTCTGCACAGATCGTCGATACTGGTCGCCGCATAGCCCTTTTGCCGGACAATCGTCGTCGCCGCTTCGAGCAATTTGGCTCGTGCACCAGGGGGCTTGGCAAGGGCAGATCGACTCGACATCAGCTGAACATACCGACCGACCGGTATGTAGTCAAACTTTCAGGTGTGACTTTTGTGACCTTTGGCCGTTTTCCTTGACCTTTGCGTTTCACATCCGCACGGACTTTGCCGTTCCTCCAGGAAGCACCGATGACCGATCTGCCCAACGCCCAGCCCGACAGCCGCACCGACACGGTGATGGACGCGCCCGACCTGAAGGTTTCGGTGCGCGACATCTTCGGCATCGACACCGACATGATGGTCCCCGCGTTCAGCGAGGCCGACGAGCGCGTGCCGGACCTCGACCCGAGCTATGTCTTCGACGGCGACACCACGCTCGCGATCCTCGCAGGCTTCGCGTTCAACCGCCGCGTGATGGTGCAGGGCTATCACGGCACCGGCAAATCGACGCATATCGAACAGGTCGCGGCGCGCCTGAAATGGCCGTGCATCCGCATCAACCTCGACGCGCATATCAGCCGGATCGACCTGATCGGCCGCGACGCCATCGTGCTGCGCGACGGGCAACAGGTCACCGAGTTCCGCGAGGGGCTGCTCCCCTGGGCGCTGCAGACCCCTACCGCGTTGGTCTTCGACGAATATGATGCCGGCCGCCCCGATGTGATGTTCGTGATCCAGCGCGTGCTGGAAACCGAGGGCAAGCTGACCCTGCTCGACCAGAACCGCGTCATCCGCCCCAACCCGTATTTCCGCCTGTTCGCGACCGCCAACACCGTTGGGCTGGGCGATACCAGCGGGCTGTATCACGGGACGCAGCAGATCAACCAGGGCCAGATGGACCGCTGGAACATCGTCGTCACGCTCAACTACCTCCCCGCCGCCGTGGAGGCGCAGATCGTCCTCGCGAAGAGCGGCGAGTACGACCACGAGGGCGGCAAGGCCGAGGTCGACAACATGGTCAAGGTCGCCGAACTGACGCGGCAGGGCTTCATCAACGGCGACATCTCGACCGTGATGAGCCCGCGCACCGTGATCACCTGGGCGCAGAACGCGCTGATCTTCAACGACGTCGGCTTCGCGTTCCGCTTGAGCTTCCTCAACAAGTGCGACGAGGCGGAACGGGCGCTGGTGGCGGAATATTACCAGCGGGTATTCGGGAAGGATTTGCCGGAGAGTGTGGTCGGGCGGAGCTAATTCGCCGCCCCGCTCATCTCCACCTTGTCGACCCACTCCGGGTAGAACACCGGTTCGCGGTTCGACCAGCCGGGCGCTGTCGCGGCGGCTTCGCTGATCGACTGGAGCAGGGTACGCCGCTTCTCGGGGTGGAGATGCGGGAGCGCTGCCGCTGCGCAGAACGCGCCGGGCAGCCACGGCCGCGCCGCTGCACCGATCAGGCGTTCGTAGAGAAAGCGATACGCGGCAAAGCCCGACAGGCGGTCCTGCCCCAGGTCGAATGCCGACATCGTGACCAGCGGGGCCATGAATGGTTCGACGCGGTCGAGGCCGCTGTCTTCGGGGACTTGCGCGCGGACGCTGTCGAGGCGGCTGTAGACTTTGGTCTGCGCCTTGATGCTGGCTGCTTCGATCGGGTCGCGGGACCACAGGCCGATGGCGTCGGTACGCTGGAACCCGATGTCGAGCGAACGGCGGATGTAGCGCTGCGTGCCCTTGTCGAAACCCGCAAACTCTTTCAGCTCGTTGAGCGTGTTCGCGCCCTCGGCCGGTTTCGCACTCGTACCCATCACCTTGCACTCCGCACCCAAAGTGCCGCAGCCCCGCGCTGCGGACGGCTGCGATCATGCGCCTTCATGGTTAGCAAGAGCTTAACCATCTGTTCGGGCATGATTCAGGCCGCAGACGCAGTGAATCACAGCATTTGTTGCAGTGCAACAGGCAAATGCGATGAAGCGATGTACGCCGAACTCGCGACGAGGAACAGGGGACTGTCCCCTCTTGGGGACTGTCCCCCGCTAAGGTGAAGAGGGACAGTCCCCAAGAGGGGACAGTCCCTAGCCTGTTATGCGTTGCTGCGGACTTCGGGTTCCTCGCCGTGCTGGCCATCGGTGGGCGCAGGTTCGGCGGCACGGGCGGGCTGGGCGATGGAGATCGGGTCGGACCCGTCCATCGAGGCATCGAGCGCGGCGTCGAGCTGGGCATCGGGGTCTTCGGGGTTGGCTTCGAGCCGCTCGACCAGCGCCTCGTCCTGCAAGGCGGTCTGGCCCTCGGGATGGGCGGGATTCCGGTCGGTCGGCATGCGGGTCTGGGCGTCGGTCACGGTCACTCTCCGTTGCGGTTCGTGCCTCCTTCAACCCGCAGGTGCGCCCACGGGTTCCGCCGTCACCGACACCCGCTGGTCGAGCAGAGTCGCGGTGCCGAACACCGTCATGAACGCGATATCGGTGGCGTCGCGGCCGATGGCGACGCGCGCGATCTCGTCGGGATGCGCCATCCCCGTCGCATCGACCAGATGCCAGCCGCCGTCGAGCCAGACCTCGACCACCGCATGGAAATCGGGCGGGGTCACGCCGGGTGCATAGGCCGACACGAGCCGCGCCGGGATCAACGCCGCGCGCGCGAACGCCGCCATCAGATGCGCATAGTCGCGGCACACCCCTTCGCGCCGGACAAAGGTGTCCTTGGCGGTGGTGTAGCCGTCGGACGCGCCGGGGACATAGCTCAGCTCGCGCATGATCCAGTCGCGCATCGCCACGACCTTGGCCCCGCCGACCAGATCGCCGAACTGGCGCTGGACGAAGGTTTCGAACAAATGGCTTTCGACATAGCGGCTGGGCAGCAGATAGGGCAGCACCAGTCCCGGCAGGTCGCGCGCGAGCGTAAGGCCCAGCGGCGCGAGATCGGGAACCGCGCGGTCGATGTCCACGGTGGCGGCATAATGCGCGGAGAAGCGACCGACGCCTGCCGCCCAGGTACGTTGTCCGATCGAGTCCTCGCCAGGGACGGCGCGCAGCCGTTCGGGTGAGGTCGCGGTCAGTTTCTCGCTGACGATCCGCTGGTCGGCCATGGCGGCGGCCTCGACCTGCAGCAGGACATCGGTGGGTTCGTCGGTCGGCGGCAAGGAATAATCGAGCAGGACGTCGATGGCGAGGCGCATCGCGGGGAGGACTTTCACATCTGGAGGGCCGCCCTTGTCGGGGCGGTTCGTTACGGTATCGAGGCGCTGCGATGAATGCGCCGTCGCTCGACAAGTTCCGTGGCGGTCGCCATAGGCGCGCAAAGTCGGTTTGTCTCGGGAGTTCGTTTCGCCATGGTGCGTTTTTTGCCGGTGCTGCTGGCGCTGCTGCTCGGCCTGTTCCCCGCCAGCGCGCGCGCCGATATCGAGGTCGGTTTCTGGACGCGCGAGCTGGGACTCGAACTGCCGCACGCCTTTTTCACGATCGACGGGACGGTGGACGGGAAGCCGGTCAGCGAGACCTATGGCTTCACGGCGAAGGCGATCACACCTGCGCTGCTGTGGGGACCGGTGCCCGGCCGCATCGATATCGCCAGTAAGGGCTATATGGCGGCGAGCCACAAACTCTACACCGTGACCGTGCCCGATGCGGCCTATGCGAAACTCAAGGCTGTCGTCGCACGCTATTCGGAAAAGCCCGGCAGCATCTACCGGATGAACGAGCGCAACTGCGTGCATTTTACGGCTGAGGCCGCGGCGGCCATCGGCTTCCGGCTGCCCGACGGCAAGGGCATGATGAAGCGTCCGACCAGCTACATGATGGCGGTTGCCGCCGCCAACAAGGACTTCCCGACGCTGAAAATGGTGGCGCACAAATGACCGCAAAGCCGACCGTTCTCGTCACCGGCGGGGCCGGCTATATCGGCAGCCATGCCGTGCTGGCGCTGCGCGACGCCGGCTATGGCGTGGTCGTCATCGACAATCTGGTCACCGGCTTTCGCTGGGCGGTGCCGGAAGGGGTGCCGTTCGTCGAGGCCAGCATCGACGATGCCGCAACCGTGGCAGCAACGATCCGCGACCACGATATCGGGGCTATCGTGCACTTCGCCGGATCGGTGGTCGTGCCCGAATCGGTCAGCGACCCGCTCAAATATTATCTCAACAACACTGTCCGCAGCCGCAGCCTGATCGAGAGCGCGGTGACCGGCGGCGTCAAGCACTTCATCTTCTCCTCGACCGCGGCGACCTATGGCATTCCCGACACGGTGCCGGTGCGCGAGGATATGCCGACGGTGCCGATCAATCCCTATGGCATGTCGAAACTGATGACCGAAGCGATGCTGCGCGACACCGCCGCCGCCCACCCGCTCAACTACGCCGCGCTACGCTATTTCAACGTGGCGGGTGCGGACCCCAAGGGCCGCACCGGGCAATCGACCGCAGGCGCGACGCACCTGATCAAGATCGCGGCGGAGGCGGCGACCGGCAAGCGCGCGTCGGTCAGCGTATTCGGCACCGATTACGCGACCGAGGATGGCACCGGGGTGCGCGACTATATCCATGTCAGCGACTTGGCTGACGCACATGTCGCGGCGCTCGACTGGCTGATCGCGAACCCGACCGAGAATCTGACGGCGAACGCGGGCTATGGCACAGGTTTCAGCGTGAACCAGGTGCTCGATGCGGTCGACCGCGTCACCAACATGAAGCTCGACCGGCGTTATGAAGGGCGTCGCGCGGGCGACCCCGATGCGCTGGTTGCCGACAATGCTCGCATCCTTTCGACGCTCGACTGGACGCCGCAACGCGCCGACCTCGACGGTATCGTTCGCGATGCGCTGGCGTGGGAACGGCATCTGGGAGAACGCGCATGAGCAGGACTTCGCCGCCCGATGGGAAGCTCGTCTATCGCTTGATGACGGGGACCGACGACAAGGTATTTTGCCAACGTGTGTCGCAGGCGCTGGCAGAGGGCTATGAGCTCTACGGCCTGCCCGTCATGACGTTCGACCCTGCGCGCGTCGAGATGCGCGTCGCGCAGGCGGTGGTGTGGAGCGGAAGTTAGTCTGACGGAGTAAGAGTAAGCGAAGGGCTTCGACAAGCTCAGCCAAGTCGGGTTGAGAGCCTGTCCCCCCAACCGACTTGGCTGAGCTTGTCGAAGCCCCTTCTTGCTGAAATCTCCAACATCGACAGACACACGCCTCCCTCCGCAGCTACCCCGCGCGAAATTGCGGCCGGCGCGTCCTGCCACGGGCATCCGGGCGGGACGCTTGTTTTGGGGACAAGCATCCCCGTCTAGGCACTTGGGAGAGTGCCGTGTCGTCGCTGGTCCTGCCTCGTCATGAAATGTGGCGACGTCGGCATGTCGATCCTGACCCCGCTGCCTGCACCGTGAGGGGTGCAGGGGTCGAACGACCGGCGCAGTCCCGCACGCGGCGGGACCGACGACCGGCAAGCCTCCCCCTGAAAGGAGCGGCCTGGCCGTGCCGGACGTCCAGCGGGCGTTGCGGTTGACCGAACGGCTGGACCGGTGACGATCCGGCGACGATGCATCGGTTTGAAACCGGATGACTCCGCGCCGGCCGCATGTCGCAGACAGAGCCGAAGCCCCGCCCGCGCATCCCGGCCGCCACGCTGCGCGGGCGTTTAGGCCGGGACCGGGTTCTGATAACCGATCTGGTTATGTCTGTCAAGTACAAAGTGAGAACATTGTTACACGGCGGATGCGCAGACAAGTCCTCCCCAGCGCAGCGCTGGGGAGGAGTTGGTAACCCAAGCGACCACCGCCTTCCCGATCTTCCCCGGCGTGCGCGGCGGCTCGCCCTGCCGGACCGCGAAGGGGCAAGGTCAGTCGTCGCCTTCGCCATCGACCCCGTTTTCAGGCCGGTCGTCGTCTTGCCGGTGGTCGTCGTCGTGGTAATCGATGAACGGCTTGCCGACCTCGTCGAAAAAGTCGCGCAGGTCGATGAATTCGTTGACCGCGCGCTTCAGTTCGCCCGACATCGCCTGCGGCAGGCTTGCCGCCTCGACATGGATGCCGCGCCGCCGCAGCTTGTTGGCGAGATAGGCGAAATCGCCGTCGCCCGAGACGAGCACGACGATATCGGGCTTTGCCTCGAGCGAAAGTTCGAGCGCGTCCATCGCCATCAGCATGTCGATATTGGCGGCAAAAGCGGGCGGGTTGCTGTTGAACAATTGCTTGCCGCGCCACGCGACTGTCATGATCCCGTTGTTCTCGAGCGCATGGCGCAGGCGGTGCTTGCTGTCATAGGCGCGCCGCCAGCCTTCGGGCAGGTCTTCCGGCCGCCAGTCGGGCGGCAGGCCGATATAGACGACCATCTCGATCAGGTTGCGCCCGGTCTCGGGGTCGGCGAGCCAGTTCTTGAGCGCGATCAGGTCGGGCTGGAACCCGGCGTGGCGGGCGGAACGACCGAAATTGGCTTCGTCGACGAAAATCAGCAAGCGGGGCATCAATAGAATTCCTTCAAAAAATCACATCTTCGGTGGGGCGAACAGGCTGTCATCGACCGGACCGTTCACGACCGTTTTCGTCCAGTACACCGTGTTCGCTTTTACGCCATTGTAATAGAGCGTCACAATGCGCGCCTGCAACCAGCGCGGGTTCTTGAGCGCGACGAAATCGTCATAGGTCCGCAGGTGCCAGCCCTTGGGGGTCATGAAACCCATGGTGCGAATGGCATAGCTGCGCCGGTCAACGCCGAACAACGTGACGCCACCCGTCGGGTCGGTCAGGCGGACCATATAGAGTTGGTGGCTACCGACCGCGTCATCGGCGACGCGCTCGGCCTTGAAGCCCGGATTGCCCGCCCGGCGGATGATGCCGAAGCCGAAGTTCGACGCCCAGAACACATCGGCCTCGGCCTTGGGGATCACGCCTTTCTCGTTCCACGTCGTGGCGCCGTCGAAGCCGACCGTGAATTGCTGCACGCCCTTCGCCTTCGACACGATCCGCACTTTGCCCTCCGCACTGTGCGCGGCAGTGCGGCCGGGGTCGAAGACGCGCCACATGCGATAGTCGTCGGCGGTCGAACGCGGCGTCGCGCCGGTCGACCCCCAGAAGACGGCATGCCCCTCCAGCACCAGCGTCTTGGCATTCGCCCAGCCTTCGCCGCCATGCGCCTCTGCCGCGCGGGCGAGGATGGTTGCGCCGTCGGGTGCGTCCGCCGCAACGGCGGCCGCCGGAAGCAGCATCAGCAGGATGGGGAACAGCCAGCGCATCATATCTCTCGCATAAAGTTGTCCGGACATATTTGCTTTTTTTTCGAATCGGTCTAGCCCTGCCGGTCGAGGGAGAAAAGGCGATGCACGGACCGATGCTGGCACTGGCGGCGCTCATTGCGCCTGCGCTTGCCGCTGCGGCACCGCTCCCGCCCGGCATCTATACCAACGAAGAAGAAGTGTATTTCGACAAAGAGGCCAAGCGCGCCGCAGCGCCCTGGCTCGGCGTGACGGTTGCGGCGGACGGCAAGGTCGCGTTCGTCGATCTGTTCGGCAAGTCGGTCGCGGCTATCCCGTACAAGTTGGTTTCGTCTATCGAGCCATTCGATCGAATTCGCATGACCCTTGCCGATGGCCGTGTCACCGAACTCCGCCGCGCGCGTACCGCGACCTGCTGGGGCGCGGCCCCCAAAGCCGTGAAAAAGGCCGATGGCAGCGAGGACTGGGCGGGCGCGCGCGACCTGAAACTCCATGATCAGGGCGGGCGCGTCAGCTTCGGCGGCGGCACCACGGGTGCGCCCGAAGTGGTCCTGCGGATGCGGAATGTCATCTGGCCGAGCGGCCCGAGCCGCCCGAGCCTTGTCCTCTATGTCCACAAGCCCGACGCGCCGGACAAGGCGGTCAGCTACAGCTGGGCGGACCCCGGCGCCAAAATGATCGGCATTAACCTGCGCTGGATGCAGGCAAGCTGCACCATCGACACGACCAATGAGGAGAAGGCCAAGTGAAGCTCATCAAACTCGCGCTGCTCGCGACAGCAGCGCTCGGCAGCGCCGCTTCGGCGCGGATGCTCGATCCTGCCGTTCCCGCCGATGCCTTCGAGATTTCGAAGCGCGTCCAGTGCGGCGAGGCCGATGGCAAGCAGGCGGTCTATCATTTCTCGGGCAAAATCTATTCGCGGGTCGCGGGCGAACCCGACCGGCTGCTGTTCCTCGCCGAGGGGATGAACGTGCGCCAGTGCGTCGCGGTGACCGATCCGGTGCGGGGCAAGGGCTACCGCCTGGTCAGCCGCGAAGTGCTGTTCTACCTCGACCCCAAGACCGGCCAGGTGCTGCGCCAATGGGCCAATCCCTGGTCGGGCGAAACCGTCGAGGTCATGCACATCAACAACGATCCGGTGAATTCGCGTCCCAATTTCCCGATCGGTGCCGACGGCAAGCCCGCGACGTTCAACGGTCGCCGCGAAGGCAAATGGATTTTCATGCCGTTCGAAGCGCCGCTGTTCTACGAGAACCCGCTGTCGGGCGCGTATCAGGATTATGTCGGCGGCAAATACCACGCGATGGAGATTTTCGACTTTTTTGCCGACGCCAGCGACATCCTCGATACCAAGAATCCGACCGCCTATCCCGGCGTCGGCTGGGTCCGCATTTCGGACTGGATGCCGTGGATGAAGCAGCGCGGACGCCAAGGCCAGATGGTGTTCAACGCAATGGGGTCGAAGCTCAAGAGCTTCGACGAACTGCCGACGGTGATGAAGGAAGAGATCGCGAAGAACTATCCGATCTACACCGCGCCGCCGGCGGGCGACGATACCCGGCCGAATGCGACGACCTGGACGGTGTTCAAGGCCAAGGTCGACGCCGAGCGCGCGGCGGCGAAGGGCGAAGCGGGCCGCAAATAGAGCAGCGGTCGCGTAGCGACGCGCAAGCTATTTGCGGACTCCGCGCCCGCCCGGACGGCGGGTTGGCACAGCCAAGCCCGACCGACGGGTGCGGGATTTATTCCCGCGCCTTACATGGTCTTGCCGCACCAGACCGGGATTAGAATTGCATAAGCATCGCGGCAAAGCCGCGCCGTCGGTCCTCGCGCGCGAGGACGTCCGACCGTTCGCGTTCGCCGGTGGCGAGCCGGCTCGCAGCGCCGCTGCCAGCCTCGCTCCGGTCAGAACCCTGCGCTGAACACCACCCCGAAGCGACGCTGCGGCCGCAGCCCTGCCGTGAAGTTGCGGCGCAGGTCGTTGTTTGCATCGGCGTAGCGGATGATCTGGTTGATCGCCGTCTCGTTGGTCGCGTTCTTTACATAGAACTGGACCTTGAACCGGTCGTTCTGGAACCCCGCGCGAAGGTCGACGACTGCCGAACCGCCGGTCGAGGCCAGATTGTGGACCTGTGCATAGCTGGTCGAGATCACGTTGACATTGGCGCCGGCAAAGAAGTTCCAGCCGCTGCCGCCCACCGGCATACGCCAGTCGATATCGGCGAAGATGGTGTGCTGCGGGGCGCGCGGGATACGCTTGCCCACGATCGAGCCATAGGCCGACTGGCACCCTGTCACGAGCGGGAACTGGTCGCCGGTCGAGCAATTGACGAGCTGGTCGTCGAGCACGTCGTTCAAAACGCCCTGCTGCTCGTCGAAGCCGCTGGTGAAGAGCGCATTGGTAAAGGCGTAGTTGGCCGTGAAAGTCAGGTTGCGGACCGGGCGCGCCTGAAGTTCCACTTCGAAGCCCCGGATGCGCGCATTGCCGGCGTTGACGATCAGCGACACCTGGTTGGGCGGCACCGACACGTTCTGGGTCAGCTGGTATCCGGTAATTGTATTCTGGAATGCCGCGAAATTTGCGATGAGCTTACCGCCGAACAGCGTGTGCTTCATGCCGAGCTCGAAGGTTTCGACGTCCTCGGGGGCGTAGGTCGGGAAGCCCGCGACGATCGCCGTATTGCTGTTGAACCCGCCGGGCTTCTGGCCGCGCGCGAAGACTGCATAGAACAGATTGTTCGGTGTCGCCTGCCAGCTGGCGGTGATGCGCGGCGTGAACTTCTTGAACGTTGCGGTGACGACGCTCGGTGCGGGGATCGGATTGGTCAGCGTGGTATAGGTCTGCGTCGCCTGGGTGATCTGTTCCTCGGCGTAGCGGCCTTCGGCGCTGATCGAGAATTGCGGCGTCAGCTTGAGCGTAACCGCACCGAAGATCGCCTTGTTCTCGATATCGTAGTTGTTGACGTTGCGCGACGGCGCATAGAGGCCATAGTCGGCGCTCCCGACAGCCGGAACGGTCGTCGCAATCGCGATCGGCGTGAACGATCCGCAGTTGGCGATGCGCGCACAAAGCGCGGCGGCTGCGGCCGTCGCATTGGCCTGCGCCAGGGCCACTGCCCCGGCGGGGACGACGCGGGTATCGTTGGTGTCGTCGTCCTGGCGGAAATAATAGCCGCCGAGCAGAACATCGACCGCGTCGCTCTTGAACTGCAGCCGCAGCTCCTGCGACCAGTCTTTCGTGACCTGGCGGTTCGAGAAAGTGAAATCCTGCGTCGAGCGCGCGACTCCGGCATAGTTGAGCGTGCGCGGCGCAACGCCGCCAATTGCCGGACCGGTCGGCGCGGCGGCGAAGAACACCTGCTGGAAACTGTTCGCCGAATAGTCGCCGTCTGTCTTGTTGTCGGCCGTCCGCTTGTTGTAGCCGGTCAGCGAGGTCAGGGTCAGGCTGTCGCTGAGATCGACGTCGAGGCGGAACGCCGCGTTGAGCGTTTCCGAATGAAGGCCGACATTCTCGGGATCGACGAACTGGCGGCTGTAATCGCTCGACGCCTGTCGCGGCTGGATGACGCCGCAGAAATACCGGCCCTGGCCGCGATATTGCGAGCCGGTGCCATTGTCGAAATAGCAGTTGTTCTCCGCCGGACTCGTCGCGAAAATCGCGGGCTGACCGTCGTCGGTCTTGTTCCAGTTCGCCCTCAGGCTGGCGCGGATCGGGCCGTCATTGTCGTACATCAGCACGCCGAACAGCGACTTCGTCCGCTGCTTGCCGAGGCGCGACCCGTCATAGGCGTTCACGAACTCGCCCTTGTTGTCGTAATAGCGCCCGCCAAGCGACACGCCGAGACCCTGTGCGATCGGGCCGCGCACGCCCGCCGTGATTTCATAGCGGTCGCGCTCGGACAGGTCGACGCTGGCGCGCCCGGTCCAGCTGTCGCCGGGCATTTTTGAAATGATGTTGATCGCGCCCGAATAGGTATTGCGCCCGTAAAGCGCCGATTGCGGCCCCTTCACGACTTCGATCCGCGATACCGACTCCACATCGTAATCGGCGATCGACCCCGAATAATAAATGCCGTCGATGAAATAGGCGACGCCCGACTGGCCAAGGATGTTGGCCTGCCCGCGGATGACGGGGCGGTTGCCGTCGCGACCGAAGCTGTCGTCGAACACGATGCCCGGCGTCGTCTTGGTGATGTCGGCGATGCTGTCGAGGCCGAGCCGGTCGATCTGCTCCGCCGTCGCGACGGCGACTGTGGTCGGCGCGTTCTGCAGCTTTTCCTCGGTCTTGCGCGCAGTGACGATGATGTCGCCATAGCCGGTATCGGCAGGCGCGGCCTGCGCGAGCGCTGCGGCGGGCACCAGGGCCGTCACGGCAAGCAGGCTGGCTTTGATCGACGTTTTCATGCGGTGTCCCCCCAAAGGTCACATTTATATTAGCCCTAGGCTTCCATTTTTCCGATAAGTTGTCCAGACAAATTTTACCTGCTGGGCAATCGCGGCCAGCCTGTTACCCAAGTGCAACACGAAGGGGTTTCTCCATGCCGGCCTATATGATCGTCACCGCCGAAATTGCCGACCGCGAGGCGTTCATCGGCGGTTATGGCGCCGCAGCGGGCGCGCTGGTCGCCAAATTCGGCGGCAAATACGTCTTGCGCGGCCCGGGCGCGACTTTGCTGGAAGGCCATTTCGGCGACGGGGCGTCGATGGTCATATCGGAATGGGCCGACAAGGCCGCTGCCGAAGCGTTCTGGAACTCTCCGGAATATGCCGAGGTGAAGAAGCTGCGCGCCGGGATTGCCGATTGCCAAGTCTTGCTGATCGAGACATCCACGTCGATCGCAGGCTGAATCCGAGGAGAACGAACGATGGCGCGTGCAGCACGGATTACGGCCCACGGCGGACCAGAAGTGATCGAATGGGTCGATATGGATGTGCCGGCGCCCGGCCCGGGCGAAGTGCGGTTCCGCTCGACCGCCGTCGGCCTGAACTTCATCGACACCTATCACCGGCGCGGCATCTATCCGGTGGCGTTGCCGAGCGGACTGGGTCTCGAGGCAGCGGGTGTGGTCGAGGCGGTGGGCGAGGGGGCCGGTTTCGAGGTGGGCCAACGCGTCGCGACCTTCGGCCCGGCGCTGGGCGCTTATGCCACCGAACGCAATGTCGCGGCGTCGAGCCTGTTCGCCATTCCCGACGACATCGACGACGCAACCGCGGCAGCGGGATTGTTGAAAGGGTGCACGACCGAATTCCTCGTCGAGCGCTGTGCCCGGGTGCAGCCGGGCTGGGACGTGCTGGTCCATGCGGCGGCGGGGGGTGTCGGATTGTTGCTGGTGCAATGGTTGAAACATACCGGCGCGCGGGTGATCGGGACGGTCTCGACCGAAGCGAAGGCCGACGCCGCGCGCGCCGCAGGGGCGGACGAGATCATCCTCTATTCGCAGGAAGCCGTCGCGCCGCGCGTGCGCGAGCTGACCGGCGGCGCGGGGGTTCGGGTGACGTTCGACGGCGTCGGCATGGCCACCTGGGAGGCGTCGCTCGATTCGACCGGACGGCGCGGGATGATCGTGAATTACGGCAATGCCGATGCGCCGGTCGGCGGGGTCGATCTGGGAATATTGGCGCGCAAGGGATCGCTGTTCAACACGCGACCGACCCTGTTCGATTACTATGCCACACCCGAAGAGCGCGCGGCGGGGAGCGATTATGTGTGGGACATGTTCCGGCAGGGCATCATCGCGGTGACGGTCGGCCAGACCTATGCGCTCGAGGACGCCGCGCAAGCGCATATCGACCTCGAGGGGCGACGGACGACGGGGAGTACGGTATTGACCGTGTGACCCCGCCGTCCGCGCCGGACCACCGCACCGCTTAGCGGGCTGGGGTGGTGGCGACGGTCGTCTGGGCGTGGACCGGCTGCGCGATGCCGACAGCAGTCACGGCGAAGAAGGCGACCCCGATGACGATGGTGACGATGTTGGCGGCGCTCGAAGCGAGAGTGTTGTTCATGGTAAGTCTCCGTTGGTTTTCTCCGGCCCCTTGCCGGTATGCCAACGTCAATGCAGCAAGCGTGCCAATTTGAAAAATGTCGGAAATCCGTCGATTTCATTTGATGATGCAAGTGTAATATCAAGCAAGTTGGTATTTTTTCCCAACTATCGGCAGCGATCTGATCACTCGCTCCTGAGCGCCTCGATCGGCGACAGGCGCGAGGCGCGGATGGCAGGATAGCTGCCGAAGGCGAGGCCGATGAAGGCCGAGAACAGGATCGCGCCAATGGCGGTCGAGAGGCTGACGACGACCGGGAAATCGAGCGCCTTTTCGAGCACGACCGAAAGCCCCGCCGCCAGCGCTAGCCCGATGGCCCCGCCGATCACGCACAGCACCGCCGCCTCGACCAGGAACTGGTTGCGGATGTCGCTGCGTTTCGCGCCCAGCGCCATGCGGAGGCCGATCTCGCGGGTGCGTTCGGTCACGCTGACCAGCATGATGTTCATGATGCCGATGCCGCCGACAAGCAGCGAGATCGACGCGATGGCGACGAGCACGCCCTGAAACACCGACGTTACCACGCCGGTCTGCTTCATGAACTCCTCGGTGGTGTTGACGGTAAACGGGCTGATCTCGCCCTTGGGCACATTGTTGCGCGCGCGCAGCACGCGGACGATGTTCTTCTTGGCTTCGGCAAGTTCGATGCCGTCGTCGAATCCCACGAACAGGACGTGGAGGTCGTCGGGCCCCTGTGTTGCGGTGCTGGCAAAGCGTTGCCGCGCGGTGGTGATGGGGACGAGCGTCAAATCGTCGTTGTCGTTGCCGAAGGTGCTGCCCTTGCTCGCCAGCACCCCGATGATGGTGAAGGGCACACGGTTGACGCGGACGCTCTGGCCGAGCGGATCGAAGCTGCCGAACAATTTGGTCGCGACGCTTGCGCCCACGACGATGACGCGCGACGCGGTGCGGACATCGGCTTCCTCGATCAACCGACCGGTGTCGATTTCGACATTGGCGACGCGCGGATATTCGGCAGTGACCCCGACGGCCGTGGTCGTCGTGTTACGCCCCTGAATGACGAGTTGCACGGTCGAGCGCAGCTGCGGCGCGATGCCGCTGACGCCGGGAACCAGGCGCTGGATTGCGGCGGCGTCGCGCTCGGTCAGCCGCCCCCGGTCGACCACCCGCCGTCCGCCGCGGTTTTCGGGCTGGGGAAAGATGATCGCCATGTTGGAGCCGAGCTGGTTGATCGACTCCATGACCGAAAGCTTGGCCCCGTCGCCGACCGCGACGGCGAGGATGACCGCCAGCACCCCGATCATCACGCCGAGCGTGGTCAGGATCGAGCGCATCAAATTGGTCCGCAGCGCCGTCAGCGCGATCGCGATGTTGATGCCCCAACCGGCAATGGTGCGAGCCAGATTCATGCGGCCCGCCTGCGGTCGGCGACGGGGGCGTCCTCGATCACCTTGCCGTCGCGGAACAGGATGCGGCGGGCGGCATATTGCGCGACATCGGGTTCGTGCGTCACGACGATCACGGTAATGCCGTCGTCGTTCAGCCGCTGGAAAATGCCCATGATGTCCTCGGAGGTGGCGGTGTCGAGCGCCCCCGTCGGCTCGTCGGCGAGCAGCATCAGCGGCTCGGTGACCAGCGCGCGGGCAATGGCTACGCGCTGCTGCTGCCCGCCCGAGAGTTTGGCGGGGGTGTGGCCCATGCGGTCGGACAGGCCCATGCTAGCGAGGGTCTTTGCGGCCCGCTCGCGGCGTTCGGTGCCGTTCAGGCCCGCATAGACCAGCGGGGTCGCCACATTGTCGAGGGCGGTGGTGCGCGCGAGCAGGTTGAACTGCTGGAAAACGAAACCGATCTTGCGGTTGCGGATTTCGGCGAGTTCGTCGCTTGAGAGCCCGCCGACATCGACCCCGTCGAGCAGGAGCGTGCCGCTGGTCGGCAGGTCGAGCGCGCCGATCATGTTCATGAAGGTCGATTTGCCCGAGCCGCTCGCGCCCATGATCGCGACGAATTCCCCGCGCGCGACGGTCAGCGAAACATCGGCGACGGCATGCACGGTCTCGCCGCCGAGGACATAGTCCTTCACGAGGTGGCGGGTTTCGAGGAGCGGAACCTCAGTTGGTGTCGGCATCGTCGCTCTCGTCGGCGGCGTCCTCGTTCACGGCTTTCTTGACCTTCGATTTGCTCCGCACGACGACCTTCTCGCCGGGTTTCAGGCCGGACCTGACTTCGACGAAATCCTCGCCTTGTAGCCCCAGCTTCACGAGGCGGCGTTCGGGTTTGTAGGGATCGGCCGCCGCAACGAAGAGATAGGGCGTTCCCGGCGCCGGCGCCTTGCCCTTGGGCCGGTCGCTGGTTTTGGGTCGGAAGCGCAGCGCCGTTGTAGGCGCGCGAACGACGTTACGCACGATTCCGGTGATGATCTCGACGTTCGCGGTCATGCCCGGGAGCAGCTTGCCGTCCTTGTTGTCGACATCGAGAATAACGAGGTAGCTGACGACGTTCTGCGTCTCGGTCGCGGCCTTGCGGATTTGGCGGACGGTCGCCGCGAACGTCTCGCCGGGGTAGCTGTCCACAGTGAACCGCACTCCTTGGCCGTCGCGGACCTGCCCGATATCGGCTTCGTCGACCGACGCCTCCACCTGCATGCGCGTGGTATCGGCGGCGATCTCGAACAGGTTCGGCGTCTGGAAACTGGCAGCAACGGTGGTGCCGGGTTCGACCAGCTTGTTGATGATGACGCCCGACGCCGGGGCGATGATGGTCGTGCGGCTGAGGTCGAGCAGTGCCGACGACAGCTCGGCACTGGCCTGCGCGATCTGGGCACGGGCGCTGGCGACCTGTGCGGCGGCGGTGCGGGTGCCCGCGCGGGCGGAGGCGAGCGCGCTCGATGCCGTGTCGAGGCCCGATTTCGAAACGAAACCGCGTTCGGCGAGCTGCGCGCGGCGGCTGTATTCGCGCTCCTGAATCAGGATATCGGTGCCGGTGCGCGAGACCGAGGCCTGCGCCTGTGCGAGCGCCGCCTGCGCGGTCGCAACCTGCGCGCGCGCCTGTTGCGCGCGGGCATTCAGCCGGGTGGGGTCGATGCGGGCCAGCACCTGTCCTTTGGTCACCGGCGAATTGAAATCCACGTAAACGTCGGTGATCTGGCCCGACACTTCGGCCCCGACTTTGATCGTATTGAGCGCGCGGAGTTTCCCCGACGCCGTGACACGGCGCACCACTTCGCCCCGGTCGGCGGCCTGCGTCACGTATTCATATGTTTTGGGGGTCGGCTTCAGGACCATGTAAAGCAGCAGCAGCGTCGCAATGCCGATGGCAATCGACCATTTCGGGTGTGCCCTTATCCACGCACGTATCCGTTCGAACATTGGCAACCCCGGTTGATTTTAAGGTGTTTTAGCGGGGTAGGACAGTCGCGGCTAGTCAGATTTCGACCAATTCCAGCAATTCGCCCGCCAGCCCCCGCACCGTCGCCGCGCGTCTCCCCGCATAGAGCGCACCTGCCCGCGCCACCGGCGGGGCGATCCAGTCGAGGTCGAGCGCGTCGAGGTCTTCCGCCGCCAGCGTGACCATGGCGTTCCCCGGCACCAGGCTGCCCGTGTCGCAGGGGCGCACCGTGGCGGCTTCGGGGTAACCGTCGATCTCGACGATCGGCATCCGGCCCTTTTGCGCCATGGTGATCGTCGAGAGATGGTCGTCGGGCAGGCCGAACGCCTTGGAAATCATCGTATAGGGGATGGTGTAGTCCGCGCCGATATCGAGATGCAGCCGCTGTGCGTACCAGTCGAGCACCGCTGGCCGCTCGGCGCAGGCGAGGATGACGATGAACAGGCGGTCGACCGGCGACTGCGCGGGCGGCAGGTCGCTCGTCGGCGTGTTGCTGCGGACTTCGTTGAGATAGACCATCTCGCGCCCGCGCCCGAGCATCTGCATCGCAACGAAATAGGGCAGGCCGGGGATTTCCTTAGGCGCGCCAACGATGTCGAAGCCCGATCCGGCGAGTTTGGCGGGCCAGCCGAACACATCCTGCACGGTGATTTCGAAGGCGGCCCAGCCGTAGGTGGTCGTCGGGACGAAGGCGGGCGGCAGCGGCTGTTCGACAAGGCGGATGAACGCGCGGGAGCCGCTCTGCGGTTGGAGGATGGCGTAGCGCGCGCCGGTGCTTGCGGGCGCGGCCCAGCTCGTGGCGAGGTCGGCGGGGATGGTGCCGCTTTCCACCACCGACAGGCCCAGCGTGTCGCGATAATCGGTCAGCGCCGCGTCGAGATCGGGCACCGTTGCGGTGCCGCAGAGGATTTGGCCGTGGGTCATTTGAAGTCGGCTTTGCGCTTCCCCAGAAACGCGGCGACCCCTTCCCTGAAATCCGGCCCTTCGAAGGCTTCGGCGAACATCGCCAGCGTCTCGGCATCGTCGGCGGCCTGCCCGTCGAGGATGCGCCGCACGATATGTTTCGACTGGCGCTGGCTGTGCAGCGAATTGCCAGCGATGCTGCCCAGCAGGTCGTCGGGATGATCGGCGATCAGGTCGATCAGGCCGATCCGTAGCGCTTCCTCGGCCCCGATCAGATCGCCGGTGTAGAGGATGCGCTTGGCCTGTCCCGGCCCGACGAGATCGACCAGCAGCTTGGTGTCGTGGAGCGGATAGACGAGGCCGAGCTTCGCAGGCGTAATGCCAAAACGTGCGCGCAGCGTCCCCACCCGGATATCGCAGGCCAGCGCCATGCCGCAGCCGCCGCCGACGCAATCGCCGTCGACGAATGCGACCGTCGGACGGTCGGCGCGGGCAAGCGCCAGCTGTGCCGCATTGATCGCCCGCTGGTTCGCCCCGCGCCACGCAGGATCGCCGGCATGGGCGGACAATTCGCCGATGTCGGCCCCCGCACAGAACAGCCCCGCACGCGCCGATGTGAGCAGGATCGCGCGGACGTGTTTCTTGCCCTCGGCTTCGGCGACGAGCCCGGGAATGCTCTCGAACATCGCCGTGTTCATCGCATTGCGCTTGAGCGGCTGGTCGATCAGCAGCCGCGCAATCCCGCCGATGACTTCCATCCGCATCACGGCAACACGACTTTCGCGATTTCGTGGCGCGTCGCGAACCAGACGCCGTCGTGGCCGCGCACATGTTTCAGGAATTCGTCGAGCGCCCAGATGCGGCCCGGTCGCCCTATGATCCGCAAATGCAGGCCGAGCGACATCATCTTGGGATCGCCCGCTTGCCCCTCCGCATAGGTCCAGTCGAACGCACGCCGGGCATAGTCGAGCCAGTTGGCGGGCGTATAGGCGGGGTCGCTCCACATCTTCATGTCGTTGGTGTCGAGTTGATAGGGGACGATGGCAATCGGTTTTCCCGCCACCGTGGACGAATCGACGAACGGCACGTCGCCCGAATAATCGTCCATATGATAGGCGAAGCCCTCCTCGATGAGCAGGCGCCGGGTGTTGTCGGTGTGAAAGTAGCGTGACAGCCAGCCATAGGGGCGCGTGCCCGTCGAATCTTCGATGCTAGTGACGGCCTTGCGGATGAAGTCGCGCTCGGCGGCTTCGTCCATCTTGAACTGGTGGACCCAGCGATAGCCGTGGCTAACCGGCTCGTCGCCACGCACGCGGATGGCGGCGGCGATGTCGGGGTAATTTTCTAGGCTGAGCGCCGCCACCGTCCAGCTCGCGCGGACATCGTGCTTGTCGAGCAGGGCGACAACGCGCGGCGCGCCTGCCTTGATCCCGTAGAGGTAATTGCTCTCGTTGCCGTAATTGCGGATCGGCGACTTGATATGGATGCCGAGCTCGTCGACCGGTTCCATTCCCCGGTCGCCGCGCGCAACGGTCATCTCGCTGCCTTCCTCGACGTTGACGACGATGGACAGGGCGATTTTGGCAGCGTTCGGCCAGTCGATGCTTTCGGGGATCATTTGTTGCACTTATGATCGGGAGGAATGCATGCCATCCTGCATGGTTTTCCTTTCTTGCAAGGCGGCGCGAGCAGACGTTTTCCGTCACAAGCAGCGGTCGTGAGTAGCGCCATTACGAGCAGGCCAACTGGCGCGGCTTTGAACGTTTTCATCAATGCATCTCCTCCCCGCCGCTGACGTTGATCGCCTCGCCGGTGATGTAGGCGGCGTCGTCGCTCGCCAGCCATGCACACGTTGCGGCGGTGTCGCTGGCGAGTCCGGGTCGCCCCATCGGGTTTTTTGCCGCCATGTTTTTGAGGTACGCGGCGACGCTGTCGAAGCCGAGCAGCCGCGAGAAATACTCGTTCTGGTCCGACCCTAGGCCCGTCGTGACATGGTTCGGGCAGACCGCGTTGACGGTGATCCCGTGTGCGCCAAGTTCGATTGCGCTGGTCCGCGTCAGGCCGATCATACCGTGTTTCGACGACACATAGCTCGCCATATGCGGGAAGCCGGTCTTGGCCGCCTGCGACGCGATGTTGATGATCCGCCCGCCGTTCTTGCCCGCGATCATCGCGCGCGCCGCCGCCTGGGTGCAATAGAATGCCCCCGACAGGTTGACCCCGATGACGGTGTCCCAGTCGCTCGGCTCGACGTCGAGCAGCGGTTTCATCATGAACCCGATTCCCGCGTTGTTGACGAGAATGTCGAGCCGCCCGAACGTCTCGACCGTCTTTCGCACCAGCGTCTGGCACTGCGTGACCTTGCCGACGTCGCAGGGAATGGTCGCGACCTTTACTCCGCGCGCCGACAAGTCGGCGGCGACGCCTTCGGTCTCGGGCGTGATGTTCTGGTCGCTGACGACGCAGTTCGCGCCTTCGTCGGCAAAGCGGCGCAGGATGGCCTGGCCGAGGCCACGCTCGCGGCCCGAGCCGGTGACGACGACGGTCTTCCCCTCGAAGCGCTTGGTCACAGCTCGTCCGACGTGATGAAGACGGGGTCGTCGGCGTAGTTCCGCATGTCGGCGGCGAGCGCCTGCACCACCGGTCCCGCTGCTTCCTCGCCGAATAGCGCGACATCGCCGATCTCGATGATTTCGATATAGGCGTAAGGCGACGGGTCGCCGCTTCCGAGGATGCCGGTCGCGCGCTGGACATGATAGCCGCTGACCGATTTCAGCGCGCGGACGCCGGGGATGTCGGTCCCGCGCGCCCATGCTTCGTACGCCTCGACCGAGACGCCGGGTTTCAAATTGAACAGGACGATGATCTTCATCATTTTTCTCCCTTGAGGTGCGTATCGAGCATTTCGGCGACCGCGAAAAGGCGGTCTTCGCTGTGCGCGGGGCCGACGATCTGGACGCCGACGGGCATGCCATCCTCGTCCTCGCCCATGGGAATCGCCAGCGCAGGCAGGCCTGCGACACTGGCGAGGCAGGTGAAATCGGCCTGGTTGGCGGGGGGACGGCCATGCGGGAAGGCGGCTTGCGGGGCAGTGGGCATCAGGAGGATGCCGTCGGTGCCGAGCGCATCGGTCAGAGCGGTGCGGGTGTCGGCGAGGATATCGGGGCGCGGTTCCTGATTTTCGGCATAGTCGAGCATGAAGTGCAGTTCGGGCGAAATCAGCTTGGCACGCGTATGCCGCAACGCGCCGAGTTCGCCGATCAGATAGCGGCCCGAAGCGATAAAGCCCGCGAGGCGGACGTCGGTGACGGGATGGGGGAGGGTGAGTTCGAGCGATGACTGGCCGAATGCGGCCAGCGCGCGAGTGTAGGCAGTCTGGACGGCGGATTGGACGGTGACGTTGGCGAGATTGGCGATGGTGAGAACCCTGTGCTCCTGCGAAAGCAGGAGCCTTGAAGACGGTCGAACGTTCGCGTCGCCAAGGCTCCTGCTGTCGCAGGAGCGCATCGCTTCCCACACCCGCTCCAACACCGCCAAATCCTGCGCCAGCGGCCCGATGCAGTCGAGCGACGGTTCCAGCATCGCGAGGCCATCCTGCGACACCGCACCGTGCGTCGGTTTCAGCCCGTAAACCCCGTTATACGCCGCCGGAATCCGCACCGAACCCATCGTGTCGGTGCCGAGCGCCGCGTCGCACAGCCCCGCCGCGACCGCAGCGCCCGATCCGCCCGACGATCCGCCGGGGGTATAGCCGATGCGCCTTCCGTTTTCGGTCCGCCCGTAGAACGCATTATCGGTCGTCGCGCCGAGTGCCGCTTCGTGCATGTTGAGCGTCCCGGGGATCTTCGCGCCCGCCGCGCGCAGCCGCGCCACGACTTCGGCATCGCGCAGCGCGATCCGGTCATGGAACAGGCCCATCCCTGCCGTCCACGGCAGCCCCGCGACCATGATGTTCGACTTGATACCGATGCTCAGGTCGGACAGCGGGCCGGTACCGGGCGCGGCATCCGGGTCCAGATCCACAAAGGCGTTCCAGCGGTCGTCCACTAAACGCCCCGCTCGTCGATCAGACGGATCGGCTTTTGCCGACTGTCGATCTGCGTCGCTGCCGCCGTCCCGCCCGGCGGGCACAGTGCGACCGCGACTTCGACACCCAGCCCCTGTCGCAGCAAGGCAATCAGTTGCGCCTCATCGGTTCCGCCCCGGCTTTCAATCGTCACCACCATGTCGTCGCGCCCCTCGGTGCGGGTCAGGTGGCAGACATACTCACCCGTCAAATCGCTGCGGTTCTCGATCAGAGATGCGATGGCGTGGGGGAATAGGTTGATGCCACGCAGCTTGACCATGTTGTCGCTGCGTCCCTTGAACCCGGCGATGCGCTTGAAGGCGAGCGCGCCGCGCCCCGACAATTCATGCGTGATATCGTGCGTGTTGAACCGGATGCAGGGCGCGATATCGTCCTTGAACAGGCAGGTGACGACCATGTCGCCGGTCTCGCCCTGCGCGACCGGCGTGCCGTGATCGACGTCGAGCAGTTCGAGATATTGCGCGTCCTCCCACACGTACAGCCCGTCGCGGTCGGGCCCCTCGCCCGCGATGCTGCCGGTGTCGCCGACGCCGTACCAGTCATAGGCTTTGGCGCCGTGCCAGGCGGCTTCGGTCGCGGCACGGTCTTCGGTGCCAAGGTGGCCGATGATCATCTTGAGCTTGATCCGGTCGAACAGCTTTTCCGCCTCTGCGACTTCGGCCAGCTTGCGGATGTAATCGACGAAGCCGACCATCACCGTCACCCCGAAATCGGCCATCAGATTGACCTGCGCGGCGCTCCGCGTCTCGATCCCGGTGCCCGCTGACAGGAACAGCGAGTTGGTGAAATGCGTCACCGCCTCGCGGATGTAATGCCCGCCGTTGATCATGCCGTGTCCGTACACCGACTGGACGACATCTTCGGGCCTCAATCCCATCCAGCGATACATGCGCCCGACGAGCAAATTGGTGATCTCGCGGCCTTTGGGGCCGAACAGCAGCGGTTGCGGGCGGCCTGTCGTGCCGCTGGTGGTGTGGAAGACGACAGGATCAGTGCCGCGCCCGCTGAAATCGCCATAGGGCGGATTGGCGGCGACCGAGGCCATCAGGTCGGTCTTGTCGTAAACCGGCAGCTTCACGATGTCATCGAGGCTGCGGATATCGCCCGCCTCGATCCCCTTCGCGCCCCACAGCCGCTGATAGAAAGGGATTTCCCAGCCGCGCTTCATGAGTGTGGCGAACCGCGCCTCCTGCAGCGCGCGGAGTTCGTCGGTCGACATGGTGCCATAGGCACCGACCAGATCGAGCGGGTAGTCCGCCAGCATCGCCTTTGCATCGAACGCTTCGAAATAGGTCGGGTAACTCATTGAGGCTCCGTGGCGTAGGCGAGGGGGGCGTCGAAAATCCGCGGGTCGGCATCCGGCGCGAGCGCGCGGCACAAATCGTATTTGGCGGCAGCCTGCGCGGGTGACATTGGGGCAGCGGGGCTGCCGAGCGTGGCCGGGATCTGGCGTTCGATAACGCTGCCGTCCTTCAGCGTGACGACCAGTCGCTGCGGCGACAGTGCGTTGCCGTCGGGGTTGCCGTCGAGCACGACCTCGACGCGGCGTGCCAGATTTTCATCGGTCTCCGTCAGGCGGGGGTCGATGATGCCGTCGCGCAGCATCAAGGGCGCAAGGAACGCGAGGCAGAGCCGGTTGTAGCTCATCGGCGCATCGCGCTTGAAAGGTCGCCCGACGAGGCGGTGGATCAGCGGCGAGGCGTGGAGGGTGATGGCTTTGATGAAATCCTCCCCTAAGCGCAGACTTAGGGGAGGGGGACCGCGCCGCGTAGACGGCGTGGTGGAGGGGCGAGCATCCGTCAGACTATGCGCGAACCGGTCGTCCGCTCGCCCCTCCACCACGCTTCGCGCGGTCCCCCTCCCCTGCGTCTCCGCGCAGGGGAGGATTTCATCGCGCAATTCCTGCAACGCACCCAGCGCACCATGGCTCGCGCGGCCGCTGGGGAAGGGTTTGATGCTGACTTCGGCGATGCGCCACCGCGGGCCGGGGGTGTAGCGCGACAGGTCCAAAGGCTCGATCAGCGCGCCATAACCGAACGGCCCCTCCAGTACGTCATGCGGCCCATCCAGCCCCGCGCGTACGAGATCGACCGCCTGCACCGCCGCCTGCGCGGCGCGCCCGATCTGCAACGGCAGTGCCACCGACGCCTCGACATGCGCCTGCATCGTGCCGCCTGCGAAGCTGTAGGCGAGGCCGAGCACGTCGGCGAATTGGTAGCGCGACAGCCCTTCGAGCCGAGCTACTGCCAGTGCTGCGCCGATCACTCCGGCGGTGGCGGGGCGGAAGAACTTCATCGGGCCGGTGGCGCACAGACCGAGGCCGCTGGCGATATCGACGCCGACCGCGAGTGCGGTGAGAAATTCGTCAGGATCGCTGCCGCCCGCGCGATCCGAAGCCGCAAGCAGCGCCGCTGTCACCACCGACAGCGCATGGACGACGGCGGGCTCGTGCACTGCATCCCATTCGAGGCAGTGAATCGCAAAGCCGTTGAAGAAGGCGGCAGCGGGTGCGGGCGCGGTGCCGCCGGAGAGAAGGCGGACTTCGGTGCCTTCTCCGATCGTTGCGAGCAGCTTCACCGCCTCGGGCGAAGCCGCCCCTGCCGCTCCGCCCGCGAGCGTATCGGCGAGCAGGCGTTCGGCATCGGCGCGGACGGGCGGGGGCAAGGCGTGCGGACCGTGTGCGAAGTCGAGGATGGCGGTGGTGTGGGTCACGCCGTCTCCTCTTGTTCGAGCGCGAGCGAGAACCCCCTTCGAGCGCAGCGAGAACCGCTGCGGTGCAAACCTCGCTGACGCTCGGCGGGGCTTCTCGCTCGCGCTCGAAGAAGAAGACTCACGACAGCCACTCCTCGAGCATCGCCACAATCGCCCCGGCATCGTCCCCGCGCAGCGCGAGGTCGGCGGCGCGGTCGGCTTCGCTGGGGGGCAGGCCGCCCCATTCGGCGAGCATGTGCATCTTGGCGATAATGTCGGCCTCGCCGACGGGGCGTTCGGGGTCTCCCCGTGTGTCAACCAGCTCGAAGCCGTTCAGCCGAGCCCCAAAATGCGCGGGGTAGCGTGCGGTGATTTCGGGGGCTTCGGCGACGGTCACTTGCGCGCGCAACGGGGCGAGCGCCGCAATCGCTTCGGGCGTGAAATCAGCGGGAGTCGCATTGCGACCGTCGGCGATCACCGCGATGGCGTGCTGGAGCGAGAATTTCGCGTCGGTCTCGGTCGTCGGGTACGGCTTGTCGCAAAAGGTCAGCGCGTCGGCATAGGTGTCGAGCGTGTAGGGCGCGGACAGCTTGCCCGCCGCGCGCAATTCGAGCGCGCAGTCGATGGCGGGGTGTGCGTGGCGGCACGCGGCCCAGGGCTTGAAGCTCATCTCCTCGATCCGCCAGCCGGGGCCGAGGACCATGGGTTTGGGCTCGCGACAAGTGGCGGCGTAAAGGCCTTGCGGCCCTTCGAGAATTGCAAGTGGACCCGAAACTTGGTCGATAGCCGCCCAAGTCGCATCAACACCTGTTCGCATCGCATGATGCGAATGCCACTGTTTTGAGCGCACGTCGTCGTGGCGCAAGTGCCACAGCCCCCCACTCACCGACCCCGCGTTTGCCAATGCCCAGCCAGTTTCGGCTTCGTCCAGCCCCGCTGCGGAGGCGCAAGTGGCTGCGCTACCGAACACGCCGGCGGTAGCCGTAGGGTGCCAATGCGCGTAGTGATAGGCGTCGAAAGTCGCGCCGACAGCAACCATTGCTTCGTAACCGCGCGCCGCAGCGTCGAGCAGCACGATCAAATCTTTCTCAACGAACCGGAACATGAAGGCGCTCGGCCATATGACCGGTCCGGGATGAAGCAAAGCGCTCCGGTGGACATCGTCCATTTCCAGGACATTTCCCAGAAATGGTGGCTGCCACATCCGAAGCGGCTCGCCGAGCATTTCCCGCCGTCCGAGCATCGAACCCCGCGCGCCCGCCACACACGCCAGCCAGTCGAGCAAATGCAGCCGCGCCTTTGTCCGGACATTCGCAGGCACCGGGCGTTGCAAATGGCGGGCAAGCTGCGCGATAAGCGGTTCTGCGGTCATCGGTTACAAACCGCCGGGAGACAGGGGTGCCCAACAGAGCGAAGCGGAAGCCCCGCTATCTGGAGCTTGCCGACGAACTGCGCGCCGAGGTATTGGCGGGGGCGTTTCCCGACGGATTTCCGACCGAAAGTACGTTGTGCGCGCGTTTCGGTGTTTCGCGCTTTACTGTGCGCGAGGCGCTGCGGACGCTGTCGGGCGAAGGCCTGATCGAGCGCAAGCGCGGGTCGGGCACAGTGATCCAGCCGCCGAGTGCGCGCGGCGGGGCGCTGCACCAGCCGCTGTCGAACGTCGGCGAGTTGCTCCAATACGCGCGAGACAGCCGCTATGAATTCGAACGCCTGCCGACCGGCGGCCTGCCGCGCGCCTATGCCGAACAGCTCGGCATGGTCGCGGGCGGGCGCTGGTTCCGTTTTCGCGGCGTCCGTCTGCCCGCCGGCGGCGGCGATGCCATCGCGCTGACCGAGGCGTTCCTCCACCGCGATCTGGAAGACGTCGTCGATGCGATCCGGCCCAACGCGGGCGAGACGATCTTCCGACAGGTCGAACAGCTCGCGGGCGTCAAGGTCGCGCGGGTGACGCAGGATATCCAGGCGTGCGCGGCGACCGGCGACCTTGCGCTGGCGCTGGGCATCGCGCGCCGCAGCCCGTGCCTGCGCATCCTGCGCTGCTACCTCGACGAACAGGGGCGCGTGTTCGAGATTTCGGCGAGCCATCACCCGGGCGACCGCTTTGCCTATGCCATGCATATCGAGGTGGACGGGTAGCTCAGCCATCGGCGAACCGGATCGCAGGCCCGATCATGTGCCCGCCGTCTGCTTCGACCAACAGCCCGCGTTCGGCGATGTGCGGCGCGTCGAGCGCTTCGCGGAAGTCGAGGACGGGCGCGAAAGCGACGTCCTTGTCGGCGAACCACGTCACCCATTCGTCGCGGGTGCGGGTGGCGAAGGTGGCGCGGAGGAAGTCGATCAGCGGGCCTTGTTCGCCTGCCGGGGCGCTGCCCATGGCGATCAGGTCCGGACGGTCGAGCGCGGTCAGCAGATTGCCGACGAACTTTTCCTCGCGCCCGCCGAGCACGATGTGCCGCGCGTCGGACGTTGCGTAGACTTGATAAAACGCCGCGCCCCCGAGCGAACGCTGGCTGGTCGAACGCGGTGCATCGCCGCCCGCAATCGCGTTGCCCGCGATATGCGCGCACCATGGCAACAGGCTGTCGAACATCGCGCAGTCGATATAGTCTCCGCGCCCGGTCTTTTCGCGCCCGATCAGTGCCATCAACACGGCGGACAGGCCGGTCAGTCCCGCCGCCAGATCGGCGCTGGGGACGCCGGGGACGACCGGCGTGCCATCCGGCCCGTCGTTGACCGACAGAAACCCCGCCATCGCCTGCGCCGCCATGTCGTGCGCGGGGTGATGTGCCAGCGCGCCGCTCTGGCCGAACGCAGAAATGCTGCAATAGACGATTGCCGCATTGCGCGCCGAAACCGCCGCATAATCGAAGCCGAGCCGCGCCATGACGCCGGGGCGGAACCCCTCGACAAACACGTCCGCCGTGTCGATCAACGCCCAGAGCGCGTCGCGCCCCGCGTCCGATTTCAGGTCGAGGCGACGGCAGCTCTTGCCGCGATTGAGGTTGCGGAACCAAACCGACTGGTCGCCCTCGAACGGCGCCTGATCGCGCGCGGGATCGCCCGCCAGCGGCTCGACCTTGACGACTTCGGCCCCCTGGTCGGCCATCATCATCGTCAGCATCGGCCCCGGCAGGAACAGCGACAAGTCGACGACCCGGATGCCGGAGAGTTTGCCCATCAGATCGTTCCGCTGGCGCGCAATTCCGCAATTTCGGCGCGCGTGAATCCGGCCTCGTCGAGCACCGTATCGGTATCCGCGCCCAGCTTGGGCGAGGCACGGTTCGGCAGGCGTTCGCCACCCACCTTGATCGGGTTGGACAGCACGCGCAGCGGCCCCTGCGGGTGATCGACCGTGTCGATCATGTCGATCATGCGCGGATTGTCGAGCGCCTGTTTCAGGTCATAGACCGGCGCGACCGGCACCTTGCCGCCCAGCACTGCCTCCCAATGCGCGGTCGGATGCTGCAGGAACACGCCGTCGAGGATCGTCGTCAGTTCGGCGCGGTGGTCGAAACGCGCCTCCATCGTCGCGAAACGCGGGTCGGTCGCCAGATGCGCGACACCCAGCGCATCGACGAGCAGGGTCCAGAACTTGCCCATCTGCGCCATCACGAACACCCAGCCGTCGGCCGTGCGGAACGTCTGGCTGGGGGTGACGCTCGGGTGCGCCGAACGCGGGGCGCGGCCGACGACATGGCTTTCGTTGAGATACCAGAGCGCGGGATAGCTGGTCTGGTGAAGCGCCGCATCGAGCAGCGCCACATCGAAATCGCGGCCCTTGCCGGTGGCGCGCGCCTCGATCAGCCCGCTGAGCGTCGCGGTCGCCAGCATGGTGCCGGTAATGAAATCGACCATCGACAGGCCGAACCGCGTCGGCGGCGCATCGGGTTCGCCGGTCACCGACATGAACCCGGCCTCGGCCTGCATCAGGTAGTCATAGCCCGGCCAGGACGCGCGCGGGCCGGTGCGGCCATAAGCGCTGGCGTGGACGCACACGACTTTCGGATTGATCTGGCCCAATGCGGCATAATCCAGCCCGAGCTTGGCAGGCAGATCGCCGCGCGCGTTGTTGGTGACCGCATCTGCGGTGGCGACCAGCCGGTGCAGCACCGCTTTGCCTGCAGCGCTGCGCGTGTCGAGGGTCAGCGAGCGCTTGTTGAGGTTGAACGTCTGGTAGAACAGGCTGTCATCGTCGCCGAGGAAATACGGCCCCGTCGCCCGCGCGCTGTCGCCGCCTTTGGGTGGCTCGATCTTGATGACCTCTGCCCCCAATTGCGCGAGGAACATCGTGCCATATGGGCCTGCGCCGTACTGTTCGGATGACAGGATGCGGGTGCCTGCGAGGGGGAGGGTCATCGTTCCACTCCTGGCGCTGCGCGCCGTCCTCTCCGCGAAGTGGAGAGGATTGAACCCTCTCCACTTTGTGGAGAGGGCGACCGCGTAGCGGTCGGGAGAGGCAGTGCCAGTTCGGCGCGAATGGCCTCCACCACCGCATAGATGCTGAACAGCACCTCATTGTTCCAGAAGCGCAGCACCCGAAATCCATCACGTTCAAAGCGGCGCGTTCGGCGAAAATCGTAATTTATGGTTTCGCCATGCTGGCTGCCGTCGACCTCGACGATCAGCTTGGCGGCGATGCAGACGAAGTCGGCAATAAATGGCGGTTTGGGATGTTGATTCCGGAATTTCCACCCGTCGAGACGGCTGGCCCGCAGATACTGCCATAATTTGTCTTCGGCCTCAGTCGGTTCCCGTCGCATCAGGCGCGCGCGACCGACCAGCGTGGAGGGCGCAGGCTGTTCCTCTCCCGGCTTCGCTTCGCTTCGCCGCCCTCTCCGCACAGCGGAGAGGGTTTTGAACATGCGCTCCCTCAAATCCGGTGCTCCTTCAGCCACTGCTTGGCGACGATCATGCGTTGCATTTCGTTCGTGCCCTCGCCGATGCACATCAGCATCGAGTCGCGGTAAAAACGTTCGATTTCGTATTCTTTCGAATAGGAATAGCCGCCGAAGATCCGCATCGCGGTCTGGCTGTTGTCGACCGCCGCTTCGCTCGCGAAATACTTCGCCATGCCCGCCTGCATGTCGCAGCGTTCGCCGCGATCGTACGCCTCCGCCGCGTCGAAAGTCAGCAGCCGCGCGGCGCGGGCGCGGGTCACCATTTCGCCCAGATACAGCTGGATCGCCTGATGCTCGGCAATCGGTTTGCCCATCGTCTGGCGCATCTGGGCGTATTCTGTGGCGAGGCGCAGCGCCCCTTCGGCCAGCCCGACGCCGCGCGCCGCGACGTTGATACGGCCGAGTTCGAGGCCGCCGGTCGCCTGGAAGAAACCCTGCCCCTCGACGCCGCCGATGAGGTTGTCGGCAGGGATGCGGTAGTCCTCGAAGATCAACTCGGCGCTGTCGATCGCGTGATAGCCGAGCTTGTCGAACTTCTTGCCCGTCGTGAATCCTGGCCCCTTGGGCGCGATCATCATCGACATGCCCTTGTAGCGCGGGTCGGCCTTGGGATCGGTCTTGACCAGCAGCGCAAAGCAGCTGCCGTTGATGCCGTTCGATATCCACGTCTTGGTGCCGTTGATGACATACTCGTCGCCGTCACGCACAGCGGTGGTGCGGATCGCTTGCAGGTCGGTCCCCGCATTCGGTTCGGTCAATGCGAGGCCACCGCGAATTTCGCCGCTGGCAAACTTCGGCAGCCATTTCATCTTCTGCGCGGGCGTCCCGAAGCGTTCGACCGCACACGCCATGATCAGGTGCGAATTGAAGATGCCGGTGATCGCCATCCAGTAGGACGCGATATGCGCGACGATCTTCGCATAGGTGACCGCCGGCAACCCGAGCCCGCCATATTCCTGGCCGATGGTCGCGCCGAACAGGCCCATTTCGGCCATTTGCGCGACGAGTTCCGCCGGCCAGATATCCTCGTGATCGTGCTTCATCACGACCGGGCGGACTTCCTTTTGCACCCATTTATCGATGGCATCGAGGAAGGCGGCTTCCTCGTCGGGGTCCATGGCAGGGCGCGAAGTATCGAGAGCGAGAGCGGTGGCCACTTATTATCTCCTTAGTCGTCAGCCGGTCCGTGGCCACGCTTCCACACCAGCACGGTGCGCTTGTAGGTGCTCACAACCTTGCCGTCCTGATTCTTGCCGATGGTTTTGAACGTCACGATCCCCTGGTCGGGGCGGCTCTTGCTCTCGCGCTTGTCGAGCACTTCGCTCTCGGCATAGAGCGTGTCGCCGACGAACAGCGGGTGCGTCATCCGCACTTCGTCCCAGCCGAGATTGGCGATGGCTTTTCCGCTGGTGTCCGAAACGCTCATCCCCGTCATCAGCGCGATGGTAAACGGGCTGACGACGAGCGGCTTGCCGAACTCGGTTTTCTTCGAGAATTCATAGTCGAAATGCGCCGGATGCGTGTTCATCGTCAGCAGCGTGAACCAAACGTTATCGGCGTCGGTGATCGTCCGGCCTGGGCGATGTTCGTAGACATGGCCGACTTCGAATTCCTCGAAATAGCGCCCCTGCACCTCGCGGAACCGCCCGGGGGCAACTTCCTTGACACCGTCACGCATTACCCACTCCCTGTAGTGCCAATATTCTGCGGTAGCGCGCCATCACCGGCGCCTCGAGCATCTTGCCGTTCCAGCGCACCGCGCTTTCGCCCGCCGCCGCATACACGGCCTCGGCGTCATGCGCTTCGGCGATCTGTTCGGCAGTCGGACGCATTACGCGGTGCACGACCTCGATATGTTTGGGGTGGACCACCGATTTTGCCGTGAACCCCATGTCGCGGACGCGCGCGACGTCGTCGGCAAGGCCGTCGAGATTGTCGAGATCGAGATACGGCACGTCGATCGACGGCACTTTGGCCGAGGCACAGGCCATCGCGATATGCGCGCGCGCCGCGTAGAGCGCGTCCCACGACATCGCGACGCCGAGTTCGCCCGCAAAGTCCGCGCCGCCGAGCATGACCCCGCCAATGCCGGGCGACGCCGCAATGGCGTCGGCGTTGCGAAGTCCTTTAACCGTTTCGATCAGCGGGAGCAGCGCAACTGCGGGCAGCACGGCATGGACGATCTCGATCTCGGCAACCGCCTCGACCATCGGGATCATGACGAAGGGCGGCGCGGTCCCGGCAGCGGCAATCGCGACCAGATCGGCCAGCCCTTGCCGGGTGCGAACACCGTTTATGCGAATGCCGAGATTGGCCGGTGCCATTGCTGCAAGCGCAGCGTCCCGCGCTGCGTCCTTGTCAGCAGGGCCGACCGCGTCCTCGAGGTCGATGGTCACAAGGTCGGCACCCGACGCCAGCGCTTTCCCGAAACGCTCGGGGCGACTGCCGGGGACGAACAACAGGGATTGATAGGGTTTCAATTCAGCTCCTCAGGTCCGCCCAATTTGTCCGGACAACTTACATCGGTCAACCCGGTTTGACGACGCCGAGCCACGAAGTGACGATCAGCAGCGCATAAACCGCCCATACCCAGTAGCGCGTGTTGTTCATGACGCGAAGCAGCGGAAGTTCGGTCGCCTCGCTCGATCCCTCGGCCAGAAGCTTGCCGAGCAACGGACCCACCGGCTTGAACGTCACGTCGATCATGATCGCAGCGGCAAAGATCAGGCCGAACAGCAGCGCCTTCCACGCCAGCCAGCCGACCGCGATGGGATGACCGGTCAGCACCGATTCGACGCCGAGCCACAAATAGGCGGCGCACAGCAGGTAGCGCAGCCACCCCTCCCATTGGCGGTTGCGCGCGGCGCGGGGCGTCATGTCATGCGTGTGCGCGTCGAACACCAGCCACAGCCAGAACGCCGCGATGGCCCAGGCCGCGCCGACGATGGCAACCGGCACATCCCACCAGCCCCCTGCGTAGGACACCGTCAGCGACAGCGGCACCATCAGCGCCCAGGCGGCGCGCGGGGTCAGATCGACGATCACGAGGAGTTTCAGCAGCGCGATCCGCTGGTCGAGCGTGTAGGTCTCGCGCTTCCTGAAATGCTGGCCGAGCAGGAACACCCCGACATCGGCACCCAGCCACAGCACGAACAGCAGCAGGTGGACGTAAACCAGCGTCGGATAGGCGTATTGGGCAAAATCCATGCCGCACAAACTCCTTTCGGTCCCTTGACAGGGGAGCCTAGCCATGAAAACTTGTCCGGACAAATTATAAAAACAACACTGCCGGGCAGGGGCAACAGCCGCGTTCAAGATGGGCGCATCCATAGGGAGCTTCGATCATGCTGGGGACTTCACTGAAATCCGGAGTTGCGTTCATCGCGCTTTTGGCCGCTGCGCCGCTCTTTGCCCAAACACCTGCTGACGAGAGCGAGGGCGTCACCGACATCGTCGTCACCGCGCAGCGCCGCGCGGAGAAACTGCAGGACGTGCCGATTTCGATCTCGGCATTTTCGTCGGACCAGCTCCGCGCACAGGGCGTGTCGAGCGCGCTCGAAATCGGACAGTTCGTGCCCAATCTAGTTGCCCAGAACAACACCGGCCTGGGTTCGGCCAATGCCTATTATCTGCGCGGTCTAGGCAATACCGAAACCATCCCGACCTTCGATCCGCCGGTCGGCACCTATATCGACGATGTGTTCATGTCGCGGCAGAACGCCAACAATTTGAACCTGTTCGACGTCGAACGCGTCGAAGTGCTGCGCGGGCCGCAGGGTACCTTGTTCGGACGCAACACCACGGGCGGCGCGATCAACGTCATCCTGCGCGAGCCCGGCAAGGAATATGGCGGCTATGTCGAGGCGGGCTTCGGGCGCTATAACAAGATGCTGGTCCGGGCCTCGGTCGATGTGCCGCTCGCGCCGACATTCTCGGTCAAGATCAGCGGTTACGCGCAGAAGGACGACGGGTACGTCAAGAATGTGACGACCGGCGAGACGCTGAACGACGATACCGGCTGGGGCGCGCGGATCGGGCTGCGCGGCGAACTCAGCCCCGATATCACATGGAATGCGAGCTACGCCCATATCGCCGCCAATGGCGAGAATATCTTGAACTTCGCCTGCAATCCCGTCGTACCGACGCAGTGCAATGGCCGTTACGCGACGACGGGCCTCAGGATCGGACAGAACGGCTCGCAATTTGCGGGGCTGGCGGTACCGATCCAGGGACGCAAGGCCAATTTCCAGCTCGGCAATTTCACCGATACCGACCTCGTCACGTCGAAGCTCGACTGGAACATCGGCAAGGCGACGCTGACCGCGATCACCGGTTTCGTCTACCAATCGCAGCGTTACGCGCTCGATTTCTACGACGGGCGCTCGGGGCCGACGCTGACCCAGCCGTTCCCGGCGGTACTCGGTTTCCCGCGCGGCGGTTTCACGATCATCAACGACGGCAAGTCGGACCAGTTCAGCCAGGAGGTCAAGGTCACCGGAACGCTGGGCGACAAGCTGATCGATTATGTGGCGGGGGTCTATTACATCAAGGAGAATGTGAAGACCGACTTCGCCGATGTCTTCGCCAACACGCTGACGCTCGGCGACCGCGTTCTCAAGAACACGACCGAGGCGATTGCGGGCTATGTCCAGGCCGACGTCAATCTGGGAATGCTCAAGCTGACCGCCGGCATCCGCTACACCGACGAGATCAAGACGATCAGTTTCAGCGACAACCGCCCGGCCTGTGCGGTCGCGGTCCCGGCGACAACGTGTTTGTTCGACCAGAATTTCTTCGTGCCCGCCAATGGCGTGACGGTGCTGACCAACCAGCCGATCCCGCTGCGCCAGCAGGCAAAGGTCTGGACGCCGCGTGTGGCGATCAACCTGAAGCCGACCGACGACATCCTGCTGTTCGTCTCGGCGACCAAGGGCTTCAAATCGGGCGGCTGGAACGCGCGCGGCTATACGCCGTCGGGGGTCTTGCCGTTCGGGCCGGAAAAAGTCTGGAGCTATGAAGCGGGCATCAAGGCGGAGCTGTTCGACCGCAAACTGCGCGCCAATATCAGCGTGTACCGCATGGACGTCACCGACCTGCAAACGCTGTCGGGCATCGTCAATCCGACGACGGGCGCGATCAGTTTCGTCACCCGCAACTTCGCCGATTACCGCAACACCGGCGTCGAGGCGGAATTCACGCTGGTGCCGATGCGCGGGCTGAACCTGTTTGCCAATTTCGGTTATTCGAACGACAAATATCTGTTGCAGGCGAACGCGCCTGCATTCGACCAGTACGGCATCCAGTCGGTCGCGGGGCAGCTCGCCGCGTGTCAGGCGGCGCTGGCGGCGGGCAAGGTCGCGGGCGGGCCGAACGTCCCCGCGACGCAGCCGTCGATTGCGGCGTGCGCGGCGGGCATCGTCACCGCGCAGGGAACGCTGGCCTCGCCGGTCCGTACCCCCGACTGGACGATTGCACTGGGCGGCAATTACCGCGCCGAACTCGGCAACGGCATGTCGCTGGTGCCCTCGATTGCGGCGAGCTATCGCTCCGACCAGCAGGTCGCGACGTCGAACCTGACGATCTATACCGGCGGCATTACCGGCACCAACGGCACCTTTACCTACAATCCGAACAGCGGCACGCCGGTGATCGGATCGTTCAGCAAGGCGGCATGGCTGGTCAATGCAGGGCTGGCGCTCAACGGCATGGACGACCGCTGGCAGCTGTCGGTGCAATGCACCAACTGCTTCGACAAGGCCTATGTCCAGTCGGCGCTGGTCAACACCACCTACCTCAATCCGCCAATGTCGTGGCAAATCCGCGCGCGGTATAATTTCCGGTGAGTTTCGCCGCACTGCCGAGGATGCGCGGGCGGGTCGAGTATATCGCCCGCGCCAACGGCGAAGTCTGGGGGTTCGAGGACTGGTCGATCACGCGCGGCGCCGACGGTCTCCGCGTGTTTTCGGCGCATTGCGAGATGAGTTTCGGCAAGGACGAAGTGGTCCGCGATAACACCCTGTCGGTGCACCCCGATTTCCACCCGCACGACGCCTACGTCCGCATCATGAACAAGGGCAGCGTCACCGGCACCGGCTGGTTCCGCTTCACCGATACCGAGGCCGAATGCGAAAGCTGGAGCGTGGATTACGGGCGGATCAGCCAGCGCTGCCCGATTTCACGCCCGACGCGCGGTTTCGGCGTCCATGCGGTGCAGGGCGACGGCTGGCTGGCGGCGACATTTCCCTATGACAAGGGACCGGGCCACACCCAGTTCTTCGGGCGCAACCTTATCCATTCGCTCCACCATTTCGGCGCGACGGGACCGTTCATCCACACCAGTGGCAGCGGATTGCGCTATGTCGGCGACGAGACGGTGACGGTGAAGGCAGGCACCTTCGACTGCTTCCGTGTTGCGTTCGTCGGCTTGACCAACGATCATCCCGCCTATGACATGTGGCTGACCCGCGACGGCGAGTTCATTTACGTGAAGGGCGAAGTGGAGGGTTATATGGACTCGACATTCGAACTGGCGTCGCTGGAGCGCAACGCTTGAGCGAGTTCGGCAAAGGCTGGAAAGTTCTGGTCGCCGCCTTCCTCGGCGTCATGTGCGGCGCTTCGCCGATCCCCTTCAACATTCTGGGGCTGTTGTTCGCGCCGCTGCAGGCCGAATTCGGGTGGGACAGGTTTCAGGTAAGCGCAGGAATTACGGTCTTCGGCATCATTGCGTCGCTGATGGCCCCCGTCTTTGGCTGGCTCGCTGACCGGCACGGCGTCCGCAAGGTCGCAATCTGGTCGCTGGTCGCTTTCGCCGCTTCGTTCGCGGCGATGTCATTGACGCCCGCGTCACTGATCGGTTTTTATGCGCTTTGGGCGCTGGTCGGGTTGGTCGGCATTGGCTCGACCCCCGTCACCTGGAGCCGCGCGATTAGCCTGTGGTTCGTCAGGAATCGCGGCCTTGCGCTCGGCATCATGCTGATCGGCACGAGTGCCGCCGCTTTCGTTGTCCCGCAGCTCGCAGTATGGGCGATCGCCAATTACGGTTGGCGGCAGATGTTTTTGATCGTGGCAATGCTGCCGCTGCTGGTGGCGCTGCCGGTTGCGCTGGCCCTGTTCCGCGAGCCGCGCGCCGACGAACGGCCTGCCGCACTTAGCACGAGCGACGGTGCGGTTGCGGGCATGACCTTTGGCGAGGCGGTCAAAACGCGGCAATTCTGGACGCTTTGGGGTTCGATCTTCATCATCGCGATGGCCTATGGCGGGGCGCACATTCACATGATTCCGATTGTGATGGACCACGGCTTCGACGCCAAAACGGCGGCGGGCATGATGGGGATCGTCGGGCTTGGGCTGTTGGTCGGGCGTATCGGCGTCGGCTTCCTGCTCGACCGCATCTGGGGACCGGCGGTAGCGTTTCCGGTGCTGTGCCTGCCTGCGCTTGCCTGTTATTTGTTGATGGGCACCGCGAGCGACCTCGGCATGATCAGCGCTGCGGCATTCTTATTGGGCTTCGCGGCGGGGGCTGAAAGCGATCTGATCGCGTTCCTTGCTGCGCGCTATTTCGGGATGGCGCATTTCGGGCGCATCTACGGGATGTTATATATGCCGTTTGGATTGATGTCCGCGATCTCACCTCTCATCTACGGCTATGTTCGCGTTACGGCCAAAAGCTACGATCCGATATTGATGGCCGCATCGGTGCTGTTCGTTCTCGGCGGGGCGTTGCTGCTGACGATGGGGCGATATCCGGGGGATGTGAAGCTCAAGGAGGCCCTTGCATAATGGCCACGCTCGCCGAACCGCGCCTTGAAAATCGTTTTCCCGCCGGGTCGCTGATCACCGACGCCGCCGAATGCGCGTTCTATGCCGAGGACGTGTTTGCCGCAGGTCCCGTGCCCGCAGGTGTGTTTCGCCCTGGCAACATCGACGAACTGTCAGCGGGGCTGAAGGTCGCTGCCGCAGCAGGACTGGCCATCGTTCCGCGTGGTGGCGGCATGTCTTACACGTCGGGCTACGTCGCGGCAGAGTCGGGCGCGCTGATCGTCGATACCGGGCGCATGACCCGTATCCTTGAGATCGACGAGACCGACATGACCGTGACGGTCGAGGCGGGCGTGTCCTGGGGTGCTCTCTACGAAGCGCTGCACCCGCGCGGGTTGCAGACGCCGCTGTGGGGAACGCTTAGCGGTATCAAGGCGAGCGTCGGCGGCGGCATGAGCCAGAACGGGCTGTTCTGGGGCGCGGCACGCGGCACGATATCGGGAACCGCGCTAAGCATGGACGTCGTGCTTGCCGACGGCAGCGTCGTGCGAACGGGTAATGGCTTCCTGCGCCCCTATGGACCCGACCTCACTGGTCTGTTCGCGAGCGACGCGGGTGCGTTCGGGGTGAAGGCGCATATCACCCTGCCGTTGATGCGCGCTGCGGAGGCGTTTTCTTACGGCAGTTTCGCCTTCGACGCGCCCGCGCAATATTGCGCGGCGATGAGCGAGATCGGGCGGTCCGGGCTGGCCAGCGAGAGCTTCGGCTTCGACCCGTTTCTGCAAGCCCAACGCATGAAGCGCGACAGTCTTGCCACCGACGCCAAACAGCTCGTCGGCATGATGAAGTCGCAGGGGGGCTTCTGGAAAGGTTTGAAGGAGGGCGCAAAAGTCGTCGTGGCGGGGCGCAGCTTCCTCGACGAGGCCAAATTCTCGATCCACCTGATTGCCGAAGGACTGACGCAGGCCGAAGCCGACGAGCGGATGCGGCGGATCGATGCGATTGTGGAGCGCGCTGGCGGGCGCAAGGTCGAGAACACCATCCCCAAGGTGCTGCGCGCCAACCCCTTCCCGGCAGTCAATTCGATGGTCGGGCCGGACGGCGAACGCTGGGTGCCGGTGCACGGCATCGTGCGGCATTCCAAGGCGCTGGGCGTGATCGAGGCGATTACGGCGTTGTACGAAGCGAACGCCGCCGACATGGAGCGGCTGGGCGTCGGCGCGGGCTATATGTTCCTGACGGTCGCGACGACGGGGTTCCTGATCGAGCCAGTGTTCTACTGGCCGGACGCGCTCGGCGAAATCCATCGACGGTCGGTCGAACCCGCGCATTGGGCAAAGCTGAAACGCTTTCCCGCCGAGCCGCAAGCGCGCGCATTGGTCGAAAAACTGCGCGCGGCCGTGATCGGGATCATGCAGGCGGCGGGCGGGATGCACTTCCAGATCGGGCGCACCTATCCGCTGAAGGCGGGTAGCGATCCGCGCGGGTGGCGCATCCTTGAGGCGATGAAGGTCGAGGTCGATCCGGAAGGCCGGATGAATCCGGGGGCTTTGGGGCTGTGATAAGGCGTGCCTATTCTTCCCTCTCCCTGAAGGGGAGAGGGACAGGCGCGAAGCGCCAGGGTGAGGGGAACGACGTTACGATAAGAGGCAAGACCCCCGACCATATCCTGACCCGCTCGCGCCAACTCCGCCGGGATATGACCGAGGCGGAAGAACACCTTTGGCATCGAGTTCGCGATCGCCGCTTGGGGGGCTACAAGTTTCGCACCCAGGCACCAATTGGCCCTTACTATGCGGATTTTCTGTGCTCGAAGGAACGGCTCGTGGTCGAACTCGACGGGAGCCAACATGTCGATGACAAGGATCATGACGACAACCGGACTGCTTTTCTTGCTCGCCAAGGATATCGAGTGATCCGTTTCTGGAATAATGATGTGCTCGCGCGGACGGACGAAGTGCTCGACGCCATTCTGGCTGCGCTGAGGGCCCCTCACCCTGCGGCTTCGCCGCTGTCCCTCTCCCCTTCAGGGAGAGGGAAAGGGGACATGTCATGACCTACGCCGCCGTCGCTATGCAGCTTGCTGCGCGGTCCGCCATCAACGCCGCCGATCCGCGCGCCGCGATGCTGGCGCACATCGGTGAGGTCGCGGGGCGGCTGCGCGGAGCGGCGATCTTTATCGAGCAATATGGCGGCGCGCCGGTCAAGCTCGCGGTGCTGCCCGAATATCTGTTCACCAGCTACCCGGCGCGCGTCTCGATCCCCGATTTTGCGGCGAAGGTCGGCTGGGCGGCGGACGGGCCGGAGTATGAGGCGCTGGGCAAAGTCGCACAGGAACTGGGTCTGTTCGTCGCTGGCAATGCCTATGAGACCGACACGCATTTCCCCGGCCTCTATTTTCAGGCGAGTTTCGTCATTGCGCCATCGGGCGATGTCGTGCTGCGCTATCGCCGCCTCAATTCGATGTACGCGCCGACGCCGCACGATGTCTGGTCGAAATATCTCGATATTTACGGGCTCGACGGCGTGTTCCCGGTTGCACGGACAGAGATCGGCAACCTGGCGGCGATCGCGTCGGAGGAAATTCTCTACCCAGAAATCGCCCGCGCCCATGCGCTGCGCGGTGCCGAGATATTCGTACATTCGTCGTCCGAAATCGGATCGCCGCTGCGAACGCCCAAGATGATCGCCAAACAGGCCCGCGCGTTCGAGAATATGGCCTATGTCGTGTCGGCGAATACCGCCGGGATCGATGGTTTTTCGGACGCCGACGGCAATTCGATGGTGGTGGACTGGAAGGGCAATGTGCTCGCCGAGAGCAACGCGGGCGAGACGTTCACCGCCTTTGCCGACATCGATCTCGCCGCCTTGCGCGAAAAGCGGCGTCGGCCGGGCATGACCAATGTGCTGTCGCGCCAGCGGCTCGCCGCCTTCGCGAACACCTATACGACCGACAATCACCAGCGCGCGAACACTTTGCTCGATGCCGACGGGGTTGTCTCGGTTCCGGACCGCGACCATTTCAATCGCGTCCAGGCCGAAACGCTGGAACGTCTGGCAAGGGATGGGTTGATATGAGCGCCACCGATGTTCCCCCGCCATATAGCGCGGTCGCCCGCCACGGCGTGAGTCCGGACGTCGCGCATGACGAGGCCGCGCGGTTCAATTTCCTCGCCAATCTGAACAAGGCGCTCGCCGGGTTCAGCGCGGGTAACAAGCTCGCTTACGATACGCGCGTCCTGCCCGCCTTCGAGGCCGAACACGGCCGCGCGCCCAAGGACCGGTTCGAAATTCGCCACGCGATGAACCGCGATCCGTGGCACCGCTACTGGTCGGCGCTGAAGCGCAATTCGATGGAAATGCGCCAGCAGAACGGGCGGTCGATGGTGCTGCGCCAGTTGGACGAACTCGATGCCAAGGCGCGGCAATATAACGAGGGGCGCGATACGCTCGTGCTGGACCCGTCGGTTGCGGTGCCGCGCTATCAGTCCGCCATCGATATTCATTGCATGCCGGGGAGCTATCACGGCGAGGAGCGGCCGGGCGACGTCTCGGCGGGCGCAAACTACGATTGCGGGATTTTCGCGACGACCGGCGGCGGCCTCGGTGCACTCAACGACGGCGGCGGGGCGGCGCTGGTCGACTGGATCAGGCGCGAACGCCCCGGCTGGGTGCCGAAACGTATTCTCGATATCGGTGCGACCATCGGCCATAACATCGTACCGCTGGCGCTCGCCTTTCCCGACACCGAAGTGATCGCCATCGATACGGCGGCACCCTCGCTGCGTTACGGTCATGCCCGCGCACAGTCGCTTGGCGCGTATAATCTGAAGTTCGTGCAGATGAGCGGCGAGGATTTGTCCGCCTATCCCGACGGCCATTTCGACTGGGTGCAGACGACGATGTTCCTGCACGAATTGTCCGGCACCGCGCTGCCGCGCGTGATCCGCGAGGGCGTCCGCGTGATGGCCCCCGGCGGGCTGATGCTCCACCTCGAACAGCCGCAATATTCGGACGACATGCCGCTGTACGAACAATTCATCCGCGACTGGGACGCGTTCAACAACAACGAGCCATTCTGGTCGGCGATGCACGCGCTCGACCTGAAATCGATCATGGTCGAAGCGGGACTGCCGCGCGACAGCCTGTTCGTGACGGGCGTGCGCGCTGTCGTCGACGAGGAGATTTTCCCGCGCCAGGACACCGGCGTCGAAGACCATGGCCGCGCGGCAGTGTGGAGCGCCTATGGGGCGTGGAAACCATCTTGCCCTCTCCCTGAAGGGGAGAGGGTCGACTTGCGCGAAGCGCAAGCGGGGTGAGGGGATGATGGAGTGTTCCCTCACCCTGGCGCTTCGCGCCTGTCCCTCTCCCCTTCAGGGAGGGGGAAATTGGTAGACTGGATCGCCCGCGCCGGGGCCAAGGCCAAGGGCAAACGCCCGCAGTATTTCGAAGACCCCGCTGTCGATCGCACTTTGTCGATTGTCATGGCCATCGCGGGCGAAGTTGCTGTGCTGCGCGAGCGGCTTGATACGGTCGAACGCCTGCTCGATGCCAAGGGCACGATCAGCCGTGCCGATATCGAGGCTTACACGCCCGACCGTCAGGCAGGCGCGGAACGCGGGCTGCTCCACAAGGAATATCTCGCGCGCATCCTGCGCGGCGTGCAGCAGGACATGGAGGCGATGGCCGAGAAAGGGCCGAGCGTCGAGGAGCTCAGCCGCGAGCTGCGCGACCTGTAAACCCATTGCGGCACCGGCTTGCCCGTGCGTTGCCGCGCGGGCATAGGCGCGCACATGTCAGAGATGCTCAAGATCGCCCTGCCCGATGGTTCCGTGCGCGAAGTTGCGCGCGGCACGACCCCCGCCGATATTGCAGCGGCCATCGGGCCGGGACTGGCAAAAGCGGCATTGGCGGCGCGCGTCGACGGCGAACTGCGCGATCTGGGTCGCCCGCTGGAGGCCGATGCGACGCTCGCGCTGGTGACGGCGCGCGACGAGGCTGATGCGCTCGAACTCGCCCGCCACGATTACGCGCATGTGCTGGCGGAGGCGGTGCAGAACCTTTTCCCGGGGACGCAGATCACGTTCGGGCCGTCGACCGACGACGGCTTTTATTATGACTTTGCGCCGAAGGATCGCCCGTTCACCGACGAGGATCTGCCCGCCATCGAAGGCGAGATGCGCGCGATTATCGCCCGCAACGAGCCGCTGGTCCGCGAAGTGTGGGACCGCGACGACCTGATCGCGAAATGGCAGGCCGAGGGCGAGGCGTTCAAGGCCGAATGGGCCGCCGAGCTGCCGCAAGGCGAGGAACTGACCGTCTATCGCGCGGGCACCTGGATGGACATGTGCCGGGGGCCGCATCTGCCTTCGACGGGGAAGCTCGACCCCGCCGCGTTCAAGCTGATGCGCGTGTCGGGGGCCTATTGGCGCGGCGACCAGAACAATCCGCAGTTGAGCCGCATCTATGGCACCGGCTGGCTCAACAAGAAGCAGCTGGCCGAGCATCTGACGCGGCTCGAGGAGGCCGCCAAGCGCGACCACCGGCGGCTTGGGCAGGACATGGACCTGTTCCATTTGCAGCAGGAAGCGCATGGCAGCGTCTTCTGGCATCCTCACGGCTTCACGATCTGGCGCCAGCTCGAATCCTATATGCGCCGGGCCATCGACGCGGCGGGCTATCGCGAGGTCAAAACCCCGCAGGTGATGGACGCGCGCCAGTGGGAGGCTTCGGGGCATTGGGGCAAATATCGCGAGAATATGTTCGTCATTCCGGACGAGGTGCCGAACACCGAGGATGAAGGTCCGGTGATCAGCGGCGACGCCGACTGGATGGCGCTGAAACCGATGAACTGTCCCGCGCACGTCCTGATCTTTCGCCAGGGGATCAAGTCGTACCGCGACCTGCCGCTGCGCCTCTACGAACACGGCTGCTGCCACCGCAACGAACCCCACGGCGCCCTCCACGGCCTGATGCGGGTGCGCCAATTCACGCAGGATGACGCGCATATCTTCTGCCGCGAGGACCAGATCGTCGAGGAGGCGCGCGCATTCTGTGCGCTGGCCGATCGCATCTACAAGGATTTCGGCTTCAGCTATGCGGTGAAGCTCGCGCTGCGGCCCGAGAAGCGTTTCGGCAGCGAGGCCGACTGGGACAAGGCCGAGGCCGAACTGCGCGAAGCGGTCGCACGCGCGGGGATGGCAAATGCCGAGTACGGCTGGGAGGAACTGCCGGGCGAAGGGGCGTTCTACGCGCCGAAGCTCGAATGGCACCTGACCGACGCGATCGGGCGCACCTGGCAGGTAGGGACGCTCCAGTCCGACCGCGTGCTGCCCGAACGGCTCGACGCGAGCTACGTGGGCGAGGATGGCGGCAAGCACCGTCCGGTGATGCTCCACCGGGCGATCTTCGGATCGTACGAGCGGTTCATCGGCATTTTGATCGAACATTATGCGGGGCGCTTCCCGCTGTGGCTCGCGCCGGTGCAGGCCGTAGTCGCGACCATCGTGAGCGATGCCGACGGCTATGCGGGCGAAGTGGCGGCGGCGCTGACGGCGGCGGGGCTGAGGGTCGAAACCGACATCCGCAACGAGAAGATCAACTACAAGGTGCGCGAGCATTCGCTGGCGAAGGTGCCTCAACTGCTCGTCGTCGGGCGGCGCGAGGCAGAGGAGCGCACGGTGGCGATCCGGACTTTGGGCGAAGAGGGGCAGCGGGTGATGTCGCTCGACGAGGCCGTGGCCATGCTGCGCGCCGAGGCGGTGCCACCGGACCTCCGGCCTTAAGTTTTTCAAACCCCTGTAAATTTCTCGACAGAGCCTGTTTCGGAACATATACCGAACACATGGCCCAGCTCGACGTCCGGCAGAAGCTCGAAATCCTCGCCGATGCGGCGAAATACGATGCGTCGTGCGCCTCGTCGGGGACGAGCAAGCGCAATTCGAAAGACGGCAAGGGGCTGGGGTCGACCGAGGGCATAGGCATCTGCCACGCCTATGCACCCGACGGACGGTGCATTTCGCTGCTCAAGATCCTGCTGACCAACAGCTGCATCTTCGACTGCCATTATTGCATCAACCGCAAGAGCAGCAACGTCCGCCGCGCGCGCTTCACCGCGAAGGAAGTCGTCGACCTCACCATCGCCTTTTACAAGCGCAATTACATCGAGGGACTGTTCCTGTCGTCGGGCATCATCGGCAGCTCAAATTATACGATGGAACAGATGGTCGAGGTCGCGCGGTCGTTGCGCGAGGACTATCATTTCCGAGGCTATATCCATCTGAAAACGATCCCCGATGCCGACCCCGAACTGGTCGAGGCGGCAGGGCGGCATGCCGACCGCGTGTCGATCAATGTCGAGCTGCCGACGGTGGGCGGGCTGAAGCGGCTCGCACCCGAAAAATCGGCAAGCCGGATCGAAGGCGCGATGGGGGCAATGAAGACCTCGATCATTGACGCGCGCGACGCGACCAAGAAATACAAGTCCGCGCCGCGCTACGCCCCCGCCGGCCAATCGACGCAAATGATCGTGGGGGCGGACGCCGCGACCGACAGCGATATCGTGTCACGCGCGAGCGGCCTGTACGACGCATTCGGGATGCGCCGCGTCTATTACAGCGCGTTCAGCCCGATCCCCGATGCGAGTGCGGTGCTGCCACTCAAACGCCCCCCGTTGATGCGCGAACACCGGCTGTACCAGTCCGACTGGCTGATGCGCTTTTACGGCTTCGCACCGGGCGAAGTGCAGGCCGCGACCACCGACGGCATGCTCCCGCTCGACATCGATCCCAAGCTCGCCTGGGCACTCAAATTCCGCGAGAGCTTCCCCGTCGACATCAACCGCGCGCCCAAGTCGATGCTCCTCCGCGTCCCCGGCCTCGGCACTAAGGCGGTTGCGCGCATCCTGACGACGCGCAAATGGCGGCGGTTGCGGTTGGACGATGTCGGCAGGTTGACCGTGTCGGTGGCGAAGGTGCGGCCGTTTATCGTAACCGAGGACTGGCGGCCGACAGTGCTATTGGACCGGGTCAATCTGCGGGAGGTGGTTGCGCCGAGGGCGGAGCAGATGGAGTTGTTTTGAGCAGCGGCTCGTTTTGGTGACACGACTAGGGTAGGGAGCGATAAAGACAATTGGAGGCGGATGTTTTATGGTGAGCCTGAAATCACCCGATAAAGAAAAGCCGCCGCGCGAAATTAGCCACTATACAACACTTGAAGGCTTGAAAGGGATAGTTGAATCTGGCTCCCTTTGGGCTTCCAATGCCTCGTTTTTGAATGATCGTGCAGAACTTGAGCACGCCCTGAGCGTGTCAGAGCGAGTCATACAAAAGTTGTCTTCGGAGACGACATTGAAGGCTTGGTCCTCAATGCTGAAACGCGTTTTCAAAGAGCTGAACGATGGAGAACGACCCAATACCTACGTTGCTTGTTTCTGTCGGGATGACGACAATCTCAGCCAGTGGCGTGGATACGGTGGTACTGAACAGGGTGTCAGTATCACATTCGGTCGGGCAAGCCTGGCTGGCCGCTTGAAGTCCGACGAGGCAAAATTCCTCCGAGTGAGCTACTCAAAATATTCCACCGTAAACAAGGTTCATAGCGCTCTTGAAGAGCAGCTAAGCGCGATCGCTGACCTCGACGATTTAGTGGGTAGCCTGACCGCCGCGGAAAAATATGACGAGCTGCGCTCACGGGTTTCGGCATTGCTGCCGCGCTTCAAACATATCGGTTTTCAAGATGAGCGAGAATGGCGCTTTGTGATTCAGCGGAAAGTCGATCCTTCGGCCCTCCAATTTCGGGTTTCCAAAAACAAGATTGTGCCTTTCATCGTCGTCGGCAGCAGCTCCGAGCGGTTGCCGATCACTGCCGTGCGGATCGGGCCTGGACCCGATCAACTTTTGACCGCCAAGAGCGTTCAGGCGTTTCTAGCTGCAAGGGGCTACGACGTGCCAGTCAGAACTTCAGAAGTGCCTTTCAGACCATGATGTTTATCGATGCAGCCGGTTCGAAGCTTAACTTTGCCGAACTAGACGAGCGTCAGCCATAAGTTAAAGCCCCCACCATGCCCCCCATCCTCTCCATCACCGCCCTCTCCAAAACCTATGCGGGCGGCCATGTCGCGCTCGACGACGTGTCACTCGACATCGTGCGGGGGGAGATTTTTGCGTTGCTCGGGCCGAACGGGGCGGGGAAGACGACGCTCATTGGCGCGGTGTGCGGGCTGGTGAACCCCACCGGTGGGACGATCGCTTTCGACGGCATCGACATGCGCGACGGATGGCGGGCGGCGCGGGGGCGGATCGGGTTGGTGCCGCAGGAGCTGGCGACCGACATGTTCGAGACGGTCGGCGACACCGTCGCTTTTTCTCGCGGGCTGTTCGGCAAGCCGCGTTCGCCCGGGACGGTCGAGCGTGTGCTCAAATCGCTGTCGCTGTGGGACAAGCGCGACGCGAAAATCATGCAATTGTCGGGCGGGATGAAGCGCCGCGTGCTGATCGCCAAGGCGCTGGCGCACGAGCCCGACCTGCTGTTCCTCGACGAGCCGTCGGCGGGCGTGGACGTGGAACTCCGCCGCGACATGTGGGCGATGATCGGGCGGCTGCGTGATGACGGCGTCACCATCATCCTGACCACGCATTATATCGAGGAGGCCGAGGAAATGGCCGACCGCATCGGCGTGATCGACAAGGGCAGACTGATCCTGGTCGAGGAGAAAGCCGCGCTGATGGCAAAACTCGGCAAGTCGGAAGTGGTGGTGGGCCTCGCCGCGCCCATCGACGCGCTGCCGGGCGTGTTCGACGACTGGCCGGTGACGCTGAGCGAGGATCGGCAGAAGCTGACCTACGCGGTCACCGCCGAGGAGGCCGAAACGCGCGGTGTCGCCAAATTCGTGAAGGCACTCGACGCGGCGGGCGTCGATTTCACGACGCTCGACACGCACCGGTCCTCGCTCGAAGACATATTCGTCGATCTGGTGGAGAAGCGGGCATGAACGCTTTGAGCGTAAATTGGCACGCGATCCGCGCAATCTACATGTTCGAGCTCGCGCGCTTCCGCCGCACGCTGTTCCAGTCGATCTTCACGCCGGTGCTGACCACCTCGCTCTATTTCGTCGTGTTCGGCTCGGCCATCGGCGGGCGCATGGCCGAGGTCGGCGGAGTGCCGTACGGCGCGTTCATCATCCCCGGGCTGATGCTGCTGACGGTGCTCAGCGAAAGCATCTCGAACGCGAGCTTCGGTTTCTACATGCCGCGCTTCACCGGCACGATCTACGAAGTGCTGTCTGCACCCATCGGCGCTGTCGAGACGGTGATCGGCTATGTCGGCGCGGCGGCGACCAAGTCATTCATTCTCGCGCTCATCATCCTGGCCACCGCGCGGCTGTTCGTGCCGTTCCATATCGAGCATTCCATTTGGGCCGCGGTATTCCTCGTGCTCATCACGGTCAGTTTCTGCCTGTTCGGCTTCATCCTCGGCTGCTGGGCCGACGGGTTCGAGAAATTGCAGGTCGTGCCGCTGATGATCATCACGCCGATGACGTTTCTGGGCGGCACCTTTTATTCGATCGACATGCTGCCCGAACCGTGGCGGACGGTGACGTTGTTCAACCCCATCGTCTATCTGGTGAACGGGCTGCGCTGGACCTTCTACGGCAAATCGGACGTGAACATCGGCGTCGCGGCGGGGATGCTGGCGCTGTTTCTGGTGGCCTGTATCAGCGTGATCGCCTTCATCTTCCGCACGGGATGGCGGCTGCGGACCTAATTCGCGGATCGACCGTTCCTCTGCCGAAACAGGAGGACCCCCATGGCCAGCGCCAGCATCTTCGACGATCTGAAAGCCGATCACGACCGTCACCGCGAATTGCTCGCTGAAATCGCAGACGCCGCGGGCGATGCGGACAAGCGGGCAGAGCTGATCGAGGCGTTCCGCGTCGATGTGTCGGGCCACGCCGCCGCCGAGGAGCAGTCGCTCTACGCGACGATGCTCGCCGATCCCGAATTGCAGGAGGAAGCGCGCCACTCGGTCAGCGAGCACAAGGAACTCGAGGACATGCTGACGACGCTTTACGGACTCAAGACCGACGGCACGGCTTGGCGGCGCGAGTTCGACAAGCTGCGCACCCGTTACGACCACCATATCACCGAGGAAGAGGAAGAAGTCTTCCCGATGGCGGCGGAGCTGTTGAGCGACGCCGACGAGGCGCGGCTGGCGAAGGTTTTCGAGGCGCGCAAACCGGCCGAGGCGAAGAAGGCGGCAGCGACCGACCCGACCGAGAAGGAGGAGAAGGAATAGCCAGCACGCTCCGTGCTGTTACCTTGTCGGAACCCGACGATTTCGACGGGTGGCGCGATGTCGCGCGGGCGCTGATCCTGAACGGTGTCCCGCCCGAGGCGGTGGTGTGGACGAGCGGCGAAGCGGATTTGTTTGGCGAGGCGGTGCCCACCACCGCCGCAACCGGCACGCTGTCTGTGCCGCGCAATTTCGTCGAGCTGGCACAAAGCGTCGTGTGCCATTCGGACCCCGAACGCTTTGCCCTGCTCTATACGCTGCTGTGGCGGTTGCAGGACCAGAAGGCGCTGATCCACGACCATGCCGATCCATTAGTGCGCCGCTGCGAAGAACTGGCCAAGGCGGTGCGGCGCGACATCCACAAGATGCGCGCCTTCGTGCGGTTTCGCGAACTGAACGGAGTCTATGTGGCTTGGTTCGAGCCCGATCACCACATCGTTCGCGCCAATGCAGGATTCTTCGTCCGCCGCTTCACAAGTATGAAATGGTCGATCCTGACGCCCGAAGTGTCGATCCATTGGGACGGCAAGAAGCTGACGGAGGGGCCGGGGGCGTCGAAGGCGGACGCGCCCGATGGCGATCCGGTCGAGGAGGTGTGGAAGACCTATTACGCCAGCATCTTCAACCCCGCGCGGGTGAAGGTCGGCGCGATGCTCAAGGAAATGCCGCGCAAATACTGGAAAAACATGCCCGAAACCGCGTTGGTGCCGCAGCTATTGGCAGCGGCACAGGCACGGGAAAGCGGCATGATCGAACGGGCACAGGAACGCGGTGGCAACAGCGTGATCGCGTGGGACGCGCTGCGCGAGGAAGCGCTGGGCTGCACCCGTTGCCCGTTGTGGAAGCCCGCGACGCAGACGGTGTTCGGCGAGGGGCCGGTCGACGCGCCGCTGATGTTCATCGGCGAGCAGCCGGGGGATCAGGAGGATCTGGCGGGTCGTCCCTTTGTCGGGCCTGCAGGGCAGATGTTCGACCGGGCACTGGCCGAGGCCGGCGTCGATCGGACGCGGGCGTATGTCACCAACGCGGTCAAGCACTTCAAGTTCGAGCAACGGGGCAAGCGGCGCATCCATGCGAAGCCGGGTGCGGGCGAAATCGAGGCGTGTCGCTGGTGGATCGATCAGGAGCGCGACATCGTGCGGCCCCGCGTGACGGTGGCGCTGGGCGCGACGGCGGCGCGCAGCCTGTTCGGCAAGGTCATGACGATCTCACGCGAACGCGGTCGCGCCCTCGAACTGTCCGACGGCGGTGAGGCGTGGATCACGATCCATCCAAGCTATCTGCTGCGGATCGAGGACGCAGGTGCCGCGCGGGAGGAATATGCGCGGTTCGTCGAGGATTTGCGGACGATTGGCGCGCGCCTCGGATGAACGCGCCAAGGGCGGACGGTCCGGCAAGGGAAACGGACCGTCCGCATCTCGCTGCGGTTCTCACCCCGGAACCGGGGCGGTCGCAGTCGAAATAGCTACATTTGCGATGCGGGATGCATCGCCGAATGTCTGGCGCACTGTGCATTCTTCTTAGCGGCTGCGGGCGTCATTTTGGCGCATTTTGCCATTACGGCCTTTTCGGCTTTCGTCATGGGCTTCATCGCGGCCATCTTGTCGCCGGACGCCATCATCGCATCGCCGCTCGACATGGCATCGCCCGATTTCATCTGGGCCAGCGACGGGCCGGCGGCAGCGACAAGGGCAAGGGCCATAACTGCCTTGAGGATCATTGCATCTCTCCATCTGTGCAGGCCGCTTCTTTGCTACCTGTGAAGCGGTTACGAGCGTGCGACATCGCCGGTTACAGATGACGCATGGACCGGGCGCTTGATACATTGCGACTTACAGCCCACATGGCACCCATGCTGATCGAAACCGAAACGACGCCCAATCCTGCGACGCTGAAATTCCTGCCGGGTCGCACCGTCATGGATATGGGCACGCGCGATTTCGCGACGCCCGAGGAGGCGGAGAGCTCGCCGCTGGCTGAGGCGCTGTTCGGGCTGGGCGATGTGACCGGGGTGTTCTTCGGTCATGCCTTTGTGTCGGTGACCGCTGCGCCGGGTGTGGCGTGGGCGCAACTGAAGCCCGATGTGCTGAACGTCCTGCTCGACCATTTTTCGGCGAACATGCCGTTGTTCAAGCCCGCGAGTGCGTCGGGAATTGCGGTCCCTGTCGAAGACAACTTTGCCGATGACCCTGCTGACGCTGACATTGTCGACCAGATAAAGGATCTGATCGAAACGCGGGTCCGCCCTGCAGTCGCGAGCGATGGCGGCGACATCGTCTATCGCGGGTTCCGCGAGGGTAAGGTCTATCTGCAGTTGCAGGGCGCGTGCTCGGGCTGTCCTTCGTCCTCGGCTACGCTGAAGGGCGGCATCGAATCGCTGCTCAAATATTATGTGCCCGAGGTCACCGAAGTCCTCGCTGTCTGATCGCCATTTTTCCGGAGTTCCGATGCCCAAACTCGACGACGCTGCGCTCGACCAGCTGTTCCGCACCGCGCGCAGCTATAACGGCTATACCGACGAACCGGTCACCCGCGCCGAAATGGACGCGATCTGGGAAGTGATGAAATTCGGGCCGACCTCGGCCAACTGCCTGCCCGCGCGGCTGGTGTGGTGCGAGAGCGACGCCGCCAAGGCGCGGCTCGCGGCACATGCAGGCGGGACCAACGGGCCGAAGATCCTCGCCGCCCCCGTGACCGTGATCGTGGGCATGGACATGGAATTCTACGAACAACTGCCCGACCTGTTCCCGCCTGCTGATGCGCGCAGCTGGTTCACCGGAAACGATGCCGTGATTGCCGCCACCGCGATGCGGAACTCGTCGTTGCAGGGTGCCTATTTTATTATGGCGGCGCGGGCGCTGGGCCTCGACACCGGACCGATGTCGGGTTTCGACAATGCCGCTGTCGATGCCGAATTCTTCGCAGGGACGCCGGTCAGGTCGAACTTCATTTCGACGCTTGGGCATGGCGACCCCTCGACCATCTTCGGGCGGCTGCCGCGACCGGGATTCGGGCGCTTCAACACGGTACTGTGAGGCTGCTGGCCATCGAGACGGCGACTTCTGCCTGTTCGGTCGCGCTGATCGAAGACGGGCGCGTCGTTGCATCGGATCATGTCGTCGTCGGGCGCGGGCATGCAGAGCGATTGCTACCGATGATCGCCGCGCTCCCTGACGGCGGGCGCGGCGATGCGATTCTCGTCGATGTCGGCCCGGGCAGCTTTACCGGGATCAGGGTCGGTGTTGCGGCGGCACGCGCGCTGGGTTTTGCCTGGGACGTGCCGGTTGCGGGTTACGCGTCGCTGGCACTGCTGGCGGCGACCGACGGCGGACGCGCGGACACGGTGGTGGCGATCGAGGGCGGGCACGGCGAGCTGTTCGTCGGGCGCTATGGCGGCGATCCGCTGCGCGAGATCGATCCTGTCCGGTCGATGCCGTTCGATGCCGCGGTGTCCGGCATTTGCGCGGACCGGATTATCGGCAACGCGGCGGCGCGCCTCGTTGCCGCCGGCGTGCGGGCCCAGTGCCTAGACATTGCGCCGGACGCGCGGGCAACGATCCTGTTGCCGCCCGGTCTTGCCGCGTTGCCGCCGGTGCCGCTTTACGGGCGGGGAGCGGATGCCAAGCCAATGATCGCGACATGACGGTCATCACCTCGCACGGCATCGAAGGACTCGCCGACGCGATGACAGTCATGGTCAGCGCTTTCGACCCGCAGTTCGGCGAGGCGTGGACAGCGGCACAATGCACCGGTGTGCTGGCGATGCCGGGCGCACATTTGCTGATCGCCAGGAACGCTGCGCCGGTCGGCTTTGCCCTGCTTCGCACGGTAATCGACGAAGCCGAGCTGATGCTGCTTGCGGTCGCACCCGAAGCACGCGGCCAAGGGATCGGCCGGGCCTTGTTGCAGCACAGCATCGACACGGCCACAACATCGAACGCGACAAGTTATTTCCTCGAAGTTCGCAGCGACAATCCCGCCATAGATTTTTACGAAAGATTCGGCTTGCGACAGGTCGGTGTTCGGCGGGACTATTATCGGGCAGGTAACGGAGTTCGGCGCGACGCGCTGACCTATCGGCTGTCCTTGCGCTAAATTTGGACAGCAATAGTTCAGACGACACGCCTATAGCGCCATTATTGGCCGCAGACTCATCTCGCGGACAGTAATGTTCGTCATTTGAAAACAAGGATCGGATTGGCTCATGGCCGACGAAAACGAAATGCAGGAAACCTTCATCACGCTGACCGCCGACATTGTCGCCGCGCACGTCAGCAACAACAGCGTCGCGGTCAACGACTTGCCGACCCTGATTTCCAACGTCCATGGTGCTCTGGCGGCGCTGGCCGGCCCGGCGCCGGTCGTGCCCGAACCCAAGCAGGAGCCCGCCGTCTCGATCCGTTCGTCGATCAAGCCCGACTATGTCGTGTGCCTCGAGGACGGCAAGAAGCTCAAGATGCTCAAGCGCCACCTGATGACGCATTACGGCATGACGCCCGACCAGTATCGCGCCAAATGGGGCCTGCCGTCGGACTATCCGATGGTTGCGCCCAACTATGCCGAACAGCGCCGCACGCTCGCCAAGAGCATCGGTCTCGGCACCAAGGGCCGTCGCAAGGCGAAGTAATCCGCCCCGGCTCCCTGTTAATGCACTTTGCGGCGGCGCAGGCTTCGGCTAGCGTCGCCGCAATGCATCGTAGAATCGATATCGAGGCGCTCTGCGCCGAAAAGGGCCTTCGCATCACCGAGCAGCGGCGTGTCATCGCGCGCGTCCTGTCGGAGGCCGACGACCACCCCGATGTCGAGGCGCTGCACGCGCGGTCGTCGGCGATCGACCCCGGCATTTCGATTGCCACCGTCTATCGCACGGTCCGCCTTTTCGAAGAGGCGGGCATCCTCGAACGTCACGAGTTCGGCGACGGGCGCGCGCGCTATGAAGCCGCCGCCGAGGCGCATCACGATCATCTGATCGATGTCGAAACCGGGAAAGTCATCGAGTTCGTCGATCCCGAGATCGAGGCCCTGCAAAAGCAGATTGCCGAAAAGCTGGGATTCCGGCTCGTCGACCATCGCATGGAGCTCTATGGCGTCGCCCTCGACCGCCCGGCCTGACCGACCCGCTTTCAGTCCGGAACGGCTCGCGGCTGCGGCGGGCAATCCGCCGCCGATATCGCCGATGGGCTGGACCCGGATCGGCGTTCGCGCCACCGGGATCGTGGCGATCCTGCTCCCGCTGATCGTCCTGCATTACCTGTGGCGCGCTCTGCGGCAGTCGTCGCCCTGGCCACGGCTGTTCCTCGGCTGGACCGGCTGGATTGCGGGCGCGCGGGCGGACCGGTCGGGCATCCCCGTTCGACGCAATGTGGTGTTCATCTCCAACCATGTCAGCTGGATCGACATACTCGTCATTGCGGGTGCCAGCGGGAGCGCGTTCGTCGCCAAGGCCGAGATCCGCAACGCGCCGGTGGTCGGCTGGCTGTCGACGCTGAACCGCACCGTATTCGTCACGCGCGAAGACCGTACGGGCGTGGGCGACCAGATCGAGCGGCTCCGCGAGGCGCTGGCCGACACTTGGTCGGTGACGATTTTTCCGGAAGGGACCACCGACGACGGGCGGTCGCTGCTGCCGTTCAAGTCTTCGTTGCTCAAGATCCTGGAGCCGCCACCGCCGGGTGTCGTGGTGCAGCCGTTGATGCTCGATTACGGCGCGGACGGCCCCGACATCGGCTGGCTGGGGGACGAGGCCGGCCAGCACAACGCCTTGCGCGTGCTGGCACGGCCGGGCAGCTTTCGCGTCGGGGTCAATTTTCTCGACCCGTTTTCGCCGGTCGATTTTCCGGGGCGCAAGGCGATTGCTGCCGAGGCGCGGACGCGTATCGAAGCGGCGCTGGCGGCCGTGCTCGGACGAACGGTCGAAACCTTTATCGGTCATGCGGCCTGGGCTTCGGGTATCGCCGGAAGCCTCGACGAAAGCAGTTCAGCTTCGGTGGCGGCGGCGCTATGACAGGCGCAATGACTTCTCCCAAGACTTACCACGTCAAATCCTTCGGCTGCCAGATGAACGTCTATGACGGCGACCGCATGGGCGAGTTGCTGAGCGCCGAGGGCATGACGGCGGCGACCGATGCCGACAGCGCCGATGTCGTGGTGCTCAACACCTGCCACATCCGCGAACGCGCGGTACACCGGGTCTATTCGGAGATCGGCGCGCTGCGCCGCGACGACGGGACGCGACCGATGATCGCGGTCGCGGGCTGCGTCGCACAGGCCGAAGGGGCCGAGGTCGCGAAGCGCGCGAGGGACGTCGATGTCGTGGTCGGCCCTCAGGCCTATCACCGCTTGCCCGCGCTGCTCGCCGAGGCGCGCGCGAGGGGCAAGGCGCAGATCGACACCGACATGCCTGCCGAATCCAAGTTCGATGCGCTGCCGACGCGCGGCCCAGGCCGCCCCTCGGCGTTCCTGACGGTGCAGGAAGGCTGCGACAAATTCTGCACCTATTGCGTGGTGCCGTACACACGCGGGGCCGAAGTCTCGCGCGGGTTCGAGGCGGTTCTCGACGAGGCGCGCGCGCTGGTCGATGGCGGCGCGAGGGAAATCACGCTGCTCGGGCAAAATGTGAATGCTTGGGACGATGCGGGGCGGGGCCTGCATGACCTGATCGTGGCGCTCGACAAGCTCCCCGGGCTGGCGCGCATCCGCTATACGACGAGCCACCCGAACGACATGCGCCAAGGGCTGATCGATGCGCACCGCGACGTCGAAAAGCTGATGCCGTTCCTCCATCTGCCGGTGCAGTCGGGCAGCGACCGCGTCTTGAAAGCGATGAACCGCAGCCATGACACCGCATCCTATCTCCGCCTGATAGAGCGCGTCCGTGAGGCGCGCCCCGATATCGCGATCTCGGGCGACTTCATTGTCGGATTTCCGGGCGAAACCGGTGCCGAGTTCGAGGAGACGCTGAACATCGTCCGTGCCGTGAACTACGCACAGGCATTCAGCTTTGCCTATAGCCCGCGCCCCGGCACGCCCGCCGCGACGATGGACGCGCAGGTGCCGAAAGCGGTGATGGACGAGCGGCTGCAACGACTGCAGGCGCTGCTCAACGAACAGCAATATGCGTTCAACACCGCCAGCGTCGGTCGCCGCACCAGCGTGCTGATCGAACGCAAGGGCAAGATTGCGGGGCAGATGCTCGGCAAGTCGCCCTGGCTTCAATCGGTGCATGTCGTCGATCCGACGCTCAAAATCGGCGACCTCGTCGAGGTCGACCTGACCCATGCCGGACCCAATAGCCTGCGAGGTACTGCTCCTATGAAACTGGCCGCCTGAGTGCCGAAAAAGCCCATTCCCGCCGCGCTCGGCGACCGCAGCCGCATCGAAGTCATGTTCGACAAGCCGCAACTGCTCGCGCGGGTGCTCGGCGAATACGACCGCAACCTCGTCGCCATCGAGAACCGGCTGGGCGTCTATATCGCGGCGCGCGGCAACAAGCTCCAAATCGAGGGCGAGGCGGCAGCGTGCGCGCGGGCGCGCGACGTACTGACCGGCCTCTACAACCGCGTGGTGCAGGGGCAGGACATCGATACCGGCGAAGTCGATGCGGTGATCGCAATGTCTGCCGAACCGACGCTCGATGGCATCATCCGCCATGATGTGGCGACGCCGCCGAGCATCATGATCCGCACGCGCAAGAAAACGATTGTCCCGCGCTCGGCGACGCAGACGCGCTATATGGAAGCGCTGATCGCGCACGACATCATCTTCGCACTGGGACCGGCGGGGACGGGCAAGACCTATCTCGCGGTCGCACAGGCCGTGTCGCAGCTTATCACTGGCAGCGTCGACCGCCTCATCCTGTCGCGCCCCGCCGTCGAGGCAGGCGAGAAGATCGGCTTCCTGCCCGGCGATATGAAGGAAAAAGTCGATCCGTACCTGCGGCCCCTGTACGATGCGCTCTACGATTGCCTGCCCGCCGAACAGGTCGAGCGGCGCATCGCCAGCGGTGAAATCGAGATCGCGCCGATCGCCTTCATGCGCGGGCGGACGCTCGCGGAATCGTTCATCATCCTCGACGAGGCGCAGAACACCACGCCCGCGCAGATGAAGATGTTCCTCACCCGCTTCGGCCAGAACAGCCGCATGGTGGTGTGCGGCGATCCCAACCAGACCGACCTGCCCAAGGGCCAGGAATCGGGCCTGAACGACGCGGTCGGCAAGCTGGAGGGGATCGAGGGCATCGGCACGGTCCGCTTCGGCATCGGCGACGTCGTGCGGCATCCGGTGGTGGGGCGGATCGTCGAGGCGTATGAGGGGGGTGGGTGATCGAGGTTGCTGCCCTGCGCGAAGACCCTTGGCCCGAAGCGGATTGGGAAAGTCTTTCGGATAAGGCGGTCGAAGCGGCGATATCTGCCAGTGTACAGTCAGCGCTGGCCGAAACCGCTGCGACCGTCGAAATCGCTGTCCGCCTCACGTCCGACGCCGAGGTCCGCACGCTAAACTTCCAGTATCGCCAGCAGGACAAGCCGACCAATGTCCTGTCCTTCCCGATGGTCCAGCCCGACCTGATCGAGACGCTTGGCAACACTGACGACGGCGAAGTGCTGCTCGGCGATATCGTCCTTGCCTACGAGACCTGCGCGCGCGAGGCGGCCGAGAAGGGGGTGCCGCTGGCGGATCATGCCGCGCATCTGATTGTGCATGGGGTCCTCCATCTGTTAGGGTACGACCATATCGACGACGCGGAGGCCGAGGCGATGGAAGATATCGAGCGGGCCGCCATGTCCGCGCTGGGTCTGCACGACCCCTATGAGGACCACGAAACCCCCCAATGAAAGAAGGCGATAGTAGCCGCGAGAGCGGCCTGTGGAATACGGTCCGCTCGCTGTTCGGCGACGGCCCCGAGCCGACCCTGCGCGAACAGATCGAAGAAGCGATCGACGAGCATGAGGACGATCCCGCTCCCGACGAGAAGGGCGACCTGTCCCCGGTCGAGCGCCAGATGGTCCGCAATCTGCTGAGCTTCGGCAAGCGCACCGTCGACGATGTGGGCGTGCCGCGCGCCGATATCGTCGCGATCCCCGAGACTTCGACCTTCGCCGAACTGGTCGCGGTTCTGGCCGACGCGCCGCACAGCCGCCTGCCGGTCTATCGCGACAGCCTCGACCAGGTCGTCGGCATGATCCACATCAAGGACGCCTTTGCGCTGCTGGCGCGCGGCGAACCGTTCCCCGAGACGATATCGGGGCTGATCCGTCAGCCGCTCTATGTGCCGCAATCGATGGGCGTGCTCGACTTGCTCGCCGAAATGCGCGCCCAGCGTGTCCACCTTGCGATCGTCATCGACGAATATTCGGGGACAGAGGGACTGGTGACGATCGAGGATCTGGTCGAGGAAATCGTCGGCGATATCGAGGACGAAACCGACGACGCGGTCGTGCCGCAGCTGGTCCAGCTCGAGGACGGGATGTGGGACGCCGATGCACGAGCCGAGCTCGAAGACATTGCCGAGACCGTCGATCCACGCTTGGCCGTTATCGACGAGGATGTCGACACCATCGGCGGTCTGGCCTTCATGCTGGCAGGTCATGTGCCGCAGCCGGGCGAAATGCTGATGCATGACAGCGGCTGGCGGATCGAGGTGACCGAGGGCGACACCCGCCGGGCTACCCGGCTGCGGCTGCATCCGCCGATTGTTGATCCAGAGGGTGGCGCTGCGAGCAAGTGATTGCCATATCGGGCATCATGACCTTTCGCGCCAAAATCCTCTCGTCCGTCCTGCTGCTCGTGCTCATCGGCGCGGGGGCTCTCTGGTATCTTTCGCGCGGGGTGCCGGCGTTACTGCCGGTCGAGGCCGTGTCGGGGACCAGACCGAAGATCACACCGGCCCGCACGGAGAAGGTGCCGACGGTGAGCCTTGCCAAGCCGGTCGGCTGGACCGGCACGGCCGCGCCGGTTGCCGCAGCCGGTTTGACGGTCGCCGCGTTCGCGCGCGACCTCGACCATCCGCGCTGGATGTACGAACTCCCCAACGGCGATGTGCTGGTTGCCGAGACCAATTCGCCGCCGCGCGAAGGCGGCGGCATCACCGGCTGGGTCATGACGACGCTGATGGGTTACGCCGGCGCAGGCGTCCCGAGCGCCAACCGCATCACGTTGCTCCGCGATGCCGACGGCGACGGTGTCGCCGAGGTAAAGACGCCGTTTCTGACCGGCCTCAATTCGCCGTTCGGCATGGCGCTGGTCGGCGACCAGCTTTACATTGGCAACCACGATGCACTGGTTGTCGTACCCTATGTTGCGGGCGAGACGAAGATCGGCGCGACCCCCAAAAAAGTGATGTCGCTCCCCGGCGGCGGCAACCATTGGGCGAAAAACGTGGTGGCCGCGCCCGATAACCAGTCGCTGTTCATTTCGGTCGGCTCCTCGTCGAATATCGCCGAGGGCGGCATGGATGCCGAGGATAACCGTGCCAATATCCTCGAGCTCAACCTTGCGACCAAGGCGCTCCGCGTGTGGACGGCGGGGCTTCGCAATCCGGTCGGCATGGCGTGGGAGCCGCAGAGCAAATCGCTGTGGACCGTCGTCAACGAGCGCGACATGCTCGGCGGCGACCTTGCGCCCGATTATCTGACGCGTGCCGATTTCGGGGCGTTCTACGGCTGGCCCTACACCTATTGGGGCGGCTATCGCGACGAACGCGCTGAGGACCGGCCCGACCTGCTGCAATATACCCGCCGTCCCGACTATGCGCTGGGGGCGCATACCGCGTCGCTGGGCCTCGCATTCGGGTCGCTCGGTGCCTTTCAAAAGGGGGCGTTCATCGGCCAGCACGGATCGTGGAACCGCAAGCCGCCGTCGGGCTACAAGGTCGTGTTCGTCGGCTTCAACGCGCGCGGCTTCCCCGAAGGACCGATGCGCGACGTGTTGACCGGCTTTCTCGACAAGGACGGTCAGGCGCAGGGTCGCCCGGTCGGGGTGATCGCGCGCAGCAAGGGCGACCTGCTCGTCGCCGACGATGTCGGCAACCGCATCTGGCGGGTCGCGGCGAAATAGCACGGCACAAACAGGGCGTTGCATCGCCGCCACGCCCTCGTTATGGGGTCCGCCTCCGCGACGCCGCCCCCATGCGGCACGCGATAGATCTGGTGAGGGGCTGTAGCTCAGTTGGGAGAGCGCGTCGTTCGCAATGACGAGGTCAGCGGTTCGATCCCGCTCAGCTCCACCAGATGTTTCCGCGGTGCTATTTTACCCAATCGGCGACCTGCATGGCCAGATCGTTGGCCGCGCGGTTGAGCGCGGTTCCGGCCTGTGCCGCATCGACGGCGGCAAGCGGCGCGCGTGCCTCGAAACGCCGGGTTTCGACCCGCCCGCCCTCGCGCGACAGTTGCGCGTCGAAAGTTGCCACCGCCTGCATGGCGTTCGGGTCGATCCCGAAGCGCTGGAGCTGACCCGACAGCCGCATGGCGGGGCTGGCACCGAATTGGCGGGGATCGAGCACGATCTTGGCCGTCCGCGCCGTCACCGTCTCGGACAGCAGCCGCTGGATCGCGCGTACCGGCGGCTCGTTCCACGCACCATCGGCGACATAGGCGAGCGCGGTGCCGTCATAGACCGGTATCCGCACCGTCTGGACGGCAGCATTGGCGGTGGGCGTCAGGATGAGCACGGTATTCTCGGCAGAAGCCTGCCGGACCGCATCGGTCGGGACCGTCGCCGAGGTGGTCAGCGTCATCAGCATCTTGGGCGGCTTGCCCCCGAAGCTGACGCACCCGCCGAGCAACAAGAGTCCGCATATCGCAGCCGGACGGATCATTTGCGGTCTCCTTTAGGCTTGTAGTCGGGCAGGCGCGGGCTGCCGATAATGCTGCCGGCGCCACCCTGATCGATCTTGCCAGCCACCGCCGTCAGGCTTTCGGCCATGACCCGCAGATCGCGGACGAGCTGCCCGATTTCGGGCAGGGTCTGTTTGGAAAAGGCCTGCACGCCGGGCTGGGCGTCCTTCAGCGTCGCGTCGAGCGTCGTCATGCTGCGGTTGGCCGAGGCAATGGCGCTGCGCAGGTCGGTAATCAGCGGACCCGACTGCCCGTCGACGGTTTGCGCGAGATTGCCGATTTTTTCGGCCGCATCGCCTGCTTTCTGCACGGCAACCCGCGTTTCGGCGATGGTCGCGGCAATCTCCGGCCCGCGGTTGGCGAGGTCGCCCGACAGCTTGTCGACATTGGCCAAAATGCCCGAAAACGACTTCTGGTTCTTGTCGTTGAGCACTTCGGTCAGCCGCTCGGTCAGCGTCGAAATGCGCTCGAGCAACTGCGGGGCAGAATTGAGCAACGCGCCGAGGCCGCCGCGTTTGGTCGGGATCACCGGCACACCCGCCGGCCCCGGATCGGTGATCGGCGGTGCGCCTTTGATCGCCCCGTCGAGCACGACCGTCGACGGCCCGGTAAAGCTGCCCAGAATCGTTGCAGTCGTGCCCTGTAGGATGGGCGTATCGTTCTTCAACTCCACGCGGACACGCTTGAACTCGGGATTGTCTTTCCACAGCTCGATACCGGTAATCTGTCCCGACGGCACGCCCGAGAAAGTCACGGTCGATCCGGTGGCCAGCCCTTCGACCGATTGCTTGAAGAAAATGTCATAGGTCTTGGTCTTGCCGCCCGAGACGCCCGACAGCCAGACAAGAAACAGCGCAATGGCAACGAGCAGGGTGAGCACCACGCTGCCGACGAGCACCTGGTTCGATCGCGTTTCCATCAGGCAGCACTTTCTTTCTGGGGAGCGGCTGGAGTCGGCTTGTTTTCCTGTCGGCCGAGCGCCGCTGTGGCGGCCCGCCCGCGCGGGCCGTTGAAATACTCCTGGATCCACGAATGGTCGAGCGCGAGCAGCTCGGGGATCGTGCCCACGGCGATAACCTTTTTGTCGGCGAGCACCGCGACCCGGTCGCAGATGGCATAGAGCGTGTCGAGATCATGGGTGATCAGGAAAACGGTCAGGCCCATCGTCCGTTGCAGGTCGCGGGTCAGCTCGTCGAACGCCGCCGCACCGATGGGATCGAGCCCGGCCGTCGGTTCGTCGAGAAACAGCAATTCGGGGTCGAGCGCGAGCGCACGGGCGAGTCCGGCGCGCTTCTTCATGCCGCCCGACAGTTCGGACGGGTATTTGGGGCCTGCGTCGACCGGCAAGCCCGCCATTTCGACTTTGTAGCCGGCGATCTGGTCGAGCAGCGTTTTCGACAGCTTCGGATAGAATTCGCGCAACGGAAACTCGACATTCTCCGCAACCGTCAGCGTCGAGAACAGCGCACCGCCCTGAAACAACACGCCCCAGCGGCGGCGGATGCTGCCGTCCTCGTCGTCGTGGCTCATATCCTCGCCGAAGACATGGACTTCGCCCGCTTCGGGGGTTTGCAGCCCGATGATCGAGCGCATCAGCACCGACTTGCCCGTGCCCGACCCGCCGACGACGCCCATGATCTCGCCGCGTCGCACATCGAGGTCGAGGCCGTCGTGGATCACCGCATCGCCGAAACTGTTCCGCAGACCGCGGACCGAAACGACGATATCGTCCCGGATTGCGGGCGAGGTTGCGGGGGCGGGCGGGGTGCCGGCCTCGCTCATTTCCACCCGATCCCGGTGAAGAACACCGCAAAGAACGCGTCGAGCACGATGACCAGGAAGATCGCCTGCACCACCGACGCCGTGGTGCGAAGCCCGACCTGTTCGGCATTTCCCTCGACCTGCAGCCCCTGAAAACAACCCGAGGCGGAAATGATCAGGCCGAACACCACGGCCTTGATCAGGCCGATATAGACGTCGGTCGCGGGCACGACTTCGCGGATACGCTGGATATAGGTCACCGGCTGGATACCGAGCACGGTCCAGCAGAATAGCCCGCCGCCGACCACCGCGACCATCGACGCGTAAAATCCCAGCAGCGGCATCATCAGCACGGTCGCGATGATGCGCGGCAGGACCAGTGCCTCGTTCGGCGAGATGCCGATCGTCCGCATCGCGTCGATTTCCTCGGTCAGCTTCATCGTGCCGAGTTCGGCGGCGAACGCCGATCCCGAGCGCCCCGCAACCATGATCGCGGTCATCAACACACCGAGTTCGCGAAAGGTGATCCGGCCGACAAGGTTGACCGTGAAACTTTCGAACCCGAATTGCTGAAGCTGCACCGCACCCTGTTGCGCGATGACAAAGCCGATCAGGAAGCTCATCAAACCGATAATACCGAACGCTTTCACCCCGACGATCTCGAACCGCTGGATGACCGCGTCGAGTCGGAACCGCGACGGGTGGCGGATGACATTGGCAAAGGCGATGCACACCGCCCCGAAAAAACCGAGCAGGCCGAGCAGGGTCCGCCCGGCGATCTGCGTCGCCTCGCCGATCTCGCCGAGCACACGCACCAGCGGCAGGACATGGTCCGGGCGCACTTTCATCGGGGTGTCGCTGCGCGAAACCTGGGCAATCAGATGGGCGTTATCGGCACTTGCTCCAGTAATCGTTGCGCCGGTGTCGCGCGACAGACGGTGGACGACCCAGGCCCCGATGGTGTCCATCTGACCGACGTCCGACAGGTCGATGGTGGCGGCGTGCGGCGGGTCGTTCTCCAGCCGATTGGGCAATTCGCCCAACTGCGACAGGGTGAGCGCGCCGGTGAACACCAGCGTCCGCGTACCATCGCGGTCGATCTCGGAAAAATCGGCCCCTGTCATCGTTATGGGTGATGCGGCATTAATGCTGGCGCGGCAAGACGTTGCAACGATAGGGCAGGGCGATGAGCGAAACCGAAATCCCGGCCAAAATCCGTCTGGCGATTTATGACATGGACAAGACGGTCACGCGCCGTCCGACATATACCCCGTTTCTCATCCATGCTGCCCGAACGCGCAAACCATGGCGTTTGTTGCTGCTTCCTTTCGTGATCGTCACGATTTTGCTGTACGCGGCGCGGATCATCGACCGGGGGCGGTTGAAAGAGCTCAACCATAGCCTGCTCGTTGGGCCGGCCCTTTCACCCGCCGATGCGTCGGCACTCGCGGAAAGCTTTGCCGCCGAAACACTGGCCACGAACATATTGCCGCAAGCGCAGACCCGCGTTCTCGCCGACAAGGGCGACGGGTACCGGATGGTGCTCGCGACCGCCTCGTATGAATTCTATGCGCGGGCCATCGCGCGCACGCTCGGCTTCGACGATGTGATCGGGACGATGACCCGTACCGATACGGCGGGCGCGCTGCTGGCGCGGATCGATGCGCAGAATTGCTATGGCACCGCCAAGCTCGAAATGGTGCAGGCGTGGCTGGTGCGGCAGGGGCTGGCGCGCGAGGATTGCCATATCCGCTTCTACAGCGATCATGTCTCCGACGCGCCGTGTCTCAACTGGGCGGACGAGGCGTTCGCCACCAACCCCCACCCGCCGCTGGTCGCGCTGGCCGCGCAGCGGGGGTGGCAGGTATTCAACTGGCGCTAGATTGCCCGGTCAGATTGCCCGTAGCGCCTGTCGGAAATCGGCAATCAGGTCCTCGGCATTTTCGACCCCCACCGAAATCCGCACGAGGTTGTCGCCGATGCCGAGCGCGTCCTTGCGCTCCTGCGGCACTGAGAGATGCGTCATCGCGGCCGGGCAACTCGCCAGTGTTTCGGTGCCGCCCAGACTAACCGCCAGCTTGGCAATCTTGAGCGCGTCAAGGAACGCAAAGGACTCGCGCTCCCCACCTTTCAGATAGAGCGAGAAGGTCGATCCGGCGCCGGTGCAGTGCCGCGCATAGATATCGGCCTGTCGCGATCCGGGTTCCAGAAAGCCGAGATAGCCGACGGTTTCGACCTGCGGCTGTTCGCGTAGAAAGGCGCAGACCTTGGCGGCATTCTCGCCTGCGCGGCTCATGCGGAGTTCGAGCGTTTCGAGCGAGCGCAGCAGCATCCACGCCGAATGCGGATCGGTGATCGTACCGATGGTGTTGCGCATCATGCGGACGGTGTTGATGATGCTCTTTGCCCCCACCGCGCCGCCCGCGACGAGGTCGCTGTGCCCGCCGGCATATTTGGTCAGGCTGTAGAGCACGAGGTCCGCGCCCTGCCGTAGCGGCTTGGCCCAGAGCGGCCCGAGGAACGTGTTGTCGATGACGATGGGGGGCTTGTCGCCATCGAACGCCGTATCGCGGGCGTCGCGCACCGCTTCGACATCGACCAGCGCATTGGTCGGGTTGGCCGGGCTTTCGAGATAGACCATGGCGACATTGCCCAGCGTCTTTGCCTTGGCGAGCACCGCATCGATTTCTTCGCGCGTCGCCCCTGCCGGGAAATCCAGCCAGTGCACGCCGTACCGCCCGAAAATGCGACCGATCAGCGTTTCGGTCGCGGCATAGAGAGGTGCTGAATGGACGATGACGTCGCCCGATTTGACCAGCGCCAGCATCACCGTCGCGATCGCCGACATGCCGGACGAAAAGACCAGCGCATCTTCGGCATCTTCCCAGATGCCGAGCCGGTCCTCGAGGATTTCCTGATTGGGTCCGTTGAAGCGCGAATAGACGAGGCCTTCCGCGCCGCCGGGGCGCTTGCCGGTCACGCCTTCGAAAAAGCGTTTTCCCGCCGCCGCATTCTCGAACACGAACGTCGAGGTCAGGAAAATCGGGGGTTTGAGCGATCCTTCCGACAGGGCGGGATCGAAGCCATGCCCCATCATGAGCGTCTCGGGTGCAAGGCGGCGGTTGTCGATGGCGAGGATGTCGGGTTTGGGCCGGCGACGCTGGGGCGTGCCGGTCAGTGTAGCTTCGTCTTCCAAGGTTTCTCTCCGGTGCCGAGCGCGCCCAGAGTCCGAGCAGACTCTACCGGAGCGCGATCAGCGATATTTGCCGACCATAGTCCGGTTCACCGGCCAATGTCGCGCGTCGAAAACTGTAGAAGCGGCTGTCGAGTTCCAGCGTGTCGAGTCCGAGTACCTCGACGCGGCCGACACCGGCGGCGCTCAGCCGTTGCGCGACATAGCCGGGCAGGTCGAATTGCATATGGCCGGGGCGACCCGCCACAAAGAAGCGTTCGTTGTCGATATCGACTGCAACAAAGCGCGCGCGAAAGCCTTCATCGATCTCGTAGCTCGCCTGCGCGATGCACGGGCCGACGACTGCGCTGATGCGGTCGCGCCGCGCGCCCAGCCCTTCCATCGCGGTAATCGTTGCGTCGGTAACGCCGCCGATCGCCCCCTTCCACCCGGCGTGCGCCGCACCGATCACGCCCGCGTCGACATCGGCGAACAGCACAGGCGCGCAATCGGCGGTCAGGATGCCGAGCGCGAGGCCGGGGCGGTCGGTGACCAACGCATCTGCAGGCGGGCGGGCGTCGTCGGGCCAAGCGGTATCTGGCGTGACAACCTCGATCCCGTGGACCTGAAACACCGTGACCAGCGCCGCATCGGGCGCGACGGCGGCCAGCGCACGGCGGCGGTTCTCCGCCACCGCAAGTGGATCGTCGGCACTGCCCAGCCCCACGTTGAGGCCCGCGACAAGACCGGTCGAAACGCCGCCCTGCCGTCCGAGGAAGCCGTGGCGAACCCCATCCAACAGCGGTGAAGCGACAACATCGATGCTCACGCAAACCCCGCCGGTTGCGGCCATCCGCTGCCGGTAAGCGCCATCGCCCGGAACAGCGTGCCCATGGCGTCCGCGCCGGTCAGTCGCGCGTGGGCCGAGCCGATTTCGTCGGCGCGGGGCGGCGATGCCTTGGCCAGCGCCGCCGCGCGTGTTGCGATGCCGAGCTGCCCAAGGAAATCGCGTTGGGGCACCGGACCATGTACCGTCGCCCCGGCAACCTGCCCCGCCGCTCCCAGCACCGCGAAATCGACATGCGCGCTCAGATCGACCTCGCCCGGCGCGTCGAACGGATTGGCGAACCCATGCCCCCGCACCGCCTGCAATGTTTCGCCTAGCGCTGGCCCGTCATAGCCGTAATCGACGATCAGTGCCGCGCCGCCCTGTCGGGCCAGTCGCGCCGCCAGCTCGCGGACCACGCCGACGCTCGCGGGCGACGATTCGATCAGACTGCCGACGGGCGCATCGCGCAGATGTTCGGGAACGATGGCCTCGGGCATGACCGGCCCTGCGATCGGCAGGAACAGCGTGTCCTGACACGCGACCAGCCGCCGGTGCCAGCCCCCTTGGCCGCGCACGATCTGTTCGATGGGCAGTGCATCGAAAAACTCGTTGGCGACAACGACTAGCGGCGCGTCGTCAGGCAGCGTCGACACATCGTCGTGCCAGATCGCCCCCGGCACCCGGGCTGCCTGTTCGGCGCGCAGCCGCGGAGAGGTCTCGACGAAATGCACGGTCGGCGTCAGGCTCGCTTTTGCCATCGTTCGCAGGGCGTCCGCCGCGAGCGTCCCGCGTCCTGGCCCCAGCTCCACATAATGGACCGCCGGTCGCCCCGCGCGGCCCCAAAGATCGGCGATCCACGCGCCGATCATTTCGCCGAACATCTGGCTGATTTCGGGTGCCGTGATGAAATCGCCTGCCGCGCCGATGGCGCGGGCCTTCGCGTAATATTCAGCGTTGGCCGCCGCCATGAACCGCGACACCGGGATCGGCCCCGCCAGCGTGATGGCGCGGGCAAGCCGGTCGGCCAGCCTCCCTTCGCCTGCCGCCTCGGCCTCGATCACGCGACGCTCGCGTTTCCGGCAATCGGCTCTATCCGGTGACGCCGCCCCTTCGACGTCGTCAGCAACCACAGCCCGACCAGCAGCACCGGCAACGACAGGGTCTGCCCCATCGTCAGCCCCCACGACAGATGCTCGAGGCCCGCATCGGGCGCGCGTACCCGCTCCAGCCCGAAGCGGACCAGCGCGTAAAAGGTCAGCCCCGCCCCGGCCAGCCGCCCCGGATAGTAACGCGCATCGGTCTTCCAGAAGAGCCACCACAGCAGCAGCCCCAGACCAAGCCCCTCCAGACCCGCTTCGTAAAGTTGGCTGGGGTGTCGCGCGACATCTCCGCCGCCCGGAAAGACGATGCCCCACGGCAGGTCGGTCGGACGGCCCCACAGCTCGCCGTTCACGAAATTGGCGAGGCGTACGAAGAACTCGCCGAAGGGCGTCGCACAGCCGACATAATCGAGCACACGCAGCAGCGGCAGCTTGTTCTTCCAGGCAAAATACAGGATCGCCGCCACCAGCCCGATCAGCCCGCCGTGGAACGACATACCGCCCTCCCACAGCTTGATGATATCGGTCGGCGTGCCAAGCATTTCGGGCTTGTAGAACAAGACATAGCCCAGCCGCCCGCCGAGGATGATGCCGAGCGTCGCATAAAAGACGAAATCGTCGGCGTGGCGCTGCGCCATCGGTGCGCCCGGCTGTTTGAGCAACTTCGACAGATACCACCAGCCCAGCACGATTCCGGCGATATAGGCCAGGCTGTACCAGCGCAGCGCGAACCAGCCGATGCGGAATACCACCGGATCGAGGCCGAGATCGGTAAAGCGGATCGCGCCCGCCGAGGCTGCCGACGCTACGGCACCCGCACTTGCAACAACACTCAATGCAAATTCGTGCAGCAAGGCTTTTCCCTTCCGGTTTTCGCCCCCATACAAGCGGCATTGGCGAAGACCAAGCGGAGAGGGAATCACATGCCGTCCGAACTCGACCTGCGGATCGACCGCGCCATCGGCGCGCTTTCGGTCGAAGGCGGCCCGTTGCCGCTCGGCAGCTTCACGCTTCCCTGCGGGGTCGATGTGCCGGTCATCGCCGCCGCGCCGCCGACGCTCATCGGCTATTTCGCGCATTTCTGCGCCCAGCACGGCGATGCGGATTTTCTGGTCGACGGCGACGAGCGGCTGAGCTTTGCCACAGTCCACGCCGAAGCAGTCAAGGTCGCGCACGCCTTGGTCGGCGGATACGGCGTGAAAAAGGGAGACCGTATCGGCATCGCGATGCGGAATGCGCCGTCTTGGGTCGTGCTCTACATGGGCATATTGATGGCAGGCGGCGTTGCGACCTTGCTCAATGGCTGGTGGCAGGGCGGCGAGCTGTGCGACGGGATCGCGGCGGTCGATGCCAAACTCGTCTTCGCGGATCCGCCGCGTGCCAAGCGGGTCGCCGAATGCGGACGTGAAACCGGGTTCGAGATCGTGCTCGTCGATGTCGCGCTGCCCTTGGGCGAGGCAATGGAACCGGTGCTGGCACGCGGCGGCGCGGACGCGGGGCTCCCTGACGTCGGCCCCGACGATCTGGCCACGATCCTGTTCACCTCCGGGTCCACCGGCCAATCGAAGGGCGCCTATTCGACGCACCGCGCGGTGGTGCAGGGTACGTTCAATTACATCGCGATGGCGCTGATGATGCTCCAGATCGGCACCGAGGACGGGACGATCAAGGAACCGCGTCCGCAACACGCCGTGTTGATGACGGTGCCACTGTTCCACGTGACAGGTGAAATCCCCATGCTGCTCGTCAGCTTCGCCATCGGGCGCAAGATGGTGATGATGGCCAAATGGAACGCGCTCGAGGCAATGAAGCTGATCGAGGGCGAAAAGGTCACCAACTTCACCGGTGTGCCGCTGATGAGCTGGGAAATTCTCAACCACCCCGAACGCGGCAATTACGACCTCTCGACCGTACAGTCGTTCGCGGCGGGTGGCGCGCCGCGTCCGCCCGAGCACGTCCGGCGGTTGAACGACGAAATGCCGGCCCCGCCTGCGCTCGGCTATGGCTTGACCGAGACTAATGCCGTCGGCTGCGGCTCGTTCTCGAGCAATTATCTCGACAAGCCCAACAGCACCGGTCGCGCGTCGAAGCCGCTGGTCGATGTCGCGATCCTTGATGATGACGGCAAGCCGCAAGCGCAGGGCGAACGCGGGGAAATCAGCATCCGCTCGGTCGCCAATTTCAGCGGCTATTGGAACAACCCCACTGCAACGGCAGCGTGCATGACCGCCGACGGCTATTTCCGCACCGGCGACATCGGTTATCTCGATCCCGACGGCTATCTCTTCATCGTCGACCGCAAGAAGGACATCATCATCCGCGGCGGCGAGAATATCAGCTGCCAGGAAGTCGAGGCGGCGATCTACGCGCACCCCGCCATTGCCGAGGCGTGCGTGTTCGGCCTGCCCGACGAACGGCTCGGTGAAATTGTCGGGGCCATCGTGCACGTCCATCCCGGCGAGCATCTGAGCGAAGAAGCGCTGCTGTTCTTCCTCGGCGAACAGCTGGCGGCGTTCAAAGTGCCCGCGCGGCTGTGGTTCGAGGCCGACCCCCTGCCCAAACTCGGCACCGAAAAGATCGACAAGGTCGGGCTGCGCGCGAAATACCGTGCGGTGCACGAAGCCGAGGCGAAACAGACGGCCTGATTCTCAAGGGGATTGGCAGCGGCGCTCCCCGCCCGTAACGCCCCTCCATGCCCGCGCCTAAAATCTCCCGCCGTAACTTGCTTGTCGGCGGCGGTGCTGGGTTGGGCCTGGTTGTCGGCTTTGCCCTGTGGCCGCGTGCCTATGCGCCCGGCCTGAATACCGCGCCCGGCGAACATGTGCTCGGCGGCTTCGTGAAGATCGGCGAAGACGGCCATGTCGCCATCGTCGTGCCGCAGGTCGAACTCGGCCACGGTGTCTTTACAACTCATGCCCAGATTATCGCCGATGAACTCGGCGCAGACTGGCGCACGGTCGCGGTCGAGGCGGCACACGCGGGGCCGCTTTATGCCAGTGCGCTGTTAATGCGCGAATGGGACGAAGGATTGGGACGCAGTGCGCCGGCGCGGCTGGTCGACCGGCGTAACGACGTGATGGCTACCGGCGGATCGACGTCGGTGCGCGGGTTCGAAGGCGTGCTGCGCGATGCGGGCGCGGCGGCGCGGGCGCTGCTCTGCTCGGCGGCAGCGGAACGCTGGGACGCCGACTGGCGGGCATGCGACACGCACGGCGGCTTCGTCTGGCGCGGCGACGAGCGGATGCGGTTCGGCGAAGTCGCTGCCGAGGCGGCTAGACTTAAGCTGCCCGGCGACGTCGCATGGCGGACGGGCAGCGCGAACCGGCTGGTCGCGACCGAAGTGCCGCGTCTCGACCTGCCGTCGAAGGTCGACGGCAGTGCCAATTTCGCCGCCGATATCCGCCTGCCCGACATGGTCTATGCCGCGATTGCCGAAGGGCCGGTAGGCGACACCCGGCTGAAATCGATCGACCGGGCGGCGGCGGAGAAGGTGACCGGCGTCACCGATGTAGTCGAAACCGAGCGCTGGGTCGCGGTCGCCGCCACCAACTGGTGGGCAGCGAACGAAGGGCTGCGCGCGGCAAAACCGACGTTTGTGGTTGCAGGGACGCCCGCCAACGACCGCAGCATCGCGCGCGCGCTGGACGCCGCGTTCGACCGGGGCGAGCGGCTGTCGGCGGTTGGCGATATCGGCGGCGCGTTCGCCGGGGCCGATGTCCTGACCCAGAGCTATCGCGTCGGCCTTGCGCCGCATGCCGCCGTCGAGACGGCGTCGGTGACCGTGCAGATCGACGGCAACGGGGTGCAGGTCTGGACCGGGACGCAGGTGCCGGGGTTGGCCGCCGCGGCCGCCGCACGCGTGCTCGGCATCGATGCGGCCCGGATCGTCGTCCACCCGATGATGGTCGGCGGGGCCTTTGGCGCGCGGTACGAGACCGATCTGGTCGGCCATGCCGCGACGCTTGCCGACCGGCTGAAACGCCCCGTCCAGCTCATGCGCTCGCGCGGCGAGGAAATGCGTCGCGACACGTTCCGCCCCGCCACCGTCGTCAAGGTCGCGGCACGCACGACCGCCGAGGGACGGATCGGTGCCTTGTTCGCACAGGTCGCGACTCCCGCCGCACTTCACGAACTCGATGCGCGGATTTTCGGGGGCAAGACGGGGGCAGCGGCAATGGCAGCGAGCGCCGGTGTTGCCGAACCGGCGGCGATCATGGGCGCGGCAACGCCGTATGACATCCCGATCCATGCGCTCGATCACCATCCGGCGGCGCTCGGAATCCCGGTCGGCGACTGGCGCGGGCGGGCTTTTGGCGCCAACGCTTTTGTCACCGAAAGCTTCGTCGACGAGGTCGCGCACATGACCGGCAACGACCCGTTCTCGGTGCGGATGGCGATGCTCGGCCAGAACCCGCGACTGGCCCAATGCCTGACCAAAGTTGCCGAGACCGGCGGCTGGCAGGGCGGCGCGCAAGGTTCGAACCAGGGGCTGGCCGTATGTTCGATGACGGGCAGCCATATCGCGGTGCTGGCCGAAGCGCGGATCGGCGACGGCGGGCGGGTGCAGGTCGACCGGCTGTTTGCGGTTGCCGATGTCGGGCGCGTCATTCACCCGGGCATTGTGCGCGCGCAGATCATCGGCGGGCTGGTGTTCGGCATGTCGGCGGCGACGAGTGCGGCGGTCTCGGTCCATCGCGGCCTTGCCGGACCCGAGCGCTTTGGCGACTTGCGCCTGCCGCGAATGGCGGATTGCCCGAAGATCGAGATCGAGCTGATCGTCAGCCGCGCCGATCCCGGCGGTGCGGGCGAACTCGCGGTGCCGCCGGTCGCGCCCGCCATTGCCAATGCCCTGTTCGCGGCGACGGGCATGCGCTACCGCCAGCTTCCCCTCATTCAGGACGCCTGATGCGCGCTGCCCAGCTTCCCGGCGACCACCCGATTATTCCGCCGCCCAAAATCGGCGTGCTGCTCGTCAACCTCGGCTCGCCCGAGGCACCGACGCGCGACGCGGTGAAGGCGTACCTGCGCGAATTTTTGTCCGACCGCCGCGTTGTCGAACTGCCGCCGCTGTTGTGGCAGATCATCTTGCGGGGGTTCGTGCTCAACACGCGGCCCGCGACCACCGCGCATGCCTATCGCCAGATCTGGACCGAGGCAGGGTCGCCGCTGGCCGCGATCACGGCCGAACAGGCGCGTGGCCTGTCGTTCGGCGACACGGTGATCGTCGACTGGGCGATGCGGTACGGGAAGCCCGCGATTGCCGACCGGGTGAAGGCGCTGAAGGATGCCGGCTGCCAGCGCATCCTGATTGCGCCGCTCTATCCGCAATATTCGGGGGCGACGACTGCGACGGTCAACGACCGCGTGTTCGACGTGCTGAAGCAGATGCGCTGGCAGCCCGCGCTCCGTACCCTGCCGCCATGGCATGACGATCCTGCCTATATCGAGGCGCTGAAGGTGTCGGTCGAGCGGCAGATTGCGGCGCTGTCGTTCGTGCCCGACACGATCGTTGCCAGCTTCCATTCGATGCCGGTGTCGACGCTCGAGGACGGCGATCCCTATCACTGCCAGTGCCAGAAAACGGCACGGCTGCTTGGCAACGCGTTAAGGCGCGACCTCGTCGTCAGCTTCCAGAGCAAGCTCGGCCGCGCCAAATGGCTCGAACCGTCGACCGAGGAGACGCTGGCGCGCTTGGGACGCGAAGGGGTGAAATCGGTCGCGGTGGTGACGCCGGGATTCGCCGCCGACAATCTCGAAACGCTTGAGGAGATTGCGATTCGTGGCCGCGAGACGTTCGTCGAGGCGGGCGGCAGCGATTTCGCGGCGCTCGAATGCCTCAATGCCTCTACGGAAAGCATGGAACTTATGCATTTAATCATTGGGCGTGAACTTGAAGGGTGGCTGCCCCACAGTTAGGCTCCCCTAAAACAACAGGAGGATGACCATGGGCAGAGTTGCAATCGTAACCGGCGGCACGCGCGGGATCGGCGAGGCGATCAGCCTCACGCTCAAGGACATGGGCATCACCGTGGCCGCGAATTACGCGGGCAACGACGAAAAGGCCAAGGCGTTCGAGGATGCGACCGGCATCCGCGTGTTCAAATGGGACGTTGGCGATCATCAGGCCTGCCTCGACGGCTGTGCGGCGGTTGAGGCCGAACTTGGCCCCGTCGATATCGTCGTCAACAACGCCGGGATCACCCGCGACGGCGTGCTCGCGCGGATGAGCTTCGACGACTGGAACGACGTGATGCGCGTCAATCTGGGCGGCTGTTTCAACATGGCCAAGGCAACCTTCGGCGGCATGACCGCGCGAGGATGGGGCCGGGTGGTCAACATCGGGTCGATCAACGGACAGGCGGGGCAATATGGTCAGGTCAACTACGCCGCTGCCAAATCGGGCATCCACGGCTTCACGAAAGCGCTGGCGCAGGAGGGCGCGAAAAAAGGCGTGACGGTGAACGCGATCGCGCCGGGCTATATCGACACCGACATGGTCGCGGCCGTCCCGGCTGAAGTGCTGGCCAAGATCGTCGCGAAAATCCCGGTCGGGCGGCTGGGCCAGGCGCACGAAATCGCGCGCGGAGTCGCGTTTCTGGTGAGCGAAGACGGCGGGTTCGTGACGGGGTCGACGCTGAGCCTGAATGGCGGGCAGCATATGTACTGACGGTGGCAGGGGCGGCCACGTCCGCCCCGGTGCCAGCGAGCGGAGCGTCGCTGGCAGCCACCGGCACGGCCGGCGGGGCCAGCAGCCCCGACCGACGACAGCGGCGGCTTTGCCGACCGCTTTGACCGGCGCAGTTGAAGACATAGGCAATCTAGCGATTTTTGTATCGGGTTAGTCGAATCGACTTCTTGGGTGGTGCTCAAATGAAAGTGAAAATCTCCTCTCCGGGAGAATATGATCGACATGATAAGGTCGTTCGTTTTGATGCGGCTGTAGATAGAGCTCCGATAAGCGTCGTCATTGATGATCTTGCACTCCTTACTATCGCTAAGGCGCTCGGCAATGCTGCAACGGAACCGCTTACCATTTACGCCATCGGGGGGCGCTTGCTTGAAGCAGTCGTCGCTGACGTCGTTCGAACTGCAACTCAGCCGCAAGCTACATATTACGTTAGCTATGCTGATGTTCTTCGAGTGACTGGAATGAGCGGCGACGGTGATCGATACGTGCCAAAGCATTGGACTGGTTAGAGGAGATGCCGTGGCTGCGGTGAACATCCCCTTATTCTTACCCCCTTCCTCCCTATCCCAATCTCCCCTAACATCACGAGCCATGAACGCGGTCACCACTCTTCGCACGCCTGAAAAGCTGGGCCTCCGCGTCGAGGACTATCTCCTTATCGCGCGCGCGGGTGCATTCGACGCACATGGCAAGACCGAATTGATTGAGGGGGACGTCTACGCAATGAACGCGCAGTACAGCGGCCATGCGCGCATCAAGACCCGCCTCACAATTCGGCTCAGCGCAGCGCTGGCCAAGGCTGGTAGCCTCTTTGAAGTCCTGTCGGAGGTGTCGGTGCAGCTGTCTGACAACACGATGCCAGAGCCCGATATTTCTGTGACGTCGTACACGGGCAACGACCCCGTGCCACTCGACCAACTCGCGCTGGTCGTCGAAGTGTCTGACACGACGCTGGCCATCGATCTCGGGCGCAAACGGTCGCTCTATGCGCGCGCAGGCGTTCCTGAATATTGGGTTGTCGATGTCGAGCAGGGCACGATCCATCAGAACTGGGGGCCGTCGGGCGATGAATATCGCGAGATGCGGATCGTGCCGTTCGGTCAGCCGATTGCGGCCGCGACGCTCGCGGGGGTTGAGGTGGAGACGGGCGGCTTGAACTAGTTCCCCCATGCCTCCCCTTTACGCACCCCCCGTCAAACGCTCGATCACCATCGCCGGCCACGAAACCGCGCTCACGCTGGAACCGGTGTTCTGGGACGCGCTCCGCGCCGCTGCACTCGCACAGAATTTGCCGCTCAACGCGCTCGTCGCGCGCATCGATGCCGAGCGGATTACCGCGCCCCATCCGCCCAATCTCGCCAGCGCCATCCGCTGCTGGCTGTTTGCGCGCTCCCAAAATGAGAATGTTTCGCAAGAGCGTTGACACTGCGAACGACTCTCAATAGCGACAGTCTCCTCAGGGAGAGAAGTTCATGTCGCGTACCGATGCCGTCCAGCCCCGCCACCCCGCACGCGCCGCAGCGTTCCTGGCGCTCGGCTGTGTCGGCTTTATCGCGAGCGCGCCTTCGCTGGCTGCCGACACCGCGCCCGATGCCGAGGAACAGGCTCGCGCGACAATCGTCGTCACCGGCACCCGCGATGACGACAGCAATGCGAAAACCGTCGCTCCCCTGCTCAACACGCCGCGCTCGGTCGTCGTCGTCGACAAGCAGATCATCAAGGACACCGGCTCTGCCACGCTTGTCGATGCGCTTCGCACTGTCCCCGGCATCACCTTCGGCGCGGCGGAGGGGGGTAACCCCATTGGCGATCGTCCGTTCATCCGCGGGTTCGATTCGCAGGGGTCGACCTTTGTCGACAATATCCGCGATACCAGCGCGCAAAGCCGAGAAGTGTTCGCCATCGAGCAGATCCAGATCGTGCGCGGCTCCGATTCGACGCTCGGCGGGCGTGGCAGCGCGGGTGGGTCGATCAACATCGTGTCGAAATTCCCGCGCGACAGGACGTTCGCTGAAGCGACCGCCAGCTATGGAACCGCCGATTACAAGCGCCTTACCGGTGACATCAATTACAAGCTGACCGACATGGTCTCGGTTCGCATTGCGGGCGTGTGGCACGACCAGAATGTCGCAGGCCGCGATGCCCTGTTCCAGGATCGCTGGGGAATTGCGCCGTCGATCAAGATCGGCGGCAAGGGGCCGACGACGCTGACGCTCGGCTATTATCACCTGACCAGCCACGAACTGCCCGACAGCGGGTTTCCGTACCAGCGCACCACCGCCAATGCGCCGCTGGGGTTCAGCTACTCAGAACCCGCCATCGGGCAATTCACGACAATCAGCGGAGCGACCGTGAGCATCCCGCGTAACGCCTTCTACGGTGTTAAAAGCCGCGACTTCCGCGACACCACGACCGACCAGATTACGATCCGCGCTGAGCATGATTTCGGGACGATCAAGCTCCGCAACACATCGCGGTTCAGCAACAGCGACCAAGCGTACATCTACACCCAACCCGACGACAGCCAAGGCAACGTCTATGGCACCAATGCCGCCAATGCCGCGACGGCAGGCGGCTATGTCTGGCGGCGGGCGAACACGCGCTATGGCTATGTCTCGACCCTTACCAACCAGACCGACCTGATTGGGACGTTCGACACGGGCAGTATCAAGCATAGTTTTTCTGCGGGTCTCGAACTCAGCTGGGAAAAGGCGCGGCGGGGGATTTTCGTGACGCGCGGGTACGTAAATCCGGCCAACGGCAATGAAATCCTGTCGACGGGCGCGCTGATTTCGCCGCGCTGCACGGCGGCGGCACTGGTACGCTATTACTGCACGACTTTGGGCAACCCGAACCCCAACGACCCCTGGGTCAATTACGCCAGCGATACCTCGACCGCCACTGCGCCGGTATCGCGCAACCTCGCCATTGCCGAAACGCAGAACGACGCCAGCACGGTGTCAGCCTATGCGTTCGATTCGATCACGATCACCCCGGCGCTGATCCTCAACCTCGGCGCGCGGGTCGACCGGTTCAAATCGACGACCACCCCCGGTCAGCCGATTGCCGCCACATCGACGTTCAGCTTCGACCGCACCGATACGTTGTTCAACTGGCAGGCGGGGCTAGTGTTCAAACCGACGGCGAACACCAGCGTCTACGCCTCTTACGCGACTTCGGCGACGCCACCGAACAGCCTGCTTGGCGAGGGACTCGAGGGCAACGCGCTGCCCACCACCAGCGGGCAGGTGTCGGTCGATATTCTCGACGCGCTGAAGGTCGAACAGACCCGCTCGTTGGAGGTCGGCGCCAAGGCCGATCTGTTCGGCAACCGCCTGTCGCTGAGCGTTGCCGCGTTTCGCACCGATACCGACAATGCCCGCGTCGTGGGGGCCGATGGCAACCCGCAATTCATCGGCAAGCGGCGCGTCAACGGGATCGAATTCGGCTTCAACGGACAGATCCGGCCCGGCTGGACGGTGTTCGGCGGCTACACCTACCTCGATGCGACCATCCTCGATGCCGGCAATACGATCTTCGTGGTGCCCGCCGTTGTCGTCGGTGGCGTGACCGTCACGCCCGCGCGCAACATCATCCAGCCGTCGGTCAACACCGGTCGCCGCTTCCCCCAAACCGCCGAACACAGCGCGACGCTCTGGACCGATGTCGCGGTGACGAAGAAGCTCAGCGTCGGCGGGGGCGCGTTCTACACGGGCCGCGTGTTCGGCACCTATGCCGACAACCGTGCGGTGACCGGCGTAGGCGCGGCAGCGGTGGTCAACCCGGCCACGCGGATTATCGCGCGCACCATTCCCGGCTACTGGCGCTTCGATGCGCGCGCGGGCTACAAGTTCAGCGACAAACTGGAAGTGAGCGTCAACGTGCAGAACCTGACCGACAAGACCTATTTCATCTCGGCAAACAGCGCGCATTACGCGACCGTCGCGCCGGGGCGCAGCGCCTTTGCGACGCTATCGGTGAAATACTGAATGCTGGCCGTTCCCGCCGTCCTTTCGCCCGACGAGGTCGCCCATCTGCGCGCTACCATTGACGCCGCCGACTGGATCGACGGCAATGCGACATCGGGTCACCAGTCGGCGCAGGCTAAGCACAATACGCAACTGCCCGAGGACTCGGCGGCGGCGCATACTGCGGGTGAGATCGTTCTCGACGCGCTCGGGCGGTCGCCGCTGTTCGTGGCCGCCGCGCTGCCGCTGAAGGTCTATCCGCCGCTGTTCAACCGCTACGCAGCGGGCGACGCTTTCGGCACCCACGTCGATACCGCCATCCGCATCCGGTACGGCAGCGATTTCCGTATCCGCAGCGATGTGTCGGCGACGCTCTTCCTGTCCGATCCCGACGACTATGACGGCGGCGAACTGCTCGTCGAGGACCGTCCGGGCGTAAAACTGTCGGCGGGCGACATGATCCTATACCCCGCTTCGACCTTGCACCGGGTAGCACCGGTCACGCGCGGCACCCGCGTCGCGTCGTTTTTCTGGGTGCAGTCGATGGTTCGCAGCGACAGCGATCGCGCCATATTGTTCGAGCTGGACACCGCCATTCAGGGGTTGACCGGCGCGACCGGCAACGACGATGCCGAACTCGTCCGCCTCACCGGCGTTTATCACAACCTCCTCCGCCGCTGGGCGGAGCTCTGAACGGAGCAATCCTCGTGCCCAGTGCGGTCAAGATGCGGCGGACGTGGTTTTCGGTCCATAAATGGCTCGGGATCATCTTTGCGGTCGTCGTCATCCCGCTGTCGTTCACCGGCGCGGCACTGGTGTGGGACCACGCGCTCGACAAAGCGGTCAACCCGCAGCGGTTCGCGGTCAGCGGAACGGCGACCTTGCCGCCTTCCGCCTATGTTGCCGCTGCCTCGAAAGCGCTAGCGCCCGGTGAGCAGGTCGCCTCGATCCGCTTCCCCGAAGAGGGTGGGCCGGTCGTCGTTTCGGCCAGCGCGCCGCCCAGGGAGGGCGCACGGCCCGGCCCGCCGCAGCGGACCAACCTCTATCTCGATCCGCCGACCGCACGCGTGCTCGACACCGCCAAGAGCAATGATGGACTGCTCCGCGTGCTCCACCAGCTCCACGGTACCCTCATGATCCCCGGCGTCGGCCGGTCGATCGTCGGCTGGCTCGGCGTTGCGATGCTGATTTCGTCGCTGACCGGCATCTGGCTGTGGTGGCCGCTTACGGGCTCGTTCCGCAGTGGTTTCCGCTGGAAGCGACAGGCAACGACGAATGCGAACCTGCATTACCTGACCGGCTTCTGGATTTCGGTGCCACTGGCGATGCTGTCGTTCACCGGCATCTGGATCAGCTTCCCGGCGTTCTTCGCCAATATGTCGGGGGCCAAGGCGCCCAATCCTGCCGACCGCGCGCGGATGATGGCGGCCCGTCCGCTGGCCGCGACGGTACAGGGCGTCGATGGCGCTTTTGCCCTCGCCCGCCCGCTCGCAGGCGGCGCACCGGTGCAAGTGACCTTCCCAACCGACAAGGCAGCCGAATGGAAAATCTCGTTTGCGCGCGACGGCGGCCCTGCCGAAGTCGTCGTCGACGATGCGCGCGGCACCGTGAAGCCGCTCAAGCCGCCGCAGCCCGAAACGTTCGCCCGCACCATGCGGCGCTGGCACGACGGGCACGACATGGGGTTTGCGTTTCAGCTCGTCATCTTCCTCGGCGGCCTGATCCCGGTGCTGCTCGCGATCACCGGGATCGTCATGTGGCTCCGCACGCGTAAATGGCGTGCCGACATCGACGCGAAGCTGCACGACCGGAGCGTGACGCCGCTACCGGCCGAGTAGCACCCGCGCCTGCCCCGCGATCTGCGCAAGCATGGCAGGCGAGGGCGCGACCGAGAGCTTCGCCCGGTCGACCAGTCGCCGGAAGTCGCCGACACGCGTCGTGTGGGTGCCGAGCCAAACGGTAACCCGCGCGCCCGGATCGGTCGCGTCGCGTGCCAGCCACTCGAGGCGCATCTGCTGGAAATCCCGGCTGAGGCCCGCGACGAGCAGCCGCTCCCACGGATCGACCGGATTGGCGCGCATCGCGGCGCCCTGTGCCCAGTCGAGGCCGAGCGCACTGCCAAGTGTACCGAACGCCCGGGTCAGAACGATGGCATCGGTGCCCGACCGTTCGGCAAGCGCGGCCAGCCCGACTGCGCCGTCCATTTCGGCAAGGCGCACGACACGTTCGACCAGCTTGCGCGGCGCGCCTGCATCGGTCAGCCGCGCGGCGAAACCGCGCGCCTGCATCCGGGTTTCGTCGAGCAGCAGGGCATCGACGTTCGCGTCGAGCTGGACGACGCCCGGCGTCAACGCCGCAATCGTATCGCCGACAGAACGCCCCGCGACCGAACCGCGAAGCAGGTCTGCCATTGCGGCGCGCAATTCGACCGCGACCTGTTCGAACAACAACAGCCGCCCGCCTTCGCCGATGTCGGCACTGTCGATCGCCGCCCACAGCGACCGCACGTCGAACAGCGCCTCGGCAATGACGAAGGCTCCGGCGATATCGCCCAGCGACGCGCCTTCTTCCTCGGCGAGTTCGTACGGATGGATCAGGCCCATCCGGTTGACGATGCGGTTGGCGACCTTGGTCGCGACGATCTCGCCGCGCAGCTGGTGATGCTCGATGGCCCCGGCATGACCCTTTCGCATCCCCGCCGGGAACGCTGCGAGCAGCTCGGGCGTCATCGCCGGGTCGGCGGCGAGGTCGGTGTGTTCGATGGCGTCCTGCAACGCGAGCTTTGCCGTCGCGAGCACCACCGCCAGTTCGGGGCGGGTCAGTCCGTGCCCGTCCTGTGCGCGCCGCGCGAGCAGGTCGTTCGACGCAAGGCCCTCGACCGCACGGTCGAGCCGACCCGACGCTTCGAACGTCTCGATCAGGCGAACCAGCGACGGCACTGCGCTCGCCCCACCGCGCTCGGCAATCGACAGCGCCAGCGTCTGGAGACGGTTATCCTCGAGCACCAGATCTGCGACCTGATCGGTCATTTTGGCCAGTAGCGTGTTGCGTTTCGGCATGGTCAGCGCGCCGCCCGCAACCTCGGCATTGAGCGCAATCTTGATATTGACCTCATGGTCCGAACAATCGACGCCCGCCGAATTGTCGATGAAGTCGGTGTTGATCCGCCCGCCCTTCAGCGAGAACGCGATGCGTGCCGCCTGGGTAACGCCCAGGTTCGCGCCCTCGCCGATGGCGCGCGCGCGCACGTCCTCGGCATCGACGCGCAGGATGTCGTTGGCAGGGTCGCCGACCTGCCCGTCGGTTTCGCTCGCCGCCTTCACATAGGTACCGATGCCGCCGAACCAGATCAGGTCGACCGGGCTTTTGAGAATGGCGGAAATCAGCATCGTCGGCTCGATCTCGGCCTCGGCAATGTCGAGCGCGGCGCGGGCTTCCTTCGACAGCTTGATCGATTTGGCCGAACGCGGGAACACGCCGCCGCCTTTCGAAATCAGCTTCGTATCATAGTCGGCCCAGCTCGAACGCGGCAGCGCAAACATCCGTGCTCGCTCGTCCCAGCTTGCGGAGGGGTCGGGATCGGGGTCGATGAAGATATGGCGGTGGTCGAACGCCGCGACGATCTTCAGCGCCTTCGACAGCAGCATCCCATTACCGAACACATCGCCCGACATGTCGCCGCACCCGACGACGCGGATCGGCTGCGCCTGCACATCTGTGCCCAGTTCGGCAAAGTGGCGCTGGACCGAGACCCAAGCGCCCTTGGCGGTGATGCCCATCGCCTTGTGGTCGTAGCCGACCGACCCGCCGCTTGCGAACGCATCGCCGAGCCAGAAGTGGTGCTCCAGCGCGATGGCGTTGGCGACATCGCTGAAAGTTGCGGTCCCCTTGTCGGCGGCGACGACGAAATACGGGTCCTCGCCGTCGTGGACGACGACCTGCGCCGGATGCACGACCTTGCCGCCCACGATGTTGTCGGTGACCGACAGCAAGGTGCGGATGAAGATGCGGTAGCTCTCGGTCCCCTCCGCCAGCCACGCATCGCGGTCGGTTGCCGGACTGGGCAGCATCTTGGGAAAGAAGCCGCCCTTTGCGCCCGTCGGCACAATGACCGCGTTCTTGACGCGCTGCGCCTTCATCAGCCCGAGGATTTCGGTGCGGAAATCGTCGCGCCGGTCGGACCAGCGCAAGCCGCCGCGCGCGACTGGTCCCGCGCGCAGATGGATGCCCTCGACACGGGGGCTATAGACCCAAATCTCGCGCCACGGCACCGGGGCGGGGAGACCCGGCACCTTCGCGCTGTCGAACTTGAACGCAATCGCGGTCTGTCCGGCAGGCGCGTAGAAATTGGTACGCAGCGTCGCGCGCACCACCGCGCGCAGCAGGCGCAGAACGCGGTCTTCGTCGATAGCGGCGACCTGCGACAGGCCGCGCTCGATGGCGTGCTCGGCGGCTTCGCGCGCGGCCTCGCGCTTCTTGGCCGCCGGGTCGTGGAGGGCGGCGAACAGATCGACGACGGCGCGCGCGATATGCGGGTGGCGGCGCAGCGCCTCGACCACGGTGATGAGGCCATAGGTGAGTCCGGTCTGGCGCAGATAGCGGAACATGGCGCGCAGCAGCACCACGGCGCGCGGATCGAACGCGGCGGCAACGATCAGCTCGTTGAAACGGTCGTTCTCTGCCGATCCCTCGAGCACCGCGGCAATCGCCCCTTCGACGACGGACGCCCGGTCTAGGAGTGCCGCCGCATCGCCCGCACCCAGATCGAGAACGAACCGGTGCATATGCCCCAACGTCCCGTCGCCGATCAGCGTCGAAACCTCTTCAACCACGCGGAACCCGAAACATTCGAGCGCGGGCACGACGTCGGACAGCATGACCGGCGCAAGGCTGTAGAGTTTCAACCGCAACCGCCCCTTGGCATCAGTCGCACGGCGATAGAGCCGCACTTGCCTGTCGGTCGGGGTGTCGAGTTCGGCCAGCCGCACGATATCGCGCGCCGCCTCATCGGGTCCGGCGCCGGTGCGATAGAGTGGCGGAAACGCCTCGGCGTAACGCAATGCCAGTCGCGTCGCGCCTTTGTCCTCGCCCGCTGCGATCAGGCTCGCTTCGACTGCTTCGGGCCACCCGCGTACCATCGCGACAAGCGCTGCACGCAAGCTCGCTTCATCGGGTTCGCGCTGCGCGCCGCGTCGGTCGAACGTATAGCGGATCAGCGCGACTTCGCCGTCGCCCAGATCGATCGACCAGCTGAGCAGATCGCCGTCTGCCTCTGTTGCGATCATCTCTGAAATCGCAATGCGCCGCGCCGTCGTCAGCTCGTCGCGCGGTAGCCAGACGAACGCAAACATGTGCCGGTCGAGTGCATCGCGGGTCAGCACCAGATCGGCGCGCGGCCGGTCGGCCAGCGACATCGCGGTCAGCGCCAGCCGTTCGAGTGTCGCCGCATCGATCGCCAGCAACAGATCGTGCGGCAGGTCGGTCAGTGCGTGCGCCAGCGCTTTTCCGGCATGGCCATCGGGCGAGAACCCGTACTTCGCCATCAATGCCGAAAGCCGGTCGCGCAGCACCGGGATATCCTGCGGCGCGGCGGCAAGTGCGGCGCTGGTCCATAGGCCGGCATGGATACGTACGCCGCCATCCGACGGCACGACAATCAGATCGAGCGGGGCGCGGCGGTGGACAGTCGACAGGAAGTTCGACTTGGCGAGCATTGGCGCATCATGCGCTTTCAGCCAGCTTTGCGCCTTGGCCCGCTGTTCGGGCGAGAGCACGGCATCGCCGATATCGGCCGCGATCCCCAGCGCTTCCTTCGTCCCGCCCTTGGCCGGATAGGTCGCCGATCCCAGCAAAGTGAAATTGCGGTCGAGGAACCAGTCGAGCAATTTGGCGCCCTCGCTGTCGCCCAGGCGCGCAACGTCCATCGCGACTGCCGCCTTCATCGCCGTCCAATCGGTGACCGCTGCACGGACATGCTTGAGCGCCGTTTCGATGGCCGCGCTCAGGTCGTGCCGCACCCGCGCATCGGCACGTTCGGTTTCCATATAGACGAGCGACGTTCGCGCGCCGCCGTCACCCAGCCCGGCAAAGCCGCCGTCCTTGCCGCGCCCGACCGACACGATCGGATGCAAAATTCGGTCGATGGCCAAGCCCTGTGCGGTGATTGCATCCGCGATCGAATCGACCAGAAACGGCATGTCGCTGTTGGCGACCGCCAGCCGCATCAGCCGCCGTCCGTCGCTCCCGCTGCCCGATTCGATGCGGATGGCGGGCGCGTCGCCGCGCCGCCCGTCGAGCGCATCCAGCGCCAGTGCGGCCGCCGCGCGGCGGTCGTCCTTGGTGAACCCGGCGGTTTCGCCGGGCAGGGCACCGGCGACCAGCGCCTTGGCCAGCAGATCGGTGTGGCGTGAATCGGAAATTGTCGCGGGCGAAGTCGCGCGGGTGGCAGCCATAGGGTCGGGCATCCGTATCGTTTTTTTGTCGATACGCCTCTATGCGCCCGCGCGGTTACAGCCTCAAGGCTCGCGTAATTTTATTCCACGCCCTTATTCCACAACGTGGCGAAGCGCGCGGTCGAGCAGCGGCTTGTCGTCGCCGACCACGCCGATGATCGCGACGCGGTCGGCATCGACACGGCGGGCGACCATGATGACGAATTCGTCGTTACCCGACAGCGTCAGATAGGCCTGCTCGGGCAGTTCGCGGGCACGTTCGCGGGTCGTGTCGGGCTTGGCTTCCTTCCCCTCGGGCCGCCGCTCGCGGCGTTCGGCGGCGACGATGGCCTTGAGGCCGCCGGGGAAATTTTCGAGGAACAGCTTCATACCGCCTGCAGGCAATTCGCGGCGGTGGGCAAAGCTCATCGCGGCGGCAAATTCGGTCAGGCGGGTCTTGTCGTAACTTGCCCCGAACACGAGCTTGGCAACGGGCGTCATCGGCGCGCGCGCCTGCGACCCGATTTTGCTTTCGCGCAGCAGCGCGGCATATTCGTCGGCGCGCTGTTCGGCCACGAGCGCGAAATCATAGGCACCCGACAAGGCGCGATACAGCGCACCCCGGCTGCGCGTATCGGCGGTCAGCGCGACATCGGCGTTGGCGCGCGCGGCGGCGAGCCAGTCGCCGAGCGTCTCGCCTTCGCCCGGCGGCGTCGCATCGATGTCTTCCTCGACGGATTCCTCGACTGCGGCCGCATCTTTGGCAGCCTGCTCCAGGCGGCTCGGACCATCGGCCCAGACCGGCACGACCGGGCGCGACGGCACCGTCGCAACGCTGGCGCGCATCTCGCGCTCGATCGCATCGACTTCGACCTCGCCGGCGATTTCCTTCCAGTTGATGACGCCGTAGATGAAATCGATCGTGTCGTTGTCCGACGAGAACGGCAGCAGGATCCCGCGATACATGGTGTTGTTACCGCGCGCGTTCTGGAATTCGGCCTCGAAGCCGATGGGCGCGCGGTTGGCAATGATCTGCAGATGATGGTCGGTCAGCCGCGACAACAGCGAGCGCGACGGTACTTCGGACACGACGCTGGCCACGCTGTCGGACAGATCGCATTCGGCGCGCAGCTTCTCGCCGAGCCAGGCGATCGCGGGGTCTTCGCCGGCATGGGTGAAATCGAGCAGGACGCTTTGCGGGCCGAAATCGGTGGCATTGTCGAGGTCGATGTCCTCGACCGACGGATAGGAGCGGCCATCGAGCAGCGAGACCCAGTAGTTATAGGCGCGGACATGCATGCGCCGCTCGTCGGTGCCGATCACGACCGGCGCGTCGATACCGGTATCGGCGTCTGCCGTCGTGCCGATTTCGCTCTCGGTCTCCCGCGCAAAATCCTGAAGCCTGTCCATCGGTGCCGACCCCCAAACTGGTCCATTGAGAAATCCTGACGCCGGGAATGCACCGCCTTTGGTTACCAAGCCGTTAAGGGATTGGGGTGCTTCGATGCCCTTGCCGAGCGCCAGCGACGCTGATAAGCGCCCGCCGCACTGGTTCAGCCGCTTTAGCTCAGCCGGTAGAGCATCGCATTCGTAATGCGAGGGTCAGGTGTTCGAGTCACCTAAGCGGCACCAGTAGATTACCGCAGAAAAGCAGCATTCTCAGCTTACGACGACTGGCTCGATGGTGCTGGGTCGAACACTTTGGTATCGCACTGGTATCGCAAGTGCGCTGAAGTCAGTTTGCCGACGTCGCTCCAAAGTGTCTCCACTCCGTCGATAAACTGCTTGAGATACTCTGGGCGAATGTGACGATAGTGGCGGTTATTGGTGCCCTGGCCCCGGTGTCCGGCCGCAGTTTCGATCTGTGCCTCGGGTCTATTTCGAAGTTGCACCGACTGGCAGGGGAGGTCGATCCGTGCGCCTCGCCAAAGATAGCGCAGGTGACGGCTGATTTGCTTCAAGTCCGATCGGAGCGCGCGAATCGGAGGCCAGAGGCGGATTGCCATCGCTGGTTGACATCCAACGGCGTGCCAAACCAGGCATGCGTCACAGCTATGTTAGGCACAGAAGCGGGGCATGAGGTGCCTGACGCACGCAATCGTGCGCTGCTCCTCCTTGCTGTCGAGGGGCGCTACAGTCCGTCGGAACTCGTCGCGTTGAATTGGCACGACATCGTGGCATGCGACGACAGCAGCACCGGTGAAACCGACGATATAGCCTTGCCCGTTATGTTCAGGGTCAGACTGGGTAAAGAGGTAAAGACGGCGCTGTGGGCGTGGCGGACATTCAACAATGACGGTCACGTTTTTCGTCGGCTGTATTCCGTCCCATCCATGGACTACGATATCGACCGCCGCTGGCTCGTGGGCGGCCAACTCAGCAGACAGTCGATCAGTTTGATCTGTCGGTCGATGCTCGACCGCGCGAAATCCGGAAAAGCATTTGGCGAGCTGTCGGAAATCGATTGGTTCGACTTGCGCCGGGCAACCTCAGCCAGAAATATTTGCGGTCGGCGCTAACGGCCGCCTTGTTGGACACATTTCGCCTTATCGAACTATTTCAACGTTGGCGGTTGCGTCCCGTCCATCGCCTTGAGCGTGCTCAGCTCACGAGGTAAATTGAAGGCAGTCTTGTCCTTTTATTTACGTCAGAGCGCGTTTTCCATTTCGCCATCGCAACGGCGGCTCGCCGAACGACTTGGTGTGCCAACGGGTGAAGGCACCGATCGAGCCATAGCCCAGCAGCTCGGCTACATCGGTCACGCGCATACGGGGATTGGCGAGATATTGCGTGGCCAGTTGCATCCGCGCGCGTTGCAAGAGGTTTGTGAAGCTGATCTGTTCGGCATCGAGCGAGCGCTGGAGGGTGCGGACGGTCACGCCCAGCGACGCGGCACACATCTGGACGGTCGCCTTTCCGGAGGGAAGGAGCAGCGTGATCAGCTGTTCCACATCCTGGGTTATGGTTCGAGCCGTCGGGCTCATCACCGACTCCAATAATCGCCGGGCGTGCTGGGCGAGCTGGTCGTCGGCCTTGACGTTGGGCCGGTCGAGGTCGCGCGCGTCGAGAACGATGCCGTTCATCTCGCAGTCGAACTCGGGGCGGCAGCGAAAGACGCGGGTGAAGATCGCCAGCTCGGCGGCCGGCGGAGCTTCATGGGCAAAACATACGGTCAGGGGCGACCAGCTGTCTGCGAGCGCCGACCCGCAGAGCCGGGCAAGCACGCCCAGCGCCAGGTTCGACGACTGGCGCGACGGCTCGGGCTGCCGCAGGGCGAAGTCCTCGCGCAGGATCGCCTGGCCGTCCGCTTCCTCAAGGTGGAGAATCAGCGTCGAATTGATCCTCGCCCTGAACTCGGCAAGCGTGGCGAGCGCGGCGCGCAGCGTCGGCTGGTGCGCGATCAGCAGGCTGGTGGCCCCCAGGTCGGCAAGCGCGCGCGCCTCGACCATGCGCAGGCCGAGTGTCACACAACCCGTTGCCTGGGCGCTGCGCTCGAGCAGCCGGATCGTGGCCCGCGCCGGGATGAGCTGCTCGGGATTGATGAGCAGGTCGGCGGTGAGCCCCTGTTCGGCGAGCAGCGGGCGGGGATCGACGCCGAGCGCCGCCATCGCATCGAAATAGCCGGTCAGCGCCGCTACGCGGACGACTTCGGCCATACCCGTTCTCCTGTGACGTCTGGCGCCGAATGCCAAAAGAATGTCACGAACTGCGAAAACTGCAAGCGCGCCGCGCGGTAGGTCATTGCCAGTTTTGGAGAGGAAGCGAGATGGCCACAGCCGTCCGATTTTACGAGGCCGGCGGACCCGATGTGCTCAGGGTCGAGCAGGTCGATGTCGGCACGCCAGCGCCGGGCGAGGTCCGCATCCGCCACGCGGCGGTCGGCTGCAATTTCGCCGACACCTATTTCCGCTCGGGCTACTACCCCGTACCCGTACCGAACTCGATAGGTGTCGAGGGCGCGGGCGTGGTCGAATCCGTGGGCGAGGGCGTGACAGCCGTCGCAGTGGGGGATCGCGTCGCCTATAACGGCAGCCCGCTCGGAGCCTATAGCTCCGAGCGTGTCATGCCTGCGGCTCCGCTGTTCAAACTCCCCGACAACATCGCCTTCGAGACGGCGGCGGCATCGACGATGCGCGGGCTGTCGGCAACCTACTGGCTCCGCAAGACCGATCCGAGGCTCAAGGCGGGCGACACGATTTTGCTGCATGCAGCGGCCGGCGGGGTCGGCTTGCTCGCGATCCAGATTGCCAAGCTGATGGGCCTGCGCGTCATCGGGACGGTATCGAGCGAGGAAAAAGCAGCCAAGGCGCGCAGCTATGGGTGCGACGAGATCATCTTCTACCGGCGTGAGGATGTCGCGGCGCGGGTCACGGAACTGACCGGCGGCGAGGGCGTGCAAACCGTGTTCGACTCGGTCGGGAAGGACACGTTCGAGGGGTCGTTGAAGTCGCTCAGGCGGCGCGGGGTGCTGGTCGCGTGCGGCACCGCGTCGGGGGCATTCCCGCCGGTCGATGCGATGCAGCTGGTGCTGCAGGGTTCGGTCTATTTTACCCGGCCCGCCTTTGCCGATTATTACGCCGACCCGGTCGAGCGTGCCGAGCTCGCCGCCTTCTGGTTCGATCATCTGGCGGCGGGGCGCGTCACGGTCGATATCGGGCAGCGTTACGCGCTCGAAGACTGCGTGCAGGCACACCGCGATCTCGAAGCCGGCAAGACTATCGGTGCCTCGGTATTCGTGCTGTGAAAGTCGCCGCCCTCACCTGCCATATCGGTGCCGAGGTGCAGGGCGTCGGCCTTGCCGATGCCGCCCGCGACGACGCGCTGTTCGGTGAGGTGAAAGCGGCGCTCCTCGCGCACAAGGTGCTCTTCTTCCGCGACCAGGACATCACGCCCGCCGATCACGCGGCCTTTGCCGAGCGTTTCGCGCCGCTCGAGGGCCATCCCGTCGTCGGCAGCCATCCCGACCATCCGGGCCTGATCCAGATCTACAAGGACGAAAACAGCCCGCCCGATCATTTCGAGAACGCATGGCACTGTGACGCGACCTGGCGCGATGCACCGCCGATGGGCGCGGTGTTGCGCTGCGTCGCCTGCCCCGACGTCGGCGGCGACACGATGTGGGCGAATATGGCCAAGGCCTATGCCGATTTGCCGCCGCATGTGAAGGACACCATCGCGCCGCTGAAAGCGCGGCATTCGATCGAGGCGACCTTCGGCGCACGCATGCCCGAGGACAGACGCCATGCGCTCAAGGCGCAATTTCCCGATGCCGAGCACCCGGTCGTGCGGACGCATCCCGAAACGGGCGAAAAGGTGCTGTTCGTTAGCGGTTTCGCGACGCATTTCACCAATTTCCACACCAGCGCCAACGTCCGCTACGGCCAGGATTATGCGCCGGGCGGTGCGCAGTTGCTGGCGTATCTCATCGGCCGCGCCGCAATTCCCGAATATCAGGTGCGCTGGCGCTGGCGGCCCGGCGACGTGGCCGTGTGGGACAATCGCTGCACCCAGCATTACGCCGTCATGGATTACCCGCCGACGATCCGCCGCATGGAGCGCGCGAGCATCACCGGCGACCGGCCCTATTGAACCCCGAGGAGACGAACGATGCAGTTCTTCGACGACAGCCTGCTTCCCGAAACGCAGGATCCGCTGGTCATCCAGGTGGCGCCCTATGCGCCGAGCTTCTTTCCGCGTGACAGCGACGACATTCCGCTGAGCTATGCCGAGCAGGTGCAAAAGGCGGTCGACTGCTACAATGCAGGCGCAACCGTGCTCCACGTCCATGTCCGCGAACCCGACGGCAACGGATCGAAAGACCTCGACCGCTTCAACGAGATGCTCGACCGGCTGCGGAGCGCGGTGCCCGGCATGATCCTCCAGGTCGGCGGATCGATCAGCTTCGCGCCGAAGGGGGAGGGGCAGGAAGCCCTGTGGCTATCCGACGACACGCGCCACATGCTCGCCGATCTGAACCCCGCACCCGATCAGGTCACCCTTGCGGTCAACACCAACCAGATGAACGTGATGGAGATCATGAGCGACAGCGACGTCGCGGGCACCAGCATGGACGAGCCCGCCTATCGCGAAGCCTATACGGAGATGTACTACGAGGCCGGGCCGAAGTTCATGAAGGAGCACATGAAGCGGCTGACCGCGTCGGGCATCCAGACGCACTTCATGGTCGGCTGTTCACGCGACCTCGAAACCGTCGAACGGCTGGTGCGGAACGGGCATTATATGGGGCCGCTCGTCATCAACTGGGTCGCGATCGGCGGCGGCCATGACGGGCCCAACCCGCGCAACCTGATGGAATTCATCAACCGCCTGCCGCAGAATGCGGTGTTCACGGTCGAGGGGCTGATGCGGAACGTCTATCCGCTGTGTACGATGGGTATCGCGATGGGCGTCCACGTCCGCGTCGGGCAGGAAGACAATCTCTGGGGCCGCAAGGGCGAGCGCGCGACCTCGGTCCAGCAGATCGAGAAGATGGTGCGGATTTCTGAGGAACTCTACCGCCCCATCGCGACCGCCGCGGACGCACGGCGCATCTACAAGATCGGCACCTTTTATTCGAGCATCGACGAGACGCTGCGCGAGAATGGCTGGCTGCCCAACCGCACGCCCGCGCGACCGACCGACGGGCTCAGGATCGCGGCGTAGCGCCGACAAATGGCGCACTATTTTTTCTCCGGGGGGGATGGCGACCGGGCGGACGGGGATGCCCGTCCGGTCGCCTATGCCTGGCTGGTTTTCGCGCTCTGCTTCGGGCTGCTGATCTCCGACTATATGGCGCGGCAGGTGCTCAATGCGGTGTTTCCGCTGCTCAAGGCCGAATGGGCGCTGAGCGACGCGCAGCTCGGCACGCTCAGCGGCGCGGTCGCCTTGATGGTCGGGCTGCTGACCTTTCCGCTGTCGCTCCTCGCCGACCGCTGGGGCCGGATAAAGAGCCTGACGGTAATGGCGGTGCTGTGGAGCCTAGCGACCCTGCTCTGCGGCGTCGCGCGCAGTTACGAACAGATGCTGATCGGGCGCATCCTCGTCGGGGTGGGCGAGGCCGCCTATGGCAGCGTCGGCATCGCGCTCGTCATCGCCGTCTTTCCCGCACGCATGCGCGCGATGCTTTCGGCGGCCTTTATGGCGGGCGGGCTGTTCGGCCAGGTGCTCGGCGTCGCGCTTGGCGGTATCGTCGCGGCCGCGCATGGCTGGCGCACGGCATTCGTCGTCATCGCGCTGTCGGGGCTGGCGCTCGCCGTGATCTTCCCGCTGCTGGTTAAGGAAAATCGTCTCGGCGAGGTCGCATCGGACGGCGGCAATCCGGTCGCGCGGGTGTCGGCGATCGGCGTCGCGCAGCTTCGCACGCTCGTCGCCAGCCGGTCGGTGATCTGCGCCTATGTCGCGAGCGGGCTGCAGCTCTATGCGGCGGGCGCGCTGCCCGCCTGGTTGCCGACATTCTTCGTCCGCAGCTACAATCTGCCGCTCGCCAAAGCCTCGGGTCTGGCGGCGCTGTTCCTGCTGATCACCGGCGTCGGCATGATCCTGTGCGGTGCCATTGCCGACCGCGTGGCGAAGGGCCGCCCCGAAGCCAAGCTGAGCTTCGCGATCGCCTGCTGCCTCAGCTGTGCCGGGTTTCTCGCGCTCGCCTTCGCCCTGCCGCCGGGCCTTGCCCAACTGTTTGCGCTCGGTGCTGCCGTGTTTCTCGTCGCGGGTACGACAGGTCCGGCGGGCGCGATGGTCGCGAACCTGACGCCGGGTGTTATCCACGGCACCGCCTTCGCCACGCTGACGCTGGCGAATAATCTGCTGGGCCTCGCACCGGGGCCGATCCTGACCGGTCGCTTCGCCGATGCGATGGGCCTGGTCGATGCGCTGCGTATCCTCCCCGTGCCCTGCGTCCTGGCGGCGCTCGTGTTCGCGCTCGCGCGCCGCAGCTATGCCGACGACTGCAACCGCGTCGCCGATGGCACGAAAAGCAAAAAAGCTGTCGCGGAAGGTGAAATGGTCGCCAGCGCGAACGTCTAGGTATCGACTAACGATAAGATCGAGGGGAATGGGCATGAAGGCTTCGTCGTTTGCGACCGCGAGTGTGCTCGCGCTGGCATTGTCACTGGTAGTCGGCGGGACCGCCCAGGCACAAACCACGCCGCCGGCCGAAGCGCCCGAGGCGGACAGCGGCGAAATCGTCGTGACCGCGCAAAAGCGTTCGGAAAGCCTGCAAAATGTTCCGATTTCGATCGCCGCCTTCAACGGCGCGACGCTCGAGCGGACCAACGTCACGACCGTGCTCGATCTCGGGAAGATTGCGACCAATTTCCAGTCGGTCCGCTCGTCGAACACCGGCTCGACCCGGCTCGGCATTCGCGGCGTCGGCTCGCTCGCCAACACGCTGATCGAACCCAGCGTCGCAGTGTTCCTCGACGGCGTTTACGTGCCGCGTTCGGGTTCTATCCTCGGGGCTTTCCTCGACATCGACGGCGTCGAAGTACTGCGCGGGCCGCAGGGAACGCTGTTCGGTCGCAACGCCAGCGTCGGCGCCTTGTCGCTCAAAAGCGCGCTGCCGAAGCAGGATTTTTCGGGTCAGGTCAGCGGCGAGATCGGCTCGTTCGACCGGTACAAGGTCTCGGGTTTCGTCAACGTACCGCTCGCGGACAATGTCGCGCTGCGCGTTGCGGGCATGGGGCAGTGGTACAAGGGGCCGTGGGTCAACCAGCTCGACGGCCTGCGCTACGGCGGGTCGAACGACCTCTCGGGCCGCGCGACGCTCAAGGCCGACTTCGGCGGGATCGAATGGGTCGTGCGCGGCGACTATACGCGCCTGAGCGGTGACGGCGTCGCCAATTTCGATTTCGACGCGAACTCGGTGAGTCCGGCGCGTCTCGCCTTCATCCAGGCCGCGTTCAACGGCGGCCCCGACACAGTTCTGGGCGACCGCAACATGAACCAGTTCATGGCAACGGGCCTGGTCGATACCAACTGGGGCGTGTCGAGCACACTGACTGTCCCCGTCGGCAACGCGTCGCTGAAGCTTATCAACAGCTACCGCGTGTGGAAAAACGATCAGCTCGACGGCGACATCATCTACTTCCCGGTATCGCTCGCCTCGCGGCGCAGCCTGTTCGATTCGAAAAGCCACAACCACGAGTTGCAATTCATCTCGCCCGAGAGGGAATGGTTCGGCGGCGCGTTCGACATGGTCGCGGGCGTGTATTATTTCAATGAAGATTTCCGCCTCGACGAACTGCTCAACATGGGCACGAACTATTGCGGCGTCCTCGTGCCGGCAGGCGCAGCACGCACGGCCTGCGCCGCCTATTACGCGACCGCCAATGGTGTCGCCGCGACCAACCAGCAGGTGTTCCAAAACGTCAGCAGTATCGCTGCCTATGCACAGGGCAATATCCACCTCGGCGATCAACTGACGCTGACCTTGGGCGGCCGCTATACCAACGACCGCAAGCGCGGCACCTATAACCAGGCATCGAGCGCGTTCACGCAAACCTTGCGCGCGCCCGAGGTACTGACCTATCCGGGCCTGAACGAAAGCAAGTTCACCTATCGCGTCAGCCTGAACTACAAGCCCAGCCGCGATGTCCTGATCTTCGCCAACCTGTCGACCGGTTATAAATCGGGCGGTTACAACTCGGGCGGCGGCACGCCGTCGCTCTCGACCTTCGATGCGAACGGCAACCTCGTCTCGACCAAGCGCGTCTTTGCGCCGGAAACGGTCAAGAACTACGAACTGGGCATCAAGTCGAGCTGGCTCGACCGGACGCTGCGCGCGAACCTCACTTTCTACCGCATAGATATCGACGGTTTTCAGGACCGCGCGTTCGACGGTGTGAGCTTCATCGTCCGCAATGCCGGCGGTCTACGCCAGCAGGGATTCGAATTCGACACGACGCTCAGCCCGACGCGCAACCTGTCGCTGACCGTATCGATTGCCTATCTCGACTCGAAATTTACCTCGTTCACGACGGCGTCGAACCTGCCGGGCCTCACCGGCACGCAGGATCTGACCGGCAAGCCCAACAGCTTCTCGCCCGAATGGACCGGCAATTTCGCGCTCGACTGGTCTTCAGAACTGGGTTCGAGCGGGATGCGGTTCGCCGCCAACGCCAATCTGTCGCTGGTGTCGGATCAATTCGTCGGCACGCAGAACGACGGCAACGTCCAGACTCTCGCCGACGGCTATGCGTTGCTCGGCGCGCGGCTCACGCTGTCGGGCCGCGACGACCGCTGGTCGGTCAGTATGTTCGGCCGCAACCTGACCGGTACCAGCTACTCGCCGCTTGCCGTCTATCAGCCGCTCGGTGCCGCGCTCGGCCTGAACAACACGGTCTTCAACGGCAGTACTGCCGTCCGCATTCAGGCAAGCGAGCCGCGGACATACGGCGCGAGTGCGACGATCCGCTTCTAGATGATTGGTGTCGAAGCACAGCATCTGAACGAATGTCAGCTAGCGACGATTACGAAGCTCTGACGCAATGTCTGCAATGTTTGGGGAATACGGCCGCGTGACTTGACCATTCCCGCGTCGGCTAACCGAGCATGATCTTCGACGCAGCATTTGGGTCGAATATGGGTAGCAACTAGAAATTGCGCGCCTCATCGCGTTTATGAGGAAGCCACAAATCGATGCGGGTTCCCTTGGCGACGACTGCGGCGATGTCGATCTCGGCGCGCAATATGGCGGCGCGCGCCCGCATTGCCGTCAGTCCGGTGCCGTTTTTCGACAGCTTGTCGGTCGCAAAGCCGCGCCCGTTGTCGCTTATGACGAGCAGGACGCCTTCGGCATCGTGCCGGCGTTCCGGTCGGCACTCGAAACGTATGTCGCTGGCCCCCGCATGTCCGATAACGTTGCTGACCGCTTCGTTGACAAGGCGCAGCAGGTGCAGCGCATGAACCGGATCGAGCCAGGCAATGGGCGGGCAATCGCGCACGTCCCAGACGACGGCAAGCCCGCATCGCTGCAGATCGTCGTCGAAACGATGTCGGAGTCCGCCCAGCAAGGCGAGCAGGTCGCCGTTAAGGGGATCGAGGGAGTCCACGGTGAGTTTGAGTTCGGACAGCGCGCGCCGCAGGACTTCGGTGGTTTCAGCCGGATGTCTTTCGCGCTGCGCGATGGCGAGTGCCGTGACCAAGCTCGAGCCGATCCCGTCGTGGACTTCGCGCATCAGGCGCTCGCGTTCGGTATCGATGGCGCTGCTCACTTCAAGTTTGCGCCGTTCGGTTTCGGCCGCCGCAAGATCGGTCTGGGTTGCGACCAATGCCGCATGGGCCTGATTGATCGACCGGGTAATCGCCTCGCGAAACGCCATCATCAGTGCGGCAAAGATCGCCAGAATGACCAGAAGCGTACCACCCAGATACCATCCTTCGATCAGGTGCAGCGCCAGCAGGGGCGGCAGTTCGACGACTGGGGCGAGTGTCGCCAGCAAAGTACGCGGTTGTTTGCCGGGCGCCGTGATCGTCGCCGTCGAAGCTATGGCGATATAAACAACCGCAAAAGTTACGGCGAGAAATCGGCGATCATCGCCCGCCGCCGGGTTTTCGAGCCAGTCAAGCGTCACACTGGCTAGGCCCGTGCTCCAGAGCATGGCGACGATGAAACCCTGCCAGGAATCGTCGCGGTCGATGCCGTGCGAGAGCCGCCGCCGATGCAGCGCCAGACCGACGATCCAGCAGGTCAGCAATAGCAGGAAGGTCAGGTCTGCGGCGTCAGCGGATGTGGCACCGAGCCGTCCGGCAGCCCAGTTGTGAAAGCTGAACCAGTCCACCAGCAGCAGAACGATGGCGATGACGACGAACGCCAGCCGCGGCGACAGCACCACCGGCAAAGCAGCTGCTGCGCGCGCAAATGGATGAACCTTCAATCGATCATTCCCTGGGCAGACGCCTCATAAATCGCCGCGGTGCGCGAATTGACCTCGAGCTTGCTGTAAATCCGTTTCACATAAGTGCCGACCGTATTGACCGAAATGCCCAGCAAACCCGCGCACTCTGCTTTCGAGAAGCCGCGCGCGAGCACGTTCAGGACGTCACGTTCGCGTTCGGTCAACTGGGCGTCGCCGTCTATGGCATCTGGCCTGATCTGCTGAAGCAGCATGCGGGCGATGCGGGGGTTGATCGGCGATCCGCCGCGCAGCATTTCACGGATCGAGCCCGTACAGGCATCGGCTTCCATCCCTTTTAACAGATAGCCGCGCGCGCCTGCGCGGATCGCGTTTACGACGTTCCGCTGGTCGTCGAACAGGGTGACGACCATGACATCGGCGTCGGGATGCTGGCGCACGCTCTGGCGGATCAGGTCGATTCCGCTGCCATCGGGCAGGCCCAGGTCGCAAAGTAGGACATCATAGCCGCCCTTGTCGATCAAGGCAGCGCCGTCGCGCGCGGTCGTGGCAACCGCGCTGATGCAGAGATCCTCGGCACCTTCGATTGCCGCGCTGAGCCACGAGACCATCGCCGGATCGTCCTCGATGATGGCGATGCTCGAGATAGTGCCCCCCCTGCAATACATCCGCGATGATCGAACCTACGCAATCCGGACACCGACTTAGCGGACTCGATGACTGCCGGTTGTCACCTGTTCGGGTGACGAGGCTGCCCCGCTGCTGTGTCTACATTCCCCGCCACAGTTCACGCAACGGCAACGAGGTTCTCATGCACAGCACAGCTTCACCTCTTTCCAATACCCGTTTTCTGGGTGTCAGCACGCTCGCGCTCGCACTAGCGTTGACGGCACCGCAAGCGGCGCGGGCACAGGCGGTAATCGGCAGCAGCGACGCGACCGCACCATGCCTGCAGCTGACGGCACCGCGCCTGCTCGCGTGCGGCACCAACAGTATCGCGGGCAGCCCCTCGGGCGTCAGCGACGCGACGGCGGTCGGTAATGGTGCCCAGGCGAGCGAGGAGGACACGACCGCGCTCGGCTCGGGCGCGCGCGCGTCGAATCTTCGCGGCACCGCCGTCGGTAACAACGCCAATTCGGCGGGGATCGATGCCATCGCCATCGGTGCAGATGCACTTGCCAATGCCAACCAGACCGTCGCGGTCGGCAATTCGGCAAGCGCAGACGACGACGATGCGACGGCGATCGGCTATCGTTCGCGGGCCAATGGCGGCAGCACCGCCATCGGTTCGCAGAGCAACGCGCAAGCATTCGGTGTCGCCCTTGGAAACAACGCCGTGGCGAGTGCCTATCGTTCGGTTGCCATTGGTGCCAATTCGGTCGCGTCGAGCGCCAATACGGTGTCGTTCGGCGACGCCGCAAACGGGCTCACCCGGCGGCTGACCAGCATCGCTGCGGGCACCAGTGCGACCGATGCCGTCAACCTCGGCCAGATGAGCAGCGCCATTGCCGCCATTCCGACCTATCTGATGGCGGGGATCATCACCGGCATTCACACAGTCCCAATAGCAAGCGGGGCAAACGCCCTTGCGTTCGGCAGCGACGCCCAGGCGCAGGGCGACAATTCTGTTGCCTTGGGACTCGGGGCGACTGCCAGTCAGTTCAGCAGCATCGCGATCGGCCGAAACAGTACGTCGTCGGGCTCGCTCGCTTCGGCAGTAGGTGTCGCGGCAGCGTCGGATGGCTTCCGCAGCACGGCGCTCGGCCCATTTGCGCGCGCGGGCGGCGACTTCGCAGTGGCGCTCGGCGACAGCACGGTAGCATCGGGGGCCAACGCCGTCGCCATCGGCATCCTGTCTTCTGCCACGGCGGCGAGCAGCGTGGCCATCGGCAACCAGAGCGTGGCGGATCAAGCCGACACGGTGTCAGTGGGATCGACTACTCAGCAGCGTCGCATCGTCAACGTCGCAGCCGCGATTGACACCGCCGACGCGGTCAACCTGGGCCAGGTCAACACGCTGATCGCAGCGAGTGCGGGGAGCGGTGACAATCCGGGCTTTGCCGCAAACCGCGTCGGCACCACGCCGGCGGCGGCGGCGAGCGGTGCCTCAAGCGTCGCGTCCGGCTACGGCGCGCAAGCAAGCGGGTCGGCAAGCGTGGCAACCGGTTTTCGCGCAACCGCATCGGGCACTTCGGGAACTGCGACGGGCGGCTTGAGCACCGCAAGCGGCGACTATGCGACTGCCACCGGGACCAGCAGCTCTGCGAGCGACTTTTCATCGACGGCTAATGGCGCGCTGAGCAGCGCAACCGGCCGGTTCAGCACAGCTTTGGGTGCCTCCGCTGCCGCTTCGGGACTACAGAGCGTCGCGCTCGGGGCCAATTCGGTTGCCGATCAGGCCAACACCGTCTCGGTCGGGTCGAGCACGCAACAGCGCCGGATCGTCAATATCGCCGCCGGGACGGCGAACACCGATGCGGTCAATGTCGGTCAGCTCAATAGCGCCCTCGCCGCCCTTCCTGCCGGGGGAATTCCGGCCCTCGCCGCGAATAATACGCATGGTTTTGCAAACGCAGCGGCATCGGGGCCGGACAGCCTTGCCATCGGCTATGCCGCATCGGCGGGAAGCAATGCGAGTGTCGCGACCGGCACCGGCGCAAATGCTGCAGGAAGCGGAAGCGTCGCGAGCGGCGCATCCGCCAGCGCGACCAGCACAGGCAGTGTCGCGGTTGGCATCCTGGCCGTCGCCAGTCAGAACAATGCCGTCGCGCTCGGATCGGGTGCCCGTTCCACTGGTGTCGGCAGTGCGGCTTTCGGTTCCGATTCGCTTGCCACACAGGACTATACGGTATCGTTCGGCACTTCGGCGCAGCAGCGCCGTTTAGTCAACGTTGCGGCAGGTTCGGCGAACACGGATGCGGCCACAGTCGGTCAGCTTAACAGCGCCATCGCCGCAATTCCCGCGGGCGGCGGCAGCCCGGCCTTTTCAGCGAACAATGGCGGAAGTTTTGCTAGCGCCGTCTCCAGCGGCAGCAACAGCGTCGCGTCGGGCTATGGCGCCCAAGCGGGGGGCAGCGGCAGCGTTGCCAGCGGCACGCTGGCAACTGCGAGCGGGACTGGCAGTGTCGCGCTCGGGGCTGGCGCGGTAGCGACACAGGATTTCACGGTTTCGCTGGGAACTGCATCGCTACAGCGGCGCGTCGTCAACGTCGCAGCGGGTATCGCCGCGACCGATGCAGCGACAGTCGGTCAGCTCGATACAGCGCTCGGCGGCTTCGTCGCCGACAATATGGCGGGATTGGCCAAGGCATCTGCAACCGGCACGAACGCCGTCGCCGGTGGCTATGGCGCGATTGCCACCGGCACCGGGACGGTCGCAAGCGGCGCGAACGCGCGGGCCAGCGGCCTCGGCAGCGTCGCGCTCGGCGCGAACGCGGTTGCCGATCAGGACTTCACGGTCTCGGTCGGCTCTGCCAGCCAGCAGCGCCGTATCACCAATCTCGCCAGCGGAACCTCGGCATCCGACGCTGCGACCGTGGGTCAGCTCAACGTCGCGCTCGGCGGGTTCCGCATCAACAATGCCGCTGGCCTGTCCATTGCCTTTGCCAATGGCACCAATGCAGTTGCACTTGGGTACGGCGCGAATGCGGGGGGCGTTGGCAGCGTGGCGCTGGGTGCAAGCACTTCGGCGAGCGGCCTCGGCAGCGTTGCCATCGGCGTGAATTCGGTCGCCAATCAGGCGAACACCGTCTCGGTCGGCGCCGTCGGCAGCGAGCGCCGCATCGTCAACCTGGCCAATGCCATCGGCGCACAGGATGCGGTCACGCTGAGCCAGATGAACGCTGCCATTGCCGCGATCAGCATCACGTCCGGCGGCTCAAGCGTACAGAGCGGTACGTCGACGGCGACCGGTGTCGGTGCCGTCGCGCTCGGCTTTCGCCAGAATGCCAATGGGAACGGAGCGGTCGCCCTCGGCGATCCGAACAATGCGACCGGCACCGGCGCTGTGGCACTGGGGGCCGACAACAACGCAACCGGTGACGGCGCGGTGGCTATTGGCAATGCCAACACCGCCAATGGTGCAGGGGCCGTTGCGCTCGGTAACGGTGCCAATGCGGGGACGGCAGGGGCGGTGGCGCTGGGCGGCAATGCCCAGGCGACGGGAGCCAATTCAGTCGCGTTGGGCACCGGCTCGGTCGCGGGCCAGGCGAACACCGTGTCGGTGGGGGCGTCGGGCAGCGAACGGCGCGTGGTCAATGTGGCATCGGGCAATGTCGCCAGCGGATCGACCGATGCCGTCAATGGCGGCCAGTTGTTCGCAACCAACCAGGCGGTGACGGCGGCGCAAGGAGCGGCCAATACCGCCCTTGCCAACGCCGCCACCGCGCAGGGCGTCGCGAACACGGCCCTGACCAACGCCGCGACGGCCCAGACGACCGCGAACACCGCGCTTGCCCGTACCGACTATGTTGCGGTCAACGGCACCGGTACCCGACCGACGGCGAGCGGCGCGAACGCCATCGCGATCGGCAGCGCCACCAGCGCAACCCATGCCAATGCCACTGCGGTCGGTGCCGGGGCGACCACCACGCGTAACGCCCAGGTAGCGCTCGGCGGCGCAGGATCTTCGGTGACGGTCGGCGACATCGCCGCCTCGACAGCGGCGCAGGTCGGGCCGACCGATTTGTCAACGGTCGATGCGTCGGGAACGCTCGGTCGCGACACCACCATCCGCCCGGCGATAGCGTCGTTGCAAACCAGCGTCGGTAATCAGGCGACGCAGATCACCGCGTTACAGGCGATGGACGCTGCCCAAGTCGGTCGTTTAAGTGCGCTCGAAGCCGGGCAGGCAAGCCTCTCCGCCCGGATCGATGTCAACAATCGCAACGCCAATGGCGGAATTGCGGCGGCCATGGCGTTGGGCGGGACGATCATCCCGGCCGACGCGCGCGTGGCGGTGTCGTTCAACCTCGCGACCTATCGTGGCGAACAGGGCTTTTCGACTTCGGCCGTCGTGAAGGCGGGCGACCATGTCTATTTCAACGCGGGTATCGCGGGATCGACGGTCAAGGACAGCACCGGCGGTCGCATGGGGGTTACCTTCGCTTGGTGAGGGTGCGCAAGCAACACCCACACCGCGCAGCGGTGGCTTTCGCAGCCATACTAGCGAGAGCCGCTGTTCTTCATGCCGTCGGATCGCCATCGATCGGACACCTAATCTGACGATGTCTGCTTTGGCAGATGGCGATCCTGACAGCGAACCCACTGCACGCGGCCCCATGCCGATCATTTTCTTCTCGGCGAAATCTCCGATGAACGGACGGCCGTTTTTGGGATTGGCTAGGCGGCGGACTATCAACCGCAATGTTGGCGGCAGCTGACCGTCCGCTTTGGCCGAAGCAGTATGTCCGTAACCGCCAACATTGCTGCCGTTCGGTGATCAAGAAAGCCGATTCGATAGCCGTCATACATTAATCCTGCCTTCGCGAGCGATCTGAGGCGCGCTTGGGTTCGCCTCGACGTTGGTGCCGAGGCGTGTCATTCAGGCACCCTAGCTTCCAGTGGCTGTCGAACGGCTGTCAACTTTTAGTTGAATCCTAACCCTCTCGTGCGTATATCGGTTTCAACATGGCCGCCCCCGCTGTTGCCGCTGGCATCAAGGGGCGGCCTTCTTCATATGAGGCTGGATGCTTCCGCCTTATACCAAACCCCACCTTACTTTTGCCGCCCAACTTGGGCTTCTCATGCAGCGCGGGCTTGTCGTAACCGATCAAGCCAAAGCGATCGTTCACCTTCAACGGATCGGATACGGGCGGCTTACGCCTTACTGGCAACCGTTCCAACAGCTCGTCCCCGATCCCAATGACACAACACGCACCATCCGCAGCGATAATTTTCTACCCGGTGCGGAGTTTCGCCACGCCGTAGATCTCTACCTGTTTGACAAACAGCTCCGTTTAATCTTCCTCGACGGCATTGAGAGAATTGAGGTCGCGCTACGCGTCGATCTCGCGCATGCGCTCGGCAAGCGAGACCCTTGCGCGCACCGCTCTACCGCTTTCCTCGATACGCATCGTGCGAATCAGACGATGCCAAGAGGAGGCACGCGCCATCAGAATTGGCTAATCAAGGCAGATGATGCCATTACTCGGTCCAAGGAAGATTGGGTTACAGAATTCTTTGCTAGCTACAGCTCGCCCGTGCCAATCTGGATGGCCGTGGAGGCATGGGACTTTGGCACGCTGTCCTGGCTGCTCGAGATGGCGCACCCCAATGATCGTGCTGCAATTGCTAAACGCTACGGCCTCCTTCCCAACACGCTGGTGAGCTGGATCAAGACGCTTGCGTTCGTACGAAACATTAGTGCGCACCACGCCCGTCTATGGAATGCCGGGATCATCAATCAGCCCTTAGTACCCAAGCCGTTTGAGGCACGACAGCTGGTGCACATCGGTAGCAACCTGGAGCGTCGCACGCGCGTCTATGGCGCCGCGGCGGTGGCGAGCTATTTCGTAAGGCGCATCAACCCCGGGACCTCTTGGCCAAGCCGCATGAAGGCGCACTGGCAAGCTTTCCCGATCATGCCGTTCGCCACTCCCGCCCAAGGTGGGTTTCTGCCAAACTGGAATCAGGAAACAATTTGGACCTAAAACAAGGGAACGTTGGAGTCACTTTCATTCGATTCAGCCGGATCCGCCGACATTTCGGACCTACAGAATTGGCTTGGCGGGGCTAATTCCCGCCTTTCGTTCAAGCAAAATGAATGGCCCGGCCCGGACAAATTACAGGCGAGGTGCGTTTCGTCATTTCTGCACAGCTTCGACATTTTGAATACGTGGTGATCGCCTGGGTTAGCTCCAGAAATTGCGAAGCATGACAACCTGCAAAAGGGCAAAGCAGGCAACCGTCGTGAAGCCGAATGACGGTCTTTTGACGACCATAGGCCGGCTGCCGTTGCCCCCGAATTCCGTCCGGCCGAGAATTATTTTTCATGCTCGTGAACCGGAATCCGGCCCGATGTCGCCTCTGCCTTTTGAACGCGGTCGTTCGGACCGATGGGCAAAGGGGAATGGCGATGACACGAATTTCAGCGCTTTGTTTGAGCGTGGCGGTGGCGGCGTTGCTGGTGCCGGCGTCGGCATGGGCCGATTGCGTGACGACGACGGCGGTCGACGGCACGGTCACGATAACCTGCGGCAATACGACAACGACCGTCGCTACCAACACCAGCGGCACCAACGCAGGAACGACTGCCAATCGCCACCAGTTCACCGCGCCGATCAACGTCAACATTGCCAGCGGAACCACGATCAGCGGCTTTGGCCTCGACGTTGTCGGTCCACTGTCGGGTCCGCTAGTGACCAACAACACCGGTCCCGTCACGATCACCAACAACGGCACGATCGGCCACACGGCGGCCAATGCCAACGAAGCTTTGCCGAGGGATGGTCTGTCGGTGACAAGCAGCGGCGGACTGATCACCTATCTCGGCAACGGCACCGTCACGACCAACTCTACGGCTGCACTGGCCACCGCGTTGGTATTGAACGCCGCAGGGACTTCCAGAATCATGGTGGGGACCCAGGCCGCCCCCATTTCCGGCACGTTCAGCGGGATTGCCGGGATCGACCTCTATTCGTTGAATCGCGGGATCGATGCGTGGTTCGCGGGCGGCACGATCACCGCAACCGGCGTAAATACGGGTGCAGTCGCGCTCGCGCTCGACGGCGGGGCTGACGTCAACCTGACAATGACCGGCCAGACTGTTGTAACGGGAGGAATCGCCGCCTCGATCTTCAACGGAAACGATGTCGCACTGTCGTCGGCGTCGACTCTCAACCTGACCACCAACGCGCTGATCACCAACACCTATTCTGCCGGAACGGGCATTGCCGCATCGGGGCGTGGAGGCGGAACCAATGTCACACTGACCAGCGGCGGATCGGTCACCGTGGCGAATATCGGCGTCTTACTTCGCCCCGATACCGGGGTCGCTCGCTTCACCACCGCCGCAGGCACGACCATCAACCAGACTGGCACCACCGGCGCCCTCCGGAATGGCGTATGGTTCAATCCCCTCAACAACGGGGCGCTGATTGCCGACCTGTCGGGCACGATCAACGCGACGGGGACGGGCATGCTGCTGTCCATGGGCAACGGCAACGCCAGCGTGACGATCCGAAGCGGGAGCAGCGTCAGCGGCGACACGGCGGGGATCGTGGTGAGCCGCACCGCCGGGGCGACCGGCGTGGTCGATATCCTCAACCTGGGCACGATTACATCCGCCAATACCGCCGCCGATTTCGACGGCACGCTCCGCATCGGCGATGGCAATTTCGCCGGCACGATCAGCGGCAACATCGTCAATCGCGGCAGCCTGATCTTCAATCGCGCCGACCAGACCACCTATGGCGGCGTCATTTCGGGGACCGGCTCGCTGACCAAACAGGGTGGCAATTTCGGCAGCGGCCTCAGACTGACCGGAGCCAACACCTATACTGGCCTGACCACGATCGCGACCGGGGCACAACTTATTCTCGGCAATTCGACGGGGGGCCAGAACGGGTCGATCAATGGCACGTCGGGCGTCGTCAATAGCGGGCGGCTGACCTTCGACGAAGCAACAGCAGTGACGTTCTCCCGACAGGTCAGCGGGTCGGGGGAGGTTTTTGTGCAGGGCACCGGCGCTGTGACGATCACCAGCGCGCAAAGCTACACGGGTTCGACCGGGGTGATCGGCAGGCTCAACATCGGAGCTGGCGGCTCGATCGCCAGCAGCAGCAGCGTCGGCTTGCTCAACGCCGCCTCCGAGCTCGATATCTCCAGCGGCGGCAACCAGACGGTCCAGCAGCTTGGCGGGAGCGGCTTCGTCACGCTGGGCAGCAATACGCTGACAAACCTCGAACCCGGGAATTTCGTGAGTATCTATTCAGGCAATATCCGGGGCGCGGGCAATTTGATCGTCGACGGGACGGGAAGCCTGGTTCTGGACGGCACCAATAGCTACACCGGCACCACGACCGTCCGCGCCGGAACGCTCTGGGTCGCGGGATCGACCGCCAGTTCTTCGCTGACCACCGTCGCCAGCGGCGCAACGCTGGCAGGTAACGGCACGGTCGGCAACACCGTCGTGAACGGCACCTTGTCGCCGGGCATCTACACCCCGACCGGCACGCTCACCATCAACGGCAACCTCGTGTTCAACGCGGGTTCCACGTTCCGCGTCGATGTCGGCGCGACGCAGGCGGCGACCGACCGGGTGCTGGTCACCGGCACGGCGACGCTGGCGGGGAGTGTGTCCGCGTTCGCGGTCGGCGGCGTGTTTACGTCGGGGAGTTACACGCTGCTGACGGCGAATGGCGGACGGACGGGCACGTTTAGCCCGCTTTCAACCAATCCAAACGCAACGGCAGCGTTGCGCTACGACGCAAACAATGTCTATCTCGATATCAATTCAAGTCCGACAGACAGCTTCACCGATGCGACGCGTCAAAGCCTCGTATTCAACGCGGCGACCGTGGCGACCAACCGGTCAACAGCCTTTTCGACGCAAATCGTCGGCCGTCTGCTTGGCGGGGCGCCGCTGTACGATCAGACATTCGCCGCTGCTTTTGCCAGCACCGCTGTCCAGAATGGAGTTACGGCGGCGCGAGCGGCGATAACGACTGCGGGTGGTCCGGGGGTTATCATCGGGAGTCCGACCCGCACGGCATCGACCACGACAAGCACAGCTGTCACCGGCACCTCGACCTATTCGCTTGCCGGTCCCGGCGTTCAGACGCTGAACACCGTGATCACGATTGGGCCCGCCACGGTCCAAGTTGGAGCCTTGTCGACTTGCAACGTCTCGTCGCTGCCCTCGTCAACGCGACCGACCTGCACGACCGGCGGGACATCCTATGTCGTTGGCGAAAGCGAGAATAACTTCAACACGATCACCACCACGACCTACACCATCAACGAAACCCGCACCGATACCGTCACCGAAACGCTGCGCGAAACCTATGAGCTCAACGGACAGGTCGTCGCGGTCGGCAGTGTTCATGCCGAGGTGCAGTCGGGGCTGTTCGACCTCGGCGGGCGGCTGCTCGGGCGGCTGGGGCGCGTCGAGGCGGGGAGCGCGGGCTGGGCCGATGTCTATGGCTTTCGCGTGAACCAGGGCGCGCGGCGCGCGGCGCTGGGCATCGCGGGCGGGGTCGGCATCGGCGTCGCGCCGGGGCTGACCTTGGCGCTCGGCATCGACCGGGGGCGGATCGATATGGATGTCGCGGGTGCGCTCGAGACGGGCCGGGTCGAACTGACGGAAATCGGCGCGGCGCTGCGCTTCGACAGCGGTCCGTTCGCCGCCTCGCTGGCGCTCGTACAAGGCTTCGGCAATGCCAACACCCGCCGCACGATCATCGGCAGTTCGTCGGCGCGCTACGACGTCCGCGTGACCGGCGTGGCACTCGACTTGGGCTATGCGATTGAGAGCGGCGGGTGGACCTTGCGGCCCGAAGCCGGAATCGACTGGGTACGGCTGTCGACCAGCGCCTTTACCGAAACCGATACGCTCGGGCTCGTCGTCGGCGGCACCTCCACGCGACAAGTGCGCGCGACGGCGGGGCTGTCGGTCGGGCGCGATTTCGGCTCGTTCAGCCTGTCGGCCCGCGCGCGCTACCTCGCGGTGCTCGAAGGATCGGCGCGCAACGTGCCGGTCGCGTTCGCGCTGGCCCCCACGCGATCGTTGACGATGAGTGCGCCAGGCGAACCGAACGGCGTCCTGCTCGGCGCGCGGGTCGGCGTGCCGGTCGGCAAGCGGGCCTCGCTCGGCTTCGGCTATGACGGGCGGCTGGGTGGCGGCTACACCTCGCACACCGCGACCGCGAGCGTGCGGGTGGCGTTCTGAGGGCGGCGCGTTAGGCTGATCCGATGTCCACCGATGCAGACGCGCTGAGGATTGTCGAGGCCGCACTCGGCCTTGACGATCCTCAGGCGCGCGCCGCCCTCATCGTGGCCGAATGCGGCGGTGATGCGGGGCTGCGCACGCGCGTTGAGGAGCTGCTCTCGCGCGAGGGCGGCGATTTCCGCCTGCTGCCCACCGAAAGCTTCATCCGCCCGCTGAGCATCGTCGACAGCATCCCCGAGCGCATCGGCCCTTATCGTGTCACCGGCGAAATCGCGCGCGGCGGGATGGGTGCGGTGGTGAAGGCCGAGCGCGACGACGGCGTGTTCGCGCAAACGGTCGCGATCAAGCTGATCCGCGGCGACCTCGCCAGCCCGCGCGCCCAGGCACGCTTTGCCGAGGAACGCCGCATCCTCGCGCGCTTGTCGCATCCCGGCATCGTCCGCATCCTCGACGGCGGCGACGCCGACGGGCGGCCGTGGCTGGCGATGGATTTTGTCGATGGGGTGGCCGTGACCGAGGCGCTCGACGCGCGCGGGGCGGATCGCGCCGCGCGGCTCGACGCGGTGGAGACGGTGTGCGATGCGGTCGCCTATGCCCACCGCAATCTGGTGATCCACGCCGATATCAAGCCGTCGAACGTGCTGATGACCGCCGATGGGCGGGTGCATCTGCTCGATTTCGGGATTGCGCGGCTGATCGTCGGGCTCGATCCGGACGAAAGCGGCGACCCCTATCCGCTGACCAAGGGCTATGCCGCGCCCGAACGCGGTGTCGGGGTCGCGCCGACGATTGCCAGCGACGTGTTCAGCCTGGGCGTGCTGATGCTGGCAATGCTCGGCGTGGCGGTGCCGGGGCCGGACACCGTCCATGTGCCGGGGACGCGCCTGCCGGTCGGGCAGCTCGACGGTGATCTGGCGGCGATTGCCGGCCGCGCGCTGCGCGAGCAGCCCGGCGACCGCTATCCCGATGTCGCGGCGCTGCTGTCCGACATCCGGCGGCACCGTGCGTTCGTGCCGGTTGCGGCGCGCGACGATGCGGGCTGGCGTTATGTCGCGAGCCGGTTCGTACGGCGGCACCGGCGCGGGCTGGCACTGACCGCGCTGGTCGGGCTGGCTCTGGTGGCGACGACAGTGGTCAGCACGGTGCAATATGTCCGCGCGGAACGGGCGCGGGCGGAGGCCGATGCGCGATTCTTCGAAGTGCGAAAGCTCGCGCACTTCATGCTGACCGAACTCAGTGACGACCTGAGCGATGCGCCGGGCACGGTGGTCGCCCGCGCGCGGCTGGCGGAAGTGTCGGGCCGCTATCTCGAACGTCTGGCAGCAGTCCGCGATGCCCCCGCCGACCTTCGCTTCGATACCGCGCAGGGCTATCGGCGGCTGGCGAGCCTGCTCGGGCTTTCGGGCACGGCAAGCTTGGGGCGACCGGCAGACGCCGCTCGTGCACTTAACGCAGCGCAGGACCTGCTCGACACGCTGCACCGTGAGCAACCGGGCGACGCCCAGGTGAACGAGGAACTGGGCTGGGTCGCCAGCGCGCGCTGGACACTGGCGAAGGATGGACGCGACGATCGCTGGAACGAGGTCGCCGCGGCAGCTTTCGACAAATCGCTGGCGGCGCAGCCCGAACGCGCGAGCGCGTTGCTCGGCCGCCTGACTGTCGAGAAGAACCGCGGGTTTGCGCGCACGACGTCGGACCGGCCCAAAGAAGCCATCGCGGTGCTCGATGCTGCGCTGGCACGACTGCGCGCGTCGGCGCTCAAGACCGCACTGCCGCGCGAGGCAAAACTGCTCGAATCCGGGTTGCTGGAGCGGCTGGGGGACGCCCGCTATTACGCCGACGATATTCCCGGCGCGCTGGCGGCCTACCGCGCTTCTGCCGCAATTATCGACGCCGCGCTCGCCCGAACGCCTTCGTCGCTCTGGACGGAGAAGCAGGGCGGGGCGGCCTTCAACATTTCAAGCACGCTGGCCGACATGAAGGGCCGCGAGAGCGAAGCCCATGCGATCGCCGCAAAGGGCATTGCCGATCTGCGGCGCTATCTCGCGTTCGGGCCGGATGCCGCGCTCGAAATGCGTTTGCTCATCCTGCTGGGAGAAGACTCGATCCTGCTGCAGGCACTTGGCAGAACCGGCGAGGCCGCATCGACGTCGCGCGAGGGTGTTGCCCTGCGCGAACGACGACTGGCCGCCGCACCTTCGGACCCCACACGCCGACGCGATCTTGCCGTGGCGATGGCCAATCATGCGGCGATCGTCGCGGCGGCGGGGAGCCGCGCGGAGGCATGCGCGGTGGCGCGGCGCGGGCAGAACCTCTGGACTTCGATCCGGACGTCGGGTGCCTTGGCCGAACGCGATGCGCGGATCGACATTCCAAGGATAAACCAAGCGGTTGACCGTTATTGCGGCTCCTGAAGTTCGTCGGCCAGCCACAGCCGCGCGGTTTGCCACCGCCGCTTCACCGTCGATTCCGAACTGCCGAGCACAAGCGCGATCTCGTCGGGCTTGAGGCCCACGAAAAAGCGCATCTCGACGATTTTGGCGAGTTCGGGCGAGACGCCCTCGAGCTTGGTCAGCGCCGCATCGAGCGATTCGACATCGACCCCGGCATGGTCGGCGTCGCCATCGAAGAAGATCGTCGGTGCTTGTCGCTTCGCGCGCTTGCGGCTGCGGATGGCGTCGATCATCGCCTGCCGCATGATCCGCGCGCCGGTCGCAAAGAAGTGCTGGCGGTCGTTCCAGCTCATTTTTTCGAGCCGGACGATCCGCAGCGCCGCCTCGTTCGCGAGTTCGGTCGGCTGGAGCGTCAGCTGCGGTGCGTCGTAGCGCAACATGCGCGACGCGGCGGCGCGCAACTCGTCGTAGAGTTCGCTCAGCATCGTGTCCCGACTGTCCTTGTCCTGCATCGGCCCCCGCACAGCTTCGCAAACACTCTATCGCGATACAGGCCCGCAGACCAAACTTGTCAGATTGCGGCGGCTCGAATCGTTGGCTCGATCGCCGCTTTCGCCAACTTTGCGGACGCAGCACGGGGTACAGCTTCATCCTGATTGCTGACATTCGTTCATGGGCGGCGATTTACGAGACCAACTGCTCACTTTGGCAAGATTTAGTGCTGCAAAGCGCGTCTTCGCGGCGTCGACAAACGCGCGGACATTGACGGAGGCGCGTCTGTTCGCCTGATAAACCAGATGAACCGGCACCGGCGGTGGGGCTTAAGGGCGGCCTCGCTCAATGGCGTTCGGATATTCCGCAGCCACACGATCCATGGCTCGACGCATTTCTTGCCGAAGCCACGCGTGTGCCGCCTGACCGCTTCCCGGCGGCAGTAACCTAGACCCGGTGACCTCGCGGGACCTGGATGCTCGCCGAAGGCGGATGCCCGTTCAAGGCGGTCAGAACCAGCTGACGATCGGCCCATTGCCCGTCGGGTCTCACGTCTGTTATTATCAGGGACATGGCCACGCAATTGGCATCCGGAAAAGCGAGCGCTCGTCAGTTGCGAGACGCAGGACCAGCTAGCTCAACCATGCTATTCAGCGCCATTTCTTGGAAGCCCCGCATGATGCCTTCATAGACATCGATGCGAACGTCAAATGGTCGATGTCCGCGCTGATTGGTGATGAGCTGGGCGGCAACTGCCGGGTTCTGCCCGGTGAGAGCGCCCCCAAGGGCCGCGCCCATTGCACCGCCAAGCGCGCCAAATCGGAAGCCACGCTGGACGTCGAGGTTCGCAATCTGAGTCCGCTGCCAAACATCGGCCCCACTGGCGAGGTCGCGCAAGCGATAAGTCACGACGCTTCGGTTATGGACCCCTGCGGCCAGTGGCGTGATTGCCATCGATCGAACCTGGGCAGTAAGTTCGTAACGCGCGGTTTCCGGCTTCTTGGACAGCAGGCCATTGCGTTTCAGGGCTGCGCGATATGTTCGAGTGAACCAGCCGTTGGCAGGTTCGGAGTCTGATGCAGACGTGAAAACCAGACTGGATATGTCGGACGGCACGACTTCGCGGAGGCTCGGACCACCTGTAGCGGCGCCTAATCGGACAGCGCCCACCAGATCGCTCGCCGGAATCGACAGTACTTTCGGCGGTTCGACGGCTTCAATGGCGCCCGTTCCCATTGCAGTGGGGACCCGTCGCCTTGGCACCGGATTTGCGAGATTAGCCTGCGGTGCGAGATCCGCTGAACGCATGGCGCTAGCCGGTTCGGCCGCCCTTACGGGCGCCACAGTCGGTGACGCGCCGAGATCGGCCAGTCGCGATCTTGGGAACATTGGCGTCTTTGGCAAGGGATCCGGAATGCTTGCTATCCGATCAACCCGAACTTGCTCCACCGCCGAAGGAGCAGACCGCTCCGGGGTGCCGCGAAGGTTTGCCGGAGATCGTTCTGGCGGTGCGCTCGCCACATTCAAAGGTTCAACCGGCGGTGGAGGCGGCAAAGGTTCGAGTGTTGTCTGCGCCCAGGCGGAAATGCTGGCTGCACTTACAGCGAGCCCGAGCATTACCCGAATGGGAAGCTTTATCATGCCGCGCACTGCTCTCTCCTCGTTCATCGGTTAGCGGTCAGGGTCACACGTCCTGCTGACCTGCCGTGCGTGATTCGACCTGGACGATGCCCGCTACGGGGAGCAGCGGGCATCGATTCTCAGAAGCGGTAGCCAAGACCGGCGATGGCTTGATGGCGTTCGAACTTCACGCGCGTACCCAGTCCGTCGTCATAGCTGCCGTAATTTGAGTAGCGGTACTCGACGAGGCCGAACAATTCGCTTGTGAGCTTGAACTCAGCACCGGCACCGAGACGCCAGCCGTCGACAGTTGCTTTTGCCGACAGGCCCGCGGACGTCGCTTTGACTTCGGCGTTGGTGTATCCGCCCTTCATATAGAGCGCGACGGCTTCGGATACGTCAAACTTCAAGCGCCCGCCGATGTAGAGATCGCGACCCATCTTCACGGTGTCGCCGCCGCCGAAGTCCAGCTTTGCCGTCGAATTGGTTGCTTCGACTTCGACCCCGAGCAGTCCGTATTGCGTCACGCTGAAATCATAGCCGAGCTTTACGCCATAATTGACACCATCGAGCGTGTCCGACGCGCCACCCCCAGAAAATTTGCTGCCGTCGTACCCGGTGACGATGGCAACATGAGCGCCTGCGCTGCTCTGCGGCTCGCTGTAATCGGGCGCCTGCGCAAAGCATGGCGCCGAAGCACACAGCAGCGGTAGTGCGACGAGTTCAAATTGTTTTTTCAAGCTTACTACCCCTGTTACGTTAGACCGCAGCGGTGCGGCCGTCGAAGGGCGCAGTACTTGCTTCGTGTTAAAACTGAGTAACTTCGCAAAGCAAATGCGCAAAAGTTCGTGATTAGTCCAAGTGGTTACGTGTCCGTTCCGATCACAGGCCGAGTTCAAATTCTTCTGATCGTTGATTTCGAAACTTAACCCGACGTTCCAAGGGAAATGATTAGTGTCGGGTTCGAAGCCTCGACACAGCCTAAAATATCAGGCTCGTCGGCAACCGCCAAATCTGCGGACGTCGCGATCCAAGAATGGTTGGCTCTATAGCTGACATTCGCTCATTCGGTTTGGCGGCGTCTGCTTTGCGCCCAATTTCGATTGTTCCGACGCCCAATTGCAGGTCTTAAAAGCAGCCCATCTACGCTGGACTGCCGTCCGCAATTTGGAAGTTCCAGATCGTCATAGGCAGGCAACAGCTGGGGCAACAGCTGCAGAGCGGCAATTGCGAAGCTAGGCTGAGTAACCAGCGGCACGACGGATTATGGGCAGTGGCCCGCCTATGGACTATTGATCGAGGCTGTCACGTCCTCTGGACCGTTCACAAAAATCATCTCTACTCTCGCCAGCCGCCGCCGAGCGCCTGAAACAGAGCCACGCGTGCATTGAGCGTGTCGGTCCGCAGCTGGACACGAGAAAGATCGACCTGAAGCAGTGCGCGTTGTGCATCGAGCTGTTCCAGATAGGGGCTGTACCCCGCGCGGTAGCGGTTGGTCGCATGACGTAACGCATCGGCGATAGCCAGTCGTTGTGCCGTCAGGACGCGTTCCTGTTCTGACAGACGGTCGATAGCAGCAAGTGCGTCCTCCGTCTCACGGAACGCCTGAAGTGCAATCTTCTGATAGCCGAAGGCGGCCTGATCTCGCCGTGCGGTTGCCGCATCGACATTCGCACGTAGACGCCCGCCTTCGAAAATGGGTGCGAGGATGCTGGCGCCGATCGACCAGATGGTCAGCGGGTTGGCAAGCGCGTTGGAAAGAACGGCGCCGCCCGTGCCGTTGAGCCGCAAACTCGGCAGATACTGCGCGCGGGCGGCAGCGATGGTTGCGTCGGACGCCGCCAGCGTTCGCTCGGCCTGGGCGATATCGGGCCGACGGCGCAACAAGTCCGACGGCAGGCCCAATGGTACGCCCGGCATGGAGACACGGTCGATCGTCGACACGCGCGCAATCGGGCCGGGATTGCGTCCGGCGAGGGCGCTCAAGGCATTCTCCTGCCGCGCGATCGCCAGTTGCACCTGCGGCAGGATCAGCGCGGTTGCCTGATATTCGGCCTCGGCCTGTCGCAATTCGAGCTGCGACGTATAGCCGACGCGCGCACGTGAACGGGCAATCCGCAGCGCCTCTGCTCGCGACGCAATCGTATCACGCACGACCTGCAATCGGCCATCGAGGCCGAGGAGCGTGAGATATCCCGAAACCGTGGCGGCCGTGATGCTTAGCGCCGCGGCGTCACGCGCGGCACCGAGCGCGTCGCCCGTCAGGCGCGCAGCGGCAATCTGGTTGTCGATCCGTCCGAACAGATCGACTTCATAGGCGGCCTGAAACACCGGCTGGACCCCTGCACTCGTCGTCGGCGTGCCGAACGGGCTGACGCTGCGCGCGTAAGTGGCGCCTACACCCAGATCGAGCGTCGGGAAGAGCTGGACGCGTGCCAACGATTCCTGGGCGCGCGCCTCGCGTACGCGTGCGGCAGCCGTCGCGATATCCGGATTGTTCGCGAGGGCATCGGTGACCAGTCGGTCGAGCGCGGGATCGCCGAAATCCTGCCACCACTCGGCGTGAAGCGGCACAGTTGCCGCCAGCGGTGTTCGCCATGTCAGCGGGGGCACGACGCGGGCCGCCTCGGGCCGTGCCATCTGCCCGGGCGCACATCCGGCGAGGAGCAGCGCGACCGAGGCCGCCGACACGATAAGCCGCATCGTCACCGGCGAGGCCCCGCGTCGACCCGCGCCTCGACCGACATGCCGGGACTCAGTCGACGGTAGAGCGGGTCGCGCGTATCGAGCGCGATCCGCACTGTAATGCGCTGCGCGACCTTGACGAAATTGCCAGTGGCGTTGTCGGGCCGGATCACCGAAAACTCGCTGCCGGCGGCGGGTGACAGGCGCTCGACCGTGCCATGCAGTTCCGCGCCACCGAGTGCGTCGACCCGCACAGTAGCGCGCTGCCCCGGTGCAATGCGCGCCGTTTGTGCCTCTTTGAAATTGGCTGACACCCAGACACGCGGCGGCACCAATGTCGTGAGTTGCGTGCCTGCGGTCACGAACTGTCCCAGCCGCACCGCAACTTCGCCTAAGCGGCCGTCCTGCGGCGCACGGATGACGGTATTGGACAGGTCGATCTGCGCGAGGCGGACCGCCGCATCGCCACCTGATACCGCCGCCTGCAATCCGCCACGTCCGACCTGTACGGTGCGCACCTGTTCGGCGGCAACGCTGCGCTGGGCCTGCGCCTGGAGCACCCCGGCCTCCGCCTGACGGAGCGCGGCAAGCGTCTGGTCGCGTTCGCGTAACGAGACCGATCCCTCCTGCACCAGCTCGTTGACCCGGCGCATGTCGGCCTGCGCGCGCAGCAGTTGTGCGCGGGCATTGAGGACGGCGGCGGCCTGACCGCCCAGCGTCGCTTGACTCGATCGCTGGCTTTGCTCGGCATTGGCCAGCGTAGCCAGTTGCCCGGCGCGCGCGGCAATCGCCTGTTCGACGCGCTGGCGGTAGATGCGGTCGTCGATGCGCGCGATCACCTGGCCTGCGCGGACCGTGTCGAAATCCTGCACCAGCACTTCTGCCACGTAACCGCTCACCTGTGGCGCGATGATCGTTGTCTGCCCGCGGACATAAGCGTTCTCGGTGGACTCGATCGCCGAGACGAACGGCGGGAGGCGCCACGCGTAGAGGATCAGCAACACCCCAGCGATTGCGAGCGCGATGAAGCCCAGCGTCGCGCCTCGCCCGCCGCGAGGCGGAGCCCAGCCGCCACGCATCGGCGTCGGTTCTGTTGGCTGCTCGACCGGAGTCTCGATCGGTTCGTCGAGCCTATTATCTGCGCGCTCGTCTGGGGTGTCGCGCGACACCGGACGTCCATCGTCGGTCATGCTGCCTGCCTTTGTGCCATCATTTTTTGAAGCGCTGCCAATTCGTCCGCGAGCGGATTGATCCCCCGGTATTTCAAGATCGCCCAGCGCGCCGCCAGCCACGCGAGGACGATCACCGCGAGGACCGCGATCAGCATGAAGACGTCGTTGAACGCGAGGATGTTGGCCTCGCGCGCGACTTGCTGGGTCAGCAGATTTATCCCTTGCGTCTGGCGCTGGACCGGATCGCCTACTGCCCGGGCATAAGCGCCGCCAAGCTGCTGAACGCGCGTCGCGACCAGCGGGTCGGTCAGGACCAGCGCCTGCGACAGCGCGTTGGAATGGAACTTCTCGCGCACGATCTGGAAGCTTCCCAGGAGCGCCGCGCCCCCGATGCCGCCGAGCGTCTGCGAGATCGAGAAAACGGCTGAGAAACTGACGATATGGCTGGGCCCCTTGGCCAGGGCCCGCAACAGCCCGACCATCATCGTGGGACCGACGAAGTAGATCGCGGCAAAGGCGATCAGTGCCTGGCTCAGGTACAGATTTTCCGGTCGCGTCAGATTGGTCGCGCTCGCATCCATATAAGCGCCAATCGCGATGAGTGCCGTGGCGAAGATCACGGGGCGGAGCAGGTCGAGCGGGTTCAGCAAGATCACGCTGATCACGAGCCCGGCAAGCGACGCGACCGTGAGCAGCGCGTAGAAGCTGACCAGCTGGTCGTTGGTCATGCCGACGACGGTGAACAGGCCCAGGGCCCCGAAATTCTGTTCGGAAAGCAGGATTCTCATCGCTGCGGCGACGGCCGCAAAGCGCAGGACATCGCGGCTGCCGATCCAGCGCGTATTTAACAGCGGGTTCGCGCGGTTGCGCTCGACCAGTAACGCCGCCGAAATCAGGATTGTCGCGCCCGCCAGGGCCCAGCCGAGCCAAGGCGTGCTCCACCAGATGATGCGCCCCTGCACGAGCACGGCGCAAAGCAGCGCCATACCTGGTGCGAACAGGGCGAAGGTCAGGAAATCGAGCGGTTCGAAGGCATCGACCCGCTCGCTTGGAGGGAGACGCAGCAGTGCGACGCTGCCGAGACAGGCCAGTGTCAAACCGAGCTCGAAGACGAACAGGTTCTGGATGTCCCCTTGGCCGAGCAGGAAGGGCGACACGACACGCGCGAGCGGCGTGGCAATCTGGCCGAAGCCCACGCCGAGCACGAAACCGCCGAGCCGCTTGGCCGCCGGCATGGCCTGCATGATGTAGAACAGCGCCAGCGTCGACAGGCCGCTGGCAACGACGCCGCTGGCCGCGCGCAGCACGAGCTCGAACCCATAGCTGTGCACGAACAACTGCGTCAGGTTCAGCGCCAGAAAGCCGGCGAGCGTCACACGGGTGAAGCGCTGGATGCCGAATTCTTGCCGGAACTTGATAAGCAACAGGCTCATGCAGATGTTGGTCATCGAATAGGCGGCGGTGAGCCAGCCGCCCTCGACCGGTGTCAGCCCGAGCGCACCCTGGATTTGCGGCAGATTGGCCATCAACAGGCCATTCAGGAAACCGCCGGTGATTGCCAGCAGCACACCGATCACGAAATAGCCCAGACGCCGCCGGACCGGATGATCGGGCGTCGCAGGCGAACCGGGCATCAGCGGGCGCTCATGCGGCAGGAATTCATGGGAAGGCGTGGAGACGGAAATGCAGGCCACCTGTTCTAATCGGCAGCGTAACAATGTTCGACAAGGATAATGGTTTCGACGAAATCGCGAGTCGTCATCAGCAATGAGCTGATCGCTCGGGTCATAGACAGACGTTCCACGAGCGACCGCCGCGAACCGTGACTGGAAATGCAGCCAGTCGGCTTTTGGGACTTCAGTGACGGCCGCAAAGCGGAAGTATCTGGCGCGGCAGGTGCCATGCATGAAATGTCGCTTCACCCACGTCCAACAACACGTTCCCGTGCTGGCCAATTCCGGCCGCGGGGAAGGAAGATTGGATATTCACGATACGATTTGGCGGTTCAGGCGCGTCCGGCATGGGATGCCGGCAAGGACGTCGGCACCAAGCGACCTCTCACCCCGAAGCAAATTTGGGGCGCGCGCTTCTTTCTCGATCATGGTGGTCGGCTGCGGGACCGAGCGCTCTTCGACCTAGCGATCGACAGCGAGCTGCGCGGCTGCGACTTGGTCTAGATCATGATCGGCGACCTCGTTTCGGGCGCTGAGACCAGAACCCGTTCGAGGGTCATTCAACAGAAGACCAGTCTTCCAGTTCAGTTCGAGCTCACTGCCGACGTTCGGGCAAGTCTGCTCGCTTGGCTTGAACGTCGGGGCGGCTTGACGGACGACTATGCTTTCCCAAGTCGTGTTGATCACACCGGCCACCTCAGCACCAGGCAATATGCCTGGCTCGTGAACGAATGGGTCACCGCCATCGGGCTCCGGCGATCCGAATATGGTACGCATTAGCTGCGCCGGACGAAGCGTCGATGATTTACAAGGCGGCCGGCAATTCGCGGGCAATCCAGATACTCCCCGGCCATACCAAGATCGAAAATGCGGTCAGGTATCTTGGTATCGAACTCGAGGATACTCTTCTATTCGCTGAATGCACCGAAATCTGATGCTCGAGGCGGCCCGTGCAGCCTCACGAAGGGCCGCCTAAAGCCGGCGGCATGCGCCAACATTGCTGCCCACTAACCGCCACATCTTCCCGATTAACAGCAGTCTTACGTTCAGCTTGCTCACGGACAGCTCATTCATGGGAGCAAAAAGCCATCCGCTCAAATCTCGGTTCGATCGGCAAGAACAATGGCATTGTCGAACGCGGGCGGACGGCAGACGACCGGTCCAGCTTGACCATAACCGGACTGCAGTGCTCAACTCGCGAAATGGTTGGCACCATGCCTCTCGACGCGCCCGGCGTCATCGCCGCTGCGTTCGGTTGCGAGGCTGCGGTGGCCAGTATTGTCGCCACGAAAGCTGCCTATCGCCATTATCCCGCCCGTTCGATGATCGCCGGCAGCGAGGCATTGCCCCAACAACTCTACATCGTGATCGCAGGGCGCGCGCGGATGCTGGCATATGCAATCGACGGACGGCTGGTCGTGGTCGAGGACTTCAAAGCAGGCGCGCTGTTCGGCGAGGGTGCGCTGTTTGATTCCGCTGCTGCAAGCCACGAAGTGACGGCAGTCGACCCGGTCGACGCAGGCGCGTTCGAACGCCATGTCTTTCTCACTCTGATGAGCGGTTACAGCTGCATCGCGCTCGCGGTCTCACGCCTGCTCGTAGCGCGGCTCGAAGCAACGACACGCCGACTGGTCGAGGGCGCGACTCTGTCGGCAGCGGGGCGCATTCACGCTGAATTGTTGCGGCAGGCGCGGTCGAGCCCGGACATGACGATCCGCCCTGCTCCGGTACTCGCGACGCTCGCGCTGTCGGTCCAGAGCACGCGCGAGTCGGTGTCGCGGGCGATTAACGCCTTGCAAAAGCGCGGCATCATCCGCCGCGACGAGGTTGCGCTGACCGTGGTCGCACCACACCGGCTCGAAGAACTGATCTACTGAGGCGTCAGCGCGAACAGTCGCGCCCCGTCGCCGAGCTCGCCGACCCATTCCGCCCGCGCATCCGCCACATCGCACGCCGACAGGGCAGAGGCAAACGTCTCGCTGACGGTTGCCACCCCCGGCATCGCGCGTGCGGCAATCCGTTCGAGTTCGACAATGCCGGGGCCGACGAGCGCGGGCGGCATGTCGAGCCAGTGGGCGAGGGCGTAATGGCCCGCGATCCGCAGCGGTAACGGACCGTCATGCGCTGACATCAAGGCCGAGGCGAAGCGCCACGCCGCCGCCGGATCGGCAAAGCCGACGATCCGCGCATTGCCTGTCGGCAGGACGATGTCCGGCTGCGGATCGACCGACGCGATCCGTTCGCGAAACGGCGTGAGCATCGTATCGACGGTCGCGGCAAAGGCGCTGTCGTCGAGCGTGTCGAGCCCCGCGAACGCAATGTGGAGCATTGCGGCGAGACGCCGGTCGGGTCGTCCCTCGGGCGCCGTGCGCGCGCCAGAGGCGACGACAGGCGCGTCGCGCGGGTGGACGACAACGTGCTGCGAACGACCGCTGCGCGCCCAGCGCAGACCGTCGCGCGCGGTACCCAGCCCCGAACCGAACGGGCCGGGTCCCTCATCGACAACGAGCAATTGTACCGCCGCACTGTCGAGCATTCGCGCGTTGAGCACCGCCGACCCCATGGCGACATCGGCGGCGAGTGCGGTTGCCAGCGGCTCGTAATCGCCGCTGACGCGCGTCAGTTCGCGCACGCTGGTCGCAGCGTCGAGGCAGGCATCGAAGCGCCGGGTCCACGTGGGGGCGTACGGCGCGACCGACTGTGCGCGGAAAGTGTCGGCGGGGACGGGCAAGACGACATGCAATTCGGCCCCTGCGGCGAGCAGCGCTTCGGCGATCACGATGTCGGCCCCGGCCGCCAGCGCGCCATAGCCGAACCCGATCCGTGCCTCGGCGATCAGCGCGTCAACGCGCGCGCCGAGATCGCTGTCGGGCGCAACGCCCAGATGTCCGGCAAAATGCAGCGAACGGGGAGGGCGGAACCGGTCAAGCCACATCGCGGACTCACCACGCGCGGCCAAAACCAGCCGAAGCTGGGCGAGCGTCGATGCGTGGTCCGCCCATCCGTCTGGATCGGCGACATAGGCTTCGTCGAGCGCAGCCTCGGCTGCATCGACATCGCCAAAAAGCAAATGTGCTTCGGCGCGCGTCGCCGCCAGATAATAGGGTGTTTCGGCGATGGCATCGCCCGACGCCAGCCAGCCGAGCAGGTCGCGTGCGATCATTGCCGCACGCGCGCCGTCCCCTGCGAGCAGGGTCAGTGTCGCCATGTTGATGCGCGTATAGGGCTGGGGTGCCATCGCGTCGGCGGCGGCATAGGCACGCGCGGCCTCGGCGAAAGCCGGACCCTGTGCGTCTGGCGGCAGACGGAGCGCGGCGTCCTTGAGCAGCCGCCCTTTCACGGCAAGCGCACCGGGATCGCCGGTCCGCGCTCCATAATCCCCGGCAGCGAACAGCGCGCGCGCATGATCGAGACTGCCCGCGCGCGCAGCAGTGATAATCGCCGACAGGGTCGGCGTGCCGGTCGGGAGCGGGGCTAGGGGCATGTCGCGGACTTCACGGGGCAGCGCTAGCAAAGCGCGGGGAGCATGACGAATCGAAGGAGCCTTGCCGGGTCGCTCGGCAAGGCTCCTTCCCCCCGATGATACATGTCGGGGTAACCGTGAGGACTTACTTGGCCGTCGGCAGCGCGTTGGTGTCGGCGACGGCAACCTGTTCGCCGGTGCGGCCTGCCGTGCGGATCTGGCGTAGCGCCTCGATCTGCCGGGTGACCTCGACGACGTTGCTCTTGAAGCATCGGTTGGCCGCGACGCTGAGGCCGAGATCGCGGTGCTTATTGACGCCGCACGCTTCCATCGCTGCCATGTGGGCCTTGCGCGTCAGCGCGGCGACGCCTTCGGGGCTCGAGAGGTCATAGCCCTTCGAATTCAGTGCAACGGTTGTGAGATCATCGCGAGTTTGTCCTGCCAGCGCGGGGCCGGTGAAGGCGGTGACGGCGACGGTCGCGAGGATCAGGTTCTTGATGGTGCTGGTCATGGTCGTGGTCCTTTTCTTCGATTTCATGCCTGTCTGGCGAAGACCGGATTAGGCGGGGCGGGACGAAGAGGCGCGTGACGGCCATCACGCTTGCGTCACGTTTTTTGACAAAAGCAGCCCAGCGATTGACCCGCCCTTGTCGGGGCTTCTACGAAAGCGGGGTGACCGCCCCGCATCCGCCCCGTCCCGACAACCAAGGCGATGCGACGGACGCCGCGACCCCGCGCGCCGCGCTCAACATCGGAGTGACGGGGCACCGGCTCGAACGGCTGGGCGATGTCGATCCCGACCGGCTGCGGATAGCAATCGCGGGTGTGCTTGCCGATATCGAGGCGGCGAGCGGCGAGCGCGGGACCGTCGCACTGACGATGGTCAGCAGTATTGCGGACGGGGCCGACAGCATCGCCGCGCGTGCCGCCTTGGCGCGCGGCTGGGCGCTCGATGTGGTGCTGCCCTTTGCCGCCGACGATTATGCGCGCGATTTCGCGAAAGGTGCGGCGCGCACGACGTTTGAGGAAGAACGCTCTGCTGCGCGCGCGGTGTTCGAGCTACCGGGAATACGCGATGCGGGCGGCGAGGCGGCGGTCGCGTACGAGCGCGCCGGTCGGGTCGTGTTGACCCAGTGCGACATGCTGATCGCGGTGTGGGACGGCGAGCCCCTGCGCGGACGGGGTGGTGCAGCTCAGATTGTCGCCGAGGCCGTCGCGTCGAGCATTCCCGTTGTCCATATCGACCCGCGGACGCCCGACGCGCCGCACCTGCTGTGGTCGGGCCTCGAAGCCCATGATCTCGGCCAGCAAACCGTCGAGACGGTGCCGCGCGAGGGGATCGCGGCACTGGAAACGCTGGTTCGAGACCTGTGCTGTGTACCCGACGACGCGGGACAGGCCGATGCGCTGTTGCCCCGCTGGTCGATTGCCTTTGCCTGGCCGCTGTTCCTGACTCTGCTCGGCATCCGGCGCGTGCGGGTGTCGGATATGGTGCGTCCCCGTGTCTCGATCGAACCGGCGACGGGGCCACAGGAAACGGTGCAGACACGCTTCGCGAACGCCGATGCCGTCGCCGCGCATGCGGCACAGCTGTTCCGCAGCGGTTATGTCATGAATTTCAGCTTTGCCGCGCTCGCGGTGATCTTGTCGCTGCTCGGGTTCGTCCTGCCTGCCGCGACCAAGCCGGTGCTTGTCGTCCTCGAGCTTCTCGTCATCGGCACGATCCTCGGCGTCACCTGGGCGGGTAATCGCGCGGGGTGGCACCGGCGCTGGCTCGACAGCCGCAATCTGGCCGAACGGCTGCGCTGCCTGAACCTTTCCGCCGATGTCGGCGATCTCGACCTGCGGACCGATGGCGCGCGGTCGAGCGCCTGGGTCGGGTGGCAGGTGCGCGCCACCGCGCGCGCGCTCGGCCTGCCCTCGGCGCGTGTCGATGGGGCCTATCTGGCGCGGGTGCGCGACGCGCTGTCCGCGCTGATCGATGGGCAGGTCGCCTATCTATCGGGCGATGCGAAGCGGATGCATCGGCTCGAACACCGGTTGCACCGGCTGGGGCTGTTCCTGTTTGGGGCGACCGCGCTGGTCTGTGTGTTGACGCTGACGTTGAAAGCTGCGTCGGGGATGGGCCTGCACCTTGCCGCCGAGCCGGTCGAGCATTCGCTCGCGATGTGGCTGACCATCGGCAGTGCGGCGCTCCCCGCAATGGGGGCGGCGATCTATGGCATCAGGATGCAGGGCGACTTTGCCGGGATCGCCGAGCGCAACGAAGCGCTCGTCGACCATCTGGCATCGCTGCGCCGCGCCATCGATGCCGATGCGCTCGATTTCGACACGCTACGCAGGCGCGTCCGCCGCGCGACCGACCTGTTGACGACCGATCTCGACAACTGGCTGCAAACCTACCACGCCCGGCCGCTCGCGCTGCCGGGGTGAGAGTCGATCAGTGGCCGCTGCTGCCGCCGTGCGGATCGGTGCCGTTGCCTTCGGTCGTGTTATTGCCCGCCATCGCCGAATTGCCCGCACCGCCGCTGCTGTCCATCGCATTCCCGGTGCCGTTCGCCATGGCGTCGACCGCGTTGTTGTCGGCCATCGCTTCGGGTGCCGTGGCCATCGCGTTGTCGGTGGCGTTGGGCGTGGCGGGTGGTTTACACGCACTGAGCGCGACTAGCGATGTGGCGATGAAAAGCCCTGCTACGATCTTCTTCATGATGCACTCCCCCGTGGTTGACACCCGCAGTTAATCAAATCCCAGCGACTTAAGCAAAGCCGAAAATTCGGGCCGGTTGCGGATGGGATCGAGAAGCGGATCGGTTGCTGCGTATATCAGGCCCGTATCGCTCGCTTTTTGGGCTCCAAGCAGCGCGGCGATTGCCAAATCCGTTTTGCCCCATTGTGCCGCAATTTCCGCTTGCTGGTAGAGCGAGTTATCACCCAGACGCTCGATCAGGTCAGCTCGTGCTGCCTGCGCTTCCGCCGTTCGCCCGAGCTTCTGCTCGATAATCGCCAGTCCGGTCAGGCGAAACAGATCGATAGGCTCTCCGGCACAAATGTCGCGGGCTTCAGCGGCACGACCAGTCAGCAATAATGCATTGGCCTTGATCGCGCGGGCAAAGCCAAGGTTCGGCGCAAGCCGGATCGCGTGATCATAGTTGCCGATCGCCGAAGGATAGTCGCGGCGCGCATAATCCACCGTCCCAACCATTCGCCAGGCGCGCGGATTGAGTGGGTCAAGCTCACGCGCCTTGGTCGCGGCACGCTGGGCATCGGCGACACGTTTGGTCATCGCAAAGTAGAAGGCACACGGGATCAACACATCGGCATCGCCTGCGCCGAGCTGCGCTGCGCGCTCATAGGGTGCACGTGCGCCCTTCACATCGATCCGCCCGTTGAACAGCGTGTTGCCGAGCGCAATCTCGGTATCGACCAGATCGGGCGCGATCTTTGCCGCGTGCTGTGCGGTTGCGATGGCGGCGTCATACGCCGCGCGCAGTCCGTCGGGAACGGCATATTGATCCGCAATCAAGGCCTGAATGCGTGCCTTGAGCGCCAGCGCCGCCGCGTAATTGCCGTCGCGCGCCACGGCCGCGTCGATCTGTGCCAGTGCCGCGCGGTCCGACGCCTCGCCCGCGTCGGCGTTGTAGAGCGCCTTGGCGCGCAGATAGGCGTCATAGGCAGCGGGATCGTTGGTAGAGCCCTTGGCCTTCGACGCCGGATCGACCTTGACCGCGAGCGCACGCGCCACCGTATCGGCAATCTCGGTCTGGACGTTGAGCACATTGGCGGCGGGCCGGTCGAAGGTCTGCGACCAGCTGCTGAACCCGGTTTTCGCATCGATCAGCTCGGCGGCGACGCGGACCATATCGCCACCCTTTCGCACGCTCCCCTCGAGCAGGAAGGCGACGTCGAGCTTCTTCGCCACGCCCTTGGCATCGTCTTTCAGGTCGCGGAACAGGTTCGACGACGTGCGCGCCGCGACCTTCAGCCGCCCATTGCGAGCGAGCGCCGCGCGGACTTCCTCGGCCAGCCCGTCGGAGAAATAGGCCTGTGCCGGATCGCCGCTGAGATTGGCGAAGGGCAGCACTGCGACGCTGTTGGCATCGGCGGTGGCGGCAAAGGGCTTGAACACCACCAGCGCGCCGACCGCCGTCGCCGCAACGGCGGTGCCGCCCGCAAGCATGGCTGTGCGCCGCGAAACGCCGCTACGCTTTGCGATGCCCCGTTGCGGCGCGGGGGCACCGCTGACATCGGCAATGGCCGCAATCACAGAGTCGATTTCGGGCGCGCTGGTATTGCCGTGCCATTTCGACAGGTCGACCGCATGATACTGGCCGAACCCGAGCGGCGGCAATGTGCCGTCGAGCAGCACCGGCGCGAGGCGACCGCGCTGGCGGGCATGATCGGCCTCGTCGCGCACCCAATCGGACACGACTGATGCTGCCGACCAGACGACGATGACCGCATCGGCGGCCTGCAACCGCTCGGCGATCGTCTTGGCAAACGCCGCGCCGCCCTCGATCAGCACGTCCCACCAGACCTCAAACCCCGCCGCCGTCAGCGCATCAGCCAGCGGCTTCACGCGCGGCCGGTCGGTGCGTGCATAGCTGATGAAGACGGTCGGCTTGAGTGCCGCTTCGGTGCCCCCGGCCTCAGTCACATCGGGGAGACCTTGCCCACGGGGGCTGCCTTGGCGAGCTCGATCCAGCGACGATAATAGGACACGCGCGTGTAGATCGCCGGATAGGCCGGGAGCGCACAGCCGCGCCCCGACGACACGATGCCGACCAGCAGGCGCGGGCCGCCGGGGCTGTCGGGGTCGCGGGTCAGCGGCCCGCCGCTGTCGCCGCCGCAGACGTCCTTGCCGCCGGGCAGCGTTTTCGCCGCGTCGATCACGCCGGCGCACACAGTACGTTCGGGGTCGATCCCGCGCCCCACAATATTGCAGCTCTTCCCAGGCAGGGCCTGAAGCGCGATCTGGCGCAACACCGCCGAATTGACGTTCACCGTGCGGTTGTCGCGCGCCATGATGTTACGGCCCGGGTCCATCGACTCCATCATGCCCCAGCCGGTGACGAGCAGGTCGTCGTAATCGGTGAGGGAGCGGTCGGTCGGTCCGGGCAGCGCGACCCTATCGATCAGTCTCGGATCGAACGGGCGGCTGCCGCGCGGGCGCTTGAGATGGATGATCGCGATGTCGTTGGGGTAGGTGCCGCCCGCGACATAATCCTTGTGATAGGCGGCGCGGTCGACCGAGAAGACCTGCCCGCGATTGCCGCTGATCGTCTGGGTGCCCAGTCGCACCTTGCGCGCCTTCAGAAAGGCAACGTCGGGCCGGAACACGCAATGCGCCGCGGTCAACAGCCAGTCGTCGCCGATATAGACCGCACCGCAGCGATGATTGCGGTCCCAGTCCGCGCGCGTGCCGAGGTGGAACCCGGCATCGGCATTCTTGGCGACCAGTGCGTTGTCGTCGGCGACCTCTTCGGGCGTGTAGGGCACGACGGTGAAAATCTGGGCTTGCCAAGGTGCAGTGCCGGGAGGTGCAACCTTGCCGCCGACGATGCGGCCATTGCCGGGATCGGGTTCAGGCGGCGTGTCGGGGTTCTGCACCGGCGGCGTCTCAGGCACCGTCTGCGCCGCCGCCGCCATCGGCACGGCGGCGAGCAGCAATAGGGCGAATCCGGCGCGGTTCATCATTGTTTACCTTCGAGCATCGGGTCGCCGGGCGCAACCACCCGCGCGGGCAGGACAATCGCGCTCCAGTCGCCGACCGCGGGGACCGTTGCGTCGCGGGTGCCGCCATTGGCGTCGCACAGCAGCCGTGCGAGCGTCGATCCGCACGCTTCGACACTGCGCGCGCCGCTATTCTGTTCGAGCGCGGCAGCATTGATCGGCGTGTCGCTGGCGAGCACCATGAACAGGTAATTGCCCGCCGAGCGCGGCGTGATCTGCTGGTTCTGCGGCAGCATTCGTCGCTTGGACAGTGCTTCGTCGGTCACGCCGACGATCGGCAGGATCTGGCGGACGTTATACTGCGCGTCGATGCCGAAAACGTAGAAATGGCGCGGGCGGTCGGTCGCATTGAACACGCGCACGCGCACCGGCTTGCCGCTTTCGAGCACCCTCCCGTAGCGTCCGGTCACCGGCGCGCAGGGCGCGGCCCCCAGCGGCGCATTATCGAGGCAGAAATCCACATCGCCCTTGGCCGGGTCGCTCCGCAGCGCAAGCATTGCCTGTACCCGCGCGACGCGACGGAGCGCGGCGGCAAGTGCATCGATCAGGCTTGGGCCAGGGTCGGACGGCAGCACCTCGACCACGCCGCCGTCAGGTGTCGTCAGCAGGTGACGCATCCCCTGCCCGCTCTGGCCGAAGCTCAGCACGAGCTGCGGCGGCCCTTCGAAACTGACGAACGGCAGGGTGGCAAGATCGCGCTTGAACGCCGCTTCGCGCGTTGCATCGAGCGCAAAGCCCAGCCGCAGCTGGCGGTCGCCGAACGCATGGTCGGTCTCGCGCGCGCGCAGAAGGCCGCTTGCCGTGCGGTCGAGCGTCAGCGTCGCGGCGAAATCGTCGAGCGCGGTGACACGGCCCGTCGCAACCGGTTGCGGGTCGGCAGCAATGGCACGCGCTCGGTCGGGGAAGAGTGCATAGACCGACCCCATCGTCACGCCCGCCAGCCGTCCGGCAGCGAGCTTTGCCGAGGTGCCGCTCGCCTCGACATCGACCAGAGGAATGTTGCTGTTCGCCCCGCCCAATGTCGCGTTCAGCGCGCCCTCGACCTGCGGATGCTGGTCGGTGCGTCCCGTATCGCGCACCGCCAGCTGCACCGCCGTCGCAATGTCACCGAAGGTCGCGCCCGCCAGACGCGGCTGGGCGATCGTTTTGACAAAGGCATCGGTGAACAGCCCCCCGTGCCGCCCGCCGCCCATCGGCACCTCGTAGGATTGCTCGTCATCGGTAGAGGCGCCGAAATGGACCCAATAGCCCGGCCCCGCGACCACCGCGACATCGGCCGGGGTCGCGATAGGCAGCGGCGGCGCGCTGCGCTTGCGACCGGCCGGCCCCATCCCGCGCGCGCCTGTACCCGAATGGCAGGAGTCGAAGATCGACACGAAATTGACGCCCTTCGCAACCGCGCGGTTGATGAAGACGCGGATGTCGTGGTCGAGTATATCGCCCTGCACCGTCGCATCGGGGCTGCGCGCGTCGACCGGCAGGATGGTGCTGTTGCGCCCCGACACCTGGGTCCTGAGCGACCCGTCGTCGGTCTGCGACCCGTGTCCGGCGAAGAAGAAGATCAGCGTGTCGCCCTTGGCCGCCGCAGCGATCTGGCGGTCGAGCGCGGCGAGGATCGCCTTTTTCGTCGCGCAGTTGTCGATCAACGTCACCGAAACGCCCGCCCCGTTCGGGCAGCCGCGCTGTCGCGTCGGTCCCACATCGATGCCATAGGCGGATTGCAGCGCCGCCTTGGTCCGCCCGACATCGCTGACCGCGCCTTCGAGGTCGTCGAAGTCGTTTTCGGGGGCGTTCGAGTAGCGGTACTTGTCGATGCCGACGAAGACGCTGCGGATCGTTGCTGCACTGGCCCCGAGCGGCATCGCGAGCGCGAGCAGGAACAGGACGACCCGCGTCACGGCGTCCGTTTCCGCAATACGGTGCTGCTCGGCCGCCCGGTGAAGTCGAACAGCGCAGGTTCCTGTGGCTTGGGCTTTTCGACCGGGACCAGCGGCACGAGATCGAAATCGCGGCTGCCGAGAGTGCTGTAGCGTTTGAGGCGCACATCCTCGCTCAAGGCAGGCAGACGCTCGGTCGCATAGCGCAGCCATTCGTCGAGCGTGATCGCACCGTCCCTGTCGCGGTCGGCACGCCCGAAACCGCCGGCGTCGATCCCCTCCCCGGCCAGCGCCCAGGTCAAAAGCCCGTGGCCGAGCTTGTCGTCCTCGAGCGCGACATCGGCATTCTGCGTCGCCGCGAGAATGCGGATACCCTTGTCGAACGCCAGCTGGCCGAGATTGGCATCGCCCATCGGCCCCGGCTTGAACCCGCCCGCATCGACGCTCGCTGCCGAATTGCACGCATCGATGATGAAGGCGATCTCGCCCGCGTCGACGCCGCTCAGCCAGTTGCCGAGATCGATGGCGGACACGAACCGCGACGTGTCGGGCGGGGTTGCCGGGTCGATGGCCTTGGCATCGCTCGGGATCAGAAAGAAATTGCCGGTCTTGTCGGCCCAGCCGTGCCCGGCATATGCGATGATGACGATGTCGTCGGGGGATGCCGCGTCGAGTGCCGAGGCGTCGAAGCCAGCCTCTCGGAGCTTTTCGAGCAGCGGTCCACGTGGAGCGCCCGCAAGGATGCCGAGCGCCGCGCTTATGGTTTCCTTCGAAATCGCGCGCGACGCCCCACTCGGCGCGGTCAGTGCGACCCGCCGCACATCGCCCTCGCCAAAGCCCGGGATCGCCGCGAGCCGCGTCGCGATCAGATCGGCATCGCGCGCAGCAAAGCGCAGCTTGAGCCGCGTATCTGTATAGGCATCGATCCCGATCGTCAGCACATAGGCACGTCGTGGGCGTGGAGTTGTCGCGGGCCGGTCATAGGTCAGAGCCGCCGTCTCGCTTTTGATGCGGTCCTCGTTGAACGCATAGGCACTGAATCGCACTTCCTTGATGTCCGCACCGGTCGGCAAGGCGACGACCCGGCGGTAGCGCGCGACGCCATCGGGACCGGTTCGCACCAGATTGGCGGTGCGCCAGTCGTCCAACGACAGCCCGGCCCGGTCAGTCACCCCTGGGAGGCGCGCGACGAGATTGCCATCGCGAAACAGGCGAAGGTCGTAGATTGCGCTCGACGTCTTGCCGAACCGGGCCTCGGGCTTGTTGCCGGGTCGCGCGACGATCTCGACCCAGGCGGTATCGGGTTTAGGCCCCGGCGTGAAGCGGGCAATCTCGACGGTCGGCAGCGCGCGGTTGAGCTGGACCACCGATGGCACCCGCTTGAACATCTGGTCGCAGTTGCCCGCCGCAGTACACGCCAGCGCCCGCCCGCCGAGGCGCGGCTCGAAATAGTCGCGCATAAAGGTTTGCGGGCCGAGCGATTCGAACGCCGAGTCGGTCACGATCCAGCGAAACTGGTCGCTGTCCGCGCCCAGATCGGTGTCGTAGCGACGGTCGGGGGTCAACGTGAAATAATGCCCGCCGGGAATCAGCCAGGTCGAGATCATATCGAAAGTGCTGCGGGTCAAGTCGAACGATGACGGCCAGAACCGGATCCCGTCGTTCCGGGTCACGGCCCAGTAGACGTTGTTGCCGGGCATCAACCCCGCCGCAACGACCCCATCGAGCTTGCGCGTCACACGCGGTGCAGCACCCGGTCGATTGGGGCCGATGTCGATCAGCGACACCGTATCAAAGGACGAGCTATATTCGTGCCAGCTCAGTCCGTCGGCGGCGACCGCAGGCTGGGTAAAGGGCAGTGCGGGCGGCGTATTCGGCCCGACTTCGATGGGGGGCTTGCCCGGCTCCCAGTTGAAATGGCGACCGTTGAGCGTCGCGATCACCGATCGGCCGTCGGGGGCATAGGCCAGCGCGGCATAACTATAGTCGGGCATCGGCGTCTGCGCGATGGTCGCACCGCTCGCGGCATCGTACAGCCGCAAGACATAGGTCTTTGCGGGGGCCGCTCCCGCGTAGAACACGGCGATCCGGCTGCCATCGGGGGACGGCGCGATGTGGCTGATGACGGCCCCCTTGAAGCTCGCTTCGTCGAGCGTGCGCCAACCGCTGCCTGGATCGTAGCGCATCAGCCCCCGCGCCGCCGTCATGTCGGTGGAACAGTTCCCGAGCCCCGCGCCGACCAGCACATCGCCCTTCAATGGCACCACAAAGCAGCGTTCGGGAACCGGCGGGGCAACCTCCTGGCCCGTCGTCACATCGACAATCCGCGCGGGTGTGGGCGGGCGTGGATCGGGCAGGAATTTTGAATCGCCGATGGCAATGGCGAGGTCGTTCCGGGCCAGCAGGATGCGCTTGTCATCAAGCCACGTCACCCGTGCATAAGCACCCGGGACGGTGATGGGCTTCGGTTGGGTGGATGTCGGAATCTCGAACAACAAAACCCGCGTGCTCGCGGGCTGGGCACGTAGCCCTTCGTCAATGTCGACAATGTAGCTCCCGTCTTCGCGAAATCTGCGAGCGTCGACGATCAGCGCCATCGTGCGTCCATCGGGCGACAGCGCCGCGTGCGTGAACGCGAGCGGTGGCGGCTTTTGCAGGCGGCGGATCACGCGGTCATTGGCGTCGAGCACGCGCAGCGCCGGGTCGTCTGTGGTGCGACCGTTGACCAAAGTCATCAGCCCGTTGTGCGCGTAGGTGCGTCCGCCATCGTCCGACCTGGCAACGGTATTGGCCGCACCACCGGGGGCACATGCCACCTTGTCTTCGAACGGGGTCGAGCGGTTCCAGATTCCGGCTTTACCCAGCGGGTAACGCAGTTCGACATAGCGGCAGAACTTCTCGTCGTCGGCTGAAACAAGACGACCACGCACAGTCATTCGGGCGTCCTTGTCGACCTCGACCGCCACTTGGGACGGCTCGAACCACTCGTCGTCGGCAAAGGACGGAAAATCGATCTTGTTGATCAGCCGCCCGGTCGCGACCTCCCAGACGAACACCTTTTGATCGAGTGCGTGGACGGCAACGACGAACTTGTCGTCCCACGTCCACGCGACGGCGTCCGCGGCTGAACCCCCTGGATTTTGCGATTGCAGGATGAGGCGGGCATAGGCTGGGTAAAAGGCATCCCCGACCCGCGTCCGGGGCGGCGCGTCAGCCGTCTGGGCAACACCGGTCCCGATCCCGAACAGCGTCACGAGCACGGCAAGCACGATGCGAACCAGAACCGGCATACGCAGAACGCTCATCGCAGCCCCCTTGTGGCGGATGCCTACCGCATTTGTCGAGTAGCTCCTAGCTGCGGCGGATCGCTGCTGATTCAACCTAAGGCGCCGGGTAACTTATCCCACAGTGGTTCCGCGCTTCCCGTTGTAGCAAATCGGTATGTTGGCACGGAACGGTCGGTCTTTGGATCACGACCAGTGATTGCCGTGGATGGGCTGGATTAGCCCCGAAGCTGCCATACGCAAGCAGATGAATGAAAGGCCGGTTCAAGCCTTTGTAGCTCAATAGGAGACTTTCCGGACTGTCCAACGAAGCTGCCGTCACGCTACCCGTGACCATGGCACTGAAATTTCCCATTGTTCTGAGTGCCCATCTTGGTAGGCTTTGGGGCACCAGTGTTCACTGCACAAAATCGTCCGGGGGACGATTTTGGCGTGAACACTCCCGAGCGAAGCGAAGGGGTGCGCTGCCGGGGCACGATTTAGCGAAGCTAGATTGCCCACCGGCTAGCACGGCCGGCCTGAGCGAAGCTTAGGACCGACGACGGCGCGGCTTTGCCGCGACGCACACCCTCCTTACTTCGCCCGCGCCGCAATCCACTCGTCGACCCGCCGCTCCAGGATCGACAGCGGCTGCGAGCCCGAGGCGATCAGCAGGTCGTGAAATCCCTTCAGATCGAACTTCGCGCCCAGCGCGGCTTCGGCTTTTTTGCGCTGCTCCACGATCTTGAGCATGCCGATCTTATAGCCGGTCGCTTGTCCGGGCAGCGTGATGTAGCGCCGCACTTCCGAGCGAGACCGTTGCAGCGGCTGGCGACCCGTCGTCGTCATATATTCGACTGCGGCATCCTCGGTCCAACCAAGTGCGTGGAGGCCGGTGTCGGTCACGAGGCGCGCGGCGCGGAACAGTTCGGCGTCGAGGCGCATGAAATCGGCGGCAATGTCGGGGTAAGCTCCCATTTCCTTGCATACGGCTTCGGCATACAGGCCCCAGCCTTCGCCGAACGCCACATAGCCCGTCACCGCACGGAATTTCGGCCCGCCTTTTTGCCGCACCTGGATATCGCCCTGCGTGTTGTGGCCGGGGACAGCCTCATGGCACATCAGCGTGTAGAGAGCCGCCGGGTCGGTGGTGTTGCCGACCAGATGGACATAGGTCCGCGCCGGTCGCTTGCCGTCGGGGCTCGGCGCGGAGGCGTGCGCGGCCCCGCCCGCCACTTCGCTGAACGCCGGTTCGCGCACCACTTCGATCCCGTAAGCCGGCAGCATCCCGAAATAGCCGGGGAGCAAGGCGCGTGTCTTGGCGACAAAAGCATTGGCGGTGGCCAGATATTCGGCGCGCGATGCATCGTCATAGGGCTTTGGCGGGAACAGCCGCGCACGTTTGGCGTAATAGGCGCTGCGGTCCTTGAACCCGGCCTGCCGCGCCAGCGCGTCCTGCTCGCCCTCGATCCGCGCGACTTCTTTCAGGCCGATGGCGTGAATCTGCGCGGCGGTCAGGTCGGTCGTCGTGTTGAGTTTCAGTTCGTTGGCATAATAGGCCGCGCCGCCCGGCAGCGAAATTGCGCCCACGCGCCCGCTCTTCGCGGTCGGCAGTTCGGATTTGGCCCAGGCAATCACGCGCGCATAGGCCGGCTTCAGCGCAAGAATGGCTGTACGTGCTTCGGCCAGCCGTGCATCGGCGTCGCTGCGCGACAGCTTGTTCGCGGCGACCAAGGCTTCGGTCTTCGCCTTCACATCGGCCCAGAGCGCGGCATCGGGACCGGGGCCGAAGGGCGCACCGCTGACCAGTTTCGTGCTGCCGTCGATGATCCAGTCGATCTGGAATTTCGGCGCGCGGATCCCTGCGGCGCTGCTTACCTTGCTACGCGCGATCGCGACGTCGAGCACGGCAGGCATGCCGCGCAGTCGGGCGATATAGTTCTGCAAGTCTATCGCGTCGGCGACAGTGTGCGTGTTGACCAGGAAATCGGGCAGCTGGCTGTGCAGCGAGTAAAGCCGCGAATAAAAGGGCGGACGATAGCGGCGGTCGGCCTGCGACAGCGCGGCACGCTCGGCCTCGAGCGCCCAGATATCGTAATTCACCTGCGCTTCGGGCGACAGGCGTGCGCGGTCGAACTGCGCCTTCATCCGCGCGACGCTCGCCTTGCGCCACGCGAGCTGGTCGATCGCGGCCTTGTCGCCGATGTCGTTCCAGCGGTCGCCACCGTCCTTGATGCCGAGGCGCGTCGCCAGCTGCGGCTGGGTTTTGACATATTCGGCGAATTCGGCGTCGAGGAAGGCGGTCAGCCGCGCATCCTCGCTGCTTGCGGTCGCTGCGGCCACCGGCGTTTGCGCGGGCGCGCCGGTCGCCGGGAGGAGCAGGCTTGCGGCAACGATAGCGAGGCCAAACATCGGTTTCTGCTTCATAAAATATCCTTTGGCCGTCAGGCCTTGTACAGCGCGTCCAGCCGCTCGCCATAGACTTCGCGAATCTTGTGCCGCCGGATCTTCATCGACGGGGTCAGCATCTCGTTGTCGACCGTGAACGCGTCCGCCGTCAGGCACACCCGGCGTACCTTTTCGGTGACCGACAGCTCGGCATTGACCCGGTCGACTGCCGCCATGATCGCACGCTGGACGGCGGGGTCGCCGCACAGCGCGGTGACATCGGGCTTCACGTCATTCTTGATGCACCAGTCCTGCAGCCATTCGGGATCGGGTACGACCAGCCCGACGAGATGCGGCCGCTTGTCGCCCGCGACCATGGCCTGGATGATTTCGGGTTGCAGCGTCAGCATCCCCTCGACCTTTTGCGGGGACACGTTGTCGCCCTTGTCGTTGACGATCAGGTCCTTTTTGCGGTCGGTAATGACGATGCGGCCCTTGTCGTCGATATGGCCGACGTCGCCGGTGTGGAGCCAGCCGTCGATCAGGACGCGCGCGGTCTCCGCCTCGTTGTTCCAATAGCCGTGCATGACGAGCTCGCCGCGCACCAGGATTTCGCCGTCTTCGGCGATGCGGACTTCGGTGTCCTTCATCGGCGGGCCGACGGTGTCCATCTTGAGGCCCGCCTTGGGCCGGTTGCAACTGATGACCGGACCGGACTCGGTCTGGCCGTACCCCTGCAACAGGGTCAGCCCGAGCGCGTGGAAGAACACGCCGATTTCGGGATTGAGCGGTGCGCCGCCCGACACCAGCGCCTTGATCCGCCCGCCGAACTTGGCCTGCACCTTGGGCCGCAGCGTCTTTTTGATGAAGAAATCGACTGGCTTGTCCCAGAAGGGCACCCCCTTGCCGAGGTCTTTGGCACCCAGCGACAGCGCGCGTTGGAGGAGTTTTGGCGCGAGGCCGCCCTGTTTCTCGATATTCTTGACGATCCGCGCGCGCAGCACTTCGAACAGGCGCGGCACGACGACCATCAGGGTCGGGCGGACTTCCTCGATGTTCGACGCGAGCTTTTCGAGCCCTTCGGCGTAATAGATTTGCCCGCCCAGCCCGATCGGCAGGAACTGCCCGCCCGAATGCTCATACGCATGGCTGAGCGGCAGGAACGACAGAAAGATTTCGTCGTCCCAGCCATAATCGTTCGACACGATATCGATGCAGCCCGCGACATTGTGCAGGATCGCGCCATGATGCTGGCGCACGCCGCGCGGGGACCCGCCGGTGCCGCTGGTATAGATCAGGCAGGCCAGGTCGCTGCGCTGAAAATCGGCAGCGGCTGCCGCTGCCGCGACGTCGGGCGTCTGGCCCGCGATCAGCGCATTCCAGTCTTGCAGCACGATCTCGCCCGACTGGCCGATGCGGACGTCTTCGATGCCGATCACGGTCTTGCAATGCGTCGAGCGCAGCACGGCCGGGAGCAGGGTGCGCGCGAGTTTTGCGGTCGAGACGATGGCCGCCTTCGCGCCTGAGTCGCCCAAAATATGCGCGTGGTCGCGTTCGGTATTGGTGACATAGGTCGGCACCGTCACACAGCCTGCGGCCATGATCGCCAGATCGGCGATACACCATTCGGGCCGGTTTTCGCTGACCAGCATCACCCGGTCGCCGCGTTGGAGGCCCATCGCCTTGAGCGCGGCGGCAAGGCTCGCAACTTCGAGCGCGGTCTGCGCCCAGCTGCGCGATTCCCAGCCCTTGCCCGCCTTGTGCGACAGGAACGGCGCGTCGCCGTTCTCCGCCGCGCGCGTAAAGAACATCGTCACGAGGTTGGGGAATGTCTCGAACGTCCGCATGTCTCTCCTCATCCTCCCTCTCCTTAAAGGGGAGAGGGAAATGCGAGCGCAGCGAGCGAGGGAGAGGGGCCGGGTTTCCCGGCTCTCGGCACTCTCCTCTCCCTGGCGCTGCGCGCCTGTCCCTCTCCCCTTCAGGGAGAGGGAGATATCACTCGCTCAGCGCCTCGCCCTTGCTGCGCGGATCTGCGGCCCCGACCCAGCCCTTGGACGTGCGCTCGACCGCGTTCAGTTTCGAGCCGAGGTCGGTGGACACCACCGTACGCCCGAGTGCTGCCAATTCGTTCGACATCGCCGACAGCTTCGTCCCCTGTTCGACCAGGATGGCGTCGCCGCCGAAATAGATGTTGGGCAAGCCCAGCGCGTTCTTGGCGGGCAGTCCCCAGTCGAGCACGCCGACTAGCGCCTTCATGACATGCATGATGATGCGTTTGCCGCCCGCCGAGCCGACCGCGAGCACGACCTTGCCATCGGGGCCGTAAACGATCGTCGGCGACATCGAGGACAAGGGCCGCTTGCCTGCCGCGACGGCGTTGGCCACCGGCGCGCCGTCCTTGACGGGGGCAAAGGTGAAATCGGTCAGCTCATTGTTGAGGACGAACCCTTCGGCAATCAGCTGGCTGCCGAACGGCCCTTCGACGGTCGAGGTCATGCTCGCGACATTGCCGCTCCCGTCGACCGCGACGAAATGCGTGGTGCCCGCAACTTCGGACGACAGCGCAGCGGTGCGCGCCTCGGCCCCCGGCGGGGTGCCCGCCTCGTATTTCGCCAGCGAGGTCTTTTCGGAAATCAGCGCCGAGCGCGATTTGACGTAGGCCGGATCGAGCAGCCCCGCGACCGGCACTTTCACAAACCCCGGATCGCCCAGATATTTTTCACGGTCGGCATAGCCCAGCCCCATGGCCTCGGCGATCAGATGCCAGCCGACCGGGCTGTCCGGCCCCAATGCCTTCATGTCGAAGCGCTCGATCATGCCGAGCATTTGCAGCACGGTGGTTGCGCCCGACGACGGTGGGCCCATGCCGCAGACTTTATACTGGCGGTACGGACGGCAGACGGCGGCGCGGTCGACGACCTTATAGGCGGCGAGATCGGCTGCGGTCAGTTGCGTCGGGCTGCGGGTCGAACCGGCGACGGTGGCGGTGATCGCGCGGCCGGTCTGTCCCGCGTAGAACGCCCGTGCACCGCCCTTGGCGATACGGCGCAGGGTGGCGGCGAGCGCCGGGTTCTTGACGGTCGACCCTTCCGCCTTGGGCCGGTCGCCATCCCAATAAATCGCGCGCGCCGCCGGAAAATCCTTCCACAAGGGCGCGACGGTGCGGAGCAGCGCGGCGGTCGGGCCGCTGACGGTATAGCCGTCCTCAGCCAGCTTGATCGCGGGCTGGAACAGCTTGCCCCAGGCGAGCTTGCCCCAGCGGGCATGGACACGTTCCATCAGGCGGATATTGCCGGGCACGCCGACCGACTTGCCGCCGGGAAAAGCCTGGATGAAGGGGAGCGGTTTGCCGTCCGCGCCGAGAAACAATTCGGGTTTCGCGCTTGCGGGTGCCTTTTCGCGGCCGTCGATCGTGCCGATCCGTCCGGTCTTCGCGTCGTGGTACAGGATGAACCCGCCGCCACCGATGCCCGAGGACTGCGGCTCGACCACGGTCAGCGCCAGCATCATCGCCATCGCGGCGTCGGCGGCGCTGCCTCCCTGGCGCAGGATTTCCTGCCCGGCCTCGGCAGCGCGCGGGTCGGCGGCGGAGACGGCTCCCCCATCGGCAAGGACGGGCTGGGCGGCGAAGAGGGCGAGCAGCCCGATGAGTTTGCGGATCATGGACGGCATCCTAGGGCGCGATGCTAAACCGCGTCTACCCCCACGGCTTCGGCGACGCTGGCAAAACCGTCGTGTTTCAATTGGCGGGCGAGGCCGTCGGCGATTTCGCGCGCGAGGCCGGGGCCGCGATAGACCAGCGCGGAATAGAGCTGGACCAGCGCCGCGCCGCTGCGGATCCGGGCATAGGCTTCCTCCGCGCAATCGATGCCGCCGACCCCGATCAGCGGGATCGTGCCGCCGGTCGCGCGGCGGAAATCGCGGAGTCGCTCATAGGCATGGCCGCGCAGGGGCTTGCCCGACAGCCCGCCCGCCTCGCTTTTGTGCGGCGAACGCAGGTTTTCGAACCGCATGATCGTTGTGTTGGAAACGACCAGCGCATCGACTCGACCCGATGCCGCCTTCACAATCCCGTCGATGTCGCCGTCGGTCAGGTCGGGCGCGACTTTCAGAAACAGCGGCGGCCCGCCCGCAACGCGCACGTCGCCGATGGCCGTCAGCAACTCGGTCAGCGGCCCCAAATCCTGCAAACCGCGCAGCCCCGGCGTGTTCGGCGACGAGATATTGACCGTCAGATAGTCGGCGACCCCCGCCATCGCCCGCACGCCCGCGACATAATCGCCGATCCGGTCCACCGCGTCCTTGTTCGCGCCGATATTGATTCCGACCACACCGCGCCGCTTGCGCCGCTTGCGCCGTTCCAGCCGTTCCAGCGCCGCCGTCTGCCCGCGATTGTTGAACCCCATCCGGTTGATGACTGCCTCGTCCTCCTCCAGCCGGAACAGGCGCGGGCGCGGGTTTCCTTCTTGCGGCAACGGGGTCAGCGTGCCCACCTCGACAAAGCCGAAGCCCAGCCCCAGCATTGCATCGGGCACCTCGGCATCCTTGTCGAACCCGGCAGCGAGCCCGACCGGCGAGGGGAAGTCCAGTCCCGCCACTTGTGTCGCCAGCACCGGATCGTGCCGCACCGTCCGCCACGGCGCGACCTTCAGCGCCGCGAGCGTCATGCCGTGCGCGCGTTCGGGGTCGAGGCGGAACAGGGCAGGGCGGGCAAGATCGAACAGCGACATGGCGGTTGCGGCTATCGCCCGTCGCGCACGCCGTCAAAGCAGCTTTCGGCAATGGTGAAGTTTTTCGATATGTCGATTCCATCCAATACGACTCGCAAACGTAACGTTTAGACACATTCCTGCGACCCGAAGGGCTTCGCGGGGCTCGTCCACGCGGAAACCTTTTCCTGGCGGCCCGGACGGGAAACTGTCCGGGCCCCTTTTTTTCGGGCCATCCGACGCAATATTTGCATCGTCCGACATCGCTCCTGCGACTTTTCATTTGCTTGTGAAGCGCATAGCCTGAAATCAACCGGGGCTTATAATAACGGGCGCAACATGGGTGATGCAGTGCAGCCAACGGGCGCCGTGACGCTCGACTATGCGATGCCGCCCGAAGACCTGCGCGCGCACTTGTCCGTTTTCTACGAGTTCCGCGCCGACGTCCCGTCCTTCGAGGACACCGACAAGGCCGACCTCGCCCAATTCCGCATCAACCTGGCCGGCGAGGGCGAGTATCGCTTTGCCGACGGGCACGTGCAGCGCGTCCCCAAGATCCAGATCGTCGGCCCGACCACCGGTCCCACGCATATCTCGATGCGCGGCCCGGTGCACACCATCGGCGTCGGGCTGCTCCCCGCCGGCTGGGGAACCTTGCTCGATTTCGAGGCCTCGCTGCTCGTCAACCGCGTGGTCGATGCGGTCGAATTGCTCGGCGACGACGTCCGTGGCGCACCCGAAGCACTGTCGGCGTGCACGACCTTCGACGAGCGCGTTGCCGTCGGCAGCGCGCTGGCCCGTCGGCTAATCGCGCAGGGGCGCACAATTGCGCTCGATTTCACCCGCATCGTCGATGACTGGCTCGCGTCGCCCTATCCGGAGGTCGACGATCTCGTCCGTGCGACCGGCCTGTCGCGCCGCCAAGTCGAGCGGCGCTGCAATGCCTATTACGGCTCCCCGCCGAAGATGCTCGCGCGCAAATATCGCGCGCTGAAGGCGACCATCGCCATGGCAAGAGGGCAGTCGAACGCCGACGCACTGCTCGACGGCGGCTTTTACGACCAGTCGCATTTCATCCGCGAGATCAAGGCGTTTACCGGGGTCACGCCGACACACATCCACACCGATCTGCCGACGCTGGCGGCGCTGACGCTCAAGCGCAGCGAATTCGACGAGCTCGACCCGCTGGTGACCAAGGCCTAGCTGAAGCGTGACTTTTCAATCGGATCGATTATATCCGATTACAACATGCGACTCACTGCCCAGGCCGATTACGCCATCGTGATGATGAGCGCCGCTGCCCGCCACCGCTGCGGGACGCGGCTGTCGGCGACGCAATTGAGCGCCGAAACCGGCGTGCCGCTCCCCACCGCGCAGAAACTGATGCAGCGGCTAAGCCATGCCGGGCTGCTGTCGTCGTTGCGCGGCACTGGCGGCGGTTTCCGACTGACGCGCCCGGCGGCAGCGATCAATCTGGCCGACATTATCGAAGCCATCGAAGGGCCGATTGCGATGACTCCATGCGTCGAGACCGGTCGCCATGATTGCGGGCTGGAGGGCAGCTGCCAGACCAAGCCGCACTGGGGTGCCGTTAATGGCGCGGTGCGCGGCGCGCTGGCGGCGGTGCCACTGACCCAACTGGCGGAAGTGCACGCATGACACGCCCAAGCGCCGCAGGCCTCCCCCCTTCTTTGCGTCTTTCCCTCTTCTTTGCGGCTTCGCGTGAAACCCTTCTTGCCGACGGCGACGGGAGAAAAGATTTAACGCAAAGGCGCAAAGTAGAGAAAAGGCGCAAAGGTTTAATGCCTGCGGCGCGGGGAGCGTTTTAATGGCCACGAAGAACGCCGAAGCCATTGCTGCCGCCGACAGTGTTGCCGATTACGAGCATGGCTGGTCGAGCGACATCGAGACCGATTTCGCGCCAAAGGGGCTGAGCGAGGACACCGTCCGCTTCATCAGCGCCAAGAAGAACGAGCCGCAGTGGATGCTCGACTGGCGGCTGAAGGCGTTCCGGATGTGGCTGACGATGGAGGCCCCCGACTGGGCCAAGCTCGACGTTCCGCCCATCGACTACCAAGATGCGTACTATTACGCCGCGCCCAAGCCCAAGCCGAAGCTTGGTAGCCTCGACGAGGTCGATCCCGAAATCCTGCGAGTCTATGAAAAACTAGGCATTCCGATTGCCGAGCAGAAATTGCTCGCAGGCGTCGAGGGTGGCGAAAACGGCGGGCTGCCGCAGCGCCGGGTCGCAGTCGATGCGGTGTTCGACAGCGTCAGCGTCGCGACCACCTTCCGCGCCGAGCTCGAACGCGCGGGCGTCATTTTCCGCAGCATCTCGGAGGCGATCCGCGAATATCCCGAGCTGGTGAAGAAATGGCTCGGCAAGATCGTGCCGATGCACGATAACTACTTCGCGACACTCAACTGTGCGGTCTTTTCCGACGGGACGTTCGTCTACATCCCCGAAGGCGTGCGCTGCCCGATGGAGCTGAGCACCTATTTCCGCATCAATGCCGAGAACACGGGGCAATTCGAACGCACGCTGATCGTCGCCGACAAGGGCAGCTATGTCAGCTACCTCGAAGGCTGCACCGCGCCGATGCGCGACGAGAACCAGCTCCACGCCGCCGTCGTCGAACTCGTCGCGCTCGACGATGCCGAGATCAAGTACTCGACGGTGCAGAACTGGTATCCCGGCGACGCCGAGGGCAAAGGCGGCATCTATAATTTCGTGACCAAGCGCGCGCTATGCCAAGGGCGCAACTCCAAGGTCAGCTGGACGCAGGTCGAGACCGGCAGCGCGGTGACGTGGAAATACCCGTCGTGCGTCCTGTCGGGCGAAAACAGCGTCGGCGAATTCTACTCGGTCGCGGTGACGAACAATTACCAGCAGGCCGACACCGGCACCAAGATGATCCATCTCGGCAAGAACACCCGCTCGACTATCGTGTCGAAGGGGATCAGCGCGGGGCACAGCAACAACACCTATCGCGGGCTGGTGCGGGTCGGACCAACGGCGGAAAACGTCCGCAATTTCACCCAGTGCGACAGCCTGTTGCTGGGCAGCCTCAGCGGCGCGCACACCGTCCCCTATATCGAAGTCCGCAACCCGACCGCGCAGATCGAACACGAAGCAACGACGAGCAAGATCAGCGACGACCAGCTGTTCTATGCGATGGCGCGCGGCCTGAACGCCGAGGAAGCCGTGGCGCTGATCGTCAACGGCTTTGCGAAGGAAGTGCTGCAGCAACTCCCGATGGAATTCGCGGTCGAGGCGCAGAAACTGCTGGGGATTTCGCTTGAGGGGAGTGTGGGGTGATGAGGCCTTCAACTCTTGTCGTACTCATTTTTCTCGGTTTTTCAAGCATAGTTTCGCAGCTTGCAACTGCTGGCACGACTTGTGATACTACACAATTTAGAAGTTCCCAGAAAGTTGATCACGATCGAATACAAGCGGAAATGTTCAGGCTGACGTTAGCAGCGAAACTTACGATACAGCAACGTTCCGATTTAATTGATTTACAAGTCGAATCGATATCGATGAATCCTATCGGACGAGCATTCAGTCAAAAGCACAATGAGAGAAACATCGAGAAGCGTCTAGATGCATTGTCAAGAAAGCTAGACGGCATAAAAATGGAGATGAAGTTTCTAGATATTGAGCGAAATGCGCTCGATGTTCAGCTCCAACAGTTCTTGTTGGAATGTAGGGTGAAATAAGACAGTGCTCCAAATTAATAACCTGCTCGCCAACGTCGGCGACAAGCCGATCCTCAAGGGGCTTTCGCTCACTGTAAACGCGGGCGAGATCCATGCGATCATGGGGCCGAACGGCGCGGGGAAATCGACGCTGGGCTATGTGCTGGCCGGGCGGCCGGGTTATGAGGTGACGGGGGGTGAGGTGCGCTTCCGCCCCAAAACCGACTTGGCTGAGCTTGTCGAAGCCCCTTCTTCCTCTGGTGCAGTCGAGAAGGAAGAAGGAAGGCCTTCGACAAGCTCAGGCAAGTCGGTCGACCTCCTCGCTCTCGCCCCCCACGAACGCGCCGCCGCAGGCCTGTTCCTCGGCTTCCAATACCCGGTCGAAATCCCCGGCGTGTCGAACGTCCAGTTCCTGCGCGAGGCGCTCAACGCGCAGCGCAAATCGCGCGGCGAAGCGCCGCTGTCGGGGGGCGAGTTCCTGAAGATCGCGCGCGCTCAGGCGGCGGCACTGGGCATGGATTACGACATGCTCAAGCGCCCGGTGAACGTCGGCTTTTCGGGCGGCGAAAAGAAGCGCAACGAGATGGTGCAGATGGGCATCATCGACCCCGCGCTGGCGATCCTCGACGAGACCGACAGCGGCCTCGACATCGATGCGCTGCGCGTCGTCGGCGACGGTATCAACCGGATCATGCGCAAACCGGACAAAGCGGTGCTGCTGATCACGCACTACCAGCGTCTGCTCGATTATGTGAAGCCGGACTTCGTCCACGTCCTCGACGGTGGCCGCATCACCCGCACCGGCGGCCCCGAACTCGCGCTCGAACTGGAGCGCGAAGGCTATAGGGAACTGGCGGCATGACGAGCGTTAGCGCCGCAGGCCTTATTCCTTCTTTGCGTCTTTCCTTCTTCTTTGCGCCTTCGCGTGAAACCCTGTCCCACACTTTTGGCGCGTACACAGTTGCAACGAAGGGAAGAGGTTTAACGCAAAGGCGCAAAGTAAAAAAAAGGCGCAAAGGGTGCGTTCTGTGACCGCCCTTGTTCTCCCCACCCGTAAGGATGAGGCGTGGCGGTATAGCGATTTGGAGGCTGTCGCGCGCTTGTGGCCCGTGCAGCCTGCAACCGAGATTGTGGCTGCGGCGGGCGAGACAGCGAAGCGCTATCTGATCGCCGACAGCGGCATCCATGACTTCGCCATCACCCTCGGCGCGGGCGCGCGGATGGACTTTCATGTGTTGAACGAGGGCGCTGGTTATGGCCGCATTGCCATCGACGTGACGCTCCACGACGGCGCGCATTTCGAATTCGGCGCGGTCCAGATCGGCGGCGGGGAGGCCAACCTCGAAATCGTCACCACCGTCCGCCATATCGAGCCGAACGCGACCAGCAATCAGGTCGTGCGCTCGGTCCTCGGCGGGTCGGCGACGGGCAGCTACCTCGGCAAGGTCGCCGTCGCGCGCGACGCGCAAAAGACCGACAGCGTGCAATCGGTCAAGGCGATGCTGCTCAGCCGCACCGCGACCGCCAATTCGAAACCCGAACTCGAAATCTACGCCGACGACGTGAAATGCGCGCACGGCGCGACGGTCGGCGAACTCGACAAGACCGCGCTGTTCTATCTCGCCGCGCGCGGGATTCCGCCGGAGGACGCGCAGACGCTGTTGCTGCAGGCGTTCGTGAGTGAGGTGTTTGCGGGGGCGGAGGCGCAGGACAAGCTGGAAGCGGCGGCGCTGGACGCTCTGGGGCGGTTGTCGTGAGCACTCTCACACCCGACTTGACTGAGCTTGTCGAAGGCCTTTCTTCTGCGTCCATGGCAGAAGAAGGAAGGGGCTTCGACAAGCTCAGCCAAGTCGGTGCGTTGGGCATCTCCTCTTACCGCGCCGATTTCCCCGGAATCGGTGACTGGCACTACCTCGACACCGCCGCCACCGCGCAGAAACCGCAGGTCGTGATCGACGCCATCGCCCGCGCCTATGGTCCCGATTACGCGACCGTCCATCGCGGGGTGTACGCGCGTTCCGCCGACATGACGCTCGCTTACGAGGCCGCCCGCCGCCGCGTCGCGAAGTTCATCGGGGCGGCGTCGGAAAACGAGATCGTGTTCGTGCGCGGCGCGACCGAGGGGATCAACCTCGTCGCGCAGAGCTACCCTGAAAAGGGCCGGGTGCTGCTTAGCCAGTTGGAGCATCACTCGAACATCGTGCCATGGCAGCTCGCGGGCTGGCAGGTCGACGTTTGCTCACTGACCTCCGACGGGCAGATCGACCTCGACGCCGCCGAAGCAATGCTGACGCCCGACCACAAGATGGTCAGTTTTGCTCATGTTTCCAATGTCTTAGGGTCAGTGCTCGACGTCGAGCGCGCCGCCACGCTCGCTCACGCTGTCGGCGCCAAGCTGCTGCTCGACAGCTGCCAGGCGATTCCGCGCCTGGGAGTCTCCTTTACGAACCTTTCGGCCGATTTTGCGGTGTTTTCAGGCCACAAGCTCTACGGGCCGACCGGTATCGGCGTGCTGTGGGGCCGCGCCGAATTGCTCGATGCGATGCCCCCGATGCACGGCGGCGGCGCGATGATCGACCGGGTGACGTTCGAGCGTACAACCTACGCACCACCCCCGGGTCGGTTCGAGGCGGGGACGCCGCACATCGTCGGTGTCGTCGGGCTGCATGCGGCCATCGACTATGTGGACAGCATCGGTCTCGACGCGATCCACGCCCACGAGACCGCGCTCGTGGCCCAGTGTCGCGACGCGCTGCGGTCGATGAACTCGGTCACGCTTTACGGTCCCGAAAACTCGGCAGGCATCGTCAGCTTCAACGTCGAGGGGGTGCACCCGCACGACGTCGGCACTATCTTGGACGAAGAGGGCGTGGCGGTCCGCGCGGGGCATCACTGCTGCCAGCCGTTGATGGAATATTTGGGCGTGGACGCCACTGCGCGCGCGTCATTCGGCATTTACAACGGGCCCGACGACATTGCGGCGCTGGTCCGGGGACTGGAACGGGTAAGGAAGCTGTTCGGATGAAGATCGAGGAAGTCACCAGCGTGGAAGCGCCGCCCAAAGCGCGGGTGCAGGATGTGGAGGAGTCGCCGCGCGAGTCGTTCGAGCGCAAGCGCGACTATCTCGACGGGTTCCTGAACGCCAAACCGCCCGAACTGGCGGCAGGCGAACCCGGCGGCGACCTGTACGAAGCGGTCATCGCCGCGTTGAAGGACATTTACGACCCCGAAATCCCGGTCAACATCTACGACCTGGGCCTGATCTACGGCGTCGAGGTCGATGAGGGGCATGTCCATGTCAACATGACACTGACCACCCCGAACTGCCCGGTCGCCGAAACCATGCCGACCGAAGTCGAACTCCGCGTCGGCAGCGTGCCGGGCGTGGGCGTGGTGGACGTCAACCTCGTCTGGGATCCGCCCTGGGATCCGGGCAAGATGACCGACGAAGCGCGCCTCGAACTGGGGATGTTGTGATGAGTGTGGAGACCAAAACCCGTGCGCGCCCGGCAGCGCTTCTCCTCACTCCGGGTGCCGAGACCCGCATTGCCGACCTCATGTCGAAAGCCCCCGCCGATGCCGTCGGCGTCAAGCTCTCGACCCCGCGCCGCGGCTGTTCGGGCCTCGCGTACTCGGTGGACTATGTCAGCACCGCCAGCCCGATGGATGAGAAGATCGAGACGGCGGGCGGCACGCTTTATGTCGACAGCGCGTCGGTGCTCTACCTGATCGGCAGCCGGATGGACTGGGTCGAGGACGACTTCACTGCCGGGTTCGTCTTCGAAAACCCCAATGCCAAGGGAGCCTGCGGCTGCGGCGAGAGCTTTACGGTCTAAAACCCGAAGCTGTAGCGCACCGCCGCGCCCAGATCGTCGGGCGCGGTCGCATAATGCCCCGCCTGCCGCCGCAAATAGGTGTTCGCCGTCAGCCAGCCACGCCCCAGCGGCCGCGCATAGACCGCCTCCCAGTCGCGCTCGCGGCCCGAAGGCGTAAGCGACAGCAGCTGCGGCATGCTGCCCAAGGCTAGCAGGTCCAACCCGCCCCCGGTTACGCGCAGCGGTTCCGAATAGCGGAGCGCCAAACTGTCGCCCGCGACCCATAGATTGTCGCGCGTGACCGTCCCTGACAGCCCCTGCGTCAGCAGCACCGAGTGCCCGCGCACGCTATTCGCCCCCAGCCCGGTCCACCCGCGCCGCCACGTCGCGCCCAGCCGCATGTTCTCGCCCGGCGAGACCGTCGCCCCGACATCGGCGAACCAGCTAACCGCGCCATTGCCGCCCAGCGCCGCGCCGAAGCGACTGCCGAGCACCGTCGCCCGCTCGTCGAGCCGCGACAGTTTCGCGGTCAGCGCAACCGGCCCTGCGCGACCATCGACGCCGGCCGACACCTGCGAATAGGCATAGCGCCGCACGCCATCGGCCATCGGGCCGACTTCGCCGCGTTGCCACAGCTGCATCTGGCCGCTCTCGGCAGCGAGCGTCACCCCGATCCGCCCGAACGCCTGCCGCACCGCGAACGCGCCCAGCGGCGCACGGTCGAGGCTGCGGTCGGTGACGAGGAACGCGGGTTCGCGGCTGTGCTGTGCGTCCGGCAACAGCCCGTCCGCCCCGACACCGCCGCCGAAGCCGAGCTTCAGATCCTTCGACACTGCGATGGTCATCGACCCGGCCAGCACCCGCGCCTGCCCGGCCTCGCGCGACGTCAGCATCAGCGGACGCGCGCTCTCGCGGTCGTCGATGGCGAGCGCGAAGCTGGTCCGCCCGCCCGCCGCCGACAGGTTGCGCCCCAACAGCGCCAGTCCGCCCGCCAAAGTCCGCCGGACTGCGGTGCGCGTCAATGTCGGCGCGAGATCGACGCCGAAATCGCGCCCGAACTCGTCGCGGATGACGGCGCTCAGGCTCCCTTTCACCGCATCGCCCATCGCCCCACCCAGCGTCGCATTGGCGCTGAGCGACACTGGCACTGCCGAACCGGGCAGCGATAGCGACCCGATGGGGCCGAACGCGCGCGCCAGGTTGATCTCGCCATTGCCATAGACCGTATCGACGCCGGTCGCGCCGCGGTCGTCGGCGGAGCGGTAAAGCAGCGCCACGATCTGCGCCGGGGTCAGGGTGGGAAAGGCCTGCGCGATGAGCGCCACCGCGCCCGAAATCACCGGCGCAGCAAATGACGTTCCGCTGTAGAGGTACGACGTGCCGGTCTCGTCCACTGCCCGCACCCGCGACCCCAGCGCCGCCAGATAATTCGTCGCGCCATTGCCCGCCCGGTTCGAGAAATCGGCAAGCACCCCGGTCGAGTCGGTCGCGCCCGCGATGATCACCAACCCGCGCGCGATGGGATCGTTGGCGACTTGCGCCAGCATGTCGGGATTGTTCGCCGCGACCGGATTGGTCACGCCTTCGTTGCCCGCCGCGATGACGATGATCGTGCCCGCCGCCGTCGCGCGGTCGATGGCCCCGCGCAGCCGGGTGTTCGCCGGTGTCCCGCCCAGCGAGATGTTCACCACCCGCGCCCGCGCGGACACGGCGGCGTCGAGCGCGGCGGCAATATTGTTGTCGTTATGCGTGCAGCCGTCGCTGCCGCCCGTCGCCGACGCGCAGGTTCCCGGCGTGTCGGTGCGGAGCGCCAGCAGGGTGGCGTTGAAGGCGACGCCATGAATGCCGGTGTCGTTGCGTGCACCCAGCAACACATCGGACACGGCGGTGCCATGGCCGCCCTCGTCCTGAATCCCGCGCGATCCCGCAAAATCGGCAGACAGCGGGCTGATCCGTCCGGCAAACTCGCTGCTCGTCGCATCCACACCCGAATCGATCACACCGACGAGCACGCCTGCGCCGGTCGCCCCGGCGTTATACGCCGTCAGCGCCTGCGCTTGTGCAGCGGCATTCGAGCGACGGTATTCGGCGGTATCGTAATTGACGGTCGGCGTCGGCGTCGGCGCAGGGGTGGCGGACGAAGTCACCGATACGGGTGTCGGGGTCGGGGTGGAGGCGACGCTGCCACCGCTCTCCCCGCCGCCGCACCCTGCGAGTGCGCCCAACGGCAAGGCCAGTCCCGCCAGCAATCGCGCGCGTATCGCCGTCATAAGCCCTCCCGACTCCCGCACCGGAATCATGGAACATGGCTAAGCAGCGATTATCCGTTCGGGCACTGCGAACGCGATTGCGCCGTGGGACAGTGCCGGTAAGGGACGTTCACCATGAGCGTTCACGCATCTCCCGACCTGTCGCACATCGAGGCGTGGATTTTCGATCTCGACAACACGCTCTATCCGGCGTCGTGCGACCTGTTCGCGCTGATCGACGAGCGCATGACCGCCTATGTCGGGCGGCTGGTCGGCTGCGATCCCGTGCAGGCGCGCGCGATCCAGAAGCGCTATTTCCGCGATCACGGCACGACGCTTTCAGGGCTGATGGCGTTGCACGGCACAGATCCCCGCCATTTCCTCGGCGACGTGCACGATATTGCGCTCGACCGGGTCGAGCATGACGCACGTCTGGTGGAAGCAATTGCACGGCTGCCGGGCCGCAAGCTGGTCTTCACGAACGGCGATGTCGATTACGCGCAGCGGGTGCTCGACCGGATCGGCCTCGGCACCAGTTTCGAGGCGATCCACGACATTCATGCGATGGACTATGTGCCCAAACCCGCACCTGCCAGCTACGCCGCGATGTGCGCGCGCTGGGACATCGATCCTGCCGCTGCGCTGTTCGCCGAGGACATGGCGCGCAACCTGAAACCTGCGAAGGCACTCGGCATGACGACCTTGTGGATCAACAATGGGTCCGAACAGGCGTCCGACGAGGAATTTGCGCCCTACATCGATTATCGCGCTGCGCATCTGACCGACTGGCTGCACGAACTTACGGGGGAAATGGCGTGAATCTGGAAAGCATCATCGACGCAGCCTGGGAGGCGCGCGACACCATCTCGACTGCGACGCAGGGCGAAGTGCGCGAGGCTGTCGAAGCGGCGATCATGGCGCTCGACAGCGGCGATCTGCGTGTGGCGGAACCGGACGGCAAGGGCGGCTCGACGGTCAATCAATGGGCGAAGAAAGCGGTGCTGCTCAGCTTTCGCCTTAACGACAACGCCATCATGCCTGGGCCGCACGGGGCGAACTGGTTCGACAAGGTGCCATCGAAATTCACCGGCTGGGGCGACAATGCGTTTCGCGCCGCGGGCTTCCGCGCGGTGCCGGGAGCCATCGTCCGGCGCGGGGCGTATATCGGCAAGAACGTCGTGCTGATGCCCAGCTTCGTCAACATCGGCGCGCATGTCGGCGCGAACACCATGGTCGACACCTGGGCAACCGTCGGCAGCTGCGCGCAGATCGGCGCGAACGTCCATTTGTCGGGCGGCGTCGGCATCGGCGGCGTGCTCGAACCGCTGCAGGCCAATCCCGTGGTGATCGAGGACGATTGCTTCATCGGGGCGCGGTCCGAAGTCGTCGAGGGCGTCCATGTCGGGCGCGGCGCGGTACTGTCGATGGGCGTGTTCATTTCGTCCACGTCGAAGATCGTCGACCGCGAAACCGGCGAAATCTTCGTCGGCCGCGTGCCCGATTATTCGGTCGTCGTCCCCGGCAGCCTGCCCGGCAAGCCCCTCCCCGACGGATCGCCGGGGCCGAGCCTGTCGTGCGCGGTCATCGTCAAGCGCGTCGACGCACAGACGCGTGCGAAGACCGCGATCAACGAACTGCTGCGGGACTAAAAGCCCCTCTCCCCTTGCGAGAGAGGGGCCTCGCGCGAAGCGCGGGAGGGTGAGGGGTCGGCGGTCGGACTGCTGCTCTTGCCGACCCCTCACCAAGCGACGCTAGGCGGCAAGCCGCCAAGCTGCGCTATCCACTCCCGCAAGGGGAGAGGAGCTCCTACATAGCATTCGTGCAAGCTTTCTCCGACCTCCTCGACCGCCTGATCTACACTCGCTCACGCAACACCAAGTTGCGTCTGATCGGGGATTATCTGCGCGCGACTCCGGACCCTGATCGTGGCTGGGCGTTGGCAGCACTGACCGGCTCGCTCGACCTGCCGGGCGTGAAGCCCGCCGTTATTCGCGCGCTGATCGAGGACCGCGTCGACCCCGTGCTGTTCCGCATGAGCCGCGATTTCGTCGGCGACACGGCGGAAACGGTCGCGTTGCTATGGCCAACTCGCGACGCCGAGGCGCAGGATTTGTCGTTAGGGGCCATCGTCCACCGCCTGATGATGCTGGGTCGGGTGGAAGCCCCTGCCGCACTCGCCGCCATGCTCGACGCGCTCGACGAGAACGAGCGGTTCGCGCTGCTCAAGATGGCAACCGGCGGCCTACGTGTCGGCGTCACCGCGCGCCTTGCCAAGACCGCGCTCGCCCAAGCCTTCGATCTCGATGTCGAGGCGGTCGAGGAAGTCTGGCACGGCATCGCGCCGCCCTACACGGCCCTGTTCGACTGGGCCGAGGGCCGTGCCACGCAGCCTACCGCCGCCGATACACCGGTGTTCCGCAGCTTCATGCTCGCGCACCCATTGGAGGAGACCCAAGTCGATCTCGCCGACTATGCCGCCGAATGGAAATGGGACGGCATCCGGGTCCAGATCGTGCGGGTCGCGGGGCAGGTCCGCCTGTTCTCGCGCGGCGGCGACGATGTGTCAGACAGCTTTCCCGATGTTGCGGGCACGGTGACCGTCGATGGCGTGTTCGACGGCGAACTACTGGTGCGCGGGGCTTTCCAAGGCGGGGAGGCGGCCAGTTTCAACGCCCTACAGCAACGCCTGGGGCGCAAGGCTGTGTCGGCAAAGATGCTGACCGATTACCCGGCCTTTGTCCGGCTCTACGACGTGCTGTTCGATGGCCTCGAAGACTTGCGCGCGTTACCGTGGACCGAGCGGCGCGCGCGATTGGAATCAGTCATGTCGCGCTTCGATAGCGACCGCTTCGACATCTCTGCTATTATCGACGCCGCAGACTTTGCTCACCTTGAGGAAATCCGCGCCGGTGCCCGCGATGCCGCCATCGAGGGCGTCATGCTCAAGCGCCGCGACAGCCCCTATGTCACCGGTCGCCGCGTCGGCCTGTGGTACAAATGGAAACGCGACCCGCTGACCGCCGATTGCGTGATGATGTACGCCCAGCGCGGCAGCGGCAAACGCTCGTCCTTCTATTCGGACTTCACCTTCGGCTGCTGGACGGCGGAGGGCGAGCTGTCGCCGGTCGGCAAGGCCTATTCGGGGTTCACCGACGTCGAACTGAAAGACCTCGACCGCTTCGTCCGCCAGCACACCGTCGCGCGCTTCGGCCCGGTACGCGAAGTCGAAAAGACGCTGGTCCTCGAAGTCGCGTTCGACTCGGTCCACAGCTCGTCACGCCACAAATCGGGCATCGCGATGCGCTTTCCCCGCATCCACCGGATCAGGACCGACAAACCGGCGGCGGAGGCGGATACGGTTGAGACGCTGAAGCGGATGGTGACATAGGCCGACATTCCTCCCCGGAACGGGGAGGGGGACCACCAAGTGGTGGAGGGGGTTCTCCGCGCTGGATCGGTTGCGGGCGGAGAGTCCCCTCCGTCGGCTTCGCCGCCACCTCCCGTACCGGGGAGGAGTGAAACACGATACCGCTGTCCAACTTCCGAAAAATACTTCATCCTCCCCGCCGGAGAGGAACAAGGACATGACCGTCCCCCGTTTTGCGCTCGTCTGCGCCGCGCTTGTCGCGGCAGCTCCGCTCGCCGCCCAGCAGACTCCGCCGCCCGATTACAGCCCGACGACGACCGTCAGCACGGGGGTCGATCGGATCGACCGCATGACCGTCCCGGTCACGGTCGATGGCAAGGGTCCGTATCCCTTCGTCGTCGATACCGGTGCGGATCGTACCGTGCTGTCGCGCGAACTTGCCGATCACCTCGACCTGAAACCGGGCGAGAGCGCGACGATGCACACGATGACCGGCGTTGGGGAGGTGCGAACCGTGCGGGTGCCGACACTCGAGGTCGGCGGCGGGCGCAACGACGATTTCAACGCGCCCGCGCTGGCCGAGGCGCATCTGGGAGCAAAGGGTCTGCTCGGCATCGACAGCCTGCAAGGCCGCCGCGTGGTCATGGATTTCCGCAAAGGGACGTTCACGGTCAGCGAGTCGAAAGCGGTGCGCGAGCGCGTCGAACCCGACATGATCGTCGTCACAGCGAAGTCGCGCTACGGCCAGCTGATCCTCGTCGATTCGGATGTCGGCGGCGTGCCGATCACCGTCATCATCGATTCGGGCGCGCAGAACAGCGTTGGCAACCTCGCGCTGCGACAGATGCTCGCCAAGCGCAAAAAGGTGCGCAATTTCGTGCCGATGACGATGACCGATGTCACCGGCACGTCGATTGCCGCCGAGCTCGCCTCGGTCGATGGCATCCGCATCGGCGGCTTCACGATCAACGATGTCGCGGTCGCGTTCGTCGACGCGCATCCGTTCAAGAAATTCGGGCTGCTAAACCGACCGGCGATGCTGCTCGGCATGGACACGTTGCGCGCGTTCCGCCGGGTGTCGGTCGATTTCGCGCAAAGGAAGGTCCGCTTCCTCTTGCCCGACGGCAGCTCGAACGATACCCGCAAGCAATGGTTCGCTTTTCGTTCGCCGGACAGGAATTCGCCGCTTTAGGCGCAGGCGCGCTGTGGTGGGCGGACCGGCGCGCGCTGGTCGTGGCCGATCTGCACCTCGAAAAGGGCAGCTGGTTCGCGCGTGGCGGGCAGATGCTCCCCCCCTACGACAGCCTGGCGACGCTATCCGACCTGACCGCGCTGGTCGCGGCGACCACGCCCGCCGAAATCTGGTGCCTGGGCGACAGTTTCCACGACACGCGCGGGTGCGAACGCCTGCCGCAGGAGGCGCAAGCGATGCTGCGCGCCCTGACGGCGGCGACCGACTGGGTGTGGGTGACCGGCAACCATGATGCAGGCGGCGTCATCGACCTGTGCGGCGGGCGGATCGTCGAGGAGGCGGTCGTCGACGGCATCGTCCTGCGCCACGAAGCCGACCGGCGCGAGACGCGGCCCGAGATGTCGGGCCACTTCCACCCAAAACTGCGCGTCACTCTGCGCGGCCGCAACGTCGCGCGGCGCTGTTTCGTGGCGAGCGCGACCAAGCTGATCCTGCCCGCCTTCGGGTCGCTGACCGGCGGCCTCGATGCAGGCCACCCCGAAATCGTCCGTGCCGTGGGGCTGGACGCGCGGGCGCTGGTGCCCGTCGCCGACAAGATGCTGAGCTTCCCGCTGGCGGCCTAGCGATCGTTGGGGAATCGGGCCGGTTTCACGCAAAGGCGCAAAGAAGAAGGGAAAGGCGCAAAGAGCGCGATCTGCACGGCGATGGTCCGCGAAGCGGCTTTTCGACTGGGTTCGAACTGATGCGATAAGCTCGCTTCGCGGGACGCGACCCGCGCGCATGATCCCTTTGCGCCTTTTCTTTCTTCTTTGCGCCTTAGCGTGAAATATTCTCCTCGCTACCGACTCTGCTCAGGCCGACGGTTTCGCGCTCCACAATGTCGGGAATGCCTTTTGCAACGCCGCCACCTTGGGCGCGTCCCATATGCGGATATAGCCGTGGTTCGGGTTCTTCACCGCGAAATCCTGGTGATAGGCCTCGGCGGGAAAGAACTTGCCGCTCTCCAGCCGTGTCGCAATCGGTGCACCCCAGCTTTTGGCGGCGCTCAGTTGCGCGATATAGGCCCGTGCCACGCGCAGCTGCTCGGCATCCTGCGGGAAGATCGCCGAACGGTAACTGGTGCCGCTGTCCGGTCCCTGCCGGTTCACTTCGGTCGGGTTGTGCGCGACCGAGAAATAGACGCGCAGCAATGTGGCGTAGCTGATCTGGCGCGGGTCGTAGACGACGCGGATCGCTTCGGCGTGGCGGGTCGTTTCGCTCGACACCGCGTCGTAATTCGCGCCCGCGGCATCGCCTCCGGCATACCCCGAGGTAACGAGCTGAACGCCCTTCAGATGGCTGAACACCGCTTCCATGCCCCAGAAGCACCCGCCCGCGAGCACCGCGACCGCGCGCGGCGCGGCGGTCTTCGCATCGGTTGTGGCAGCGGGGACCAATACCGTCCGCTCGGCGGCGAATGCGGGCAGCAGCGTCTGGCTCGCCAGCACCGCTGCGCCCACAAGTGCAGCGCCGGTCAGCATGCGCCCGATCATGAAAACAGCCCCGTCGTGATCGCCATCGGGACACCGGCCACGGCAAAGCCGATCAGGAACGCGTTGAAAGCGGAATTGCGGAACAGGACAAGCATGGCGAAACACTTTCGGTGGTTGCGTATCCAGTTACGGACGCAACCCCCAAATGGTTTCACCGCTGCGTTACTTCAATGCCGCGCAGGCCGTTTGCATCCGCGTGCACGCCTCGGTCAGGATCGCTTCCGACGTCGCATAGCTGACGCGGAACGCCGGGCTGAGGCCGAACGCGTTGCCCGGCACCGCTGCCACGCGCGCCGCGTCGAGGAAATAGTCGATCAGGTCGGCGTCGCTGTCGATCCGTTTGCCCCCCGGCGTCGTCTTGCCGAGGCAGCCGGTCGCGTCGGGATAGACGTAGAATGCCCCCTCGGGCGTCGGGCAATGCAGACCCGGCGCAGCATTCAGCATGCTGACAACGAGGTCGCGGCGCTTGAGGAACGCGGCGTTGCGGTCCTTGAGGAACGACTGGTCGCCGTTGAGCGCCGCCACCGCTGCCGCCTGGGCGATCGAACAGGGATTGCTGGTCGATTGCGACTGCAGCTTCGACATCGCCTTGATCAGCCATGTCGGACCGCCCGCGAAACCGATCCTCATGCCCGTCATCGAATAGGCCTTGGCGCAGCCGTTCACCGTCAGCACCCGGTCGTACAGGTCGGGCGCGATCTGGGCGAAGCTCATGAACGGTGTGTCGGCGTACCAGACATGCTCGTAGATTTCGTCGGTCAGCACCATCACCTGCGGGTGGCGGCGGATGACCTCGGCGAGCGCCTGTAGCTCCCCGGCCGAATAGGCCGCGCCCGTCGGGTTCGACGGCGAGTTGAGCAGCACCCATTTCGTCCGCGGCGTAATCGCGGCGTCGAGCTGTTCGGGCAGGATCTTGTACAGCTGGTTCGCGCCCGCCGACACGATCACCGGCGTCCCGCCCGCGAAATTGACGATGTCGGGATAGCTCACCCAATAGGGCGCGGGGATAACGACTTCGTCGCCCGGATCGAGCGTCGCGACGAACGCGTTGAAAATCGTGTGCTTGCCGCCGACATTCACGCTGATCTGGCTGGGTTCATAGGTCAGCGTATTGTCGCGCGCGAACTTGGCCGCGACCGCCGCCTTCAGCTCGGGCGTGCCGTCGACGTCGGTATATTTGGTCTTGTCGGCATGGATCGCGGCGACGACCGCTTCCTTGACGAAATCGGGCACAGGAAAGTCGGGTTCGCCCGCCGACAGGCCGATCACGTCGATCCCTTCGCGACGCATCGCCCCCACCCGCGCGGTCATCGCGAGCGTCGGCGAGGGTGTGATGCGGTCGAGCGCGGCGGACGTCTGGGCCATTTTCAATCCCCTGTTGCGCGGTGGCCTATAACCCCGCCAGCGTCGCGGGCAACAGGCCCCGCAGGCTGTTTCCGATAAAAAAGCGCTGTCGCAGGTCATCGGCACACAATTCCGCTTCGCGCGCGCGGCCCTCCGCAATCAGTTCCTGACGCAGGATGCCACCCAGCAAGCCGGTATCGAGCGATGGGGTCAGCAGCACGCCGTCGCGTTCTACGAAGATATTGGTGAAGCTTCCCTCGGTCAGGCATCCGTCGGAATCGGCGAACACGACCTCGAACGCGTCGCCCCGCGCCGCGTCGTAAAACGCCCGGTCGGTGCTCTTGTGGCGCAGGCGGAAATCGCCCGTATCGACCGGCAAGGGCACGACCCTCACTTCGACCGGTCCAGCCGGAACCGGCGGCAGCACGCGGACCTCGACCGCGACATGCCCGCCGCGCCCCAGCAACAGCCGCACCCGCGCCGGTTCGCGCAAGCGGAAAGTCGCCGCCTGCAAATCGTTGCGCGCGGCGTGCCGGTCGAACGCGAACCCGAACAGATCGGCGCTCGCCTTCATCCGCGCCAGATGCAGGTCGAGCCGCGCCAGCCCGCCTTCAGGCTCGAAGCGCATTGTCTCGATCAGGTCGAACCGCCGCGCCGACGGCACGAACGCGCCCTTGGCCAGACATTCGATCCACTCGCTCGTTGCAACCGAATCGGCGACGATTCCCGAACCGAGGCCCAGCCGCGCGGTGCTGTCGCCATCGTTCAGCACCAAAGTCCGGATCGCGACATTGAACGCCGCGTCTCCGTTGGTATCGATCCGCCCGATGGCACCGGTGTAAACCCCGCGCGACCGCGCCTCGATCTCCCTGATCGCCTGCATCGCCCGGATTTTCGGTGCGCCGGTAATCGACCCGCAGGGGAACAGCGCCCCGATCACATCGACCGCATCGCGCCCCTCGGCGAGCTGCGCGGTCACGGTCGAGGTCATCTGCTGCACCGTCGGATAACGCTCGACCCGGAACAACTCGGGCACCGCGACGCTCCCCGTCGCCGCGACCCGCGACAGGTCGTTACGGAGCAGATCGACGATCATCAAATTTTCGGCGCGCTGCTTGGGATCTTCGGCGAGCGCCTCGGGACCGGCATCGGGCGGGGCAGTCCCCTTCATCGGCCGCGTCGTCACCTTGCCGTCGTGCAGCGCAAAGAACAGCTCGGGCGATAGCGAGAGCAACCATTGCTTTCCCGTCGCGACGACCGCGCCATAGGGATTGGCCGACCGCGCGCGCAATCCGGCATAAAGCGCCAACGGATGCCCCGCCGTGGCAACGGTCGCGGCAAAGGTCAGATTGGCCTGATAGATATCGCCCGCCTCGATCAGCGCCTTCACCTGCGCGAGCTGCGCTTCGTACTCGCCCCGCGACACATCGGGCACGGGCTTCCCGAGCCATCCCCCCGCCGCATCGGGCAGCGCTGCGGCGACGTCGCCCGGCGCGATCTCGCGAAACCTGCGGAACAGCCCGAACCACAGCAAGGGGGTATCGCTTGTCGCTGCGGCCCCGAGTTTCGGTTCCAGCGCCGCGCCCGCCTCATAAGCCAGATAGCCCGCCGCATGCAGCCCACCCCGGGTCGCTGTCCGCAACGCCTCAAGTGCAACCGCCACCTCGCCCGCGCGCCGCGTCGTCACGATCTCGACCGGATCAGTGTACAGCCGCGCCGGGGCCGTCGCGGTGGCGCGGGCATCGTCGAGCAAGACAAAGGGCGGGGTGAAACTCACAAGCGCCTCTTGGCATTACGGAGTTGCGCTTGCCAGCCCATCCCGGTGCGGCGCATGACGCGCCAATGGTTGCCAGCACATTCGACTTGTTCAAGATCGGCGTCGGCCCGTCGTCGTCGCACACGATGGGGCCGATGACAGCCGCCGCCGATTTCGCCGCAGGTGTCGTCGTCCTGCCCGTCGCCCGCGTCGATGTCGCACTCTACGGATCGCTGGCGTTGACGGGGAAGGGCCATGCGACCGACCGCGCGATTCTGCTCGGCCTGACCGGAGAACGGCCCGCGACTTTGTGCCCCGACCGTGCCGATGCGACGGTGGCGGCAATCCGCGAGGCCGGTCGCCTGGTGCTCGGCGGCACGCACGATATCGCGTTCGACGAAGCGCGAGACCTGCGCTTCCTGCAAAAAGAACGCCTGCCCTTCCATTCGAACGCCATGCGCTTCGCCGCCTTCGATGCCTCGGGTGCAGAGCTGCTCGCCGTTACCGCCTATTCGGTCGGCGGCGGCGCGGTGGTGTACGAGGCGGACATTGCCCGCAATGCGCCGCCCGAGGGGCTGGCGGATATCCCGCACCGCTTCTGTTCGGGTGACGAACTGCTCGCCAAGTCCGCCGCATCGGACAAGTCCATCGCCGAAATGATGCGCGAAAACGAGCTGGCCGCGCTGTCCGAAGAAGAACTTTCAACGCGCCTCCGTGCCATCCGCGATGCCATGTCGGCCTGCATCGACCGGGGGATTTCCATCGGCGGCATCCTGCCCGGCGGTCTTGAAGTCAAACGCCGTGCGCCCAGCATTCTCAGGCAACTGGTCGAGCGGCAGGAACGCGCGCTCGCCGACCCGCTTACCGTCATCGACTGGGTCAACCTCTGGGCACTCGCGGTCAACGAGGAAAATGCAGCGGGTGGCAAGGTGGTGACTGCCCCCACCAACGGCGCGGCGGGCATCGTTCCGGCCGTGCTGCGCTACTACGAACGCTTTGCCCCCGGCGCATGTAATCGCGGCGCGGAGGACTTCCTCCTGACCGCTGCCGCCATCGGATCGCTGTTCAAGGAGAACGCTTCGATCTCGGGGGCCGAAGTCGGCTGTCAGGGCGAAGTCGGCGTCGCCTGCTCGATGGCGGCGGCGGGCTTGGCAGCGGCACTCGGCGCAACCCCGATGCAGGTCGAAAATGCGGCAGAGATCGGCATGGAGCACAACCTGGGTCTCACCTGCGACCCCGTTGCGGGGCTGGTGCAGGTGCCCTGTATCGAGCGCAATGCGGTCGGCAGTATCAAGGCCATCGAAGCAGCACGCCTCGCGATGCTCGGCGACGGCACGCACCGTGTGTCGCTCGACCAGGTTATCGAGACAATGCGGAAAACCGGTCTCGATATGAGTGAGCGCTACAAGGAAACCTCGCTCGGCGGGCTGGCGGTCAATGTGGTTGAGTGTTGAAGTGACCAAGGCCGAAGACCGCCGCACCGTCCTCCTCGACTGCCTCGCCGACCATGTCCTCGCGCATGGCCTGTCGGCGTCCAGCCTGCGCCCGTTGGCCAAAGCTGCCGGGACCAGTGACCGGATGCTGCTCTATTATTTCCCCGACAAGGGCGCGTTGATCGGGGCCGTACTGGAGGTCGTTGCAGCTCGGATGGTCGTGCTGCTCGACGCGCGGCGCGCGGCGGGGCCGCTGCCTTACGCCGAACTCAAGCGCCAGTTGCTCGCTATCGTCTTCGCCGACGATCTGTGGCCCTACATGCGGCTGTGGCTCGAAATGGCGTCGCTCGCCGCGCTCGGCGATCCGGTGTTCCGCGCGGTCGGCGAGCAACTGGGCCGCGGATTTCTGGCCTGGGGGGCGGCGCAACTCGACAGCGCCGACGAGACCGCCCGCGAGGTCGAGGCGGCACAGTTGCTGGTCGCGATCGAGGGCACGCTGCTGTTGCGCAGTGTCGGGCTGGGCGACGTCGCGGCGCGCGCGGTCTAGCGTCGCTCCAGCATCATCCCCAGCGCCAGCGCTACACCCGCGCCCCACATGATCGACGCCGCGCCGCCGAGCACCACTGACGGATCGGTGCCATAAAGAGATTTCGCCCAAGTCAGTGCCACCCCGTCGAGCAATAGCGCCGTCCCCGTCATCACCGTCGCCGAGATCTGTGCCCGGTCGCGCCCGACCCGCGCAACGGCCATGCCCAAGAACAGCGCCGGCACCGTCGCGACAACGATCAGCGCAAATACCAGCGCGGTCGCACCGTCGCTGCCAACCCAGTTCGCGGCCGTCCAGCGCACCACCAGTGCGGCAACGAACCAATAGACCGCGCCCATCGATGCGAGGGTTGCGGTCTGCATAGTCGTCAATCGGCGGGGCGGGGCGAACTCGGTCACGGCAAGGCTCCCTTGAGGAAGAGCCATGGCATAACACTATGTAGCAGTTGCTACAATAACTGAATATTTGCCGCGGGGGAGCCAGCAGGACAAGCTGGGCTATTTGAACAAGCCGCCCAGAATACCGCGAACCAGTTGCCCAGCTATGCCGCCGCTGCTCGACCGGCTCCGCCCACCGCCGAACACCGCTCTTCCCACTTCGTTGGCAACCTGACGCGTGATCGTCGTCGCGGCGGTCTGTGCCATCTTGCCCATCATCGTCGGCTTGGCCGCTTCGCGCGCGGCAGCGGCGTCGAGCCGCGCTTGCTGCGCGGCCTGTTGCCCGGCGAGCTTGGCGGCGGCGGCATCGGTTTTCGCCTGTTCCTTGGCGGCGACGGCAGCCGCTTTCTCCGCTTCGGTCGTGGCCTTGGCTTCGGCAGCAGCAGCGGCAGCCTGTGTCGATTTGGCCAGCAGGATCTCCTCGGCCGATTCGCGGTCGACCAACGTATCGTATTTGTCGCCCACGGCATCGGTCGCGATCATCACACCGCGCTCCTTGGCGTCGAGCGGACCGACGCGGCTGGCAGGCGGTTTGATCAGGGTGCGCTCGACCGGCGTCGGCGATCCGTCGGGCTGGAGCAGCGAGACCAGCGCCTCGCCGATCTTCAACTCGGTGATGACGGTCGCGACATCGACGCCCGGATTGGCGCGGAACGTTTCTGCCGCAGATTTGACCGCTGCCTGATCGCGCGGCGTGAAGGCGTTCAATTTATGCTGGACGCGGTTGTTGAGCTGGCCCGCGACCGTGTCGGGAATGTCGATCGGGTTCTGCGTGATGAAATAGACGCCCACGCCCTTCGACCGGATCAGCCGCACAACCTGCTCGATTTTTTCGAGGAGCGCCTTGGGCGCATCGTTGAACAGCAGGTGCGCCTCGTCGAAAAAGAAGCACAGCTTGGGCTTGTCGGGATCGCCGACCTCGGGAAGCGTCTCGAACAGTTCGCTGAGCAGCCAAAGTAGGAACGTCGAATAGAGTTTCGGGGACGCCATCAATTTGTCGGCAGCAAGAATGTTGACGACCCCGCGCCCGCTGTCGTCGAGTTTGATCAAATCGCCGATGTCGAGCGCAGGCTCGCCAAAGAAATGCTCCCCGCCCTGCGAACGCAGTTGCAACAGCGACCGCTGGATCGTGCCGACCGACTGTTTCGACACATTGCCGTAAGTGACGGTCAGCTCGTCGGCCTGATTGGCGCACTCCGCCAGCATCGCCTGAAGGTCGTCGAGGTCGAGCAGCAGCAGCCCGTCCTTGTCAGCGACGTGGAAGGCGATGGTCAGCACCCCTTCCTGCACTTCATTGAGATCCATCAGTCGGGCGAGCAGCAGCGGCCCCATTTCGCTGACCGTAGTGCGGATCGGGTGACCCTGCTCGCCGAACAAATCCCAGAACTGGACCGGATTGTCCTTATAGGCCCAGGCGGTGTCGCCGATGTCGGCGGCGCGCGCGGTGAAGATGTCGTGCATCTTGCCCGTCGGCGATCCCGCCATGGCGAGGCCCGACAGGTCACCCTTCACATCGGCCACGAAGCAAGGAACGCCGTTTGCGGAAAATCCCTCGACTATGCCCTGCAACGTCACGGTCTTGCCGGTGCCGGTCGCGCCCGCGATCAGACCGTGGCGGTTGGCACGCTTCAGGTTGAGCTGCTGCGGGTTCGCGCCGCCGCTCGCTGCGCCGATAAAAATGCTGTCGTCCGCCATTACGAAAAACCCCTGCCGAAACTCGTCCGGCAGGGGCTTAGCGCAATCGAGTGCGACCCGAAAGCTGGCTTGAACGTGGACTATTGTCCGTCGTTCAGCCGAACCGGAACATAGCGGGACGGGGTATTGCCGCGCTGGACGCTGAGCAGCACGCTCGGGCGACCGGCGGACTTCGCTGCGGCGACCGCGGCGGCGATCTCGGCAGCGGACGTCACTGGGCGCTGGTTGACGCCGGTGACGATATCGCCGCGCTGCAGTCCCTTTTGCCCCGCATCGCTGCCTTGGTCGATCGACGTGATGACAACACCCTTGACCGGCGCAGGCAGACCCAGCGCGCGCGCGATATCGGCCGTCATCGGGGTTACCGAGAAACCGAGCGTGTCGCGTGTCGCCTTTTGCGTGGTCTTGTCGTCCTGCGGGACGGCACCGTCGCCGTCGGCGCCCGACAGGGCCGCAAGCTTTTCGTCGGAGGGTCGTTCGCCGAGCGTTGCGGTGACGGTCTGGCGCTGGCCGTTGCGGATCAGCTCGATCGGGATGCGCGACCCGATCGGCAGATTGGCGACGATGAACGATAGCGTCTGGTCGGGGGTCACGTCCTGATTGTTGACCTTGGTAATCACGTCGCCCTGCTGGATGCCCGCGCGCGCCGCACCCTCGCCGGGAACAGTGCTCGCGACCAGCTCGCCGCGATCCTTGGGCAGACCCAGCGATTCGTAGAATTCGGGCGTCATCGGCTGGAGCTGGATACCCAGATAGCCGCGCTTGATCTTTGCGCCGCCCCGCAGCTGGTCGACGATGGGCTTGGCCTGTTCGGCAGGAATCGCGAAACCGATGCCGACATTGCCGCCGGTGGGTGTGTAGATCTGCGAATTGATGCCGATGACATTGCCGTTCATGTCGAACATCGGGCCGCCCGAATTGCCCTGGTTGATCGAGGCATCGGTCTGGATGAAGCGGTCGTACGCGCCGCCCTGCCCGGTAACGCGGTGGAGCGCCGACACGATACCCGCCGTCACCGACGAACCGATACCGAAGGGATTGCCGATGGCGACGACCCAGTCGCCCACGCGGGCGCGCGCCGAATCGCCGAAACGTACGAAAGGCAGGCCCGCAGCGTCGATCTTGAGCACGGCGATATCCGACGCGGTATCGCGACCGACCACGCGGGCCTTGTACTCCTTCTTGTCGGTCAGCGTCACTGTGATCGACTCGACCACCGCCGTCCGCGTGCCCGCCGAAATCACATGGTTGTTGGTGACGATATAGCCGTCGGCCGAAATGATGAATCCCGAACCCAGCGACTGGCCCTGCCGGGTTACCGGCCGGTCATCCCCGCCGCCCTGTTGCTGGCCGAACAGATCGCCGAAGGGGGTGCCCGCGAACGGGTTGTTCTGCTGCACCGTGATTTTTTGCGTGGTCGAGATGTTGACGACGGCGGGCTGGAGCTTCGCCACCATATCGGCAAAGCTCATCGGCGCCCCAGCGCGGGGCGGCGCGACAGTGATGGCACCGGGTTCGTTCTGCGCGACCTGCGCTGCGGACGGTGTCTGGAACACCATCGTCGCGGCAGTGCCGCCGATCAGCAGGGCCGTCGTCAGGGCATAGACATTACGCACGTGTGGTCTTCCTCTCAGGATGTGCTCATCAACTCGCCACCGGCGATGCCGCGCCGTGGCTGAACGCCGATTGAATGAACCCGCTTAACGGTTTCCGCCACGGAATTCCCGCAGATAATCGTTGCCGGGCGACAGGATGATCGACGATTGCCCCGTCGGCGTGCTGCCATCGGCCCCGAAGGTGTGCTCGTACGACTGCATCGCGCGATAGAAATCGTAGAAGCTCGGGTCTTTTCCGTAAGCCGCTGCATAGATGCCCGCCGCTTCCGCATCGGCGTCGGCGCGGATGATCTGCGCCTGTTGTAGGCCCTGCGCCTCGATGGTCCGCGCTTCCTGAACGCGTGCGCTCCGCATCCGTGCATAGGTCGCGTCGAGCGGGGCGCCCTCGGGCGGATCGGTCTTCTTGATGCGGACATCGACGATTTCCGCACCGTACTGCCGCGCCTGCACGTCGAGCGCGCGGCGGATATTCTGCATGATGATGCCGCGTTCCGGGCTGAGCAATTCGGCGAACTGGCGCTTGCCGAGCTCGTTGCGAACCACCGACCCGAGAATCGGCGCGAGCTGGTCGGCCACCCGGTCCTCGGTGCGCGCCGAGATATACATTTGCAGGGGATTGGTGATGCGATAGCGCGCAAACGCATCGACGTTGAGCCGGTACTGGTCGGTCGACAGGACCTGTTGCCCCGCCATGTCGACATCGCGCACCCGCTTGTCGATCCAGATAATCGAATCGGAGAACGGGATGATGGCCAGCAACCCCGCACCCGACGCGCCGAATTGCTGGTTCGGCTGATAACGGTTCACCAGCGCGACCGGCTCGCCGAAGCGGAGCACCACGCCCTGCTGGGTTTCGGGCACGACCCGGATCGTGTTGGTGATCAGGAACAGCAGCGCAATCGCGCCGATGCCGAAGATCAGGGGATGGCGCATGAAGCGTTCGATAAGGCTCATTGTGCGGCTCCCGTCGCGGGTTCGGGTGCGCGCTTCAACTCGCGCAGCGGCAGGTAAGGAGTCACACCCGGTGCCTCGACGATGGTCTTATCGACCTTGGACAGGACGCGCTCCATCGTCTCGTAATACATGCGTCTCCGCGTCACTTCAGGCGCAAGTTTATACTGGGTGTAAACGCGGTCGAATGCACCCGCCTCGCCCTTCGCCTTGGCGAGGACTTGCTGGGCGTAAGTGCGCGCGTTGTTGACCGACGTTTGCGCGTTGGACCCGGCCGCCGTCACTTCCTTGAACGCATCGACGACCGCTTCGGGCGGATCGGTCTGCTTGATCGTCACGCGCTGGACGGTGACGCCGGTGCGATAGCCGTCGAGGATCGTCTGCATCTGCTGGCGGACCTCGGCCTCGATGGTGTTGCGGCCCGAACCGATGGCGACATTCAGCGGCATGTTGGCGATGGCGGCGCGCATCGCGCTTTCGGCGACGCTCTTGATCGTCGTTTCAGGCTCGACCGACTGGAACAGGAACAGCTCGGGATCGCGGATTTTCCAGCCGATGGAATATTCGAGATCGATGATGTTCTGGTCGCCGGTCAGGACCAGCCGTTCGCCGCTGCCACCCGGAATGTCGATGGTCTGGAGGCTCGACACGTCGATCGTCTGCACCCGGTCGATGGGGGCAGGCAGTGTCAGGCTGACGCCGGGGCTGAGCGTGTGCGAATACCGCCCCAGCCGCGTGACGACCCCGCGCTCGGCAGGTTCGATCTGGTGGACGCTGGTCAGGCCGATCCACAGGGCGAGGATGGCGAGCACGCCATAGCCGATCCAGCGCACCGGATTGCTGCCCTCGGGCATCTGGCCGCGCACCCCGCGCGCGCGCTTCATAAACTCGTCGAGCGCCGATGGATTGGTGCCGCGCGGACGGTCGCCCTCCGGGGGCTGGCTCCACGGATTGCGCGGGCCACCGGTATCGCCACCGCTGCCCGATCCGCCGGACCCCTTGTTGCCGCCGCCCCAGGGGCCGCCGCCTTCGTTGAACAGCACGGCCATGGCCGAACGCATCTCGCGCAGTGTTTTCATATATGACGTTATAGGTAGCGTTGGCGCGATTTACAGTGGGTAACCGCCGATGCCGGTGTATGGGCACGCGCGATGACCGATATTGCAACGCTCCAGACCGCCCTCGACGCCATCCCCGCTGCAAAAGGACGCGCCGGACCGCCGCGCTTTACCGACGGCCGTGCCAGCCTGATCCTTGATGTGACCGGCCTCGACCTAGCGGCTCGCGAGGCGCTCGACGGGGCGATCAAGGGAGCGCTCGGCGCGCTTCCCGGGGTCGAGAGCGTCCGCATCGCCCAGACCAGCGAAAAGGGCGGCCGCCGCCTGATTGCGGTCGCGAGCGGGAAGGGCGGTGTCGGCAAATCCACCTTGTCGGCGAACCTTGCGATTGCCCTGTCGCGGCAGGGGCTGAAGGTCGGGTTGATCGACGCCGACATTTACGGCCCGTCGCAGCCGCGCCTGATGGCAACCGAGGGCGCAAAGCCGATGGCGAGCGGCAACCGGCTGGAACCCGTCCCCACCCGCTTCGGCATCCCGATGCTGTCGATCGGCCATCTCGTCGAACCGGGTCAGGCGGTCGCGTGGCGCGGGCCGATGGCGGGCAACGCGCTGGGCCAGATAATCGATGCCGACTGGGGCGCGGCGGACGTGCTGATCGTCGACCTGCCGCCAGGTACGGGCGATGTGCAACTATCGATGATCTCGAAGCACAAGCCCGCCGGCGCGGTTATTGTCTCGACGCCGCAGGATCTGGCGCTCATCGACGCAACGCGCGCCATCGACCTGTTCAACCAGTCGGGCGTTCCCGTGATCGGCATGGTCGAAAACATGAGCGGTTACGAATGCCCGCATTGCGGCGAAGTCAGCGACCCGTTCGGCAGCGGCGGCGCAAAGGCGGCGGCAGGAACGATGGACTTGCCCTTCCTCGGCCGCATCCCGCTCGACATCGCGATCCGCACTGCGTCCGACGCGGGCGATCCCCCGGCGGCGGGGAACAGCGCGCAGGGACAGGCGTTCGCCGATATCGCGGCCAAGGTCGCCGACTGGCTCAAGGACCACTGACATGCCGCTGACCACCGATGTCGAAATCGCCGACCTGCTGTCCTCGGTCCGCACTATCGCCATGATCGGTGCGTCCGACCGGCCCGAACGGGCAAGCTATGGCGTGATGCGGTTCCTGCAGGATCACGGCTACCGTGTGATCCCGGTCAATCCGCAGATCACCGGCGAACATGTCCACGGTGAATATGTCTGGCGCGAGCTTGGTCAGATCGGCGAACCCATCGACATCGTCGACATCTTTCGCCGCAGTGCGGATGCAGGCGAGGCGGTGGATCAGGCGATTGCGGCAGGTGCAAAGGCGGTGTGGATGCAGCTGGGTGTCGTCAACGAAGACGCGGCTTCGCGTGCGGAAGCGGCGGGGCTGAAGGTTGTCATGGACCGCTGTCCGAAGATCGAAATCGGGCGGCTGCGCCTGCCGTGAGTGGCCGTCGCGGAATAATTCCGCGCCGTCGGTCCTCGCTGCGCGGGCCGGCCGCGCTTGGCCGTCTCGTGAATAGCTTCGCTATTCGCGCGCGGCCTGCGCGGTGGTGCTGCCGGTGAGGATTGAACTCACGACCTCAGCCTTACCAAGGATGCGCTCTACCACTGAGCTACGGCAGCATACCGGCGCCACGTCTCTGCTTCAGACGTCTCGCTGGTAGGGGCGGGCCTATGAAGAAAGCGTGTGGACGCGTCAAGGCGCACGGGCGTATTGTGGGATTATGGCCAAAGCTGACCCCGAGGCGCTTGCCGCCGCGCTTCGCGAAAACCTGAAGAAGCGCAAGGAACGGATGCGCGCCGCCCGCGACAGCGGCACCGCGATCGAAAGCTTCGGGTCGGACGAAGAAGGCGATGTCCCCATGCCCGAGGACGGCTCGCGCCCCGGGGCATGGGTGAATATCGGGTCGAAGAAGACCTAGCTTAGCGCGGCGCCATCCGCAGCGCGCCGTCCAGCCGGACGTCCTCGCCATTGAAATAGTCGTTCTCGATCATCGTCAGCGCGAGGTGCGCGTATTCCGCCGGTTCGCCGAGACGCTTGGGGAACGGCACCGACGCCGACAGCGATTCCTGCGCCTTTTCGGGGAGCCCGGCGAGCAGCGGCGTCTTGAACAGCCCCGGCAGGATCGTGTTCACGCGGATGCCCTCGTTCATCAGGTCGCGCGCGATGGGAAGGGTCATGCCGACGACGCCGCCCTTCGACGCCGAATAGGCCGCCTGGCCGATCTGGCCGTCCTCGGCAGCGACCGACGCCGTATTCACGATCGCCCCGCGCTGGCCGAACTCGCCGAGCGTATCCAGCGTCATCATCCCCGCCGCCGATTTGGCGATGCACCGGAACGTGCCGATCAGGTTGATCTCGATGACGAATTTGAACGCATCGAGCGGGAAGTGCTTGATGCTGCCGTCTTCTTTCGAGCGGCTCGCGGTCTTGATCGCGTTGCCGATGCCTGCACAATTGACTAGGATGCGTTCCTGCCCGTGTGCGGCACGCGCCTTGGCGAACCCCGCATCGACGCTCTCGTCGCTGGTCACGTTCACTTCGCAAAAGATGCCGCCGATTTCATTGGCGACTTCGGTGCCCTTGCCTTCCTGAAGGTCGAAGATGGCGACCTTGACGCCCTTGGCGGCAAGCGCCCTGGCCGTGGCGGCCCCGAGGCCGGAAGCGCCGCCGGTGACGACAGCGGAAATGGTTGAGTCGAGTTTCATGAGGTTTCGTTCCTTAAAGCCGCTCGATAATCGTGACGTTCGCGATCCCGCCGCCTTCGCACATCGTCTGCAACCCGTACCGCCCGCCGCGGGCCTTGAGCGCATGCACCAGCGTTGCCATCAGCTTCGTCCCCGACGCGCCCAGCGGATGCCCCAGAGCAATCGCGCCGCCATTGACGTTGAGCCGGGCATGATCGGCCCCGACATGTTTCATCCACGCCATCGGCACCGGCGCGAACGCCTCGTTGACTTCGTACAGGTCGATATCGTCAATGCTCAACCCGGCCCGCTTCAGCGCACGGTCGGTGGAGAACAGCGGTTCTTCGAGCATGATGACCGGATCTCCACCCGTGACGGTGAGGTTGTGGATGCGCGCCATCGGAGTCAGGCCGTGGGCCTTCAACGCCGCCTCGTTGACGATCAGGACCGCGCTCGACCCGTCGCAGATCTGGCTGGCGTTGGCGGCGGTGATGCTGCCGCCTTCCTGCAACAGCTTGACCGCAGCGAGACTCTCGGGCGACGCGTCGTAACGGATGCCCTCATCGGTGCGGTGGCTTTGCGTGCCCTCAGGCGTTTCGATGTCGAGCGGCACGATTTCGGCATCGAACGCACCGCTCTGCGTCGCGGCCGCTGCACGGCGGTGCGATTCGAGCGCATAGGCATCGAGCATCTCGCGGTTGAAGCCATGCTTCTTGACGATCATTTCGGCGCCCATGAACTGGCTGAACATGACACCGGGGTAGCGCGCCTCGAGACCGGGCGATTTATAATTGCCCATGCCTTCCTTCATGAACAGCGCCATGGTCGAGCCCATCGGCACGCGCGACATGCTTTCGACGCCGGCGGCGATCACCATGTCCTGCGTGCCCGACATGACGGCCTGCGCCGCGAACTGCATCGACTGTTGAGACGATCCGCACTGCCGGTCGATGCTGACCGCAGGGACGCTGTCGGGCAGGTGCTTCGAGGCGAGCACCGCGTTGCGCCCGACTTGCCCCGCCTGTTCGCCGCCCTGCATGACGCAGCCCATGATGACATCGTCGACCGCTGCACCGTCGATCCCCGTACGCGCAACCAGCGCGTCGAGCGTGGCGGCGGCCATATCGACCGGGTGCCAGCCCATCAGTTTCCCGTTGCGCTTGCCGCCTGCGGTCCGCACCGCATCGACGATATAGGCTTCCGCCATCCCCTCATCCTTTCCGTGAACGTAAACTTTAGCCTTCAATCGCGCGTTCGGCTAAGCGAGGCAAGACGGTTTCGGATCAGGGGAGCGATATGGACGTTCGCGATGCAGTGGCGGCCCGGCGGTCGGTACGCGGGTTTCAGGACACACCGGTCGATCTTGCCCTGGTGGAGCGGCTCGTGGCCGAAGCGGCCCGGTCGCCCTCGGGCGGCAATTTGCAGCCCTGGCACATCGACATCGTCGCGGGCGAGGCGATGAACCGGTTGAAGCAGGCGATGATGGCGAAACTCGCCGGGGGTCAGGAAACACCCGAATACGACATCTATCCCAAGGAACTCGTCGCCCCCTATCGCGACCGCCGCTTTGCCGTCGGCGAGGCGATGTACGAACGCATCGGCATTCCACGCGAGGACAAACTTGCGCGGCGCATGTGGTTCGCGCGCAATTTCGCGTTCTTCGGCGCGCCGCTCGCGCTGTTCATGACGGTCGACCGCCGTATGGGGCCGCCGCAATGGAGCGACATGGGTATGTTCCTGCAAACGTTCATGCTGCTCGCGGTCGAACAGGGCCTGGCCACCTGCGCGCAGGAATGCTGGGCGGTGTACCCCGAAACGGTCAAGGCGTTCCTCGGCACGTCCGACGAGCGGATGCTGTTTTGCGGCATGGCGGTCGGATATGAGGACTTGAGCGAACCCGCCAATGCGCTCCGCACCGACCGCGCCGACGCGGGCGAGTGGTTGCGCGTGCTGGCCTGACGATTGGATCGGGGGTGCACGCGGACGCATCGGTGATTTTTTCACGCAAAGGCGCGAAGAAGAAGGGAAGGCGCGAAGGGTTCGCACCCGTTGAGTTTGCCCGCGTCAGCGGGCGTTAATATCACAAACGGAGAGCGCGATCAGTATTGCCGCTTCGCGGACGTTGCCGGTTGAGAGATCGGCCTTTGCGCCTTTCCTTCTTCTTCGCGCCTTTGCGTGAAACCCGGCCCGATCCTTCGACACGCGATCCGCAGCAGCTAAGGCGTCGGTGTAGCCCGCGCCGTAACCGATGCGACGCACTTTGCGGTCCTCGAGCGGGTAGCTCTCGCCGTAACTAGATCGCTCATCCGTGTGCCTTCCCGCGCGCCCTTTGGATGAGGCCCACCGCGGCTGCGATCACGCCCCCGATCGCCAGCCCGACGACGCCCGAAAAACCCGCATCGGCCAGCCAGTGCACGAACCCGTTGCCGCCGCCGACGTCCTCGATAAAATGCGGCGTCGCGTGCAAGCCATGTACGATGATGCCGCCGCCGACCCAGATCATCGCGGCGGTGCCCAGCACGGTCAGGAATCTCAACAACCACGGCATCGCCTCGACCAGCCCGCGCCCTGCCGCGCGGAACGGCGACAGCTTGTTCTTCGCCAGATGCACGCCGATGTCGTCCATTTTCACGATCAGCGCGACGACGCCATAGACGCCGGCCGTTACCGCAAGCGCAACCAGGATCAGGCTTGCCGCCTGCGCCCAGATCGACTGCGCCGCCACTTCGGCCAGCGCAATCGCCATGATTTCGCCCGACAGGATGAAATCGGTGCGGATCGCGCCGGCGACCTTGGTTTCCTCGAGCAGCGCATGATCGTCGCCGCCGTCGGGGTCGAGGTCTTCACCGGCATGATGCCCCGTAAAAACATGAATGACCTTTTCCGCGCCCTCGAAACACAAATAGGCGCCACCGATCATCAGGATCGGCGTGATCAGGAACGGCGCGAAGGCGCTGAGCAACAGCGCAGCGGGCAGCAGGAAAAAGATCTTATTGCGTAAGGAGCCGACCGCGATCTTCCAGATGATCGGCAATTCGCGGTCCGGGGTAAAGCCCGTTACATAGGTCGGCGTGACGGCGGTATCGTCGATCACGACGCCCGCCGCTTTGGCACCTGCTTTCGCCGCCGCAGCACCGACGTCGTCGACTGAGGCAGCAGCGATTTTGGCGATACCGGCGACATCGTCGAGCAGCGCGGCGAGACCCGAGGGCATAAGCGATCCTGTTTACCTGGAGACAATGTGTAACACGTGAGCGTAACACTTGGCATCGCGCGACCGGCTCGGCTAGCCTTGGCGTATGAAACATCTGCTCACGCTCGCCCCCGCCCTGATCGTCGCCCTATCGCTGCCTGTCGTCGCTGACGCCAAACTTTCGCCCGCAGAGGCGAAAATGGCTGCGCATGTCGAGGCGAACTACGAACCTTCGGTCGCGCTGCTCCAACAGCTTGTCGATGTGAACAGCGGGTCGATGAATTTCGCCGGTGTCGAGCAGGTCGGGCGCATGATGCGCGCCGAGCTCGAACCGCTGGGGTTCAAGGTCGAATGGAAACCGATGGCCGCCGCCAATCGCGCAGGCCACATCTTTGCCACCCATGCGGGCAAGCCGGGCACGAAGCGCCTGCTGCTCATCGGCCACCTCGACACGGTGTTCGAAAAGGATTCACCGTTCCAGAAATTTGTTCGCAAGGGCGAGTCCGGCGAAGGGCCGGGCGCAGGCGATGACAAGGGCGGCATGGTCGTCATCCTGATGGCGCTCAAGGCCATGAAGGCAGCGGGCACATTGGCAGGCGCGAATATCGAGATCGCGCTGACGGGCGACGAGGAGGACGCGGGCGACCCCATCGATGTCGCGCGCGCCGACCTGATCGCGGCGGGCAAACGCGCCGATGTCGCGCTCGATTTCGAGGGGCTGGTGACCGAGAACGGCCGCGACATGGGCTCGGTCGCGCGCCGCTCGTCGAACAGCTGGACTCTGACCGCGACGGGGAAGGCGGGGCATAGCTCGGGCATTTTCAGCAGCGGCGCAGGCGACGGCGCGATCTATGAACTGGCGCGGATCGTAGCGACGTTCCGCAAAGAGCTGCCCGAACCGAACCTGACCTTCAACGTCGGCCTGATCGCGGGCGGGCAAAGCGCGGCGTTCGACACCGACGGGGTGCGCGCGACGGCAACGGGCAAGTCGAACATCATCCCCGGTATCGCGATTGCCAAAGGCGATTTCCGGACATTGTCGGAGGAGCAAACTGCGCGGGTGAAGGCAAAGATGACCGCGATTGTCGCCGCCCATGCCCCGCTGACCGATGCGAAGATCGCATTCGAGGCGGGCGGCTATCCCGCAATGGCCCCGACCGACGGCAACCGCGCGATCCTGACTGCGCTCAACGGGGTGAACGCCGACCTCGGCCTGCCCGAAATGCCGCCGCTCGACCCGCTGAAGCGCGGGGCGGGCGACATCTCGTTTGTCGCAAACGATGTCAGTGGCCTCGCGGGGCTGGGGCCGTCGAGCCGGGGCGACCACGCGCCGGGGGAAACGGTCGATCTGAACAGCATGAAGCGTCAGGCAAAGCGCGCGGCGATATTGATGACTCGGTTAAGCGGGCAGCGGCGGTAGAACAGGGAGCAGGGAGCAGGGAGCAGGGAGGGTGGGCGTTTCGTCTTATCGTGAACTCAAGACGTGGCAAACTGGCATGGCACTTGCGGCAGAAGTCTATCGGCTTTCACGTGGCTGGCCGAAAGACGAACTCTACGGACTCACAAGCCAAGCGCGCCGCGCCGCAGGCTCGATCCCTGCCAATATTGCGGAGGGTTATGGACGCGAGAGCCGGGGAAGCTACATGCAGTTTCTCAAGATTGCTCGGGGTTCACTCAGGGAACTCGAAACGCATTTGCTCTTGGCGGAAAGAGTAGGGGTCGCAGCTTCCGGGACGTGTGAGGCCAGCCTGCAGTTCGCGGACGAACTTGGCCGCATGCTGCATTCGCAAATCCGGCGCTTGGGCGAAACGAGCTAAACCGCTCCCTGCTTCCTGCTCCCCGCTCCCTGCTATAATTTCCGCCCGATCAACTCTTTCATGATCTCGTTCGTCCCCCCGAAAATCCGCGTCACCCGCGCGCCGCGCCACATCTTCGCAATGGGATATTCGTTCATATAGCCCGCCCCGCCGTGGAGCTGGAGGCATTTGTCCATCACTTCCCACTGGAATTCGGTGTGCCACAGCTTGGCGGCGGCCCCTTCCTCGGCGGTCAATTCTTTCCGCAAATGCCGCGCAATTGCCCAGTCGAGATGTGCCCAGCCGACTTGCAATTTCGACTTGAGATCGGCGAGCGTAAAGCGCGTGTTCTGGAAATCGATCACCGGCTTGCCAAACGCCTTGCGGTCGCGGACGAACGCCACGGTTTCGTCATAGGCGCGCTGCGCCGAGGCCTGCGCGCCGATGGCGATCGACAGGCGTTCCTGCGGCAATTCGCTCATGAGGTAGATGAAGCCCTTGCCCTCTTCGCCGAGGCAGTTGGTCATCGGCACACGGACGTCCTCGAAGAACAGTTCCGATGTGTCCGCCGCGTCCTGCCCGATCTTGTCGAGGTTGCGACCGCGCTTGAACCCCTCGCGGTCGGCCTCGACCAAGATGATCGACACGCCCTTCCACGCCGGTTGCACCTCAGTGTCGGTTTTGGCGCAGACGAGGATCAGGTCGGCATTCTGGCCGTTCGTGATGTACGTCTTGCTGCCGTTGATGACGTAGTGGTTGCCATCTTTCTTTGCCGTAGTGCGGATGCCCTGAAGGTCGGATCCGACGCCGGGTTCGGTCATTGCGATGGCGGTCACGACTTCGCCCGAAACGAGCTTGGGCAGCCAATGGCGCTTCTGCTCCTCGCTGCCGTAGCTGACGATATAGTTGACGACGATATCCGACTGGAGCGAGAAGCCGAGCGCGGTGCCGCCGTAGCTGATTTCTTCGTCGATAATCGCATTATAGCCGAAATCGAGGCCCAGCCCGCCGTACTCTTCGGGCACCGTCGGGCACAGCATCCCGACCGCGCCTGCCTTCGGCCAGATCGCTTTTTCGACGATCCCGGCTTCGTCCCAGCGGTCGATGTTCGGCACCACCTCTGCCTTGATGAAGCTGCGGACGGAGTCGCGAAATGCTTCGTGATCCTCGGTATAGGCAGTGCGTCCGGCGACATCGAGCGTCATGGGGGTCTCTCCAGCTTTACGTTTGCGTAAAGGTTAGCGAGCGGGGGCCGGGGCCGCAACGCGTTTTCGAGCGTTGTAATATTATTGCGCGCGACTAATGCTTGAGCCTCAGGAGAACCCCGTGTCTGAGTCGTCTTCGTCCCTTGGTCGCCCCAACCTGCCGCCGCTGTCGCTGCACGTGCCGGAACCGCAATTCCGCCCCGGCGACGAGGCCGAATTCGTCAGCGTCGAAGTGCTGGCAGCCGGGATCACGCCGCGTCCGGACAGCGCCGCCGATGCGGGCACGATGCGCGATATGGCCTATGGGCTGGTGCGGGTGCTCGATGATGCGGGGGTTGCGGTCGGCGCCTGGGATCCGCGCCTCTCGCCAGATTTGCTGCGCCGAATCTTGCGCAGCATGGCGCTGACCCGTGCGTTCGACGAACGCATGTTCCGCGCCCAGCGGCAGGGCAAGACCAGCTTCTATATGAAGTCCACCGGCGAGGAGGCCGTCGCGGTGGCCGCGACCTATGCGCTCGACCGCGACGACATGTGTTTCCCGAGCTATCGCCAGCAGGGCATCCTCATCGCGCGTGACTGGCCCATCGTCGACATGATGAACCAGATCTATTCGAACCGCGCCGACCGGCTGAAGGGCCGCCAGCTGCCGATCATGTATTCGACGAAGGAAGGTGCGTTCTTCTCGATCTCGGGCAATCTCGCGACGCAATATCCCCAAGCAGTCGGCTGGGCGATGGCGAGCGCGGCCAAGGGCGACACGCGGATCGCCGCGACCTGGTGCGGCGAAGGATCGACCGCAGAGGGCGATTTCCATTCGGCGTGCATGTTCGCCACCGTCTACCGCGCGCCGGTCATCATGAATGTCGTCAACAACCAATGGGCGATCAGCTCGTTCGCGGGTTTTGCGGGCGGCGAGGCGACGACCTTTGCCGCGCGTGCCGTCGGCTATGGCATCGCGGGGTTGCGGGTGGACGGCAACGATCCGCTCGCCGTTTATGCCGCGACCGCCTGGGCAGCGGAACGCGCGCGGACCAACAAGGGACCGACCCTGATCGAGCATTTCACCTATCGCGCGGAGGGGCACAGCACGTCGGACGATCCGGGGGCCTATCGCAGCGCCGACGAGGCGACGAAATGGCCGCTCGGCGACCCGATTGCGCGGTTGAAGACGCATCTGATCGGGCTAGGCGAGTGGGACGAGGACCGCCACGCCGCGCAGGATGTCGAACTCGCCGAAATGGTGAAGGCTGCACAAAAGGAAGCCGAGAAGAACGGCATCCTCGGCCACGGCCTGCATCAGCCGTTCGACACGATGTTCGAGGATGTGTTCGAGGAGATGCCCTGGCACCTGATCGAACAGCGCGACCAGATGCGGGATGAGCGGAAGGCGGCGGGGGTATGAAGCGCGCTGATCAAACCCTCTTCGCTTCGCGGAGAGGGCGATGCGAAGCATCGGGAGAGGCACAGCCCGTTGCCATGCCATTCCTCTCCCGGCTGCGCTACGCTGCGCCGCCCTCTCCACGAAGTGGAGAGGGTTGATGCCGCGCATGAACATGATCGAGGCGATCAACTCCGCGATGGACGTGTGCCTTGCCCGCGATCCGGATGTGACGGTGCTCGGCGAAGACATCGGCTTTTTCGGCGGCGTGTTCCGCGCGACGGCGGGGCTGCAGGCGAAACACGGCAAGACGCGCGTGTTCGACACGCCGATCAACGAATGCGGCATCATCGGCGTCGCGGTCGGCATGGCCGCCTATGGCCTGCGCCCCGTCCCCGAGATCCAGTTCGCCGATTACATCTACCCCGGTCTCGACCAATTGGTCAGCGAAGCGGCGCGGCTGCGCTATCGCTCGGCGGGCGAGTTCGTCATGCCGATCACGGTGCGCTCGCCCTTCGGCGGCGGCATCTTCGGCGGGCAGACCCATTCGCAATCGCCCGAGGCGATGTTTACCCATGTCGCGGGGCTGAAGACGGTCATCCCGTCGAACCCCTATGATGCCAAGGGGCTGCTGATCGCCGCGATCGAGGACAACGACCCCGTCATCTTCTTCGAACCCAAACGCATCTACAACGGTCCGTTTGATGGCCATTACGACCGGCCGGTCCAGCCGTGGTCGAAAGTCGAGACGCCCGATGTGCCTGAGGGCCATTATACCGTGCCGCTCGGCAAGGCGGCGGTGGTGCGCGAAGGGGCCGAGGTGACCGTGCTCGCCTTTGGCACGATGGTCCATGTCGTGCGCGCGACCGTCGAGGAAAAGGGGATCGATGCCGAGGTGATCGACCTCCGCACCTTGCTCCCGCTCGACATCGAGACCATCGAGACGAGTGTGAAGAAGACCGGCCGCTGCGTCATCGTGCACGAGGCGACGCGGACCAGCGGGTTCGGCGCGGAACTGGCCGCGCTCATTCAGGAACGCTGCTTCTATCACCTCGAAGCGCCGATCCAGCGCGTGACCGGCTTCGACACGCCCTATCCGCACTCGCTCGAATGGGCATATTTCCCGGGGCCGATCCGCATCGGGACGGCGCTCGACCTGGTTCTGAAGGACTGACGACGATGGCGCTCTACAAATTCCGCCTGCCCGACATCGGCGAAGGCATTGCCGAGGCCGAAATCGTCCAGTGGCATGTGAAGGTCGGCGACCGGATCGAGGAGGACGCCAACCTCGCCGACATGATGACCGACAAGGCGACCGTCGAGATGGAATCGCCCGTGTCGGGCGTGGTCGTCGAACTGGCGGGCGAGGTCGGCGATATGGTGCCGATCGGGAGCACGCTCGCGGTGATCGAGGTCGCGGGCGAGGATGAAGTTGCCGAGCGGATCGATGCGGAGACGCCGGATGCCAATCCTCCCCTGCGCATAGACGCAGGGGAGGGGGACCGCGAAGCGGTGGAGGGGCGCGACGCAGTCGCGGCGGTGCCTGCCATCAGTGCGTCGCTCCCTGCGGTCGCACCCCTCCACCACCCGCCGGAAGAGGCGGGCGGTCCCCCTCCCCTGGCTTCGCAAGGGGAGGAATTAAGAGTCCTCGCCTCCCCCGCTGTCCGCACACGCGCCACCGATCTCGGGATCGACCTGTCGCACGTCAAACCCTCCGAAGACGGCCGCCTGCGCCACGCCGATCTCGACGCCTATCTCCGCTACAACAGCGCACAGGGCTTCGGCGTTGCTGCCGCGCCGCGCGCCGACGAAGCCATCAAGGTCATCGGCATGCGCCGCCGTATCGCCGAGAACATGGCGGCATCGAAGCGCAACATCCCGCATTTCACCTATGTCGAGGAAATCGACGTTACCGCGCTGGAGGCGATGCGCGCCGACCTGAACGATAACCGCGGCAACCGGCCCAAGCTGACGATGCTGCCGCTGATGATCGTCGCGATCTGCAAGGCGGTGCCGCAATTCCCGATGATCAACGCGCGCTACGACGACGAGGCCGGGGTCGTGACGCGCAGCGGCGCCGTCCATCTCGGCATGGCGACACAGACCGATGCGGGCCTGATGGTCCCGGTTATCCGCGACGCGCAGGCGAAAAACGTGTGGCAGCTTGCGAGCGAAATAACCCGGCTCGCCGAGGCCGCGCGGACCGGCAAGGCGACCAGTGCCGAAATGTCGGGCGGCACGCTGACGATCACGTCGCTGGGGCCGCTCGGCGGGATTGCAACGACGCCGGTCATCAACCGGCCCGAAGTCGCGATTATCGGTCCCAACCGCATTATCGAACGCCCCGTCTTCGCCAAAAATCCTTTGGGGGGCGACGACATCCGCCGTGCCAAGCTGATGAACCTGTCGATCAGCTGCGACCACCGTGTCGTCGACGGCTGGGACGCCGCCAGTTTCGTCCAGGCCGTCCGCAAATTGCTGGAAACACCGGTACTGCTGTTCGCGGATTAAGCCCTCTCCCTGAAGGGGAGAGGGACAGCTTGCGGTTGCAACGCAAGCAGGGTGAGGGAACGAGTGAAGCTTCATGCCCTCACCCCGCCGCGCTTCGCGCGAGTCGACCCTCTCCCCTGTAGGGAGAGGGTATCCATTTGCCGCAATGCAGCATAAAGGCGACGCCATGAAAATGCCCGGCCGCATCGAATTCGTCGCTCTTGTCGCCACGATCAACATGATCGCGGCGTTTGCGATCGATTCGATGCTGCCGGCGCTTCCTGCCATCGGTGCCAGCCTGGGTGTTGCCGAGGAAACGCGCTGGGGGCTGGTGGTGACCGCCTTCACTTTCGGATTCGGCGTCGCGCAGCTGTTCGTCGGTCCCTTTACCGACCGCTACGGGCGGCGCGGGCTGATGTTGGGCGCGCTGGTCGGTTATGCACTGACGGCCCTGCTCGCGGCTTCGGCGTCGACCTTTACCCTGTTGCTGGCAGCGCGGATGGCACAGGGGCTCGCGACTGCCGTGGCGCGGGTTCTCGCTACCTCGATCGTCCGCGACCGGTTCGAGGGGCGCGATATGGCGCAGGTGATGAGCCTGTCCTCGGCGATCTTCATGGCCGCGCCGATCATCGCGCCGTTCATGGGCCAAGCGGTGCTTGAGGTCGCGCCATGGCGCTATATCTTCATTGTGCTGGCGTTCGTGGGCGTTGCGATTTTCCTGTGGGTGGCGCTGCGCCTGCCCGACACGCTCTCGCCCGAACATCGCCGCCCGATTTCGTTTGCGTCGATCAGGGAAGCCGCGGGCATCGTGCTGCGCGACCGCCAATCGGTCGCCTATAGCGTGTCCAATGCTTGCCTCACCGCGACTGTGATGGGGTTCCTGACCTCGGTGACACTCGTCTTTACCGAAACTTTCCACCGCCCAAAGCTGTTGTCCGTCGGCTTCGGAATCATGGCGGGGTGCATGATGGCGGCCTCGCTGACCAATGCTGCCATCGTCAAGCGGTTCGGGATGCGGCGCATCGGCCATGCCGCAATTCTGGCGATGACGGCGATTGCGGCGTTCCATGCCGGACTGGTGGCGTGGCGCGGCGATGGGCTGGTCACCTTCGTCGTGCTGCAATCGGCGATGATGGTGTGTTTCGCGCTCGCGGCGGGCAATTTCGGCGCCATGGCGATGGAGAATATGGGCGATGTCGCCGGGACGGCGAGTTCGATCCAGGGGTCGTTCGGGGCAGTGCTCGGGGCCATCGGCGGCACCGTGATCGGCGCGAGTTTCGACGGGACGACGATGCCGCTCTATCTGGGCGTGACCTTCATGGGGCTGGTCTCGATCGCCGTCATCTGGCTGGCCGAAGGCGGATTGTTCGTCGCCCGCCATGATGTAAGACCCGCGTGATGGCGTACTGGCTGGTGAAATCCGAACCGCATAAATATGCGTGGACCGACATGGTCCGCGACGGCCGCACGATCTGGGACGGGGTGCGGAACCACACTGCCGCGATCAATCTGCGCGCGATGAAACTGGGCGACCGCGCGTTCTTCTACCATTCGAACGAGGGCAAGGAGATCGTCGGCATCGTCGAGATCGTCCGCGAGCACTACCTCGACCCGAAGGACGCCGCGGGACGGTTCCCTGCCGTCGATGTCGCACCGGTCGCGGCGCTCGAAAACCCGGTGACGCTCGCCGCGATCAAGGCCGACCCCGCACTTGCCGAGATGGAGCTGGTACGCCAGTCGCGCTTGTCGGTTGCGCCTGTGCGCGACGCGGAATGGGCGCGCGTGCTGGAGATGTCGCGCTAGCGCGGGCTATCGGCGGGTTCCGTCCGCGACGATTTTCAGGGGCGCATGTCCGGCTCTGCCCGCCGCACCAGCGACGCCATATCGACGCGGCCGACCTCGTCCATCGTTCCCTGCTTCGCGCGTCCCTCGACCAGCTCATAACCGAGCAGCGCGAACACGCGGGGCCCGCGAAAGATCGGGCGGGCATTGCCGTACCAGTCGACGCACGAGGCGCGGCAGCCGTCGTCGCGCTGCTCGCTGCGCGATGCCGCCAGTTCGCCATTGGGGCCGAGTTCGCGGCCCGACCGGCGCAGGAACACCACCGCCGCCGATTGCTGGAACCCGCGCGCCAGCCTGAACTGGCGGGCGACGGGCAGGCCGAGCAGACCCGACCGCCCCGCCGGATCGCGCGCATCGGGCTGGAAGAAAAACGCCTGGCTACGCGATTCGCTCTCTTCCGCGTCGGGCAGGCGGTATTCGGCGGCGAGGCGCGGCGTGCCAGTCAGATCGATGGCCGAAAAGCCGAGATAGCCCGTCCCCTGTCCGACGACGACGGCATCGGGGCCGATCGCGTCGAGCCGGTCGACCCGGTGCGGCAGCGCAACCGCCGTCACCGTCCGCGTCGCCAGCGACACGACGCGCACCGCATTGGTCGCGCCGCGTGCGCCATAGCCGCCCGACATACCGTAGAGCAGGTGGTCGCCGACAAAGCGGTTCTGGATGCCCCAGCTTTGCCCTTCGCCGGGCAGCCGCTGATAGCGGCTCTGCGGCACTTCGGCGGCCCCGCTGCCGAACAGCCCCATCGGCACGCTGACCAGCGCCAGCCGCCCGTTGGTCCATTCCGGTCCCCACATGCGGTCGCCGCCGCCGCTGCCGACGACGACCTGCAGCGCGCTACGTTTCGTGTCGGCAAAGAACGAGAACTGGTCGACCGGCTGGCCGCGCGCGGCCACGGCTTGCGGGCGCGAGGTGTCGAACGGCAGGCGATAAAGCAGCGCTGACGGACCGCCGCGCGGCGCGTCCTCGTCGTACTCCGACTGTCCGCCGTTCAGGCCGGTCCAGACATAGACGGCGTTCTGCGACACATAAAAGGTGCGCGAGTCCGATCCGAGCACACTGGTTGCGTCGCAATCGAGCACGGCGGCGGTGAGGTCGCAGCTGGTGACGCTGTGCACCGTCGTTACCGCCCATGGCCCCGCGCGGCGGACGCGCTCGGGCACATAGACCATGTTGGCGTTCCACAGCGGCTTCGACGGATCGGCGCGCCCGTTGCTGCGCCAGCGGGTCAGCGACGGGAACGAGCTTTCCCAGCGATCGATGTCGAGCGGAATCGGGGCGTAGAGCACCAGCCGGTTGCCGATCAGACGGCTGGCATAGTTGCGCGACGAATAATAATCGGCGGATTTGAAGCTGTACGCGTCGAGGAAGCTCAATTGTCCGGCGGGGCCGAGCCGGAAGCGGTTTACCTGCGTGCCGTTTCGCGCATAGCTATAGCCGATCACCGCGACAGTATCGTCCGCGACCAGCATCTCGTCGTACCAGTCGCCGCGCCCGTCGAGCCCCGGCGCCATCGCGTCGATGGCGGCAACCGGGCGCATCCCGCCGTTTGCGGTCGAGACCGTGAACAGCCGCCCGCGCCGCAACACGACCAGGATGTCCCCGCGCGCCTTGACGATGCCGCCCTCATCGACGCCCTGCACTTGCGTGTTTGTGATATTGTCGCTGGCGGCCTTGCTGCCGGTTACGACCATTGCTTCGGCGGCGGGCGGCGCGGCCATGGCGACCGCCGGAGGTGCGGGGGGAGGTGGCGGCGGGGGTGGCGATGCCATGTCATAGCTCGACTGACTGCGGTTTCGCATCGTTGCTGCCCGCGCGTTCCGCAGGTCGCGCATGTAGGTGGCCAGCTCGGCTTTGTTGCGGAACGCTGACAGGCCGGGGCCCGAACCGCCGCCCAGCCCCATGACCGTCGCGCCGCGGCTGGCGGCTGCCGTCGACGTGCTGCCGGGGACAAGCACGAGCGCTACTGCGACCGCGACGACCCATAACCCCGTCATGACCGCTCCGAAGCGATGTGCAGCGTCCGGCATGGCTCTCTCCTCTCCGCTTGGCGAAGTCGACGAATGATACATTATAACTTGACCGATGCAAGCACGCCGAAAACCGCTGTCCTACACCCCGCCTGCTGTGCTTAGCTGGCGGGATGACCAGACCCATCGCCCCAGCCCGCACCGCACTCCGCCCCATTGCCGCGCATCTTGTCGCAGGCGCGATATGGGTGAGCTTAGTGACTTTAGGGACGCCGATCGCAGCCCAGAGCGCTCCGCCGCCACTCGACGCCGCGACCCAGGCGCGCATCGACCGGGTGCTCAAGGCTACCCCGCTGATCGACGGTCACAACGACCTGCCCTGGGAATTACGCGAGAAATACGCCTCGAAAGTCGAGACCACCGATGTGTCGGCGAACAGCGACAAGCTGCGCGAGCCGCTCCAGACCGACATCGCGCGGCTGCGTGCGGGCCGGGTCGGCGGCCAGTTCTGGTCGGTCTATGTCCCCGCCGAACTCACCGGCGGCGCGGCGGTGCAGGCGACGCTCGAACAGATCGACATCGTCAAGCGGCTGGCCGCGCGCTACCCGCGGGATCTCGAACTCGCCACTACTGCTGCCGATGTGGTCCGCATCCACAAGGCGGGGCGAATCGCGTCGCTGATGGGGATGGAGGGCGGCCACCAGATCGGCAATTCGCTGGGCGTGCTGCGCCAGATGTACGGGCTCGGTGTCCGCTACATGACGCTCACCCATTTCCTCAACAACGACTGGGCCGATTCGGCGACCGACGACCCGAAGCGCAACGGGCTGACCCCCTTCGGCAAAAGCGTTGTCGGCGAGATGAACCGGCTGGGGATGATCCTCGATCTGAGCCATGTCAGCCCCAAGACGATGATGGACGCACTGGCCGCGACCAAGGCTCCCGTGATGTTCTCGCACTCCGGCGCCCGCGCGCTCAACGACCATCCGCGTAACGTGCCCGATGACGTGCTGAAACTGCTCCCTGCGAACGGCGGCGTCGTCATGGTCAATTTCTATCCCGGCCATTTGTCGCAGGCAGTGACCGCCTGGAACGCCGTGCGTGCGGCGGAGGAAGCGCGGAACAAGGTCTATTTCAACGGCCAGCCCGAACGGCGCAAGGCGGCGATGCAGGCGTGGGACAAGGCCAATCCGAAGCCTGCAACGTCCATGGGTCTTGTTGCCGACCATATCGACCATATCGCCAAAATTGCGGGCCATGACCATGTCGGCATCGGCGGTGACCTCGACGGCATCGGTGGCGATTTCGTGGTCGGGCTGGGCGGCGTCGACGGTTATCCGCACCTGTTTGCCGAACTCATCCGCCGCGGCTGGAGCGACGCCGACCTCGCCAAGCTCGCGGGCGGCAATATCCTGCGCGTGATGCGCGGGGCCGAAGCGACAGCGGCGGCGATGAAGGGGGTGCCGCCGGGAACGGATGTGCTCAGCGCCGCGAAGTGACCGCAATCCCCGGATAGTCGCTGAACACCCCGTCGACGCCCAGCGCATAGAACTGGCGGAGTTCGGCGGCGAGGTCGCCATGCCCCTCCGGCTCGCGTCCGGCGCGCAGTTCGAGCGGCAGGAAGAAGTTCTCGGCGCGGAAGGTCCAGACATGGACTTTCAAACCAGCCTTGTGCGCGTCGGCAACGAGAGTGAGCGGCTTCACCGAGTGCCCCGCCCCGTCGCGCGGTACGACCAGCGTCTTGGTCACGCCAATGGCATCGGCATAGCGCGCTACCTCGGCAAGGCCCGTCGGCGTCACCATCGTCGCGCTCGGCAGATCGGGCCGGTCGGCGGGATGGCCGCTGCCGTCGATCAACTGGACGAGGCGCAGCTTCGTCGCTTTTCGCAGCCGCTGGAGATTGCCGACCTCGAACGACTGGATGAATACGGGATCGGTCCTCTTGCTGAACCCCGCCTTTTTCAACGCGGCAAGCAGCGGCGCTTCCATGTTCATGCCAAGGCCGTCGAAATATGTCCCGTGCTTGATCTCGGGATAGACGCCCACCCGCCGCTTCGTCGCTTTCACCAACGCGAGGATTTCGTCGAATGTCGGCACCTCGAACTGCCCGTCGTACGCCCGGTTCTGCGGGCGCAAATCGGGCAGACGCTCGCGGGCGCGGAGTGTCTTCAGCTCGGCCAGCGTAAAGTCCTCGGTAAACCAACCGGTAAAGCTCTGCCCGTCGATGACCTTGGTTGCCTTGCGCGCGGCAAATTCGGGGTGCGCCGCGACATCGGTCGTCCCCGAAATCTCGTTCTCGTGCCGCGCGACGAGCACATGGTCCCTGGTCATGACAAGGTCGGGTTCGATGAAATCCGCGCCTTGCTCGATGGCGAGCGTGTACGAGGCCAGCGTGTGCTCGGGCCGTTCGCCGCTCGCGCCGCGGTGGGCGATCACCAACGGGTGCGCGGTGGAAAGGGCGGCAGCGGCAATCATCGCAATCCAGTCGAGCACGGTCGTCTCCCCTTGTCACGCCCTGATGCGCGCGCCATGTCGCCGCTATGACAGTCACGCCCCCTATGCGCGCCGCCATCATTCCGGTCACCCCGCTTCAGCAGAATTGCACCCTGTTCTGGTGCACGGCAACCATGCGCGGCGCGTTCGTCGACCCCGGCGGCGATTTGCCCAGGTTGAAAGCTGCCGCCGCGCAGGCGGGGGTGACCATCGAGAAGATCCTGATCACCCACGGCCATATCGATCATTGCGGGGAGGCGGGGACGCTGGCGAAGGAACTCGGCGTCAGGATCGAGGGACCGCATGAGGCCGACCGCTTCTGGATTTCGCGCCTCGAGGACGACGGGCGCAGCTACGGCGTGAATGGCAAAGTCTTCGAACCCGACCGCTGGCTCGACAATGGCGACACGGTGACGGTCGGCAATCTGACGCTCGACGTCTATCATTGCCCCGGCCACACCCCCGGCCATGTCGTGTTCCACCACGCGCCCTCTGGCGTGGCAATGGTTGGTGACGTCCTGTTCCAGGGTTCCATAGGCCGCACCGATTTTCCGATGGGCAATCATCAGGATTTGCTCGACGCCATTGTCACCCGGCTTTGGCCGCTCGGCGGGCATACCAATTTCGTGCCCGGGCACGGGGCCATGTCGACCTTTGCCCATGAACGTGCGACCAACCCCTATGTCGCCGACCGGGTCTTGGCCGCCGCCTGAGGGGAGCTGCCATGAAACACACGCTCGACAAATTCTTCACCCGCATCTCGACCTGGATCGCCGATGCGGCGGGGCAGCCCGCGACGTTCATCCTCGCAATGGCGACGGTCATCGTCTGGGCGGTGACCGGGCCGATGTTCGCGTTCAGCGAGACGTGGCAGCTGGTCATCAATACCGGCACGACCATCGTCACCTTTCTGATGGTGTTCCTGATCCAGAATTCGGCGAACCGCGACACCGCATCGATGCAGGCCAAGCTCGACGAACTGCTGCGCGCGGTCGAGGGGGCGCGCGAGAAATTCATCGGGATCGAGCATCTGACGTCTCACGAGGTCGAGGCAGTGCGCGCCGCGCTCGAAAAGGAAACCAACGGCGAAAAGGGTGAGGCCGTCGACGAAAGCCTGAAAAAACTCGCGGCAAAACTCTAACGCCGCATCGACCCGATGGTCAGGTGACTACCGAATGCGCATGATAGGCCGGAGCGTCCCATGCCCCGCTGTCGACGATGTCGCGAATGGCCTCGACCGCGTGCCAGACATCCGCGAACCCGGTGTAGAGCGGCGCAAATCCCAGCCGCAGTGCGTCGGGCGCTCGAAAATCTCCGATCACGCCGCGCGCGATCAGCGCCTGACAGATCGGCCAGGCGTTCAGGTGGGCAAAGGAAACATGGCTGCCGCGCGCGTCGCCATTGCGCGGTGAAATCAGGGCAAAGCCCTGTCCGGCGCAGCGCGCGTCCATCAGGGCAATACAATAATCGCCGAGCGCGCGCCCCTTGGCGAACAAGGCGGTGGTATCGACGCCGTCGAAGGTGTCGAGCCCCGCATCGAGTGCCGCCATCGCCAGGACCGAAGGGGTGCCCGACAGGAACCGATCGATACCGGGAGCCGGGCGATAGCCATCCTCGAACGCGAACGGCGCGGCATGCCCCATCCAGCCCGAAAGTGGCGAGTGAAGTTCGTTTTGCAAGCGCCGCGCGACATAGAGGAAGGCCGGGGCACCCGGACCGCCGTTGAGGTATTTATAGCCGCACCCGACCGCGAGATCGGCGTTGCACCCGTTCAGATCGACCGGCACCGCGCCGGTGCTGTGGCTCAGATCCCAAATGACAAGCGCGCCGACAGCATGGGCGGCGGCGGTGATCGCCGCCATGTCGTGAACGGAGCCGGTTTTGTAGTGGACATGGGTAAGCAGCAGTACCGCAACATGGTCGTCGAGCGACGACAGGATTTCAGCCCCCGCAGCGGTTTTGAGCTGCGCGCCGCGCATCGCCGCTGCGCCCTGCGCGATGTACAGGTCGGTCGGGAAGTTTCCCGCTTCCGACAGGATGACTTGCCGGTGCGGCCGCGCAGCGAGTGCGGCGGCGATCAGCTTGAACAGGTTGGTCGACGTGGTGTCGGTAACAATGACTTCGTCGGGTGCGGCCCCGATCAGCGGCGCGATCCGGGCACCAAGGCGCTGCGGCAGGCCGATCCAGTCGTGGCGGTTCCAACTGGTGACCAGTCCCTCGCCCCATTGCCCGGCGATCACGTCGGCCATGGCGGCCGACGTTGCGAGGGGCAGGGCACCGAGCGAATTGCCGTCGAGGTAGATCACGCCGTCCGGCAGGGTGAAGCGGTCGCGCGCAAAAGCGAACGGGTCGGCGGCATCGCGCGCCTGTGCTGCGGCGAGCGAGAGATCGCTCATGGCAGGTCGCGCAAGATGGCGCGCACGGGAGCAGCGTCAAGGCCCGCCAGCTTGAGCGGCAGCGCGATCAGCTCGTAATCGCCCGCCGCGATATCGTCGAGCACCAGCCCTTCGAGGATTGCCATCCCTGCCGCGCGAACCGCGAGATGCGCGTCCATCGTTTTCGACTCCTGCGGGTCGAGCGACGGGCTGTCGATGCCGATCAGGACGACACCGTGCGCCGCAAGCAGATCGATTGTCGCCGCTGCCACCGTCACGAAAGATGCGTCCCAGTGCCCATGGGGGAAGCGGCTATAGGTTCGCAGCAGCATGCGTTCGCACGGCGTCGCCAGCGCGGGGGCAACCATGTCGGGCGTTACCACCGAACCCTGCCCGCGCACATCGACCAGACGGGCGGGGCCGACATAAGGGGCCAGATCGACGGCTGCGATGCTGTCTCCATCCGGATCGTAGTGCAGCGGCGCATCGGCATGGGTGCCCGCATGCGTCGAACTTTCGAAGCGCGACACATTGACCGGGCAGCCGGGACCATAGCTCCACGTCTGCGCCGATCCGAACGGCGTATCCCCGGGCCACATCGGGGTTTCGGGGCCAAGCGGTTGCGTGATATCGCGCAGCATGGCCGCTTAGTGGGCGCTCGGCAGCGCGGCTGCAACTAGATCAACAGGGCAAGCGCCATTGCGGCAAGCACAAGGCCGGTCGCGACCGTGACTTCGGTCCAGAGCCGTCGCTGCGTCATCAATTGGCCGTGTAGCGATAGGTTGAAACCTCGCACACGTTGATCCGGGTGCGCGTCAGCTTTTGTCCGTCGTCGAAATCGGCGCGGAAGTCATAGATACACGACCCCGTGCCATCGTCGACATTGATGCGAACCGACTGGCCGGGTTTCAGGATGCGGTCCCCCAGAATGTCTTCTTCCCAGCTCGTCCGCCCGCTGTTCGATGCGTAGAAGCGCACCATCGTGTCGTTGGTCGCGTTGACGATGGTGACATGACGATCCGCTGCGGCTGCCGGTCCGGCAAATGAAGCGAGCAGCACGGCAGTCAGGGCTGTACGAAATTTCGGCATGGCAATGTGTTCCCCCAAGTGAACCCGTCGATGCCGGTCTCGCGCAGGGTGCCGTCAGGCGGCAGCCCCATTTGGGGTAGGTCGCCTAAATTTTCAGCGCGCGGCGTCCGCGTGCGAACCAGCCGTTGCGGTCGATCCAGGATGCATAGGTGCGGTAGTCCTCGTCCGAGCGCAGATGCTTTTCCTCGGTCATCGCGCGCCAGAAATAGACGCCGCTGACCGCCGCCATGATGATCGTGTTGCGCGCGGCATCCGCAAGGCTGTCGGTGCTGACCAGAAAGGGGAGTGTCGAGAGCCACCAGAAGGTGTTCTTCGACACATAGGCGGGGTGCCGCATCCAGCTGTACGGCCCGTGGGTCAGGATGCCGCGATGCGTGAGATTGGAAAAGCGAATGCCGAACGCCATGGTTGCCCAGGCGTAGACCCCAGTCAGCACGACGAGAGCGAAGGCCCAGATCCAAAGCATTGCAGGGTATGCAGCAAGCCAATGCGCCCAGCCTTGGTCACCGAACGTCCCGACATGATAGTCTAGCGGGCCGCCGCCACCCATAAGAACGAAGGGCGGATAACAGATCAGCGCGGACACCCAGCCGCTGGCATAGGGCGTAGCGGAGCGAATATGAGCGTCGAGCGGCTTCATCGTCAGGATATAGCCGACGGTGGCAAGCGTCATGTCGATCAGGAACATGACCGAGATCAGGAAATTGGCGAGACCCACGGGGTCGTTGAGCGCGGGAAAGGGGCGCTCCACTGTGTCGAAGAAATTGCCCGGAAAGCCCGACAGCATGAACGCGGTGAAGAACGCCTTCACCGCCCAGCTGCGGAAATGGTCGCCGATCGCGCTGCGGTCGGCAGTGCGGTCGCCCATCAGCCAGCTGCCGAATGCCCAGCACCCGTCGCGCGGGTTTTTCAGCCGCGTATCGAGCCACAGGATATAAGGAACCGAGGCCACGAACAGGAACGGCGCGGCGACGATGAACGTCTTCATCGCAAAGGTATAGTTGCCGACCCAGTAGAAGCGCGCGCTGGCATAAACGACTGCGATAATCGCCCAAGTCGCCCAAAGGCCCGCCAATTTGGCGAGGCTGGTTTCGAGCGTTTCCGACAGCGGCTTGCGCGGTGCGCTCCAGTCGATGCCTGTTGTCGGGTTCCGGTGAACGCGGTCCACGAACAGCGACCACAGCACCATCGGGATGCCCGCCGCAAACGCCGCCGTCACCGCCGAAAACGGTCCGTACATGTGAAAATAGCGCGCGATACCCATCCACAGCGCGAGGCCGACAAGCCCCGCGATACCGACGCCGGACGAAACGGCGGAGCGCGGGCGGGGGTCGGCGGCCATTACCGACGTCCCTAGCGCGTTCGGCGCGCGCACGAAACCGCGCCCCGCGTCCATGCTATTTGCCCTGGGCGCGCCAGCGCTTGATGACGCGGGTCAGGATTTCCTCTTCGCCGCCGGATTCCTTCCAGAGTTCGGAGAACAGCGGATCGGACGACGCCGGGCGCTTATGGTCTTCGAGCGGGTCGAAACTGACGCGCACGGGAATGGCGACGCCTTCGCCGCAGATAATGCATTCGCGGTTTCGCAGCGCCGGGATGGTATCGAGGAAGCCGCGCGCGCCCTCGGGCATGGCGGCCTTCACGAAGGCTTGATCGCGTTCGTTGTTGAGGCGCATCGCGATGATCGTGCCGCACTGCGACAGCACGCCTTCGGCAAGGTCGGACGGGCGCTGGGTGATTAGGCCGAGCGAGACGCCGTATTTACGGCCTTCCTTGGCGATGCGGCCGAGAATCTTGCCGACGGCACTCTTCTGCGAGTTCGCTTCGTTCGGCACGTAACGGTGCGCTTCCTCGCAGACGAGCAGAATCGGGCGCTGCGGCTCGTTGCGGCTCCAGATGGCATAGTCGAACACCATGCGCGCGAGCACCGCGACCACCACCGATGTGATGTCCGACGGCACACCCGACACATCGATGATCGAAATCGGCTTGCCGTCGCCGGGCAGGCGGAAAATGCGCCCGAGGAACCCGGCCATGTTGTCGGCGACGAGCATGCCGGAAAACATGAAGCTGTAGCGCGGATCGGACTTGATCTCGTCGATCTTGGTCTTGAGCCGCATATACGGCGCATTGTCGCCCGCCTTGTCGAGCTTGCCCATTTCGGCGGTGATGAAGTTGGTCAGGTCGCTGAGCAGATAGGGGATCGGCGAGTCGACGGTGAGTTTCGAGATGCCTTCCGCCGCGCGGCTTTTCGATTTGGCGGCGAGCAGGCACTTGGCGAGGACGTCTGAATCGGTCTGCCGTTCGGACCCCTGCGTGGTCACAAAGACCTCGCAATGCTCTTCGAAATTCATCAGCCAGTACGGCATCGCCAGATTCGTTACGTCGAACAGCGCGCCGTTGGTCTTGAACGCCGCCGAATATTCGCCGTGCGGATCGATCATCACGATATGGCCTTGCGGCGCCAGTTCGCAGATGCGGTGAAGGATGAGTGCGGCGCTGGTCGATTTGCCGGTGCCGGTCGACCCCAGCAGCGCGAAATGCTTGCCGAGCATCGCATCGACGTAAACCGCACCGCGAATGTCCTTGGTCGGGTAGACGGTGCCGACTTCGATGAAAGCGCGGTCGTCGGCGGCGTACATCTGGCGCATGTCCTGCCCGCTGACGGGGAAGACCTGCCCGCCGGGAGTCGGGTAACGGGTGATGCCGCGGCGGAAGTTGTAGATCTTTCCGGTCAGCCGTTCCTCGTCGCCTTCGCCGAGAAAGTCGATGAACCCGATCACGCTGCCCGCTTGCTGGGGATCGACGCGGAGCGAGCGGACGTTGGCGACGAGCCATGTCGAACCGAGCCGGATCTTGATCTGGCTGCCGACCTGGCCTGCGGTGGCGAGGCTGGGATCTTCGGCACCGCTCTGGCGGGCGAGCGCGGCACCGTCGAAACGGACTTGCGAGGACGATCCGGAAATCTCGATGACTTCGCCGATGGGGCCGTTGAAGGCACCGACGGTGCGCGGCCCTTCGTTGCTGGTCGTTGTCGATTCGAACGCGCCGGTACGCTGCATGTCCACTAGTTTGATCCCACCTGTAAAACGCACCGTCGGTCGTAGCGCGGGAGTGGTTAACAAACCGGTTACGGATGGGCCAAGTGGTTCAGATGCGCCGGAACAATGCGCCCGCGCCCCAGCCGAAACCGACCGACAGCAGCACCGCGAGCAAGCCATAGGAAATCGGCCAGTCTTGCGCGAAGCTTGCGACGATCCGTTCGAAGCCCTGTTTGCGGACCGTAATGGTGCGTGTGGCCGCCGCGATGACCTTGCCGTCGCGGATCAGGAACGTCTCCGCTGTATAGCGTCCGTCGGGAACGCGTGGCGGAATGGTGAGGCGCGCGCGATAGAGCACACCCTTGGAGATTTCGATGGCGCCGGGTTGGGTTACGAACAATCCGCCCCTGGCACGCAGATCGACGAAACCGGTCTCGAAGCGGTGTGCGACTTGCGGGTCCGCCCCGCCCGCAGGGGACAGATGGATGCTGCCGAGACCGAGTTCGTAGATCGCCGCCGTGCGCTCGTCGACGAGCTTGTCGAGCGGGCGCGATGCGGCAATCGCATAAAAGGCCGGTGCCGAGCGAAACCGCGACGATCCTGCGTTGGCCCAGATGACGCCCGCCAGCTTCTGCTTCTCGCGCACGAGGATCGATTGCGGCGGCCCTTTCAGCACCACCGCCACATCGGTGCGTCCGTCAGGCACCTTGCCGCCGGGATAGAGGATCGCGCCGAACAACAGCAGTTCGGCCCCGGTGAAGCTGTAATGGATGTCGACTTCGCGTTGCGACACGTCAGGGACGAGCACCGGCGCATCTTCGGTTGCGGCGGTGAGCAGGACCAGAGCCAACAGGGCAACAGCGACCCGCTTCACAGCAGCTGCACCGTATAGATTTCCTCGGGCTGCCAGGTCAGGCCGATGGCCATGCGGAAAGCGACGGCAAGCACGATCGCGGCGAGCAGCAGCCGCAGGTAATCGGGTTTGAACCGCGCCGCGAGCCGCGCCCCGACCTGCGCCCCGATGACGCTGCCGAGTAGCAGGAAAAAGGCGAGGACGACGTCGACAGCCTTGGTCGTGACCGCATGGACCATCGTTGTCGCGGCAGTGACGAACAAGATCTGGAACAGCGAGGTGCCGACGACAACGCGGGTTGCCATGCCGAGGATGTAGAGCATTGCCGGCACCATGATGAACCCGCCGCCGACGCCGAGCAGCACGGTCATGATGCCGGTCACAAAGCCCAGGATCAGTGGTGCGAGCGGCGAGATATAAAGGCCCGAGGCGTAGAAGCGCCAACGGAAGGGCAGGGCGGCAACCGCCGGGTGATGCCGCCGCTTCTTCGCGGGCAAGGGCGTGCCAGATATCGTCGCGGCAACGCTCTGCACCGCCTCACGCGCCATCGGGATACCGACGCCCAGCAGCAGCACGACATAGAGGATGTTGATAACCGTATCGATCTGGCCGAACTGCTGGAGCACGCGGAAAATACCCGAGCCCGCGATCGCGCCGACGATGCCGCCAACGACCAGTACTGCGCCCATCGGGATATCGACCCCCCCCCGCCGGTAGTGCGCCAGCGCGCCCGATACGCTCGCCCCCGTCACCTGCGTCGTGGCGGAAGCGGCAGCGACCGTTGGCGGAATGCCATAGAAGATCAGCAGCGGCGTGGTCAGGAATCCGCCACCGACCCCGAACATACCCGACAGCAAGCCGACGCCCCCGCCCAGCAGGACGATGACCAGCGCGTTGACCGACAGGTTCGCGACGGGAAGGTAGATATCCATCGGCGCGACCAGCCCTAGCCGCTCGGTTCGCCGCCCGAAAGGGTCGCCCCGGCAAAAACCCTTCGATCAGAAATCGGCGCCCAACGTTACGGCCGGTCCCGATCCCGGCGCAGCACTGCCCGCCACTCGCTGCCGCCATTCGGCGGACAGACGCACCGCCCGCCCACCGAGCGATGCGCGCGCCACGATTTGCGGGCCGATATCGAGCCGGGAAACGCCCGGCTGGACGCTCCCCCATGCGCCTGCGCCGACCGCGAGACGGTCGGCGCTGGTACCGATGATTGTCCGCTCAACCCGCAGCGCGCCATCGGCAAAGCCGTCGCGGCCGACGATCCCGGCCTGGGCATAGCCGTCGAGCCGGATTGCGAGTGGCAAGCGAATGTCCGAAACGCCCGCTACTGCTGTCACCGACCAGTCGTTGCGCCCGCCGCCATCGAGCGCAAAGCGGCGCTCGGCGAGCAGGGTGAACGCGCCACGATGCAGCGCAAGTCCGGCGGACGCCTCGCTCTGTCGCGTGGCAAGCGCTGCCGAAACACGCCCTGTGAGCGAGAGTGCAGGCCTCACTTGGCGATAAATCCGGACCCCCGCTTGCGATCCGCCGAGCTGGCTGCTTCCCAATGTCAGTGCCGTCGAAACGCCTTCGCGTGCCGTTAGCCAAAACGATCCGGACCATTGCGATTGCGGATGGACAGACAATTGCCGATCGAAGGTAGGCAAGGCCGCGACCGGCGGCGAACGGGCCGTCGTTGTTGCCAGCGTCATCGGCAGTGGAGCACTTGTTGCTGGAGGCGTGAAATCGCTCTCGACCTGGGACGAGACGAAATCTTTCGATGTTGAGACGACGGGCCTTGGTTGCGCTCGCCGGACTGCCCATATCGTTGCGGCAATCGGTACCGGTCTTGGGGATGCCGGAATTGCAGCCGACGCTTTCTCAGGAACGCCTTTCGGCGAGGAGGCAATGGCCGCAATCGGCAGGGCGACCGCCGTTGCTGGACTCGCGCCTGCCGCGACCGGATTCCTGCTCAGCAGAAATGCGGCGCGTGCGCCGACCCAAAGTGCGAGGACCGCAACCACCGCGCGGATCGGGCGCGCGGGACCCGCCCTGTTCACCGCGCCGTGCCGGGATCGGCGGGGAAGGCGTGGCGAGTCTTGTCCCAGCGGACGACGCCGTCGCGTCGCGCCTTTAGATAGACCTCGACCGCGCGTCGGGCGGCCATCATGTCGATGACGTTGGCAAAGAAGGAGCGCGGGATGGATCGCAGCCCCTCGCGCCACCCGTAGAGCTGCGTGACCAGCACCCCCCGCAGCGTCAGTCGCCACAGCAGCAGGACGCCGCACAGGAGCAGAAGGATATCGAAGAGCCAAGAGCTGCGGAGGCTGCTTTCGATGCCGAGCGCCGCACCGAGCAGCGTTGCGATCGCATAGGTTGCCAGCGCGCCATAGGCTGCGAGCATCACGATAGCAGCAAACAACGCGCGCCGGTCGTTGAGGCGCATCCAGCTTTCGGCAAAGCCGCCCTGCCAGCCGAGACGATCCCAGCCCGACAGGGCGATCCCCGCAATCCAGCGCGATTTCTGGACGACGGCATCGGCGAGCTCTGCCGGAAAATGCGCGCGCACACAGACGAGCGGACCGCCCGGTGACTCGGGCAGTCGAACAAAGGCGCCACGTCCGCCCAGCTGGCGGATGCGAAGTCCGAGTTCATAGTCTTCGGTCAGGCTGGCCGCGTCGAACGGGCCGTCACGCCCCTGGGCGATCCTGTCGAGCATAGTCCGCGAGAAGGCACATCCCACGCCTGCCGAGGGCAGCCCCGCCCCGATCCACTCGCGCGCGACAATGGTCTTGCCATGATGGACGGCGAACTCGTCGATGTAATGGCCGGAGATCCAGCGCGACGCAGGATCGACCAGCGGTACGACGGGAAGCTGGACGAGGTCGAACCGGTCTGTGAGGCAGTCGAATACCCGGGCTTCCGATGCGTGAACAACGTCTTCTGCATCGTGGAGAACAACCGCCTTGGTGCGGACCCCGTCGACGAGGTCGTCCGCCTGCATCTGCTGCCAGAGGATATTCAGGCAGTCGGCCTTGGTCGTGGGGCCGGGGCGGGGGCCGATAACCGGTCGCACGCGGGGCGACGCGACAGCGGCGACGGCAGCAATGGTGGCCGGATCGTTCGGATAGACCCCGACGTAGATGACACAGTCGGCCGGTGCGAGCGCGTCTATTGCATGGCGGAGCATGGCGCCGATGACGGTGCTTTCGTCCCATGCGGGGATGAATACGGCCAGTCGCTCCGGTTTGACCGAGGGTTCCAGTGAAATCGCCGTGGCACGGGTGAAACGCTTGAATATGAATCCGCGTCGCCATGTAGCCCGCGCGGCCCAGATCAGGTCGACTGCCGTGTCGCTAGTGCCGCCCAGCACAAATGCGAACGCCGCGAACAGCATGAGTTCGTGCGAGATCGACAGCAGGACTTGAATGAAGACGGCCATCGTCCCCCGAAATGGCTTAACGACTCAATTATTGAACAATGAACTATTGGCCGAATTCGTCAAGTAACGAGCCGGGTCGAAATTTACGACGGCCACTGGACTCGTCCCGATGCTTGTCGGACCATGGCTGCCAAGGGAGATCGTCGATGCGGATTCGGTGGCGGTGGCTGGCGCTCGGACTATGTGCGGTTCCCTTGATCGCCATCGGCAGCGCCGCGCCGCAAGTCGTTCTGGCAACGCCGGGTTCGGCGGGTGCAAATGGCGGGGCCATCGAACGCTTCACGATGCGCTTTTCGGAGGCGATGGTACCGCTCGGCGATCCACGCGCGACGCCGCCGGCCAAGATCACCTGTCCGATTGGCGCGAACGGGCGCTGGGTCGATACGCAGACCTTTGTCTATGATTTCGAAAAGGCGCTTCCCGGCGGGCTGACCTGCAAAGTCGACCTGAACGACAATCTCGCCTCGGCGCGGGGCGCGCAGGTCGAGGGGGCGAAGAATTTCACGATTGATACCGGCGGTCCGTCAGCACGCGGCGTGCTGAGCGGCAATGACTCGGACATCGAGGAGGAACAGGTTTTCCTTGTCGCGACCAATGTCGCGCCGACGGCGGCATCGGTGGGGGCCAACGCCTATTGCGCGGTCGATGGTATCGGCGAAAAGATCGCCGTCGATGTGCTGAAGCCCGAGGTCGCCGCGACAATCATCGACGGGTTGGGTGAAGACAGCTGGCAGCTCCGCAACTTCCTCGATCAAGCGGGCCAGCCACAGACATTGCCGACCAACGCCGCCGACAAGGCCAAGGCGCTCTCGACGATCGTGCCCGTCAAATGCCGTCGCCCGCTGCCCGCCGGACGCGATGTCGCGCTGGTGTGGGATGCGGGCGTCGCAAGCGCCGACGGGCGTACGGCGGGTAGGCTCCAGCGGTTCGACTTCACCGTGCGCAAAGCGTTCGAGGCACGCTGGGAATGCAGCCGTGTCAACCCGCAAGCGGGCTGCAACCCGGTTAGCGACGCGCACGTGCGGTTCGCTGCACCGATCCCGATGGCGCTGGCAAAAGCGATCAAGCTGACCTTTGCCGACGGCACGGTGCGGACGCCCAAGATCGCCGACGAAGACCGCAGCGATCCCGAGATCGCCGACCTCGATTTCAAGGGACCGTTCCCCGAGGCGCAGGCAGCAACGCTGACGTTGCCTGCAAATATCAAGGACGCGAGCGGGCGTACGCTCGCCAATGGCGAGCGCTTTCCTTTGCAGGTCAAGTTCGACCCGGCACCGCCGCTGGTGAAGTTCGCGGCGCCCTTCGGGATCATCGAATCAAAGGCGGGCAGCTCCCTGCCGGTGACCGTTCGCGCTGTGGAACCGCAGCTCGCCATGAACATGCGCCCCATCCAGGGCAACATGATGCGCGTCGATGGCAGTGACTCGCAGGACGGGGTCGTCGCCGACTGGCTGCGACGGCTCGGCAAGGCGAACGAGAACGACTTTCGTGAGGAAGGCCCCGAGGACAAGGACGGCAATCGCAAGACGGTCAATTACACCGGGGCAACGCCGCTGCTGACTGGCGGCGGAAAGCCGCTGCAACTCGATCTGCCCGGTAAGGGAAAGGACTTCGAGGTCGTCGGCGTGGGCTTCGCGCGCCCAGGATTCTACGTCGTCGAATTGGCGTCACCCATTCTCGGCAAGGCCCTGCTCGGCCGCGATGCCGTACGTTACGTGACTGCGGGTGCGCTCGTCACCAACATGGCCGTGCATTTCAAATGGGGGCGCGAAGGCTCGCTGGCCTGGGTGACCGCGCTCGACAGCGGCAAGGCGGTCGCAGGAGCGGATGTCCGCATAACCGACAGTTGTTCAGGCAAGCTGCTTGCGCGCGGCAAGAGCGACGCTGAAGGGCGACTGCTCGTGACGTCCGGCCTGCCGCAACCCGAAACCTATGGCAGTTGCGACGAGAGTTCGGAGGCGCACCCGCTGATGGTTTCGGCGCGGCTGGCCGATGATTTCAGCTTCACGCTGACCGACTGGGGGCAGGGCATCCGTCCCTATGATTTCGACTTGCCCTATGGCTATTCGGAGCGTGACGACATCCTGCACACCGTGTTCGACCGGACCCTGATGAAGCAGGGTGAGACGGTCAACATGAAGCACATCCTGCGCAAACCCGTGGGCGCGGGGTTCGCTTTGGCGCAGGGGATCGAGGGCACGCTGCGGCTGTCGCACCGGGGCAGCGAAACCCAGTTCGACATGCCGGTGAAGATCGGCGCGGACGGGGTCGGCGAGTCGAGTTGGACAGCGCCTGCGGAGGCGCCGCTCGGCGACTACGATCTCAACATCATAGTCGGCGACAAGACGATCTACACCGGCCAGTCGGTGCGCGTTGACGAGTATAAGCTGCCGACGATGCGCGCGACGGTAACGGGGCCGAAGGAAGCGCTGGTGCGACCCAAGCTGGTCCCGCTCGACCTGTTCGTCGGCTATTTGTCGGGCGGCGGCGCGTCGAACCTGCCGGTTGCGCTCCGCACCGCCTTCTCGACGAGCTATGTCGACCCGCAAGGCTGGGACGGCTGGACCTTTGGCGGCGAAGCGCTGAAGGAGGGAACGACCCCGCTCGACGGCGACGGCAATGCGCCCGATACGCCCTTGCCGCTGTCGCAGACTTTGCCGGTCACGCTGAAGGACGACGGCACCGCGCAGACCCAGATCGAAATCGCGCAGGCCGTCGAGGCGACCACCGCGATGACGGTCGAGATGGATTATCTCGACGCCAATGGCGAAACACTGACCGCATCGCGCACGCTGCTGCTCAATCCGGCGGCGGTGAAGCTGGGCATGAAGACCGACGGCTGGCTGATGCGCGACAGCGACCTGCGGTTGCAGTTCGTCGCGCTCGATGCCGAGAATAAGGTTAAGAAGGGCCAGCGGGTCTCGGTCGACCTCTACACCCGCGAGACGATTACCGCGCGACGGCGGCTGATCGGCGGGTTCTATGCCTATGACAACCAGTCGAAGGTGACGAAGATCGGCGCGAGCTGTTCGGCGACGACCGACGACAAGGGGCTGGCCAACTGCAAGCTCGACCCCGGCGTCTCGGGCGAAGTCGTGGCGGTGGCGACCACCACCGATGCCGACGGCAATGTTGCCCGCGCGGTCCGCACGGTGTGGCTCGCGGGCGAGGACGACTGGTGGTTCGGCGGCGACAATGGCGACCGCATGGACCTGATCGCGGAGAACAAGGCGTATAAATCGGGCGAGACCGCCAAGTTCCAGGTGCGGATGCCGTTTCGCAACGCGACCGCGCTGGTGACCGTCGAGCGCGAGGGCGTACTGTCGAGTTTCGTGACCCAGCTATCGGGCAAGGATCCGGTGGTGTCGGTGCCGATGCCCGCCAGCTACGCCCCCGATGTCTATGTGTCGGTGATGGCCGTTCGCGGGCGCATCGGCGGCTGGACTCTCTGGTGGGCCGACCTCGCCAAACGCTGGAACCTGCCCTTCCTCAGCCGCGAGGGGGCCGAGCCGACTGCGCTCGTCGATCTTGCCAAGCCGAGCTACCGGCTCGGCATCGCCAAGGTGCAGGTCGGCTGGGAAGGGCACAGCCTCGGCGTCAAGGTCGTTGCCGACAAGCCGAAATATGCGATCCGCGAGACCGCGCAGGTCGATGTCGCAGTGACGCAGCCCGACGGCAAACCTGCGCGGTCGGCCGAAATCGCGTTCGCCGCCGTCGACGAGGCGCTGTTGCAGCTACAATCGAACGAGAGCTGGAAATTGCTCGACGCGATGATGGGTGAACGCACGCTCGACGTGCTGACCTCGACCGGCCAAACTCAGGTCGTCGGCAAGCGTCACTATGGCAAGAAGGCAGTCGAGGCGGGCGGCGGCGGCGGCGATGCAACGGCGGTCACGCGTGACGATTTCAAGCCCGTCCTCATGTGGAAAGGCCGCGTCACGCTCGATGCCAACGGCCATGCGCGCATTCCGGTGCAGCTGTCTGACGCGCTGTCGTCGTTCAAGATGGTCGCGATTGCGACCTCCGGCCCCGACCTGTTCGGCACTGGCATGGCGAGCGTGCGGACGAGCCAGGACTTGCAGCTGTTCTCCGCATTGCCGCCGCTGGTCCGCAGCGGCGACTTCTTCGGTGCGAGCTTCACGCTCCGCAATTCGAGCGACAAGCCGATGCGCGTGACCGCCACGGTGAAGGTCAACCCCGGCATTGCCGATGGCAAGCCGCTGACCGTCGATCTCGCCCCCGGCAGCGCACAGGCGGTGACCTGGAACCTGACCGCGCCTGAGGGGCTAGCGAAACTCGACTGGGTCGTCGAGGCGAAGTCCGAGGACGGCAAGGCCATCGACCGCGTCGCCGCGTCGCAGGACATCGTCCCCGCCGTGCCGTTCGAGGTGTGGGCGGCGACGCTGGCGCGGGTCGGCAGCGGCGGGAATATCCCCATCGCTCCACCTGCAGGCGCGCTGACGGGCAGCTATGTAGATGTGAAACTCAGCGACAGCCTCGCGCCGCCGCTTGCCGGAGTGCGGGCGTATATGGCGGCCTATCCGTATAATTGTTTCGAACAGCAATTGAGCCGCGCGGTGGTCCTCGGCGATGCGGGTGCCTGGGGCGCGCTCGCGGGGGCGCTGCCGACCTATCAGGACAGCAACGGCCTGATCCGCTATTTCCCAGGCGAATGGCCGGGGTCGGAGGCGCTGACGGCCTATGCGCTGTCGATGACCGCAGAAGCGGGTTTCGCGATGCCCGAAGCAGGCAAGGCGAAAGCGGTCGAGGCGCTCAAGGCGGTAATCGAGGGGCGGCTGAAGGCGGACAGCTATGGGCCGGTCGATAACCGCTTGCTCAAGGTTGCGGCACTGGCCGCGCTCGCGCGCAACGGTGCGTCGAGTCCGGCGTTGCTCGGGGCCATCGATATCGCGCCGGCCGATATGCCGACGGGTGCCCTGTCCGACTGGCTGGTCGCGATCGACCGGACGCCGGGACTGAAGAATGCGGCGGCGCTGCGCGGTGTGGCGGAGGGGACGCTGCGTCGGCGGCTGGTCTATGAAGGCACGCGGATCGACCTGACGGACGCTTCAACTGCGCCGTGGTGGATGATGGTCAGCGATGACGAGATGGTGCTCAAAGCGCTTGGTGCGATCCTCGGACGTCCCGGCTGGGATAATGAGGGACCGAAAATGATGGTCGGGGTGGCGCTGCGCCAACAGCGCGGCAGCTGGGACACGACGCCCGCCAACGCCTGGGGCACGGTCGTCGCGCGGCGGTTCGCGACGCTCTATCCGGCGAGCGCGGTCACGGGAACGACGACGGTCGCTTTGGGCGGTGTCAGCCGGACGCAGGGCTGGCCGATGGCGGCGAATGCATCGCCGTTGCGACTGCCCGCCGTCGCGGGACCGCTGACGCTCGCCCAGTCGGGCGGCGCGGGACCATGGGCGACGGTGTCGGTCAGCGCCGCCGTGCCGCTGATGCAGCCGCTCTACGCCGGTTACCGGATCGAGAAATCGACCGAGATGGTCAGCCAGAAGGTCAAGGGTCGTCTGACGCGCGGAGATGTGATGAAGGTCACGATCAACGTCGATGCGACCGCCGACCGGACCTGGGTCGTGATCAGCGACCCGGTGCCGCCGGGGGCCAGCATTGTCGGCGGGCTGGGCGGACAATCATCGATCCTCGGCAGTCTGGCGGGCGGATCGGGCACGACGCCGAGCTATGTAGAGCGCGGCCGCGATGCGTGGCGCGGCTATTTCGGCTGGATGCCGCGCGGGCGGGCGACGGTGAGTTACGTCGTGCGCCTGAACGGCGTCGGGCGCTTCTCGCTGCCGCCGACGCGCGTCGAGGCGATGTATTCGCCTGAGGTCCGCGCGGCGCTGCCGAACAAGGGAGTGGAGGTGGGGCTTTGACAGGTGCCAGAAATAACCTATTTGGACATTTTACTTGACACGTAACTTCAATTCAGGTAAATCTACCGCGTTGGGCGCATATCGTTGTCCGGTGAGGAGAGGCCCGAATTGTTGCCTGACCCGGTGAAGCTTGTGAAGTTAACGCACCCATTTGGGCCGATTCGCCTGAGTCGCGTCGTGCCCGGCGTCGCCGCTTTGCTGGTCGCAATTGCGTTCTTCCTCACTCTCCCGCCGCCGCTTCCGACCTACGCCCGCGTCGTCGCCGCATGGCAGCCGTCCGAAGCCTGGCTTTACGACCGCAACGGCACCTTGCTCGACAGCGAGCGCGTCGCGTTCAAGGCGCGGCGGCTGGCGTGGGTGCCGCTCGATGCCATGTCGCCTGCGCTGGTCGGCACCGTCGTTGCCAGCGAGGACAAACGGTTCCGCGACCATGGCGGGGTCGATTTCGTGGCGCTCGGCAGCGCGATCCGGGCGCGGCTTTCGGGAGAACGCGCGCGCGGTGCGTCGACCATCTCGATGCAGGTGGCGGGTTTCCTGTCGCCCGATCTCGCCCGACCGGGCGCGCGCGGGTGGCGCGACAAGCTGCGCCAGATGCGCGCGGCATGGGCGCTCGAGGGGCGCTGGTCGAAGGACGAGATTCTCGAAGCCTATTTCAACCTCGCGGGCTTTCGCGGCGAAGCGCAGGGGATCGGGGCGGCGGCACAGGCGATGTTCGGCAAGACGCCCGCCGACCTGACGCGCAGCGAGGCGCGGGTGATCGCGGCGCTACTGCCCGATCCCAATGCGCCCATCGCGCGCGTTGCTGCGCGCGCGTGCCGAATGGATGTCGCAGACTGCGACCCGCTTCGCACCGCCACCGCAACAGCCCTATCTGCCGAACGTGCGCGCGCGCTCGATCCCGGCCTTGCCCCGCACCTTGCCGCGCGGCTGCTCGACAAACCGGGGATGAGGATCACGACCACGCTCGACGCCGGTATCCAGCGCGTGGCGACAGCCGCGCTCAGCCGCCAGTTGCAGGGACTGGGGTCAGGTCGCGCTCGCGACGGCGCGGTCGTCGTGGTCGACAACGCGACCGGCGATGTTCTTGCCTATGTCGGCGGAGTCGGTCTCGGCTCGACGGCCGCGCAGGTCGACGGCGCGAACGCGTACCGGCAGGCGGGATCGACGCTGAAGCCGTTCCTCTACGCGCAGGTCATCGAAAAGGGCTGGCTGACCCCCGCCTCGATCCTCGACGATTCGCCGGTGCAGCTCGACACCGCCTCGGGGCTGTACGTGCCGCAGAATTACGACCGTAGCTTCAAGGGGCCGGTGAGCGTGCGGACGGCGCTGGCCGGATCGCTCAACGTGCCTGCGGTGCGGACATTGCTGGTCGGCGGAGTCGAGGCGTTCCGCAACCGGCTGTGGGACACCGGCTACAAGGGACTGGTCGAGGACGGGCAATATTACGGCTTTTCGCTCGCGCTGGGGTCAGCGGAAGTGACGTTGCTCGAACAGGCCAATGCCTATCGCAGCCTCGCCAATGCTGGGCAATTTGCGCCGCTCCGACTGCGTGCGTCAGAGCCGGCAGGACGGGGCAGACAAGTGTTGTCTCCCCAGGCGGCCTGGATCGTATCCGACATCCTGTCCGACGCCTCGGCGCGTTCCTCGACCTTCGGCGTCGACAGCGCGCTGCGGCTGCCATTCTGGGCGGCCGTGAAGACCGGCACGTCGAAGGCGATGCGCGACAATTGGTGCGTCGGCTACACCGACCGTTTCACCGTCGCGGTGTGGGTCGGCAATCTCGAAGGCGACAGCATGAAGGCGGTGTCGGGCACCAGCGGCGCGGCACCGGTGTGGCGGGACGTGATGGTGGCGCTGAACCGGGGCCGCACCAGCGCCGCCCCGCCGCGTCCACCGGGCCTTGAGCAGCGCCGGGTCACCTTCGCCAGCGCTATCGAGCCGCCTCGTACCGACTGGTTCCTGACCGGCACCGGCCAGTCAGCGCAGATTGCCGCCCCCGCCGCCGCGCGCCGCCCGCGCATCGTCAATCCGGTCAGCGGCAGCGTCTTTGCGCTCGACCCCGATATCCCCGTCAACCGCCAGCGCATGGGGATAGCCGTGACCGGCGCGGTCGCGGGGCACCGGCTGATCCTCGACCGCCGCGATCTGGGCGATGCCGATGCGCGGCCGCAGCTGCTGGCCGGACCGGGCAGCCATCAACTTGCCCTGCTCGACCCGTCGGGGCGGGTTATCGACCGGATTCGCTTCACCGTGCGCTGACGCTACGCTACGACAAAGCATGTCGACCCTCCGCCAAATTACCCGTCGCCCGCGTTCGGCCATGCGCGCGTTCCTGCGGTCCGAGGCAGCCGGCGGCATCCTGTTGATGGGCGCTGCAGCGCTGGCGATGCTGATCGCCAATTCACCGCTGGCGTGGACCTATTTCCACGTGCTGCATCTCGAAACCGGGCCGGTGCTGACGCCCAAACTCGGGCCGATGACGGTGCATCTGTGGATCAACGACGGGCTGATGGCGGTGTTCTTCCTGCTCGTCGGGCTCGAAATCAAACGGGAGTTCCTCGACGGGCATCTATCGAGCTGGGCCGACCGTCGTCTGCCGTTCATTGCGGCAGCGGCGGGGATGGCAGTGCCCGCGCTGGTGTATCTCGGCGTGACCGGCGGCGCGCCGGACCTGACGCGCGGCTGGGCGATCCCGGCGGCAACCGACATCGCCTTTGCGCTCGGCTTGCTCGCGCTGCTCGGCAAGCGCGCGCCGACTTCCTTGAAGCTGTTCCTGACGACGGTCGCCATCGTCGACGATGTCGGCGCCGTCGCGATCATCGCGCTGTTCTACACCGCCGCGCTGAGCTGGACTGCACTGGGTCTGGCACTGCTCGTGCTCGGTGGCATGTTCGGCATGAACCGCGCGGGCGTGAAGCATCCGCTGTGGTATTTCGCGGCTTTCGCGCTGCTCTGGTATTTCATGCTGCTCTCGGGCGTTCACGCAACGGTCGCGGGGGTACTTGCAGCGCTCGCCGTCCCAATCGTCAACACTCCCGGCGCGCCCGATGACGAAGATTCGACGCTGCACCGCATGGAGCATGGCCTGCACCCTTGGGTCGCATTCGGCATCGTGCCGCTGTTCGGATTTGCCAATGCAGGTGTCGCGCTCGGCGGTGATGTCGCGCCATTTGCGCCACTCCCACTAGCGATCGCGCTCGGGCTGTTCCTCGGCAAGCAGGCAGGCGTGTTCGGCAGTGTGTGGCTGGCGGTGATACTCAAACTCGCAACCCGACCGTCGAAAGCCAGCTGGCCGCAGGTCTATGGCGTGGCGCTGCTCTGCGGGATCGGCTTTACGATGAGCCTGTTCATCGGTGGGCTGGCGTTTCCGGCAGCGCCGAAAGCCGACGCGGTCAAGATCGGCGTATTAATGGGATCGCTGCTGAGTGCGATGGCGGGGGTGGCGGTGTTGCGCTTTGCGGGGCGCGCGCAGTGAGCGGAGCGATCAAACTCCACCCCGATTGGCTGGCGGCGCTACGGACCGAGTTCGACGATCCGTACATGGCCGCGCTCAAGACCTTCCTTGTCGCCGAAAAAGCCGCAGGCAAGCGCATCTTCCCCCGTGGCGACGAGTGGTTTCGCGCGCTCGACCTGACGCCGCCGGACAAGGTTCGCGTCGTCATCCTCGGGCAGGATCCTTATCACGGGCCGGGGCAGGCGCACGGGCTGTGTTTCTCTGTGCGCCCCGACGTCCCGCCACCGCCGTCGCTGGTCAATATATTCAAGGAACTCGAAAGCGATTTGGGCATTGCCCGCCCGCGCCACGGCCATCTCGAAAACTGGGCGCAGCAGGGGGTGTTGCTGCTCAACAGCGTGCTGACCGTCGAGATGAGCAAGGCCGCGTCGCACCAAGGGCGAGGATGGGAGAAGTTCACAGACGCGGTCATCCGCCATGTCGCCGCCAAGCCCGAGCCGGTCGTGTTCCTGCTCTGGGGTAGCTACGCGCAGAAAAAGGCGTCGTTCGTCGACAGCATCGAACGCGGCGGGCGGCATCTTGTGCTCAAATCGGTCCACCCCTCGCCGCTGTCCGCGCACGGCGGGTTCTTTGGGTGTCGGCACTTCTCGCAGGCGAATGCGTTCCTGGAAAGCCGGGGGATGGCAGCAATCGACTGGGCGTTGCCCGAGGGCTGATCGGCCCGATCAGCCCTCGGCTTCGCGTTCGAACGCAGCCTCGCCGCCGAGCTTGCTTGCCAGCCGTCCGAGCAACGACAGCACGATAATGGCAACAAGCGTCGCGACAATGGCATAGGCATAAAGCCCGGCAAGATCGTCGCCGAGGCCAAGCTTGGCGAGCGTTGCCTTGATCGCCTCGTTCCACGCCAACGCCGCTACCAGCCCGAGCGACGCTGAGGCCAACGCGATCATGGTCTGCACGAATGCACGCGGGTCTTTCATGGCAACGCCCTTCAGTAAAAAATCTACAGTTTCTCGGTCAACTCCGGCACCACCTTGAACAAATCCCCAACCAGACCAATGTCCGCCACCTGGAAGATCGGGGCGTCCTCATCCTTGTTGATCGCGATGATCGTCTTCGAATCCTTCATCCCCGCGAGGTGCTGGATCGCGCCCGAGATGCCGACGGCGATGTACACTTCGGGGGCCACGATCTTGCCGGTCTGGCCGACCTGATAGTCGTTAGGAACATAGCCCGCATCGACCGCCGCGCGGCTTGCGCCGACGCCCGCGCCCAGCTTGTCGGCGAGCGGTTCGATGATCGCGTGAAAGTTCTCGCTGTTCTGCAACGCGCGGCCGCCCGAGACGATGATCTTGGCGCTCGCGAGTTCGGGGCGGTCGGATTTCGACAATTCCGCGCTGACGAACGACGACATTCCCTTGTCGCCGGTCGACGCGACCGCCTCGACTGTGCCGCTGCCGCCGCTACGCTCGGCCTTGGCAAACGAGGTGCCGCGTACGGTAATGACCTTCTTCGCATCGCTCGACTGGACGGTCGCGATGGCGTTGCCGGCATAGGTCGGGCGCGTGAAGGTGTCAGCGCTTTCTACCGACAGGATCTCGCTGATCTGCATTACATCGAGCAACGCCGCGACGCGCGGGGCGATGTTCTTGCCATTGGCAGTGGCGGGCGCGACGAACGCGTCGTGATGGCCCATTAGTTCGACGATGAGCGGTGCTACGTTTTCGGCGAGCGCGTGGTCGAACGCGGCATCGTCGGCGACATGGACCTTACCGACGCCTGCGATCTTCGCGGCATCGGCACCGACGTCGGCGACGCCTTTGCCCGCCACGACCAGATGGACTTCACCCAGTTGCGACGCGGCGGTGACCGCGCTCAGCGTGGCGTCCTTGATGCCCCCGGCATCATATTCGACCCAGACCAAGGTCTTCATGCTGCGACTCCCATGTCCTTGAGTTTGGCGACCAGCGCATCGACGTCGGCAACCTTGATCCCGGCGGTGCGCTTGGGCGGTTCGACGACCTTGAGTGTCGTCAGCCGCTTGGCGACGTCCACGCCGTAATCGGCCGGTGTCTTCTGCGCCATCGGCTTGGACTTGGCCTTCATGATGTTGGGCAGCGACGCGTAGCGCGGCTCGTTCAGGCGCAGGTCGGTGGTGACAATGGCCGGGGTCGCCAGCTTGACGGTTTCAAGCCCGCCATCGACTTCGCGCGTTACGGTCACGCTGTCGCCGTCGACCACAACCGCGCTGGCAAACGTGCCCTGCGGACGACCCGTCAGCGCGGCAAGCATCTGGCCGACCTGGTTCGAATCGTCATCGATTGCTTGCTTGCCGAGGATGACGAGGCCGGGAGCTTCCTCCTCGACGACCTTCGCAAGCAGCTTGGCCACGCCCAGCGGCTCGACTTCGGTTTCGCTGACGATCAGGATCGCGCGATCGGCACCCATGGCGAGCGCTGTGCGCAGCGTTTCCTGCGACTTCTGTTCGCCGATGCTGACGGCGATGATTTCGGTCGCGACGCCCTTTTCCTTCAGGCGAATGGCTTCTTCGACGGCGATCTCGTCGAACGGGTTCATGCTCATCTTGACGTTGGCCAGATCGACACCCGTGCCATCCGCCTTCACGCGCGGTTTCACGTTATAGTCGATGACCCGCTTGACGGGGACGAGAATCTTCACGGGCGCTCTCCTGAGAATCGCTTTACGTTAACGTCAACTACGGCGCATGTGACGGACGCGCGGCAAAATATCAAGAGTCTTCGCCGCCGTGGACGGGCTATGCCGCTTTGCGGACCTCGGCGACAATCTTTTTCGCCGCGTCGCCCAGATCGTTCGCCGCCACGATGGCCAGCCCCGAATTGGCAAGGATGTCCTTGCCCTGCTGCACGTTCGTGCCCTCCAACCGCACGACCAGCGGCACCGACAGATTTACGTCCTTTGCCGCCGCAACGATGCCGTCGGCGATGATGTCGCACTTCATGATGCCGCCGAAAATGTTGACGAGGATGCCCTTCACATTCGGATCGGCGAGGATGATCTTGAACGCCGCCGTCACCTTTTCCTTCGACGCGCCGCCGCCGACGTCGAGGAAGTTCGCGGGGAACTCGCCGTTCAGTTTAATGATGTCCATCGTCGCCATCGCGAGGCCCGCGCCATTGACCATGCAGCCGATGTTGCCGTCGAGCTTGATGTACGCGAGGTCGTATTTCGAGGCCTCGATCTCCGACGCGTCTTCCTCGGTCAGATCGCGCAGCTCGGCCAGATCCTTGTGGCGGAACATCGAATTGCCGTCGAACGCGACCTTGGCGTCGAGAACCAGCAGCTTCCCGTCCTCCGTTACGGCCAGCGGGTTGATTTCGATCTGCTCGGCATCGGTACCGAGAAACGCATCGTACAGCTTCGACGCGACGTTCGCGGCCTGTTTGGCAAGATCACCGGTCAGGCCGAGGGCGGCGGCCACTGCGCGTCCGTGATGCGGCATGAAGCCCGTCGCGGGGTCGATGTCGAGCGTCTCGATCTTTTCGGGCGTGTCGTGCGCGACCGCTTCGATATCCATGCCGCCTTCGGTCGAGACGACCATGCCGATGCGTCCCGACGCGCGGTTGACCAAAAGCGCGAGGTAGAACTCCTTGGCGATATCCACGCCGTCGGTGACGTAGAGCCGGTTGACCTGCTTGCCCGCATCGCCGGTCTGGATCGTCACCAGCGTATTGCCGAGCATGTCGCTTGCCGCCGCGCGCACCTCGTCGGCGGTCTTGGCCAGCCGCACGCCGCCCTTGGCGTCAGGGCCGAGCTCGACGAACTTGCCCTTGCCGCGTCCGCCCGCGTGGATTTGCGCTTTGACGACATAGAGCGGCCCCGGCAGCTTCGCTGCCGCCGCGACGGCTTCGTCGACCGATAGCGCGGCATAGCCGGCGGGAACGGGAACGCCGAACTTGGCAAGCAATTCTTTGGCCTGATATTCGTGGATGTTCACGGTGCGCGCTCCATGTTGCGTTGCAGCGCCCTAAAGCACCTACGAGGCGATGGCGCAACCGAGTCCCGCAGTGGTGACGACGCCGAGGATTTCGGGATCGCCCAGCGCCGACGTCTGCTTCAGAAACTCGCGCACGGTCAGCTGGCCGATCCGGCTTTCTTTCAACCCCGACAACCGCGACAGTTTCTGCAACTGGCCGAGCGACAGCCGGTCGACCATCCGCTGCGCCATGCAGCTTGCGATCGGGCGCGAGAGGCCCGCATCGATCAAGGCAGTGCGGACGCGGGTTTCGGGAGTGGCACAGGCGGCCAGGGCGAGAATAGGTGCGACAATCAGGACAAACCGCATTTTGGAAACTCCGTCATGCTGAACTTGTTTCAGCATCCACCCAGCCACATGAACAGCGGCTTATGCGGATGGGCGGGCCCCGAAACAAGTTCGGGGTGACGAAGCAAGAGTGGTTGCCTATATGCCCACCATGTCCATCGCCCTCGGCCTCGCCATCTTCTTCGCCACCATCGCCGCGATGGAGGTGGTCGCTTATGTCGCGCACCGCTGGGTGATGCACGGGTTCGGTTGGTTCCTTCATGAAAGCCACCATCGCGCGCGGCACGGCATGTTCGAGCTGAACGACCTTTACGGGGTGTTTTTCGCGATCCCCGCCATCATCCTGCTGCTCGGCGGCGTCCAGCTCGGATGGCCCGCATGGACAACCTGGGTCGGGGCAGGGATCACCGGCTATGGTGCGATCTATTTCGGGTTCCACGACGTGATCGTGCACAAGCGCGTCCGGACGCGGTACCTGCCCAAATCCGAATATATGAAGCACATCATTCAGGCGCACCGCCTGCACCATGTCGTCGAAACGAAAGAGGGCACGGTCAGCTTCGGCTTTCTCTGGGCTCCCAAACCCGAAGACCTGAAGGCCGAACTCAAGCGCCGTGGCCACGCCGGCGTGCGCGCGCCGGTGGGCACGTTCGGCGAGGCGTAAGGAACGCCGCCCCGCCGCCGGGCGACTTCTAGACGCCGACGCCGACCTTCGCCTTGCCGCCCTTCTTGCCCTTCTTGGGCGGTGCAGGGGTGATCTCGAAGCCGAGCGACTTGCCCTTGTCGGGATCGTCCTTCAGGTGGACCATCACCTCGCCGCCGTGGACCAGCTTGCCGAACAGCAGTTCCTCAGCGAGCGGCTGCTTGATCTTTTCCTGGATCAGGCGGCCCATCGGACGCGCGCCGTAAAGCTTGTCATAGCCCTTCGATGTCAGCCATTCGCGCGCCGGATCGTCGAGGCGGATATGGACGTCGCGGTCGGCGAGTTGCAGTTCGAGCTGCAGGATGAACTTGTCGACCACGCGCGCGACCACTTCGGTCGGCAGATAGCCGAACGGGACGATGGCATCGAGGCGGTTGCGGAACTCGGGGGTGAACATCTTCTTCACCGCCTCTTCGTCCTCGCCCTCGCGGGTCATCGCGCCGAAGCCGACGGCCTCGCGCGCCATGTCGCTCGCGCCCGCATTAGTCGTCATGATCAGGATGACGTTGCGAAAATCGACCGATTTGCCGTGCTGGTCGGTCAGGCGCCCGTGATCCATGACCTGCAACAGGATGTTGAACAGGTCGGGGTGCGCCTTTTCGATCTCGTCGAGCAGCAGCACGCTGTGCGGCTGCTGGTCGATGGCGTCGGTCAAGAGGCCGCCCTGGTCGAAGCCGACATAGCCCGGGGGCGCACCGATCAGGCGGCTGACGCTATGGCGCTCCATATACTCTGACATGTCGAAGCGTTGCAGCGGAATGCCCATGATCGAGGCGAGCTGGCGCGCGACTTCGGTCTTGCCGACGCCGGTGGGGCCGGTGAACAGATAGTTGCCGATGGGCTTGTCGGGATCGCGCAGGCCTGCACGGCTGAGTTTTATCGCGGACGCCAGCTTTTCGATGGCGTCGTTCTGGCCGAAAACGACGCGCTTGAGATCGGTTTCGAGGCTGGCGAGCGACTTGGTGTCGTCGGTGCTGACCGATTTCGGCGGGATGCGCGCCATCGTTGCGATTACCTGCTCGATCTCCTTGGGCGTAATGACCTTTTTGCGCTTGTTCGGTGCGACCAGCATCTGCATAGCGCCGACCTCGTCGATCACGTCGATCGCCTTGTCGGGCAATTTGCGGTCATTGATATAGCGGGCTGACAGCTCCACCGCCGACTTGATCGCGTCTGGCGTGTACTTGACGCTGTGGTGGCTCTCGAACGCACTGCGAAGGCCCGCCAGAATTTTGATCGTGTCTTCGACCGTTGGTTCGTTGACGTCGATCTTCTGGAACCGGCGCAGCAGCGCGCGGTCCTTTTCGAAATGGTTGCGGAATTCCTTGTAGGTCGTCGAACCGATGCAGCGGATCGTGCCGCCGCTGAGCGCGGGTTTGAGCAGGTTAGATGCGTCCATAGCCCCGCCGCTGGTTGCGCCTGCGCCGATAACGGTGTGGATTTCGTCGATGAACAAAATGGCGTCGGGCAGCTTCTCGAGTTCGTTGACGACCGCCTTCAGCCGCTCCTCGAAATCGCCACGATAGCGCGTGCCCGCGAGCAGCGCGCCCATGTCGAGCGAATAAATGACCGCAGGAAGCAACACCTCGGGGACATTGCCCTCGACGATCTTGCGCGCGAGGCCTTCTGCAATCGCGGTTTTCCCGACGCCGGGGTCGCCGACATACAGCGGGTTGTTCTTCGACCGGCGGCACAGGATCTGCACGGTGCGATCGACTTCAGGTCCGCGCCCGATCAGCGGATCGACCTTGCCGTTTTTGGCCTTTTCGTTGAGGTCGACGGTGAATTGCTTGAGCGCGCTTTCCGTCTTTTTGCCGCCTTCGGCCTTCGCAGGCTTTTCTTCCTCGGCGCCCTTGGGCGTCGAGGCCTCGGGCGCGGTCGCACCTTTGCCGACGCCGTGGCTTATATAGCTGACGGCATCGAGGCGGCTCATATCCTGCTGTTGCAGGAAATAGACGGCATAGCTTTCGCGCTCGCTGAACAGCGCGACCAGCACGTTTGCGCCGGTTACTTCGTCGCGGCCCGAGCTTTGGACGTGAAGGATTGCGCGCTGGACGACGCGCTGGAACCCGCTGGTCGGCGACGGATCGGTCTGCCCCTCGACCCGCAGGGCTTCGAGTTCGCTGTCGAGATAATGCGTCACCGTCGCTTTCAGTTCGCCGGTATCGACGCCGCACGCGACCATCACGGCCGAGGCCTCCTGGTCGTCGACGAGCGCGAGCAGCAGATGCTCGAGCGTCGCATATTCGTGCTTGCGCCCGGCGGCGGCGGCCAGCGCATTGTGAAGGGTGGTCTCGAGGTTACGGGCAAAGGACGGCATCGGATTTTCCCATATCGGAGCCGACGGGCGCGGCCCCACTTGGACCTCAATGTCGGGTGCCCGAGCGTTCCCGACAAGACCTGACCGGCGAAAGCCGCAATGCGCCTTCGTCAGCGTTTGAATATGGCATCGGCACTTGCGCGATGGTTAACGGCCTTTTCACGTCTGGCGCGCGTCCGCGCAATCTCCGCTTCGAGCGCAGCGATGCGCGCGTCGCACTCGGCAACCGACAAGGGGTCGAGATCCTGTCGCGACAACAGCGCCACCGCATCGCCTGCGCGTGGTGGTGGTGCGATGTCATCGGTATCCATGGCCGCAAGGTTCGCCCGCAGGCCTGCAGCTGTCAACCGCTCACTCGCCGCGGCGGAGCAATTCGCGCGAGGTGATTGTCGTCTGGACGACGAACAGGATGACCAAGATGGCCGCAATCGATCCGATAAACCAGTCGAAGGCCGACAAGGCCGTTCCGAAGACGGGATCGGGCCCGAGGATGAACATGGCCAGCGTCATCGCGATCAGCATGATCCGCAACTCCGTCGGTCCGCCTGCCATATAGGACAGCCGAAATTCGCCGATCACCCGTGCTGCCAGAAATGTGTGGATCGAGAGCAGCAAGTAGGCCGAAAGGCCGAACAGCGCGACGTCGAGCCGCAGAAAAGGACTGAGGCCGAGCCCGACCAACATCACCATATTGCCGAGTGCATCGGTACTATGGTCGATGAAATAGCCGAACGAGGGACGTTCGATCTTGCGAAAGCGCGCCAAGCTGCCGTCGAGCGAGTCGCCGAACCAGTTGATGAAATAGCCCGCAATCGCGACCCACAGCCAGTTGATGTCGAAGGTGCTGAGCGCATAGCCTGTACCGACGATAACACCCCCGAGAAAACCGATCGACGTCAGCCGGTCGGGCGTGACCGACGGAGGCATCCGTGCGGCAAGCCAGGTCAGCAGGCGGCGCTCGTTCACCGCCAGCAAATTCTGCTGGATGCGCTGCACCGGTTTAATCGGCTCGCTCAACGCAGCACGCCCGAAGGGTATCGTTGCGACGGGGATTGGGGGGCGACCATGTGCATTCCGTCTCCGAAACGTCTTTCTCTTGTCATTTGTATGTCGCACCCGTGCGCGCGAAACGGGATTCGGTCAAGAAATGTCGATTATCGTCCGGCATTCAATCGGATGCTGACACGGGCGGTTCCCCTCGTCTAGGAAGCGGCAGAGCGCGAACGGGGGAATTCCATGACCGATATTCCGGCGACGATGCAGGCCATCGATCCGGCGAGCGCGGGCGGGCCTGAAGTGCTGGTCGCGGTCGAGCGCCCCGTACCGGTGCCGGGCGCGGGCGAAGTCCTGATCAAAGTGGCGGCTGCGGGGATCAATCGGCCCGACGTCCTCCAGCGCAAGGGGATGTACCCGCCGCCGCCGGGTGCGCCGACCATTCCGGGGCTGGAAATTGCGGGCGAAGTCGTGGCGGTCGGCGCGGGCGTAATGCCCGAACTGGTCGGGCAACCGATGTGTGCGCTGGTCGCGGGCGGCGGATATGCCCAATATTGCGTGGCACCCGTAGGCCAATGCCTCCCGGTGCCTGCATCGCTGACGATGGTCGAGGCGGCGGCGCTGCCCGAGACGCTGTTCACCGTGTGGACCAATTTGTTCGAGCGCGCCTATGCGGCGGAGGGCGATACCGTGCTAGTCCACGGCGGGACGAGCGGCATCGGGACGATGGCGATTGCACTGGGGCGGTTGTTCGGGCTGACCGTCATCGTGACCTGCGGCAGCGACGAAAAATGTACGAGCGCGCTGGAGATCGGTGCGGCTTTTGCGATCAACTACAACACGCATGATTTCGTGGCCGAAGTTGCCCGCATCACCGGCGGCGCGGGCTGTGCGGCGGTCCTCGACATGGTCGGCGGCGATTATGTGCCGCGCAACCTGCAATGCCTGTCCGAGGACGGCCGCCATGTCTCGATCGCGGTGCTGAACGGGCCGAAGGCGGAGGTGTTCATCCCGCTCATCATGATGAAGCGCCTGACCCTGACCGGATCGACGCTGCGCGCCCGCTCGTTGTCGTTCAAATCGCTGGTTGCCGACGAAATCGCGCGAACCGTGTGGCCGCATGTCGAGGCGGGGCGGCTGAAGCCGGTCATCGACAGCGTGTATTCATTGAGCGACGCTAGAGATGCCCATGCGCGCATGGATTCCGGTGCGCATGTCGGAAAACTGGTCCTGGAGATTACATGACGCCGCTTCGCCTGCTGCTTGCCGCTTCTGCACTGTGGCCCGTCTCGCAGGCCGTGTTCGCCGATGCGCTCCAGCAACAAGTGCTGGCCGGGGCCAAGGCGGTCAGCGCGCGCGACTTTACCTTCATCCAAACGATGCGGTTCGAGCGCACCGGGGCGGCGCCGATGGAGCGTGTCTCGCGCTACGATCCGCGTGGGGTCGGGAAGCCCTGGACGCTGATGAAGATCGACGGGAAGCCACCGACGCCCAAGCAAATGGAGCAGGACGCCAGGCGTGCGTCGCGCGTGCCCCCGCCCAGCTACGCGCGCATCGCCGAATGGTTCGGGGCGCCCGCGACCCGGATCACGACCACGCCAACCAGCGTCACCTATCGGTTCGCAAGCCTGCCAAAGGGGACGATCAAGATGGGCAGCTACGACGCCTCGCCCAACACAAGTGCCGAAGCAGTCGTAAATATCGCCGGAAAAGTGCCGTTCGTCGAACGGGCCCGCTTTAGCTCGAACACGCCGACGCGGCTGTTTCTGGTGGCTAAGCTCGAACGCTTCGTTGCAAATTCGACCTATCGCCTGCTCCCCGACGGGCGCCCGGTTCCCTCGAGCGTCGCAACCGAATTCAGCGGATCGATGATGGGGAAAGCGGCGACAATGACGACGCGCACAAACTATTCTGAATTCGCGGCGGCGCGTTAGCCCACAATCTCCAGCGCCTCGCTCGCTTTGACCCAGGCTGCTTCCGCCGCTTCCAGCTTCGCCTCGATGCTGGCACGCAGCTTCATCAAGTCGGTCATCGTCAGCTTCGCATGTTCGGGCGCGGCGCTGGTGGGGTCGAACATCGCGCGTTCGATGGCGCTGCGGGTTGCGGTGAGTTTCGCCATCTCGCTCTCGGCCGTCTTGACGGCGTTGCGGAGCGCGGTGCCCTTTTCGCGGGCAGCGGCGGCTGCTTTACGGTCTTCCTTCTTGTTGCCCTTGCCGCCCTCGGACTTGGGCGCCTTGCCCAGAATCATGTCGGTATAGTCGTCGAGCGTCCCGGCATATTCCTTCGCGGTGCCGTCATCGACCAGCACCAGCCGGTCGGCGGTGAGTTCGAGCATGTGGCGGTCGTGGCTGACCAGCACCACCGCGCCGTCGTACTCGTTGAGCGCCTGCACCAGCGCCTCGCGCGCATCGACGTCGAGGTGGTTGGTCGGTTCGTCGAGGATCAGCATATGCGGTGCCTCGCGGGTGATCAGCGCGAGCGCGAGCCGCGCCTTTTCTCCGCCCGACAATTTGCCGACTTGCGTCGTTGCTTTCGCGCCTGAAAAGCCGAAGCGCCCCAGCTGCCCGCGCACCGCGCCAGGCGTCTCGCCGCGCATCGCGCGGGTCATATGTTCGAGCGGGGTATCGGCGCCGTCGAGCTCCTCGACCTGATATTGCGTGAAATAGCCGACACGCATCTTGCCCGCCGCGTTTATTGCGCCGTCCATCGCCGGGAGCTGCGCCGCGAGCAGGCGGGCAAGCGTCGTCTTGCCGTTGCCGTTGCGCCCCAGCAGTGCGATCCGGTCGTCGGGGTCGAGGCGCAGGTTTAGCCGCTGGAGGATCGGCTTGTTTTCGGTGTAGCCGACCGCTGCCATGTCGAGGGTGACCAAAGGCGGCTTCAGTTCGTCGGGGCTGGGAAAATCGAACGACAGCGTCGGATCGTTGGCAACCTCGGCAATCGGCTGCATCTTCGCCAACGCCTTTTGCCGCGACTGGGCCTGTTTGGCGGTTGAGGCGCGAGCGGAGTTGCGGGCGATATAGTCCTGCAATTTCTCGCGTTGCTTATCCTGCGCCGCGCGGGCCGATGCCAGTTGCGCCAGCCGCTCGGCGCGCTGCCGCTCGAATGCGTCGTAACCGCCGACGTAGAGCGTGGTCTTGCCGCCTTCCAGATGGAGGATGTGGTCGACGACATTATTGAGCAAGTCGCGTTCGTGGCTGATGACGACCATCGTCGCGCGGTAGCTTTTAAGGAAATTTTCGAGCCACAAGGTCGCTTCAAGATCGAGGTGGTTCGACGGTTCGTCGAGCAGCAGCAGGTCGGGTTCGCTGAACAGCAGTGCGGCGAGCGCGACGCGCATCTTCCAGCCGCCCGAATAGCTGTCGAGAGGGCGGTGCTGCATCTCCTCGTCGAAACCCAGCCCGACGAGGATACGCGCGGCGCGTGCAGGCGCGGCATGCGCGTCGATGGCGATCAGTCTTTCATGGATTTCGGCGATGCGGTGGTGATCGTCGGTGTGCTCTTCCTCGACCATCAGCGCCGCGCGCTCAGTATCGGCGGCGAGTACGGTTTCGAACGGGGTGGTCGTGCCCGACGGCGCTTCCTGCGCGATATAGCCGATGCGCGATTTGCGCGGGATGTCGATGCCGCCCTCATCGGGGTCGTAGTGGCCGGTGATGACTTTCATCAACGTGGTCTTGCCCGCCCCGTTGCGCCCGATCAGCCCAACGCGCGCGCCCGTCGGCAGTGCGGCGGTCGCACGGTCGAGAATGGTGCGCCCGCCAAGGCGCACGGTGATGCCGTTGATGTTGAGCATGGCAGGGCCGGTAGCAGGGAAATGCTGCAAGTGCGAGAGGGCGTGTCGCCAAGTCCTCCCCAGGCCGCAGGCCGCAGGGGAGGTGCCCGCAGGGCGGAGGGGCCGCCGCGTTCAGCGGCGGACGGTGTTTCGGTTGGAGACACCGCCGCTCGCTGCGCTCGCGCCCCTCCGGCGCTGTCGCGCCACCTCCCCTGCGCTTCGCTGGGGAGGACTTATCTCCCGCTCCGCGCCTGGTTCAGCGCGAACAGGTGCGACAGGATGTCGTCGTCGCTCATGCCGAGCGCCCACGCCGCGCCCCAGCCATAGGCATCGGCGACGGCGGCATCGAGCGTGGCGTGCGCGTTCGCCAGCCATACCGGGCGTGCGTTGTAGAGGTTGGTCAGCGTGCGCTTTTTCAGCTCCTTCGCCGCATCGTCGTCGCGGGGCAGGATGCGGTCGGGATAGCCCGGCACGACTTCGGGTTCGCGCACGATCAGGTCGGCGGGGTTCAGCCAGTTCTCGCGCAGCTCGTTGAGCGTCGCGGCGGCAGCGGCGATGGCCTGTGCGCGGGGGTCGTTCGCATAGTTGGCGGCGGGGATGTCGGGGGTCAGGCCTTCGGGGAAGGGGAAGGTCTCGAACGTGGTCGAGGGCGTATAGCGCGGGTCGTTGCCGACGCCGAGGAAAGTCCCCATCCGCAGCGACCAGAGTTCGTGGAATCGCGAATGGAGGATGCCGAAGGTCGTGTCGTCGTCGCGGGCGATGGCGTCGAGCAGGTTGGATGGCCTTGCGAAGTTGGAGAGCCAAACAAAGATGCGGTGTTTTGAGACGACAGGCGTTGCGATGTATCGCTGTAGTCCTTCAAACGACTTGCGAAGCTCGGGACGCGGGCGTTCGTAGCGCCACCATTGCTCGCGGGTGCGCTCGTTACGGTCGCGCGCTCGGATCGGTTGAACGTGCGCCAAAGCATGCTGAAACGGTTGCTCGTATTGTGCAGCCTCAATTTCCGAAGATGTTGCAAAATCTATTGCCCAGCGATCCGATGGTCGGCGCACGATGTCTTTCGCGATGATCCACGGGAATAAGACGTCGGCGTTTGGCCTCCCGTTCACGTTTACCGGCAGTTGAAGCCAAGCGCGCGCGATCGAACCGGGCACATCAAACGCACCGTATTTCTTCAATCCCTCGAAGCATCGTGCCGAATTTTCAGGAAGCCGCTGAGCGCGTGTCAAATCAACTACGTCCATCCCCCCGGTCAAATCGGCATGGATTTGCTCAACAGGTCGACCGTTAAGCATCGGCTGACGAAAAAAGCCTAACCCCGTGTCAAGCACGGGGCGACGGGTTGGATATTTCGGCTCTAAACTCTCATCGTCAGCCCGCACTTGATGCGGGCCTAGGCTGCCTTCGGCTCCTCGCTCGAAGGCGATCAGAGAGACCCGTACGGCTGCCCCTTCAACGGTCCAGCCCTCATCGCTCCACGCATCGAAAATACGGCCTTGATCGACGATCGGTTTGAGTACTTCCCGATTGGCACCGCCCCGAATGCTGTTCGTCGAAACTAAACCTGCGCGCCGAATCTGTTCCGACACGATCATCGACCAAGCTTTGGCGAACCAGTAGCAAACCAGATCGACGCCACCCGGCACCTCCGGCCAAGCCTTACGGAGCGCGACCGCATAGTTCTCGCCCAGCTCGCCGATCATCTTCTTGTTGCCCAAAAACGGCGGGTTCCCCACGACCACGTCCGCGCTCGGCCACTCCGCGCGCGTCCCGTCGGCGTTCAGCACCGCATCGCGACACTCGATCGTTTCCAGCGGGCGAAGGATCGGGTTCTTCGCCACGTCGAACCCGTTGCGGCGCATCCACTGGATTTCGCCGATCCACACGCTGACCCGCGCCAGTTCCGCCGCATAGGGATTGAGTTCGATCCCCAACACGCATTCGGGGCCGACACGCGGGAAGCCGCGCGGCAGCCCCAGCGCCTCGGCATCCAGGTTCGCGCGGTGCTCGATATCCTTGAGCGCCCTCAAGGCGACATAGAGGAAATTGCCCGACCCGCAGGCCGGGTCGAGCACGCGGAATGCCGCCAGCCGCTCGATAAACGCGCTGTGGATCGCCTCGGCCTCGGCATGCAATTTGTCGGCCTTGCGCTTTTCGGCCGGGGACAACAGTCGTTCGGCGGTGCGTTTGGGGGCGCTGTCGACCAGCGCGGTCATGCGTCCCAGCGCATCGGCCCATTCGGCCTCCAGCGGCTCGACAATGACGGGCCGCACGATCAGGTCGATCTTGGCCCGGTCGGTATAATGCGCGCCCAGCTGGCTGCGCTTGGCGGGGTCGAGGCCGCGTTCGAACAAGGTGCCGAGGATCGACGGGTCGATCTGCGACCAGTCGCGCTTCGCCGCCTTGGCCAGCTGCTCGACATCGTCCTCGGTCAGCGGCAGCGGGTCCGCCCCACCGGACTCTGCCCCCTCGAACAGCCCGCCGTTGAACCATTCGATGCGCTTGAACCCGACCTTGCCGCCCTTGTCCGCCATCGCCGCAAACAGGGTGCGCGCGTGGTCGGGAAACAAGTCCCATTCGAACCGGCACAATTGCAGCATGTCGGTGAACATATTGTCGGGCAGCAGCGCCGAATCCTCGGCAAACATGCAGAAGACGAGCTGGTTGACGAAATGCGCGACGGCCCCCGCATCATGGCCCCGGTCGCGCAGGCGTTGGGCCAGCCCCGCGAACTCGCGCGCGGTCTCCTCGGTCAGCGCAGTGCGCGTCTGCGACGGCTTGAACGCATCGGGATCGGTAAACGCGCGCTTCAGCCGCTCGCGCGTGTCGCCGTCGCGCAGGTCCTCGAGTTCGAAATCGTGCTTTTCCTGCACGGTGTTGGTGAAATTGGTCCGGACGATAATCCGGTCCATGTCGCTGACGATCAGCAGCGGCGGATTTTCGAGCGCGGCCTGATATTGCAGCAGTTGCGACAACGCCTTGTCGAGGTTGGCGTGGCGGCCCTTATACTCCCACGCAAAGCAGCCCTTGCGCCACACGTCGGCCCAGCCGTTGCCACCGCCGGTTTTGGTCGCCCCTTTTTCGAAGGTAAACCAGTCGCCGGTGGGGTCCGCACTGACGGGATCGAGGATGCCGAGCAGCGCGCACAGGTCGTTGAAATGGCTCTGGCTGGCGCTGCGCTCCTTCAGTTCGGCATTGCGCCATTTGCGGATGAAATCGTTCGGGGTCATCACTGGTCGCTTAGCGCGATTGCGGGTAATGAACACCTCGTTTCGACCGAATCCGCGGGGGGGCGCAGGCGACCATGACCGACCAACTGATCCTTCACGAATATGCCCAGTCGGGGAATTGCTACAAAATCCGCCTGACTGCCGCGTCGCTCGGCCTGCCTATCGAGCGGCGCGAGTACGACATTATGAAGGGCGAAACGCGGACGCCGGAATTTCTGGCGAGTGTCAACGCCAACGGGCGCATTCCGGTGCTGCAGATCGGCGACAAGTTGCTGCCCGAAAGCAATGCCGCCTGCTGGTATCTGGCCGAGGGGACGGCGCTGATGCCGGAGGACCGCTTCGGGCGCGCCGATGTGCTGCGCTGGATGTGCTGGGAACAATATAACCACGAGCCCAATGTCGCGACCCTGCGCTTCTGGCGCGCGTTTCTGGGCGAGGACAAGCTGAACGACGGCCAGCGCGCCCAGCTCGAAAGCAAATGGATGGCAGGGGAGGCCGCGCTGTGCCTGATGGACCGGCATCTGGCGGCGCAGGACTGGTTCGTTGGCGGTGGGATGACGCTCGCCGATATCTGCCTTTATGCCTATACCCATGTGGCCGGAGAGGGCGGGTTCAAGCTGTCGCGCTATCCCGCCGTCGAGGCATGGCTGGCGCGCGTCGCGGCGCAACCGGGGCATGTCACGATAACGGCATAAGAATGGCGGCAAGCTGTAACAAATCCGATTCATAGGCGGTGGAACACAGCCCCGAAATCGCCTAGGGAGCGGTCCATGGACGCGATTACACGCCTGCCCTTCGATGCCGATATCCACGAGTTTTCCGCGTCCGAGCCGACGATCCCCGAGCCGGAAGGCCAGCGCGGGCGGCGGCGGTTCCGCACGATCTGGATCAGCGACGTCCACCTCGGCACGCGCGGTTGTGCCGCCGATTTGCTGATCGATTTCCTCGATTCGACCGACAGCGAGACGATGTACCTCGTCGGCGACATTATCGACGGGTGGCGGCTGAAGAAGAAATTCTACTGGCCCGATACCCACAACGATATCATCTGGCGGATCATGAAGCGCGCCAAGCGCGGCACCCGCGTCGTCTATGTGCCGGGAAACCACGACGAAATGTTCCGCCAATATGCGGGACTGAATTTCGGCGGCGTGGAGATCAAGCGGCAGGCGATCCACGAGACGGCGGACGGGCGCACATTGCTTGTCGCACATGGCGACGAGTTCGACGCGATCCTGCTCGGCCACCGCTGGATCGCGTTCTTCGGCGACCAGCTCTACCATTTGATGATGCGGATCAACCACGGTGTGAACTGGGTTCGTGCGCGGCTCGGCAAGCCCTATTGGTCGTTCTCGAAGGTCGCCAAGCAAAAGGTCAAGAACGCCGTCGAGGTTATCTCGCAGTTCGAGCACACCGTTGCCGCAGAGGCCGCGCGGCGCGGGGTCGACGGGGTGGTCTGCGGCCATATCCACCACGCCGAATTCCGACCGCTCGCGGGGGTCGAATATTACAACGACGGCGACTGGGTGGAGGGCTGCACCGCGTTGGTCGAACATTTCGACGGGCGGATGGAAATCCTCCACTGGGTCGAGGAAATGGCGAAGCGCGATGCATCGCGCCCGGTGCTGAAGATCGCTGCTTAGGGAGTTTCCCCATGCGTATCGCCATCGTTACCGATGCATGGGAGCCGCAGGTTAACGGCGTCGTTCGCACGCTGAAAGCGACCAAAGCCGAGCTGGAGGCGAAGGGGCACGAGGTGCTGGTCGTCTCGCCCGATCTATACCCGAACCTGCCATGCCCGACCTATCCCGAAATCCGGCTGGCGCTGACCCGTGCGGCCTGGGTCGGCGGGCGGCTGGCGGCGTTCGCGCCCGACGCGGTGCATCTGTCGACCGAGGGACCGCTTTGCCTCGCCGCACGACGCTGGCTGGTGCGGCAGGGGTGGGCATTCACCACCGCTTACCACACGCAATTCCCCGATTATTTCGCGGCGCGCACCGGCATCGATGCCGAATGGGTCTGGCCGTATTTCCGCTGGTTCCATGCCGCGTCGAGCGCGGTGCTGGTCTCGACGCCCTCGGTGCGCGACGGGCTGCGCGGCCACGGGATCGGGCACTCAATGCACTGGAGCCGGGGCGTCGATCTCGACGCCTTCTCGACCGATGCCTCGCCGCACCCCGCCTTTGCCAGCCTGCCGCGCCCGATCCAGCTCTATGTCGGACGGGTCGCGATCGAAAAGAATATCGAAGCGTTCCTGGCTTCGTCGCATCCCGGCACCAAGGTCGTCGTCGGCGACGGACCGGCGCGGGCGATGCTTGCCGCGCAATACCCCGATGCCGTATTCCTCGGCGCGTTGTCCGGCGAAGAATTGGCGGGCAGTTACGCGGGGGCGGATGTGTTCGTGTTTCCCAGCCGCACCGACACCTTCGGGCTGGTGATGATCGAGGCGCTGGTTTCGGGAACCCCGGTGGCGGCATTCCCGGTTAGCGGCCCCATCGACATCGTGACGCCCGCAACCGGTGCGCTCGACGAAAGTCTCGACGCGGCGATTACAGCGGCGCTGACCCGCGACCGCGGCGATTGTGCCTATTACGGGCGGACCTACACTTGGGGTGCAAGTGCCGCACAGTTCGTCTCGGCGCTGGTGCCCGCCATCCCCCCGCTGGCCCACGCCGCGTAACGCTTGCCCTCTACGGCGCTTCGGACTAAGCCCTTCAGCGATTAGGCCGTCCCGAAAGGGGCGGCCCTTTTATTATCGCTTACGGAAAGACCCGAACGATGGCCCAGCCGCTCATGCCCCATGCGACCGCTTCCTGGCTGGTCGATAACACCTCACTGTCGTTCGAACAGATTGCGGTGTTCTGCGGCCTCCATATCCTCGAAGTGCAGGCGATTGCCGATGACACGGCGGCGACCAAGCTGACCGGGCGCGACCCGATCCGCGCGCACGAGCTGACGATGGCCGAAATCGAAAAGGGGCAGGCCGATCCCAATTACGCGCTGAAGATGGACCGCGAGCCCGAAGCCGCGACGCGGACCAAGGGGCCGCGCTACACGCCGGTCAGCAAACGGTCGGACAAGCCCGACGGCATCGCCTGGATCATCCGCAACCACCCCGAAGTCAGCGACGGCCAGATCGGCAAGCTAATCGGCACGACGCGCAACACCATTTCGGCGATCCGCGACAAGAGCCACTGGAACATGGCGAACATCGTGCCGAAGGATCCGGTGACGCTCGGCCTGTGTTCGCAGCGCGAACTCGACGCGATTGTCGCAAAGGCCGCCAAGGCTGCCGGTCTGGACCCCATCGTCGATACCAAGCTCGACGGCGACCGCGAGGCCCTGATCGACCAGCTCCGCATCGAACGCACCGAAGCCGCGCGCATTGCCGAGGCGATTGCGAACGGCGAAATGGAAGCGCCCGCGATGATCGGGAGTTTCGTGGATCCGTTTAAACGCTGATGCGCCAGCGCGGGCTGTGATTGGCGGACGCTAATCGCGCACACGGGCCAGCACTGCCGGCGGGCATCGTCCGGCCGACGAAAGCACGGGCTTTGCCCGTGTCCCGCCAGCAATACCTCTCAATCCGGCGCCTCGCACGTCGCATCGAGCGACAGGGCATAGCTGCGCGGGTTCTTCGGTGCAGTGCCGTTGACGCGTAGCCATTTCAGCATCAGGTCGGCCAGCCCCTGCGACGTTCCGATAACGGTCTTGTTGTCGAGCGCCGCGATGCGGTCTTTCAGTGTGTCGCCGGGCGCGCATTTCTTGCAGGGGTAGTTCATGCTGTCGAACGACAGCGGCTTGTTGCCGTTCCAGCCCGTCCCCTTGTTGTCCGACGCGTAATAGGTCGTGTTTTCGGTCCATTCGAACTGCGTATTGTATTCGACCAGCTTCAGCGACGGGTTGTTGCCATGGTCGGTGGTGATCGACGGAATGGCGAGGTCGAGTTCGGTGAACCTGCCGAGATTGGGCAGTTTCCGGCTGCAATCGCGGAGCCGCCTGATCTCGTTGTAATGGGTGTGGCTGCTCAACAGCCCGACGATTTCGGGACCATAGGATGCGATAATTTGCAGGAACGTCTGCTGCACCCAGGCTTGCACCAGATCGGGGTCGGTGCCGGTATAGTTCAGGCTGCGGCTCCACATTGTCTTCACGCCGCCGTTGCCGTCGCCATAGCCGTCGATCCCGGGCGGCACGTGCATGGCGACGATTACCCTTTCGCCCTTGGTGCGGGCATCCTTTAGCTGGGCGTTGAGCCATTCGAGCTGGGCGTTGGTGTCGGCCTGATAGTGCGGCACGCCGTTCGGGTCGGGTGCACCATTGCGGCTGTCGTAGGAGGCGGTGAAAATGTTGGTGTCGGCCTGATAGTGCGGCACGCCGTTCGGGTCGGGTGCACCATTGCGGCTGTCGTAGGAGGCGGTGAAAATGTTGGTGTTGAGCGCGATGACGCGCAGGGCCGGGGCGGTGGCGGATTTCTGCGCGGCATAGACCGAATAATATCCCTTCGGCAGGTTGGCCGTGTCGATCAGGTCGCCGGACTGGGCATTCAAAACCGGACTGCCGCCCCATGTCGAGGACAGGTTCAGCGGCGTCTGCTGGTTGTAGGTGAACGCCTGATAATCGCCGCCCAGCGAATCGTTGTTGCCGGGCAGGTAGATCAGCTTCGTCGTGGTACCGGCGATGTTCGCGAGTCCGTCGAGCGCGGCCTTGAACTCGGTGGCATAGCCCCCGGCGCAATGCGCGGGCAGGTCGCCGACATAGATCGCAAATGCCGGTTTGGCGGTCGCGATCAGTACCTTTGCCTTTGCCTGTGCAGCGGACCAGAGCGCGGGCCGCGTCTCCTCGCCGGCGGAACTGCAACTGACATTGTCGGACATCGCCAGATGGATGTCGGACAGCGCCAGGAAAGTGCCGGGGCTTGCGGCGGCAGGTACTGCGGGCGCAATTGCCGACTGTGCAATGGCCAAGTGCGGCGCGGCGGCAAGGCCCAGCACAAATGCACCGCATAAGACTGCGTTCCTGATGCGTCTCGCCATCGCCCTGTCCCCGTATCGCCCCGATCGTGTCGGTGTCGAAATGTAAACTGCGCTTTTCACATCGTTTTGGCCAGAGGCGCGGTTTGAGCACGTGGGCGGCGAGCCAACGCGCTGGTATCGGCGAACCTGCCATGCCAAGGGGTTGCAAATGGCAACTGCATCCACCGAAACGCCGGACGCGCCTGCGCCCGACATGAGCCTGACCGACCACGGGTTCGAGCCGCTGGAATCGCGCGGCCTGACCTATCCGATGGGCAAGTTCGCGCCCGAATATGGCGTCGTCCACCCGCTTGGCGAGGGACTAGGCTGGACGCGGCTGCCGGTGCCTGGATTGCTGAAGCACATCAATGTCTGGCTGCTGGAGGATGACGGCGGCGTTGCCCTTGTCGATACCGGGCTGAAATTGCCGGAATCGAAAGATGCCTGGCGGCGCGCTCTGGATGGACGGCCGGTGTCGCGGGTGCTGGTGACGCATTTCCACCCCGATCATCTCGGCCTCGCAGGGTGGCTGTGCTTCAAGCACGGCGCGCCGTTGTGGATGAACCGCACCGAATATCTGCTGGCGCGGATGCTGATCGCCGACAAGCGCGACGAACCGCCGGTCGAGGCGGTCACGCAAGCGGTCGAGGCGGGATGGACGCCCGAACAAGTGGCCCCGTTCAAGGCGCGCGGATGGGGCAATTTCGCCGCCATCGTCTCGCCGATGCCGGTCGGCCATGTCCGCATCAAGGACGGCGACGTCATCCGCATCGGTGCGCGCGACTGGACGGTCTGGGTCGGCAGCGGCCACACGCCCGAACACGTCTGTTTCGTCGATCTGAAGGGCAAGGTGATGATCGCGGGCGACCAGGTGCTGCCGCGCATCACCAGCAATGTGTCGGTGACGATTACCGAGCCGACCGGCGATCCGCTCGGCGACTGGCTGGCCTCGATCGAGAAGTTCCGCGCGCTGCCCGACGACCTGCTGGTGCTGCCCGCGCATGGCGAGCCGTTTTACGGGCTGCACGCGCGGCTCGACCGGCTGGAGGAGGGGCACCGGACCAGCCTCAACCGGCTCCACGCGCATCTGACGGTCGAGCCGCGCCGTGCGGTCGATTGTTTCGGCGTGCTGTTCGGGCGTGCCATCGACGACAGCATATTGGGGCTGGCGACGGGTGAGGCGCTCGCGCATCTGCGCCATCTGGAGGTGACAGGGCGCGCCACATTCGAACTGCGCGAAGGGGTGCGCTTCTATTCGGCGGCCTGATTGCAGCGTGCGATGTCGCCGCTTACACTGTTGTCAATGAGCGATCCCGAAACCGTCTGGCGCACGCATTACGTCCATCCCGGTGCGTGGGATGTGACTTATCCGCCGCTGACCCTGCCACAGATGTTCGACGCCAGCGTCGCGGCGCATGGAGCAGCGATCCTGACCGATTTTCTGGGTGCGCGGCTGAGCTATGCGCGAATCGGGGCGATGGCGGACCGCTTTGCGGCGACCCTGATCGGCTGGGGCGTGGCGAAGGGCGACCGGGTCGGTCTCTATCTGCCTAACGTCCCCGATTATCTCATCGCCTATTATGGCGCGCTGAAAGCCGGGGCGGTCGTCGTCAACATGTCGCCGCTCTATTCGCGCACCGAACTGGCGCACCAGACCGCAGACAGCGGGGCGCGGATCGTGGTGACGACCGATGTGCCCGCGATGTTCGATACGGCACGGGCCTTGCTCGACGAGGGCGCCATCGACAGGCTGGTAGTCGGCAATCTGTCTGGCTGGTTGCCCCTTGTGAAGCGGTGGCTATTCCGTCGCTTCCGTGCCGCTGAAGTCTCGCCAATCCCGACCGGCGACTCCAGAATCGTGCGCATGGCGGATATCGTTGCCGGGCAGGGAGCGGTCACGCCGGTCGCGGTTGCGCCCGAAGACATTGCGCTCATTCAATACACCGGTGGCACGACGGGCACGCCCAAAGGGGCCATGCTGACGCATGCCAACATGACGGCGAACGCGCGCCAGGTTCACGCGCTCGACCCGCATCCCGATTTGCCCGACCGTATCTTGGGCGTGCTGCCGTTTTTCCACGTCTTCGCCAATACCTGCGTGCTCAATCGCACCGTGTTGAGCGGTGGCATGATCGCGATGCTGCCGCGTTTCGGCGCGAAGGATGCGCTACGGACGATCCAGCGGGTGAAGGCGACGGCGCTTCCCGGCGTGCCGACGATGTATCAGGCTTTGCTCGATCATCCCGATTGCGCGAGAACCGATTTTAGTTCGCTGCGCGTTTGCATTTCCGGCGCGGCCCCGCTCGCCGAAACGCTCAAGGCCAAATTCGAGGCGGTGACGGGTTCCAAGGTCGTGGAGGGTTATGGCCTGACCGAATCCGCCGGGGTGGTGGCGACCAATCCCTATGAGGGCGTGAACAAGGGGGGCACGATCGGCCAGCCGGTCCCAGGGACGCGCGTGCTGCTGGTCGACCGCGACGACCCGACCCGGCCTGCGCCCGACGCCGAGCCGGGCGAGCTGGTGGTGCTGGGGCCGCAAGTGATGGCGGGCTATTGGGGGCAGGGCGAACGCGAAGGCGACTTTGTCATGACGCGGGCGGGGCGCGCCCTCCGCACAGGAGATGTCGCGACCATCGATAGCGAAGGTTACATCCGCATCGTCGACCGGCTGAAGGACATGATCGCGGTCGGCGGGTTCAAGGTGTTCCCCAGTCAGATCGAGGAAGTGCTGTACCGGCACGAGGCGGTCAAAGAGGCCATCGTGATCGGCATCCCCGACAACTATCACGGCGAAATGCCCAAGGCTTTCGTGACCTTGAACGACGGGTACGAAGTCGAGGGCGACGCGCTGAAGAACTGGCTGAACCCGCAGCTCGGCAAGCACGAGCGCGTGGCCGCCGTCGAGGTCCGCGCGGACCTGCCCAAGACGCTCGTCGGCAAGCTCAGCCGTAAGGAACTCGTTGCGGAAGAACGGGTGAAGGCGGCCGCTTGACCCCCGCGCCGCCGCTCGCCACAAGCGCACGCCATGGCCGATGACCTGTCCACCCTGTCGTTCGAAGACGCGCTGAAGCGTCTTGAGACGATCGTCCAGCGCCTCGAAAGCGGCGAGGAAAGCCTCGATGACTCGATCACGCTTTACGAGGAGGGGGCAAAGCTACGCGCCCAGTGCGAGGCGCGGCTGAAATCGGCACAGGAAAAGATCGACAAGATCGTGCTCGGCGCGGATGGCAGCCCGACCGGGACCGTGCCGTTCGATGCCGGCTAGGGACAGGCGATGGGGGCATTGACTCCGATCCTGGCGAACGCGCTGATCGAGGTCGCGCGCGAGGTCGATCAGCTGTTCGATCATGTCCTCGCCGTCCCCGATGATGCGCGCGCGCCGCTCTATCTGGCGATGCGCCACGCCGCGATCGGCGGCGGCAAGCGGATGCGGCCGCTGCTGACTGTCGCGGCCAGCCAGTTGTTCAATGTCGACCGCGCCGCCGCCGTGCGCGTCGGCTGCGCGATCGAGGCGATCCATGTCTATTCGCTGATCCACGACGATTTACCGTGCATGGACGACGACGACATGCGGCGCGGCAAGCCGACGGTGCATAAGGCGTTCGACGAAGCGATTGCGGTGCTTGCGGGCGACTCGCTGCATGAGATCGCGTTCGAACTCATCGTGGATGGTGCCACCCACGCCGACCCGTTCGTGCGGCTGGAACTGATCGAGGGGCTGGCGCGCGCCTCGGGTCCCGCGGGCATGGCGGGCGGCCAGATGATGGATATCGCCGCCGAAACCTCCGATTTCGACCTAGCGGCTGTTACACGTTGCCAGGCGCTCAAGACGGGCGCACTGATCGCCTTTTCGGTCGAGGCCGGGGCCATCCTCGGTCGCTTGCCGCCCGAGGGACGGGCGTCGCTGCGCGGCTATGCCCGCGACATCGGACTCGCTTTCCAGATCGCGGACGACTTGCTCGACCATGAGGGCGACGAGGAAGCGGCAGGCAAGGCGCTCCGCAAGGACGAGGGCAAAGGCAAGGCGACATTCCTGTCGCTGCTCGGCGTCGAGCGCGCTCGCGCTCAGGCGCAGATGCTCGTCGACCAGGCCATCGGGCATCTCGCCAGCTTCGGCGCGGAAGCAGATTTGCTGCGCGCCATCGCGCGCTATGCGGTGGAGCGCGACCGGTGAGGGTGGGCGTCTATCCCGGCACTTTCGATCCCGTGACGCGCGGCCATATGGACGTCATCTCGCGCGGGGCCAGGCTCGTCGACCGGCTCGTCATCGGCGTCACCACCAACATGGCGAAATCGCCGATGTTCACTGCGGAGGAGCGCATTGCGACGCTGACGCGTGAATGCGCGGGGATCGACGGCGTCAGCGTGGTCGGCTTCGATTCGCTGCTGATCGATTTCGCCGAGGCGCAGGGCGCGACCATCGTCCTGCGCGGCGTGCGCGGCGTCACCGATTTCGAGTACGAGTACCAGTTGACCGGCATGAACCGCGCGCTCAACGATCGGATCGAGACCGTTTTCCTGATGGCCGACGTCGCGCTGCAGCCGATCGCGAGCCGGCTCGTCAAGGAAATCGCACTCTACGGCGGCAACATCGACAAGTTCGTGTCGTCAGCTGTCGCTGCCGAAGTTACGGCACGGGTAGAAAAGCTGGGCCGCAAGGGCCATTGACGTTCAGGCGCGGCTCATTTCGGGGCGCTAAGGCCGCGCGTTATCGATTGGAGACCTGGTTTCAATGAAGTTCCTCACCGCGTTCATGGCGATCCTCGCCATTGCCAGTCCCGCACTTGCCAAGAAAAAGCCGAAGCCCGTGACCGGTCCGGCCCCGATGGCGGCGGTCGTGCCCGATCCCGTGCCGACACCCGACAATCTGTGGCATCTTCAACTATCGACCGGCGGCGAGGTCGTCGTCCAGCTGCGGCCCGACAAAGCCCCCAATCATATCCAGCGCATCAAGACGCTGACCCGCGCCGGATTCTATGACGGGCTGTTGTTCCACCGCGTGATCGAAGGGTTTATGGCGCAGACCGGCGATCCGCAGGGCACCGGGCAGGGCGGGTCGCCGCTGCCCGACCTGAAGGCCGAGTTCAACGATATGCCGCATGTGCGCGGTACCGTGTCGATGGCGCGTGCGACCGAGCCGAACAGCGCCAACAGCCAGTTCTTCATCGTTTTCATGCCGACGCTGCGCCTCGACAATAACTACACCGCCATCGGGCGGGTCGTCAGCGGCATGAACTTCGCCGATTCCGTCGAGCGTGGCGAGCCGCCCGCCAACCCGTCGAAAATCGTTCATGCCTGGATCGAGGCCGATGGACCGAACGCGCCGAAGGTGGCGCTGAACCCATCGGCGCCGCAACCGGTCGTGGAAGCACCTCCGGCCCCACCCGCTGCGGCACCGGCGCCTGCGACGAAGCGCAAGAAGGTGCTCGGACTCTTCTAGGAGCTGCGACGCAATGCGCGTCGACCTGTTCGATTTCGACCTGCCCGAGGACCGGATCGCGTTGCGTCCGGCGGCGCCGCGCGATGCCGCGCGGATGCTGGTTGTCGACGAGATCGGGATGCACGACCGGAGCGTGCGCGACCTGCCGTCGCTGCTACTTCCGAGCGATTGCCTCGTCTTCAACGACACCCGCGTCATCCCGGCGCAGCTGACCGGGCGACGCGGCCAGGCGGCCATCGGCGCAACCTTGCACAAGCGCGAGGGGCTGCGCGGCTGGCGGGCCTTCCTGAAAAACGCGCGGCGTGTGCGCGACGGCGACCGGATCGATTTCGGGTCGGAGGTCGCCGCTGTTGCGAGCGAACGCGCCGACGACGGCAGTGCGCTGCTGCGGTTCGAGGGCGACGAGCCGGTCGAGGTATTGCTGGCGCGCGCGGGCACGATGCCGCTGCCCCCCTATATCGCCAGCAAGCGCGGCATCGATGCGCACGATGCCGCCGACTATCAGACGATGTTCGCCGACAAAGACGGTGCGGTCGCCGCCCCCACGGCATCGCTGCATTTCACGCCCGATCTGATCGCGGCGCTCGATGCGGCGGGCGTAGCACGCGAGACGCTGACGCTCCACGTCGGCGCGGGCACATTCTTGCCGGTCAAGGCCGACGACACCGACGATCATGTCATGCACGCCGAATGGGGCCGAATCGACGCTGCGACCGCTACACGCCTGAACGCCGTCCGCGCGAACGGCGGGCGCATCATCGCAGCAGGCACGACATCGCTTCGCCTGCTCGAAAGCGCGGCGCGCGAAGATGGCACCATCGCCCCGTTCGAGGGCGATACCGCGATCTTCATTACGCCGGGCTACCGGTTCAAGGCCGTGAGCGGCCTGCTCACCAATTTCCATTTGCCCAAATCGACGCTGTTCATGCTGGTCAGCGCAATGATGGGCCGCGAGTGCATGCAGGCGGCCTATGCCCATGCGATCGCGAACGGCTACCGCTTTTACAGCTATGGCGACGCTAGCTTGCTGCTCCCCCCACCGCTTACATCCCGTCGACCGCCTTGCTGACGAGCACGTTGACCGACACGCGCCGGTTCTGCGCCTTGCCTTCGGGCGTCTGATTGTCCGCCAGCGGGTCGGATTCGGCCATGCCGGTGGGCGTGAGCATCCGGTAGGGCTTCCAGCGGCAGGCCTGTTGCAGATAGTTCATGACGCTTGCCGCGCGCTTTTCGCTCAGGGTCTGATTGAACTCCTGGCTACCGGTCGAATCGGTGTAGCCCACGACCAGCAACAGCGCGTTACTGGTACGCCCGGCCTCGCCCGCAGCCGCGCACAGGTTCGCCTTGGCCTGCTCCGACAGCGCCGCCTTTCCAGTGTCGAAGTTGACGTTGGTCGTGCTCTTGACGTTGTAATTGTCGATGTCGCCCATGCGACCGCGCAGGGCCGCCGTGGCGGCGGTCTGCTCGTCGAACCGCTGGTTGGTTCCGCTGCGGATCATTGCGGCGGTCTTGAGATCGCTGCCCCGGAAATCGATCTGGCGCGCGATCAGGCCGGCTTCCGGTCCGGCAGCGGATTGCAGCGTCTTGACGGTCACTGGCAGGCCGTTGAGCAGGTCGTTGGCCGTGAGCTTGGCAGTGCTGCCGCCGAACAGGCCGCTGCGACCGCGAATCTTTGTGGCATCGGTGACGGCGATGATCGTGCCGGTGCCATCGGCCGCCGTCACCTGAATGCGGTTGCCGCTGCGCGCCGAAATAATGCCTTTGATATCGGGACCGGCTGGGGCAGCGATCATGTCGGGGACGGCAGTGGGTGCGGGTGGCATGCCGGTGACGGTAATGTTGTCGCGCGGCGGTGCTTGTTCTTGCGCCGACAGGACGGCCGAGATCGGCAAGACAAATGTGCCGATCAGGAGGATGAGTGCTGGTTTGCGTGACAGGAAGTGCATGGTGTCGCTCCTACGATTCTGCCCCCCTTCGCGTGCGGTGTTGTCCGAAACCTTTCACTCACATTAACGGACGTGCTGCGACGCACTCGTTGCGGGCGTTTCGAGCGGTTTCTGCGGCGAGCCGAACAGAGTTACTGCAAACCATTGCAACCGATGGGTCGGCTCGACGCTTCCCCCGAGCCGTTCAACTCGGCATAGCCGCGCGATGCCTTCTGCCGCGTCCGACCGTTTCGCCTTCACCTGCACCGCCACCGACGGTCGCGCCCGCACCGGCGTCATCACAACCCCGCGCGGCGACATCCGGACGCCCGCATTCATGCCGGTCGGTACGGCGGGGACGGTCAAGGGCATGAAGCCCGCCGATGTGCGGGCGAGCGGTGCCGACATCATCCTCGGCAATACCTATCACCTGATGCTGCGCCCGGGGGCCGAGCGGCTTGCCCGACTGGGGGGGCTGCACGCGTGGATGGGGTGGAACCGCCCGATCCTGACCGACAGCGGCGGCTATCAAGTCATGTCGCTCGGCGACCTGACGACCAAGAGCGAGGAGGGCGTGGCGTTCAAATCGCACCTCGACGGGTCGCGGCACATGCTGTCCCCTGAACGCTCGATGGAAATCCAGGCTGCAATCGGCAGCGACATCGTCATGGCGTTCGACGAGTGCACGCCGTTTCCTGCAACGCACGAGGTGGCGCAGGCGTCGATGGAGCGGTCGATGCGCTGGGCCGCGCGGTCGAAGGAGAGCTATCGCGGTCCCGGCGTGGTGTTCGGTATCCAGCAGGGATCGATGTTCGAAGATTTGCGCGAAGTATCGACGCGCGCGCTGATCGACATCGACTTTCCCGGCTATGCGGTCGGCGGACTCGCCGTCGGCGAGGGACAGGCGGAGATGTTCCGCGTGCTCGACTTTGCGGTGCCGATGCTGCCCGCCGACAAGCCGCGTTACCTGATGGGCGTCGGCAAGCCCGACGACATCGTGGGGGCCGTCGAGCGCGGGATCGACATGTTCGACTGCGTGTTGCCGACGCGGTCGGGACGTAACGGACAGGCGTTCACCTGGAATGGGCCGATCAACATCCGCAACGCGAAGTTTGCGGAGGACACGACACCGCTCGACCCGGAATCGCCCGTCGCCGCGTGGAGCAAATCCTATCTCCATCACCTCGTCCGCTCGGGCGAAATGTTGGGCGCGATGCTGATGACCGAACATAATCTGTGGTTCTATCAACAGGTGACGGCGGGCCTGCGCGGGGCGATTGCAGCGGGGCAGCTGGACGAATGGGCGAACGCATTCCGGACGCGTTACGCCAATTGACCGGCTTGCGCGTGTGACGCTTGCGGCTTAGCCAAAGCGCATGGATGACTCAAAGATGCGCCCGTCGCGGCGCGCGGTGGTGATGGGGCTTTCGGCCTTTGGTTTGATCCCGGCCGGTGTCCGGGGTGCAGCGACTCCCGTCGAGGCGAAGTTCGTGATCGAGGACCGGCGGCTTTGGGTCAGCGCGTCGGTCGACGGCAGCGAACCATTGCTGTTCATTGTCGACACGGGCGCGGCGAGCAATTTCCTGCGTCCTGAAATCGCGAAGAAGCTGAAACTGCTCGTTCAGGGCACCGGCAGCGTCGGCGGTGTCGGCGGTCGCAGCGCGAACACTGGCGTGGTGCAGGCGCGCGAGATCGCCATCGGCGGCGCGTTCCGACAGAACCGCGTGCTGTTCAACACCTATGACATGGCGCGCGGCTTTCCCGATGACGCCGCAGGGATGTTTGCATCGGGACTGTTCACCGCGCTCGATACCGACCTCGATTTCGCCAACGGGACGTGGCGCATCTGGCCGAAGGGGCGCGAGGGCGACCCCAAGGGCGTACGGCTTGCAGATTCGTCGATCACTCTGCTCGGCGACCGGGGCGGCAGCCAGCGCATGTACGCCACCATCCAGATCGATGGCCGACCCTATCGTATGGGCATCGACACCGGTGCGCCGGGCGCGCTGTTCCTGTTCCCCCGCGCGGCGGCGCGCAGCGGTTTGTTCGAGGGCCGCCCCTATGCGCCGAGCGGGGTTTCGGGCTTCGGTGGGCGTGCCAAGAGGCTTGGACGGATCGTGCGTGCGGAGCGGCTGAATTGGGGACCGCTGGCGCTGAAGCGACCGTTCGTCACTCTGATGGACCCGGCGGAAACGTCGCTGTTCGACTTCGACGGGCTGATCGGCCTGCCGTTGATCTCACTGTTCGACATGGCGACCGAGGTCGGACCGGGCAAAGTCTGGCTGGCGCGCAATACGTTGAAACCGACCGCTGATCCTTATGGCCGCAGCGGTCTGTGGCTCGGGCTGCGTGGCAAGGATATCTTGGTCGAGGCGGTCGGCAAGGGCAGCCCAGCCGAAACGGCGGGGATTGCGGTCGACGATGTGGTGGCCGTTCCGGCTGTCCTGTCCGATGCGATCAAACTGATCAACGGCGACGCCGGACGCGAGATCGCGCTATCGCTGCGCCGTGACGGCAAGGCTCGTGAGGCAAAACTGACGCTCGCGGATTATCTCTGAGCAACCGTCAGCCCCAGCGCCTCGCGCCGCATCCAGCGCCACAGCACGAGCACCGCGACGACCGCCAGCCCGCTGGCGAGGCCGAGCCAGATGCCGAGGCCGCGTAACCCCATGGGAAAGGCAAGCGTCAGGCCAATGGCGACGCCGACCACCCAATAGCCGATCACCGCATAGACCAGCGGCCAGCGCGTATCGTGCAACCCGCGTAGCACACCCGCGCCGACGACCTGTGCGCCGTCGACGATCTGGAACAGCGCGGCCACCGCAAGGAATGAGATGGCGGTGGCGATAATCGCGGCGTTGGCCGGATCGTTCAGGTCGAGGAAAATGCCGACAAGCTGGCGTGGAAACAGCAACAGGCACGTCGCGGTGAGGCACATCGCCCCCACCCCGATGGCAAAGGCAAGCCAGCCAGCGCGTGCGATGAGTCCCTTGTCGCCTGCGCCCAGCCCCAGCCCCACGCGAACCGTCGCCGCCTGCGCCACGCCCATCGGTACCATGAATGCGAACGCGGCGATCTGGATCGCGACGGCGTGCGCGGCGAGCGAAACCCGGTCGATCAGGCCCATGACAAACACTGCGGCGGTGAACACGCCGATTTCGAGCAGGATCATGATCGCGATCGGCAGACCCAGCTTCCAGATCGCGGCAAAGCGTTGCCAGTCCGCGCGCCACCAGCGCCCGAACAGGCGGTAACGGCGGAACTGCCGGTCGGTGAGCACCACCGCGACCAGCCCGAAACACAGGAAATATGTCGAGATCACGCTTCCCATTGGCGCACCCGCAAAGCCCATGGCGGGCAGCCCGAAATGCCCCCAGATCAGCGCCCAACTCGCCAGTGCATTGACCGCAACAGTCGCGAACAGCACTGCGAATACCGCGAACGCGCGCTCCATCGCCGAAATGTAGAAGCGCAGCGCGAGGTGCACGAAATAGGCGGGTAGGCTCCACATCACGATCTGCAGGAACAGACCGGCCTGCTTGGCCAGCGCCGCGTCCTGCCCCAGCATCAGCAAGATCGCCTCGCCGTGCCACAGCGCCGCCCAGCACGGCAAAGTCAGCGCGGCGGCGACCCAGAACCCCTGCCGTACCGACCGGCGAACGTCGCGCACCGAATGCTTCATCCGGCCCCGCTCAGTCGCGATCATCGGCGCGAGCGCGGACAGCAGCCCGGTGCCCAGAAACATGAACGGCCCATAGATATTGACCGCCAGCGACCCCGCTGCGAGCGCATCCGCGCCCAGCCGCCCGAGCAGGACGAGGTCGGTCGCATAAATCATCGACTGCGCCAGATTGCCGAGGATCAGCGGCATCGCCAGCGCCATCAACGCCCGTGCTTCGGCGCGCCAGGGAGTTGGGACGGAGGGCATGGACGTGGCTGGTAGCGGGTCGGGGGGTGAGGGAACAGGGGTGGTAGGGGAATCGGGCGTTTCGAATCGGTGCTTTCCCTCACCCTGCCGCGCCAGAGCGGCGCGTGTTGCCCTCTCGGCTTGGGGGAGAGGGAAACTCGCTACCCCAGCTTCACACCCAGGAATCCCGGCAGCGGGCCGTTCCAGCCGTCATCCGGTTCGTCATCATGATGGGTCCGCTGCGCCCCGCGCGGGGCGGGGGCCGGGCGGGGGGTGCGCTCGGGGCGCAGGGCGGGTTCGGTCTTTGTGCGCGGGGCGGGGACCGGTTTCGGGTCGGCCTTGGCGCGAGGTTCGCGTTTGGGCCGATCGTTTGCCGTCGCGGGTTCGGCAGGCGCGGCATCTACGCGCGGCGTGGCTTTCGCACCGGTGCCGACGCGCTCGATCTTGGTGCCGGTCAGCTTTTCGATATTGGCGACCGCTTCGGCGTCGTCGGAGGTGGCCAGCGTAAACGCCTTGCCTTTTGCGCCGGCGCGGCCGGTGCGGCCGATGCGGTGGACATAGTCGTCCGGATGCCAGGGAACGTCATAGTTGAAGACATGACTGACGCCCTTCACATCGAGGCCGCGTGCCGCGACGTCCGACGCGACGAGAACGACGATATCGCCCGATTTGAACCGGTCGAGCTCGCGGATGCGTTCGCTCTGGTCCATGTCACCCTGAATCTGGCCCGACTTGAACCCGGCGCGCGACAGGTCTTTCGCCAAATCGCGCACCGTCGTCTTGCGGTTGGAGAAGACGATGGCGCTGCTAACGTCTTCGGCGCGGAGGAGCCCGATGAGCGTGTCCTTCTTGGTCCGCGACGTGCATTCGACCAGCCGCGCCTCGATATTGAGGTTGGTACTGGCAGGCCGCGCGACCTCGATCTGCTTGGGGTTGCTCAGGAATTTGTCCGCGAGCTTCTTGATCGGTCCCGGCATGGTGGCCGAAAACAGCAAGGTTTGACGGTTGGCAGGCAGTTTCGTGCAGATGTCCTCGATATCGGGAATGAATCCCATGTCGAGCATCCGATCGGCCTCGTCGATCACGAGCAAATTGCAATCGTTGAGCATGATCTTGCCGCGCCCGAACAGGTCCATCAGGCGGCCCGGCGTCGCAATCAGCACGTCGACGCCTTTTTCCAGCGCCTTGACCTGATCGCCCATCTGCACGCCGCCAATCAGCAACGCCATGCTGAGTTTGTGGTATTTGCCGTATTTCTCGAAATTCTCGGCAACCTGCGCGGCGAGTTCGCGCGTCGGTTCGAGGATCAGGCTGCGCGGCATGCGCGCCCGGCTGCGCCCGTTGCCGAGGATGTCGATCATCGGCAGGACGAACGCTGCGGTTTTGCCGGTGCCGGTCTGGGCGATGCCGATCAGATCGCGCATCATCAGCACCGGCGGGATAGCCTGCGCCTGGATGGCGGTCGGCTCGGTATAGCCGGATTCGTCGATAGCGCGGAGGAGTTCGTCGGAGAGACCGAGGTCGGCAAAGCTCATGCCGCCCGCCTGTGGCGCGAGGGCGCATGAGTCAAGGGGAAGCGCGGCAACGAAAAAGCGCCTAGCGTTCGGGCACCAGCATCCGGAAGCGCTCGACGCGGCACTGCTGACCGGCACGGGTGTGGAGCATGTCACGCCGCTGGCAGACCTGTCCGTCCGGCGTCGGTGCGAGGTAAAATCCCGAATAATAATCGAGTGCGGGGCAATCGTCGTCGAGCTTGGCGCGCAGCCGGGTGCCGCCGCGCAGGAACAGGTCGACCGTGTCGTTCTGGCCGATCGACGCGCCCGCCAACTGGCTGACAGGCACGCATTTCGGCCCTTTTACCTCTTTCCACTTGATCGGGCGGGGCGGCGGCGGGGGCGGCGACATTGCGGGGACGCGGATGATAATGCGCTGCTGAATCAGCATCTGGGTGACCTGAACCTGTGTCGTCGGGGGCGGTGCGGCCGCCTCGGCGGCGGGCGCGGGTGCGGGCGCGACACTTGTCGCCGCCACGAGCAGGCCATAGGCAATCGGGGTCACGCAGCGGATTCCATTGTGCTCCGGGCGTTGGCGGGACGGGCTTGAACAGGCGATTAATCGTGCGAACTACAGCTGTCGAGGCCGTGATTGCGGCTGCCACCGAACGATTTGGTGCGAAGAGTGTGGCAACCGCGCCACAGGATATCGCGCCTTGGCTGACCGACTGGCGCGGGCGCTATCATGGCGCGGCGGCGGCGGTACTGTCGCCCGCGAGCCTCGAAGAGGTCGCGTTTCTGGTCGCGCTGGCCGCCAGACACCGTGTGCCACTGGTGCCGCAAGGCGGTAATACAGGTATGGTCGGCGGGGCGACCCCGCCTGCGGATGGCTCTGCCCTGCTGCTGTCGCTGCGGCGGATGAACGCGATCCGCGAGATCGACGCTGTCGCGGGTTTTGCGGTGGTCGAGGCCGGGGTGGTACTCCAGACCTTGCACGAAACGGTCGCGGCGCAGGGCATGCGCTTTCCGCTTACGCTCGGCGCGCGGGGGTCGGCGACGGTCGGCGGGCTGGTCTCGACCAATGCCGGAGGCACGCAGGTGCTTCGCTTCGGCACGATGCGGTCGCTGGTCGCGGGGGTAGAGGCAGTGATGCCCGATGGGGGTATCTGGCGCGGGCTGGAGGTGCTCAAGAAGGACAACCGCGGCTACGACCTCAATCAGCTGTTGATCGGCGCGGAAGGGACGTTGGGTGTGGTCACGGCGGCGACATTGAAGCTGGTTCCCGCTATCGGCGACCGCGCAGTGGCGTGGATCGGGGTGGAGACGCCCGAGGTAGCGCTGCAACTCCTGCGCCGGTTCGAGCGGCAGACGCGAGGGGTCGAGGGGTTCGAGATCGTGCCTGCCGATACGCTGGGGCTGGTGCTGGCGCATGTGCCGGGGACGCGCAGCCCTCTCGGCGGCGAACATCCCTGGCACGTGCTCGTCGAGCTGGTCGCGGACCGCGAGGCGGTGGCCGAACTCGAACCGTTGGTGGCCGACGCTTTCGAAGCGGGGCTGATCCGCGACGCGACGATTGCCGCGAGCGAGGCGCAGGCCGAGGCGTTCTGGCGGCTGCGCGATTCGATCTCGGAGGCTGAGCGCGCCGCAGGCCCGGCAATGCAGCACGACATTTCGGTGCCCGTCGATGCGATGCCGCGTTTCATGGTCGAGGCGGCGGCGACGGTCGAGGCGGCGTTCCCCGGTACGGTCGCCAGCGCCTTCGGGCACCTTGGCGATGGCAACGTCCATTTCCACGTCCGCGCTCCCGCTGCATCGGACGCCGATAGCTGGCGGCGCGACGTCGGCTATGCGGCGAGCGGCATGGTCCACGATCTGGTCGATGCGGCAGGCGGATCGATCTCGGCGGAACACGGCATCGGCCAGATGAAGCGCGACGAACTCGCCCGCCTGTCCGATCCAGTGCGGATGGCAACGCTGCGCGCGATCAAGCACGCGCTCGACCCGCTCGGCATCATGAATCCGGGGAAGTTGCTCTGACCTTGCACCGGCGACGCTCTGGCCATAGGGACGCGCGCAACTTCACCCTGACATTCTTCGGAGAGACATTATGGCCAGCACGGCCCCTCAGAACGCCGGCCTGCCGCTGCTTTACAAGGACCTCATGCCGCTGTCGTCGGTCGATCATGCCGACTGGAAAATGCGCGCGCTCGACCACATCGCCTTTGCAAAGGGCGATCACGCCATTCCAGTCACCGTCGATGAGTTCGCGATGGCGCAGCGTCACTATCCGATCGTGTTCTCGGTCGGCGACAACCCCGTGCCGCTGGCGCTGATGGGGCTTAACGAAGGTGTAAACACCTTCATCGATGACGACGGCAAGGTTACCGAGGCGGTTTATCTGCCCGCTTATCTGCGCCGTTATCCGTTCCTTCTGGCGAAACTGCGGCCCGAAGCCGAGGAACTGTCGCTGTGCTTTGACCCGACGACCGAGGCGCTGGGCGCGTTCGACGAGGGCGAGCCGCTGTTCGACGGCGACAAGCCGACCGACGTGGTGACGCGTATCCTCGGTTTCTGCCAAGAATTCGAGGAATCGGGCATGAAAACCGGCCAGTTCATGGCCGAGCTTGCCGAACACGGCCTGCTGATGGACGGCGAAGTCTCGATCCAGCCCGATGGCGAGTCGCAGCCGTTCATCTATCGTGGCTTCCAGATGGTCGACGAGACCAAGCTGCGCGATCTGCGCGGCGATGTGCTCCGCAAGATGATGCAGTCGGGTCTGCTGCCGTTGATCCACGCGCACCTGTTCTCGCTGCAGACGATGCGCGAGATTTTCGGGCGTCAGGTGATGCAGGGCAAGACGGTTATCCCGACCGCGCCCGACGCCGCTGCATAGCACGAAGCGCGCGACATAATTTCATCGTTACCGGGGCAGTACTGCCCTTGTAGCTTTGGTTGCATTGCACTATCTATCGCGTAGCCGCTTGCGCGTTCCCCCTTTCGCGCGCGGCTGGTGCATCTCCGGATGCACCTCCTCCCTGAACCTGGCCACCGCGTGTGAAAACACGCGGTGGTGCTTTATCCGGCTCCTGTCATTCAGCCGGCTACTCGGCAGCGAGCGGCCAGATCGCATTGTCGCCGGGCGATTCGAGCCGGTCGGCAAGCGCCGCGATCAACCCCTGCATCGCAGCGAGCCCCGTGCCGGGCCCGTCCAGTACCGGATCTAGGTAAAGTCGCCGGTCGATCTCGATCTGGATCGCCGAGACACCGCGCGCCGGTCGTCCGTGCCGCTCAAGCATATAGGCCCCGGCATAAGGCGCGTTGACCGCGACGCGCAGCCCGGCGTCCCGGAAAATACTCGCTGCGCGTTCGGTGACTTCGGGCGACGCACTTGCGCCGTGCCGGTCGCCGATCACGACCTGCGCCGCACCTAAAGCTGCCAGCGACGGCATCGAATGCACATCGACCAGAACGGCACGGTCGCCTGCCGCCCGTGCCTGCGCCAGCGCCGAATCGACGGCGCTATGCCACGGGCGATGAACCGCGACGATACGCTCGGCCAGTTCGGCAGCGCGCAACGGGGTGCGCCATAGCCGCACGTTGCCGAGCCGCTCGGGAACAAGGCCCAGCCCGCCCCGGGCGCGGTGCGAGGGGCGGGCGACGGGGTCGCGCGCCCCCGAAACCGCGCGTGCCTCAAAATCGGTTTCGGCCCGGTTGAGGTCGATGAGCAGGCGCGGCATCCGGGCAATCAATGTGCGATGCCCGATGGCGACCGCCGTTTCGACCAGCAGATCGGCCAGCCGGTCCTCGAGGGGCAGGGCGCGCGCCACCGTCACGGCGAGCCGGTCGTGCACCCATTCGGGATAGTCGCGCCCCGCATGCGTCACGGTGACCACAACCGGCCCCGGGGCCGAATCGTTGAAGCTGTCGAACGGACGGATCATCCCCGGGGCATAGGGGCACGATCGGGCCGGTGCACTGGAATTTCTTAACCGCTGTCGGCATACAGAAGATGCGCGGTGCCGCTTGGGCATCGTTGCGCTGTTCGGGACCGGTCATGATCCGCATTTTGCTTGCCGAAGACGATGGCGCGATGCGGATGCATCTGACGCGGGCGCTCGAACGCTCGGGTTACGCCGTGGTCCCGGTCGAATGCGGCAACGATGCCTTCGATCTCGTGCAGGCCGGCGAACAGTTCGACCTGCTGCTGACCGATATTGTCATGCCCGGCATGGACGGCATCGAGCTGGCGCAAAAGGTGTCGGTGACAGCGCCCGGCACACGCGTGATGTTCATCACCGGTTTTTCGGCGGTCACACTGCGTGCAGGCGAAGCCCTGCCGCAAGCGAAAGTGCTGTCGAAACCGTTCCACCTCCGCGACCTTGTGCTCGAGGTAGACCGCATGTTCGAAGAGGCAAGCGCGGGCCGCCTTTGACGGCTTGCAACGTGCGCGTCGCGTCGCTAGGGACGCCGCCTTACCCCGTACGAGTGGGCGTGTAGCTCAGTGGTAGAGCACTGTGTTGACATCGCAGGGGTCGCAAGTTCAATCCTTGCCACGCCCACCAGTTTACTCTTCGAGTATCAAGAGAAGCCGGTCCGGCGTTCCGCTGCTCGTCGGACTTAATTGCGAAGAGTGCCATGCCCGACCGTCATAACCGTCTCCTGATCCTCGGTTCCGGTCCCGCCGGCTATACCGCCGCCGTCTATGCGGCGCGGGCGAACCTGAAACCGGTACTGGTGACCGGCATGGAGCATGGCGGGCAGCTGACAACGACGACCGATGTCGACAACTGGCCGGCCGATGCCGACGGCGTGCAGGGCCCCGAACTGATGCAGCGGTTCGAGCGGCACGCCGCGCGCTTCGGTACCGAGTTCATCTGGGACCATATCCATACCGCGCACCTGAACGAGCGCCCGTTCCGGCTCGAGGGCGACGGCGGAACCTACACCTGCGACGCGCTCATCATTGCGACGGGGGCGTCGGCGCAATATCTCGGGCTGCCGAGCGAAGCCGCGTTCATGGGCAAGGGGGTGTCGGCCTGCGCGACCTGCGACGGGTTTTTCTACAAGGACAAGCCTGTGGCGGTGATCGGCGGTGGCAACACGGCGGTCGAGGAAGCGCTTTATCTGTCGAATATCGCGTCGAAGGTGACGGTCGTCCATCGCCGCGACAAGTTCCGCGGCGAGAAAATCCTCCACGACAAATTGTTCGACAAGGCGGCGGCAGGGAAGGTCGAGATTCGCTGGAACGCGACGCTCGACGAAGTGCTTGGCGACGAGCGCGGCGTGACGGGTATGCGCGTGAAGAGCGTGGACAGCGGCGCGACCGAGGACATCGACCTCCACGGCGTGTTCGTCGCGATCGGCCATAAGCCTAATACGTCGCTGTTCGACGGACAGCTCGAGATGGAAGGCGGCTATATCGTCACCCACGGCGGTCGCCACGGCAATGCAACCCAGACCAGCATCCCCGGTGTGTTCGCGGCGGGCGACGTGCAGGACCATATCTACCGACAGGCCGTGACGAGCGCGGCGACGGGCTGCCAGGCCGCGCTCGACGCCGAACGCTACCTCGACGGCATCGCCGAGGCCGTCGAAATGGCGGAAACCGCCAAATAGGCAGCGAGGCGACTGTCGGCGAGAAGGAATGGACCACGCATGATCCTCCACGATTTCCCCCTTTCCTCGGCGTGCTTTCGCGTTCGCATCGTGCTCAATCTCAAGGGATTGGCATATGAGAGGCGCAATTATGCGCTGCGCGACGGGGAACAGCGGGCGCCGGCGTATCTGAAACTCAATCCCGCCGGCTTCGTGCCCGCGCTCGAAGCGGACGGGATTGTGCTGGGACAGAGCCTCGCCATAATCGACTACCTCGACACCGTCGCGCCCGAACCGCGAATGATCCCCCCGGCACCGCTGGCGCGTGCGCGGGCGATGGAAATAGCGTTGACCATCGCGGCGGACATCCACCCGATCAACAACCTGCGCATTCTGAAGTATCTTCAGAACGAGCTGGGGCAGCCGCAGGAAGCCGTGGATAGCTGGTACCGCCACTGGATCGGGGCGGGTTTCACGACGCTCGAAAAGCTGCTGCCCGATACCGAATTCGCCGGCGGCGAGGTGCCGAATATCGTCGATGCGTGCCTTGTGCCGCAAATGTACAATGCGCGGCGTTTCAAGACCGATCTGACGCCGTTCCCGAAAGTGACCGCGATGGCGGACCGGGCAGCGGCGCTGGCGGCCTTCAAGGACGCGGCACCGCCTGTCGCCTGACATATCGGCGGCTTGCCAACCCGCCGTAATTGGTCGAACCCGTCGTCAAGGTCGATGCGCCGAACGCATCGCTGGGGGAGAGTGGCATGGTCCATGTTCTGGGCGGATGGCAGAGCGATTATGCCAGCAACTGGAACCGCCAGGGCATGGAACTGGCCGATGCATTTGCCGAGGTCGTCCGCAACGGTCTGGACGCGGTCGGGCTTGACGCGTCGGACATCGACGTCGGGCACGTCGGCAATTTCGCCGGTGAATTATTCGCGGGGCAGGGGATGCTCGGCGGCTTTTTCGGGCTGGTGGACCCGGCGTTCGACGGCCTGCCGACCTCGCGGCACGAAGCCGCTTGTGCTTCGGGCAGCGTTGCCGTGCTGGCGGCGATGGCCGACATCGAGGCAGGGCGGTACGATCTTGCCTGTGTCGTCGGTATCGAGCTGATGCGGAATGTGTCCGGCGCGGTCGCGGCGCAGCATCTGGGTGCAGCGGCCTGGGCAGGGCACGAATACCTCGATGCGACCTATGTCTGGCCGCGCGCCTTCTCCGACTTGGCCGACGAATACGACCGTCGCTACGGCTTGTCCTACGACCATTTGATGGCAATCTCGCGCAACAATTTCGCCAACGCCAAGCTCAATCCCAACGCCCAGACGCGCAGTTACCAATTCGTGCCCGAGGCTTTCACACCATCTGACGAACATAACCCGATTATCGAGGGACGCACGCGCAAGATGGATTGCGGGCAAGTGAGCGACGGTGCCGCCGTGGTGTTTCTGGCTTCGGCGAAACGGGCCGCCAGTTATGCGCGTCAGCGCGGGATTCCGTTCGAGACGATCCCGCAGATCACCGGCTGGGGTCATCGCTCGGCCCCGATTTCCTATGCCTCGAAAATCCGGGCGAGCTCGAACGAACCCTATGTCTTTCCGCAGGTCCACCGCGCCGCCGCCGAGGCGCGCGCGCGTGCGGGAGTGGCGGACGTGACGCAAATCGACGTGTTCGAGGTGCACGACTGCTTTGCGATGACCGAATATATGGCGATCGACCATCTCGGGATCACGACACCCGGCGAGGCCTGGAAAGCGGTCGAGAGCGGTTCGATCGGGATCGGCGGGGCCAATCCGGTCAATCCATCGGGGGGGCTGATCGGCATGGGGCATCCGGTCGGCGCAACCGGCGTGCGCATGCTGCTCGACGGCTACAAGCAGGTAACAGGCACGGCGGGCGATTATCAGGTCGAAGGGGCGCGACGTTTGCAAACGCTCAACATCGGCGGATCGACGACGACGACCGTCAGCTTCATCGTGGAGAAGATCGCAGCATGAGCATCGCACAACTTCTGCTGGCCAACGCGGCTGTCCTGGTCGCGGCTTTCGTCCTGCTTTGGCTGATCTGCCTCGGCCTGCGCGATGTAACGCCGGTGGACAGTTTCTGGGCGTTCGGCATGGTCGTCGTGGCGGGCGGCACGTTTGTGATGGCCGACGGCAATGCCGAACGAAAGCTACTGCTGCTCGTGCTGTGCGCGCTATGGGGCGTCCGGCTCGGCGGGTATTTGCTGTGGCGATGGCGGCATCACGGGACCGACCGGCGCTATGTCGCGCTTCTCGAGAAGGCGCAGCGCAATCGCGGATGGGGGTTCGGCACGGCTTCGCTGCTGCTGGTCTTTGCGACGCAAGCGCCGCTGCTGTTTCTGGTGTGCCTGCCGGTCCAGCTCGGCCAGCTTGATGCGGCCCCGCCTTTGGGGCTGCTCGGCTATGGCGGTGCGGCCCTAGCTGTATTCGGGATCGTCTTCGAGGCGCTCGCCGATTACCAGCTGGTCCGTTTCAAGCGCGACCCGGCGAATGCGGGGCAAGTGATGGACGGTGGCCTGTGGCGCTACACGCGGCATCCCAATCATTTCGGCGATGCTTGCGCGTGGTGGGGCATGTATCTTGTCGCGGCCGAGACGGCGACGGGGCGCTGGGCGATCATCGGGCCGCTGTTCCTGACCTGGACATTGATGAAATGGTCGGGCGCGCCCACCGTCGAGGGCAGCATGAAAAAGCGGAAACCGGACTATGCGGCCTATGTCCGGCGCACCTCGGCTTTCTTCCCCTGGCCGCCCGCAAAGGGATGAGGCACGCGGTCAAGAATCCGGATGCGCGTTGCTGCCCGTCCTTCTAGGATGCCCGTGTTTGGGAGATGCGTTGTGGATGTGGAACTGCTCGAACCCGTAGTATCGTCGCTCAGGCCGACCAATCATCCCTATCTGACCGGGCCGTGGACGCCGTTGCTGAGCGAGGCGACGGCCATCGACCTAGATGTGATCGAGGGGCGTATCCCCGACGACATCGACGGCATCTATATCCGCAACACCGAAAACCAGGTGCACCAGCCGCTGGGCAATTATCACCCGTTCGACGGCGACGGGATGGTGCATGCGATCAGTTTCCGGAATGGCAAGGCCGATTACCGTAACCGCTTCGTGCGGACGCGCGGCTTTGCAGCGGAACAGGAAGCGGGCCAGTCGCTGTGGGGCGGCCTGATGGACCCTGCGGGGACATCGTTGCGCCCGGGCTTCGGGGCGCATGGCGCGCTGAAAGATTCATCGAGCACCGATGTCGTCGTCCACGCGGGCAAGATCGTCTCGACGTTCTACCAGTGTGGTGAGGCCTATCTGCTCGACCCTGAAACGCTCGAGCAGGAGGGGATCGCTGGCTGGGCACCGATCGACGGTGTCTCGGCGCATCCCAAGGTCGATGAAGCGACCGGGGAAATGATGTTCTTCAACTACAGCGTCCACGCGCCCTATATGCATTACGGGGTCGTGGACCGGACCGGCAAGCTCGCGCATTATGTGCCAGTACCCTTGCCGGGGCCGCGCCTGCCGCACGACATGGCGTTCAGCAAAAGCTATTCGATCCTGAACGACTTGCCGCTGTTCTGGGACGCGGAATTGCTCAAGCGCAACATTCACGCCTCGCGCTTTCACCGCGACCTGAAGTCGCGTTTCGCGGTCATCCCGCGTTACGGCCGGACCGAGGACATCCGCTGGTTCGAGGCCGACCCGACCTATGTCCTGCACTGGCTCAACGCCTATGAAGAGGGCGACGAGATCGTCCTCGACGGCTATTTCCAGGAAAACCCGATGCCCCGGCCGCTCGAGGATGCGCCGGAAGGCATGAGCCATATGATGGCTTTCCTCGACGAGCACAGTTTCCGCCCCAAGCTCCACCGCTGGCGCTTCGACCTGAAGACCGGCAATACGACCGAGCGTCATCTCGACGACCGCATCCTCGAATTCGGGATGTTCAACCAGCGTTATGCCGGGCTCCCTTATCGCTACGCCTATAGTACGACGACCAAACCGGGCTGGTTCCTGTTTAACGGGTTCGTCAAACACGACCTCGCAACCGGGGAGTCATGGGACCTGAAATTGCCCGACGGCGTATTCGCCAGCGAAGCACCGTTCGTGCCGCGCATCGGCGCGGTCGACGAGGACGACGGCTATCTCGTCAGCTTTCTGATCGACGAGAACCGGCAGACATCCGAATGCATCCTGATCGACTGCAAGGACTTTGCGGCGGGACCGGTCGTCCGCATCGCCCTGCCGCACAAGATTTGCAGCGGGACGCATACGACCTGGGCCGACCGCCGGTTTGTGCAGGACGGGCATCTGCCGCGGGATTAGGGTGCGCTTCCCCGATCCCGCGTAACCGAAGGCGACTCTAGAACTTCACCTCCGCCGCCATTGTGATGCTGCGACCCCGCGGATCGGCGACACGCGGCTCCCAGGACGATCCCGAACCGAAATTGCTGTCATAGGTGATCGCGAACGGCGGGTCGGTGTTGAATATATTCTTGACGCCGAAAGTGAGCGTCAGCTGCTTCTGGATACGGACCGCCGCCGACAGGTTGTAGATGATATAAGGCTTAACGCGCGGGTTGTAGTCGGGCCGCACCACCGTGCCCGCCGCGATGCCGGGCAGCGCCTGGTTGGTATAGCCGTCGCGATAGATTTGCGAGACGCTGAACGTCGCCGTGTCGTTCGCCCAGGTGATGAAGGCATTGTGCTTCCACTTGAGCGCAAGATCGCCGGTATAGGTGAACACCCCGATCAGGCTCGGCCCGAACGCTGTGTTGGCGAGGAAGCGTTCGCGCCGCTTGAGCATATACGTACCGTCGAGGCCCGCGCTAAGCACACCGCCGAATGCCTCGACGCCGCCACGCAGGCTGACTTCGAGCCCCTGCGTCCGCCGCGACCCGATATTGTCGTTCCGCAGATCGAGCGCAGTGATAATCCCGCCGGTGCGGAAAATGCGGTTGGGAAACAACGCCTGATTAGCGAGCAGCTGCTGGATAGTCAGCGCTCCGATGACGTTATCGACATCGATCGACCAGAAATCGAACGATGCGCTGAAGCGGCGCGCGGGCTGGAACACGACGCCGAGCGAGAATTGCTTCGAGGTTTCCGGACCGAGGTTCAGATTGCCGCCGGTGGCAGTGTCCGGCGTGATCGCGGCGCAGCCGGCCACGGCGGGATTGGGGCCGGCCAGGCTGCACGTCGTCGGATCGATCAAAGTGTTGCCAGGATTGGGCGACACGGTCACCGGATTGAAGATCTGGTTGAACGACGGCACGCGGAATCCGGTATTGTACGAGCCGCGGAACATCAGCCAGTTGACCGGCTGGAACTTGCCCGAAATCTTCGGATTGAAGGTGCCGCCGAAACCCGTGTAGTTATCGTAGCGTCCGGCGACGGTAATCTCGAGCGGTTCGAACACCGGGATCAGCAATTCCCCGTAAACCGCTTTGACATCGCGCGAGACGGGCGCGAGGGCACGGTCGTTGTCGTCGGCTACGTTGAAAATTTCGGGCTGTGTCAGGGCAAACGACGCCGAGCCGTTGAAGCTGTAGCGTTCGCGGCGATAATCGGCCCCGATGGCCAGTTTCACCTCGCCGCCCGGCAGGTCGAACAGCCCGCCTGTAACCGCGGCATCGGCCTGATACACTTCGTAGCGTCCACCGTAGAGCGTGGTTCCCTTTGCCGAGATCGAATTCAGCGCAGCCAGCGCGGCGGGCGTCTGCGTCACCGAAAACGGGTTGAGAATGCCGCTGTTAAGCAGGCCGACGATGCCCGGCGCGGTCGCCCCCGGTGCGGTCGGCGCGCGGGTATCGAGACCGCCCGATACGGCCCCGGCTATGCCCGATTGCTGCGCGCGCAACGTGGAGGAGAAGATGCCGCGATAATGATAGCCGTCGCCGAGCAGCGAGGAGGACTCGCTCTTCGCATAGGAACCACCGGCGCGGTAATCCCAGCCCTCGAACAGCGGCCCTTCGGCACCGAGGGCCACGCGGAACGTGTCGGTCGTGGTCTTGTACTCGCGGTTGCCGCACGCGATGCAGCGCCAGCGATAGGCGATGGGACGCCCGTAATTGCCGACCGCGTCGACGATGCGGTCGCCGACCGCGCCTATGGTCGGAAATACGGCTGCAAGACGGTCGTAGACGTCATTGTAGGTGGCTGCCGTCGTCGCATTCAAAGGATAATATAGCGGCGTCGTCGTCGCGTTGCCCGAATATTGGTTGTTCGAGAAAATCTTTGCCGATTTGGCATTCGACCCGGTGATTTCGGCAAACAGTTCGTGACTGCCCGCGCGCACCGTCGCGCGGCCGTAATATGTCAGCGTGTTGATCGGTTGTTGCAGCACGACCGCACGTCCCGTGTCCCACGCGCAGGCAAGGCGCGCATTGGGGTTGGCCCAGAGTTGCTCGTCATAGGCCATGCCGCCGTCCATCGAAGAACAGCCTGCACCGCCCGGCAAATCGAGAAAGTTGATGCCGGCGCTTGCTGCCGCATTTGTCGTGCCCGGCTCAACAAGGGTGGCTCCCGTCAGCAGCGACCCCTGCGGCGCGAACAGCGCGTTGACGCCGTTGGGGAAGATCGTCGCAATCGGCGTGCCGCGCGTGTCGATCGACAAGCCACGGTTGGGCTGGTTGCCGTTCACGAAGCTGCGCTGCGACCCTTGCAGGATTTCGTTCACGGTACGCCCCACGGTCGCCATGATGTTGAACCCCTGCGTCGCGAGGTCGCCATAGCCTGCGGTTGCCGACAGGCGGTAAATGTTGCCACCGCCGCCCGTCGTGGCGTCGGTCGACCCGTTGAGCGTCAGCCCCTGAAAGTTCTTCTTGGTGATGAAATTCATCACGCCGCCGATGGCGTCGGTGCCATAGATCGCTGACGCGCCATCTTTCAGGATCTCGATGCGCTCGATAGCAGCAAACGGGATCTGGTTCACATCGACCGCCGACCCTTGCAGCCCATGGGCGGCCACGCGACGCCCGTTCAGCAGGACAAGCGTCGCCGCCGCGCCCTGTCCACGCAAGTTTGCCGACGACAGGCCATTGGTACCGCGCTGCGCGCCGCCGACGACGTCTGCGTTCGACGCGAGGTTGTCTGGCCCGTTCCCGTTGGTGCTGAGCAGCGAGACCAGCTGTTCGGGGCTGTTGATCCCTTCGCGCGTCAGTTCCTCGTTCGAGATGATCGTCAGCGGCAGCGCGCTGTCGTTCGGGTTGCGCTTGATCAGCGAGCCGGTGACGACGATCTCGGCCTCCGCCGCCTCGGCGGCTGCGGCGAGCGATGGCAGAGCCCCGGCGAGCATCGTCGCGGAAACGAGAATGGCTTTGGTCAGTGCAGCGCGTCGCATGTCGATTTCCCCCGAACCGGCCGTTGCCGGACACCCCCGAGTAAATGACACATCGGTGGCAGTGCACCATAGTTACTTGTCGCCAGCCTATAACCATATGGCATTATCGCGAAGATTGGGTCCGCGACGTGGCGCGGATGCAACACTCGGACCCCGGAATTGCGGTCAGTTCGCCGCCGCGATCAGGTTCAGCACCGCATCGATGACGGGAATGGCGCGCTGCCCCTGCGGCACGTCATTGGCAAAAAACGCGAAAGTCAGTTCGCGTCCGCTCGCCGCTGTCATCCAGCCCGACAGCGCATTGGTCGCGTTGAGGCCGCCGGTCTTGGCAAATACCTTCCCCGCAAGCGGCGTGCCGGCGAAACGTCGCGCAATGGTGCCATCGACCCCGCCGACCGGCAGCGTAGCGCGGAATTTCACGCCCCAGGGCTGCGTCGCCGTCCAGCGCAGGAAGGCGATCATCGCGCGCGGGGCGACGCGGTTATAGGTCGACATGCCGGAGCCGTCGGAAAAGTCGTAGCCGGTGCGCGAGACGCCTGCACGAGCCAGCATTGCCTCGACCGCCTTGAGGCCGCCCGCGACCGATGCCTCGCCCCCGGCCGCGCCGACGCGGCGCAGCAGCAGTTCGGCGTGGAGATTCTGGCTGACCTTGTTGATGATGGTCAAATCATCGAACAAAGGCGGCGGGGTGAGCGTCTGCAGTTCGACCGCATCGGTCGGCTTCGGCTTGCTACTCGCTTCAGGTCGATAGGCTGTCCCCGTCACCCCTCCAACCTTCACGCCACGTGCTACGAGCAGGCGCTGGAAAATCTGTGCCGCGAAGAACGCAGGATCATCGATACCCGCGCGGAATGCCACGGATGCCGCGCCCACCGCGATCGTGCCGGTCAGACGGATGACATTCTCGAACGGTAACCGATCATACTCCAGTGCAGTCTCGCCAGCGGCAACCGTCAACGCGCGATTGTCGATACTGTAGTAGGGGCCACCGTTCAGGACGATTACTCCCCGCCGTGGTGGCACTGGCGTCGTGCCGTTTTCCGCGCCAAAGGTCACAATCGGTGCTGCCCCGACTGCACCCGGCGTGACCGTAAAAGGAACCTCGTTATTGTCGAGAGTGAGAGCGGAAACGGCAGTTCCCGATTCGGTCGGGATGTTGTTCCAGCTCATCCCGGCGCTCCAGCGCCGATCCACGAAAGCACTTGCATCGCCGCGAACGCTCCACACCGACTTCACTTTTGCCGCCACGGCATCGGCAAGTGTTGCGAGGCAATCAATCTGGCAGTCTGGCTTAGCAGACATTCGCGCATCGCCGCGCCCGGTCAGGACGACTTCTATTCCTTGAGCGGTCTTGTCGATACGTACACTTGTGCCACCGACGGTGTCGGGTTTGTCGATGTCAGTTAGAGTCGCCAGCGCGGCAGCGACCGTAAACATCTTGGTATTCGACGCCGGAATGAACCGGTCGGTCGGCGCAATCGCGACCAGTTCGCGTCCCCCGGCATCGGCGACGACCAGCCCGAAACGCGTCCCCGGCCCCATTTCCGCAAGCCGTGCCTCGACCTGTTGCTGGAGCGTCGTCGGCGCGGCGTGGAGCGGTGCAGCAACTAGCGCGAAGGCCGCAAATCCGTGCTTCATGCCGTCAGTCCCCCCAAAATCCCGACTGCGGCGGCATCAGCGTACCCCCGACATCGACAACGCCCCCCGCGCGATCCTCCGCCATCCACAATGGCCCGTCGAGATCGACGAAATCGGCATCGCGCGCAACATGCATCGCCGGGGCAATCGACAGCGACGACCCGACCATGCAGCCGCACATCAGCCCCATCCCGCGCGCGCGCGCCGCCGCCGCGAGATCGAGGGCCGTCGTCAGCCCGCCGGTCTTGTCGAGCTTGACGTTGATCCCCTGATAGCGCGCGGCAATGCGGTCGAGATCGCCGCCGACATGCACCGCTTCATCCGCGTAAATCGGGATCGCATAGTCGAACCCCTCCAGCCAGGCGTCGTCATCGGCGGGCACCGGCTGTTCGAGCAGCGCGACGCGCGCCTCGATCAGCACGTCCTGCATCGCTTCGAGCAGCGCGCGGTCCCAGCCCTCGTTGGGGTCGACGATCAGCATCGCCTCAGGTGCCGCCGCGCGGACGGCGCGGAGGCGCGCGGCGGGCTCATCGGCATCGAGCTTCACCTTGATCAGCGGCACATGCGCGATTGAGCGTGCCGCAGCCGCCATCGCCTCGGGCGAGTCGATGACGACCGTGTGCGCGCTGACGATGGGCTCCAGCGGCGGCCGCACGAGGCGCGTGGCGACACTGATGCCCAGTTGCTTCGCCTCCAGATCCCATAGCGCACAATCGACGGCGTTCCGCGCCGCGCCGGGTGGCAGCAGAGGCATCAGTTCTTCACGGTCCGCACCCGCCTCAAGGGCGGCACGCACGCTTTCGATGGCGGCCAGCACACCTTCGACGCTCTCGCCATAGCGCGGATAGGGTACGCTTTCGCCGCGCCCGGTCACGCCGTCGCCAGTCAGTTCGACGACCACGACTTCGGCAACGGTCCTCGCCCCGCGCGAAATGCGGAACGGGCGCGCGAGCGGCAGCGATTCGTGCCGCGCCGCCAATGTCCTCACGGCAGCGCCTCGAGCAACGCCTCGACCCCGAAGCGATGCGGATCGGTGCATGGCAGCGCGTGCGCGTCGCCGGTTTCGGCGCACAGCCGCCGCGCCGCGTCCTCGTCCATCGCCGAGGTGTTGAGCGCGATGCCGGTCATGACGACATCGGGACTGGTCAGTCGTGACATCTGCAGGTTGAGGGCGATGCAGTCGGCGAGCGGCGGCAGCGCGCGTCCGGGCAGGCCGCGCATATGATCGCGGACCGGGTCATGGCACATCACCAGTGCTTTGGCCTGCGCGCCATGGAGCACGCCGGCCGACACGCCCGCAAACGACGGATGGAACAGCGACCCCTGTCCCTCGATGACGTCCCAGCCGTCGTCGTCTCGCGCGGGAGACAGCATCTCGATGGCGCCCGAAATGAAATCGGCGACCACGGCATCGACGGGGATGCCCGCGCCCGCGATCAATATGCCGGTCTGGCCGGTCGCGCGGAAATCGGCGGCGATCCCGCGTGCGTGCAGGCCGCGGACCAGCGCCAAGGTCGTGTACATCTTGCCGGTCGAACAATCGGTGCCGACGGTCAGCAGCCGCTTTCCCGCGCGGGCATAGCCGGTGCCGACCACCAGATCGGCGGGCGGATCGCGCACATCGAACAGCGACAGGCCCTTTGCTTCGGCGAGCGCGGCCAGTTGCGGCACGTCGCGCAAGCGGTGGTGCAGCCCTGCCGCGACATTCATCCCCGCTTCGAGCGCCGCCGCCGCGTCGTCGAGCAAGCCCTCGCCGAATGTGCCCCCCGAATTGGCGATGCCGAGCACCAATGTTTTCGCGCCCGCCGCTGCCCCTTCGGCAATCGTCAGACGCGGCAGGTCGAGCGTCAGCGGGCAATCGTCATGGCGGAATTCGCCGACGCACGCATCGGGCCGGAAAACGGCGAGGCCGCGCGATGTCTTGATACCCATGAAGTCGCGGCTATGGCCGAGGTAGAGCAGATAGGGGGCAGGGATCATGCTGCTGCTGCTATCGCCGCGCGTGCTGCCCGCCCGCATAATGAATGGGCGGCGCGCTATAGCCGCTCGTTATGGCTGGGCTATCGTGGCGGCGAACGCTTTGAGGAAACTTGCCGCGAGGGCACCCGGCGGACGGGTGGCGAGATACATCGCCGTCACCTCGAACCCCATTGCCGGGTCGAGCGGTCGCCACGCCAGCCCCGGCGCCATCGCGGCCTGGGCGGTAAAGCTGTCGACGACCGTCAGCCCCGCACCGTGCCGTACCAGCGACGTCGCAATGTGGAAGGTCCGCGCCGACACCACATCGTCGAGCACGACGTTCGCGCGGTCGAGCTCACGCGCGAACATGCGCCCCAGCGGCCCGCTGGCGACCGGGCTGATGAATCGGTGTCCGGCCAGCGCCGCCAGCGGCAGGCGCGGCGGGGCATCGGGCATGTCCTGCTCGCGGTAGAGTGCCACGAGTTCGCCGCGTCCCAGCGGCGTGTGGGCCAGCGGCGCATTGGCCGGTGCCTCATAAGCAATGGCGATATCGGTTTCGCGCTCGAACAATTTCCGCAGCAGATCGTCGTGGTGCACCGTTTGCAGGTCGAAGCGGACATCGCCGTGCGTCGTCAGGAATTTGGCCACAGCTGCCGGCAGCGCATCGAGCGCCAGCGAGGGCAGCGCCGATATCCGTAGCGTCCCCTGCGTCCCGCGTCGCATGTTGCGGCTCGCCTCGCGCAGTGCCTGCACCCGGTCCTGGATGTCGGCGACGTCGCCGAACAGGATGTGCGCGTCCTCGGTCGGGATCAGGCGACCGGCGGCGCGACGGAACAGCGGAAAGCCGATCAAGGTCTCGGCATGGCGCAATGTCTTCGACACCGATGGTTGCGACACATTGAGCGCCCGCGCCGCCGCGCTGACAGATCCGTTCGAATAAACCGCGTGGAACACTTCGATATGGCGCAGGTTCATGGCTGGAAATTCCCCTGCTCCCGGTCGCTTTTGTCCGGCGGAGACCTGCCGATGTCGGAGAGTGTCTGTGGAGCGGGTGAAGGGAATCGAACCCTCGTCGTAAGCTTGGGAAGCTTCTGCTCTACCATTGAGCTACACCCGCAAGTGTCTGTAAACACTGCATTTATTCCGGTTTTTCGTCCGGCCTTCCAACGCGTTCCATGTTGGAATCCCAACGATCGCCCGTCAGTGGGGGAAACCGGCAAGTCGGTCAAGCGGGGTGTGGAACCGCTGCCGTCGCCATGGCGCACTTGCAATTGGTTACGGCCCGGTTTTGCACCATCAGGCACAATGCGACTGCAGGATGACCCCGTTATCGCCTGAAACTGCGATGCGCGCCGGATCGACCGCCAGCGCCTCCGCATCGGCTAGCGCATCGCCGCCAGCAACTCCTTGATCCGCACGAACCCGAAACCGATCGAGCTGTCGGCAATGCCGAAGGGCAGGAACAGATCGTCGCCCACGCGCATTGCGCCGCAGGTGTAGACGACGTTCGGGACATAGCCGTCGCGTTCCTGGTCGAGCGGTTCGAGGATCGGCTTCGACGTCCGCCCGATGACTTTAGACGGATCGTCCTTGTCGAGCAGCATCGCGCCGATGCTGTAGCGCCGCATCGCCCCGACGCCGTGGGTCAGGAGTAGCCAGCCCTCGTCGAGCTCGATCGGCGCGCCGCAATTGCCGATCTGGATATATTCCCACGCGTGCTGCGGACGCGCGAGCAGGGTGCCATCGTCCCAGTCGGTCAGGATGTTCGAGCTCAACAGGAACAGGTTCTCGCCGTCCTGCCGTCCGATCATCATGTAGCGCCCGCCGACCTTGCGCGGAAATAGTGCCATACCCTTGTTGCGTGCGGCATTGCCCGTCATCGGCACGAGGTCGAACTTGCGGAAATCGCGCGTCCGCATCAGTTCGGAACGGATCGAGCGCCCGTCATAGGCGGTATAGGTGCCGATCCATTCAGTCTTTCCCTGACCATTGGAGAACGGCGTGATCCTGAGGTCTTCGAGGCCGTTGCGCTGCGCTTCGGTCATCGGGAAAATGACGGTGCGCGACAGGTCGCTGTCGGCGTGCCGATAGACGGTCACCGGCGCGCCCGGCACCATCGGCTCGCCGCGCTTGATCGCCGAGACATCCGCAGCGGTCGCGATGCGCGGCGGGGAAGGGATCGAGACTTCGCGGTCGGGCGTGACGATGCCTTGCGTAAAGGCGATGGTGCTGATGTGCCCTTCGCCGACCGTCCGCAACGACATCGCAAAGCGCACCGCACCGCCGGTCAGCCCGGTCTGGTCCGGCGCGGCGACCACGCTGGGGTTCATGATCGCGGCGGCCGCATAGCTGTACTCGTGGCAGAAATAGGCACCGAGCAACTGCCGGCGTCGCGGCGTCACCGATGCGGTATTGATCGCGTCGCCGAATTGCTCGCACAGTTGCTCGTACCGGCGCTCGAACACTTTTTCGACCTGCCAGTGGCGCGCGTCGAAATCGCGATAAACGCGTTCGAGCGCGTCAGTCACCTCGTCGTGACTTAACGCCAGAACGTTCTCGACGAGGCGGAGCGCGCGGCTAGGTTCGGTCCCGCTTGCTTGCCATGCAAGGTGAAAAGGCCGGACAACGACGCGGCGAGGATCGGGCCGCAGTCGCAGCGGATGGATATCGACAATAGAAATAGGACTGCCCCTTAGTCCAACCGCCCCGTCAGGCAGCGTTTGCCATATTCTCCACCGGGTCTTGAACCGGCGCGGCCGATTCGGACAAGCGCACAAATGCGCGGCGTCCCATTTGCCAGGCGATGACCGACTCTGCGCCGTTGTTGGCATTGACCGAAACCGAAGTCAGTCCGTCGCCGCACTCGCCGGTCGCCGGATCGACGATCGGTACGCCCAATGTGTTGCGCCCAATGAACCAGTCGTGCGCAGCCTCGGCACGGACCAGCCATTTCGGGTCGCCGCTCGCGGTCCAGGCGGCGTCGCAGGCATCGATCATTGCCCATGCCTCGAGCGGTTGCTGGTCAAACAGCGCGGGCGTTTCGCGCGCCTCGCCGAACCCTTCGGTGCCGATGGGCTGGAACATCCCGTCATGGCCGCTGGTCTGCGTTGCGATCCAGTCCAGCGCCTCAAGGCCGGTCGCCACGGCATCGGAATCGTCGAGCGCGAGACCCGCGCGGATCAACGCTTCGGGCAGACGGGTGTTGTCGTATGACAGCACGATCTCGAACCATGCCCAGTCGGGACGGCTGTTGCGCGCCAGCAACGCCGACAGCATCGCAATGCCATCGCGCAGCAGTGCTTCGGACTCGGCGTCGCGTCGCACCTCGACCATTGCGGCCGCGCCCAGCATCGCAAAAGCACGCGTCCGCACCGACCCGAGCTTGGCGATCGACTCTATGGTCTGGTCGTAGAGCATCGTCGCCCAGTTTCGCAGCGGCGCGGAAGGCGCACGGGCAGCCGTAACCCCGAGCGCCCACAGCGTGCGGCCATTGCTGTCTTCCGAGCCGACATCCTCGAGCCAGCGCCGGTCATAGCCCATGAAATTGCGGTATTGCGCGGTGTCGGGGTTCCAGCCGTGCTGGACGAAACTTGCATAGGTTTCGGCGTAGCGGATGCGCGTTTCGACCGGCAGATCGTCGGCGACGGCCATCAACAGCAGCCCCCGCGCATTGTCGTCGATGCAATAACCGTGGTCGCGGTCGGCGATGCCGAACACGCTGTGTTGCAACATGCCGACATCGTCGGTCATCCGCTCGATGGGGGCGAGATTGAGCACCGGCTTGCCGAGGCTGTGGCGACGCTGGCGCAGTGCTGGGGCCATTGCGGTCAGCACGGCTTCGGCATTGCGCGGCCACGTCATCGTGCGACCGCGGGCATAGGCGCGCGCGCTGACTTCGGCGCGCTCTTCGGTGTCGGTCAGCAGCCCGCCGACCGCAGCCGCCAATGCCTCGGGATTGCGGAACGCAACCAGCTTGCCATGATCGTCCGACAGGATTTCGGTCGCATGGACATAGGGGGTAGAGACGACGGCCTTGCCGAGCCCGATGGCATAGCTGAGCGTGCCCGACGTGATCTGCGCCGGATTGCGGTACGGGGTCACATAAACGTCAGCTGCGGTGAGCCATTCGGTCAATTCGTCGAGTTCGCAGAAACGGTCGACGAAGCTGACATTGTCCTGAAGGCCGAGCTCGGCGACGCGCGCGACCAGCGCCTCGCGATACGCCTCGCCCTCGTGGCGCACCAGATGCGGATGCGTGGCACCCAGCACGATGTAATGCGCGTCGGGACACGCGCTGCGGATCGCGGGCATCGCTTCGATCATGTCGGCGATGCCCTTGTCGGGCGAGAGCAGGCCGAAGGTCAGGATCGTCGGGCGCTCGGGCAGGCCGAGTTTGGCGCGCGCTGCCGCCGCGTCTCCCTGCGGCCGGTCGGGGATGCCGTGCGGGATGACACTGACCTTGGCAGGATCGACCGCATAGACTCGCTCGAGAATTTCGCGGCCCTTTTCGGCCATGACGACGATGGTCGCCGCGCGGTCGAGAAGAGCCTCGAGCACCGAACGCTGCGACCCGTTGGGCTGTTCGAGAATGGTGTGAAGCGTAACCGCAACCGGAATGGTCACCCGGTTGACGAGCCCGAGCAGGTAGCTGCCCGCTTCGCCGCCGAAAATGCCGAATTCGTGCTGGACCCACAGGATCTGCGCGCCGCTGGCGTCGATGGCATCGGCGGCGGCGTGATAGGCGGCGACATCGTCCTGCGGGATCAGGCGTGAGATGTCGGGGCCGTAGCCATCGACTTGGCCGTCATCCATCGCATAGACATCGACGCGGGGCGCGGGCGTTTGGGCCTTCAGCGCCAGCCAGCTGTCTTCGGTGTAGGTAGCAAGGCCGCAGCGGCGCGGCGGGAAATTGCCCAGCAGGGCGATGTGCGACGGCGTCCGCACTGCGCGGGCGATGGTCGGATGGCCGGGCCAGGGTAACGGGTCGAACTTCATACGGTCCCCTCTCTAAGGGCGAGCGATTCAGTTCCTCCTCAACTTTCTATTTGCCGGGATGTTCCTGCGATTCGCGCTGCACTGCAACAAAAAAGTTAGTGCGCCCTTTTCGCGGGTTAAGATAGCCCCTCGATCTCCCCGTCCGGTCCGAGGTAAATCCCTTCGGCAGCAGGATTTTTCGGCAATCCGGGCATCGTCATGACCTCGCCGCAAATCGCGACGACAAAGCCCGCACCTGCCGACAATCGCACTTCGCGGACCTTGACGACATGGCCGGTCGGCGCGCCGAGCAGCGCCGGGTCGGTCGAAAAGCTGTACTGGGTCTTGGCCATGCACACCGGCAGATGGCCGTATCCGGCTGCTTCCCAGCGCGCGAGCTGGGCATGCACGCTGGGTTCGGCAACGGCTTCTTCGGCGCGGTAGATGCGGGTCGCCACCGTGTTGATCTTGGCGAACAGCGGCAGGTCGTTATCGTAGAGCGGGGCGAACTGGCCCGCATCCTTGTCGGCGAGCGCTGCAACAGCGTGCGCCAAGTCTTCAGCGCCCGCGCCGCCGTCTGCCCAATGGGTGCAGACGAACGCCTCGCACCCGTGCGTGGCGGCCGCCTCGCGGATGACGGTCTGCTCCGCTTCGCTGTCGGTCGCAAAATGGTTGATTGCGACGACGACAGGGATGCCGAACTGGCGAACGTTCTCGATATGGCGGACCAGGTTGACGCTGCCGCGCCGCACGGCGTCGACATCCTCGCCTGCCAGATCGGCCTTGGCGACACCGCCATTCATCTTGAGCGCGCGGACAGTGGCGACGATCACGGCAACTGCCGGTTTCAGCCCTGCCTGACGGCATTTGATGTCGAAGAATTTTTCTGCGCCCAGGTCGGCACCGAAGCCGGCTTCGGTCACTACATAGTCGGCGAGGTCGAGGCCGAGCCGTGTCGCGATCACCGAATTGCAGCCGTGTGCGATATTGGCGAATGGGCCGCCATGGATGAGCGCGGGGGTGCCGCCGATGGTCTGGACGAGGTTGGGCTTGATCGCTTCCTTCAGCAGGACTGCCATCGCGCCATCGGCCTTCAGGTCGCGTGCGGTCACCGGCGCGCGTGTGCGGGTATAGCCGATGACGATTCTTCCCAGCCGCGCTTGCAGATCGGCTAGATCGGTCGCGAGGCACAGGATTGCCATGACTTCGGATGCGACGGTAATGTCGAAGCCGCTTTCGCGCGGATATCCGTTGGCGACGCCGCCGATCGACTGGACGATATCGCGCAGCGCGCGGTCGTTGACGTCGAGCACCCGCCGCCACACCACGCGCCGCACATCGATGTCGAGCGCATTGCCCCAGTGGATGTGGTTGTCGATCATCGCTGCGAGCAAATTGTGCGCGGCGGTAATTGCGTGGAAGTCGCCGGTGAAATGGAGGTTGATGTCCTCCATCGGCACGACCTGCGCGTAACCGCCGCCGGTGGCCCCGCCCTTGGTCCCGAAACACGGCCCCAGCGACGGTTCGCGCAGTGCCAGCATCGTGCGTTTCCCGATGCGGTTCATCGCATCGGCGAGGCCGACCGAGGTCGTGGTTTTGCCCTCGCCCGCAGGCGTCGGATTGATTGCCGTGACGAGAATGAGCTTGCCGTCCTTCCCCTGCGGTACGGCATCACGGTCGATCTTGGCCTTGTGTCGGCCATAGGGTTCGACCGCCGCATCCGGCAGTCCCGCGCGGGCGGCGATGTCGGCGATCGGGGCGAGATGTGCGGCGCGCGCAATGTCGAGGTCGATGGTCACCTCCGGCGATTAGCCGCCCTGCCGCCAATGCGCTACTCCCCGGATCGGCGTTCGGGCTCGACAGCGACTGTCACAAATGTTGACATTGCAGGGGTAGCCGCACGCCCGTGCGAGTTTACAATTGGAGGCAGGTGTATTTCGGGCAGTTGTCCCCGAAGATATGAAAGTCGAACCCGGACCATGCGTATTGCCGTCGTCGATGACGATGCCGATTTTGCGGCATTTCTGAACAACTTGCTGGTAGAAGCAGGGCATAGCGTCGTCGGTTCCGGCAACGGCAACACGTTTATGCGGCTGGCAAAAACCGAGACGTTCGACCTGATCCTGCTCGACTGGAACCTGCCCGGCCGCGACGGCATCGATATCGTCCGCAATTTGCGGAACGATGTGCGTAGCGATGTGCCGATCATTCTGCTCACCCTGCGCAGCGAAGCGAACGATATCGTTGCGGGGCTGGAAGCCGGGGCCGACGATTATATCGCCAAGCCGGTCGACGGGCGGATCCTGCTGGCGCGCATCGATGCCATCATGCGGCGGCGCAATGCGGGCCGGAACGGCGACGGCGTCCAGACCGTCGGCCAGTTCGCCTTCGACAGCGCGCAAGAGATCGTCCGGCGTGGCGATCAGACGATGCAGTTGACCTCGAAGGAGTTCCAGCTCGCGCTGGTGCTGTTCCGCAACCTGTCGCGCCCGCTGTCGCGCGCCTATCTGCTCGAGACGATCTGGAACCGCAATCCCGATGTCCAGACGCGCACGCTCGATTCGCACGTCGCGCGGTTGCGGTCGAAACTCGACCTCCGCCCGCAAAACGGCTGGCGTCTTTCGCCCATCTACAGCTATGGCTATCGGCTTGAACCAGTCGAGGGCGGGGCGGAGATGACCGAAGACGCCGGATGAGCGGCACGGCAGCCCTGCTGCTTGCGCTGGCGGGCGCGGTTCCGATTGCGCCGCCGGTTCAGGCTCCGGCGCAATATACCGTCAAGGCGGGCGACAATCTCATCACGCTCGCGGGGCGCTGGTTCGTTCGCAGCGACAGCTGGCCGACGGTGCAGCGGCTCAACCGCATTACCGACCCTTACCGGATGCCCATCGGCAAGGTGCTGACGATCCCGCGCGAACTGCTGAAAAGCGAGCCGGTCGGCGCAAAGGTCGTTGCTTTCCGTGGGGCGGTGACGCTCGCGGGTAAGGCGCCGACACTGAATGCCCCGGTCCGCGAGGGCATGGCGATCGCGACCGGCGACGGCGGATCGATCACGGTGGAATGCGCCGATGGCTCGCGTTTCAGTCTGCCGTCGCAGACGCAGGTCGGCATTGCGCGGCTGCGGCGCATCCTGCTGACGGGCGACCTCGACCGGGTATTTGCTACATCGCAAGGGCGCGGCGAATGGCGGGTCAGCCCCGCGCCGACCCCGAACAGCCGGTTCATGGTTACGACGCCGGTTTCGGTATCGGCGGTGCGCGGCACGGGCTTTCGCGTCGGCTACGACAGTTCGGCGGTGGTCGGAGTCGTCGAAGGCACCGTGGGCGTCTCCAGCGAGGATGTGAGCCGCGCGACACCGCTGCCCAAGGGCAAGGGCGTTGCCGTGACGACGGCAGGCGTCGGCGCGCCGGTCGATTTGCTCCCCGCGCCCGAAATCGTTCGTCCAGGTGCGGTGCAGGCAGCCGCGCAAGTGCGGTTCCGCGTCGATCCCGTGCCGGGCGCGCGGTCCTATGTGTTCGAAATCGGTAGCGATGCCGGGATGATCGAACTGCTCGCCGAATTGCGCGGCAGCGGCGGCGAGGTCGCGTTCGACGGGCTGCCCGACGGCAGCTATTTCGTCCGCGCGGCGGCAACCGACCCGAGCGGTATCGACGGCTTCGCCAAAACCTGGGCGTTCGAGCGGCTGGCACTGGGAGCCAAGCCTCCCGAAGCGATCGGTCGCGGGATGCGCTTTCGTTGGTCGGGCGGCGGCGACGGTGCGCGCACCTATCGCTTCTCGCTTTATGCCGACGAGGCCGCGACGCGCGCGCTGATCGACAATGACGGGCTGACCGATACCGCGTTCACGGTGACCGACCTGAAGCCCGGCAGCTATTGGTGGCGCGTGGTGCTGACCAAATTCCGGGACGGCAAAGCCATTGTCGCGATCGGCGAGCTGCAAAGCTTCACCATTGCCAAGCCCGAATGAGCCGGTGCGGGCGCGCCCGCTGGCACGGCTGATCGCGGGCGGGGCAGGGTGGTTCGAATGGGTGCTGCTGTTCGCCGCGGCCGTTGCCCTGGCGGGGGGGCTGTTGGCGGCTCGCCTGACCGATCCGCTCGACGCGCTGATCCACGATGCCATTGTTCGCGCCACGCCGCACAGCCCCGATCCCCGCCTGCTGATTGTCGGGATCGACGATGCGAGCATCCGCGCGCTCGGGCGCTGGCCCTGGTCGCGCAGCGTTCACGCGCAACTGATCGACCGGTTGAGCGATGCAGGCGCGAAAGCGGTCGGCTATGACGTGCTGTTCGTCGAACCGGGCGAGAGCGATGCCGCACTGGCCGGTGCCGTTTCGCGCTCTGGCAAGGTCGCCTTGCCGCTGCTGCTGGCCCGTCCGGGCGACAATGGCGCGGCATTCCGGGTGACGCGGCCGGTGGTTGCGGCGGCATCGGCCGGTCATGTCGTGGTGCGGCCCGACGGCGACGGCGTATTCCGCCGGATCGCGCCAGTCGAGACGGCGGGCGCGGAAAGCCTGCCGCATCTCGGGCTGGCGACGGCCCTGCTCGCCGGACCGGTCTCGCAAACGGCGGGCGTTTTGATCCCTTACGCCGGGCCGCCCGGTGTTTATCCGACCGTGTCGTTTGCCGCAGTCCTGCACGGCGAAGTTCCCCCCGAATTGCTCCGGGACCGCATCGTCCTGGTCGGTGCCACGGCGGCGGGGCTGGGCGACCGGTTCGCCACGCCGGTGGGGGGGACTCGCGACCTGATGGCCGGGGTCGAGGTGCAGGCGAGCATCGTCGACGCGCTGCGCCACAGCGGTCTGCGAAGCGTAGCCGGTTTCGCCGCCTGCCTCGCCTTTGCCGGCTGTGCGCTAGCGCTGCTCTGGGCGGGGTTCATGTTCGCCGGGCCACGCGAGAACCTGGTTTTTGCCGCGCTTATCTTTGCAGGCGTTTCGGGGATCGCCGCGCTGGTGCTGGTGCAAGGCGGCGTCTGGATTCGTCCGGCGGCGGCGCTGGTCACGCTAGTCGTCATGTTTCCTTTATGGGGCTGGCGGCGACTGGCGGCGGCAAGCCGCTTTCTCGATGCCGAACTCGACCGGCTGGGGGGCAGCGACGCGCCGCGTCCGGCGGGCGGCGACCGGCTCGCGCACCAGATTGCGCTGCTCGACGCGGCCAGCGACCGGATGGACATGCTGCGCCGCCAACGCGAGGAGACACTGGCGTTCCTGAGCCACGATCTCCGCAGTCCCGCCGCCGCGATCCTCGGCCTCGTCCCCGAAGGCGACCGGATTGCAGGACATGCCCGCCGCCTGCTGCGCCTTGCCGACCAGTTCGTGCAGGGGCTGCGCGCCGAAGAAGCGCCGCTCATCATCGAACCGGTCGAACTGGCCGCGCTGCTCGACGAAGCGGCGGACCAGTGCTGGGAAGCCGCGCAGCGGGTCGGCGGGCGTGTGACCGTCGAGGCGAGCTGGGACATTCCCGAAATCTCGACCGACCGCCAATTCATGGCGCGGGCGGTCGTCAATCTCATCGACAATGCTCTCAAATACGGTGGCGAGCAGCCGCATGTGGAGGTGCGTGGCTGGTCGTCGAATGGACGCGCCTTGGTGACTGTCGCAGATCGCGGACCCGGCATGTCGCCCGACCACTGCGCGGCCCTGTTCCGGCGTTTCGAGCGTGTCGGCGCGTCGCGGCCCGACGGTGTCGGCTTGGGGTTGGCGCTCGTATCGACCTTTGCGCGGCGGCAAGAGGGTGAGGTCAGCTGTGTCAGCCGGGAGCGGGTCGGAACGCTGTTCGAATTGTCGATCCCGCTGCTCTAGCGCCGGTCAGGGATGCAGGGCCGCCTCGATCAGGCGCGCCATATCCGCCGCCGGGGCTTTGCGCGTCACGATTTCCTGCGCGACGCGTTCCTCGCGCAACTGGCCGTCGGGCGACAGGAAGCGGATGGTCAGCCGCACTTCGCGCCGCCCCTTCGAAAACCAGCCGTCCCTGACCGGCCGGTCGACCCAGCCGGGCGCGGCCTGCGAGGCGGGCAGCGTCGTGCCGACGGCGGTCCCGCTGGCACGCGGGCGGTCGGCGAGTGTCACCGAGATGAGGCGCTCGGGTGTTTTGCCCGAAGCGGCTGGCATCATGCTGTGTATCGCCAAGCCGCGCGCGAGTGCGGTGCGGGCCGGGATCGACAGATCGTCTTCGCCGACAATGCTGTAACTTGTCGCCGGTGGCGGCAGCGCGCCCGCAATCTTGAGCGGCGCAGGCGGCACGCAGGCTGCAAGTACACCCGCAGCCGCGAGGGAAGCGAGCAGGCTGGCTGCACGCTTCCCCATGCCGATCAGCGCTTCGAGAACTGGAAGCTGCGGCGGGCCTTGGCCTTGCCGTACTTCTTGCGCTCGACCGCGCGGCTGTCGCGGGTCAGGAACCCGGCGGCCTTGACCGGCGCGCGCAGCTCGGGCTCGTATTTGGTCAGTGCCTGCGAGATGCCGTGCTTGACGGCCCCGGCCTGACCCGACAGCCCGCCGCCCTTGACGGTGGCGATCACGTCGTAGCTGCCGACGCGGTCGGCGACTTCGAAGGCCTGGCTGATGACGAGGCGCAGCGTCGGACGCGCAAAATACACTTCCTGGTCGCGGCCGTTGACCGTGATCTTGCCGCTGCCGGGCTTGATCCACACGCGGGCGACGGCGTCCTTACGACGGCCGGTCGCATAGCTGCGGCCCTGAGCGTCGATTTCCTTGTCGCGCAGCGGCATCGTCGAGACGGGACGGGCGGGGGCCGCATCCTCGTCGTTGACGACGGTGTCGGTGACTTCGGTCTTCACAGGCGCGGGTGCAGCACCGGTCAGCGCAGCGAGATCGGCCAGCGACTGGCGCGTGTCGGAGGTTTCACCAGATGCGTTCGGAGTTTCGGACATTATGCGCCCACCTTGTTCTTGCGGTTCATCGAGGCGACGTCGAGCACCTTGGGGCTCTGGCCGGCATGGGGATGTTCGGTACCGGCATAGATGCGCAGTGCGCGCATCTGGTCACGACCGAGCGGTCCGCGCGGAATCATGCGTTCGACCGCCTTTTCCAGGACGCGCTCGGGGAACTTGCCCTCGAGGATCTTGGCCGGCGTCGTTTCCTTGATGCCGCCCGGGTGGCCGGTGTGCTTGTAATAGATTTTGTCGGTCAGCTTCTTGCCGGTGAAACGCACCTTGTCGGCGTTGATGATGACGACATTGTCGCCGCAATCGACGTGCGGGGTGTAGCTCGGCTTGTGCTTGCCGCGCAGGATGTTGGCGACCATCGAGGCCACGCGACCGACGACCAGCCCGTCGGCGTCGATCAGCATCCAGTCTTTTACCACATCGGCGGGCTTGACCGCCTTGGTGGTCTTCATCAACGCCTTCATGGCTTTGGACCTCTTCAAACGAAACAAGCCGCCCCGGTGCGGAGCGGCGTTCGAGGGGGCCAATGCTGCGTGAGCCTGAGAAAGTCAAGCATAACCGCCCTTTTGCAAATGGGTATCATAATACCGGTTACAAAAGAGCGGCCATGTTCAGCCGGTTAGCGGACGGCAACTTCGGCCGGTTTGGCGACGCTCGTGATCGGCTTCACGTCGCGCAACGCGAAGGATACCGGCTGGCCGTCGACTTCGCCTTCGACCCGGCGCTTGCCGACGCGCAAGGTGAAGGCGCGTCGGTTGGTCAGGTCGTACCCGGTGATGACCCGCGAGCCGCCCTTTTCGGCGACGGTATATTCATAGGTGATGCCGTTGTGCGTGAGCGTCTCTGCCGCAATTGCCGGACCCGAAACGAGGAGGCCGAACGTCAGTGCGGCAGTGGCAAACAATTTGATCATGATAGCGTCCCTTCGTGGTTGGAAGTTCCGCCGCTCAGGCCTCTTTATGTTGTGCGTTGCAGCATAAAACCCACTTTCTAAGGGGCAATGTCGAAGGTTGCAGAAGCGAATGCAGTTTCCGCAACGCGGCAGCGTTAGGCTGCCAGAGTATGCGGCGCGTGGCTCACGCGGTTGCGCCCGCCGTTCTTCGACCGGTAGAGCGCCTGGTCCGCCGCATAATAGATCAACCGCCATGACGCATCGTCGGCGATTACACCGTCGGCCACGCCCACACTGATCGTCACCGAATGCCCTGCGGGGGTAACGGCGGCTTCGACTGCCCGGCAGAGCCGCTCGGGCAGGGCATCGACCGGCTCGGCAGGCAGCAGCAGCGCAAATTCCTCACCACCGAGCCGCCCGATCACCGCTTCTGGCGGCGCGGTTTCGCGGATCGCCGCAGCGACGGCGACCAGCACATCGTCGCCTGCCTGATGGCCATGGCGATCATTGATCCGTTTGAACTCGTCGATATCGATGACGAGCAAGCGCTCTCGGGGTGGGCGGGCGCGGACCCCGAGCGCATGGTCGATGAACGCGCGGCGGTTGAGCAGGCCGGTCAGCGCATCGGTGTCGGCCACTTCGCGCAATTTACTATGGCTGGCGCGGGCTTCGTCACGCTCGGTACGGAGCTGCCCGACGCGCCACGACACCGCGAGCGCCGACATCAGTGCCTCGATCGCCATGAGCATTAGCGGCCCCATCGCGATGACGACCGACGTGCCGCCGACCAGCCCCATCGCCCACACCGAGCGCGCGATCCCGGCGAGGATCGGAGCCGACCAGGCGAGCAGGTAAATCCGGCCCGAGCGGCTGCCGCGCAGCGTCGCTGTCGCTGCGGTTGCGATCAGGCCGACCAGCACCGCAACCATCGACCAGTAGCTGATCCGGTCCATCGCTTCCCAGGCAAAGCGGCTGTCGACCAGGCGCATGACACACGAACCGAGTCCGACCACTGCCGCTGCCATCGTTGCCGCCCACAGCCGCTGCGGTAGCCGGTCGGGTTCGACGAAACTTCGCAGGAACAAGACCCCTGCGGCCAGCACACCCAAAGTGCCGAGCATGGTCAATGAAATCTGTTCGGTGGTGTCGAGGTTCGGAAAGAGCAGGAATATCCCGCCCGACCAGCTCAGCCCCATGCCGAGCATCGCCACGGCGCCGAGACAATAGCACAGGATAAACGTGTAGCGCAGTGCGACGAAGAGCGCGAAGTTGTAGATCAGCAACGCGCCGACAATGCCGCCGAGCAGACCGTAAAGCCACAGCACCAGCAGGTCGCCCTCGAGTGCGGCGCGGCCGGTCTTGAGCTCCATGCCGGGTGCAATGCCACGCTGGTTGCGGAGATTGTCGGCGCGGATCAGGATGTCGGTGATCGTGCCGCGTCCCGGCGGCAGGGCGTAGGAAACCATCCCTGGCGAGAAATAGCGGCGGGCGCTGGCACGATCCGACGGCGCTTGCGCGACCCTGCCGTCGGCATAGCGGACGTAAATCGCCTCGGCATCGGCCTGGCTGTATTCGTGGCGCAATTCCCAGGGGTCGGTCGGGTCGCTTGTCAGTTTCAGGTTGCGGACCAGCCCCCAGCTGTGCGGCGCGCTGACATGCGCCGTGCCGCGCGCGCAATCGAAGCGTTCGGGCCGTTCGAACAGCGCGCCCGGATCGAGCGGTGTCGCGCTGGTCAGGATGCAAGGCGGGCCGGGATCGATGCGCGGCGGCGCGGCCTGCGCCGGGAAAACGGCGAACAGCGCCAGCGTCGTGATGACGAGGCGCATCCAAAGCCCGCAAAGACGACCCAAACCCATGGTGCAGGTTTAGGACCGCAGTCCTTAGGATATGGTTGCGGGATTGTTGCTTTTTCGACGCAATTCAGCCGGAAAAGGCAACGCCCGTCATCTCTTCCGACACCGTCCACAGCTGCGCGGCAATGGCGGGGTCGATGGCATGACCGCGGACGCCCACATTGACGTCCATTCCCTCGGTCCAGCGCGCGGCGATATCGCAATCCTCGCAATAAACCCCGCCCTTGTCCGCGAGGAGCGGGGAAGTCGCGCACCACACGCTGGTCGCGGCCCCCTGTTCGACCGTCTTGAAGCGCGGGTTGATATTGCCCTCGGCGTCGATCCAGCCCATTGCGACCTGCTCTTCCATCGTCAGATGGCGCTGCAGCGGCGTCACGATCCCGCCGGGATGGACGGCAAAGGCGCGGATGCCGTGCGGCTTCCCCAGCGCGTCGAGCTGGATCGCGAACAGCGCGTTTGCCGACTTTGCCTGCCCGTAAGCCAGCCACTTGTTATAGTCGCGCCGGTCGAAACCGATGTCGTCGAAGTCGATGCCTGCGATCCGGTGGCCGATCGACGACAGCACCACGACACGCGTGCCCGGCCCGGCCGCTTTCAGGAGTGGCCACAGCCGCGCGGTCAGGCGGAAATGGCCGAGGTGGTTGGTCGCGAACTGGCTCTCATAGCCCTTGGCATCGCGGGCGAGCGCATTGGCCATGACCGCGGCGTTGTTGATCAGGATATCGATCTTGCCTGTTACGCCCGCGACTTCGGCAGCAAACGCATCGACCGAAGCGGGGTCCGACAGGTCGAGTTTCAGGATTTCGACGCCGGAAATCCCGTCGAGGTCGGCGGCTGCCGTGTCGGGTCGCCGAGCACCGACAATCACCCGCGCGCCCGCGCCTGCCAGCGCGCGCACCGTTTCCAGCCCCAGCCCCGAATAGCCGCCTGTGACCAGCGCGGTCTTGCCGCTCAGATCGATGCCCGCAACCACATCGGCGGCGGTCGAACGCAGGCCGAAGCCGCTGGTCAGGGGGGCTTGTTCGCTCATATGTCTCTCCGTCGAATCCGGTTTATCGTTGTCGCCCGATAACATGCGCGCCCCATGCGACACTCGCAACCAGCAACGCCCCGACCGCCTGATGCGCGACGGCCAGGCCGATGTTTACACCAGTCATCACCGTCGCAATCCCGAGCAGCACCTGCGTCCCGAACGCCGTGTGGATCGCGAGCGACGCAGGGCGGACGCCCGTGCGCTTCACGCGCACCGCGAGCATGACCAACGCCACCACCGCGACCCATGCCCACCAACGGTGGATAAAGTGGACGAGATACGGATCGCTGCTGAACGCGTGCATCCACCCCTGCGACCAGTCGACGCCGGTCGGCAGGAATCGGTCGCTCATCATCGGCCAGTTCTGCGTCACCTTGCCCGCGCGCATTCCGGCGACCCATGCGCCGTAGAGCAGCTGGATATAGAGCACCCCTCCGACGACGAGCGCAAAGCCGGTCAGCCGTGCCGGTCTTGTCGCGCGGTTGCGGGCGAGCGCCAGCAGGTCGAGGGCGGTCCAGACGAGCGCCGCGAGGATCGTCAGGGCCAGCAACAGGTGCAGGGCCAGCCGGTAGTGGCTGACCGCGACGCCCTGCCACAGCCCCGATTTGACCATCCACCAGCCGACCGCGCCCTGCAACGCGCCGAGCGCAAGCAAGGCGATCAGACGCAGCTTGTACCCCGCCGGAATTGCGCGCCGCACCCAGAACCACAACAGCGGCAGCGCAAAGGCAAGGCCGATCACGCGCCCCAGCAACCGGTGCACCCATTCCCAGAAAAAAATGAACTGGAACTGCGCCAGTGTCATGCCCGAATGGATCGCGGCATATTGCGGCACGCGCTTGTACGCGTCGAATGCGGCCTGCCACTCGGCCATGGTCAGCGGCGGGATCGCGCCCGAAACGGGTTTCCATTCGGTAATCGACAGGCCCGATTCGGTCAGGCGCGTAATGCCGCCGACAACGACCATGAAGAAAACGAGGAACGCCACGAGCAGGAGCCAGATGGCGAGCGCGCGGGGACGGGGAGTAGGGCGGACGTCGGGCATGGCGCGCCTATAGCGCCGTGCGCGCAAACGCCAATCGGTTGCGTTTTGATATGTTGTAACTTGACCCTGCCGGTGCCATATCGCGCCCGTGTCCCGCTCCGCGATTCTTTCTGCGCTCGACCGCGCCGCCATCGGGCTATCGGCCCTGTGTGCGGTGCATTGCCTGGTCAGCGTCGTCTTGATCGCGGGATTGTCGGTCGCGGGCACGATCTGGACGGACCCCGCCATCCACCGCATCGGCATGTTCGGGGCGGTGTTGCTGGCTGGCATCGCGTTCGGGCCGACGCTGGCGCGGGAGCGGCTGTCGCGCGGGCTGGCGGTCGGTCTTTGCGGCCTGTTCCTGATGGCGCTGGGCTTGCTGGTCCCGCATGGCTGGCCCGAAATTGCGGCGACGATCACCGGTGCCAGCCTGCTCGCCGTCGCGCACTTGATGAACACCCGCGCACGGGACTAGAACATGGCCATGGCCGCCCACGCCCATACCCTGCATCACGGCGCGCCGCTCGACGTCGCCGCAAAGGCTGCGCTCGAGGCGTCGGGCGAGCAATGGACCGACATGCGCGCGCGCGTGTTCGACGCGCTTGCCGGGTTCGACCGGCCCGCGTCCGCCTATGACATCGCCGAGGCCATGTCGAAATCGGAAGGGCGGCGGATCGCGGCAAACAGCATTTATCGTATCCTCGACCTGTTCGTGGCGGCGAACGTCGCGCGGCGGGTCGAAAGCGCCAATGCGTTCCTCGTCAACGAGCATCCGGATTGCATCCACGACTGCATTTTCCTGATCTGCGACAATTGCGGACATACGACGCATATCGACGACGATGCCGTAACCGGCGCGGTGCGCGCAGCGGCAGGGGCGACGGGTTTCGGCGTGTCGCGCCCGGTGATCGAAGTGCGCGGGGTGTGTAAGGCGTGCGGGTAGTTTCGTCGCCCCGGACTTGATCCGGGGCTTGGCTATTTTTGACGGTAGTTTGAAGAAGGAGCCAAGGCCCGGATCACGTCCGGGCCGACGCGGCTAGAGCGTCTTCCCCATCCGGATCAGCGGTACGCTCACCCCATCGACCGGCGGCGACTGCACATATTCGATCGGCAGATAGCCGCACGCCCGGTACAGCGGTTCGCCTGACAGCGTTGCCATCATCTCCGTCCGGCTAAACCCTGCCGCACGCGCTGCGCCCTCGCACAGGTCGAGGATCATCCGCCCGATCCCCTGCCGCACTTGAGTAGGGTCGGTGTACATCGCGCGCACCCGCGCTGCGTCCTTTGCCGGATCCAGCGGGGCAGGGTCGCGCGCCACGATGCTCGCATCCCCGCCGTACAGCGTCGCCCGCGCGCTCCACCCGCCGCACCCAACCAGCGTCTCTCCACGCTCGATCAGGAAATAGGTGCCATCGGCGATGATCTGGGTATCCAGCCCCATCACGCTGTGGCTCAGCGCGATCTGGGCAGGAGTCAGGAATGCCGTCTGGTTCACCGCAATCGCCCGCGCCATCAGATCGCGGATCGCGGGAATGTCGGCTTCGGTGGCGATTCTGTGATGAAATCCGGACACGCTGGCGCTGTCGAACGGCGGCGCGCGCAGGTCAAGCGACACCGTTACGCGGCTGGCGATTGCAGCGCGTGCAACGAATCGATACTGTCAGGCATGTCCATTCGTCCCGACACGCCTTTGCTCGACACGGTTCCGACCCCGCACGAGCTCCGCAAACTCAAACCCGAACAGCTCCGCCAGCTCGCCGACGAGCTGCGCGCGGAGATGATTTCCGCAGTCGGAACGACCGGCGGGCATCTTGGTTCCGGCCTCGGCGTCGTCGAGCTGACGACCGCAATCCATTATGTGTTCGACACCCCGAACGATCGGCTGGTGTGGGATGTCGGGCATCAGGCCTATCCGCATAAAATCCTGACCGGACGCCGAGATCGCATCCGCACGCTGCGGCAGGGCGGGGGCCTCAGCGGCTTCACCAAACGCACCGAAAGCGAATACGACCCCTTTGGCGCTGCGCACAGTTCGACCTCGATAAGCGCCGCCCTCGGCTTCGCGATTGCCAACAAACTCAACGACAAGCCCGGCAAGGGCATTGCAGTCATCGGCGACGGTTCGATGTCGGCGGGCATGGCCTATGAGGCGATGAACAACGCGCGCGATGCGGGGAACCGCCTCGTCGTTATCCTCAACGACAATGACATGTCGATTGCGCCGCCCGTCGGAGGCCTCAGCGCCTATCTCGCGCGCATCGTGTCGAGCCGCGAATTCCTGAGTGTCCGCGAAGTGCTCAAAAAGCTCGCCCGCGCGCTGCCCGGGCCGCTGCACAAGGCCGCGAAAAAAACCGACGAATTCGCGCGCGGCATGGCGATGGGCGGGACGCTGTTCGAAGAACTGGGCTTCTACTATGTCGGCCCCATCGACGGCCATAATCTCGAACAACTCATCCCCGTCCTCGAAAACGTGCGCGACGCCGCAGAAGGCCCGTGCCTGATCCATGTCGTCACGCAAAAGGGCAAGGGCTATGGCCCTGCCGAGGCGAGCGCCGACAAATACCACGGCGTCCAGAAATTCGACGTGGTGTCGGGTGTGCAGGCAAAGGCCCCGCCCGGACCGCCCAGCTACCAGAATGTGTTCGGCGAAACGCTGGCCAAACTGGCCGAGACCGACAAGCGCATCGTCGCGATCACCGCCGCGATGCCGAGCGGCACCGGCGTCGACAAATTTGCCAAGTCCCACCCCGACCGCGCGTTCGATGTCGGCATTGCCGAACAGCACGCGGTGACCTTCGCGGCGGGCCTCGCCGCACAGGGGATGCGCCCGTTCTGCGCGATCTATTCGACCTTCCTCCAGCGCGCATATGACCAGGTCGTGCATGACGTCGCGATCCAGAATCTGCCGGTACGCTTCGCCATCGACCGCGCAGGGCTGGTCGGGGCGGACGGTTGCACCCATGCCGGATCGTTCGACGTGACTTATCTATCGACCTTGCCCAATTTCGTGGTGATGGCCCCCAGCGACGAGGCCGAACTGGTCCACATGACCTATACCGCCGCCGAGCATGACAGCGGCCCGATTGCGGTCCGCTACCCGCGCGGCAACGGCACCGGCGTGGCGCTGCCCACGGTTCCGCAGAAACTCGAAATCGGCAAAGGCCGCATCGTCCGCACCGGCAAGAAAGTCGCGATCATTTCGCTGGGCACTCGGCTCGAAGAAGCGATGCGCGCCGCCGACGCGCTCGAGGCCAAGGGGCTGAGCACGACCGTTGCCGACCTGCGCTTCGCCAAACCGCTCGACACGGACCTGATCCGCAAACTGCTCATCGACCACGAAGTCGCGGTGACGGTGGAAGAAAACAGCATCGGCGGCTTCGGCGCGCACGTCCTGACGATGGCGAGCGACGAAGGGTTGATCGACGCAGGGTTGAAACTCCGCACTCTGCGCCTGCCCGATGTGTTCCAGGACCACGACAAGCCGGAGCTTCAGTACAAGGAAGCAGGGCTGGATGCGGATGCGATCGTGGAAACGGTGCTGAAGGCGTTGCGGGTGAACAGCGTGGGCGTGGTTGAGGTTCGGGCTTGAAGCCCGACGCTGAAGGTAAACCGCAAGGGTTTTCGCTTCGGTCGCGTTTCAAGAGCTTTGGCTACGCGTTCTCCGGCCTCGGCCTTCTCCTAAAGGCCGAGCACAACGCTTGGATTCATTTCGCGGCGACGATCTCCACAATCGCCGTCTCATTTGCTTTGGGTATTTCAGTTTCCGACTGGCGCTGGATTGTTCTTGCAATCGGGCTGGTTTGGTCCGCCGAGGCATTCAACACGGCGATTGAAGGCTTGTGCGATATCGTCAGCCCCGGTTTTGACGAACGCATCAGGGTCGTGAAAGACGTGGCCGCTGGAGGTGTTTTGGTATTTGCTGCTGCGGCAGCATTGATCGGCGTCCTGACGCTCGGTCCATATTTTTTGGTATTGCTCGATCTGTGATCTCGGTCCGTCATTGCGAGAAGCGGAGCGACGAAGCAATCCACCTCTTCGCACGCACTGATCTGGATTGCTTCGCTACGCTCGCAACGACGGGGGGAGAGCAGGATCGTGGCGACAGATTGCCACAGCGTTCGTAAGCTTGCCTTCAGCTACTGATCAATCCAATAGTCCGACCACGGCACCAAGCACCTGATCCATATCCGCTATCGCCCCGGCGTCGAGATGCCCGATCACCTCGCGGCATTTTTCGTGGCGAACCATGTGGATTTTGTCGACCATGATTTGGGAGGGCAGTTTCAGCCCGTTGCCTGCGCTGGGTAAAACCAGAACGCGACGCTGAACGATTTCCTCGCGGATTGTCGTCGTCATCGGACAGACAAGCGTGTGACCCGTCGCGACCAGCCGGTCACTGAGGATGATAACGGCAGGGCGGGGCTTACCAATGTCGCCGGAGAGCGCGACCATCACGATATCGCCGCGTTTCAATCCCAAGTTTCGGAGTCTTCGGCTTGCAGCGCCTCAATGAACCGCATGGCTTCCTCTTCTTCCGGCGCGCCGTTCAGAATTTCAGCTTCACGGGCTGCTTGCGCCTTGAACGCAGGCGAGTTTACGTCCCACACCCAGCGCCGGATTTCCTTGAACCCGGCCGCCCTCTTTCGCGCGCGATACGCGTGAAATTTGTCGTAATGAGCAGGACTTAAGTCGTTCATACTCAGATGGTAGCGCGCTACCTTTCCATCGTCCAGCCCCTTGCAATGTAGGGGAATGCAGAGGACGCCGGTTCCTGCATGATTCGCCCCCTTATCCACGCCACCCCTTTCGCGACTATGGGGCCGGACCATGCCCGCGCAGCGTATGTTTCAGGTGTGACCTTTGTGACCTTTGGCGGAAATCCGCCATTATGAAGACCCGTATCGACCAGCGACTTGTCGAACTCGGCCTCGCCGACAGCCGCGCGCGGGCGCAGGCGTTGATCCTGTCGGGCAATGTCTTCGTCGGCGACCGGCGGATCGACAAGGCGGGGCAGAACATCGACGCGGAAGCTATCCCGACCGTCAAGGGCCGCGATCACCCTTGGGTATCGCGCGGCGGGGTGAAGCTGGCGCACGGGCTCGATCATTTCGGCTGGGATGTCGCGGGGGCGGTCGCGATCGATGTTGGGAGTTCGACCGGCGGGTTCACCGATGTGCTGCTGACCAAAGGGGCCGCAAAGGTCTATGCCGTCGACAGCGGCACCAATCAGCTCGCGTGGAAATTGCGGCAGGACGCCCGCGTGGTGGTGCTCGAACAGACCAGCGCACGCATCCTGACCGAGGCGCACATCCCCGAACCCGTCGATCTGATCGTATGCGACGCGAGTTTCATCGGCTTGGCCAAAGTGCTCGAACGCCCGATGACTTTCGCCAAACCGGTCGCGCGGCTGATGGCCCTCATCAAACCGCAGTTCGAGGCAGGCCGCGACGCGGTGGGCAAGGGCGGCGTCGTGCGCGATCCGGCCGTCCACGCGGCCGTCTGTGCCGAGGTGCAGGCGTGGATCGAGGGACAGGCCTGGACCGTCGAGGGTATTGTCACCAGCCCGATCACCGGTCCGGAAGGCAATGTCGAATTCCTGATCGCGGCAACGCGCGGCTGACCGTTCGTTCATCTTGCAGTCAGACCCCAATCCGGCCGTGGTGGTGCCACCGACGAGCGACTCGCCCTGGCTGTTCAGCGCGACCGGTGCGCTCAACCTGACGCCGGGGCTTGCCGTTTACGCGGGCTATACGCGCGGTCTCGAGGAAAGCCCGGTTGCGCCGCAGAACGCGGTCAACATCGGCGAGGCACCGCCCGCGATCCGCACCGAGCAAAAGGATGCCGGAGTCCGTTGGAGGATCTCGCCCGGCGTCACTGCGATTGTCGGCGTGCTCGACATCGCCAAGCCCTATTTCAACCTCGACGCCGCCAACCGCTTTCGCCAGCTCGGCATGGTCCGCCACCGCGGCGTGGAACTGTCGGTCGCGGGACAGATCGCGCCGGGCCTGAACATCGTCGCGGGGAACATCTTTCTCGACGCGACTGTCAGCGGCGATCTCGTCGACCGGGGCTTGATCGGCAAGCGGCCCATCGGCACGATGAAGCGCCGCACGCTGATCAGCCTCGGCGCGCGTTACCGGCTCAAGATCGCGGACAAGCCGGTGCTGCTTCGGGCGCTCGTCGGCAATGTCACCAACACCTTCGGGTGGAATGTCGGCGGCAGCGGTTTTTTCGTGCCCAATGGCGCGCGCCGCCTTTCGCTCAGCATTGCCGCCGACATCTGACCCCTTCACGCCTCCGCAACAATCCGCCATGCCCGTCGTTGACAGGTATCGGTTGGAGTCGCGCATGAGTGAGCTGGCATCGAGCGGACAATTGCGCGCCGCCTTTTGGCGCTGGGCGCTGGTCACGGTGCCGATGGTCGTCGTACTCGGCTTCCTGTCGGGCGCGCTCAGCAATTCGGGCGATGCCAATCGCTGGTATGCGCTGCTCGACAAGCCGTGGTTTCAACCGCCGAGCTGGGCCTTTCCGGTGGCGTGGACGATCCTTTACGTGATGCTGGGCCTTGCCGTCGCGATCGTGCTCAACGCGCGTGGTTCGCGGTTTCGTGGCTATGCCGTGGCGCTGTTCGGCGTGGCGTTCGCGCTCAACCTGACATGGTCGCCGGTGTTTTTCGGGATGCACCGGCCGACGATGGCGCTGGCGATCATCGTCGGGATGTTCGTAGCAGCGCTGGCGACGACGATTGCGTTCGGGCGGGTGCGGAAGACGGCGGCATGGCTGATGGTGCCCTATCTCGGCTGGCTCGTGTTCGCCGGGATACTCAACTGGGAAATCATCCGCCTCAATCCGGGGGCGGAGGGGCTTGTCGTCGACCGCGCCGGTACCCAGATTGACCTCACACGCTGACCTTCACGGGATTATTGCCATGCAGACCGACAACCGCCTGTTCGACGATTTCGCCAAGTTCATGAACGGGGCTGCGGGAACGCTGGCCGGGGTTGGCCGCGAAGCCGAAGCCGGTCTGCGCGAGCGGATGAAGGAATGGATGGGCGGTCTCGACTTCGTCAGCCGCGACGAATTCGAAGCCGTGAAGGCGATGGCCGCTGCGGCGCGCGACGAGGCCGACGCGCTCAAGGCGCGGCTCGACGCGCTGGAAGCGAAGAAGAAGTAACCTACAGCCGCGCCGCCGCCAAAATCGGCCCGCCGGTTCCCGACTGGACGAGGACGGCGCGCTTCAATCCAGCGGGTGTCGAGGGCGCGGTCAGGCTGACGGCCTTGCCCGACCAACTCCCGAGTGCCACCAGCTGCCGCACGATGTTGCGGTGGGGCAGGGTCCGCCCGTTGTTTTCGCCCGCGCGGATCGGCACTTGCACCGTTCGCGGGTCGTAGCCGACGAGCCAGACGGTCGCCGGTTTGGCGAAAGGCGCCGCGGCGATGGTGATCGTGTTGCCCTGAGCCGCCAGCGCCGGGCCGCCGGTGCGCGCATTACGGGCGATCGCCTGCTCCACCTCGCCCTTGCGGCTGCCGAGCACGGCGACGCGGCCGTTGACGATCAGCTGCGGCGTCTGGACATTGCCGCGTCCCTGCGCGTGCGAATAGGCCCATTGCCGCGCGGTATAGGCGGGTTGGGCGTAAATATCCTTCCAGCCGAGCTGGTCCCAATAGGTAACCGCAAAGTTCAGCGCGAGGACATCGGGCCGGTTGGCGACCTCGTCGAGCACCGCCAGCGCGGGCGGGCAGGAGGAACAGCCCTGGCTCTGGTACAGCTCGATCACGGCGGGGTGCGCGGCGTCGGCGCCGCTGGTGACGGGCGCGGCACTGGCTTCGGGCGCAACCTGCGGTGCCGCGAGGTGCAGCCCGAGCGCGCCGGCGCTGGCCAGCGCGAGAATCGTGTACACGGACTTGGACATGGAAATCTCCTTTGCCGGTGATACGGACGGTCGCACGTCGAGGTTACGCTACCAGCGCAGCAGTTTCGGGCCGAGCGCCCAGCCAGCGGCGGTCGCCGCCGCTATCCCCAGCGAATACCAGGTCAGCACGAAACTCGCGCCTGCCTCCGGGCAGTGCAGGCTGTAGAGCGTTGCCGACGCCGCGCCCGACGCCAGCCCGATCACCGCCCCGGTCGCGCGCAGCCGGGTCGGCGCGAATTGGCGGACGACCAGAACCAGCGCGCCCGCAATCGGCACCGCGAACACCGCGATCAGCGGCGAACATACCGACCAGCTCCGCCCGAACCACATTTGTAGCCAGTCGTCATGCGGCATTTCGGCGAGTTCGTGCGCGCTGACCAAGCCGAGCAGCGCGACCGGGATGGTCAGCAACCACAGCCAGCGGGGCGGTCGCGCCTCCGGCCGGATCAGGGTGAGCAGCGCCGCAATCGCGACCAGCGCGAGCGAGGCAGTGTACGACAGCTTCATCCAGAACATGGTCCCTGCCATCGCGAGGTCGAGGTCGGGCCGAAACCCCAGCGTGGCGGCGATCAGGACCAGCGTCGCTGCCATACCCGCGAACAGGCTCAGTCCAAGCCGCAACGGCGCGGCATGGCGCGGCACCGGGGCGGTGTCGCGCGCCAGTGCTTCGATCAGGGCGTCGGTATCCATCAGTCGGGTCTCAATCTTTTGGCCAGCGCCTTCAGCCCGCGGTGGACCGACACTTTCACATCGGCCTCCGAAATATCGTCGCGCGCCGCCGCCTCGGCAATGCTCAGCCCCTCGATCTTGGTCGCGCGGATCGTCGCCGCCTGTTTGGGCGACAGCGTCGCCAGCGCCGCATCGATATCGAGCCGCGCTGACACCGCATCCTCGAACCCGCCGTCGCCCAGCAGATCGCCGAGATCGTCGAGCGCGACATCGTGGCGGCTGCGGCGGAAATGGTCGATCATCTTGTAGCGCGCGACCGCGAACAGCCACGGGCCGAACGCGCGGGTCCGGTCGTAACTCGCGCGGCGGGTGTGGACGGCAATCAGGGTTTCCTGCACCAGATCCTCCAGATCGGCTGCCGACGCCATCCGCCGCGCGTAATAGCGCCGCAGTACGGGCACGAGCGCCGACAGCAGCGCATGCGTCGCCGCCGCATTGCCGTCGAGGCTCGCCTGCATGAGGTGCCGGAGTTGAGCTTCGTCGGTTGCCACGTACCTCCCCATTCGACGGCTGATGCCGCACGGTTACACGCGCTTATCCACAGTTTCGCGTGGCCCAGCCTTGCATCGCACGTAAAGGCGAGTCACGCACGACCGATGACATCGGTCGAAATCGACATGGACGGGCAGCGCGCGGCCCCCATCGACATGCTGGAGGCATGGTTCGAGGCGCATGGCTGGACGCACGAGCGCATCGGCGACGAGGAAATCGTGGCGTCGGCGCAGGGGTCTTGGGGCCAGTACGAGCTGCGCGGCGTGTGGCGCGACGACGACAATGTCCTGCAATTCATGGCATTCCCGGACATCAAGGTCGCCGACCACCAGATGGCGACGGTGTACGAGGCCATCGGCCTGATCAACGAGCAGCTGTGGCTCGGCCATTTCGAGCTGTGGTCGGGCGGCGGCACGGTGCTGTTCCGCCATGCGGTGCTGGTCGACAGCGGCGACGAGCCGGGACTGAGCCTCGACCAGGCCGAAACCGTGATCGAGGCAGCGGTGGACGAGGTCGATCGGTTCTATCCTGTGTTCCAGTTCGTGCTGTGGGGCGGGAAGTCGCCGAAAGACGCCATCGCGGCGGCGCTGGTCGAAACGCGTGGCGAGGCGTGAGTACGGATCGCTTCTGGCTGATCGGCTGCGGCGCGATGGCGGGCGCGATGCTGTCGCGCTGGCTGGCGACGGGGATGGACCCCGCCCGCGTCACAGTGATCGACCCCGCCCTCCCGCACTTCGACGGCGTCCGCGCGGTCGCGACGCTGCCCGACGAATCCCCGCCCGCGATGCTGATGCTGGGGGTCAAGCCGCAGATGCTGGGCGATATCGCGCCGGTGGTGGCGCGGGCAACGGGGCCGGAGACGGTCGTGCTGTCGATCCTCGCGGGCACGCGCCATGCGAAATTGGTCGAGGCGTTCCCGCACGCACATCGGGTCGTCCGTGTGATGCCGAACCTGCCGGTTGCGATCGGCGAGGGCGCGGTCGCGCTGCATGCCCCGGGGGCAGACCGTGCGGGAATTACCGCGCTGATGGCCCCGCTCGGGCTGGTCGAATGGATCGATGACGAGGGGCTGTTCGACGCCGTCACCGCGCTGTCGGGATCGGGTCCGGCGCTCGTCTATCGCTTCGCCCAGGCCTTGGCCGAGGGCGGCGCGGCGATGGGCCTGTCCCCCGACATGGCCGACCGACTGGCCCGCGCCACCGTCGCGGGCGCGGCATCATTGGCCAAGGCGTCGCCCGAACCGCTCGGCGTGCTGGCCGATCGCGTGGCGAGCAAGGGCGGCTCGACGCGGGTCGGGCTGGACGTGCTCGACGAGGGCGCCGCGCTAAACGCGCTGGTCGCCGCCGCGCTAAAGGCCGCACAGGCGCGCAACCGGGAATTGGGCAACGGCTGAGGCCGAAAACGACCGATTTCCGCCAAAGGTCACAAAGGTCACACCTGAAACGCCCGCCGCACGGGTCAGGCGGGACGTGAAGGAGACATGCGGACACATCAACGGCGCGCGTATTCCCGCTCGGTCGCGCATTTCACCGGAGCCGCGCTTCGATCGACGGTGGAAAGAGCCGAAGGTTTGGCGAGAACATATAGCGAACGAAGTTGCCTGTCAAGATGCGATGGCCGCAAACCGTCGAGGGCATGATCAGCCGCTATCGAACAGATTTCGGACGTTCGAGCACATAATATGCCCAACCGAGAGCGGACACCCCCGCCACGTCACCCCGTGCTTGACACGGGGGTTGGCTTTCCGTCGATGCCGACCCGCGGAAGCAGTTGGTGGGGCATTGAATTCGACCCAACCTCGCAAACCAACGGCAGGTTTGTTGGGGAGTCCGGAACGGCAGCTTTTGAGCGTTTGGCGGGCCATAGCCGACATCAATTCGCACCAGATCAGGAAAGTTTGGCGATCCGCTTCCATGCTTCCACAAATACGTCACCAGCTTGGAGCGACTCAAAGATTCGGCCGTGGCTCATGATTATTCGGTCAACTTGCCTAAGCCGTACCCACTCGACGAGTGCCACAGCCGAAGATTTATCCTTGATCGAAAAGCGGTGGTAGAAGGCAACCTTCGGGCTTCCATAACAGCCGATCATTTTGAACCAGAGCCTTTCTGAAGGGAACTGGTCCGTCGTATAATTATAGATAAGATCGGACGTGACGAGTGTTTTTGATGATCTATGATACAGGATCGTTTCGCGAATCCGGTGGCCCGCGAAAGTGAATTGCTCGATTTCCGCCTCGGGAGCGATCCTGGTTTGGCCGTCGATAACTTCCGACCCCGCTATGGGACCAATCTTCTCGGCAAGGCCTTGCGGCAGGAGAATTCGCGCGGGCCTGAACGTCGTAGCGCATTCGCGAAGAAACAGGTGGTGGTAGAGATTGGGAGCTACGATCACCGATACCCGCCCGAGCTCACCGATTTGCACAACGTGCGCATCGTCAAGGTGCACTGGCGAATACAGAATCAACCCTTCCGACGTTGAGATCGTCGTCATGCGCAAGCTGCCCTTGCAGCCAAGCGACAGAAAATGGGAATTCAGACACCAAATGCCGTCGGTGACGGCCTCGACTTTGCTCCCAGACATCGTCCGCTCTTAGGTGGCGAGGCCCTGTCTGCCAACGACTGCAAAGTTGTCGGTTAGTGACGTTGCAGCGTCGAGACATATTGAATGCCACAGCTAAGCAGTGGTTCGACACCCGAGCAGACCAAGAGAAGCCTAGCCCCGTGTCAAGCACGGGGTGACGTGCTTGGGAATGTCTGCAAACCGAACGGTAAGAATGAAAACCGGACGATCCGCCCCCCTCACTCCCCCCGGCTCAACTCCATCGCCAGCGCGCGGTCTTCGGGCGGGATCAGGCCTTCGAGGACTTGCCAGAACCCGGTCACCGCTTCCTGCCCCGCGCGGCCATAGGCCGCCGACAACCGCTCGCGCAGCCGGTCGAACAGGTCGATTTCGAGGGCGGCGCCCGTGTCGGTCAGGCGCAGCAGTTTCTGGCGCCGGTCGGTCTCGCCCGGGGCGGTGGCGACCAGATTGCGGGTGGTGAGTTCGGTCAGCACGCGACCCAGCGACTGTTTGGTGATCGCGAGCAGCCGAAGCAATTCGCCCACGGTCAAGCCGGGCTGGCGCGCAATGAAGTACAGCGCCCGCTGGTGCGCGCGGCCGAGCCCGTGTTCGGCCAGCAACGCATCGGCACTGCGCGTCATGTGCGAATAGCCGAAATAGAGCAGTTCGACGCCGCGCCGGATTTCGGGTTCGCGCAGGAACAGCGGCGAGGCACGCGGCGTCGACATCGCGTTCGGGGAAATTGGGCCAGCCATGTTGACCTGTTCTGCCAGTCTGGATAGGCCGAGGCAAGACCTGCGGAGAGCCTGATGTCCGACTTTGCGTTCGCGCCGAATCCGAATTGCGTCACGCCCGATGCCCGCGCGGCGTTGCTTGCCGATCCCGGTTTCGGGCGGGTGTTCACCGACCATATGGCGATGATCCGCTATGCCGACGGCAAGGGCTGGCACGATGCCAAAGTTGTAGCGCGCGGACCCATCCCGATGGATCCCGCCACCGCCGTGCTCCATTACGCGCAGGAAATCTTCGAGGGGATGAAGGCGTATCGCCATCCCGACGGCGCGACCGCGCTGTTCCGGCCGTTCGCCAATGCGGCGCGCTTCAACCGGTCGGCAACGCGCCTCGCCATGCCCGAATTGCCGGAGGAGATGTTCGTCGGATCGGTCGAAGCGCTGCTGCGCGCGGACGCCGACTGGATGCCGAGCATCGACGGCGCGTCGATCTATTTGCGCCCCTTCATGTTCGCGTCCGAAGTGTTCCTGGGGGTGAAGCCCTCGGCGGAGTATCTCTATCTGGTCATCGCCAGCCCGTCGGGCAATTACTGGAAGGGCGGGGCGCGGGCGATTTCGATCTGGGTTTCTGACCAGTACACCCGCGCCGCGCCGGGCGGGACGGGGGCGGCGAAATGCGGCGGCAATTACGCCGCGAGCTTGCCCGCCATGGCCGAAGCCACCGCGCACGGATGCGACCAGGTCGTGTTCCTCGACGCGGTCGAGCGCCGTTATGTCGAGGAACTCGGCGGGATGAATGTGTTCTTCGCGTTCGACGACGGGTCGATTGCCACCCCCGCTCTGTCGGGGACGATCCTTGAGGGGATTACCCGCGATTCGCTGATGATGCTTGCCCGCGACGAGGGGCTGACGGTGCGCGAAGAGCCCTATGCCATCGACCAGTGGCGCGCCGATGCGGCCAGCGGCCATCTGCGCGAGGCATTTGCGTGCGGCACGGCGGCGGTCGTCACCAGCATCGGGGAAGTGCGGAGCGCGAACGGCAATTTCACCATCGGCGCGGGCGGACCCGGCCAGTTGACCGAGCGGCTCAAGGACCGGCTGGTCGCGATCCAGCGCGGGACACAAGCCGATCCCCACGGCTGGGTGCACCGGATCGGCCCGAATTAACGCCTACTCCTTTGCAACCGTGCGCGGCTTGGCTAAGGGCCGCGTTCCGTCGTGCTGGGGCGTCGCCAAGCGGTAAGGCAGCGGCTTTTGATGCCGCCATTCGCAGGTTCGAATCCTGCCGCCCCAGCCAAGTAGTTATAAAACTAAATCTAGCAATTTAGTAACACAAATGCTGGGATTTAAGCTTATTATCATTTCTATATGAATCTGTTTTCGATATATTATGCCGTAATGACGGATCAATGCCCAAGAATGTTGGTCTTTTTGTTGGTCTCGTGTTGAGAAGAGGGGCATATAAGTCCAGCGTGAAAAGATGTTGGACTCGTAACGCATTCGATCGTTGTGAAAGTGTCAGTTCGAATCCCAATATTCCAGCCATTCTCGGGCAGTCGTCAGCTGAGCCGAAAAACGTGAATGTCATTTCGCAACTGCTTTTGGGTCGGTAGTCGATTGGCAGCTTAGGGTGTGCTGATGTGGGAAAGCAGTCATTGATCGAGCCGCGGCTCAATGTGCTCGCTTGATTCAAGCGGCGGAACGTCTGGCGTTTCCATGAATTGAACCGGTTTCGTAACAGATGGAGACCGATTTATGACCGCGCGCGCCTATTGGCAGGGACAGATCAGGCTCGCCCTCGTCTCGATCCCGGTCGAGATTTTTAGTGCGACCAAATCGGGTGCGCAAATCGCGTTTCACCAAGTTCATGAACCCAGCGGCAAGCGGGTGAAGTACGAGAAGGTCGTGCCTGGCCTCGGGGCCGTCGATACCGAGGAAATCGTTAAGGGCTTCGAATATGCCAAGGGCGATTATGTCCTGCTTGAACAGGACGAAATCGACGCGGTCAAACTGGAATCGAAGAAGACGCTCGAGCTGACCCAGTTCGTCGATGCCAACGAGATCGACGTCCTCTATTACGAGCGTCCCTATTTCGTCGTTCCCGCCGACGATCTTGCCGAAGAAGCCTTTATCGTTTTGCGTGAGGCGCTGCGCCAGTCGAAGAAGGTCGGTCTCGGCCAGCTGGCGATGCGCGGTCGTGAATACGTCGTCAGCCTGAAGCCCTGCGGACGCGGGATGGTGCTCGAAACGCTGCGCTACGCCGATGAGGTCAACAAGGCGCAGGGATATTTTCGCGATATTCCCGACACCAAACCCGATGCCGATCTGCTCGAACTGGCAACAACCCTCATCGACAAAAAGACCGGCGATTTCGATCCGTCGAAATTCCACGATCGCTATGTCGACGCCCTGAAGGCTCTGATCGAGCGCAAGAAGAAATCGAAGTCGAACCGGAAGATCATCGAGGATCAGGACGAAGGCGGCGCACGGTCGGGATCGAATGTCATCGACCTGATGGCCGCTCTCAAAAAATCGATTGAAAAGCCTGCCGCCGCAAAGGCTCCGGCAAACAAACCTCCGGCGAAAAAGCGCGCGTGATGGCCGAGGACGATCCGCTCTCCACCTATAATGCGAAGCGCGACTTCACCAAGACCCAGGAACCAAAGGGCGCGCTGGAACCCGGTTACGGCAATCGCTTCATGGTGCAAAAGCATGATGCCACGCGGCTGCACTGGGATTTGCGGCTCGAAGTCGATGGCGTGATGAAGAGCTGGGCAGTGACGCGCGGCCCCAGCCTCAACCCCGACGACAAACGTCTGGCGGTCCAGACCGAGGATCACCCGCTATCCTATTCGAACTTCGAGGGCACCATCCCTCAGGACGAATATGGCGGTGGCACGGTGATGCTGTGGGATGACGGCACATGGGCACCGATTGCGGGCAAGTCGGCCAAAGACCTGGAACAAGGCCACCTTCACTTCGTCCTCGATGGCGAACGGATGAAAGGCGAATGGCTGCTGATCCGGTTGAAGCCGCGCGGGCAGGAACGGCACACCAACTGGTTGCTGCGCAAGATCGCTGACGATCACGCTGGCGGGTCGGACGATCTGGTCGAGGGTGCCGTTACGAGCGTCAAGACCGGCCGGACGATGCAGCAGATCGCCGACGGCCAGAAAGCAAAGGAATTGCCACGGTGGACGGCATTGCGAGAGGCCGCGGCGCGCATCGCGTCGCCAGAGCGTGCAAAGTCAGTGTTGACATCGAAGCAGGCCAATCGCGTCCCGACCAAAGCTGCGAAGATGCCCCCGTTCTCGGCGCCACAGCTCTGCACGCTGGTCGACAGCGTTCCGACAGGGACGGGCTGGATCAGCGAAGTCAAATATGACGGCTATCGCGCAATGGTTTCGGTCGGCGGCGGAAAGGCGCGTGTCTTTACCCGCAGCGGCCTCGACTGGACGGACAAGTTCGCCGGTATTGCGGCGGCGGCCGCATCCCTTCCTGTCGGCTCTGCATTGATCGATGGTGAGATTGTGGCGTTCAAAAACGGTCGCCCGGATTTCTCGACGCTGAAGGATGCCATTTCGAACGCCGGCGACATGACGTTGTTCGCCTTCGACCTGCTCGAACTGGATGGCGAGACGCTTGTCAAAATGCCCAATGTCCTGCGCAAGGATCGTCTGCGCGCGTTGATCCCCGATGACAATGACCGCCTCAGTTTTGCCGAGCATATCGTCGGTGAGGGCGAAAAGCTGTTCGAAACCATGTGTCGGGAGGGCTATGAAGGGATCGTCTGCAAGCGCGCCGATGCGCCCTATCTCGGCAAGCGCACGCCATCATGGCTGAAAGTCAAATGCACGCGGCGCCAGGAATTCGTCATTGTCGGTTGGATCGAAAGCAATACATCGCGCGGCTTCCGCTCGCTCTTGCTCGGCCTGCATGAGGGTAAGAAACTGCGTTACGCTGGAAAGGTCGGGACCGGCTTCTCGCAATCCTCGATGGCCGACCTGTTGGCAAAATTGGAACGGATCGAGCGCAAGCCGCCGACGGTTGAGGCACCGCGCGATGCCATTCGGGGCGCGCATTGGGTGAAGCCCGAACTGGTCGCCGAAATCGCTTTTGCCGAAACCACAGCTGACGGCGTCCTGCGCCATTCCAGCTTCCTCGGTTTGCGCGGTGACAAGGTTGCCCGCGAGGTCGTCGAGGATATTGCGAATTCCCCGCCCGCAATGAAAAGCGCGATCCCGATCACGCACCCCGATCGGCTGATCTTTGACGATTCTGCAGTGACCAAAGGCGATCTGGCCGCCTTTTACGAGACTATGGCCCCGGTCATGCTGCCGTTCACCGCCAACCGACCGATCAGCCTCGTTCGCTGTCCGCAGGGGCGCGGCAAGCAATGCTTTTTTCAGAAGCATGATGCCGGGTCCTTCGGCGCACACGTCAAGCAGGTGAAGATCAAAGAAAAGGACGGGTCGGTCGAACCCTATCTCCATGTCAGCGACGCCGACGGGCTGGTGCAATGCGTACAGATGGGCAGCATCGAGTTCCACGGCTGGGGCTCTTCTGTCGGAAATGTCGAAAAGCCCGACCGGCTGGTCTTCGATCTCGATCCCGACGAAGGGCTCGGATTCGACCATGTCAAAAAGGCTGCTGTCGATCTGAAGGACCACCTCGCCGAAATCGGTCTGGTCAGCTTTGCCATGTTGTCGGGTGGAAAGGGCGTGCATGTCGTCGTGCCACTGACGCCGCAAGCCGAATGGCCAGCTGTCAAGGATTTTGCCGACCGCTTTGCGCAGGCGATGTCACAGGCGGAGCCGGACCGCTTCACCGCAACGATGAGCAAGGCCAAACGTAAGGGCAAGATCTTCATCGACTGGCTGCGCAATCAGCGTGGAGCAACCGCCGTCATGCCCTATTCGGCACGGGCGCGCAGTGGCGCGCCCGTCGCTGTGCCGGTTACCTGGGCCGAACTCGAAGACATCGATACGGCTGGCAAATGGCACGTGGGCGATCAGTCCGAACTGCTGAAACGCGCGGCGTCGAAATCGCTCAGTGCCTGGGGGATTGCGCGGCAGTCGTTGCCTGACGTTTGAGTACGGTGCAGACATCATCGCGGTCGATTTGCGCGAACATTGCGGTCGTTCGCCTAGCGCCACTTCAATCCTAAAAGCGGTCGTCCGTTCATCGAGAGTTTGCTGAACTCTAAAACGCCGATATGGGGTCGACAGCGGACTGGCGGCTATTTGACGGATCGGTCGGGTAGCCGGACACTAAATTGCCCAAAACGGTCGGCTCTTGCTTCCGCCGTTGCAACAGTCGTTCGCCGAACTATGATGTGGGTCGGGGCTGAAGGCGTCGATTGACGCTTGGCCGAAGAGCGCCTCGTCCTAGAGGAGCCAAACGGCTCGAGGCTCGGTTAGCCGACGAGCGTGATTGCGCTCACGACGTTCGAGCGCCCGAGCGACAACTGCACAGTGCAGATTCTGGCCGCAGTGCACGTCAGCAATGCCGTAGCATGATCCATCGAGCGCGTGCCAAACCTGATGAATGCCGAAAGCCGCTCACCGGAAGGTCGTATCAGCAACCAGTCATCCAGGATTGATGTGGGACACCCGACTTAACGAAATTGTGATCAAAGCACCGAGCAGAGTCATTAGACCGAGCGGAATGAGAGCCATAGGATAACTGCCGGTCATTTCATGGATGTTGCCCACTGCGGCAATCGCGCCCGCCGTACCAAGGTGCGCCAAGGCATTGATGGCAGCTAAACCGGCAGCGGCAGCTCCGGCGGGCAAAATCTCTGCCGCCAGGGCCCAAAACGGTCCCTTGATCGCGTAATTGCCAACCAGTGCGAGTGTGAGCAGAACCATCGTGAAGGCAAGCGAACCGGTCAGCAAGGTGGCAATGAGCGACGCCGCAGTCAGCAGCAGGGGCAGCGCGGTGGCCCAGAACCGCTCTCCGTTCCGGTCTGCCCGCCTGCCCCAATAAAGCATAAACAGTGCGGCGACCCCGAACGGGATCATGTTGAGCAAGGCTGCTTCCCAGATCGACAGGCCGAACGACTTGATGATCTGCGGCTGCCAGAGCGATAAGGCATTGCTGGTCGCCGAGCTGCCGCAATAGATCAGTGTCAGGAACCACACTTGCCGCGTTTTCAGCATGGTCACGATCGAGCCATGCCGCTCCGAAGGGTCCTGGCGTTCCGCGGCCAATCTTCCGATCAGCCAATCGCGCTCGTCGACCGAAAGCCACCCGGCCCGGTCCGGACCGTCGCTCAGCACGAGCAGGGCGATCAATCCGAGCCCGATTGCGGGGATTGCTTCGACGATGAACAGCCACTGCCAGCCGGCCAGGCCAGCCGCCCCGTTGAGCGAGAGCAGCAGCGCCGCCAATGGCGAGCCGAGCACATTCGACAACGGAATGGCGATCATGAAAAACGCGACCATGCTGGCACGGTGGGCGCGCGGGAACCATTGGGCGATGAACAGCACCGCGCCCGGAAAGAACCCGGCCTCCGCCGTGCCGAGCAGGAACCGCAGGAGGTAGAATGAGAAAGGCCCGGCCGTGAAAGCCATCGCCAGCCCGACAAGGCCCCAGCTCACCATAATCCGGGCGATCCAGCGCCGGGCGCCGAAGCGCTGCTGGGCGAGATTGCTGGGCACTTCGAACAGGACATAGGCAACGAAAAAGAGGCTGCCGCCAAGCCCGAATGCCGCCGAACTCAGGCCGATGTCCGCGTTCATGGTCAGCGAGGCAAAACCGATATTGGTCCGGTCAATATAGGCGATCAGGTAGCAAAGGATCAGGAACGGCATGAGCCGCCACGAGACCTTGCGCATGGCACGGCGTTCGACCGACGATCGATCGTCCAACGTCGCTACGCCATCCGCCACGTCAGCGGATACCTACAGCGTCGACGGCGCGGGCATGCGCAGATCGTCCGCCCTTGCCGACGAACGATGCAGACGTGTGAGCAGCAGCGTTGCGACGAGACCCGCCACTGCGGCGACGGACAACCAGAGTCCCGGGGCCGCCTTGTTGTCGGTTACATGGATCAGATAGGTGCAGATTGCGGGCGTAAAGCCGCCAAGCGTCGTGGCGAGGCTATAGGCAAGCGAGAAGCTGGTCGTGCGGATCCGCTGCGGCATGACTTCGGTCAGGAATACGATCATCGCACCATTGTACGACGCGTAGAGCACCGCCAGCCACAATTCGACGATGAGCAGCCGTTCAAAGCTGGGGGCCGAAACGAGCCAGGTCATTGCAGGATAGGCGGTCAGCAGCGCGAGCACAGTTGCCCCGATCAGGAGCGGTTTACGACCGATCCGGTCGGACACGCCGCCCATCACCGGCAGGACGATGAAGTTGGTGAGGCCAACGCAAAGCGTGACGAGGAAAGCGCTTTCATCCGAAAGCTTGAGCTCTCTGGTCCCAAAGGTGGGCGTATAGTTGGTGATCAGGTAGAACGATACTGTGGTCATGACCACTAACATCATGCCGAGCAGCACGCGCGACCATGCCGAGCGAACCCCGGCCATCACTTCGCCAAAAGTTGGCTGATGGGGTAGGGCTTCGAATTCGGGCGTCTCTTGCAATTTACTACGCATGAACAACAGCAGCGGAATGATTGCACAGCCGACCAGAAACGGTACGCGCCAGCCCCAATTCTGCATTTCTGCCGGCGACAAAATGCTGGTGAGCAGATACCCAAGTGCGGCCGCGAAGATCACCGCGACCTGCTGGCTGGCGGATTGCCACGCGACATAGAATCCCTTGCGACCGGGCTTTGCGATTTCGGCCAGATAGACCGACACGCCGCCAAGCTCGACGCCCGCGGAGAGGCCCTGCACGAGCCGCCCGAACAGCACGAGCAGCGGTGCCGCGAGACCGATCGCGGCATAGCCCGGCGTGACCGCGATCAGGAACGTCCCCACCGCCATCATCGAGAGCGCCACAAGCAACCCAACGCGCCGGCCCTTTCGATCGAGGTACGAACCAAGCAGCAAGGCGCCGACCGGACGCATGAGAAACCCGGCGCCGAAGGTCATGAGCGTAAGCATCAGCGCGCCATAGGCATCGCCCGAGGCGAAGAAGACCTTGCTGATGATCGCCGCATAGAAGCCGAACACCATGAAATCGTACATTTCGAGGAAATTGCCGCTCGCCACGATTGCGATGGATTTCCAAGCCGCCCGTTCCCGACCAATGGCCTGTTCAGTCATTCTCGCATGCTCCGCGATAAAAATGGTGCCGTTGCGGGCGGCGCGGGGCCCCGTTGCCCCGCCGCCCTGTTGTCTTCAGAACTTGTGCTTGAGACTGACGTACAGCTGGCGCCCGCGAATATCGTGCACCTCGTTGTCATATCCCGGCCGCACGGTAAGCGCCGGTGGGTTCACGTTGAACAGATTGATCGCCCCGACTGTCAGCGATGTTCCCTCACCACCGAGGAACTTGTCCAGCGAAAGGGTGTAGCGCGCATCGATGGTCAGCTGCGAGTTGATGGGCAACTTCGTCTGATCGTCGATATACGCGCCGATGTACCGACCCGATACGTTAACGCTGTGCAGACCGTGCTGGACCGTCACGCCGGCGTTGACCTTGAAATCGGGAACCGACCCGAAAGCATTGGCAAAGTTGCGACTACCCTTGAGATCGCCGCTACCGTCGAGGCCCGCGAAGTCGGTTGACCGGAAACGGGTGATGATCGTCGACGTGGCATCGAACGTAACGTCGGTGCTGGCGAACCATTTCGGCGAATAGCGAAGGTTGATGTCGATGCCTGACGCGCTGGCATCGCCCCGGTTGAGGAATTGCGTGAACACTTGGCGCAGCTGTCCCGCTCCGTCGCGAACGACCCGGCTGGCGGGCAGGCGGCCAGCTCGAACCTCATCGACGATGAACTGCGGATCGCCCTCAGGGAGAATCAGGTTCTTGTAGTTATAGGTGAAATAGTCGACCGACATTTTCAAACCGAACCGGGTGTTCAGGACGAGGCCCAGATTGAGGTTCGATGCCGTTTGCGACTTCAGATTCGCGGACCCGCTGGTAAAGACCGTGACGTTGAAAGAGCCCGCGTTTGGCGGATCGTTCACGCTCGAATTGCTGACGGTGCCAGCAACTTGACGGATCGACGGCGCCTGGAACGAAGTACCGTAGGACCCCCGGATCGAGAGGAAGTCGGTCAGATCGAATTTGCCTGACACTTTTGGATCCACCGTCGACCCGCCCTTGCTGCCATAATTTTCATAGCGGAGGGCGGCGGAGATGTTGAAGCGATCCAGAACCGGCAGTGCGATTTCGCCGAACGCGGCGAAGACCTTCTGGGTGGTGAACGGAATTGCCGGCTCGATCTCATCCCGTCCGTTGGCACCGGACTGACGGCGCCCGTCGGGAATGTTTTCGAACCCGACCGAACGGAACTGTCCGCCGAGCGCAAAGGAGATTTGGCCGCCCGGCAAGTTGATTCCGGAGTCGCCGCTCAGGATCAGCTCTGCTGTCTGCTGAACGGTCTTGCCCGTGTCATTGATCGTGAAACTGAACGTTCCGAGCGCTGCTTCGGTGTTCGCCGCCAGCGACCGGCCATCCCTGCCGACGAGGGTGGGATTGCTGATTGCTGTGCCGAACGGATTGAACGTGCCGTTAAGCAGCGCTTGCTGGAACAGTCCGGAATCGAAATCGTGCGGTTGCGACCGCCGGTAGCTGTTCTCGGCGTATGTGTAGCTGCCGCTCAGGATCAGGCCCTTGCCCAGGTCGTAGTCGAAACCGCCGACCAAGCGCAGATTGTTGAAAGTGGTAACGAGGTCAGGGGCGGCGGCGCCATCGCCGGCGGCACCGATCGGCCGACCGCGAAAAATCACGGGGACGGCCTGAAGCGTCGGATTGGCGGCGAATTCGGCGGGTCCCGCATAGCGCAGGCCTGTTGCACCGTTGGCCACAAAGTAATTGAACGGATGCGATGCAGGAACGAGGAACCCGCCGGCGACCTGCGTCTTGTTGAGCACAGTGCCGCCGATTGCATCCCGGATTTCGTTGCGCGAGTAGCTGATCTCGCCGAACACCTTCAAGGCATCGGTCAACTCATAGTCGAACTGCGCCAGCAGCTGGATGCGCTGTTCTTTCGGAATGACCCGCCGTTGGTCGATGAAGGGATAGGAACAGGTCGTTGCAGCCGTAAGGATGCCGCCCCCGGCAACGCAGTCGGGGTCCGCAAGCGTCGTGCCGAGTACATAGGTCGTGCCCGAAGGCACCGCCCGGCTGATACGTCCCGGAGCACTGGTACCGGAGATGTAGAGCGCGCCGATGCCTGCAGCATTAGCCGAATCAAGCTGCTTGATGATCGGGATTTGGCTTCGGAAAGCGCCCGACTGCTTTCGCCAATTGGCAAATATCGAGACCCGACCCCGATCGAACCTATGTCCGAACGCCAGACCCGCTTGATAGGCATCCACGACCGATGTGCGCGCATCGGCCGTCAGCTCCAAACCTTCGAAATTCTTGCGGGTGATGACGTTCACGACACCGGCGACCGCCTCGGAGCCGTAGGTTGCCGACGCGCCGTCCGTCAGGACTTCGACCCGTTCGATGGCGTTGACCGGAAAAGCATTGGAATCCGTGAACAGCTGACCGGTGCCGTCCGTAATCGGGGAAAGCCCGGCGCGACGTCCGTTCACAAGGGTAAGCGTCGAACCCACTCCAAGTCCGCGCAGCGAGAACTGGGAAAGCCCCTGCAGGGCATTTTGTTCGTTGGCTTGTTGCGAACCCGCATTGGCCGTCAGACCCTTGAAAATATCCTGCACTGAAACCGCCCCGGTGTTGGCGATCACGGCGGAATCGACGGTCTGAACGGGAGAGACCGAATTGAAATCCCTGCTGCGGATAAGCGAGCCGGTGACCACGATCTCCGTCTCGGTCGCTGCATTCTTACCCGTAGCGGTCTGGTCCGTCGCTTGGGCGAACGCTCCCGACGAAAGCGAGACGGCGAGGACACTTGCGGAACACCGCAGCAAAAGGTTGCGATTGCAGGCCATTCTATCCCTCCCATGCGCCGGTTTGCCCGGCCGACTTTTCCAAAATCTCGGTATCCGTTCCTCGGACCGACTTTCGAGCGGGCAGGCTCCGGTGAAGTCGCGCCCAAGCCAATCCGTCAGATGGCGTAGCCGTAGGAAATGTCGTGATCCGTCATCCGCCAAATGACGTATAGCTGGTTCAAACCGCGCGCGCGGAACTGGTCAGAATTTCAGATCTTCGAGGAAAAACGCTGAAAATTCAGCGCGGCTCGCGAGACCCGACTTTGCGTAGATGTCCTGAGCCTGCTGGCGCACGGTCCTTTCGCTTGTGCCGCGTGCCCCGGCGATCTCCTTGAACTGCAGCCCCTTGAGGATCATCCATGCGATCTCGATTTCCGCACTCGAAAGGCCCCAGGTGTCAAGTTGTCGGGCGATGGCGGAGCGTTCGGACGACGCGTCGGATTCGATTTGGGCGCAGACCGTTTCAAGTGCCTGTCTGGCTTCGCGCAGTTCGCTTTCACTTCGCCGGGTGGCAAGTCGCTGCCAAACCACGATGCCGGCGAACAGTGCGGCAGCGACCAGCGCTACGACTGCGTACCGCCAGGGTCGATCAAGGAGGTTTCGATAATAGGAATCGGGTTCCCGGTTGGCAGCATCCGATGTCACGAGACGGGATATTTGCCGCTCCTGTTGAATAATGAATTCCGGAAAGTCCTGCGGGCTCGACTGCGGTGCATTCCAGCCGTGTTTGCTGGATTCGCGTGTCCAGCTGGGACTGGCCAGGACGCGGCGCATGATGTCGCGAACTGTCAGCACCTGATCCGCCGATGCTTTTCGGGATATAAAGACACCCTTCCAGTCCGAAAAGGTCAGGTCGATGCCTGCCTCGCGAATCGTGGGGACGTCGACACCAGGGATGCGGTGCGCACCGGAAACGGTCAGCATACGCAGCGTCGACTTCAGCGGGGACTCGTCGACCTCCTCATAGCTGCTGACGGCGGCAAGATGGTGTCCGGCCAGCAACCGTTCGGAAATGGCATCGCCACCACCCGGAACGGCGATGAAGTTGAATCGCTCGCGCGGAAGGTCGAGCTTTCTGGCAATTGCCAGCAACAGCATTTCGTCGGGACTACCCAACGAACCCCCGACCCATTCGAAGCGATCTTCCGACGTTCGCATCAGCTCGATCAAATCGGAGAATGATCGGACGGGGCTGTCCGATCGCACCGCGACCACCAGCGAAATCTGATTCAGCTGGCAAATGGCGGTGACATTCCTCAGCGTTACGATCGATCGGTTCTCGGTCGCTGCGCCGACGATGCTCGACCCGCCGATAAAGATGGCGGGCACGTCTGGCGCAGGCGCGGCATCGAACTGGGCCAGCGCGATCAGGCCACCGGCGCCGGGGGAGCGACGAATCTCGACTCGCTTTGCCAACCCCTCACTGCGCAAGGCCCTGGCCAGTGCTTGGGCGGTATTGTCGAATCCGCCGCCCGCCGAGCCAGGAACGATAATCACCAATCGATCGAGCGGCGTCTGGGCCGAAGCCGGGGCGTGACCGAGCATAGCCATCACCAATGATGACAAAAGTACAAGAACTCGCCCGACCACGAGCCTCAAACACTGCCCTCCCCTATGATTTGTCCCCGTCCGGCCCGCTAAGTCATCCGTCGGATTGTCGCGGACACTGTCTGCGGTCAGTAGGTAGCCAGACCACTTGGGGAAGGCAATGTGAACCGCAGAACGGCTCTTGGACTTTTTGCAGCTGCGATCTGGTTGCAAAGTTGTGCATCGACAATCCGGACACCGCAGCTCGCGCCGCACCGCGCCGATCTGGCGGTGATGACGTCCGGCGGCTATGCCGAAGCGCTCGACCGGCTTGCACCCGATTTCGAGCGCCAATCCGGCCTCCACATCACGATCATCCATGGCAGTTCGGCTGGCGGCGCAGCGGATTCGATTCCCGAACGGCTGAAGCGCGGCGAACCTGCGGATGTGGTCGTCCTGTCGCGCCAAGGCCTTGCACTGCTGCAGCAACAGGCGCTCGTGCAGGCTGGGACCGACCGCGATCTGGTCCGATCGCGGATCGGCATGGCGGTACGCGTCGGCGCGCCGGTCCCTGACATTTCCACCCCGGACAAATTTGTCGCGGTCATGCTGAACGCGCCTTCGATCGGCTATTCGGCCAGCGCCAGCGGCACCTATCTGTCAACTACGCTCTGGCCCCGACTGGGTCTGGCGGCTGCGCTGCTCCCCAAGTCCAAGCGGATCCTGAGCGAACGCGTCGGCTCGGTGGTCGCGCGCGGCGAGGTCGCGATCGGCTTTCAGCAAATGAGTGAATTACTACCGATTCAGGGGATAGTCGTTGTCGGGCCGATTCCGGACGCATATCAGAAAGTCACGGTCTTCACGCTCGCCAAGACATTGCGAGGGGCCGGTAATCCGGCAAGCGACCGTCTGCTCAGATTCCTGACCTCGCGGCAGGTGGCCCGCCAGGTTGCGGCCACCGGCCTCGAACCCATCGATCCCCGGTAACGTCGCCATGCCGGACGTTCTCGTGATCGGCGGCGGCAATGCCGCGCTGTGCGCTGCGATCAGTGCACGTGCAGCGGGGGCGTCGGTCATGATCCTGGAGAGCGCCCCGCGACACATGCGAGCCGGCAATTCCCGGCATACGCGCAACATCCGCGTCATGCATACGACGCCTCAGGCGCCACTTCTCGGACAGTATGAGGCGTCCGAGTATTTCGACGACCTGCTAAAGGTAACCGGCGGCCGGACCGATACAGGGCTTGCCACGCTCGTTATCGAGCAAAGCACTGAAGCCTTCCAGTTCCTGCGCTCGCATGGCGTCCATTTTCAACGGGCCCTGTCGGGGACGCTGAATCTGTCGCGCACCAATGCCTTCTTCCTTGGTGGCGGCAAGGCGCTCGTGAACGCGCTCTATGCGACCGCTGAGCGGATGGGGATCGCAATACGTTATGATGCGGAAGTGCAAAGCGTCGTACTTCGCGACCAGCGCATCGGCTTTGTCGAATTCCAGTCAGAGGGAGAGCACAAGTCGCTAATACCCAAAGCGGTCGTTGCCGCGTCGGGCGGATTTCAGGCCAATCTCGAATGGCTTGGCGAGGCATGGGGCGACGCCGCCGCCAACTTCGCCGTGCGGGGCACGCCCTATGCGCAGGGCAAGGTGCTGCGGAATCTGATCGAGCAGGGAGTCGCCACGGTCGGCGATCCCACGCAATGCCATGCCGTCGCCGTCGATGCGCGCGCGCCGCAGTTCGACGGTGGCATCGTTACGCGGCTCGATGCCATTCCCTTCGGAATCGTGGTGAACGTCCGGGCCGAACGGTTCCATGACGAAGGCGAGGATATCTGGCCCAAGCGCTATGCAATCTGGGGGAGGCTGATCGCCGAGCAGCCCGGGCAGTGCGCTTGGGTAATCTGTGACAAACCTGCAACGGCGCTGTTCATGCCCTCCTGCTATCCGGCGATCGAGGCGGACACGCTCGAGGGGCTCGCCGAGCGCCTGGGGCTCGATGCTCCAGCGCTCGCAAAGATCGTCGGGTCGTTCAACGCCGCCTGCCCGAAGTCAGGCTTTGACGCGGCCGGCCTCGATGGCTGCGCGACCGTCGGCCTGTCGCCGCCCAAGAGCAACTGGGCCGCGCCGATCGCCACGCCGCCCTTTATTGCCTACCCGTTGCGGCCGGGGATCACGTTCACCTACCTCGGCGTGAAGGTCGACCGGCACGCCCGCGTGCAAGACGCAACAGATCAACCGGTCGACAATCTTTACGCAGCCGGGGAGATCATGGCCGGCTCTATCCTTGGCCAAGGCTATCTCGCTGGGTTCGGCATGGCGATCGGAAGCGTCTTCGGGCGGATCGCCGGACAGGAGGCGGCCCGCCATGCACGGACCTGACCTTGTCGCCCTGACCGGATCGAAGGGCGAGGCCGCATTGGCCGAAGCGCGCCGCGCGCTGCAAATCTGCAACGCCTGCCGCTATTGCGAGGGTTATTGCGCCGTTTTCCCGGCGATGACGCTGCGCCGCGAGTTTGCCGACGCGGACCTCATTCACCTCGCCAACCTGTGCCACGGCTGCCGCGATTGTCTTTACGCCTGCCAGTACGCGCCGCCGCACGAATTCGGGATCAACATTCCCAAGACCATGAGCGAAGTGCGGATCGAGAGCTATGCGAGAGCGGCGCCCGGAACTCGCCTTCTGGTGGACCGCCCACAATTGGCAACGGCGCTGCTGCTCGGCATGATGGTCGCTCTGGTCGAACTGTATCGACGACTGCTCGGCGGCGATCCGGGAGGGCGGGGATTTTACGCAGTGATGGGCCGCGAGGCGATGATCGCCTTCGGGTTGACCGCAGCGGGCTTTGCCCTGACCGGGCTGACCATTGGCTTGCTCCGCTATCGGGCATTTGCGGGTCCAGCGGATCATTTCGGACCATCGCTACGGAGCTGGTGGCGCGCCGCCGGCGATGCTGCCACCCTTCGCTATCTCGGCGGCGGAGGTGTCGGCTGCAACGACACCGGCGAAAGCTTCAGCTACAAGCGGCGCCTGTATCATCACCTGATGGCGTGGGGCTTCGCCGCCTGCTTTGCGGCGACATCCCTCGGCGCAATCTACGACCACCTGCTTCACTGGCCGGCACCTTATCCCTGGATCAGCGTCCCTGGCTTGTTGGGTACTGTCGGCGGCATCGCCATGATCGCCGGCACCACCGGCCTGATCTGGCTGAAGCGCATCGAAGGCGATTCCGTTTCCAGCCCGACTACCCGCGCATTCGACCGGTCGCTTCTAATCCTGCTGCTGATCGCGGCCGCAACAGGACTCGCGAACCGACTGGCACACGGAACCGCTACCCTGACGCCAGCGCTCATCATGCATTTGGCCAGCATCGGTGCATTGCTGGTGGCAATGCCGCTTGGCAAGTTCATGCACGCAGGCTTTCGTTTCCTCGCGCTCGCGCGTCATGCCGACGAGCGACGACGTTTGAGGATCGATTAACTTGTGTACACGCGAAATCGAACATTCTGAGCGGCCGAAAAGGGCGCTGACCGACGGGCATCGAAGCAGCCCGCCGAGCTGGAAAGGAGAAGCTCTAGACATTCGACATCGGTCGAGTCCGCTTCCGGCCGCTCGGAGCAAGCAATTCAATGACCGGAATGGGGGCGCATAGCGGGCGTGCAAATCACGCATTGATCCTTTCAGCGCTTGAACACTGTCGTCCCATCGCATCCCGCACCTTTGTTGGTCCCATTGTTGGTCTCATTGTTGGTCTCGCCACGGCAGGCAGAAGATAAAACATAGCTTTTTCAGAATGATAACTCACTGTGGTGTATCCTGCCGCCCCAGCCAGTTAGCGAAACGCGCCTTCAGGCAGATGCCGCGGCGGTGTCGGCAGCCCTATCAGCATGCGATGTCGATGCCCTGACCTCGGCCTTGACCTGATACAGCGCCTTGTCGGCGAATTCGAACAGCTCGTCAGCGCTCGTGCCATTATCCGGCCATTGCGCCACACCGACACTTGCGCTGACGTTGACCGGGTGGCCGTTGATCATATGCGGACGGACAAGCGAGATCAGGATCCGGTCGGCAATCGGGGCTTCCATCAGCGATGATTGCGGGGGCAGCAGTACGGCGAACTCGTCGCCGCCCTGGCGCATGACAAGGCCTTCGTCACCGATCGTATCGCGCAGCCGGTCTGCGACCGAGCGCAGCAGCTTGTCGCCAAAGGCATGGCCGAAACGGTCGTTGACCGGCTTGAACCCGTCGAGGTCCAGCAACACCAGCTTGAACGGCAGCGCTTTATCCGAAGGTTGCAAGAGGTGCGCGATCCGTTCGTCGAGCGCGCGACGATTGGCCAGGCCCGTCAACGGGTCGGTATACGCAAGGTCGCGGGTCTGCTTCTGCAATTGCAGGAGATCGACCAGCATTGCGTGGCTTTGCAGAATGAACCGGATCAGGATCGCGGTGGCGAGGATGAGGCTGGTCGCCGCCGCCATTTCGGTCGGGCGGCCCGACGACAGCATCAGCGCGGAGATCGGAACCACCCCAATGGCCAGATTGAGAATCGCGGCAAGGCGGATCGATGACAGGCAATAGGCCGTTGCGAGCGATCCCATTGTCAGGATCATGGCGAAGCTAGCATGGTTTTCGGGTGCCGAACCCAGCCAGTTGACGACGCACCACAGGCTGCACATCAGGGCGACCCACCCGGAAACGCGGCTGGTCTTTTTGACTGTAAGCCGGGCGCGGCGCAGGCTCATCGGTCGTTGGCGGCTCTGCCGGTTTTCGATCATGCCCAGCACGCAGCACAGCGCGAGCAGCGCGGGCAAGCCGTAGCGTACGCCCCAGTGCACGTCTGCCGCGCCCGCCCATGCCGCCGTCGGCGTCGTGGCAAGCAGCATCAGGTACATCATCGGCGTCTGCGTCTCGACGCGTTGCGCGCGCAACATCGTGAAATCGTCCCGGATCGCCTCCGGGATAGACGGCATGAACTGCTCGCGCAGGCTGGAAATTGACCCGATCATGATGCTGTCGACTAGGGCCAGAGTGTAAAACACGCGTTAACAATCTTGTTGTTCGCACATCAATACTCGACTGCACGACAAGCTGACGAGTATTTGCGGACTGACGGATAGTTAACCGTTGCACTCTACGATGCCGGGCTTCCACGGACAGAGGAGTGCACCCATGACCATGCAGTCACCGATCGCGCCGCACGCGGCCTTGCTGATGGCGCCGATGCCGCCGGTTGCGCCGACCCTGCCGCAAATGGACACACCCGCCCAGCAGGCCGCGCGCGCGGCGCAGCTTGCCGCCAGCCGCACGTCCTATATTTGGGATACCGAAGTTCCGACGCTCCCGGGTGTGCCGCTCGCCGCTGCGGTGCCTGCCGATAATCTGCCGGCCTTGGCCTGGTGGGGGCTGCTGATCGACATCGCGCTCGGGATCGTCCGCAATGCGCTGGCGGTAAAACTCGGCGGTGTGGACCGCGGCGAGATCGACACGCCGCGCGCCAAGTTCGAGGCCGAGCTGGCGGAATGCGATGCGATCGAGGCCTCGGCTGCCCTGCTGGTCGCGCCGCAACAGGTGGCGCATGAAAGCCTGTTCGGTCATCTCGTCAGCGATCTCGAAGCCATGGTCGCGCGTGCCGACCGCGACATGAAGATCGCCGCTTTGCGTGCCCATAAGGCGCGGCTGGAAGAGCTGATGAAAATCGACGACGCCGCCGGCCTCGGCAGCGGCACCGCGCCTACGCTCGAGGCGTATCGCGCGCTGTTCGACACATTGCCGGTACCCGGCATCGCCTGGACATTTCAGGACGACGCCGAGTTTGCAGCGCTGCGCGTTGCCGGTCCCAATGCGATGCTGATCGAGGCGGTCGGCCCCGCTCTGCCAGCAAATTTCCCGCTTACGTCGGAACGCTATGCCGCCATCGTAAATGGCGACACGCTGGCCGCAGCACTGGCGGAAGGGCGGCTCTTCAAGCTCGATTACCGCGTGCTCGGCGCACTCGATCCCGGCAGCTGGGGTGGGCTCGCCAAATATGTCTGGCAACCGATCGCCCTGTTCGCGGTCCCGCCGGGCGGAGCCAGCCTCGTGCCTGTCGCCATCCAGTGCGGGCAGGACGCGGACGAATGGCCCATTTTCGCGCCTTCGGTCGTCGCCGCCGATCAATGGGGCTGGGAAATGGCTAAGCTGATCGTCCAGATTGCCGACGGCAACTATCATGAACTGGTTGCGCATCTCGGGCGCACCCATCTGGTCGTCGAAGCGGTGGCGATGGCGACACATCGTCACCTCGCCACGGTGCATCCGATCTGGGCGCTGCTTGTGCCGCATTTCGAGGGCACGCTGTTCATCAACGAAGCGGCGGCAACCTCGCTGATCGCGCCGGACGGACCGATCGACCATATTTTTGCCGGGACGATCCAATCGACCCAAGGGCTGGCGGTGGCGGCGCGGCTAACGTTCGATTTCACCGCTAAAATGCTGCCCCACGATCTGGCGACGCGCGGGGTCGGGCCCGGATCGGCCCTGACCGATTTTCCCTATCGCGACGATGCGCTGCTGGTGTGGGAGGCGATCCATGACTGGGCGCACGGCTATGTCGACCTTTACTATGTCAGCGATGCCGATGTGACGGGCGACACCGAGCTCGCGGCCTGGGCAACCTGCCTTGCCACCGAAGCGAAGCTGTCCGGTTTCGGTCCGATCGCCAGCCGCGCAGGCCTTGTCGATGCCTGCACGATGATCCTGTTCACCGCGAGCGCGCAGCACGCCGCCGTCAATTTTCCGCAGAAGGATGTCATGGCCTTTGCGCCGGCAGTCACGGGCGCGGGTTGGCAAAGTGCGCCGCCGTCGCAGGCCGGACAGGACAAGCCCGGCTGGCTGGCGATGATGCCGCCGATGGCGCTGGCGCTCGAGCAATTGAACGTGCTCGAACTGCTGGGATCGCTGCACTACCGACCGCTCGGCGACTATCGCAGCACCGACTATCCCTATGCGCCCTGGTTCCAGGACCCGCGCGTGACCGCGCCGGAAGGCCCGCTGCCCGCGTTCCAGGCGCATCTGGCAAATGTCGAGACGGTCATCGCCGCGCGCAACGCCGAACGGCGGCGGCCCTACCCCTACCTTCAGCCGAGCCTCATCCCGACGAGCATCAATATCTGACGTCGCACCGGGATTCCCTCAATCGCGCAGTCGCGTGTTCCACAGCGTCGATGCCAGGATCAGCGACACGACCGACGCGCCGATCCAGAACCAGATCACGGTGGTGAAGTCATAATGGCGCACGCCGTTCACCAACGTCATGCCGTTGTTGATCAGCATGCCCGAGACCCGCTCCTGGATCGCGGCACCGAGGTAGCTGAATACGCCGACCATCCCCAGCGCGGCACCCGCCACGCGTTTCGGGCAGATGTCGATGGCGAACAGGCCGCCGACTGAGGCGACGAGCCCGGTCATGCCCAGCCCGAACAACAGCATCGACAGTGCCGTCCACATCATTCCCGTGGGTCCGTAGAAGAACAGCACGAGGCCGGTGATCTCCACCACGCCGAACAGGAGGTTCACCGGCGGGCGGCGCGCGGCGAAAAATTTGTCAGATATGAAGCCGAAGGCGACCGCGCCGACGATTCCTGCAATGGTGCTGACGGTCAGCATCGCGCCTGCCGCGACCAGCGAATAGCCGCGCGCTTCCTGAAGATAGAGGATGCCCCAGCTGTTGATGGCGTAGCGTGTAATATAGACCAGCGCGCTCGAGAAGGCGATGATCCACACTGCCGGTATTCTGACGATGGTCAGCTGCATCGCGAACACGCTCTTCGGAGCGGCGGGTGCAACAACCCCGTCGTCGGGAGCGACAGCGGCATAATGGTCGTTCTTCCAGTCGGCGACATTGGGCAACCCCATCGTCCGGGGGCGGTCGGCCATGGCGAAATAGGTCGCGCCCGCTGCCACCATCACGGCAATGCCCGGACCCCAGAAGCCCCAGTGCCAGCCGAGCACGGAGACCAGCGATGCCGTCGCGATGAAATTCAGTCCTTCGCCGATCGAATGCGATGTCGTCCAGATGCCGTAATAACGTCCGCGCTCTTTGTTCGAGAACCAGCTCGCCAAGCTGATCACACAGGCGGGGGCACCATAGCTCTGGAACCAGCCGTTCAGTCCCCACACCAGGGTCGCAACACCCACAGTAGTCGAAAAACCCATCGCGAGGTTGCACAGCGCCGACAGCAACAGGCCGATGGCCATGAACTTGCGGGCATTGGCGTGGTCCGACACGAACCCGTTGATGAGTTTGCCCGCCGCATAGCTGTAGAACAGCGCCGATCCGATCTGGCCGAGATCGTCGGGGGTAAAAATACCGCCATCGATCAATGGCTTTTTGACGACGTTAATTGCCAGCCGGCAGGTGTAGCTGAGTGCATAGCCCGCTGTGATCGCGACGATGACGCGCAGCCGGTGGCGGCTATAGGTCGAATCGACATCGATATCGCTGCGAACCGGCAAATCCGGTCCCGTCGCAAAGGCTTTCAGCATCTCGTTTCTCCCTGCCCGCGACCGGTCTGGAGCCGGTTCACGCGCGTTGCACGTCTTTATTGTCGATCCAGTCGTGCGCCGGCTCGTTACAGTTCCGCCGAGCGCGGGATATGTCGGGTGAGCGCGGCGAGCGCCACGAAAGCGACGGCCATCGCGACGGCAATCAGTAAGAAATAGGCCGCGCCCCCGCCCGCCCCGAGGACAGCGGCGCCGAGAAACGAACTTAGCACCGCGCCGATCCGTCCGACGCCGAGGGCGGCCCCAACCCCGGTCGCGCGGATCGCGTCGGGATAGACGTGCGCCGCGACCGCGAACATCGTCGTCTGCACGCCGTTGATCGCAAAGCCCAGAACCGCAAATGCAAGAATTGCGCGCGCCGCATCGCCGCTGCCGACGACCCACCAGGCGCTAAACCCTGCCATGATCGCCGCTGCCGCGCTGAGCGCCAGCAGCGACCGCCGCGAGCCCAGCGCCATGATGAACCCCGCTGCCAGCACCGCGCCGCCGATCCCGCCGAAGTTGAACGCGCTGAGGCCGTCGCTGGCGGTAGCGGGTGCGAACCCGGCCTCGGTCAGCATCGTCGGAGCCCAGGAGAACACCGAGTAGACCGCGAGCAGACACGCAAAGAACGCACTCCACAGCGCCAAGGTGTCGCGCAGGATCGCGGGGCCGAACAAGTCACCGAGCGTTGCGCGCTGCGCCGCCGCGCTGCCGGTCTTGAACGACGGCGATTCGGGGAGCGCCGCGATCAGGATCAGACCGACAAGCAGCGGCAATCCGCCCGCGACGAAAAACAGAGCCTGCCAGCCCATTCCGGGCAGGATCGTCCGCGAGATCAGTCCCGCAATCAGCCCTCCAAGCGGAATGCACACAATCGTGAGCGTTACTGCCAGTGCGCGACGCCTTGACGGCGTGTATTCGGCGGCAATGGCGGTTGCATTGGGCATCGCCCCGCCCAGCCCCAGGCCCGACAGAAAGCGCAGCACGCCCAATTGCCACAGGTCGTGGGTGAAGCCGATCAGGCAGGTCATCGCCCCGAACAGCAGCACCGACGCAATCAGCATCGCCCGTCGTCCGAACCTGTCGCCCAGCACGCCGGCGATTATCGTGCCGACGGTCATCCCGATCAGCCCGATGGCTGCAACCGGCGCCATGTCGCTTTTGGTGATGCCCCATTCCTTGATGAGCGCAGGCGTCGCAAAGCCGAGTACCTGGTTGTCGAAACCATCGAAAACGATGGCCAATGCCGCCAGTGCGACGACGCCCTTTTGATAGGTGGTCCAGCGGTCGCCGGATTGCGCGCTTTGCGAGTGTCTCACCGGCATCCCCCCGACCTGTTTTGCCACGGACCTTGCGGGCAAAACCGTCAGAAGGAAAGGTCGGGGCGCTTAGTTGCCGCCCGCCATTTCGGCACGGGCCAGCATGGCGATCTCGACCCCGAGCGGGGCGAGACGGTGCGTGGGTTTAACGGCCGACGCATAGACCGGCGCAGCGACACGTTCGCCCGCAGCCGGATAGATAAAGCCGAAAGTCGGATTGACCCGGCTACCCATGCCGTTGCCGAAGCTGACCTTCACCGCGCTCCAGTCGCCGGCATCCGACACGTCGATGACGCGGGCGTTATGCTCGACGCCGCCGCGGCGGGTCCAGTTGGCATGGTCGATGACCAGTTCGCGGTCGCTGACGATGTCCTTGACCACGGCAACATGGCCTGCCCGCATGCCGGGAATCGATTTGAAAGCGAGTACCGCGCCCGGCGTCGGCGTCTTGCCGCGCTCGTAACGACCGGCGGCCTGGCCCCACCAGGTGTTGGCGTTGCCGCGGATCGACACGTCGGTGATCGTGCGGGCATAGGTCACGCACTGCCAGCCGCCACGCGCCTCGGCGGGAGCGGCGGCAAGCGCAGCGGACAGAGACGCTGCCAGCGCCAGAAACTTTATGGTGCGACCCATGGAACTTTTTTCCCCAACTCGATTCTGCCTTTGGCGGGGGTCGGCACGTCATGAAAGCGCCGCGCGGCGGGTTGCCGGACTCGCGGGACGAGCCGAGGGGAATCGATTGCAGCCGCTTCGCACTTTACCTAGGCGGTTGGCGCGGGCATGGGCGCGGGCATGACAGATACCCCGCCCGACCGCCTCGCCGCGCACCCGTCCTCGCCCTTTCACAACGAACCCGCGATGGAACGCGGCGTCGGCGTGCGCTTCAAGGGCGCCGAGCGCCACGACGTCGACGAATATTGCGTGTCGGAAGGCTGGATCCGCGTTGCGCTGGGCAAGAAGGTCGACCGCAAGGGGGCAGCGCTGACGATCAAGCTGACCGGGCCGGTCGAAGTATGGTTCCGCGATACGCCTAACGCTGGGTCTGACGACTCTCCAGCATCGCCAGCCGCATAACGTCGGACCCGAGGCGCAGTCCCTTTGGCGGCGCTGCGCCGACGACCAAAGTGTCGAGGCGGGCGTATTCGAGTCGTGGCACGGGCTTCGCCGCGACGGTTGCGGCGGCATAAATCGTTGTCGGTTCGGCAAGGCGCGGGGTGCCATCGGGATAGATGAACCCGTCGACCGGCCATGCGGTCGTGCCGAGGTCGCCGAGGGGCGCGTACCAGACGCGGACCCGGCTCCAGTCGTTGTCGGCAGACACATCGCGGATCATGACATCGCGCTCGATCTGGCCGCGCGTTCCGTTGATCGGCGACCAGTTGGCATGGGTGACGGCGATCTCGCGGCTGCCCAGCACCTGCGTCACGGTGGCGACATGGCCGAGGCGCATCCTACCCGACGGCGTAAACGACATCACCGCGCCGACGCGGGGTCGCTGGCCCTTGGCATAGCGTCCGTCGGCCAGACCCCACCATGTCCAGGCATCGCCGCGAATCTCGATCCCCGAAAACTGGCGGGCAAAGGCGGCGCACTGCCAATAGGGTTGGTCCGCCATGGCGGGAACGGCAGCAAGCAAAGCGGCGGGGAACAGGAGGTGTGTCGAAAGGCGCAAAGCAACTTGACCCGGCTGGTGAGGCTGGTCGTGATAGCGCAGCAAGGTTAAGACACGGTTGGCAGCCAGCGGAGAACAGCCGCGATGTGGACGATCAACGCCGTGCTCACCGGAAAGGTGGCACGCTTCACCGACGACGGTGAAACGAGCGCGATTGCCAAATCGCCTGCGGACGGCCCGCGCGTGGTGGGGTTTCTGGGGATCGAGGGCGATGCCCAGGCCGATCTGTCGGTCCATGGCGGCCCCGAAAAAGCGATCCACCATTATCCGCGCGACCATTATCGCTGGTGGCAGGAGCGGTTGCCGGGGCGCGACGTGCTGGCCCGCGCGGGCGCGTTCGGCGAAAATATCTCGACGCGGGCGCTGACCGAACGCGACGTATGCATCGGCGACCGGTTTCGCCTCGGCACCGCGCTGGTCGAGGTTTGCCAGGGGCGGCAGCCGTGCTGGAAACAGGCGCACCGGCTGGGCGACAAGGGGGTAGTCGCAACGATGGTCAAAAGCGGGCGCAGCGGCTGGTACTACCGCGTGCTCGAGGAGGGGCGGGTAGCAGCAGGCGACGAACTGGTGCGGACCGAGCGGCTCTACCCCGAATGGACCGTCGAGCGGGTGACGGGGATCGTCGTTGCAGGGCGCGAACGCGATGCCGGTGTGCTGCGGGCGCTGTCGGGGTTGCCCGAACTGGCGCAGGGTTGGCGGATGCGGCTGGCGAAGCTGGCCGGTTAGGGCAGCAAGTCCTTGGCCATATGGCGTTCGAGAAACCATTGCCGGATCATCGCCTGGGTGCAGCCGGTCTGGCCGTTCGATCCGATCGCGGTGCAGCTGTTCGGGCGCGTGAAGCGCTGCGCGTCCTCCAGCCCGGCCACCCGCGATGCCCAGGAGGCCGATCCGCCGCTTTCCTCGCGGGGCTTGGTGCGGAACTGTTTGGGGATGCGATAGCGTTCGCCCTCCGGCTCGCGTGCGCAGACGATGATCTCGTCGCCGCGCGGCTTGGGGCAGGGGTCGTTGCCGAAGACCGTGGTCGTCGTCGTGGTTTTAGGCGGGTCGGCGGCCTGTGCCGGAACGCTAGACAGTGTCGCAAGCGCGATGGCGATGGCAAGGGATGGGCGGGTCATGCAAGATCGTTGTCGGTCGGCGATGATGGATGCAGGATGAACCGTTCGGCGAAACGATGCAGGAGATGAAGATGCGGACCGGTGCCCTTGCGATTCTTCTTGCTCTCGCCGCGCCCTCCGTCGCCGCGCCGAAGGTCGATCCCGCCGTTTTCGCCGACCCGGTCCACGACACCGCGCACCCTGCACGGATGGCAGTCGTGCATATCCCGAGCGGCGGCGTCGAGATCAACGCGGTGGTCTATGTGGCGGCAAGCAAGGGACCGCATCCGGTCGTAGTGCTGTGTCACGGCCTGCCGGGGAACGAGAAAAACCTCGACCTCGCGCAGGCGATCCGTCGGGCTGGATGGACGGTAGTTACCTTCAACTATCGCGGGTCGTGGGGCAGCCCCGGAACCTATAGCTTCGCGAACGATCTGGCCGACGTCGATGCCGTGTTGGCGTACGTCCGCGCGCCCGAAAATGCGGCGCGGCTCAGGTTCGACCCGAAGCACATCGTGCTCGGCGGGCATAGTCTGGGAGGTTGGGCAACAGCGCTGACGGTAGCGCATGACAACAGGCTGGCAGGTGCATTCATGATATCGCCGGGGAATCTTAGGCGGATCGGCAAACTCCCGCGTGAACAGGCCGTCGCTTTTCTCAAGGACAATGGCATGGAGTCGCTCGCCACGACCCCCGAAGCGATGGCCGACGAATTGATCGCCCAGGGCGATACCTATGACTTCGTCACCACCGCACCGCGCTTGACCGGGACGCGGTTGCTTGTCCTGACTTCCGACGATGGCGGTGCACCTGCAGCGGACGCGCTGGTCGCTGGCATCAGGGCAAATGGCGGGAAGGGGGTGACAACCGTTCACGCTGCAACCGACCACAGCTGGTCCGACGCGCGGGTGCGGCTGGCGAGCGAATTGATCGGGTGGCTGCGACGAACGACGCCCAGCCGATGACCGGTGACTGTCAAACAACCTGACGCAACAATGCCTTTCGAATTTCATCGGCAAAGGCACGCCCCGCGTCGCGCGCCTTGTGCAGGTACAGCCAAGGCTCGATCAGCTCGAGTTCCATAATGCGAAACCCAGCACCATCGGCAACCAGATCGATGCGCGCGTAGAGCAGGTCGGTGGCGACAGCGGCGATCGCGGTTTCAGCCAGATCGGTCGCGGCGCGTGGCGGATCTTCGGTCGTAACTTGGCCGCCGAACTGCGGCTGCACGCGAAAGTCGCCCGATTTCGCGCGTTTGACGATGCAATGCGCGAGCCGGCCGCCAAGGTAGAACAGCGACCATTCGCCTTGGTCGAGTATCGCGCTCATCAGCGGCTGGACAAGCATACGGCGACCCAGTGCAGCGGCGGGCGCTGCGTCGTTCGCGCACAGGCGGAAAGTGTCATCGGACCCCGCCGATACCGGCGGTTTGATGATGAACTCCCGTGCGCCGAGTGACTGGCGGGCGTTCTCCATCGACGCGGTATCCAGTGCTGGCACGTCGATGGTCGGAACAGCGGGAATGCCGCGTGCATCCAGATCGATCAGATAGCGTTTGTCGGTGTTCCACCGCAAAACCGGCACCGGATTGGCAAAGTGCGCGCCCGTTGCTTCCCATGCCTCCAGTGCAGCGTACCAGCGGTCGAGGTGGCGGTGATAGCCCCAGGCCATCACTGGCAGCGTCAGCGGCGCAGGTTCGAACGGCGCGCTCCACGCGCGATAGGCAATGCCGATATCGGGCAGCAGTGCCGTGATCTCCGCCGCCTGATCGCGCCAGTCGTCGTAACGCGTGTCATCGTCGGGGTCCGGCGTGAGGAGAGTGATCCCCGCGCCGGACGCTCCCGTCATGCTTTCGCCTTTAAAGTCTTCGCCACCGCGAACCCGTGCTTTTCCAGCCCCGCGACGATCTTTTTCGCGCCCTCCAGGTCGCCCCAGAACATCGGGCCGCCGCGATAGATGGGCCAGCCATAACCGTAGATCCACACGACATCGATGTCCGATGCGCGCTGGGCCTTGCCTTCCTCAAGGATCAGATAGCCTTCGTTGACCATCGGGTAGAGCGTGCGCTCGACGATTTCCTCGTCGCTGATCTCGCGCTTCGGCAGGTTCGATTTGGCGGCGAATTCGTCGATGATCTTTTGCGTTTCGGCGCTGGGCGTCGGGTTGCGCTTCTCATCGTAATCATAATAGCCCTTGCCGGTCTTTTGCCCCCACCGGCCGACGGCAGCGAGCGCGTCGCGGACGTTTTCGATGCGGGTCGGGTCGCGGTGCCAGCCGATGTCGACACCGGCAAGGTCGGCCATCTGGAACGGCCCCATCGGCATGCCAAAATCGACGTGGACCTTGTCGATCTGTTGCGGCGTCGCGCCTTCCATCAGCAGCTTGTTCGCCTCGACCTGGCGCGGCATCAGCATGCGGTTGCCGATGAAGCCGTGGCACACGCCCGCAACGACCGCGACTTTCCCGATTTTTTTGGCCAGACCCATGGCCGTCATCAGCGCATCGGGCGCGGTCTTTGCGCCGCGGACGACTTCCAAGAGTTTCATGACGTTGGCAGGCGAGAAAAAGTGCATGCCGAGCACGTCCTGCGGGCGGCTGGTGCTCGCCGCGATCTCGTCGATGTCGAGGTATGACGTGTTCGATGCGAGGATCGCGCCGGGCTTGGCGATCTTGTCGAGCTTGCCGAAGATGTCCTTCTTGATCTCCATCTGCTCGAACACCGCCTCGATGATGAGATCGCAATCGGCGAGGTCTTCGAGGGCGAGCGTGGGCTTCAGCGCGGTCATCGCAGCTTCGACCTGTTCGGGCTTCATCCGGCCCTTGGCGGCGGTCGCTTCGTAATTCTTGCGGATGATGCCGGTGCCCTTGTCGAGCGCTTCCTGCTTCATTTCGACGATGGTGACGGGGATGCCCGCGCTCAGGAAGTTCATGCTGATGCCGCCGCCCATCGTGCCCGCGCCGATCACGCCGACGCGCTTGATCTCGCGGGGCTGGACGTCGGGGCCGATGCCGTCGATCTTTTGTGCTTGGCGCTCGGCAAAAAAGATATGACGTTGCGCGGCGGACTGGGTGCCGAACATCAGCTTGGTGAATTCGGTGCGCTCGAAGGCGATGCCCTCGTCGAAGGGCAGGCGCGTGGCCGCCTCGACACAGGCGATGTTCGCGGCGGGCGCGTCGAAGCCCCGGTTCTTGCGGGCGTTGGCCTTGGCATAGGCCTCGATGCTCGCGGGGTCGCCCTTGACGGGTAGGTTGCGCGTCGGACGCGGGCCCTTGGCGATGCATTCCTGCGCGAAGGCGAGCGCGTCGGCGAGTAGCGTGTCCTCACCCGCGAGCTTGTCGATCAGGCCGACTTCGAGCGCCTTGGCCGCGCTGATCGGTGCACCGCCCGCGCACATTTCGACTGCGGTTTCGATACCCGCTGTGCGCGGCAGGCGCTGGGTGCCGCCCGCGCCGGGGAGCAGGCCGAGCTTCACCTCGGGGGTGCCGATCTTGGCGCTGGGCACCGCAATCCGGTAATGGCAGCCGAGCGTGACTTCGCAGCCGCCGCCGAGCGCGGTGCCGTGGATCGCGGCAATGACGGGCTTGGTGCAGGCCTCGATCGTGTCGACGACTTCGGGCAGCATCGGCATGACCGGCGGTTTGGTGAATTCGGTGATGTCCGCGCCTGCAAAGAAGGTGCGCCCGTCGCAGCGGATGACGACTGCCTTCACCGCGTCGTTTGACATGGCTTCCTTAATCCCGGCATCGAGGCCGATGCGGACGGCGGCCCCCAGTGCGTTTACCGGCGGGTTGTTGCTGGTGATGACGAGGATGCCGTCATGGATTTCGGTGGTGATCGGGCTGTCGGTCATATTTCTCTCTCCGAAGGGTCAGCCAACAAGGGCCGAATAAAGCATGGTCTTGATTTCGCGGCGCACGGGGTAGGCGCTTGAGGGCATCAGCTGGGTCATGAAGATCATGATGATGTCGTCGACCGGATCGACGAAGAAGGCTGTCGAAAACATCCCGCCCCAGTAAAACTCGCCTTCGTTACCGTGGGTCATCGTCGCGGGCGCATCGATCACGGTACCGAAGCCGAGGCCGAAGCCCATGCCCGCATTTTCTGCCTCGCTGAACAGGGATTTCGAAATCTGTGTCAGGTCACCGCCGCCGGGGAGGTGGTTGGCGGTCATCAGCTTCATCGTGTACGGCGACACGATCCGCACCCCGTCCAGTTCGCCGCCGTTGAGCAGCATCCGCGCAAAGCGGTGGTAATCAGCAAGCGTCGAAGTAAGGCCGCCACCGCCGGAGAAATAGCCGGGGGCCTTTGCCCAGGCCGAATTCGCGCCGGGGTCGAACATCTTCATCCGCTTGACCGGATCCCAAACGTAGCAGTCGGGCATGCGGTCGAGCTTATCGGCAGGCACCTGAAACCCGGTGTCGATCATGCCGAGCGGGTCAAAAATGTGCTCGGCGAAATAGTCGGACAGATTCTGCCCCGACAGTTTCTCGACGACGGCCCCGAGAATGTCGGTCGAGACCGAGTAGTTCCAAGCGGTACCGGGATCGAATTCGAGCGGCAGATTGGCAACTTCCCAGACGAACGAGTCGATCGGGCCTGCGTCGAACCGCTCGAAACCCAGCTTGCGGTAAGCCGCATCGATATTGCTGCGTTCCTGAAAGCTGTAGGTTAGCCCCGAGGTGTGGCGCAGCAGGTCGATCATGCGGATAGGCGACGCGGGCGGGCGGGTGACGAACGGCGTGTTGCCGCCGCCGCTGATGAAGACGCCGGTCTTGGCGAAGTCGGGCAGCACCTTGGCGACCGGATCGCTGAGCGCGATGCGGCCCTGTTCGACCAGCTGCATGAACGCGATCGAGGTGACCGGCTTGGTCATCGAGGCGATGCGGAAGATGGCGTCGGTCTTGAGCGGCTCGCCGGGGCGGGCATCGCCGATGACGGAGAGATGCGCGAGTTCGTCGCCCCGACCGATCAGCAAAGCGGCATGGGGAAAGCGCCCGCCGTCGATGTATTTCGCCTTCAGATGCGCGTCGATGCGGGCGAGGCGCGCGGCGTCGAAGCCGAGGTCGTGCGGGTCGGAAAGAGTGGGGAGAGTCACGCAGTCAATTCCCCCACGATTGCCTCGGCCCTTGCGAACAGCGCAGGGTCGATCACCAGCCCGCTGGCCTTCGCATTGTCGCTAACCTGATCTGGCCGCGACGCGCCAACGATGGCGGCAGCGACATTTGGTTCGCGCAGCACCCATGCCAGCGCGAATTGGGCGAGGGTGCAGCCTGCTTCGTTTGCGAGTGGTTGAAGTCTTGCGACGGCCTCCAACACGGGCGTCTCAAGAAAACGTCCGATGAACCCGCCCATCGCATCGCTCGTCGCGCGGCTGCCTTCGGGCACCGGTGCGCCGGGCTTGTACTTGCCGGTCAGCACGCCTTGGGCGAGCGGCGACCAGACGATCTGCGAAATGCCGTTGGCGGCGCACAGCGGAATGACTTTCGCCTCGGGTCGCCGCCACAGCATCGAGTATTGTGGCTGGGAGGAGACGAACTTGACGCTGTCCGGCACTGCCAGTGCATCCTCGATGTTCTGCGGCGACCATTCGGAAAAGCCGATGGCGCGCACCTTGCCTTGGCGGACGACGTCGCTGAGCGCGTCCATCGTCTCGGCAATCGACGTTTCGGTGTCGTAGCGGTGGCACTGGTAGAGGTCGATATAGTCGGTCTGGAGCCGGGCAAGGCTGGCATCGACCTGCTTCAACACCTGCGCCCGCGACAGACCCTTGTCGGTATCGGTCATCGGGAAGAACAGCTTGGTCGCCATGACATAGCTGTCGCGCGGACGGCTCTTCAACGCTTCGCCCAGAAACGTCTCCGCCGCACCGCGCCCGTAGATATTGGCGGTGTCGATGAAGTTGATGCCTTCGTCGAAGGCCCGGTCGAGGCAGGCGCGTGCCGCATCCGCTTCGACGCCGACGCCATAGGTCAGCCAGCTGCCAAGGCAGATTTCGGAAACCGAGATCCCGCTGTCGCCGAGTTCACGAAATTTCATACTGCTGTCCTTCCTGTCATCTGGCGCGTCACCGGGTGCGAACTCGACAGGCCGCCATCGACGGCGATGGCCTGTCCGTTGACATAGCTCGACTGGTCGGACGCAAGGAACAGGGCAACGTTGGCGAGTTCGATAGGTTGCGCCGCGCGGCGTAGCGGGTTGAGGCGGCCGATCTTTTCCTCGACGCCCTTGTCGCGGGCATAGTCGAAGGTCGGCTTGGTCATGCCGGTTTCGGTGAGGCCGGGGCAGAGCGCATTCACGCGCACGCCGGTGTCGCTGAGCTGCTGGGCAGAGGTTTGGGCGAGGTTGATGACGCCCGCTTTCGACGCGGAATAGCTCGGCCCGCCCGCGCCCGAGCGTATCCCCGCAACGCTCGCGGTCAGGATGATCGATCCACCACGTCCCTGGTCCCACATACGCTTGCCCGCGTGCTTCACCATCAACATCGGGCCGATGAGGTTGACGCGCAGGACTTCGGCCATGTGTTCGGGCGTCGTTTCGAAAATCCCGTCCATCCCGCCCGACACGCCTGCATTGGCAAAGGCGATATCGATGCCGCCGTAGGAGGAGACGGCGGTCGCGACCATTTTGGCGACATCGCCTTCGACGCCCGCATCCATCTGCATCGCGGTGACAGTGCCGCCCGCTTCGGTGACGAGTTTGGCGGTTTCGTGCACGCTGTCGGCTTTGTCGCCGATGACGAGCTTTGCGCCTTCGCTTGCAAACAGCAACGCCGACGCTCGACCAATGCCCGACCCTGCGCCAGTGATGATCGCGACTTTTCCTGCCAACCTCATACGACTGCACCTCCGTCGATCACCAATGTCTGGCCGGTCATGAAACTCGACGCCTCGCTGGCGAGATAGACTGCCGCACCCGATATTTCATGCGGTTCGCCAATGCGGCCGAGGCACGCGCTTGCTGTCGAATGTTTCAGATTTTCCGGATTTTCCCACAGGCCGCGCGCGAAGTCTGTCTTCACCAGCCCCGGCGCGATGCAGTTGATCCGGACGTTGTCGGGGCCGAATTCGCGCGCGAGGTTTCGGCACATCGCGATGTCGGCCGCCTTGGTGATGCCATAGGCGCCGATGATCGGCGTGCCGCGCAGTCCGCCGATCGACGAGATGATGATGACGGAGCCTGACTTACGCGCGCGCATCTCCGGCGCAACCATTGTGACCAGCCAGTGCTGCGCGACGATATTATTGTCGAGCGTCTTGCGGAACTGTTCGTCGGTAATCGTGCCCAGCGGCCCGTAATGCGGGTTCGAGGCGGCGTTGCAGACGAGAACGTCGATCTTGCCGAACGCGGTACGCCCCGCATCGACCATCGCTTGCAGCGAGTCCTTCGACGAGAGCGAGGAGGCGACCGCAATCGCGGCACCGGGATGCTTGGCGTTGATCGCGGCAGCCACCTCTTCGCAGGGTCCGATGTTGCGACTGGTGATCACGACTTTCGCGCCGTGATCGGCCATGTCGTGCGCGATGGCTTCGCCGATGCCGCGCGACGATCCCGTGATGATCGCGACCTTGCCGGTCATGTCGAACTGACTCATGCGCCTGCCTTTCGTGCGAAATCCCATGCCCGTTCAGCGAGATAAGGGACGCGCGTCGCCATTTCCGCCGCATGCGCCGAACTTGCCGTCCCGTCGATGACGCGCTTCTTGATGCCCTGCACGATGCTCGCCAGCCGGAACAGGCCGAAGGCGAAATACCAGTCGAGCTGCGGCACCCCGTCGCGGCCCGTCGCGGCGCAGTAACGCGCCACTGCCTCGTCGAGCGTCGGGATGCCGAGCGCGGGCAGGTCGAGTCCGGCAAGGCCCGCGCGTTGATCCGCCGGGGTCAGCCAGTTCATCATCAGATAGCTGAAATCGGCCAACGGATCGCCGGTCGTCGAGAGTTCCCAGTCGAGGACCGCCAGCACTTTGGGTTCGTGGGCGTCGAAGATCATGTTGTCGATGCGGTAATCGCCGTGGACGATGCTGGTCCGAGTCTGCTCTGGGATCGTGCGCGCCAGATAGTCGATCAGCGCTTCCATATCGGGCATCGTCTCGGTTTCGGCGGCGCGATATTGCTTGGTCCAGCGGCCGACCTGGCGCTCGAAATAATTGCCTGCCTTGCCGAAATCGCCGAGTCCTGCCGCGACGTGATCGACGTTGTGGAGCGCGGCCAGCGTGTCGATCATCGCGTTATAGGTGTCGGTGCGTTCGGCGGGCGTCGCGGTCGGTAGCGACCCGTCCCAAATCGTCCGCCCCTCGACCATGCTCATGACGTAGAACCACGATCCAAGCACGCTGTCGTCGGTGCACAGGCCATAGGGCCGCGCGACCGGGAAGCCGGTTGGGTGGAGTCCAGCTATCACCGCAAATTCGCGGTCGACGGCATGGGCGCTGGGCAGCAGCGGGCCGAAAGGTTTGCGGCGCAAGACATAGCTGCCCGAGGGGCTGTCGAGGCGGTAGGTCGGGTTCGATTGCCCGCCCGCGAACTTGCGAACGGTGACGGGGCCGGTGAAGCCGGAGACGTTCGCGGTCATCCAGTCGGCGAGCTTGTCCGCGTCGAGCACGTCTTGGCCAGTCGGTTCGACCGTGCCGACGAAATCCTGTTCGGCGTTCATCTAATTCCTCCCCAGCTAAGCGCAGGGGAGGAGTTGTCGAGGACACTCATTCGAACACCACCACGGTGCGCACGCTGTCGCCCTTTCGCAAATCGTCGAACGCTTCGTTGATCGCGGTCAGCGGTACGCGCCTGGCGATGATCGTGTCGAGATCGAGAGCCCCGCGCAGATAGAAATCGACGAGGCGGGGGATATCGACGGGGAAGCGGTTGCCGCCCATCAGCGCGCCTTGCAATTTCTTGCCGCCGAGCAGGTCCATCGCACCGAGGCCGACCTTGTGCCCGAGCGGCATCATGCCGAGGATCGTCGCGGTGCCACCGCGTTTGAGGGTGGCGACGGCGAGATCGCCCGAGGCGGGACGCCCGACCGCTTCGATAGCGTGATCGACACCGCCTTTGGTGAGTTCGACGACCTGCTTGCCCGCGTCGTCGATGCTGGCGTCAACCGTGTCGGTCGCGCCGAGTTTCATCGCGAGCTCGCGTTTTTCGGCAACGGGGTCGCACGCGATGATGCGACCGGCACCCGCGATCTTGGCGGCATTGACGGCGGCAAGGCCGACGCCGCCGCAGCCGATAATGCAGACGGTGTCTCCCGGCGTCACATCGGCGGCGTGGAACACCGCGCCCGCGCCGGTCACCACCGCGCAGCCCAAAATCGCCGCGCGGTCGAGCGGCATATCGGGATCGATGCGGACGCAGGCGTGCTCATGGACGAGCATCATTTCGGCATAGGCCGAGAGATTCAGCATCTGGTTGACCACGCTGCCGTCGGCCTCGCGGGTCAGGCGTGGCGGTTCGTCCTTGCCGCGCCGGGTGTCGGCACCGAGGCAGAGCGACATACGGCCGGTCACGCAAAACTCGCACTGGCCGCAGAAGGCGGAGAGACAGGTGACGACCGCGTCGCCGACTTTGACGGTGCGGACTTCGCTCCCGACCGCCTCGACGATGCCCGCCGCCTCATGGCCTGGAATGCACGGCATCGCGTGCGGGTAAGCGCCATCGACGAAGTGCAAGTCGCTGCGGCACACACCGCACGCAACCGTGCGGATAAGGACTTCATGCGCGTGGGGGGCATCGACGCGAACGTCCTCGATGACGAGCGGGGTGTTCGCGGCGGAGAGGACGGCGGCTTTCATGGCAGGAACTCAATCCGCACGATATTTCCCGAACTCCAGCCGCGCGATGGCGCGGTTGTGGACCTCGTCCGGCCCATCCGCCAACCGCAGCGTGCGCTGGTGCGCGTAGGCCATGGCGAGGCCGGGGTCTTCGCTGACACCTGCGCCGCCCCACGCCTGGATCGCATCGTCGATGATGCGCAGTGCCATGTTCGGCCCCGCGACCTTGATCATCGCGATTTCGGTTTGCGCGGCCTTGTTGCCTGCCTTGTCCATCATGTCGGCGGCTTTCAGGCACAACAGGCGGCACATCTCGATATCGGTGCGTGCGGTTGCGACGCGCTGTTCCCAGATCGAATGATCCGAAATGCGCTTGCCGAAGGCGACGCGGCTCATCAGCCGTTTGACCATTTTCTCGAGCGCGACTTCGGCCACCCCGATCGTTCGCATGCAATGGTGGATGCGTCCCGGTCCGAGGCGCCCCTGTGCGATCTCGAACCCGCGGCCTTCGCCGAGCAGCATGTTGCTGACCGGAATAAGGACATCCTTCAGCTCGATTTCCATATGCCCGTGCGGCGCGTCGTCGTAACCGAATACAGGCAAGTGGCGCAGGATCTTCACGCCTGGTGCGTCGAGCGGCATCAGCACCATCGACTGCTGGCTGTGCCGCGACGCCTCGAAATCGGTTTTGCCCATGACGATCGCGACCTTGCAGCGCGGATCGCCGGCGCCCGACGACCACCATTTGACGCCGTTGATGACATACTCCTCGCCCTCGCGCCGGATCGCGGTTTCGATATTGGTCGCGTCGGACGAAGCGACGGCAGGTTCTGTCATCAGGAAGGCGGAGCGGATTTCGCCTTCCATCAGCGGCTTCAGCCAGCGATCTTTTTGTTCGCGCGTGCCGTAGCGATGGAGCACTTCCATATTGCCGGTGTCGGGCGCGGAACAGTTGAACACCTCGCTGCCCCAGCCGATGCGGCCCATTTCTTCGGCGCACAGCGCATATTCGAGGTTGGTCAGACCCGGCCCGTCGAATTCGAAACTGTCGTCGACATGCACCCGGCCCGAGGTCGGCGGCATGAACAGGTTCCAGATGCCCGCGGCTTTCGCGCGCGCCTTTTCGTCCTCGACGACCTGCAGGACTTTCCAGCGGCTGCCTTCCTTCTGCTGGTCGTAATAGTCCTGCGCGCGTGGGAAGACGTGCTGGTTCATGAACTCGCGCACCCGGTCGCGCCAATAGCGCTGCCGCTCGGTAAGGTCGAAGTCCATAGCTGCTCTCCTTTACGTTTGCGTCAAGCCTATGACGCGGAGACTCGAAGGGCGTCCAGCCCTAATTGTCCGACGCTACGGCAAGCTTGGCGACACGCGCACGGTGTTCGGCCTCGCCGAAGGGGAATCGGCGGACGGCCAGTGCGGACAGCGCGCCGAGCGCCAATGTGACGAACACGAACGCCAATGTGTAGCTGTCGAGTATCTCGGTCGGCACCTGGCCTGCGCGCGCACTGGCCGGGAATTCTGCCCATTGCAGGATAAGGCCCGCAATGCCGATGCCGAGCGCGGTCGATGCCTTTTGCATCAGCAAGGTGCCGGCGAAAAACAGGCCTTCCTCGCGGCGGCCGGTCTGCTCCTCCGACGCCTCGACGACATCGGACATCATCGACGCCCCGATCATCAGCGCCCCGATGCCGAGCGCGGTCCCGATCGTGTTGAGGACAAGGAAGGCTGGCAGCATTGCCGGTGAGCCGACCTCGGGAAACAGGCCGAGCAAGCGCAGGACATAGGTCGAGCACACGAACAGGGCCGATCCTACCGCCAGCACCATGCTCGCACGGATTTTGCCGAGCAGGCGGACGAGAGGCATTACGGCAACGAACATCGCGACCATGCCGCCGAACAGCGACAGCGCGTACAGCTGGAGCTGGACGCCCTTGAGCAACCAGACATAGTTCAGATTATATTGCGAGATGGCAAAGCCGACGCCCTGGTTCACATAGCCGAACAGGCCCGCGAGCATCAGGATCAGAAACGCGCGGTTGCCGAGCGTTTCGCGGAGCTGGCGCACGGTTTCGCTGGCCGGTTGCGGCGCGATGCGTGCCGGTGGCGGCTTGGCCTGGGCACGGTGGGTGCCGATGGCCGAAATGAGGACGGTCAGCGTCATCACCACCGCGCCGAACAGGCCGTAATTGCTGAACCCGGCGAGCGCCGCCGGACCCGACATGACCGGCAGGAACACGCCATAGGCCAGCATCAGCATCATCAGCCCGCCAGCCCAGCCGAACAGATAGCGATAGCGCAGCACCGCGGTACGCTCATGGTAATCGGGCGTCATTTCCGGCGCGATGGCCAGACTCGGCACCTCGTTCATTGTGATTGCGGCGCGCGTGAATACGGCAACGACGCCGAGCCAGCCCAGGATCATCGCCTCGGACCCCTGCGGCGGGTTCCACAGCAGCGCCCATGACAGGCCGATGGGCAGCGCCGACGCATAGAGCCACGGATGCCGCCGCCCCCAGCGCGTATGCGTGCGGTCGCTCAAGAATCCGACGAGCGGGTCGAGCAGCGCGTCGAAAATCAGCGCCGCCGCGACGATCAGCCCGACAGTGCCCGCGGGCAGGCCGACGACCTGATTGTAGAACAGCAGCAGGAAAGTGGTGTAGCCGTTTTCCTTGATGCCATAGGCGATGGCCCCGATCCCATAGGCGACTTTGGTGCGAAAAGGCACGCGGTGCTCGGCAGAGGTCATTGCGGGCAAGCATGACGGCTAAAATTGCCGGGTCAATGCAGTTGACGTAAACGTAAAGCAGGCATAGCGTGCGGCAATTCCCTGACGCTTGGAGAGGCGACTCGCATGTCCGATCTTGAACAATTCCGCGCCGAAACACGCGCATGGCTGGAGGCGAATTGCCCGGCCGAAATGCGCCAACCCGTGCGCGACGAGGACGATGTCTGCTGGGGCGGGCGCAACTGGAAATTCAAGAACGACGCGCAGAAATCATGGTTCGATGCGTGCGTGGCCAAGGGCTACACCGTGCCCGAATGGCCCAAGGCCTATGGCGGCGCGGGCCTTTCGCCTGCCGAAGGCAAAGTGCTGCGCGAGGAGATGGGCCGCATCAAAGCGCGTCCGCCGCTGTCGAGCTTCGGCATCTGGATGCTCGGGCCGGCGCTGCTGCATTTCGGGACCGAAGAGCAGAAGGTCCATTATCTGAACGAGATCGCGGCGGGCAAAATCCGCTGGTGCCAAGGCTACTCCGAACCCGGCTCGGGCAGCGACCTGGTGTCGATGCAGACCTATGGCGAAGACAAGGGCGATCACTGGGTCGTCAACGGCCAGAAGATCTGGACGAGCTACGCCGACAAGGCCGACTGGATTTTCTGCCTCGTCCGCACCGACAAGACGAACAAGTACCAGGGAATCAGCTTCCTGTTGTTCGACATGACCACACCGGGTGTGACCACCAAGCCGATCCTGCTGATCAGCGGCAACTCACCGTTCTGCGAAACCTTCTTCGACAATGTCGTGGTGCCCAAGCACCAGATCGTCGGCGAGCTGAACCGCGGCTGGGATGTGGCGAAATATCTGCTCGGGCATGAGCGCGAGATGATCTCGGGCGGTGGCCTGGGCACCGGTATGGCGTCGATCGGCAAACAGTTCGCGGGCGTCGCGGGTACCGAACCGGTGCTGCGTGCCGACATGGCCGATTTCGATGTCGAAGTGATGGCGTTTCGCGCGATGAGCGAGAAGTTCGTCGACGAGATGAAAGCGGGCAAATCGCACCCCGCGCAGCCCAATATGATGAAATACGTCGGCACCGAACTGAACAAGCGCCGCCACGAACTCATCATGGCCGCAGGCGGCAGCGACGCCCTCGAATGGGAAGGCGAAACCGGCGGTGCGCCTGCGCGCGGCTGGCTCCGCACCAAGGCGAACAGCATCGAAGGCGGGACGTCCGAAGTGATGCTGGGTGTTGTCGCCAAGCGGATATTGGATTTGCCGGGGGCTTAGCGGTCGTCGCCGTGTTGAGAGAAGTCGCTGTTGTATTGATCCATATATATGGATCAGTACACAAAATATTTGAACTGTTTTACACCCCGTGGTTCAGGTATTCAGATTCTACATCACAGTATATGAGGAAATGGAGCGCCGCAGCATGGGTTTCGACCATTTTTATGCTGATAATAATATCTGTAATCTCTTTAGTTAGTAAACAAGCCATAGAGTTTTTAGCAACTGGAAGTGTAGCGGTATATATAATAATTTTGCCATTAATTTTCGTTATTATACAGATGGACTACGCTATTATGTATAGAGGTAAGATTTTCTTAATTTTCGAAGAAACATTTGCGTGTGAATCGAAAAGATACAAGGCACTTGTTTATGTTTTAGATGTATTACTGATTATTGGGATTTGTCTCGCAATCGGCTTAACGAGTAAACCCTACATCTCTGCAGCGGCCTCCTAAAGAAAGCGACAATTCGAATGCCACTCTACCTGACCGAAGACCAGGACATGCTCCGCGACACCGCCAAGCCGTTCCTTGCGGATGCCGCACCCGTCAAACACTTGCGGCAACTGCGCGACAGCAATGACGCGACCGGGTTCAGCCGCGACCTGTGGAGCCAGTTCGCCGAAATGGGCTTCACCGGCATCATGGTGCCCGAGGCGAACGGCGGACTCGGGCTCGGCCATGTCGAGGCGGGGATCGTGCTCGAGGAAATCGGGCGTAACCTGACGCCTTCGCCGTTCCTCACCACCGCTGTGGCGGCGGTCGAGGCGCTCAAGGCGAGCGGACGGCTGAGCGAGGAATGGCTGCCGAAGATCGCATCGGGCGCTGCCATCGTCGCGCTCGCGGTCGATGAAAGTGCCAAGCATCATCCGCGCCATGGCACGATGACTGCCGAACGCTCGGGTAACGGCTTCAAACTGACCGGCACCAAGTCGTTCGTGCTCAACGGTCATGTCGCCGACATGACGATTGTCGTCGCGCGCACGGCGGGGGCCGAGGGCGAGAGCGAGGGGTTGACCCTGTTCGCGGTGCCCAAAGATGCAGGCCAGACCGCCGATCCGCGCCGGTTGCTCGACAGCTCGCTGGCCAGCCATGTGAAATTCGACGGTGTCGAAGTCGATGCCGATGCCGTGATCGGCGAGGTCGACGGCGGCTGGGCAGTGCTGACGAAATTGCTCGATGCGGGCCGTGTCGGGGCCGCCGCCGAAATGATCGGCGTGGGCGCCGCCGCGATGGACATGACCGTCGACTACCTCAAGCAGCGCAAGCAGTTCGGCAAGCTGATCGGCGAGTTCCAGGCGCTCCAGCACCGCGCCGCGCATCTCTATGGCGAGATGGAAGTCGCGCGCGCGACGGTGCTCAAGGCGCAGCAGTTGCTCGACGCGGGCGATCCGCGCGCCGAACTCGCGGTTGCGGTCGCCAAGGCCAAAACGGGCAAGGCCGTGCGCCTGTCGGTGCAGGAAGGCGTGCAGATGCACGGCGGCATCGGCATGACCGACGAATACGACATCGGCCTGTATATGAAGCGCGACCGCGCACTCGAGGAGTTCTTCGGTGACGCGCGCTATCACGCCGAGCGGGTCGCGCGGATGAGCGGGTACTGAGGATGGCCCTCGACGCAGAAACCTTCGACGCGCTGATCGACATGATCCAGCGGTTTGTGGCGGAGAAACTGCGTCCGCGTGAAGCCGAGGTGGCCGAGAGCGACGATGTCCCCGCCGATCTGGTTGCGGGGATGAAGGAGATGGGCCTGTTCGGCCTGTCGATCGCCCCCGAATATGGTGGCCTCGGCCTGTCGATGCTCGAAGAGATCAAGGTTGCGATCGAGCTGGGCAAGACCAGCCCCGCGATGCGTTCCACCTTCGGCACCAATGTCGGCATCGGGTCGCAGGGGCTGGTGATGGCGGGAACGCCCGAGCAAAAGGCGCAGTGGCTGCCCCGGATTGCGACAGGCGACATCATCACGAGTTTCGCGCTGACCGAACCCGACATCGGGTCCGACAGCGCGAACGTCAAAACCCGCGCCGTCCGCGACGGCAACCAGTGGAAGCTGACCGGGACCAAGCGCTACATTACCAATGCCGACCGTGCCTCGCTGTTCACGGTGATGGTGCGGACCGGCGAGGAGGGCGCGCGCGGGGTGTCGGCGTTCCTCGTACCTGCGGACTCGCCGGGCCTGACCATCGGCGCGCCCGAAAAGAAAATGGGCCAGCAGGGCGCGCATGTCTGCGACGTCAATTTCGACAATGTGCCGGTGCCGCCGGAGAATATGCTCGGGGCCGAGGGCGAGGGCTTTAAGGTCGCGATGCGCGTGCTCGACCGCGGGCGGCTGCATATCGCGGCGGTTTGCGTGGGCGCGGCCGAGCGGCTGATCGCGGATTCGGTCGCCTATGCCAATGAGCGCATTCAGGGCGGCAAGCCGATTGCCCAGCACCAGCTGATCCAGGGCATGATCGCCGATATGAAAACCGAATGCCTCGCGGCAAAGGCACTGGTGCTCCAAACTGCGGCAGCGAAGGATGCGGGCGAAGGCGTGGTCATGGAAGCCGCTGCGGCCAAATATTTCGCGTCCGAAATGGTCGGCAGGGTTGCGGACAAGGCCGTCCAGATTTTCGGCGGCGCGGGTTATGTGGCCGATTACGGGATCGAGCGCTTCTACCGCGACGTCCGGATTTTCCGGATCTACGAGGGCACGAGCCAGATACAGCAGCTGATTATCGCCCGCGAGACGTTGAAGCGCGGCGGGTAGGGGAGAAAGTCATGGACACCAGCAAACTCTTCCGCCTCGACGGGCGGGTCGCGCTCGTCACCGGCGGGTCGCGCAATATCGGCAAATGGATTGCCGAGGGCTTCATCGCGCAGGGGGCGAAGGTCTATATCTCGTCGCGCAAAGCCGATGCGTGCTTTGCCACGGCCGAAGAACTGGGGCCGAACTGTATCGCACTGCCGCAGGATGTGTCGACCGTCGCCGGGTGCAAGGCGCTCGCGGCGCAGTTTGCCGAGCACGAGAGCAAGCTCGACATCCTCGTCAACAATGCCGGTGCGGCTTGGGGCGGGCCATTCGACAGCTTTCCCGAAAGCGGCTGGGACAAGGTCATGGACCTGAACGTCAAATCGCCGTTCTTCCTGACGCAGGCGCTGTTCGAGCCGCTCAAGGCCGCCGCCTCGCCCGCGCAACCGGCCAAGGTCATCAACATCACCTCGATCGACGGCCAGCGGCTGAACCCGTGGGAGACCTACAGCTATCAGACGTCGAAGGCGGCGCTGATCTACATGACCAAGGTGCTGGCGGCGCGGCTGGTCAAGGACGGCATCAACGTCACGTCGATTGCACCGGGGGCCTATCCGTCGGAGATGAACCGGGCGGCACGCGACCACGGCGAGGAAGTGGCCAAGGGCATTCCGTCGCAGCGGCTGGGCGTGCCCGAGGATCTGGCGGCGGCGGCAATCTATCTCGCGTCGCGCGCGGGAGATTATGTGGTCGGCGATACGATTACCGTCGACGGCGGGCTGGTGCACGGGGCGACAGGGACGTCGATCGACGCTTAAGAAGGGCGCACCACCAGAAATTTCAGCGTCGCGGTTGCAATCGGCTTGGCCTCGTCCTCCTGCCAGGCGGTCGCCGCGACATTGGCGATGCGGCGGCCCATCCGGACGATCCGGGCAGAGGCGTGCGCGTCCTCCATCTTGCCGCCGCGCATGAAGTCGACCGTGATGCCGACCGGCTTGATCGCCGCGCCTTCGTCGAGCGCATCCATGACCGCGACCCAGGCAGCGTAGTCGAGCAGGCCGCCGATCGCCCCGCCATGGAGGAACCCCGGTCGACCCGCGACGCCCTCGCCCGGTGGCATTGTCACGACGATGCGCCCGCTCTCACGCACCTGCGTGAGCCCGAGCGTGCGGGCATAGGGCGAAGCGAACTCAGCCATCGGTGAACATATAAGTACCGGCGACATGCGCGAGCGGGCGGGCCGGGTCGCCGTCGTGCGCCTCGCCCCGGACAAAGGCGATGCTTTTCGTCACCTTGTAGCATTCGCCGCGCCCATAGACGGTTTTGCCGGGTCCGGCGGGGCGAAGGTAATCGACGCGCAGGTCGAGTGTCGCTTGCGGGCGGAATTTCTTCGTCGCCAGCCACACCGAGATGCTCGTCGCCGAATCCATCATCGTAATGATCGGCCCCGACGCGATGATCCCCGATGCGGCATCGCCGACCAGGTCGTCGCGGTACGGCAGGCACAGCTCGCACCAGTCGTCGCCGTGCGCGCTGTACTGCGTGCCGAGCAACCCGTTGTGGTTGCGACCGGTCATCATCGCGATCAGCATCGCAGGATCGAAATCAGGGGTCATCGCCGGACTCTAAGCACGGCTTTACGTTTGCGTAAAGCGACCGCGTCGCTAAAGTCGGCGGCAGGAGAGAGCCATGCACCCCTATCGCCATGCCGCCGCCACGCCCGACAAGGCGGCAGTCATCGTTGCCGAAACCGGCGCGGTCACGACTTATGCCGAGCTGGACGCGGCGTCGAACCGGGTCGCGCAGTTCTTTCGGTCGAAAGGGCTGGAGGCGGGCGAGCGGGTCGCGTTCTTCCTGACCAATGTCCCCGATTATTTCGCGCTCGCCTGGGGCGCACAGCGGTGCGGGCTGCGGTTCGTGTGCATTTCGTCGAAGCTGACGGCGTCCGAAGTCGACTACATCCTGAGCGATAGCGGGGCGAAGCTGCTCGTCGCGGGTGCGCCGCTTGCCGAGACCGCGAGCGCGCTGACAACCGAAATCGAGCGGCTAAGTCTGGGCGGCGACGTCCCCGGTTTTGCACGGCTCGAAGCGCTGCTTGCCGCGCAGCCCGCAACGCCGGTCGCCGACGAGACGGCAGGGGCGGGGATGCTTTATTCGAGCGGTACGACGGGGCGGCCCAAAGGCATCTTGTCCGCGATGCCCGCCGATCCTGCCATCGACCATGCAACCCCGCTGGCGATGCTCGCGCACGGGTTTTTCGGGCTGGGGCCGGACAGTGTCTATTTGTCGACCGCGCCGCTCTATCACGCCGCACCGCTCGGCTGGACGATGACGGTGCACAAGCTGGGCGGCACTGTCGTGCTGATGTCGAAGTTCGATGCCGAGGCGTCGTTGAAGTTCATCGAGCAGTATAAATGCAACTCAGGCCAGTTCGTCCCGACGCATTTCGTGCGGATGCTGAAACTGCCCGAAGAAATACGCGCCCGCTACAACGTCTCGTCGCTGAAATGCGCGATCCACGCCGCCGCTCCCTGTCCCGTGCCGGTGAAGCGCGCGATGATCGACTGGTGGGGGCCGGTGATCGACGAATATTATGCCGGGACCGAAGCGAACGGATTCACGGCGATCAAGGCGGCGCAATGGCTCGAACGGCCGGGATCGGTCGGGACCTGCATCGGTGAGGCCAAGCTGCATATCTGCGACGAGGACGACGTGTCCGTCGGACCCGGCGTCGAGGGAACGGTGTATTTCGAGGGGCCGCGTCCGTTCGAGTACCACAACGACCCGGAACGCACGGCGGCTAGCCGCAACCGGCACAGCTGGACGACGCTCGGCGATGTAGGGCGGGTGGATGAAGCGGGCTATCTGTTCCTGACCGACCGCAAGAGCTTCATGATCATCAGTGGCGGGGTGAACATCTATCCGCAGGAGATCGAGAACCACCTCGTCACGCACCCCAAGGTTGCCGATGTTGCGGTGATCGGTGCGCCGCATGACGATCTGGGTGAGCAGGTCGTGGCGGTGGTGCAGCCGCTCGACATGGCGGACGCAGACGATGCGCTGCGCGACGAACTGATTGCCTATGCGCGAACCGCGCTGTCGGGCGTAAAAACCCCGCGTCGCATCGATTTCATGGCAGAGCTGCCGCGGCATGACACCGGCAAGCTCTACAAACGGCTGATCAGGGACGCCTATTGGGCGAAGGAAGTGCAATGATGGCGGACGGGCCGATCAATGCGTTGGAAGCGTCGCTCGCGATAGAACACACTGGCCCGGGCCTATGGGCCGCCGTGGCATCGCCGCAGTATGAAGCGAATAGCGGGATGTTCGGAGGGTGGACGGCAGCGTTGTTGCTGAAAACGATCCTCAGCGAAGCCGAGTCCGCGGGTTCGGCGTCGGCGATGACGGTCAACTTCGTCAATCGCGTCGTGCCGGGCGCTCGGCTGGAGGTACGAACGACCCGGCTTGGCGGTGGTCGATCGCTGACGCACTGGCGGTGCGATGTGCTTTCGGAAAACAGTTTGCTGGCGACTGCCGTTGTGGTGCTCGCCGACCGTAAAGAAAGCAGCGTGCATACCGAAGTGACGATGCCGGCGGCCCCGCCGCCCGCGTCGATCCAACGCGCCGTCCTTCCCGGCACGTTCGCCTCGGTCGTCGAAGTTCGTCCTACGCTGGGCGACGATCTCTTCAATCAGACGACGACGCGGTCGCTGAATTGGGAACGCGACGGTTCGGGGCGGCCGATGGATGCTGTGCAGCTTGCCTTCCTTTCCGATCTCGGTGCGCCGCGTATCTTTTTCGTCAGTGACGGCCCGCGTCCCTCATCGACGATCACGTTGTCGATCTATTTCCACGCGACCAGCGAGGAACTGGCCGCCTGCAGCGACGACTACATCTTGTGCGACATGGTCGGAACACGGGCAAATGCCGCGACCATTGCTTCCAGGAAAGACATGTGGGGGAGGAACGGCGCGTTGCTCGCAACGTCCGAGCAGCTTTGCTGGTTTAGGTAGTAAGATGCTGGCCCAGCACTGGGGCGACGAGGAGAAATTATGACCGACCGCGTTTCGACCACCGTCACCGGCCATATCGCCGATGTCCGCCTGACGCGCGTGGACAAGATGAACGCTCTCGACCCGGCGATGTTTCGCGAGATAGGCGCGGCCATCGACGCGTTGGCAACCCGCACCGACGTCCGCTGCGTCGTGCTGTCGGGCGAGGGCAAGGCGTTCTGTGCGGGGCTCGACATGGCGAGCATGGCGGCGGGCGGATCGGGCACCGCGCCGGACCGCAACGATCAGGGGTCCATCCTGCCGCAGCACGTCACCTGGGGCTGGCGGCAATTGCCGATGCCGGTGATCGCAGCGGTCCACGGCGTCGCGTTCGGCGGGGGGTTCCAGATCATGTCGGGGGCCGACATCCGCATTGCCGCGCCGGGCACGCGCTTTGCGATCCGCGAGAGTTATTGGGGGCTGGTCCCCGACATGGCGGGGTTCCCGATCTGGCGCGGGCTGGTGCGCGACGATGTGCTGCGCGAGCTGGTCTATACTGCGCGCGAGTTCGACGCGGACGAGGCTCTGCACCACGGGTTCGTTACGCGGATTGCGGACGATCCGCATGCCGCCGCGATGGAACTGGCAGCGGTGATTGCCGCGAAAAGCCCGCACGCGATCCGGGGTGCGAAACGGCTGTGCAACGCCGCGCACGACCTCGATCCGCGCGCGATGCTGGAGATGGAAACCGCCGAACAGATTGCGGTGATCGGCAAGCCCAATATGATGGAGCAAGTCGCCGCCAACATGGGCAAGCGCGCGGCGGTCTTCGTCGATTAGCGGAACGGGTTCGAAAACCGCGCATCCGTGGTTAGCGTCGTATCGGTCAGGGTCCGCATGAAGGCGACCAGCGCGGCCTTGTCCGCCGCTGACAGGTTCAGCCGTTGCGGCGCGCCACCCGGTCCGCGCAGCCGGTTGTCGAGCGCGGGGCCGGCCTGCACCCCGCTGTTATAATGTTCGACCACTTGATCCAGCGTCGAAAACCGGCCGTCGTGCATGAACGCGACCGACAGCGCGATGTTTTTTAGCGACGGCGATTTGAACAGGATCGTCTCGCCCGCGTCGAGGCCGTTGCTGTCCGAATTGGCGTTGAGCGCAAAGGTCGGCGGGACGTGGCAGGCCGCACAGCCCGCGCCGCCGCCGCCTTGTCCGGTGATGAACAATTGCCGCCCGCGATCTTCCTCCGCCGTGAAACCGGGCAATGTGACGCCCAGATTGCGGTTTGGCCCCGTCGCGCTGAACACACCCGCATAGGCGGTGTCCCAGCGGCTGGCCGACGAGATCATCGCGCGTTCGAACTGGGCGAGCGCGAATTGCATACGGGCTTCACTGATCGCGGAATCGCCGAACGCAAAGGTGAACAGGTCGGCGTAATAGGTCGTTGCGCGCATTTTAGTGAGCAGCGCGGCGATGCCGCCGTTCGCGGGCGTGAACCCCATTTCAATGGCGTTCTGGATCGGCTGGCTGGCTTGGGCCTCGACGGAGGCGGCGCGCTTGTCCCAGAACATCGTACCCGGTCGGTAATAGCGGACATTGCCGAGCCGCGTCGCATGCGCGGTGGTGAAAGTGCCGCCCGCAAAGCCCGCGCTGAACCGGACATTGTCGTCGAACCCGTTCGCCTGCTTGTGGCAACTGGCGCAGGAGATGGTGTCGTTGAAGCTGAGCTTTTTGTCGTAAAACAGCACGCGGCCCAGCGTGGCGATGCGGTCGGTGATCGCGTTGTTGCCGGGCGTGTTGTCGAGCGCGACAACAGTGCCGTCGTAATAGGCGGGCAGCGCAGGCGCGGCATAGTTCAGCGGTGCGGCGAAATCGATGTTCAGCACCGCAGTGACGGTCGCGGGGGTGGTTGGTGCAGCCGGTGCGGCAGGGGCAGCCGGTGTGACTACGGCGGTTGCAGCGGCGGCAGTCGTGCCGCTGCTGTCGCTGCCGCCGCAAGCGGCCAGCATCAGCGGCAGCGCAAAGCCCAGCCAGTTCGGTTGTGGTTTCACCATCGGCGCTCGCTCCCCCACGCATGTCGGGGCAGGGCACCGACCGCTGTTACGGCAGTGCTGGCAACAGCCACATGAACGCAAGATTTATTTCGGTCGCGTCACGACGCCGCCGTTGCGCTATTCCGGGACGGCGATCCTGAATTCGGCCAGCTTGGCGACATATTCTTCGGGCAGCGCCACTGCGCCGGTCTTGTCGGTATAGACGGTCGCGGTGTCGCAAGTCGCCACGCAGACGCCGTTCTGGAACGCCGCCGAAAACACCGTCCACGACCGCGTACCGATGTGGCCGATGCCGCTCGCGATGGTAACGGGTTGGGGGTGGTGCCCCTCCGCCAGATAGTTGATCGAGACGCCCGCGATCAGCCAGCGGACGTCGCGGCTGGCGCGGACCATCTGCAGCGAACTGGTGAACCGCCCGCGCCCCTCCTCGAACAACCCCGCCATCGAGACATTGTTGATATGCCCCAGCATGTCGAGATCGGCCCAGCGCGTCTGGACTTCGGCGGTAAAGGGATAGGCGCCGGCATCGCGCCGCCATGCTTCGGGTCGGGACATGTTGGCGCGGGTGGCAGATGCGGGAGCGGGGTGCAAGTGTGGGGGCTACGGCTTATTCCAACCTTGATAAACTTGAACCGCTCCGATGATCGCCAACACGATTGTTAGCCAAGCCATTCTCTTCTGTTCCGCCACACTGTCCCGATGTCGCCTGTCTTCCAGCTCGTACTGAATAACTTTGGAAACAGCTTTTGGCGTCGCGATGTAGCGACCGTTTTCAGACGTGAGTTCACCAGAGTCTCGAAGCGAGTCCAGAAGCAGTTTGTTGTACCGATACATGGCCATTCCGCGAGGGTGCATCGCCCAACGCAGCCCGTAAGTGTCTTCCATCAATTCCATCACCGTTTTTCCGCCCTCTTGACCGGTAAACTGATCGATGAAGGTTTGCAGTACGTCGATTTGATCTGATCGAAGCAACAGTTTGCGCGAATAGATCAGGCTTAATGTCCGCTCAATCAGCAGCTTGCATTGCGGGATTCGAAACCAGTAGTGCCAAATAAATTCAACTGGCGAGGAGTAAACGATCTCTAATTCACCCATGTACTGATGAATTCTGACCGGCATCGCCGATAGCTCGGACAGAGAGATCGTCGCAGGCTCCGGTTCAGCGAAACGACTAACCCATCGGCCTTCTAAATCATCAACGAGCAGCTGGTCCGCTAGAAAGGCACGATCATCGGCTTCTGCGCCGAACATCACGGAATAATAGTCTCGAGCACGAACTCGTGGCCAATCAGATAGCGGTATTCGTTCTGGTGCCGGTTTCAGGAGCGCAATCGATAGCGCGCGTTTCAAATTCCCGACACTCGACATCTTCGCGCCCGCCCCCAAAACTCGCAGCACGTTTTACGTCAGATTTGGAGAGTGTAGAAAGGATTTATCGTAGCCGTGCTCTCCGGTCGCCGCTCGCACACCCGTTGACCCCCGCCGATTCCGCCGCTATGCGCGCCCCTTCGCGGACGGCCCTGGCCATCTGCGATAAAGCATACGCTTGAACATTACCGATGCGTGTGGGGACCGGAAACGGGGGCTTTGGCCCTCCTTTCGCGGTCCTTTGCGTCATTTGCGCTTTGCCTAACCGCTCCGCGTGCATCGGTAGAGTAACCGCCGGAATTTGCCGGTAACAAAAAGGTGAAGGGCTTCATGCCGACGATCAACCAGCTGGTCCGCAAGGGCCGCGACCCGCAGAAGGCCAAGTCGAAGGTCCCTGCGATGGAAGCCAACCCCCAGAAGCGGGGCGTTTGCACGCGCGTTTATACCACGACCCCGAAAAAGCCGAACTCGGCGCTGCGTAAGGTGGCCAAAATCCGCCTGACCAACGCGCGCGAAGTCATCAGCTATATTCCGGGCGAAGGGCACAACCTGCAGGAGCACAGCGTCGTGCTGATCCGCGGCGGTCGCGTCCGCGATCTTCCCGGCGTCCGCTACCATGTGCTGCGCGGCGTGCTCGACACACAGGGTGTGAAGGACCGCAAGCAGTCGCGTTCGAAGTACGGCGCCAAGCGTCCGAAATAAGCCAAAGTAAGCGCCGGACACGTTCCGGACCACGCTGAAGATACAAAGGAATTTGAAATGGCACGTCGTCGTCGCCCAGAAAAGCGCATCATCCTGCCCGATCCCCGGTTCGGGGACATCACCCTGTCGAAGTTCATGAACAACCTCATGCTCGACGGTAAAAAGGCGGTTGCCGAAGGCATCGTCTATACCGCGATGGAAACCGTCGAGCAGCGCGCCAAGCGCGAGCCGATCGGTGTGTTCCATGACGCGCTCAACAATGTGAAGCCGGGCATTGAAGTCCGCTCGCGTCGCGTCGGCGGTGCTACCTATCAGGTGCCGGTCGAAGTGCGTGCCGAGCGTTCGCAGGCGCTGGCAATCCGCTGGCTGATCTCGGCCGCGCGCAACCGCAGCGAGACGACGATGGCCGCGCGCTTGTCGGGCGAGCTGATGGATGCCGCCAACAACCGTGGCAATGCGGTGAAGAAGCGCGAAGACACGCACCGCATGGCCGAAGCCAACCGCGCCTTCTCGCACTACCGCTGGTAACAGCGGCGGGGTCGAAAGCGCCGCTGATAGTCATTATATCGGGGTAGGCCGGATTGTCCGGCCCCCCAATCTTCGAGGAAAACGTCATGGCCCGCAGCCATCCGCTCAGCATGTATCGCAATATCGGCATCATGGCGCACATCGACGCCGGCAAGACGACGACGACCGAGCGGATCCTCTATTACACCGGCAAGTCCTACAAGATCGGCGAAGTGCATGAAGGCACCGCGACGATGGACTGGATGGAGCAGGAGCAGGAGCGCGGGATCACGATCACCAGCGCCGCGACGACGTGTTTCTGGAACGATCACCGCATCAACATCATCGACACGCCGGGCCACGTCGACTTCACTATCGAAGTCGAGCGTTCGCTGCGCGTCCTCGACGGCGCGATCACCTGTTTCGACGGCGTTGCCGGTGTCGAGCCGCAGTCGGAAACCGTGTGGCGCCAGGCCGACAAGTACAAAGTGCCGCGCATGTGCTTCGTCAACAAGCTCGACCGCACCGGCGCGAGCTTCGAACGTTGCGTCGACATGATCAAGGACCGTCTGGGCGCGCGCACGGCCGTCCTGTATCTGCCCATCGGCATCGAGGGCGGGTTCAAGGGGCTGGTCGATCTGGTCGAGAACCGCGCGATCGTCTGGCTCGAGGAGTCGCTTGGCGCGAAGTTCGAATATCAGGAAATCCCCGCCGACCTCGCCGATGCGGCCGCCGTGGCCCGCAGTGAGCTGATCGAACTTGCCGTCGAGCAGGACGACGACGTGATGGAGGCGTATCTCGAAGGCAATGAGCCCGATGTCGCGACGCTCAAGGCGCTGATCCGCAAGGGGACGATCAGTTCGGCCTTCGTGCCGGTGCTGTGCGGCTCGGCGTTCAAGAACAAGGGCGTCCAGCCGCTGCTCGACGCGGTCATCGATTATCTGCCGTCGCCGCTCGACGTGCCCGCCATCAGCGGCATGAAGCTCGACGGCGTGACCGAAGATTCGCGTGCGGCCGATGACAATGCGCCGTTCTCGGCGCTGGCGTTCAAGATCATGAACGATCCCTTCGTCGGCACGCTGACCTTTGCCCGCATCTATTCGGGCAAGCTGGAAACCGCGTCGTCGGTCCAGAACAGCGTCAAGGACAAGAAAGAAAAGGTCGGTCGCATGCTGCTGATGCATGCCAACGACCGCGAGGACATCCAGGTCGCGTACGCGGGCGATATCGTCGCACTAGCGGGTCTGAAGGACACGACGACCGGCGATACCTTGTGTTCGCAGGCCGACCCGATCATCCTCGAGCGCATGGAGTTCCCCGAACCCGTCATCGAGGTGTCGGTCGAACCCAAGACCAAGGCCGACCAGGAAAAGATGGGCGTCGCGCTCAACCGTCTGGCGCGCGAAGACCCGTCGTTCCGCGTGTCGACCGATCATGAGAGCGGCCAGACCATCCTGAAGGGGATGGGCGAGCTTCACCTCGAAATCATGGTCGACCGCATGAAGCGCGAATTCAAGGTCGAGGCAAATGTCGGTGCGCCGCAGGTCGCCTATCGCGAATATCTCGCGAAGAAGGTCGACATCGACTACACCCACAAGAAGCAGTCTGGCGGTTCGGGCCAGTTCGGGCGCGTGAAGTTCACCGCGACCCCGGGCGAGCGCGGCAGCGGCATCATCTTCAACGACGACGTCAAGGGCGGCAATATTCCCAAAGAATATATCCCCTCGGTCGAAAAGGGGATGCGCGAGACGGCAGCATCGGGTTCGCTGATCGGCTTCCCGATCATCGACTTCGAGATTTCGCTGTACGACGGCGCGTATCACGACGTCGACTCGTCGGCGCTGGCGTTCGAAATCTGCGCACGTGCCGCCATGCGCGAAGCCGCGCAGAAAGCGGGCATCAAGCTGCTCGAGCCGATCATGAAGGTCGAAGTTGTGACCCCGGAGGATTATCTGGGCGACGTCATCGGCGACATGAACTCGCGGCGCGGGCAGATCCAGGGCACCGATTCGCGCGGCAACGCGCAAACGGTCGAGGCCATGGTGCCGCTCGCCAACATGTTCGGCTACGTCAACACATTGCGCTCGTTCACCCAGGGCCGCGCGCAATATTCGATGGAATTCTCGCATTATGACGAGGTGCCGACGCACGTCGCCGACGAGGTGAAGGCGAAGCTGGCGTAATCATAATTTTGTCACTATGGGGTCCGCCGCACGCGGTCTCCCCGCAACAAGTTTAGCACACGAAGGTAGGAAAAATGGCGAAAGCAAAATTCGAGCGGACGAAGCCGCACTGCAACATCGGCACCATCGGTCACGTCGATCACGGCAAGACCTCGCTGACGGCTGCGATCACCAAGATTCTGGCGGAAAGCGTCGCGGGCAACGCGGCGGTCGACTTCGCCAACATCGACAAGGCGCCCGAAGAGCGCGCGCGCGGCATCACCATTTCGACCGCGCACGTCGAGTATGAGACCAACGACCGTCACTATGCCCACGTCGATTGCCCGGGCCACGCCGATTATGTGAAGAACATGATCACGGGTGCCGCGCAGATGGACGGCGGTATCCTCGTCGTCTCGGCGACCGACGGCCCGATGCCGCAGACCCGCGAGCACATCCTGCTCGCCCGTCAGGTCGGCGTGCCGCAGCTCGTCGTGTTCATGAACAAGGTCGACTTGGTCGACGACGCCGAGATCCTCGAACTCGTCGAAATGGAAATCCGCGAGCTGCTTTCGAAGTACGATTTCGACGGCGACAACATTCCGGTCATCCAGGGTTCGGCGACCTGTGCACTCAACGGCACCAACGACGCGATCGGCAAGGACGCCGTTCTCAAGCTGATGGCGGCGGTCGACAGCTGGATCCCGCAGCCTGCGCGTCCCCTCGACAAGCCGTTCCTGATGCCGATCGAAGACGTGTTCTCGATCTCGGGCCGCGGCACCGTCGTCACCGGCCGCGTCGAGCAGGGCGTGGTCAAGGTCGGCGAAGAAGTCGAGATCGTCGGCCTGAAGGACACCAAGAAGACGGTCTGCACCGGCGTCGAAATGTTCCGCAAGCTGCTCGATCAGGGTGAAGCCGGCGACAACATCGGCGCACTGATCCGTGGCGTCGGCCGCGAGGAAGTCGAGCGCGGGCAGGTTCTCTGCAAGCCGGGCTCGATCAAGCCGCACACCGAGTTCCAGTCGGAAGTCTATGTCCTGTCGAAGGAAGAGGGTGGCCGTCACACGCCGTTCTTTGCGAACTATCGTCCGCAGTTCTACTTCCGTACGACCGACGTGACCGGCGAAGTCGTGCTGCCGGCCGGCACCGAAATGGTGATGCCGGGCGACAACGTCCAGCTCGGCGTCAAGCTCATCGCGCCGATCGCGATGGAGCAGGGCCTGCGCTTCTCGATCCGCGAAGGCGGCCGCACCGTCGGTTCGGGGGTTGTCGCTTCGATCACGAAGTAGTAGTTACGAATCAGAGCCGCCCGGTTGTCTTGAAGCAGCTGGGCGGCTCGACTGTTTTTGAAGGTCCGCAACAGCGGACAGGCTCTTTCGCATCGGTGAGATCATGGAAACGCAGAATATCCGTATTCGTCTGAAGGCATTCGACCATCGTGTGCTCGACCAGGCGACCGGCGACATCGCCGACACTGCCAAGCGCACCGGCGCGCTCATCCGTGGTCCGATCCCGTTGCCGACACGCATCGAGAAGTTCACGGTCAACCGCGGCCCGCACGTCGACAAGAAGTCGCGCGAGCAGTTCGAGGTCCGCACCTACAAGCGTCTGCTCGACATCGTGCAGCCGACGCCGCAAACGGTCGATGCTTTGATGAAGCTCGACCTCGCCGCTGGCGTTGACGTAGAGATCAAGCTGGCCTAATGGCCCGCCTCCGCAGCGGTCACTTCGGTGATTCGTCGCGAGCGAGATAAGGGATACCGCCGGGCTTGCCCGGGCCGCGTCCCCGTCCTCCCTAGCTTCGGCCAAGGGAAAGCCCGGACGGGGCACGTTTTGTAAAATGGGCAAGCCAAGCGCGCGGGAAGCGATTTTCCGTGCGCCTCTGACGTAAGGAGAATGCCGGTGAGAACCGGAGTGATAGCCAAGAAGATGGGCATGACCCGTCTGTTTCAGGACGATGGGCGCCATGTGCCCGTGACCGTCCTGGCACTCGAGAATAATCAGGTCGTTTCGCACAAGACCGCCGACCGTGACGGTTATGTCGCGGTCCAGCTGGGTGCGGGCACGGCCAAGGCCAAGAATGTCGCCAAGCCGCAGCGTGGCCATTTCGGCAAGGCCGAAGTGGAGCCGAAAGCGCGCCTCGTTGAATTCCGCGTGTCCGAAGACGCATTGGTCGAAGTCGGTGCGGAAATCGCTGCCGACCATTTCGTCGCGGGCCAGCTCGTCGACGTGTCGGGTCATACGCAGGGCAAGGGTTTCCAGGGCGGCATGAAGCGCTGGGGCTTCGGCGGTCTGCGCGCCACCCACGGCGTCTCGGTCTCGCACCGCTCGCTCGGTTCGACCGGCCAGCGCCAGGATCCCGGCAAGGTGTTCAAGGGCAAGAAGATGGCCGGACACATGGGTGACAAAGAGCGCACCCAGCAGAACCTCGAAATCGTCTCGACCGACGTCGCGCGTGGCCTGCTCTTCGTGAAGGGCTCGGTTCCCGGTCACAAGGGCACCTGGCTGACGGTCAAGGATTCGGTGAAGGTCGCGCGTCACGCCGACGCACCGTATCCTGCGTCGATCCGCAGCAAGGCGCATGACGAAGAAGCAACGACTGCCGAAGTCGAGCCCGGTGCCGTCCATGAGATGGAGCCGCTGCCCGGTGACGATGCGGTTGCCGCAGGTGTTATCGCTTCGAACGAACACGGCGCTGGTCAGGTCGATGCACAAATCGATGGCGACACCACGAGCCAGGAGGGCTGAACGTGAAACTGAAAGTTCAATCCTTCGACGCCAAGGCGAAAGCCGCTGACATCGAACTTAACGACGACGTGTTCGGTGTCGAGCCGCGCGCAGACATTCTGCACCGGGTCGTCACCTGGCAGCTCGAAAAGCGTCGCGCGACCGCGCGTCCGACCCGTGAGCGTGCCGACGTTGCGCGCACCGGCAAGAAGTTCGGCAACCAGAAGGGTGGCGGTACCGCCCGTCACGGTAACCGTCGCGGCCCGACCTTCATCGGTGGCGGTAAAGCGCACGGTGCCCGTCTGCGCGACTTCAACCCGTCGCTGAACAAGAAGGTTCGCGCGCTGGGCCTGAAAATGGCGCTGTCGAGCAAGGCCAAGGACGGCAAGCTGATCGTCATGGACAGCCTGACCATCGCCGACGGCAAGACCAAGGCGCTGGCGGCAGGTTTCGCCAGCTGGAACGCGACCCGTGCGCTCGTCATCGACGGCGATACGGTCGACGCCAGCTTCGCCCATGCTTCGGCGAACCTGTTCATGATCGACGTGCTCCCCGCCGTCGGTGCCAATGTGTACGACATCCTGAAGGCCGACACGCTGGTCCTGACCCGCGCGGCCGTCGAAAAGCTGGAGGCGCGTTTCAATGGCTAAGGCTGCCGCCACAAAGGCCGTCGAACTGCGTCACTATGACGTGATCGTCGCGCCCTACATCACAGAAAAAGCCACGATGGTCAGCGAGCACAACGCGGTTGTGTTCAAGGTCGCGAACTCGGCGACCAAGCCGCAGATCAAGGCGGCGGTCGAGGCGCTGTTCAGCGTCAATGTGCTGAACGTGAATACCATCGTCCAGAAGGGCAAGACCAAACGGTGGAAGGGCGCGCCCTACACCCGGTCGGACTTCAAAAAAGCCATCGTTCGTCTGGCCGAAGGCCAGTCGATCGACGTGACCACGGGAATTTAACGCCATGGCACTGAAGCATTATAACCCGACCAGCCCCGCACGCCGCGGCCTGATCCTCGTCGACAAGTCGTCGCTGTGGAAGGGCAAGCCCGTCAAGGCGCTGACCGAGGGCAAGCACAAGACCGGCGGCCGCAACAACAAGGGCCATGTGACTTCGCGCGGCATCGCGGGCGGCCACAAGCAGCGCTACCGGATCATCGATTTCAAGCGCCGGTTGTGGGACGTCGAAGGCACCGTCGAGCGGATCGAATACGATCCCAACCGCACCGCCTTCATCGCGCTGGTCAACTACGGACCGAACACCGATGGCCGTGCGGGTGACAACGTCGCGTACATCATCGCGCCGCAGCGGTTGGCCGTCGGCGACAAGGTGATCGCGGGCAAGAAGACCGACGTGAAGCCGGGCAATGCGATGGAACTCGGGCAGATGCCGGTCGGCACCATCGTCCACAACGTCGAGATGAAGCCCGGCAAGGGTGCCCAGATCGCGCGTTCGGCCGGCACCTATGTGCAGGTCGTGGGTCGCGACCGTGGCATGGTCATCGTCCGCCTCAACTCGGGCGAGCAGCGTTACATCCATGCGAACTGCATGGCGACGGTGGGCGCGGTGTCGAACCCCGACAACGCCAACACCAACCTCGCCAAGGCCGGTCGCAACCGCTGGAAGGGCATTCGCCCGCTGACACGCGGTGTCGCCAAGAACCCGGTCGATCACCCGCACGGCGGTGGCGAAGGCCGGACCTCGGGCGGTCGTCACCCGGTTACGCCGTGGGGCAAGCCGACCAAGGGCGCGCGTACCCGCAACAACAAATCGACCGACAAGATGATCATCCGGTCGCGTCACGCCAAGAAGAAGAGGTAGTCATGGCCCGCTCAGTCTGGAAAGGTCCGTTCGTCGACCTCCATCTGCTGAAAAAGGCAGAAACCGCGCAGGATACGAACGCGCGTTCGCCGATCAAGACCTGGTCGCGTCGCTCGACGATTCTGCCGCAGTTCGTCGGCCTGACCTTCAGCGTTTATAACGGGCGCAAGTTCGTGCCGGTCAGCGTCAACGAGGACATGGTCGGCATGAAGCTCGGCGAGTTCGCGCCGACGCGCTACTTCCCCGGCCACGCCGCCGACAAGAAGGGCAAGCGCTGATGTCCAAGCCTAAATCCCCCCGTCGCGTTGCGGAGAACGAGGCGCTGGCGACGGCGACCGCGATCCGCGGTTCGGCGCAGAAGCTGGGTCTCGTCGCCGCGCTGATCCGTGGTCGCAAGGCCGGCGACGCGATGAACATCCTGCAATTCTCGACCAAGGGCATGGCGGTGGACGTCCGCAAGTGCCTCGCCTCGGCGATCGCGAATGCGGAAAACAACCACAATCTCGATGTCGACAGCCTCGTCGTGTCGGAAGCGTCGGTCGGCAAGGGCCTCAGCATGAAGCGCTTTGCGACCCGCGCGCGGGGCCGCTCGGCCCGCATCGTCAAGCCGTTCAGCCGTCTGCGCGTCGTCGTTCGCGAAGTTCAGGATCAGGAAGCCTAATATGGGTCAGAAATCCAACCCGATCGGGCTCCGGCTCCAGATCAACCGCACCTGGGACAGCCGTTGGTATGCCGATGGCGCCGATTATGGTCGCTTGCTGCTCGAAGATCTGAAAATCCGCACGTTCATCTTCAAGTCGATGCCGCAGGCCGCGATCTCGAAGGTGGTCATCGAGCGTCCGGCCAAGCTTTGCCGCATCTCGATCTATGCAGCCCGCCCCGGTGTCATCATCGGCAAGAAGGGCGCGGACATCGAAAAGCTGCGCAAGACGATCGGCGCGATGACTTCTTCGGATGTCTCGCTCAACATCGTCGAAATCCGCAAGCCCGAGATCGACGCCAAGCTCGTCGCGCAGGGTGTTGCCGACCAGCTCGAGCGCCGCATCGCTTTCCGCCGCGCCATGAAGCGTGCGGTGCAGTCGGCGCTGCGTCTGGGTGCCGAGGGCATCCGGATCACCTGTGCGGGCCGTCTCGGCGGCGCGGAAATCGCGCGCACCGAATGGTACCGCGAAGGCCGTGTGCCGCTGCACACGCTGCGCGCGCACGTCGATTATGCCGAGCATGAAGCACACACCGCCTACGGCGTGTGCGGCATCAAGGTGTGGATTTTCAAGGGCGAGATTCTGGGTCACGACCCGCTCTCGCAGGAGCGGCTGATGATGGAAGCGCAGACTTCCGGCGTCCGTCCGCAGTCCGACCGTCGATAGGCTGAACTGACATGCTGCAACCGAAAAAATCCAAATTCCGCAAGACCTTCAAGGGCAAGATTCACGGCGACGCCAAGGGCGGCACCGAGTTGAATTTCGGCTCTTACGGGTTGAAGGCCATGGAACCCGACCGCATCACCGCGCGCCAGATCGAAGCTGCGCGTCGTGCGATCACGCGCCACATCCGCCGTCAGGGCCGGTTGTGGATCCGCGTGTTCCCCGATGTGCCGGTGACGTCGAAGCCTGCCGAAGTCCGCATGGGTAAGGGCAAGGGTGCGATCGAATATCATGCCGCGCGCGTGAAGCCGGGCCGTATCCTGTTCGAACTCGATGGCGTGCCGGGTCCGCTCGCCGCCGTCGCGTTCAGCCGCGCCATGGAAAAGCTGCCGATCAAGACCAAGGTTGTGGCCCGTCTCGGCGACTTCTCGCATCTGGGAGCCAAATAACATGGCCAAGATTGCCGATTTGAAGGTCAAGACCGACGACGAGCTGCTCGCCGATCTGACGCAGTTGAAGCGCGAAGCGTTCAACCTGCGTTTCCAGGCCGCGACCAACCAGCTCGAAAAGCCGAGCCGTGTCCGCGAGGTGCGCCGCACCATCGCGCAGATCAAAACGCTTCAGACCGCGCGCGTCGCGGCTGTCGCGAAGTAAGGAAGCCAGGACGATGCCAAAGCGCGTTCTCACCGGCGTCATTGTCTCGGACAAGGGCGAAAAGACCGTGGTGGTCAATGTCGAGCGGAAGGTGAAGCACCCGCTGTACGGCAAGATCATCCGCCGGACGAAGAAGTATCACGCCCATGACGAGGGCAATGCGTTCAAGCTGGGCCAGACCGTCCGCATCGAAGAGTGCGCGCCGATCAGCAAGCTGAAGACGTGGAAAGTCATCGACGGTGGCGGCGTGGCCGACACCGGCGTCGAGGATAACGCCTAATGATCCAGATGCAGTCCAATCTCGACGTCGCGGACAACAGCGGCGCGAAGCGCGTCCAGTGCATCAAGGTGCTGGGCGGGTCGAAGCGGCGCTTTGCCGGCGTCGGCGACGTGATCGTCGTGTCGATCAAGGAAGCTGCCCCCCGCGGCAAGGTGAAGAAGGGTGACGTGCACCGCGCCGTCATCGTCCGCACCGCCAAGGACATTCACCGCGCCGACGGGTCGACGATCCGTTTCGACGGCAATGCCGCCGTGCTGGTCAACAAGAACGAGGAGCCGATCGGCACCCGTATCTTCGGGCCGGTGTGCCGCGAGCTGCGCGCGAAGAACTATATGAAAATCATTTCGCTCGCGCCGGAGGTGCTGTGATGTCGGCGCTGAAGATCAAAAAGGGTGACAAGGTCGTGGTCCTGTCCGGCAAGGACAAGGGCAAGCACGGCGAAGTGACCAAGTCGATGCCGCGGGATGGCAAGGTTATCGTGTCGGGTGTCAACATCGCCACGCGCCACCGCAAGGCGAGCCAGGAAAATCCGCAAGGCGGGTTGGACCGGTTCGAAGCACCGATGCACGTGTCGAAGGTTGCGATCGAAGACCCCAAGACGGGCAAGCCGACGCGCGTCCGTTTCGAGGTTCGCGACGGGAAAAAGGTTCGGGTCGCCGTGCGGTCCGGGGAGCTGATCAATGGCTGAGTCGAAATACAAGCCCCGCATGCAGAAGCTCTATGAAGAGCGCTACATCAAGGCGATGACCGAAAAATTCGGGTACACCAACCCGATGCAGGTGCCCAAGTTGGACAAGATCGTCCTGAACATGGGCGTCGGCGATGCGACGCAGGACAAGAAGCGCGTCGATTCGGCGGCCAAGGAAATGGAAGCGATCGCGGGCCAGAAGCCGGTGATCACCAAGGCCAAGCTGTCGATCGCCCAGTTCAAGCTGCGCGAAGGCATGCCGATCGGCTGCAAGGTGACGCTGCGCCGCGAGCGGATGTACGAATTCCTCGACCGGTTCATCACCATCGCGCTGCCGCGCGTGCGCGATTTCCGCGGGCTGAACCCCAAGAGCTTCGACGGTCGCGGCAACTATGCCTGCGGCATCAAGGAACAGCTGATCTTTCCGGAGATCAGCTACGACCAGGTCGACACGACCCGGGGTATGGATGTGATTGTCGCGACGACGGCACGGACCGACGACGAGGCGCGCGAGCTGCTTCGCCTGTTCGGCTTCCCGTTCCCCCTCGACGAAGAACAGAAAAAGGCGGCCTGAGCGATGGCAAAGAAGAGCTCGATCAACAAGAACGAGAAGCGCAAGGCGCTGGTGAAGCAGTACGCGCACAAGTTCGCCGCGCTGCGTGCGGTCGCCGACGACAAGAACGCCGACGACAACGACCGCCTGATGGCGCGTCTCAAATTGTCGGCGCTGCCGCGCAACGCCAATCCGACGCGTGTCCGCAACCGGTGCGAGATCACCGGCCGCCCGCGCGCCTATTATCGCAAATTCCGGCTCTGCCGCATTCAGCTGCGCGATCTTGCCAACAAAGGCATGATCCCCGGCGTCACCAAGTCGAGCTGGTAAGGAAGCAAGATGGCTTTGACCGATCCCCTGGGTGATATGCTCACCCGCATCCGCAACGGACTGCAGGCGAAGAAGGACAGCGTACTGACGCCGTCGTCGAAGCTGCGCGTCCGCGTGCTCGACGTGCTCCAGCGCGAAGGTTACATCCGTGGCTACACTTCGGAAGAAGTTGCAGGGCACGCGGGTATCCGCATCGAGCTGAAATATTTCGAGGGCCAGCCCGCGATCCGTCACGTGGCACGCGTCTCGAAGCCGGGCCGCCGTGTCTATTCGGGCAGCAAGGAATTGCCGCGCGTCCGCAATGGCCTCGGCATCACGATCGTCTCGACGCCGCGCGGCGTGCTCTCCGACGCGGAAGCGCGCGAGCATAATGTCGGCGGCGAAGTCCTGGCGGAGGTATTCTGATGAGCCGCATCGGCAAACGTCCTGTCCCCGTTCCCGCTGGCGTCACCGCCACGATGGACGGCGGCATCATGTCGGTGAAGGGGCCCAAGGGCACCCTGACGCTGACGATGCGCGACGAAATCACCTATGGCATCGAGGACGGCAGCATTTCGGTGCAGCCGGCCAACGCCACCAAGGCGGCTCGCGCATTCTGGGGCATGCAGCGCACGTTGGTGCAGAACCTCGTCACCGGCGTGACAGACGGCTTCACCAAGACGCTCGAAATCACCGGCGTCGGCTATCGTGCCAATGCACAGGGCAACAAGCTCAAGCTGCAGCTCGGCTATTCGCACGACGTCGATATCGACGTGCCGGGCGACCTCGACGTCAAGACGCCCGACCAGACCACGGTCATCATTTCGGGCAACGACAAGCAGCGCGTGGGTCAGCTCGCCGCCGAAATCCGCCGCTGGCGCAAGCCCGAGCCGTACAAGGGCAAGGGTATCAAATACCGCGGCGAGTTCATCTTCCGCAAAGAAGGTAAGAAGAAGTAATGGCCAAGCTCGATCCTTTTGCGAAACGCCGCCAGCGCGTCCGCACCAAGTTGCGCGCCAAGGGCACGGTGCGTCCGCGCCTGTCGGTGCACCGTTCGGGCCGTCACATCTACGCCCAGATCATCGACGATGCGGCGGGCAAAACCGTTGCTGCGGCGTCGACGCTGGAAAAGGACGCGCGCGGCTCGACCGGCGCGACTGTTTCGGCAGCGACGGCGGTCGGCAAGGCTGTCGCCGAGCGTGCGAAAGCCGCCGGCATCACCAGCGTCGTGTTCGATCGTGGCGGTTTTCTGTTCCATGGCCGCGTGAAAGCGGTGGCCGAGGGTGCCCGCGAAGGCGGATTGGAGTTCTAAATGGCTGACGAAACCGAAATTCAGGCCGCTCCCGAAGCGGATGCCGCAGCAGCACCCGCCGAAGCACCGCGTGGTCGCGGTGGTCCGCCGCGTGGCGGGCGTGGTGGCGGCCCCGGCGGCAATCGCGGCGGCAATGATCGCAATCGTGCGCGTCGCGATGGCGGCGGTCCGCGCGATGACGGCGGTGAAGAGCTGATCGAAAAGCTGGTTCACATCAACCGCGTCTCGAAGACGGTGAAGGGCGGCAAGCGCTTCGGCTTTGCTGCGCTCGTTGTGGTCGGCGACGGCAAGGGCCGTGCAGGCTTCGGCCATGGCAAGGCGCGCGAAGTGCCCGAAGCCATTTCGAAAGCAACGGCGGCTGCCAAGAAAAAGATGATTCGCGTTCCCCTTCGTGACGGACGTACGCTGCACCACGACGGCAACGGCCATTTCGGTGCCGGTCGCGTGACGCTGCGCTCGGCGCCGCAGGGCACCGGCATCATCGCGGGTGGCCCGATGCGCGCCATCTTCGAATCGCTGGGCGTGGCCGATGTGGTGACCAAGTCGGTCGGCACGTCGAACCCGTACAACATGATCCGGGCGACCTTCGAAGCGCTGGGCGAGCAGACCAGCCCCAAGAGCGTCGCACAGCGTCGTGGCAAGAAGATCGCCGACCTGCTGGGTCGCGGCGGTTCGCAGACGGCGGAAGCCGATGCTGCGGCAATCACAGAGTAAGCTGACATGGCAACTATCAAGATCAAGCAGACGGGTTCGCCCATCCGCCGCACCAAGGACCAGCGCGCAACGCTGATCGGCCTTGGCCTCAACAAGATGCACAAGGTTTCGGAGCTGAACGACAGCCCCGAGGTCCAGGGCATGATCCGCAAGGTGCGGCACATGGTCGAGGTGCAGGGATAATATGCCTTGGAGGCGCTTGGGCTGCTAATTTGGCCTGCGATTGAGTGGCTGGTCCAAGTTCTTCCGAGATGGGCATTAATCGTATTTCTAGTGGCCTTGGCGGTTGCGATGCATTTCGCGCTCAAATCGGTCCTCTAGATTTTAACAGCGCGACAAAAGCGAAAGCGAGTGCACGACATGAAACTGAATGAAATCAACGACAACGCCGGTGCCCGTAAGAGCCGTATGCGCGTGGCGCGCGGCATCGGGTCGGGCAAGGGCAAGACCGCCGGTCGCGGCCAGAAGGGCCAGACCAGCCGCTCGGGCGTCAGCATCAATGGCTTCGAAGGCGGCCAGATGCCGCTCCACATGCGGTTGCCGAAGCGTGGCTTCAACAACATCTTCGCCAAGGACTATGCCGAGGTGAATCTGGGCATGCTCCAGAAGATGCTCGATGCCGGCACCGAGTTCGACGGCGTGATCGACCATGAGGCGCTCAAGGCCGCAGGTGTGGCGCGCGGCGGCAAGGATGGCGTGCGTATCCTCGGCAAGGGCGCGTTCTCGGCCAAGCTGAGCTTCAAGGTTGCCGGCGTGTCGAAGGGCGCGCGCGAGGCCATCGAAGCTGCCGGCGGTTCGGTCGAAGTGATCGAAGTCGTCGCGGCTGCCGACAAGGCCAAGGCTAAGCACCGCACCGTCCAGAAGGCGAAAGCCGCGGACAAGGAAGCGAAGAAGGCGGCGGCCAAGGCCTGAATCCGTGCGGGCGGTTAGACATCGTGTCTTGCCGCCCTATATGACGCGCTGAGCTTTCAGGAACACTACGTCTTATGGCATCCGCAGCCGACCGTATGGCCAGCAATATCAGCCTCGGCAAATTCGCCCAGGCCACCGAACTCCGCAAACGCCTGTGGTTTACGCTGGGCGCGCTCGTCGTGTTCCGCTTCCTCAGCCATGTCCCGCTGCCCGGTGTCGATCCGCGCGCGCTGGCGACGCTGTACGACACCACGCGCGGCGGCGTGCTCGACTTTTTCAACAATTTCTCGGGCGGTGCGCTCGAACGCATGAGCGTGATCGCGCTGGGCGTGATGCCCTATATCACCGCTTCCATTGTCGTGCAGCTCTCCACCTCGCTGTCGCCGCAACTCGCCGCGATCAAGAAAGAGGGCGAGAGCGGACGCAAGCGGCTCAACCAGTACACCCGCTATGGCACGGTCTTCCTGACCGCGATCCAGGGTTGGTTCATTGCGGTTGGCCTTGAAAACTGGGGCGCGACGCAGGGCATGTCTGCCGTCATCGAGCCTGGCCTGCTGTTTCGCATTACCTGCGTCGTGTCGTTGATCGGCGGGACGATGTTCCTCATGTGGCTGGGCGAGCAGATCACCAGCCGCGGCATCGGCAACGGGGTCTCGCTGATCATCATGGCGGGCATCGTCAGCCAGTTGCCACGCGCGCTGGTCAATCTGTTCGAGGGCGCCCGCACGGGCACGATGAACCCATTGCTGATCCTCGGCATTCTCGTGCTGGCGCTCGGGCTGATCGCGTTCATCTGTTTCATGGAACGCGCGCAGCGCCGCGTGCTGATCCAGTATCCCAAGCGCCAGACTGCGCGCGGGATGATGCAGGGCGACAAGAGCTTTCTGCCGCTCAAGATCAACACCTCGGGCGTGATCCCGCCGATCTTTGCGTCCTCGCTGCTGCTTATGCCGCTGACGGTCGCGCAGTTTGCGGGCAAGAGCGTGGCGGGTGAAAGCACCGCTGGCGACATCATGCTTCAGATCACCAGCCTGCTTCAGCACGGCTCGCCGCTGTACATGGCGCTTTATGGCGCGGGCATCATTTTCTTCAGCTTCTTTTACACCGCCGTCGTCTTCAATCCCGAGGAGACCGCCGAGAATCTGAAGAAGTATGGCGGCTTCGTGCCGGGCATCCGGCCGGGCAAGGCGACCGAGACCTATCTCGACTATGTGCTGACGCGCATTACCGTGATTGGCGCGGCCTATCTGACGCTCATCTGCCTGGTGCCGGAATTCATCACCTCGCAGTTCGGTATCGCACTGGCGCTGGGTGGCACCAGCCTGTTGATTGTGGTCAACGTCACGATGGATACTGTGACGCAGATCCAGAGCCATTTGCTCGCGCATCAATACGGCGACCTGATCAAGAAGGCGAAGCTGAAGGGTGCGCGGAACCGCTAACGGGCGGGCCGGGATTTGGGGGAGTTGCGGGCGATGAACATCATTCTGCTTGGGCCCCCGGGGGCAGGCAAGGGCACGCAGGCCCAGCGGCTCGTCGACGGGCGCGGCATGGTCCAGCTATCGACCGGCGACATGCTGCGCGCCGCGCGCGACGCGGGCACGCCGATGGGGCTGCAAGTCGCGGAGATCATGAAGTCGGGCGCGCTGGTGTCCGACGAGATCGTTTCGGGTCTGATCGACGAGAAACTCGGGTCGATGACCGAAGCGCAAGGCGCGATCTTCGACGGGTACCCCCGCACCGCCGAACAGGCCGCATCGCTCGACGGCATATTGGCCGCGCGCGGTCGTACCCTCGACCACGTCATCGAGCTCGAGGTCGATGAGGATGCGCTCGTCGATCGCATCACCGGCCGCTACACCTGCGCGAAATGCGGCACCGGCTATCACGACCGTTACGCCAAACCGAAGGTCGAGGGCGTCTGCGACACTTGCGGCTCGACCGAGTTCAAGCGCCGTCCCGACGACAATGCCGAAACGGTGCGGACACGCATGGCCGAATACCGCGCCAAGACCGCGCCGATCCTGCCGATCTATGAAGCGCGCGGGCTGCTGAAGCGGATCGACGGTATGGCCGATATCGATCATGTGTCGGCGGCGATCGGAGCGATCCTCGGATGAGGGTTGCGCTGCTCGCTTTGGCAGCGCTCGCAAGCCCCGCCGTGGCGGAGGTCAAATCGGTAACCGATCAGGGCTTTTCGCTCGAGACAAAGACGGTCGTGGCCGCTTCTCCGGCACGGGTGTGGGCGCAACTGATCCAGCCGAAACTGTGGTGGCAATCCGCGCACACCTGGTCGGGCAGCGCGGCAAACATGGCGCTCGATCCGCGTGCGGGCGGGTGTTTCTGCGAGAGGTGGAAGGGTGGCGAGGCCGAACATGGCCGCGTAATCTTCGTCCAGCCGGGCAAGACGCTCCGCTTGTCCGCACTGCTCGGGCCGATGCAGTCGATGCCGGTGGCAGCGGTATTGACCTTTACATTGGCACCCAAGGGCGAAGGTACCGAAGTTGCGCTGGCTTTTGCGGCGAGCGGAACCTTCGGTATGGATCCGCGCAAATTGGCACCGGGCGTCGATGGTGTGCTGTCGGGCCAACTCGCAGGTCTCGCCGCCTCCTTGCGGAACTAGCCGCGCCTGCTAGCCTTACGTTATAGCCCCGACTCAAAGAGGGCGTGCGGGTCTGTACAACCAGCGAGCAGAGGGGCAGGCCATGGCCGTACACGATCACGTCGATTTGGGAACGTTCGTCGAGGGCGTCAAAAAGCGCAATCCGGGTCAGCCCGAATTCGTCCAGGCGGTGACCGAGGTCGCCGAGGACATTTTCGACTTCATGGCGGACAAGGAAAAATACCATAGCGCGCAAATCCTGCGCCGCATCGCCGAACCCGACCGCGTGATCAGTTTCCGCGTCTGCTGGCAGGACGATGCCGGCAACATCCGCGTCCAGCGTGGCTGGCGGGTGCAGAACAACAATGCCATCGGCCCATATAAGGGCGGCATCCGTTTCCACCCGAGCGTGACCGAAAGCGTGCTGAAATTTCTCGCGTTCGAACAGACGTTCAAGAACGCCCTGACCGGCCTCCCCATGGGCGGCGGTAAAGGCGGGTCGAACTTCAATCCCAAGGGCAAGTCCGATGGCGAGGTCATGCGCTTCTGCCAGTCGCTGATGACCGAACTCTATCGTCACATCGGTGCGGACGTGGACGTGCCTGCTGGCGACATCGGCGTCGGGGGCCGCGAGATCGGCTATATGTTCGGCCAGTACAAGCGGATCACCGGCGAGTTTACCGGCGTGCTGACGGGCAAAGGCCTCGAATATGGCGGCTCGCTTATCCGGACCGAGGCGACCGGTTATGGCGCGGTCTATTTCCTCGCCAACATGCTCAAGACCAAGGGGCATGATCTGGTCGGGAAGACCGCCGTCATCTCGGGGTCGGGCAATGTCGCAACGCATGCAGCGGAAAAGGTCGTGCAGCTCGGCGGCAAGGTGCTGACGCTCAGCGATAGCGAGGGCTTCATTCACGATCCGGCAGGTCTCGATCAGGAAAAGATCAACTGGGTCAAGGCGCTCAAGAATGTGCGGCGCGGGCGGATCAAGGAATATGTCGACGAATTCCCGGGATCGAGCTTCACGCCGGGCAAGACCCCATGGGGTGTGCCGTGCGACGTGGCGCTGCCCTGCGCCACGCAGAACGAATTGCTCGGCGACGACGCCAAGCTGCTCATTGCCAATGGCTGCATGGCGGTCAGCGAAGGTGCGAACATGCCGACCGATCTGGCGGGCGTACACGTCTTCAAGGACGCCAAAATCCTGTTCGCCCCTGGCAAGGCGGCGAACGCGGGCGGCGTCGCGGTGTCCGGTCTCGAAATGAGCCAGAACTCCGCGCGCATCTCGTGGAAAGAAGAGGAACTCCAGCGCCTGTTGCTCGACATCATGGAGGGTATCCACAGCCGCTGCCTCGAATACGGCACCGACGCGACCGGCCACTGCGACTATGTGAAAGGCGCCAACATCGCAGGGTTCAAAAAGGTTGCAGATGCGATGCTGGCGTACGGGGTCGTTTAGCACGGATTTATCCGTGCCGACTCGCTTGACAGTCCACCGGCGCATCCGTATCGGCAGCCACTTCCCGAAACCCGTTTACCGGCGAGTGCTTTTGCGCGCGCCGCGTTTTCGTCGTTTCGTGGAAATAACGCTTTGAGATGGGACGCTTGCCTAGGCATCCCGTGGAGCTGAGGAAGTTATTGGATTATGGCACGTATTGCGGGGGTCAATATCCCCACCAACAAGCGGGTGCATATCGCCCTGACCTACATTCACGGCATCGGAAATTCCAAGGCGCGTGAGATCACGACGAAGCTCGGCATTGCCGAATCGGCGCGCGTTCAGGACCTGACCGATCAGGAAGTGCTGCAGATCCGCGAAGCGATCGATGCGGGCTATACGGTGGAGGGCGATCTGCGCCGCACCGTGTCGCAGAACATCAAGCGCCTGATGGACCTCGCCTGCTACCGGGGTCTCCGCCACCGCAAGGGCCTGCCGGTCCGCGGCCAGCGCACGCACACCAACGCGCGCACCCGCAAGGGCAAGGCCAAGCCGATTGCCGGCAAGAAGAAATAACCCTGACGGGCCGCACGGCTCTCGGGTCTTTCAGAAAATTAGGACAGCACTAAAATGGCTCAGGCACCACAGCGCATCAAACGGCGCGAACGCAAGAACATCACCTCCGGCGTCGCGCATGTGAACGCCAGTTTCAACAACACGATGATCACCATCACCGATGCTCAGGGCAACGCGATCAGCTGGTCGTCGGCCGGCATGATGGGCTTCAAGGGCTCGCGCAAGTCGACCCCGTATGCGGCGCAGGTCGCGGCCGAGGATGCGGGCAAGAAGGCCGCCGAACACGGCGTCCGCACATTGGAAGTCGAGGTCAAGGGCCCCGGCTCGGGCCGCGAAAGTGCGCTCCGCGCGCTGCAAGCCGTCGGTTTCAACATCACGAGCATCCGCGACGTGACGTCGATCCCGCACAATGGCGTGCGTCCCTCGAAGCGTCGCCGGGTCTGACCTGACCGCGATGCTCGAAGACGCAACCGATCGTTTCGAATACCCGGCTGACCCGCTGACGAGCGCGTCGCCCAACCCCAAGGGGAACACCGTGGCCGTCAATTCCAAGAACTGGCAGGAACTCAAGAAGCCCGTCGCGCTCGACAAGAAGGCGGGCGGGGACAGCAAGCGCCGCGCGACGTTCATCGCCGAACCGCTCGAGCGGGGCTTCGGCCTGACGCTGGGCAATGCGCTGCGCCGCGTGCTGCTGTCGAGCTTGCAGGGGGCCGCGGTCACCAGCATCAAGATCGAGAATGTGCTGCACGAGTTCAGCTCGCTGGCCGGTGTGCGCGAAGACGTGACCGACATCGTGCTCAACGTGAAGCAGATCGCGCTGCGCATGCAGGGCGAGGGGCCGAAGCGTTTGCAGCTGTCGGCGACCGGCCCTGCCGACGTCACCGCAGGCATGATCGCGATGTCGGGCGATATCGAGGTGATGAACCCCGACTTGCTGATCTGCCACCTCGACGAAGGCGCGACGCTCAACATGGAGCTGACCGCCGACACGGGGAAGGGCTATGTCGCGGCGGCGAGCAACCGCCCGGCCGACGCGCCGATCGGCCTGGTGCCGGTCGACGCGCTCTACTCGCCGGTCAAGCAGGTCGCCTACAAGGTGGAAAACACCCGCGTCGGGCAGGAGCTCGACTACGACAAGCTGACGCTGACGATCGAAACCGACGGCACGATCACGCCCGAGGACGCGGTGGCCTATGCGGCGCGCATTTTGCAGGACCAGCTGAGCCTGTTCGTCCACTTCGACGACAGTGCGGCGGTGAGCCAGTCGCCGATCATCGGCATGGCGGCACCTTCGGCAGGTGCCGGTGGCTTCGGCGGCGGTGCGCCCGCGAGCGAGAGCGACACCAACCAGCTCAACCGTTACCTGCTCAAGAAGGTCGACGAGCTGGAACTGTCGGTGCGCAGTGCCAACTGCCTGAAGAACGACAACATCATCTATATCGGCGATCTGGTCGGCAAGAGCGAGGCAGAGATGCTGCGCACGCCGAACTTCGGGCGCAAGAGCCTGAACGAGATCAAGGAAGTGCTGTCGAGCATGGGCCTGCGTCTGGGCATGGACATCCCCGGATGGCCGCCGGAGAACATCGAGGACATGGCGAAGAAGCTGGAAGCCGAGCTGATGGGCTGAGCGAAGCTCAGACCATCAGTCGGTTCCAGCGAGCCGGCCTAACAGAAAGGGCGCGTTACCTCTTGGTAACGCGCCCTTTCTGTTAGGACTCGGCCGAGCCCGGACGGCGCGGCGAAGTCGCCGCGACCGACGACAACGCGGGCTTTGCCCGCGTCTCCCCATTACTTTTCACAATTCGCCAACTTGTATCAAAATCTGACCCGTGTCAGATTTTGACTCACGAGTCGGGGGTATGTGTTGAGCGATTTGTTTCGTCCGGAAGCTGTCGAAAATCGCGCCAATCGCCTGTACGGCGAAATCGTCATTACCCAGCCGCCATCGACGCGCTATCTCGTCGCGGCGCTCGTATTCATCTGTATCCTCGCCGCATCTTGGCTCGTGATCGGTAGTTACGCCCGCATCGAGACGGCTCCCGGCATTCTCGTTACCGACACGCCCTCGCCGCGGATTGTCGCGCCGCAAGCTGGAATCCTGACCGCGCTGAACGTTGCGGAGGGGACGACGGTCAAGGCGGGCGACACGCTGGCCGTGATCAGCATCGACCGCCAGTCGGAGGGCGGGCGCGGGGCAGCCAGCACCGGGATGGCCGCCGTCGATGCCCGTATCGGTCTGGGGGCAGAGCAAGTCCGCCTCGGGATGCAACGCAGCGAAAGCGAGCGCGCGCGTCTCGCCTCGGTGATCGCCACTGCCGAGGCGCAGGCGACGAGCCTCGACGGACAGGTCGCGCTGCAACGCGATATCGTTGCCTCGAACAAAGCACTCTACGAGCAAATGGCCCCGGTCCTCGAACGCGGCTTCGTCAGCAAGATCGAGTTCGAGCGCCGCCGCCAGACCTGGCTTGCGTCGCAGCAGACGCTGGCGACGCTTACCCAGCAGCGCGAAGCGCAGCGCGCGCAGGGCGTGCAAGCGCAAGCGCAGCTCGCCCAGATTGGCAGCGAAGGCGCGCAGCAAGCCAATGAGATCAAATCGTCGCTGCAAGCACTTGCCCAGCAAAAGGCCGAACTGGAGGGGCAGAAATCCTATATCCTGCGTGCGCCCGTCGCGGGTCGCGTCACGGCACTGCAAACCAACCTCGGCAGCACCGCGCTGCCCGGGACGGTATTGATGACCATCGTCCCGCTTCACGCCGCGATGAAGGCGGAAATCTATGCGCCCAGCCGCGCCATCGGTTTCGTCCAGCCGGGCGAAGAAACCCGGCTGCTCTACGACGCCTTCCCCTATCAGCGGTTCGGCAGCTTCAAGGGCGTCGTCGCGTCGGTCTCGCGCATCGTCATCGACCCGCGCGAGGCCAACATCCCGGTCAAGCTGGAGGAGCCGGTCTACAAAGTGACGGTGGTGCTCGACCGTCAGAGCGTGGAGGCATTTGGACAAACCCTGCCGCTGCAACCCGGCATGGCACTCACCGCCAATATCGTCCTTGAGCGCCAGTCGTTCCTCGACTGGCTGCTGACGCCGCTGCGCGCGGTCAGGAACCGCAGCTGATGGCCAAGCTCGCCGACATGCTCGAAATCGGTGGGCCCCGTCGCACACCTTATTACCAGCAAAGCGAAGCGAGCGAATGCGCGCTGGCGTGCCTCGCGATGGTCGCGACCTATCACGGCTACAAGACCGACCTGACCGCGCTGCGCCAGCGTTTCTCGCTGTCGTTGAAGGGCGCAACGCTCAAACAGGTCATGGCCACGGCAGAAGCCATCGGCTTCAACGCGCGGCCACTGCGCGGCGAGATCGAGGATTTGGCGGGCCTCGCGCTTCCCGCGATCCTCCACTGGAACCTCAATCATTTCGTCGTGCTGACCAAGGTCAGCCGCACATTGCGCGGCCCGCGTTACCATATCAACGATCCGGCGCGCGGGGTGCTGGCACTGACGTACGACGAGATGTCGCGGCATTTTACCGGCGTCGTGCTCGAACTCCTCAAGGCGGAGAGCTTCCAGCCCAAGGTCGAAACGACTAGGCTGAAAATCACCCAGCTCTGGACCTCGATGTCGGGGTTCTGGCCGACGATCCGGCAAGTCGTGCTGCTGTCGCTGGTGCTGCAACTCGCGGCGCTCGCCACGCCATTCTACATGCAATTGGCGATCGACACGGTGTTCCCGAGTTTCGACCGCGACTTGCTCTTGATGCTCGCCATCGGCTTCGGCGGGCTGGCCCTTATCAATTTCCTGACCGGCTGGTTACGTTCGCTGGTGCTGGTGACGCTGAACAATGCGTTGTCGTACCAGATCATCGTCAACCTGTTCCGCCACCTCCTGCGGCTGCCGCTGGCGTGGTTCGAAAAGCGCCACGTCGGCGACATCATCTCGCGCTTCGGCTCGACCGCGCCGATCACGAATTTGCTGTCGCAGGGGATGCTGGCGGCGTTCATCGACGGGATCATGGCGATTGCTACGCTGTCGCTGATGTTCGTCTATTCGCCGGTGCTGAGCATGGTCGGCATTGCCGCGCTCGCGCTCTACGCGGCGCTCAGGATCGCATTCCTGCAGGCGATGCGGCTGAGCAACCTCAACGTCATCACCGCCAACGCGCGCGAGAACAGCCTGTTTATCGAATCGGTGCGCGGGATCGCGGCGATCAAGGCGTTCGGGCAGGAGGGCAACCGCCAGCGGCTGTGGCAACAGGCCAAGGCCGACGCGGTCAATGCGTCGATCAAGCTGGGGCGCATGTCGGCGGGGTTCGACGCGGGCAACCAGTTCGTGATGGCGGCGGAGCGGGTGGTGTTCGTCTATCTCGCGATCGGCATGGCGCTCGATGCGAAGCTGTCGGTGGGCATGATCTTCGCGTTCCAGGCGTACAAGGACCAGTTCATCGGGGCGGGCACGCGCCTGATCGAACAGGCGATGAACTGGAACATCCTGCAGATGCATTTGCAGCGCATCTCCGACATCGCGCTGTCGCGGGCGGAGCCGGGCGACACGCGCGCTGCGCCGCTGCCGGTCGAGGGGCAGACAGCGGCCAGCCCGCGCCTCGAACTCCGCAACGTGCACTTCGCCTATGCGCCGGGCGAGCCGCCGATCCTCAAGGGCGTGAACCTGATCGTCGAGCCGGGCGAGTCGGTGGTGCTGGTCGGCCCGTCGGGCGGGGGCAAGACGACCCTTCTCAAGATCATGATGGGCTTGTTCGAGCCGACCTATGGCGAGGTGCTGATCGACGGGGTGCCGCTCAAAAGCTACGGCCTCGGGCGCTGGCGCGCGCAATGCGGCTCGGTGGCGCAGGACGATGCGCTGTTCGCGGGGTCGCTGGCCGACAATATCGCGTTCTTCGATCCCGACCCCGACATGGCCCGCGTGCGCGAGGTCGCGCGCATGGCCGCCATCGCGCCCGACATCGAGCGGATGCCGATGCAGTACGACACCCTCGTCGGCGACATGGGATCGGTGTTGTCGGGCGGGCAGAAGCAGCGCGTCCTGCTCGCGCGGGCGCTTTATGGCGCGCCGCTGGTGTTGTTCAGCGACGAGGGGACGGCGCATCTCGACCCGGACAGCGAGCGGGCCGTGGCTGATGTGCTCGCGCAGCAGACGATGACCCGCGTCACTGCCGCCCACCGTCCGGGCGCGGTCGGCGGAACCGCACGCATGGTGATCGTCGCTCAGGGACAGGCGCAAAATATGCAGTCGCCCAGTCCTTCACCCGATCCCGCCCCGGCGCAAGGTGCCAAGCCGGGGAGCAAGGGAGTGTTGGCACCGACGCAAGCGAAGGAGTAACATCATGACGATGACCACATTGCGCGAACTGACCTATGCCGAAACTGCGGCGGTATCGGGGGGATCGTACGAGAACCCTTGGGGTGATGGCCCGGATGGCCCCGATGGAAATCCGCGTCGTGACTTCTTTTCGGAATTAATGCGGCGCGTGTTGCTGGGAGGCGACGGCGGCGACGGTGGTGATGAAATCGTCGTGACGGCGCCGCATTACTCGGGTGGCGGCGGTGCCAGCGGATCGTTTGTGCCCGGCGACTCGTTAGGGCCGAATAACCTCGACCGTTTCCTCGACCACAGGTTCAGCTCTGTGTTCGATTGCCAACTCACCGCATTGCTCAATAACGGGCCACACCTTGGATACGACCAAAGCGTGTTTGACTGGCAGCCCGGAGACATTGTTGTCACCGCTCCGTATAGCTCAAGGGAAATTGGCATCGCTCACGCAATTACTGACCGATACGTCAACGAAAGGGTGGCAACCTTCGCCTATTTTGCTGGAACGCAAGGCCTAGAAATCGGAGCAGCACTCCGAGCCGCAGGCATGAGCGCCGACATGGCAGCGGGTTTCATAGGGGTTGGCGTGGCCGGAGGTGCCACGACCGATGTTGTCAGTCTGCTTCCAAGGCTTCGTGAGGTATGGTCTCAAGCTCTGTTTCCTTACATTGCTGCGGATGTCCATGCTCACCCTGAAACGTATGGATCATGGATGATGAATCCGATTACAGGAGAAGTATTCGATGGGAACTCTGCGCCTTATAATCCCGATGATTGATATCTGATTACCCGATATCAAATGAAATGGAGCCTAGAAATGCGTCTAAATCGTATAGCGAGATTTGTGATATTATCGTTTACGATATTTGCAATTTCTAGGTTTCTATTTTTTAGACAGATCGGTTTTAACGAATTTGAGATTTGGTTTGTTATTCCATTTATGTTTGCTGCTGCACTGGCATTTAGGTCGCAATGATATTAATTGAATTCGGCGACAGTCTACCAAATTCCGCAATTACAGTAGAAATTGCGGTGACACTTCACTTAACTCCCAACTCTAACCAGCCTCCCTGGCTCCTCCTCCTTCGCCCCTCGACATCGAGGTGATGAACCCCGATTTGCTGATCAACGCCACGCCGAGGGCGCGACGCTCAACATGGAGCTGACCGCCGACACGGGAAAGGGCTATGTTGCGGCGGCGAGCAACCGCCCGGCCGACGCGCCGATCGGCCTGGTGCCGGTCGACGTGATGCAGGTCGCCCTGTCCCCCGGACAGGGCTGAAACTGCCGGGGGCAGTTTCACCTGCATCACTACTCGCCGGTCAAGCAGGTCGCCTATAAGGTCGAGAACACCCGCGTGGGCCAGGAACTCGATTACGACAAGCTGACCCTGACGATCGAGACCGATGGCACGGTGACGCCCGAGGACGCGGTGGCGTACGCGGCGCGAGTGGCCGGGCCGTCCTGTCCCCCGGACAGGACTGAAACAGCCGGGGGCTGTTTCACCCGGCCACTCTGCAGGACCAGCTGAGCCTGTTCGTCCACTTCGACGACAGCGCAGCGGTCAGCCAGTCGCCGATCGTCGGCATGGCGGCAAGCGGCAGCGGCATGGGCAGCAGCGGCTATGGCAGTGCCCCTGTGAGCGAGAGCGACACCAACCAGCTCAACCGTTACCTGCTCAAGAAGGTCGACGAGCTGGAACTGTCGGTGCGCAGCGCCAACTGCCTGAAGAACGACAACATCATCTATATCGGATGAGGCAGGTGCGGGCATCCCCCGGAGGCCCGCAGCCCCGTCCGGGGGACGGGGCGACCTGCCTCATCTGGTCGGCAAGAGCGAAGCCGAGATGCTGCGCACGCCGAACTTCGGGCGCAAGAGCCTGAACGAGATCAAGGAAGTGCTGTCGAGCATGGGGCTTCGTTTGGGCATGTGTTGCGGGTCGCCATGCACCCCGTGCATGGCTGCGACTGCCGGGGGCAGTCGCACCCGCAACACCCCGGATGGCCGCCGGAGAACATCGAGGACATGGCGAAGAAGCTGGAAGCCGAGCTGATGGGCTGAGCGAAGCTCAGACCGTCAGCCGGTTCCAGCGAGCCGGCCTAACAGAAAGGGCGCGTTACCGACAGGTAACGCGCCCTTTCTGTTAGGACACGGCCGAGCCCGGACGGCGCGGCGCTCACGCCGCGACCGACGACAACGCGGGCTTTGCCCGCGTCCCTCTTCTAGCAAAGAAGATGAAGCCAAGCCCCGGATCAAGTCCGGGGTGACGAGTTAGGGTGGATCAAATCCGGGGTGACGGGGTGAGGTTGGATCTCGCCTCGTCGCTTCCGCCTACCGACTGACCGGCGTCCCACCCCCGCTCGCCGCCGCAGCCACGGCGATGATCGCGGCGAGGCCGCCGAGGCCGAGCGCCAGTCCGGTCTTGCCGCCTTTGGCCGCCGTCGAGGGCGGGGTGCCGCCGGGGCCGCTGTGGGCGCGGCGTTCGGTAAGCTTACCCTTGTCCCGCACCTGCCCAGTCGGGGTGTCCAACCGGCGTTCGGTTACTCTGCCTCTGCCCCTGTCGTGGTCGCGCATCTGCCCCGTTTCGATATCGACGGAGGGGGGCGCATCGACATGCGGGCCGCCGCCGGGGCCGGTGCTACCGGCCTGCTCCGTGGTAGGCGGGGTGCGGTCGCCGGGCGGGGACGGGGGCGGTGCCGACCGTGATGTCGTGCTGTAAGGTTTGTCCCTTTCCTTCGGACCTTTGCCTACTTTGGTTTTCGCTGTTTCAGGTGGGGTACCGCTGGTGCTGCCGTTGGTTTGGCGTTCGGTTGCTTTCCCGCTACAGCCAGGACGATAGGGGTTCGAGCATCCCTTGTCGCGCATCTGCCCGGTTTCAACCGCGAAGGCGGGGCTTGACCCCACCGCTCCCAGCGCGACAACTGACAACGCGATTGTTGCCAGCGCCTGTTTCACTATCTGCTTCATCCCCGCCTCCTTGGTGATATGCCGTGTTCGATTGGCCCTAGACTTCGGCGCGGCGCGGCGGCGGGGATAGGCCCATATCTATGGGGGGTGACATTTGGGGGTGCGCGCGGTTTACGACCGGTTTTCACGGGCAGCCCGCGCTATGGATTCACGCGCCGCGAGTGTGGCAATGGCAGGGGCCATCGCGCTGTTCGCCACCGTCACCGCGCCCGACATCCGCCCGTTCGGGGCTGTGCGCGTCGCGCCCGAATCGATGGCATATTTCCCCGGCAACAACATCGGCCAGCCGGTGCCGCCCGCCGAGGGGCAGGCGCAACTGGCGCGCAACGTGCCAGCACAAGGACAAGCGCACGAACTGCGGCAACTCCATTTCCCGTTGCCGACCAGCGACGGGGCCGCGCTCTACCTCCCCGCCGCGCCCGACGATGCGGCTTTGTGGGTCAATGGCATGGTCGGCGGCGATGCGGTGCCCGCCACCTATTTCGGGCCGGGGTTCGGGCCGCACCGGATGGCGCTCGACATTTCGGCGTCGCGGCTGAGCTTCGAGGATAACCGGGTCGATATCTTGTCGGCGCAGGGGTGGAATACGGGCCGCAAGCCGGTGATCTACGCCATTCCGGCGCGCACCGGCCCCGCCTTTGCCGCAATGATGACGCAGGTCGAAACACGGCTGTGGCAGGGGGCGGTGGCGTTCGGTGCTGTCGGGCTGCTGCTGTCGCTGGTCGGGTTGCTGCTGCTGCGGAGCCGCGCGCTCTACGCGGGCGGGGCGCTGTTCTCGCTGGCGTTGCTCGATCAGGCGCTGGGGGTGCTGCCGTCGGGGCTGCGGCTGGCGCTGGCGGTCGCGGGGGTCGGCGTATTGCTGTGGCGTGCGGGATGGCAACACCGGGCGCTGGGTGGTCCGCTGATTGCGGCAACCGTGGCTGTGGTCGCGGGGGCGGCGCTGCTCGCGGGCTGGGGCGGGTCGCTGGGGGTGCTGTGGGGTAGCAATGTCGCGCTGTGGCCGCTGGCGGGCCTCGCGCTGCCACTGCTGGCGGTTGGCGAGGGGCGGCTGGAGTGGGCCGATTTCATCGCCGCGCGCGCCAAAATCCGCGAACAGGCGGTGGTGATCGCGCAACAGGCCGATGCCTTGCAGGAAACCATCCGCGCGGCGGCCATCGGCGAGGAACGCCAGCGGTTCGTGCGCGACATGCACGACGGGGTCGGCGGGCATCTGCTGTCGCTGTTGATGCGGGTCCGCGCCGACGATGCCGACCGCGACGAAGTGGCGCACGAGCTGGAAAGCGGGCTGACCGATTTGCGGCTGATGGCCGATTCGCTCGACCATGTCGGGCACGACCTCGACGAGGCGCTGGCGGCGTTCCACCGCCGCGCGGGGCAGCAACTGGCGTCGGCGGGGCTAGGGTTCGACTGGTCGAAACCGCAGGATTTGAGCGGCTTCGAGATGGACGCGCGCGCGGTGCTGAGCCTCTACCGGATCATTCAGGAAGCGCTGTCGAACTGCATCCGCCACGCGCGCGCGACGCGGTTCGGGGTCGGGTTCGAGCTGGTGGACGGGGCGCTGGCGGTGACGATCGAGGACGACGGGGTCGGCTTTGCGGCGGGCGCGGTCGAGGAAGGGCGCGGGCTGGGCAATATCCGCAAGCGGGTGGAAAAGCTCGGCGGGAGCGTAGTGTTCGGGGCTGGTGTAGAGGGCAAGGGGTGCCGGATTTTGGTGCGGGTGCCGGGGAGTGGACGCTAAGTTCGCTCGCAAAGGGTTTGCTCTTCGCCGAGCGCCAGCGAGGTGCTCATTCGAGCGTTAGCGAGAACACTTCGCATGCGGCGAGAGACCTCGCTGGCGCTCGGCTGGGCTTCTCGCTGACGCTCGAAGAGGAGGTTGGCGCATGGCCCTCGCCTTTCCCCCTACCCGTCCAGCCACCCGTTCTGCACCGCCTCGAACACCGCTTCGCTGCGCGACCGGACCTGCATCTTGCGGTAAATGCGTTTCACATGGTCGCCGATGGTATGGACCGACAGATCGAGCGCGGCGGCGGCGTCCTGATACGACAGGCCCTTGGCGAACATGGTCAGCACGTCACATTCGCGCGGGGTCAGGATGTTGTCGGGCTGATCCGACGAGGCGGGTTTGCTGGGCGCGACGAGGCTGAGCAGATGTGCGGCGGCCTGCGGGCTGATTGGGCAGCCGCCGTGGACGAGCGCGCGGATGTCACGGAGGATTTGTTCGGGCGGGGTATCCTTGAGCAGATAGCCGCTCGCGCCGAATTCGAACGCGAGCATCACGCTGGCGCGGTCGCCGAGCACCGTCAGGATCAGTGCCTTGCCGCCGGTCTCGGCAATGAATGGCGGGATGAATTCCAGCCCGTTGCCGTCGGGCAGGCGGATATCGACGAGTGCGACATCGACTCTTGCGCCGGGCAGCGCGGCGTGTGCCGATGCAACATCGGCGGCGGCAAAGACCAGCTCGAACCCTTGGGCTTTCTCGAACATCCGCGTGTAGAATTTGCGCGCCGGGGTGTCGTCCTCAAGGATGGCGACGCGGATGACGGGCAGGGTGTCGCTCGCGTTGTCGGTCATCGGGCTTTGGTCCGGTCCCAGCAATTGGCGTATTGCTGGTCGCTGACGTCGACCCACAGCCGCGTTTTCGGCGCGATGTCGCTGTACGTCGCAATCGCCCCGCCCGCGCCGTCATGATATTCGAGGATACGCCATCCTGCGCCGAACTGGCCGGTGCAAAACCGGTCGGCATCGCCGCGTGTGGCGAAACTGCTGGCGGCGACGGGTGGGGTGCTGCGGATTTCGCCACCGGGGCTATAGCCTTGACCGAGGCCTGCTTTCTCCAACCCGCCGGGGGTGCGCTTGCCGGGTTTGTAGCACGCCATCGGCAGCGGTGCGGTGCACAACCGGTCGCCCTCGAACGGGTTGCAGGGTGCCTGGGTCTTGTCGAGGAAGCACGACAGGAACGACACATCGGGCGCGGCGATCTTGCTGCGGAATTCGGTAAACGTCGTGCCGCGCGTGACTTGCGGACGCTGGCACACGACGAGGATCGCGACATCGACGGCGGTGTCGTCATCGACCTCGAAATCGACCGCGTCGGGCCGGTCGGCGCGGTTGAGGAAATCGATGAAATTTCCTTTATAGTCGGCGCGCGGATTGGGCGTGAGGGCTTCGAGCGGCACCGACACGATCTCGCCGGTTGTGGCAGCATCGGGGTTCGCCGCTTCCTTCTTGAGACCGTAATAATAGGCGTTCGTCTTGCCGAACCCTGCGGTGAACTCGTGCTCGTCCATATTACCGAGCCGCAGCACATCATTCACCGACCCACCCGTGGTGCGGAGCCGGACGATGATTGCGCCCGACACGATGTCGCGCGGCACGTCGAAATGGTCGATCAGCACCCGATCGGACCCGACCTCGTCATAATCGCGCAGCTGCACCGCGCCCGATTGTGCGGCGGCGATGCTTTCGAGATAGGCATTGGGTAGCCGGGCAGGGCGGATGCGCGCAGGTTCGTTACCGGTAGAGGCGAAGCTGTCCTCGTGTCCGCCAGTGCGGACGATCCGGCTGAGCCCGCGCGGACAACGGACAGCGTCGGCCTGTCCCGTTGCCGTTCGCGGTGCCTCGTCCGGTTGCGGACCGACCGGGCTGCAGGCTGAGCCCATCGCCAATAGTGCCGGACCGAAGACGAGTCGTAGCTGCCATCGTCCGGACAGTGTGTGTGAACGCATTGCCCCTCAATTCGCCGTAAGCGCTATGCGGAATGCGGCATTTTCACAAGCAGGGCCGGTGTGCGCGAAGACGTGAGCGACATCGTGCTCAACATGGAGCTGACCGCCGACACGGGGAAGGGCTATGTTGCTGCGGCGAGCAACCGCCCGGCCCCTTCGACGCCGCCTGCGGCGTCGCTCAGGACAGGCTATGCGCCGATCGGGCTGGTGCCGGCCTACGATAAAGGACGCGTTGCGAAAGCAACGCGCCCTTTATCGTTGGACTCGGCCGAGCCCGGACGGCGCGGCGCACACGCCGCGACCGACGACAACGCGGGCTTTGCCCGCGTCCCTTTCTCAGAAAAGAAACAAGAAGCTGGACCCCGGATCAGAGTCCGGGGTGACGGGCAGGGGGGGCGATCAAGTCGAGGGCGACGGCGTTAACACCAAAAAAAGGGCCGCCCAACCGGACGGCCCCTCTTTACCTGACGTGGCGAAACTTCAGCCCGATGCTTCCATCGAATGCTTCAGGTCGCGCATCTGGTCGTGGCCAGTGCGGACCGACCCGAAGGCGCTCTGGATCGCGGTCTTGGTTTCGGGCGACAGGTCTTCGTCCTTCAGCGCGTCCTGGAACTTGTGAAGGATATGGTCCTCGCCGCGCTCGACCTCGTTGACGATTGCCTTGTCGTCGCGGCCGGTAACGGCGGCTTTCAGGTCGAGGAAAGTGCGGTGCATGCTGGCGAGCACGGTGCCGTCGTCCTCGGGGTTGCCGCCCAAGCGGGTCACTTCGCCCTGCAACTGGGTGACGATGCTGCGACGCTCGCTGGCGCGGGCGGTGAACAGGTCGGCGAAACGCGGGTTGTCGGATGCCTTGGCCGCTTCGGTATAGCCGTCGACGCTGTCGAGCGTCGTCGCGATCAGCGAATTCAGGGTGCGGATGTCGGTGCTGGTGTCGAACATGATGGACTCCGTGACAGGGGGGTGCCGGTTGAACGCCGCGAGCCGCACGAAGGTTGCGGCACCCGCCCGATTTCCGTGTCCTGCGATCGCACGGCGAACCGGTTTGGCACTTTTCGCTTGACAGCGTGACGCTCATATGGAACATCACGAACATCACGAACATCACGAACATCACGAACATCACGAACATCACGAACATCACGAACATCACGAACATCACGGCATCGGGGGCGGACTGGCGGACTTGGGTGATCATGGCGGAGTGGGTGTTGGGGTCGGCGCGTCAAGAAGGCCCTCACCCTCACACCGCCAAGGGGCGGCGGGTCCCTCCCTCTCCCCATAAGGGAGAGGGCTAGGTTCGGTTCGGGTTGGGGGCAGTGCTCGCCCCTCCACCGGCTTCGCCGGTCCCCCTCCCCTGCGTCTTCGCGCAGGGGAGGATTTGAGGATTGCGCTGGTGGCGGCGACTGTGGAGGAGGCCCGCACCGTCATGGTCGAGGGGCCTTCCGGCATTCTTGCTTGTGCGCGGACGGGCGAGATTCGCGAATGGTCGCCGGCGCGGCGGACGATCACGTTCGCGAGCGGGGCGCAGGCGTTTCTCTATTCGGGGGCGTCGCCGGAGGGGTTGCGGGGGCCGGAGCATGATTTTGCGTGGTGTGACGAGCTGGCCAAGTGGCGGCATCCGCAATCGAGCTGGGACAATCTGTCGTTCGGGCTGCGGCGGGGGAGTTGGCCGCGCGCGCTGATCACCACAACGCCACGCGCGGGGACGGTGCTGGGGGCGATCCTCGATCTGCCCGATACGGTGCGGACGGGCGGATCGACGCGGGCGAATGTGTATCTGCCCGACGCTTATGTCTCCGGCGTCGAGGCGCGGTACGCGGCTGGGCGCGCAGGAGCTCGACGGGGTGTTGCTGGCGGACGTGGAGGGGAGTTTGTGGCCGGCGGGGTTGATTGAGGGGGCGCGCGTGCAGGTGCAGGGACTGTCCCCGCTTGGGGATTGTCCCTTGTCTTTGGCGTTGGGTCCGGAACAGGGGACAGTCCCCAAGGGGGAACAGTCCCCGGCAGCGTTTCCGGCGTTCTCGCGCGTCGTCATCGGCGTCGACCCGCCTGCCAGTGTGTCGGGGACGTGCGGGATTGTGGTGTGCGGGCTGGACGCGTCCTCGCGCCGGGTCGTGCTGTGCGATGCCTCGGTGACGGGGCGGTCCCCCCGAGGGGTGGGCGAGGGCGGTGGCAGCGGCGGCGGCGACCTGGGGCGCGGACCGCGTTGTCGTCGAGCGCAATCAGGGCGGGGACATGGTGGTAAGCGTGTTGCGCGCGGCGCAGGCGAATTTGCCGATCCGCGCGGTTCATGCCTCACGCGGGAAATCGGCGCGGGCCGAGCCGGTGGCGGCGCTGTTCGAAAACGGGCGCGTGGTTTTCGCCGGCGTGTTTCCCGAACTGGAGGCCGAGCTGTCGGGGATGCAGATCGCGGGGGGCTATGCGGGGCCGGGGGTTTCGCCGGATCGGGCGGACGCGATGGTGTGGGCATTATGGGCGTTGTTGCTCGAGCCGGTCGCGATGCCGCAGGTGCGGACGCTGTGAGCCGCGCGCGTTGACTTTGCGGGGGCGCGCGCTATGAGCCGCGCCTTCCGGCGGATCCACCGCCCGGTCTGGGTTACCTGATACGGGCCCTTAACGAACGAAAAGGACTAATCATCATGCGCCATCGTGTCGGCGGACGTAAGCTCCAGCGCACTTCTTCGCATCGCACGGCCATGTTCCGCAACATGGCGGCGGCGCTCATCAAGCATGAGCAGATCACGACGACGCTCGCCAAGGCGCGCGAGCTGCGGCCTTATACCGAGAAGCTGGTGACGCTGGCCAAGAAGGGCGGCCTGTCGAACCGGCGTCTGGCGCATGCGCGGCTGCTCGACGACACGCAGCTGGTGAAATTGTTCGACGTCATCGGCCCGCGCTATGCCGAGCGTGCGGGCGGTTATTGCCGCGTGGTGAAGGCGGGCATCCGCGCGTCGGACGCCGCCGATATGGCGATCATCGAATTCGTCGACCGCGACGTGTCGGCCAAGGGGCAGGACTCCGGGCCGGTGATGGGCGACGACGCGATGGAAGACGCCGCTTAAGCGAGACGGCTTGCGGCATCGCACGAGGAAACATAGGCTCCGGGAATCATCCGATTCCGGAGCCTTTCCTTTGAAACCTGTCCTGCTGGCGGCACTGGCCGCGCTGTTGTCTTCCCCGCTGATGGCTGAAACCCCGCTGGCCTATCCCGAAACCGCGACCGTCGATGTCGTCGAGACCGCGTTCGGCGAGAAAGTCGCCGATCCGTATCGCTGGCTCGAAAACGACGTCCGCACGGACGCGAAGGTGCGCGACTGGGTGACGGCGGAGAACAAGGTCACCGACGCCTATCTGGCGACCCTGCCGGGGCGCGAGGCGTTCAAGACGCGGATGCAGGCGCTGTACAATTACGAGCGGATGGGGACGCCGCGGAAGGCGGGCGCGCGCTATTTCTATTCGCATAACAGCGGGTTGCAGAACCAGTCGACCCTGTGGGTGCGCGACGGGCTGGGCGGGGCGGGGCGGTTGCTGCTCGATCCCAATCTCTGGGCGAAGGACGGGGCGACCGCGCTGGCGGAATGGGCACCGTCGGACGACGGGCGGTATCTGGCCTATGCCGTGCAGGACGGCGGCACCGACTGGCGCACGTTGAAGGTGATCGATGCGGGCACCGGCAAGGAGCTGGCCGACCGGATCGAATGGGTGAAATATTCGGGCATCGCGTGGAAGCCCGACGGCAGCGGGTTCTTTTACTCGCGCTTCGATGCGCCGAAGGAAGGCGCGAAGTTTCAGGCGCTGACCACGAATCAGCAAGTCTGGTTCCACCGCATCGGCACCGCGCAGGATGCTGACGCGATGGTCTATGCGACGCCCGACCGGCCCAAGCTCGGCCACGGCGCGCAAGTGACCGACGACGGCAAATATCTGGTGATCAGCTCGTCGCAGGGGACCGATCCCAAGGTCGAGGTGACGGTCGCGCCGCTGGCCGCGACCGCGACGGGCGCGGGCGTCGGCACGCCGCGCACCCTGGTGGCGGGCCTCGACAATAATTGGGAATTGGCGGGGACGGTCGGCTCGAAGTTCTGGTATGTGACCGACAAGGACGCGCCCAAGGGGCGGGTCGCGCTGGTCGACGTTGCCGCGCGCGCGCCGAAGTTCAAGGCAGTGATCCCCGAGACCGCCAATACGCTGGTCGGGGCGTCGCTGATCGGCCAGCGGCTGGTCGTCGCCTATCTGGGCGATGCCAAGTCGGAGGCCGAATTGTTCGAGCTGACCGGCAAGTCGCTGGGGCGGGTACCGCTGCCCGACATCGGCACGGCGGCGGGCTTCGGCGGGCGCACCGGGGACAGCGAGAGCTTCTACACCTTCACCGGCTTTGCGACGCCCGCGACGGTCTATCGCTACGACAGTGCGACCAACCGCAGTACGCCGGTGTTCCAGCCCAAGCTCGCCTTCGACCCGGCCGCGTTCGAGACGCAGCAGGTGTTCTATCCGTCGAAGGACGGCACCAAAATTCCGATGTTCGTCGTGCGGAAAAAAGGGCTGACCGTCCCCGCCTCGACGCTGCTCTACGGCTATGGCGGGTTCAACATTTCGATGACGCCGGGGTTCAGCGCGACGCGGCTGGCGTGGCTGGAGGCGGGCGGGGTGCTCGCCATCGCCAATCTGCGCGGCGGCGGCGAATACGGGAACGCGTGGCACGAAGCGGGGAAGCGCGCGCAGAAGCAGAATGTGTTCGACGATTTCATCGCGGCGGGCGAATGGCTGGTCGCGCAGGGGATCACGACCAAGGCGCAACTGGCGATCCAGGGCGGCTCGAACGGCGGGTTGCTGGTGGGGGCCGTGGTCAACCAGCGGCCGGACCTGTTTGCGGCGGCGCTCCCCGCTGTGGGCGTGATGGACATGCTGCGCTTCAACCGGTTTACGGCGGGGCGCTACTGGACCGACGATTACGGCGATCCGGGCGTCGAGGCCGACTGGAAAGTGCTGCGCGCGTACTCGCCGCTGCACAATATCCGTGAGGGGACGGCGTACCCTGCGATCCTGGTGACGACCGCGGATACCGACGACCGCGTGGTGCCGGGGCACAGCTTCAAATATGCCGCGGCGCTGCAAGCGGCGAAACTCGGCGACCGTCCCCAGCTGATCCGCATCGAGACGCGGGCAGGACATGGCAGCGGCAAGCCGACCGACAAGATCATCGAAGAAGCGGCCGACCAATGGGCGTTCATTGCCAAGTGGACGGGGATGAGACTTGAGCGCCCGAGCGTAACGAGCGGGTTGCCGAAGCAACCCGGGAGTTAGGCGAAGCGAGCGCGAAAGCCGGACGGCCCCGGGCCGCGCCCGGGGACCGACGACGCGGGATTAACTCCCGCGTCGGCTCTTGCCGCAGACCGTCAGCCGACTAAGACGATGGTAATTGCGGGGGAGCTTGGGTGAAATACCAATGGCATGAAATCCGGGCGCGCGCCGCCGTCTTCTCCGAACGCCACGCCGCTGACCGATACGAAAACGGCGACACCCAGACATTCTACAACGAGTTCTTCGCCATTTTTGGCGTCGATCGCAAACAGGTCGCAGTTTACGAGCAGCGCGTGAAAAACCTGCCCGGCGACAAGCAGGGCCGCATCGACCTGTTCATGCCCGGCACGCTGATCGTCGAGCAAAAGTCGGCAGGTCTCGATCTGCGCCGCGCCAACAACCAAGCGTTGAATTATCACGACGCGCTGCCGGAAGCCGAGCGCCCGCGCTACATCCTAACCTGCGATTTCCAGAACTGGCACTTGCTAGATCTTGAGACATCGCGCGAATGGCGATTCACGCTGTCCGAACTGAAAAAGCACGTCGAGGCGTTCGCGTTCATCGTGGGCGTTCCGACCCGACAATTTCGCAACCAGAAGCCCGCCAATCCCAAGGCCACGAGGCTGCTAAGCGATCTTCACAGCAACCTCGCCGAACAGGGATACAGCGGACACAAGCTCCAGCTGCTGCTTGTCCGCCTTTTGTTCATCCTGTTCGCCGATGACACCGGCATCTGGCCGAAGGACCAATTCCTCGTGCTGCTCGAACAGCGGACGTCTGCCGACGGGCGCGACCTCGGCCGCTGGCTGATCGAATTGTTCGATGTGCTTGATACGCAGCCAGAGGATCGGCAGGCTGGTATCGACGCCGATCTCGCCGCCTTCCCGCATATCAACGGCAAGCTGTTCGAGGAGCGCATCGGCACGGCGGTGTTCGACAATGCGACGCGCAACATCCTGCTCGATGCCAGCGCGTTTAACTGGGGCGGCGTCAGCCCGGCCATTTTCGGCAGCCTGTTCGAAGGTGTCATCGATAAGGTCACCCGGCGCAAGCAGGGCGCGCACTACACGCCTGAAGAGGCGATCCTGAAGGTGATTGGCCCGCTGTTCCTCGACGACCTTCATACCGAATTCGAGGCATTGAAAGCGCGCAAGGACGGCGGGCGGGAACGTGCGCTTAACGTTTTTCACGAGAAACTGGCATCGCTGACTTTTTTCGATCCGGCGTGCGGCGCAGGCAATTTTCTTGTCGTCGCCTATCGCGAGCTGCGCGAACTGGAGGGCGCGCTGCTCAAGGAAATTCACCCGCCCGCGACCCGCCTCGCTTTCGGGGTCGAGGAAATTTCGAAGATCAATGTCGATCAATTCTATGGCATCGAGATCGACGAGTTTCCCAGCCAGATCGCCCAAGTCGCGCTGTGGATGGCGGACCATATCGCCAACACCAACCTTGGCGAGATTTATGGCGAGACGTTTGCGCGAATCCCACTCGTTACCGCGCCGAACATCCGGAAGGGCGATGCGCTGGAGATCGACTGGGCCGACGTTCTACCGCCTGAGCGGTGTTCGTTCGTGTTCGGGAACCCGCCCTTTATTGGTGCGAAATACCAGTCTGAGGAACAGCGGGCGCAGGTGCGACAGATCGCCAAGCTTGGAGGGAGCGGGGGGACACTCGATTACGTTGCGGCGTGGTTCTTGAAATCTGGCACGTATGTTGCGGGGGGGGTACTGCCCGCATCGCCTTCGTCGCGACCAATTCGATCTGTCAGGGCGAGCAGGTGGCCCAGCTCTGGCCGAAGCTGTTCAACGAACGTCGTCTGGAAATCGCCTTCGCCCATCGCACCTTCGTCTGGCCGGGCCGCGCGGCGGTGCATTGCGTCATCGTCGGGCTGGCGCACCGAGGGGACGAGCCGACGGAAAAGCGGCTGTTCAGCTATGTCGCAGGCAAAGGCGATCCTATCGAAACACGAACTGACTGGCTCACCGCTTACCTTCACCCAATCGGTGCAACCTTTCGACATCAGACGGTCGCAGAGTCATCGGTGGCTTTGAACGGGGCGCGAAAGATTGTTATCGGCTCAAAGCCGATAGACGGTGGCTACTTGATATTCGACCCGGTCGAGCGCCAGCGGTTGGTTAATGCCGAGCCGGAGGCTGCCGTGCATCTCCGGCCTTACGTAGGGTCGAAGGAGTTCATAAACGGTGGTGGACGCTGGATATTGGCGTTGCAATCCGTTGCACCAAGCGAATGGCGTAACTCGCCAACCATTCGTGAGCGTGTTTCCCGCGTGCGAGCATACCGGCGCGGCGAGATTCCGAGCAAGGGAAAGGACGAACGAAAGCAGGAAGCTGGTACCTCGGCATCTGCCTTAGCAGATACGCCTACCGCCTTTCACGTAACCGTCATCCCGGAGCGCCCCTTTCTCGTAATCCCTGAAGTCTCCAGCGAGCAGCGGCGTTACATTCCCATGGGATGGGCTGAGCCTCCGACTATTCCTAGTAACAAACTGAAGCTGTTGCCGGATGCCACTCTTTGGGAGTTCGGCGTGCTTACGAGCGCGATGCACATGGCTTGGACTGATCATATTGGTGGGCGACTGAAGAGCGACTACCAATACGGGATAGGTCTTAACTACAATACTTTTCCTTGGCCCACTGCGTCGGACGCCCAACGTGCAAAGATCGAAGCATTTGCACAGCAGGTATTGGATGCGCGCAGGCTGGCTAAGAATGCCACTTCTTCGCTTGCCGACCTCTACGATCCGCTAGGGATGTCGCCAGAACTTTTGTCAGCGCACCGGGCACTCGATGCAGCAGTTGATAAGCTCTACGCCCCAAAAGGCTTTGCCGACGACCGCGCACGGGTCGAGCATCTGTTCCGCGAATATGAAAAGCTCGTGCTGCCGACCGCCGCCGCGCCCGCCGCCAACCGCCGCACCAACCGCCGTGTGGCGCGAGAAAATGGGATCAGCGGCTAGGCTCAGCGAAGGCGCAAACTCTTGTCGCTGGAGCGCATCATCTCGCTGGGGCTCGAAGAAAAGGGACAACTTAACATCATAGAACTCAAGCGCGCATTTCCCGTCGCATACCGCCCCGTAAGTCGTCTAGAGTCTGTTTCGGTTAGGTTGAAGCGCAAGGGACTGTCCCCGCTTGGGGACTGTCCCTCTTCACCGTGGCAGGGGACAGTCCCCAAGTGGGGACAGTCCCCGATTCCACTAAACTGCAATCTACTCTAGAACCTCCATGATGCGGGCGCTCGACATAGCGGTGGCGGGGTGCGGGCCCGGCGGGTTGGCGGCGGCGTTGCTGCTGCACCGCGACGGGCATCGCGTCACGATGTTCGAGCGGTTCGACGCGCCGCGCCCGATCGGGTCGGGGCTGATGCTGCAGCCGACCGGACTGGCCGTGCTGCACCGCCTCGGCCTGCGCGACGCGGCGGTGGGGTGCGGGGCGCGGATCGACCGGCTGGTCGGGCAGGCGGGCATGCGGACGGTGCTCGATGTGCGCTATGCGGCGCTCGGGTCGGGTGCGCATTTCGGGGTCGGCATCCACCGCGCGGCGCTGTTCGGCGTGCTGCACGAGGCGGTGGGTGCAGCGGGGATCACGGTCGAGACATCGCGGACGATAACCGCCAGCACCGAACGCGGTGGCAAGCGCTGGCTCGGCTTTGAGGGCGGCGCGGAAGCGGGGCCGTTCGACCTGGTCGTCGACATGTTGGGGTCGCGGACGCCGCTGACCGCCGATACCGGGCGCGATCTGGCCTATGGGGCGCTGTGGGCGACGCTCGACTGGCCGGAAGACGGGCCGTTCGATGTTCACGCCTTGCAGCAACGCTACCGCGCGGCGAGCGTCATGGCCGGTGTGCTGCCGGTGGGGACGGTGCCGGGCTCGGGCGCGGCAAAGGCGGCGTTCTTCTGGTCGTTGCGCGCCGACCGGCTGGCGGGCTGGCGCACGGCCGGGCTCGAGGCGTGGAAAGCCGATGCGGCGGCGCTGTGGCCGGAGACTGCGCCGCTGCTCGCGCAGATTGGCGATGCCGGACAGCTGACCTTTGCGCGCTATGCCCATTGCACGCTCGCGCGGCCGGCAGCGCGCGGGCTGATCCACCTCGGCGATGCGTGGCATTCGGCCAGTCCGCAGCTGGGGCAGGGGGCGAACATGGCGCTGCTCGACGCCTGGGCGCTGGCGCTGGCATTGCGCCGCGAGGGCGACCCCGATGCGGCGATCATGCGCGCGGTCGCGCTGCGGCGGCGGCATGTACGGCTCTATCAATGGCTGACCGCGCTGTTCACGCCGGTGTACCAGTCGGATAGCCGGGTGCTGCCGTTCGTGCGCGACCGGCTGGTCGGGCCGCTATCGAAGCTATGGCCCGCCACCCGCATCCAGGCGGCGATGGTCGGTGGGCTCGTCGGCAATCCGCTGGGGCCGCTGGAGCTGGCGGCGTGAGGGTAAAGATTTCCTTTCATTTCGCTGACGGACCAATTCAGCATCGCGACAACGCGACTCGACGATAAGGCGATTACAGGGCACCATCTTGGCGGCCCCGCAAAAGGAATACGAAGATGTTGAAGCTGCGTTCAGTCACCGCAGGCGCGATTGCCACCGCGATGCTCGCGACTTCGGTCACGCCCGCGATGGCGCAGGGTTATCCCGGCGGATACGGCGGCGGTTATGGCCGTCCGACCTATGGCGGCGGTTATGGCGGCGGCTATCGTCGTCACCGCGACCATGACGACACCGGCGCGATCGTTGCCGGTGTGATCGGCGTGGGCATTCTTGCCGCGATCATCGCTTCGGCCTCGTCGAACAAGACCCGGTCGACCAATGGCGGCTATGCCACCAACAGCGGCTACGGCAACATCCGCACCGACGACGCGGCGGCGGATGCCTGTGCCAGCGCGGCCGAGCAGCAGCTCGGCGGGAGCGCGCGGGTCAGCGCCGTGACGGCGGTCGACCGCGTGTCGGACGGCTATAACGTGCGCGGCAATGTCGATTACGGGCGGGGTAGCTCGTCACGCAACGACAGCTGGCGGAATAACGGCAATTATGACCAGCGCAGCTTCAGCTGCTCGGTCCGCTACGGCAACGTCGCGCGCGTCGATTTCGGCGGGTAACGCGCGACAACGCCATTCTGGCAGATGACAGCGGGACATGGCTTCGCTACGCGAAGCCATGTCCCAGCCTTCTTCCATCCTTATCGTCGATTTCGGTAGCCAGGTTACCCAGCTCATCGCGCGCCGCGTGCGCGAGGCGGGGGTTTATTGCGAGATCGCGCCGTTCAACGCCGCCGAGGCCGCGTTCGACCGGATGCAACCTGCGGGCATCATCTTCGGCGGCGGACCCGCTTCGGTCACGCATGAGGGCAGCCCGCGCGCGCCGCAGCGGTTCTTCGACGCGGGCATTCCCATCCTCGGCATCTGTTACGGCCAGCAGACGATGTGCGCGCAGCTGGGCGGCAAGGTCGGCAGCACCGAAAGCCGCGAGTTCGGGCGTGCGTTTTTGCAGGTCGATGAGAGCTGCGTGCTGTTCGACGGCCTGTGGAAACCGGGCGAAAGCCATCAGGTGTGGATGAGCCACGGCGACAAGGTCGAGGCGCTGCCGCCGGGGTTCCGCGTTGTCGCCACGTCGGAACGCGCGCCGTTCGCGGTCGTCGCCGATGACGCGCGGCGGTTCTATGCGACGATGTTCCACCCCGAGGTTGTCCATACCCCCGACGGGGCGAAGCTGATCGCCAATTTCGTGCGCCACGTCTGCGGCTGCGCGGGCGACTGGACGATGGCCGGGTATCGCGCAGCCAAGATCGCCGACATCCGCGCGCAAGTCGGCGACAAGCGCGTGATCTGCGGCCTGTCTGGCGGCGTCGATTCGGCGGTCGCGGCGGTGCTGATCCACGAGGCGATCGGTGCGCAACTGACTTGCGTCTATGTCGATCACGGCCTGATGCGGCTGGGCGAGAGCGAGCAGGTCGTGGGTCTGTTCCGCGAGCATTACGGCATCCCGCTGGTGCATGTGAATGCCGAGGTGCTGTTCCTGAACGGCCTGAAGGGGCTGACCGACCCCGAGGCCAAGCGCAAGTTCATCGGCAAGACCTTCATCGACGTGTTCGACGACGAGGCAAAAAAGATCGGCGGCGCGGACTTCCTCGCGCAGGGGACGCTTTATCCCGATGTCATCGAGAGCGTGTCGTTTACCGGCGGGCCGAGCGTCACCATCAAGAGCCATCACAATGTCGGGGGCCTGCCCGAACGCATGAACATGGGGCTGGTCGAGCCGTTGCGCGAACTGTTCAAGGACGAGGTCCGCGCGCTGGGCCGCGAACTGGGCCTGCCCGAAGTGTTCGTCGGGCGGCATCCCTTCCCGGGGCCGGGGCTGGCGATCCGCATTCCGGGCGAAGTGACCAAGGAACGCTGCGACGTGCTGCGGAAAGCCGACGCGATTTATCTAGAGGAAATCCGCAATGCGGGGCTCTACGATGCGATCTGGCAGGCGTTTGCGGTGCTCCTGCCGGTGCGGACGGTGGGCGTAATGGGCGACGGGCGAACCTACGAGAATGTGTGCGCTCTGCGGGCGGTGACGAGCGTAGATGGCATGACGGCGGATATCTACCCCTTCGACGCGGCATTCCTGTCACGGGTTGCAACGCGGATCGTCAACGAGGTCGAGGGGATCAACCGCGTGGTGTACGATTATACGAGTAAGCCGCCGGGGACGATCGAGTGGGAATAGCGCAGACTCGAAATCGCGCGGGGCGCGATTTCGGCTTCGCTATTCGGCGCGGCGACGCGCCAGAGGATGAAGCGTGGGCGTAGTTCTTTTTGGCATCCCCAATTGCGACACCGTGAAAAAGGCACGGACGTGGCTCGACGCGCGCGGTCTGACCTATGCGTTCCATGATTATAAGAAGCTCGGCGTGGATGCGGCGACGCTGAACCGCTGGGCGGATGTGGTCGGGTGGGAGGTTTTGCTCAATCGTGCCGGCACGACTTTCAAGAAACTGCCCGATGCCGACAAGGTGGACATCGACCGGGCGAAGGCCATCGCGCTGATGGTCGCCAATCCGTCGATGATCAAACGGCCGGTGGTCGAAGGAGCGGGGCCGTTGCTGGTCGGCTTCAAGCCCGATGAGTGGGCGACAGTATTCCCCGCCTGAACCTTAGCTAACACCCGCATTCAGGCCTGCGCCAGCGAGGTGTAGCTATCCCGTTCTTTCGTGGCCCTTTGCCACGCAAAGGAGATGGGAAATGGTACGCAAGTTCCTGTACGCTGCCGCCCTTGCCGCCGCGACGGTGGTGGGTGCGGCCTCGCCCGCCGCCGCGCAAAGCTATGGCGGCGTCACGCTGACCATCGGCTCGCGTTACGGCGGATACGACAACGGCTACGGCTATCGCGACGACCGGCGTTACTACAACGACCGCGCCTATGACTGGCGCGCGCGCGAACGTTGGGAACGTCGTCTGCGCTGGGAACGCGAGCGGGCGTGGCGCGAACGGGCGCGGCGCGAATATCGCTGGCATCAGGGCCGCGACCGCGACTGGGACCGGGGTCGCGACTGGGATCGCCGGGGCTACTGATCGCTGCCGGTAACAAGTGAGTCGGGCCGCTCTCGTATCGCCGGGGGCGGCCCTTTTCTCTGTCCCGGCGCACCGACTTTGCTTGACCCGCGCGCTGTCGCGTGGCTTGGCGGGGGTATGGAACGCTCTGCTACCGATATCATGCAGGACGCGGTCGTTGCCGCTGTCCTCGACGCCATTGTCGCCTGGAAGGCTGCCTCGGGCGGGCTCGCCAATGCGCTCGCGCGCGATCTGGGGGCAGTGCACCAGAACACGACGCTCGCCGACTTGCCCAAGGAAGTGCAGGCCGCGATTACGGGCAGCACGCGCGCAGCGTTCAACCGGCTGCTGAAGGAAGGCTATACCGTCGCCAAGGGCGGGCCGCCATCGCGCACGCCGCCGACGGGATCGCGGCCGCCGCGCACCGACGGGCCGCCGCGTGGCCCGCGCGGACCCAATCGCGGCCCCGGCAAACCGCCGATTGTCGAGACCAAACGTCCCCCGCGCGGTGGCGGGCCAGGCGGCGGGGGACGTGGCGGTCCCCCGCGCGGGCGCTAGAGCGTGGCAAGGCAGCTGATTTCTTCGGGGTCGCCGTTCGAGGCCGTCGTCGGCTATTCGCGGGCCGTGGTGCAGGGCGACTGGTGCTTTGTCGCCGGGACGACGGGCTATGATTATGCGACGATGACGATGCCCGCCGACGTCCGCGATCAGGCGCGGAATGCGCTGGGCACGATTGCGAAGTCATTGGCCGAGGGCGGGTTCGCGCTGACCGATGTCGTGCGCGCGACCTATTATATTGCGGACGCCGCGCATTGGGATGTCGTCGGGCCAGTGCTGGGCGAGACGTTCGGCACGATCCGTCCGGCATCGACGTGCATTGTAACCGGCCTTGTCACCCCCGAGATGAAGATCGAGATCGAAGTCACGGCATTCAGAGGGTAGCATCATGGTCAAGGCAGTGTGGAACGGCGTGACGATTGCCGAAAGCAACGACACGGTGGTGGTCGAGGGCAATCATTATTTCCCGCGCGCGAGCGTCGATGCGGCACTGCTGACCGACAGCGCGACCACGAGTGTGTGCCCGTGGAAGGGCACCGCGCGCTATCACAACATCGTCGCGGGCGGCGCGACGAACGTGGATGCGGCGTGGTATTACCCCGATCCCAAACCGGCGGCAGGCGAGATCAGGGACCGGATCGCGTTCTGGAAGGGCGTGCAGGTCGGGTGACGCGGCAGTTCTGACGCGCTAGACCGCACCTATGTCCACCACTTTCACGCTCGACACCTCGACCAGCCGCGCCAACCCGACGCCCGCGCCGATGAAGCGGCTGACGATCCCCGCGATCCGCGCGCGCAAGGATGCGGGCGCGACGGCCGAGCCGCTGGTCATGCTGACCGCCTATACGGTGCGGATGGCGCAGTTGCTCGATCCGCATTGCGACATGTTGTTGATCGGCGATTCGCTGGGGCAGGTAATTTACGGACTGCCTTCGACCTTGCCGGTGACGCTCGACATGATGTGCGCGCACGGCGCGGCGGTGGTGCGGGGCAGTTACCACAGCGTCGTCGTCGTCGATATGCCGTTCGGCAGTTACGAGGGGTCGCCGCAACAGGCATTTGCCAGCGCCAGCCGGGTGATGGCGGAAACCGGGTGCGCCGCGATCAAGCTGGAGGGCGGGCAGGCAATGGCCGAAACCATCGCCTTTCTGTCGGCGCGCGGCATTCCGGTGATGGCGCATGTCGGGCTGACGCCGCAGGCGGTGAACCAGCTCGGCGGCTATGGCGCGCGCGGACGCAGCCAGGCCGAATATGCGCGCATCCTCGACGATGCGAAGGCGGTGGCGGACGCCGGTGCCTTTGCCATGGTGCTCGAGGGCGTGGTCGATACGCTGGCCGATGGGGTGACCGCCAGCGTCGATGTGCCCGTCATCGGCATCGGCGCGTCTGCCCAATGCGACGGGCAGGTGCTGGTGACAGAGGACATGCTTGGCCTGTTCGAACGCACCCCACGCTTTGTGAAACGCTATGGCGACATGGCCGGGTTCGTCGGCGACGCGGCAGCCGCCTATGCAGCGGACGTGCGCGCGCGGGCGTTCCCGACGGCGGACCAGATCTATGTCGCGAAGCGCAAAAGCGACGCCTAATCAGGGTCTAGCCGTGCCGCGTGTGCGCCGCTAAGGCAGCACATCGATTTTCCCCTGAAAGGGCACAGACTTGGCGCTCCCGCCGCAGACCAACGAAGCATTCCTGCGTGAAGTCGACGAGCAAGTCCGCCTCGATACCGCCGCACGGTTCTGGAAACGCTGGGGCCGCATCCTCATCGGTGCGGTCGTGGCCGCGTTGCTCGCGTTCGGCGGCTATCTGTGGTGGCAGAGCAACCGCGCGGCATCGGCGGGCGTCGAAGGCGAGCAGATGTCGCTCGCGCTCGACGATCTGGCAGCCGGCAGCACGGCCAAAGCCGAAGGCGAGCTGGCCAAGCTCAAGGACTCCTCGGTGCTCGGCTATAAGGCTGCGGCACGGCTCGCGCTTGCCGGAGCCAAGCTGGCGAAAAACGACGCCAAGGGCGCGGCTGCCGATTTTGCCGCCGTCGCTGCCGATACGTCGCTCGCCCAGCCCTATCGCGACCTTGCGACCGTGCGGCAGGTCGCGGCCTCGTTCGACACGATGAAGCCCGAACAAGTCGTGGCGAAACTCAAGCCGCTGGCGGTGTCGGGCAAGCCGTTTTTCGGCAGCGCGGGCGAGATGACCGCAGTTGCGTATATGAACATGAACAAGCCGCGCGAGGCCGGGGCGATGTTCGCCGCGCTTGCAAAGGATGAAGGCGTGCCCGAATCGATCCGTTCGCGCAGCGTTCAACTGGCAGGCGTATTGGGCGTCGATGTGACACCGGCGGGCGCGAAAAGCGGGAACGACAAATGATGAAGACCAACCGACGCGCCCTGCTGCTGGCTCCGGCCCTGATCGCGCTGCTCGCGACCGGCGGCTGCGGCATTCTGAACAAGGGCAAGCCCAAAACTGCCGTGCTCGGCGAGCGGGTGCCGATCCTGACCAGCGAAAACGATGCGGCGGTCGAGCCCTCGATCGCCGATGTGCAGGTGCTGCTGCCCGCCGCTGTCGTCAATGACACCTGGAGCCAGCCGGGCGGTAATTCGGCGAAGGCGATGGGCCACCTCGCGCTCGGCGGGTCGCCGTCGCGGGCGTGGGAAGCGCGGATCGCGGGCGTGACCAAATCCGAGCGGTTGGCCGCCGCGCCGGTCGTGTCGGGCGGGACGCTCTATGCGATGGATACCGCCGCAACGGTGCATGCCTTCGACGCCGCGACCGGCGCGAAGCGCTGGAGCGTGTCGCTAGGTAGCGACGGCAAGAAAAAGCTCGGGCGCATCGCGTTCGGCGGCGGCGTCAGCGTCGATGGCGCGATGGTCTATGCGACCAACGGGCTCGGCGATGTCGCGGCGCTCAATGCCGCCAATGGCGCGGTCGTATGGAAAAAGCGCCCCGGCGGACCGTTGCGCGGCGCACCCTCGATTGCGGGTGGCAGCATCTATGCGATGAGCCAGGACAACCAGATTTTCGCGCTGTCGACCGCCGACGGCTCGACGCAATGGACCGAAGCGGCGGCGGTGCAGACCGCGGGCGTGTTCGGCGTTGCGGCCCCCGCCATCGCGCAGGCAACGGTAGTGTCGGGGTATTCCTCGGGCGATCTGGTCGCTTATCGTTACGAGAACGGGCGGACATTGTGGGGCGACGCGCTGTCGCGAACCAGCGTCAACACCAGCGTGTCGACGCTGTCGGACATCGACGCCGATCCGGTGATCGATCAGGGCCGCGTGTTCGCCATCGGGCAGGGCGGCCGCATGGTCAGCCTCGAACTCGTCACCGGCCAGCGCATCTGGGAACTCAACATCGCGGGCATCTCGACGCCGACGGTTGCGGGCGAATGGGTTTTCGTGGTCACCGACGAAGCCAAGCTGCTGTGCGTCGCGCGCGCGACCGGCAAGGTGCGCTGGGTCTCGCAGCTGCAGCGCTATCGCAAGAACAAGGCGAAGAACGGACCCGTAAGCTGGACCGGACCGGTGCTCGCTGGTGAGCGCCTGATCCTCGCCAGTTCGGAGGGCGAGCTTGCCTATGTCTCGCCCGCCGACGGCAAGGTCGCGGGGACGCAGAACCTCGGCGCGCCGGTGTTCCTGCCGCCGGTCGTCGCCAATTCGACGCTGTACATCCTCGACAATTCGGGTCGCATTTCGGCGTTCAGATAATGAGCAAGCCGACCGTCGCCATTATCGGTCGGCCCAACGTCGGCAAATCGACGCTGTTCAACCGGCTGGTCGGCAAGCGCGTGGCGCTGGTCGACGACCGGCCGGGGGTGACCCGCGACCGCCGCGAGGGCGATGCCCAGTTGCTCGGCCTCGAGTTCCGCATCGTCGATACGGCGGGCTTCGAGGACGAGGATGCCGCGACCTTGCCGGGGCGGATGCGCCAGCAGACGCAGGCCGCGGTCGACAGCGCCGACGTCGCGCTGTTCGTGATCGACGCCCGCGCGGGGATCGTCCCGCTCGACGAGGAAATTGCCCGCTGGCTGCGGAGTTCGAAGACGCCGGTCGTGCTGATGGCGAACAAGGCCGAGGGCAATGCCGGGAACGCGGGCGTGTACGAAAGTTTCGCGCTCGGTTTCGGCGAACCGGTGCCGTTCAGTGCCGAACATGGCGAAGGGCTGGCCGATTTGTTCGAGGCGCTGTTGCCGCTGGTCGATGCGGCGACGGAGAAGATCGAAAGCGACAAGGGCCGGGGACAGTCCCCCGGGCAGCGGGTCGAAACCGGGACGGAAGCCCTGGGGACTGTCCCCTCTCTCGATGATGAAGGCCACGATGCCGATCTGATCGACGAGGATTATGACGACGACGACGCGCCGCTGAAGCTCGCGATTGTCGGGCGACCGAATGCGGGCAAATCGACTTTGGTCAACAAGCTGCTCGACGAAGAGCGGATGATTACCGGTCCCGAGGCCGGAATCACCCGCGATTCGATCAGCATCGATTGGCAGTGGCACGACGGCGAGCGCATCCGTGACGTCCGCCTGATCGACACGGCGGGTCTGCGGCGGCGCGCAAAGGTCGACGACAAGCTCGAAAAGCTGTCGGCAATGGACACCAAGAATGCGATCGACTTTGCCGAAGTAGTCGTCGTGCTGCTCGACGCGACGCGCGGGCTCGAGGCGCAGGATCTGCGGATCGCCGACCAGATCTACGAGGAGGGGCGCGCGATGATCTTCGCGCTCAACAAATGGGACACGGTCGATAACGGGTCGCCGCTGTATCAGGGCATCCGTGCCGCGCTCGACGACGGGTTCGCGCAGGTGCGCGGCGTGCCATTGCTGACCCTGTCGGCGCTGTCGGGTAAGGGACTCCACCTGCTGATCAAGGTCGCCTTCGAAACGCGTGCGGCGTGGAGCAGGCGGGTCTCGACCGGACGGCTCAACCGCTGGTTCGAACGCGCGCTGGAGGCGAACCCGCCGCCTGCGCCGGGCGGACGGCGGATCAAATTGCGCTATGCCACGCAGATCAAGTCGCGGCCGCCGAGCTTTGTCATTTTCGGGACGCGCGTCGATGAACTGCCCGAAAGCTATCGCCGCTACCTCGTCAACGGCCTGCGCCGCGAGCTCGATTTCGGCGCGGTGCCGATCCGGCTGACGTTCCGCGCGCCGAAGAATCCGTTCTCCGACGGCAAATCGACAGGGCGGTAACGCTCCCTTTACCCGTTTATTCCTAGTGTCGGCGCGGCAGGGCAGGGGACCGCTTTTGCCGGAGTGCACGACGTGTCAGACGCGCCGATCATCGACTGGGAAGTTTTTCAGCAGGCCCGCGCCGAGCTGGGGGCGGACTTTATCCGCATCCTCGGCTATTTCCGCGAGGACGGGACCAAGTCGGTCGCCGCGATCGAAGCGGCGTTACGTGCGCGCAACGCTGTCGCGCTGGTCATCCCGGCGCACACGTTGAAAGGTGAGGCGCGCCAGTTTGGTGCCGATGCGCTGGCCGACCTTGCCGAGGACATCGAAGCCGAAGCGCGCAAGTGCGTCGAGTGGCGGCAGTCGCCCGACGGACTCATCACCGAAGCCGTCCGACTGCGTCCGCTGTTCGAGGAAACGCTGGCGGCGTTCGATACTGAGGTGAATCCGCTGGTCGAACGCCGCGGGTTCGGACGTCGCGAAGTCGTGACCAACCAGGGGTTCGGACGGATTTAAGGCCAGATTTGGCGGGTGTGCCAAGGGATTGTCTCCTCTTGGGGACAGTCCCCGCAGTCCAGAGGGGGACAGTCCCCGCCGGGGACAGTCCCCAAGTTTAGCCCTCCGTAGGCTTCGACTGGAGCTGGATGTAATTCTCGATCCCCATCTGGCGGATCATGTCGAACTGCTTTTCGAGCGTATCGACATGCTCTTCCTCGCTTTCGAGGATTTCGGCGAACAGATCGCGGCTGACGAAATCGCGGACGCTTTCGCAATGGACGATCGCTTCGCGGAGGGGCGGCAGTGCCTCTTCCTCGAGGGCAAGGTCGGCCTTCAGCACCTCCTCTACACTCTCCCCGACGCGCAGGCGCCCGAGCAGCTGGAAATTGGGCAGACCGTTGAGAAACAGGATACGTTCGGCCAGCTTGTCGGCGTGCTTCATCTCGTCGATCGATTCGTGCCGCTCGAATTCCGCGAGCCGCGCGACGCCCCAATTGTCGAGCAGGCGATAATGCAGCCAATACTGGTTGACCGCCGTCAGCTCGTTCCTGAGCGCGATGTTGAGATGCTCGATGACTTTCGGATCGCCGTTCATGGCACACGCCCCTTTTATTTCGATGGGTCTAGCCTACCGCGGGCCAGCGCTGCTTTCCAGCCAGAAAATGGCGGAAATCTGCGATTTTTCTGCTATTGCGACTAGCAAGCAATCGCGCGTTCGGCGTCGATGATTTCGCGCGCGAAGGGCAGGCACTGGCCGCAGCGGACCTGGCAGCCGAGCTTGCGATACGCGCAGCGCGGGTTCGCCGAGCCGTCGCGCGCGGCAGAGCGCACGTCCCGTTCGCGAATCGCGTTGCAGATGCAAACAACCATATGTGTTTGCTACTGCGATTGCGAACGGTTCGCAAGTGTTTTTGCGAATGCGTCTCAATCCATGAGCGCGGGGAAGAAGCCCTCATGCGCGGCACGCAGATCGGCAAGCGTCACGCTTTGCGATCCGCCCCGGTCGATCAGGTCGAAGGCGACCGCGTCGCCGCCCGTCGTGCCGATGGGGACCGAGAATAAATTGGCCGCCGTGGCGCGGGCGCGGACAGCGGCTCCGTCGCGCGTGGTCACGACATAACGGCCCTGATCCTCGCCGAAGAGCAGCGCACAGGGATCGGGGATTTGCGGGACGACCGGCATGGTCATGCCGATATTGCCGGCGAGCGCCATCTCGGCGACCGCGACCGCTGCACCGCCGTCCGAGCAATCGTGCACGGCAGTGACCAATCCCTTGGCGATCAGGTCGCGGATCAGCTCGCCCGCGCGGCGCTCGACTTCCAGATCGACCGGGGGCGGCGCGCCCGCCTCTGCCCCGTGGATTTCGCGCAGCCAAACCGACTGGCCGACATGGCCGGTGCTGTGGCCGATCAGCACGACGTCCTCGCCCGCTGCCTTGAACGCAATTGTTGCGGATTTCGACCAGTCGGCGAGCAGACCGACAGCGCCGATGGCAGGCGTCGGCAGGATCGCGCTGCCCCCGCCGGTGGCTTTGCTCTCGTTGTACAAGCTGACATTGCCGCTGACGATGGGCGTATCGAGCGCGATACAGGCTTCGCTCATCCCGTCGAGGCAGCCGGTGATCTGCGCCATGATTTCGGGGCGCTGCGGATTGGCGAAATTCAGGCAATTGGTGACCGCCAGCGGCGTCGCCCCGACCGCGCAGAGATTGCGATAGGCCTCGGCGATGGCCTGTTTGCCGCCCTCATAGGGGTCGGCAAAGCAATAGCGCGGCGTGCAGTCGGTGGTGATCGCCAGCGCCTTTTGCGTACCGTGAATCCGCACGACCGCTGCGTCGCCGCCGGGGGGCTGGACCGTGTCGCCGCCGACCTTGGGGTCGTATTGTTCCCAGATCCACCGCCGCGACGCGATGTCGGGGCTGGCCATCAGCTTGACCAGGTCGCCGACGATATCGGTCGATGCGGGCAGGTCGGGGAGCGGCGCGACCTGCGCCCATGCCGCATATTCGGCCTTGCTCGCCGAGGGCCGGTCGTAGAGCGGGGCGTCGTCGGCGAGGGGGCCAAGCGGAATATCGGCAACGACTTCGCCGTGGTGATCGAGCACCATCCTGCCGGTATCGGTGACTTCGCCGATGACCGCGAAATCGAGCTCCCATTTGCGGAAAATGGCTTCGGCGAATGCCTCGCGGCCGGGCTTCAGGACCATCAACATGCGTTCCTGCGATTCCGACAGCATCATTTCGTAGGCTGTCATGCCGGTTTCGCGCTGCGGCACGGCGTCCATGTTCAGCCGGAGACCGACGCCGCCCTTCGACGCCATTTCAACGCTGGAACTGGTCAGGCCCGCGGCACCCATGTCCTGAATCGCAACGATGGCATCGCTCGCCATGAGTTCGAGGCAGGCCTCGATCAGCAATTTCTCGGTGAACGGATCGCCGACCTGCACGGTCGGGCGCTTGGCGTCGGCATCCTCGCCGAAGTCGGCGCTCGCCATGGTTGCGCCATGTATGCCGTCGCGGCCGGTTTTGCTGCCGACGTAAACGATGCTGTTGCCGACGCCCGATGCCGCCGAATAAAAGATCTTGTCGGTATCGGCGATGCCCACCGTCATCGCGTTGACGAGGATGTTGCCGTCATAGGCAGCGTGAAAATTCACTTCGCCGCCGACCGTCGGCACCCCCACGCAATTGCCATAGCCGCCGATGCCGCGCACCACGCCTGCGATCAGGTGCTTCATCTTGGGGTGGTCGGGCCGTCCGAAGCGCAGCGCGTTCATATTGGCAATCGGCCGCGCGCCCATGGTGAACACGTCGCGCAAAATGCCGCCGACGCCGGTCGCCGCACCCTGATAGGGCTCGATGTACGAGGGATGGTTGTGCGATTCCATTTTGAAGATCGCGGCCTGCGGTTTGCCCTCCGGCCCGGTGCCGATGTCGATGACGCCCGCGTTTTCGCCCGGGCCGCAAATGACCTGCGGGCCGGTGGTCGGCAGCTTCTTCAGGTGGATGCGCGACGATTTGTAGCTGCAATGCTCGGACCACATCACCGAAAAAATGCCGAGTTCGGTGAGGTTCGGCTCGCGTCCCATCGCGTGCAGAACACGCTCGTATTCTTGCGGGGACAGGCCGTGTTCGGCAACGATGTCGGGCGTGATCGCGGCAGCGGGGTCAATCATGCGAGCGCCTGTAGCGGGCGCAGGCGCGCTAGCCTAGGGCCTTCACCCAGCCGACCTTCGGGTCGTCGAAATCGATCACCTGGCCGAGTTCGTAGACGTCGCGATGGCCATAGGCTGCGAGGTTGATGAAGGTCTGGATGTTCAGTGAAACCGGGGCCGCCTTCATCGCGACCGGGCGACGGTTGTTCGAGAAGTTGTTGTTGCAATAAATCAGCACGGGTCGTGTCCGGTCGGCCAGTATCGCTGCCAAAGCCTCGGCCGTGAAGTCGGTCAGCGGCAGGTTGATTGCGCCGGCAATATGCCCCCGGGCAAATGCCTCCGCCGAACGCGCGTCGAGGATCACGTCGTCGCCCGATTGCGCCATCGCCTTGAACCGGTCGAGCGTGACCAGCCGTTTGGCGCGCAACGGGCGGACATTGCGGGCGAGTTGTTCGAACCCGGCATAGTCGATCTGGCGTGCGGTGGTCATGACCGACGTGGGGGCAGGCGCAGCGGCGGCAACGGCTAGAACGAACAGCAGCATGGCGGCACTCCCGTGCACCCGGGTATCGCGCGCGTTTCCTGAAACGGGGCTGAACGGCGGGGCGCGACGGGTAACGAGCCGCCAATGAAAAAGGCCGGGGCGAACCCCGGCCTCAACGATGTCGAATTTCGGAAAGAGCCTAGCTCAAACAATCCTGCTTCGGATGGCCGGGGCGGGTCAGCGAGATCGCATCGCCCTTGACGATCAGTTCGACCCCTTCGGCGACCAGCGGCTTGCCGGCCTCTTCGGCTTTCAGCATTGTCGTCGCGCCGGCCTCGTCCTTGAGATTGGCGGTCAGGTCGCCGGCGAACAGGTTGACGGTGACGACGCTGTCGTCCTTGCAACGGTACTGCTTGCTCGACTTGACGGCGGGCGGCAGCTCGACCTTGGCGACGGGCGCGGCGGCGTTGGTTGCCTCCGCATTGGCCGTTTCGGCAGTGTTGGCGGGCTTGCTGTCGCACGCAGCGAGGGCAAGGGCAGCCGCAAGTGCGGCAAGGGCGGGACGCAGTGACATAGACGCTTTGAGTGCGCTGTCATGCTGCGCCGCGTCAAGAGCGAAAGCGTTATTCTATGCCGTAAAATCCGCCGCTTCGGGAATTCGGCCGAACGCGATGCTGGTGCCGATGCGGTCGGCGCGACCGCCGCTCTGCGGGCCGAGCATGACCGCGTTGCGCCCGAAGCGGGTGTTGAGCCGATCCATCGCGCGGCTGAGCGCTTCGGTGCGGAGGCTGCGCGCGAGTTCGTGACCGGGATCGAGCCGTTCGAACAGCGAACCCTGTTCGCCGCCGACGGGTGACAGGCCCGCCAGCGTGACACCCACCATCCGCAACCGGAAGCCGCCGGGCCGCGCGCCCGCGACCTCGACCAGTTGCGGCCAGAGCGCGTCGAGGCTCGCGAGGATGCGAAAACTGTCCTGCGTCGCGGGCAGCTTGATGCTCGCATGCCATTTGCCCCGAACGCCATTCGCATCGGGTTCGAAGCGGACGTGGAGAATGAGCAGTGCCGCCGTCATGTTTTTCGCGCGCAACCGGCTCGCGGCCTTGAGCACCAGCCGCCGCGCGACCAGCCGCGCGCTTTCGCGACCGCGGTTCTTCGGGGCAAGGACATGGCTATGGCCGACGGTGCGCTCCTGCGTTGCCTTGTCGGGCAGGTCGACGCCGTGGAGGGCATACCACAACCGGTCGCCGTCGCGCCCGCCCCAGGCGGTGCCCGCGTCGAGCGGACGGCGCGCGCAGAGTTGTTCGATGTCGTTGACGCCCGCTTTGGCCAGCCGCGCCTTCATCTTGGCACCGATCCCGGCGATGGCGGTGAGGGGCAGCGAATACAGCCGTTGCGGCAGCTCATGGGCCTGCAGCACCACCAGCCCGTCGGGTTTCATCATATCGCTGGCGAGCTTGGCGAGCACGCGGTTCGGCGCGATGCCGATCGAACAGCGCAGCCAGTCGCCGACATTGTCGCGGATACCTGCCTTGATCCGCGCCGCCAGTGCGCGGACCCCGGCCTCATCGTTCTCGTTGTCTAGCAACCGGCAGGCGACTTCGTCGATCGAGCAGACCTTGGTCACAGGAATGTGCCATTCGATCTCGGCGATAATGCGGTTGTGATACTCGACATAGAGTTCGTGGCGCGGCGACACGACCTGGATGTCGGGACAGCGTTTGCGTGCCTCCCACACTGGGGTGAGCGTCGAGATGCCATAGGCCTTGGCTTCGTAGCTCGCCGCAATCGCCACTGTCGTCTCGACCCCGGCGGGCGCGATGATGACCGGCTTCCCGCGCAGCTCGGGCCGCACCTGTTGCTCGACGCTCGCGAAATAGGCGTTCAGGTCGAGGAACAGCCAGCGCAAGGGGCGTGGGGGAAGGTTCATGATTGGGAACGTATCACGAACACGACGAGTCGCGAAGCCGCGTGTTCGGCCCTGAAAGGCGGACTTGCTTGCCGCGCCGCGCGGTCGTGCTAACCCGCGTCGCATGACCATCGTTTCCGACCCGCTCGCGCTTATCGGCAATACCCGTCTCGTCCGGCTGAAGGGCGCAAGCGACGCCACGGGTTGCGAGATCCTGGGCAAATGCGAATTCGAAAATCCGGGCGCGTCGATCAAGGATCGCGCCGCGCTCTATATCGTCGAGGATGCCGAACGCTCGGGCGCGCTGAAACCCGGCGGGACGATCGTCGAGGGGACGGCGGGCAACACCGGCATCGGCCTCGCGCTCGTTGCCAATGCCAAGGGCTACAAGACGATTATCGTCATGCCCGAGACGCAGAGCCGCGAGAAGATGGACACGTTGCGCGCGCTGGGGGCCGAACTCATCACCGTGCCCGCCGCGCCCTATTCGAACCCCTGCCATTTCGTGCACCAGTCGCGGCGGATTGCCGACGAAACGCCGGGCGCGGTCTGGGCCAACCAGTTCGACAATATCGCCAACCGTCGCGCGCATATCGTCGGCACGGCAGAGGAAATCTGGGAACAGACCGGCGGGCGGATCGACGGGTTCACCTGTGCAGTCGGGACCGGCGGGACGCTGGCCGGGGTCGGACTGGGGCTGAAGGCCAAGGACGAGAACATCCGGATTGCGCTGACCGACCCGCACGGTGCGGCGCTCTATAATTATTATGCGTGCGGCGAACTGAAGGCCGAGGGGAGTTCGTTCGCCGAAGGGATCGGGCAGGGGCGGATCACCGGCAATCTGGAGGGTGCCCCCATCGACACCCAGTTCCGCGTGTCGGACGAGGAGGGGCTGGAACAGGTGGCGGCCCTGCTGCGCGACGAGGGGCTGTGCCTGGGGCTGTCGAGCGGGATCAACGTGGCGGGCGCAATCCATCTCGCGCGCGAACTGGGACCGGGGAAGACGGTGGTGACGATCCTGTGCGACACGGGGTTCCGCTATCTGTCGTCGCTCTACAATGCGGAGTGGCTGCGCGCGAAGGGGTTGCCGGTGTTTCCTTGGCTCTAACGCAGATACGACGATAGTAAATAGTTTGCGATATCTCAGAAGATATGACATCATATGAGATATGTATCGATTTGTCCTTGATACCGATGTTATCGTTGCCGCCCTGAGAAGTGCGATGGGCGGCAGCAATGCGTTGCTGCGCGAAATCGCACATCAGCGCGCCGTGCTATTGCTCACTCCACCCTTGTTCCTGGAGTACGAGGCTGTCCTGAAGTGCGCTGAACAGCGACTTGTCCACGGATTGAGTATGCCGGAGATCGATCGTTTCCTTGCCGCGCTGGCGAGCAGTTCCGAAGCGGTCGACGTCGATTTTCAATGGCGGCCCCAGCTTTCGGATGCGAATGACGAAATGGTGCTGGAGGCAGCGATAAACGGGCGCGCCGATGCGCTCGTCACCCATAATGTAAGAGACTTTGCTGCGGGTGCCGCACGGTTCGGTATCCGTGTTTTGCGGCCTGGCGACATTTTGAAGGAACTGCGATCATGACCAAGGCATCTTATCCCTTGAAACTTCCCGCCTCGATCAAGGCGGCTGCTGCGCGTCTTGCCAAGGAAGACGGCGTTTCGCTTAACCAGTGGATTTCGGTCGCGATAGCCCAGAAAATCGGCGTGGTGGAAACGGCGGCCGATTTCCTTGCGCGGCGGGCGGGCGACGCGCGTCCTTCGGATTTGCTCCCGTTTCTTGACCGGGCCAAGCGCGGCGCGCCCATTGCGAGTGACGAGGCCTGATCGGTAGGTCTGCCCCCTTGGCGCGCCTGCCGATCCGCACTAGATTTGTGACCTATGGTTGAAACGCGCACCAGCGAGCGGTTGCCGCCGGACGAGCCGGGACAGCGGATGCAGCGCGTTCGTGTCGGCGTGACGGGGCTTGCCGCGATCGTGCTCGTCGTGCTGCTGGCGACGGCGATTGCCAGCGGGGTCCGCCGTACCGCTGCCAACGAAACCGCCGCAACCGCGCCGCCGCCGGTCGTTGCGGCGATTGCGACGCCGTCGAACACTGCTGCGCCCGATCCCAATGCCGAGCCGCTCGCCCAACTGGGTGCGGCACCGGGAGGGGCAGCGGATACCGCGGCGCCTGCAAACGGGAAAACAAAGTGAATCGCGCGTGCGACTCGACGGATAGGGGCGCGGTGCGATTCGTAAATCCTTGTGCCCGGAGCGCCGATTTCTTAGAACATCTGCGGAACACGACCTGAGTTTTTGCTTTTACGCCCATTTTTACCCAAAATTGCCCATTGCTGCCCATCGACTCACTTGATACGTCTTGCTCCACAAGGGCGGGGTTCACCTGACGCGAGTCGAGTCGAACCCGGAGGCGACGATGGTCGTTTCCGGGCACGGGGCGGTTTTGCCGGTGGCCTGTCCAAGGGGACGGCAATTGAGCGGCGAACGGGTTTTGTATCAGGGCTATGCGTTGCAGCCGGTCGACAAAAAGGGTCGGCTGGCGATCCCCGCGTGCCTGCGCGAAGCGCTGCTCGAAAATTCCGACGAACGCGTCCTGATGATCGCCGACGAGGCCGACCTGCCGTGCATGGTTGCCTATGACAAGGGCTGGTCCGCCGCGCTGAAGGCGCAGGTCGCGGAAGACCAGAAGATCGCGCGCGACCTGCATGGCAAGGGACCGGCGCGCGCTGCCGACCGGCTCAAGAATTTCGGCAATGTCGATTCGGTCGCCTTCGACGACGCAGGGCGCTTCATCCTGCCCGACTTCGTTGCCTTCGACCTCGGCCTGACCGACTATGCCTTTTTTACGGGCGGCGACGAGGTGTTCCACATCTGGAACCCGCGCCGCCTGATCGCCGACCCCAATGTGCCCGAGGGCACGCACAAGCGCTGCCTGTTCGAAATGAACAAGAAGGGCGCGGCGCTGTGACCGCCCCGCATACCCCCGTGCTGATCGACGAGGTCCTCGCCGCGCTATCCCCCGCGCCCGGCGAAACCCATGTCGACGGCACCTATGGCGCCGGCGGGTACAGCGCCGCGATCCTGGCGCGCGGGAGCCGGGTCATCGCTTTCGACCGCGACCCCGACGCGGTTGCCGCCGCCGTGCCGCATGACGGGCTGACCCTGATCGCCGACCGATATTCGACGATGGATCGCGCCGGTGAGGTCGATGGCGTCACGCTCGACCTTGGCGTGTCGTCGATGCAGCTCGACCAGCCGGTGCGGGGCTTTTCCTTTCAGGCCGACGGTCCGCTTGACATGACGATGGAGCGCACCCGCCCCAACGCCGCCGACTATCTGAACACGGCGGGCGAAGGCGAGATCGCCGACACCATCTATGCGCTGGGCGACGAACCCAAGTCGCGGCGCATCGCGCATGCCATTGTCGATGCGCGGCCGCTGTCCACCACAATGGACCTTTCGCGCGCGGTGCGCCGCGCGGTCGGCAACAAGCCCGGTGAAAAGAAAGACCCGGCGACGCGGACATTCCAGGCGATCCGCATGCATGTGAACCGCGAACTCGGCGAGCTCGAGGACGGACTTGCGGCAGCGGAACGCATCCTGAAGCCGGGCGGGCGGCTGGCCGTGGTGACGTTCCACAGTCTCGAAGACCGGATCGTCAAGACCTTCCTGCGCCGCCGTTCGGGCGCGACGCCATCGGGCTCGCGGCATTTGCCGCAGGTTGCAAGCGGACCGCTGCCGACGTTCGAGCGGGTGGCGAAACCGGTGCGTTCGTCCGATGCCGAAGTGGCGCGCAATCCCCGTGCGCGCTCGGCAACGCTGCGCAGCGCGCACCGCACTTCCAATCCGGCCTGGGTTACCGACGCCAAGACTACCGACGAAAGGGCAATGTCATGATCGCACAGCGTTTCCGTGCGCTCGGCTGGGTGGCGGGCATCGCGTCCGCCTCCTGCGGGCTTTACCTGATTTCTCTGCAAGTCGCCGCCGAACGCGCCAAGCTCGAGGCCGTCGACGCGCGGATTGCCGCAGCGCAGCGCGACATGCGCGCGCTCCAGACCGAACTCGGCACGCGCGCCAATCTGCGCCAGTTGCAGAAATGGAACGACGATGTGCTGTCGCTCGCGACCCCGCGCGCCGCGCAATATCTGACGAGCGAAGCGCAGCTGGCCGGGCTGGAGCCGGGGATCGCCGGCAGTGCTGACCGCGTTGCCGCGCCGCAGGCGGTGATGGTTGCTGCCGCGCCTTCGACGCCGAAAGCGGCCATGCCCGCGCCGGTACGGGTCGCCCGCGCCGAGACGCCACCTGCTGCCGCAGTCTCGCCGATCCGCCGTGCCAATTATGTGCCCGCCGAAGCATCGCCCCGGATCGAGCGCGTCGCGATGATCGACCGCGCAGTCATCGGGCGCGGGACGCTCGGCGATCTCGTCCGCACTGCCGCAGAGGAGCGCCGTAAACGCCCGTGACCACGCTCGTCGCCCAGCCCGCACGCATCCGCAATCCCGGCGAAAGGACGCTCGCCCTCGCCACGACCCACCAGCGGCTGATGTTGCTGATGCTGTTGTTTGCGGCGGGTGCGCTGGTCGTTGTCGCCAGGATCGCCTGGATGGGCGTGTTCGCCGGCGAGGTCCGCGCGCGGATTGCCGACAAGGCCATGGCGCGCGGCGACATCGTGGATCGCAACGGGCGGGTGCTGGCGCGGACGATCGAAGCCTGGTCGATCGGTATCCACACCGACCGGTTGCTCACCTCGCCCGAGACGCTGGCGCAAAAGCTGGCCGAGCTGATGCCCGAAAAGACGGCGGACGAATATCACGCGATGATCCGCACCCGGCAGGCTTCGAAAACGCCGTTCACCTATCTGCGCCGGCGTGCGATGCCCGAGTTGGTCGCCGCCGTGAACGCGCTCGGCGAACCCGGCATCGGCTATGCCCGCGAGCCCGAGCGGCTGTATCCGCAGACGACGCTTGCCGCGCATGTGCTCGGCTATACCGATCTGGCGGGCAATGGCGTCACCGGCATGGAACGGGTGCTCAACACGCGCCTGTCCGATCCGTCGACCCGCGGCATCCCGACCGCGCTGGCGATCGATGCCCGCGTGCAGGCGGTGATGGAAAGCGAACTTTATGCCGTGATGGTCGACCAGCAGGCGGTCGGGGCGGGCGGCATCGTGCTCGATGTGCATACCGGCGAGATCGTGGCGATGGTGTCGCTGCCGGTGTTCAATCCGAACAAGCCCTCGGGCGAGAAGAACGACGCGCTGTGGCGCAACGCGATGACCCAAAGCGTGTATGAGCTGGGCTCGACGTTCAAGCCGATCACGGTCGCCAATGCAATGGATTCGGGCGTCGTGACGTCGATGGCCAAACGCTATGACGCGACGGCGCCGATCAGCGTTGGCGGGTTCAAGATCCACGACGACCATCCGATGGGCCGCTGGCTCAACATCCCCGAGATGCTGATCCATTCGTCGAACATCGTGACCGCGCGCGTCGCCGACCAGCTGGGGCAGGAACGCACCGCCGCGCTGTTCCGCAAGCTCCATTTCGATGCGCGGCCCGATGTGGAACTGAAAGAGCGCGGCACGCCGATCTGGCCCGACTATTGGGGCCGCACGACAGTGATGACGGTCGGTTACGGCCATGGGATGGCAGTCACGCCGCTGCATCTCGCCAGCGCCTATGCCGCGCTGGTCAACGGCGGCATCTGGCGGCCGTCGACCCTGATGAAAGTCGCGCCCGGCAAGGCACCGCACGGATCGAGGGTGTTCTCGCAAGCCACCAGCGACCGGATGCGGCAATTGCTCCGCATGATCGTGACCGACGGTACGGGGCGGAGCGCCAATGTCGCGGGCATGCGCGTCGGCGGGAAGACCGGGACGGCCGAAAAGGCAAGCGAAGGCGGCTATGCCAAACACTCGATCGTCGCGACCTTTGCCTGCGCCTTCCCGATGGACGCGCCGCGCTATGTCGTGATCGGCATGGTCGACGAGCCAAAGGGGTCGGCGATCAGCCACGGCCAGCGCACGGCGGCCTTCACCGTCGCGCCTGCGGTCGGGCGGATCATTGCGCGCGCCGGACCGATGCTCGGCATCGTGCCCGACGACAATCGCGATATCGATGTCAGCGAACTGACCCCGCTCGTCTGGAAAGCGAAGGGCGACTGAGAGTGGAACTGGGCACTCTCCTCGGCACAGACGCGTCGGGTGCCGTTACCGGCTTCGCGCTCGACCACCGGAAAGTCGCGCCCGGCACGGTTTTCGGCGCGTTCAAGGGCGCGCGCTTCAACGGCGAGGATTTCATTCCGGCAGCAGTTGCCGCCGGTGCCATTGCGGTGGTGACCCGGCCCGGCGTGCCCGTCGACGGCGCAGTGGCGGTGTACGCCGACGAGCCCCGCCGCCGGTTCGCCCTGCTTGCCGGACAGTTTTTTGCGCCTTTCCCGGCTACTTGCGTGGCGGTCACGGGGACCAATGGCAAGACATCCACTGTCGAACTGACCCGTCAGCTGTGGCGGATGGCGGGGCATCATGCCGCGAGCATCGGCACGCTGGGCGTCACGACGGCGGGCGAGACGGTGACCACGGGCTTGACCACACCCGATGTCGTGACGTTCCTGTCGAACATGGCGGGGCTGGCGCGCGAGGGCGTGACTCATGCTGCGTTCGAGGCATCGAGCCACGGCCTCGACCAGTATCGCACCGAAGGGCTGCCGGTGCGGGCGGCGGGATTTACGAATCTGTCGCGCGACCACCTCGACTATCACGGCGATATGGCCGCGTATCTGACGGCCAAGCTGCGGCTGTTTTCCGAAGTCGTCGATGGCGACGGCACGGCGGTCGTCTGGCAGGACGACGAGGCATCGGACCGCGCCATTGATCTGGCGCATGCGCGCGGGCTGAAGCTGATCGGCGTTGGCGCGCGGGGGGCGACGATCAAGCTGATCGACCGGACACCGGGTCGGCTCGGCCAGACGCTGACCCTGGGATATGAGGGGAGCGAGATCAAAGTCTCGCTGCCGCTGATCGGTGCCTATCAGGCCGCGAACGCGCTGATGGCAGCGGGACTGGTGATCGCGACCGGCGGCGATGCCGGCCAGACGCTTGCCAATCTGTCGCGGGTCCAGGGGGTGCGCGGGCGGCTGGAACGCGCATGCATCACGCCCAAAGGCGCGCCGGTCTATGTCGATTACGCGCACACGCCCGATGCGCTGGCGGCGGCAATTTCGGCACTGAAGCCGCATGCTATCGGGCGGTTGATCCTGGTGATGGGCGCGGGCGGCGACCGCGACGCGGGCAAGCGGCCCGAAATGGGCCTGATTGCCGAAGCGATGGCCGACCGCGTGATCGTGACCGACGACAACCCCCGCCACGAAGATCCTGCGCTGATCCGCGCCGCGATCCTGTCGAAAGCACCCGAAGCCACCGAAATCGCCGACCGCCGCGCCGCCATCGCCGCCGCCATCGCCGAAGCCGGGGCGGAAGACATCGTGCTGATCGCGGGCAAGGGGCATGAAACCGGCCAGAAAGTCGGCGACCTCGTCCTGCCGTTCGACGACGTCGAAGTGGCGCGGGAATGCGCGCTGTGAGCTTGTGGACCGCCACCGCCATTGCCGCCGCGACCGGCGGCACCGCATCCGCCGACTTCGCCGCCACCGGCGTCGCGTTCGACAGCCGCGAGATCGGGCCAGGCGATTTGTTCGTCGCGATGCCGGGGACCGATTTCGACGGGCACCAGTTCGTCGACGGGGCGTTCGGGCGTGGCGCGGCGGGCGCGATCGTCTCGCAGCCGGTCAGTCATCCGCATGTTTTGGTCGCCGATACGGCGGCCGCACTGAATGCCCTCGGGGTCGCAAGCCGGGAGCGGAGCAAGGCGAGGGTCGCTGGAGTCACGGGATCGGTCGGCAAGACCGGCACGAAGGAGGCCCTCGCTGCTGCCTTGGCGCGAACGCCGGATGTGCGTGTCCATCGCTCGGTCAAAAGCTACAACAACCATACCGGCGTACCGCTGAGCCTCGCCCGGATGCCCGCCGACAGCGATTACGCGGTGTTCGAAATGGGCATGAACCACGCGGGCGAGATCGCGGCGCTGACGCGGATGGTCCGCCCGCATGTCGCGGTCGTGACGACAATTGCCCCTGCCCATATCGAATTCTTCCCGACCGGGCTTGATGGCATTGCCGATGCCAAGGGCGAGATTTTCGAGGGGCTGGAACCGGACGGCACGGCGGTGATCCCGTTCGACAGCCCGCAACGCGACCGCCTGATTGCGGCGGCCACGCCCCATGCCGCGAGGATCGTCACCTTCGGATTGGGTGACGGCGCGGACGTCCGCGCGCGCGATGTCATCGCCAATGCCGGGAGCAGCACGGTGACGGCGACGCTGCCGGGGGTCGAGCTATGCTTTACGGTCGGGCAGGCAGGGGCGCACTGGGTGTCGAACGCGCTCGCGGTGCTCGCTGCCGTGCAAGCACTGGGGGCAGACCTCGGTGCTGCGGCGCTGGCTCTTGCCGATATGGAGCAGCTGGCCGGACGCGGTGCGCGGCTGGATGTGCGCGTGGGGAGCGGCACCGCGCTGGTTATCGACGAAAGCTATAATGCCAACCCCGCCTCGATGCGCGCGACGCTCGATGTGCTGGCAAGCGAACCGGGTCGCAAGATCGCGGTGCTCGGCGCGATGCGCGAACTGGGAGCGGAAAGCGATGCGCTCCATGCGGGCCTTGCCGGCGATGTCGTGGCAGCGGGCGTCGATTATGCACTGCTCGTCGGCAGCGGAATGGAACCGCTTGCCAGCGCGCTTGAGGGCAAAGCCGAAGTGCGCCATGTGGCCGACGCGGCGACCGCGGACGCCGCCCTTGCCAGCCTGATCGCCCCCGGGGATGCGGTCCTGATCAAGGGATCGAATTCGGTCGGGCTGTCCGCGCTCGTCGCGTCGCTGAAATCAAGGACGGCCTAGCCGATGCTCTATGTTCTCGCCGACTGGCTCGGCTTTCCCGGCATCCTCAACCTGCTGCGTTACCTGTCGTTCCGCACGGGCGGCGCGGTGGCGACGGCGCTGGTGCTCGGGCTGATCATCGGGCCGCGCTTCATCGGCTGGCTGCGGGTCAAGCAGGGCAAGGGGCAGCCGATCCGCGACGACGGGCCGCAATCGCACCTCGCCAAGCGCGGGACGCCGACGATGGGCGGGCTGATGATCCTGACCGCGCTGGGCGTGTCGAGCCTGTTGTGGATGGACCTGTATAATCCGTACGTCTGGGCGTGCCTCGCGGTGACGTTCGGCTTCGGGCTGATCGGGTTCCTCGACGATTACGACAAGGTGAAGAAGAACAGCCACAAGGGCGTGTCGGGCAAGGTCCGCCTGATGGGCGAATTCGCGATTGCGGGCCTCGCCGCTTGGCTGATCACGTACAACAACGGGACCGAGCTGTACCTGCCGTTCGTCAGCAATTTCCACCTCAACCTGGGGCCGGTCTACATCGCGTTCGCGGCCATCGTCATCGTCGGATCGGGCAATGCGGTGAACCTGACCGACGGGCTCGACGGTCTTGCAACCATGCCGGTGGTGATCGCGAGCGTCGCTTTCATGCTGATCGTCTATCTCGCGGGTAACGCCAAGTTTGCCGGTTATCTGGGCATCCCGCATGTGCCGGGCGCGGGCGATCTGGCGATTTTCTGCGGCGCGATTGTCGGGAGCTGCCTCGCTTTCCTGTGGTTCAATGCGCCCCCGGCGGCGGTGTTCATGGGCGATACCGGGAGCCTTGCGCTGGGCGGCGCGCTCGGCGCGATTGCGGTGACCGCCCACCACGAGATCGTGCTTGCGATCATCGGCGGGCTGTTCGTGCTCGAGGCGGTGAGCGTGATCGTCCAGGTGTTCTGGTACAAGCGCACCGGACGCCGCGTGTTCCGCATGGCACCGATCCACCACCATTTCGAACAAAAGGGCTGGGCCGAGGCGACGGTGGTGATCCGGTTCTGGATTATTTCGTTCGTGCTCGCGCTGGCGGGCCTCAGCACGTTGAAGCTGCGGTGATTACGTCGCGGTCTTGGCGCGGCAAACGCTATGCGGTGCTCGGGCTGGCGCGCAGCGGTGCGGCGACGGTCGAGGCGTTGCTGGCGAGCGGGGCGGAGGTTGTTGCGTGGGATAGCGATGCGGGACGGCGTGATGCGCTCAACCCTCTCCACTTTGTGGAGAGGGCGGCGGAGCGAAGCGAAGCCGGGAGAGGCCCGATGTGGCCACAACATTCCTCTCCCGATGCTGGCGCATCGCCCTCTCCACAAAGTGGAGAGGGTTTGTCTTTCGCCGACCCGCTCACCCTCGACCTCAGCGGTTTCACCGCGGTCGTCGTCTCCCCCGGCGTCCCCCTCAACCGCCACCCGATCGCGGGTCACGCCGCGAAATACGGCGTCCCCGTCATCGGCGACATCGAACTCTTCGCGCAGGCCCGCGCCGAACTGTCGCCGCACAAGGTCGTCGGGATCACCGGCACCAACGGCAAGTCGACGACAACCGCGCTGGTCCACCATATCCTGCAGACCGCAGGCGTCCCAACGACGATGGGCGGCAATATCGGCCTGCCGATCCTGGGGCAGGAGCCGCTGCCGGCGGAGGGCGTCTATGTGCTCGAACTGTCGAGCTACCAGATCGACCTGACCTTCACGCTCGACTGCGATGTCGCGGTGCTGCTCAACGTGACGCCGGATCATCTGGACCGGTATGAAAGTTTTGAAGCCTATGCTGCGAGCAAGGTGCGGCTGTTCGAGATGCAGTCGGTGGGAAAACCGTCAATCGTTGGCGATGAACTTATCGCCCATCATAGCATCGTTATCGACCGGTCGGCGCGAGACCTTTGGGGGTGCGACAATGAATACCCCTTCCCCAATCAATACGAGTGGCCAGCCCTTCAAGGCCCGCACAACGGACAGAATGCAGATGCGGCGATGTGCGTCGCTTCGCATCTCGGTTTGAGTAAATCAGACATCGAAAAGGGCCTCCGCACCTACCCCGGCCTTCCGCACCGCATGGAGCGCATCCGTGAGCGGGACGGCGTCCTTTACGTCAACGACAGCAAGGCGACCAATGCCGACAGCGCCGCGCCCGCGCTCGCGGCTTATCCCGCGGTGCGCTGGATCCTCGGCGGGCAGGCGAAGACGGCGGAGCTCGACGCGTGCGTGCCGCATTTCGGGCATGTCCGGTCGGCCTATACCATCGGCGCATCGGGACCGATGTTCGCCGACCTGCTGCGCCCGCACATGAAGGTCGACGAGAGCGGCACATTGGCCGCCGCCGTCCAGCATGCCGCGCGCGATGCGGTCGCGGGGGAGACGGTGCTGCTGTCGCCCGCCTGCGCCAGTTTCGACCAGTTCCGCGATTTCGAGGATCGCGGGGACCAATTCCGCCAGCTCGTGGAGGCCCTGTAAATGGCTGTCGTCGCCCGCACCAATGGCGCCCGTCTCGGTCGCACCGACAATTCGTCGTTCGGCATGTGGTTCTGGGAAATCGACCGCGTGCTGCTCGTGCTCGCGTTCGTGCTGATCGCGGTCGGCTTGATTGCGGTCGCGGCGGCCTCGCCTGCGGCGGCACAGCGCTATTCGGGGGGCAGCACCATCGTGCCGCCGCTCACCTATTTCTGGAAACAGCTCGGCTGGGTTGCGGTCGGGGTGCCGGTCATGGTCGGTATTTCGATGCTGCCGCGCGATCAGGCACGGCGGCTGGCGCTCGGTGGGGCGGCGTTCTTCTCGGTGCTGCTCGCCTTTGTGCCGATCCTGGGGTCGGAGGCCAACGGGGCGCAGCGCTGGATCGGTTACGGTTTTGCCCGCGTCCAACCGTCGGAGTTCCTCAAACCCTGTTTCGTCGTGGCGCTGGCGTGGATGCTGAGCCTGCGCGCGCAGGACAAGACGCTGCCGGTGATCCCGCTGTCGGGCGTCATCACCGCGACGATTGCGCTGTTCCTGATGAAGCAGCCCGACTTCGGCCAGACCATCGTGTTCTGCACGATCTGGCTGGCGCTGCTGATGTTGTCGGGCGTGTCGTTCCGGATCATGGGGGCGCTGGCGGGCCTCGGCGGGGTTGGTGTGGTCGCGGCGTATCTGTTCTATCCGGTCGCGACGCAGCGCATCGACAATTTCCTGTTCAAATCGGGTGACACTTTCCAGATCGACAACGCCTATGCGACGCTGACGGCAGGCGGGTTCTTCGGCACCGGCCCGGGCGGCGGCGAACGCAAGTTCGGGCTCCCGGAAGCGCAGACCGACTATATCTTCAGCGTGATCGGCGAGGAATTCGGGCTGATCGCGTGCATGGCGGTGACTTTGTTGTTCGTGGCGATTGCGGTGCGCGTGTTCGTGAAGCTGCTCGACGAGGACGACCCGTTCATCGTGCTGGCAAGCGCGGGGCTGGCGGTGCAGCTGGTCGTGCAGGCGATGATCAACATCGCGGTCAATGTCGGCCTCGCCCCGTCGAAGGGGATGACCCTGCCGTTCATCAGCTATGGCGGCTCGTCGATGATCGCCTTGTGCTTCGGCTTCGGGCTTTTGCTCGCGCTGACGCGGCGGAACCCGTATCTGAAGCGCAGTCCCTATGTCGTGAAATGGAACGGGCGTTGAGCATTACGAAGCACTTCGTTCTCGCGGCCGGCGGCACCGGCGGACATATGGTCCCGGCGCATGCGTTGGCGGCGGAGCTGACCGCTCGCGGGCATCATGTCGCGCTGATCACCGATGCACGGGGTGCCAAGATTCCGGGGCTGTTCGACGGGGTGCAGACGCACATCCTGCCCGCCGGTCGCCTGACCAAAATCCCGACAAGCTGGGTACCGGGGGTGCGCGCCATCCTGTCGGGCCGGACGATGGCGAAGCAGCTCTACAAGAGTTTCGAGCCGTCGGTCGTCGTCGGTTTCGGCGGATATCCGGCGTTTCCGGCGCTGGCGGCGGCGTTCGGCATGGGCATCGCGACGGCGGTGCACGAACAGAATGCGGTGCTCGGCCGCGTCAACCGGCTGGTCGGCGGGCGCGTCGACATCATCGCGACGTCCTATCCCGATACCGCGCGGTTGAAACCGGCGTGGAAAGACCGCGTCCACCTCGTCGGCAATCCGGTGCGCGAAAGCGTGGTGAAGCTCGGCACGCAGGAATACCCGCCGCTCGACGAGAACGGCATTTTCCGCGTGCTGGTGACCGGCGGCAGCCAAGGTGCGACGGTGCTGTCGCGGGTGGTGCCCGAAGGACTGGCGATGCTGCCCGTGGCACTTCGCCGCCGCTTGCAGGTCGTGCAACAGGCGCGCGCCGAAGATGTCGAGCGCGTCCGCGCCGCCTATGCCGCGCGCGATATTCCGGCAGAGGTCCATACCTATCTGACCGACCTGCCCGAACGGCTCGCATGGGCGCATCTGGTCATCGGGCGCGCAGGCGCATCGACGATTTCAGAGCTGACGGCGGCAGGCCGGCCCGCGATCCTCGTGCCGCTGCCCTCCGCCATGGACGACCACCAGACGGCGAATGTGCGCGAAATGGTCGCGGCAGGCGGCGCGCGGGCGATTGCGGAGGAAGACTTCACGCCGGTCGAACTCGCCAAGCAGATGCAGAAGCTCGGCCTCGACGCGGGCGGGCTCGCTAATGCGGCGAAGCGCGCGCTGACCTGCGGGCGGCCGAACGCAGTGCGCGATCTCGCCGACCTGATCGAACGCATCGGTCCGGCCGTCGACGGACCTGCACCGGTCAAGTTGAAGGAAGCCTACGCATGAAGGGTGTCGCAACCGACATCGGCACGATCCACTTCGTCGGCATCGGCGGCATCGGCATGTCGGGCATTGCCGAGGTGATGCACAACCTTGGCTACAAGGTGCAGGGGTCCGACGTGGCCGAGGGCTATGTGATCGAGGGACTGCGGAAACGCGGTATCGCGGTCGCCATCGGCCATGCGGCGGAGAACCTCGGCGATGCGGCGGTGGTCGTCACCTCGACGGCGATCAAGCGCGCAAATCCGGAAGTCGCGGCGGCTTACGAGAACCGCATCCCCGTGGTGCGGCGCGCGGAGATGCTCGCCGAACTGATGCGGCTGAAATCCACCGTGGCGGTCGCGGGCACGCACGGCAAGACAACGACGACGAGCATGATCGCGGCAATGCTCGACGCGGGCGGGGTCGACCCGACCGTTATCAACGGCGGCATCATCAACAGCTATGGCTCGAACGCGCGTCTGGGCGCGAGCGACTGGATGGTCGTCGAGGCCGACGAGAGCGACGGCAGCTTCCTGCGCCTCGATGGCACAATTGCCGTCGTCACCAATATCGATCCCGAACACCTCGACCATTATGGCGACTTCGATGCGGTCAAGGATGCGTTCGTCGAGTTCGTCGAGAACGTCCCCTTCTACGGCGCGGCAGTGCTGTGCCTCGACCACCCCGAAGTGCAGGCGCTGCTGCCGCGTGTTCGCGACCGGCGGATCGTGACTTATGGCTTTTCCGCTCAGGCCGATGTGCGCGGGGTCAATGTCGTGCCGGGGGCGGGGGCCAACCGTTTCGAGGTCATTATCCGCAGCCGCGACGGATCGACGCGCAGCATTGAGGACATCGTGTTGCCGATGGCCGGTCGCCACAATGTCCAGAATGCGCTGGCGGCGGTCGCGGTGGCGATCGAACTCGGCCTCGACGATGCGACGATCCAGCAGGGTTTTGCCGCATTCGGCGGGGTCAAGCGGCGCTTCACCAAAGTCGGCGAGACCGGTGGGGTCACGATCATCGACGATTACGGCCATCATCCGGTCGAAATCCGTGCCGTGCTGTCGGCGGCACGCGAAGGCGCGGAGAACCGCGTGATCGCCGTCGTGCAGCCACACCGCTATTCGCGCCTCGGCGGGCTGATGGACGAGTTCGCGCAGGCCTTCAACGATGCCGACCAGGTGCTGGTGGCACCGGTCTATGCGGCGGGCGAAACGCCGGTCGAGGGCGTGAGTGCCGAGGCGCTGGTCGAACGGTTGCGCGCGCGCGGGCACCGCGCGGCGGCGACGGTCGAGAGTGCCGAGGCGCTGGCGAAGCTGCTCGCGGAAGAGGCCGTCGCTGGCGACCTCGTCGTATGCCTCGGCGCGGGCGATATCACGAAATGGGCGGCGGGCCTTGCCGCCGGCATCGAAGGTGCGCGGGGATGAGTGCGATCTGCCTCGCACCACCGCCGACGCGCGGCCGCGTGACGCTCGAAGCGCCGCTCGCGCCGCTCCTCTGGTTCAAGTCGGGCGGCCCCGCCGAGATGCTGTTCGAGCCGGCGGACGTCGCCGACCTGCAAGGCCTTCTCCGCGACCTCGACCCGGTAACGCCCGTGATGGCGCTTGGTCTCGGGTCGAACCTTATCGTCCGGGATGGCGGGTTGCGCGGCGTGACGGTGCGGCTGGGCAAGCCGTTCGCCAAGGTCGAGCGCCTCGATGCGACGACGCTGCGCTGCGGCGGCGGCGCGTCGGGCATTCTCGTGTCGAGCACCGCGCGCGATCACGGCATCGCGGGCCTCGAGTTCCTGCGTTCGATCCCCGGCACGGTCGGCGGCTTCGTGCGGATGAACGGCGGGGCGTACGGACGCGAGTTGAAGGACGTCTTGATCGATTGCGACGTCGTGCTGCGTTCGGGCGAACTGGTGACGCTGGCGGCGAGCGAGTTGCACTACACCTATCGTCATTCGGAGTTGCCCGGACAGGCCGTGGTCGTCGCCGCACGGTTGCGCGGCATGCCCGGACAGCCCGAAGCCATTCAGGCCGAGATGGACCGCATTGCCGCCGCGCGCGAGGCGTCGCAGCCGTTGCGGTCGAAGACCGGCGGTTCGACCTTCAAGAACCCGCCGGGTGAAAAGGCCTGGGCGCTGGTCGACGCGGCGGGCTGTCGCGGGCTGATGGTCGGCGGCGCGCAGGTCAGCGAAAAGCACACCAATTTCCTGATCAACACCGGCACCGCGACCAGCGCCGATATCGAAGCGCTGGGCGAAGAAGTGCGCGCGCGGGTGAAGGCGCAGTCGGGTGTGACGCTCGAATGGGAAATCCAAAGGGTCGGAAACAAGTGAAGGTCGTCGTTCTTATGGGCGGCTGGTCCGCCGAGCGCGAGGTGTCGCTCGTCACAGGGAAAGGCGTGGCCGAGGCGTGCGAACGGCTGGGGCATGAGACGGTCGCGCTCGACATGGATCGCAACGTCGCGACGCGGCTGGCCGAATTGAAGCCCGATGTCGTCTTCAACGCACTTCACGGCACGCCGGGCGAGGACGGGTCGGTGCAGGGGATGCTCGACCTGATGGGCATCCGCTACACCCATTCGGGGCTCGCGACTTCGGTGATCGCCATCGACAAGCAGTTGTCGAAACAGGCACTGGTCCCGCACGGTATCCGGATGCCCGGGGGGCATGTCGTCAAGTCGGAGAGCCTGTATCTCGGCGATCCGCTTCCGCGCCCCTATGTGCTCAAGCCCGTCAACGAAGGGTCGTCGGTCGGCGTCGCCATTGTGACCGCGCAGGGGAATTACGGCGACCCCATCGGCCGCGATGTTGCGGGGCCGTGGCAGGAATTCGACGAATTGCTCGCGGAGCCGTTCATCCGGGGGCGCGAACTGACGACGGCAGTCCTCGGCGACCGCGCGCTGGCAGTCACAGAGCTGAAGCCCAAGAGCGGCTTCTACGATTACGATTCGAAATACACCGACGGGCTGACCGAACATATCTGTCCGGCCAACATCCCCGAAGCGATTGCCCAGGCCTGTCTCGACATGGCGTTGAAGGCGCACCGCGTGCTCGGCTGCAAGGGGACATCGCGGTCGGATTTCCGCTGGGACGACGAAAAGGGTGTCGAGGGATTGTATCTGCTCGAGGTCAACACCCAGCCGGGGATGACGCCGCTGAGCCTTGTGCCCGAGCAGGCCCGCCATATTGGCATGGGGTACGACGAGCTCGTCGGCGCGATTTTGGAGGATGCACGATGAGCGGAAACGCACCGATCAAGCGCGGGGCCGCGACCAAGCGCAAGCCGGTCAAGGTCGTCAAGTCCGGCAAGCGCAAACCGTCGCTGTTCGCACGGCTGGTGGCTCAGGTGCCGCTGAGCGCGCGTACAGTCGAGCGTGCAACGACGGCCATTGTGCTGACTGTGGCGGCCGGCGGGATTTCGGCAATCGCGATGATGCTCGACGTGCCGCACAAGGTCGGCATGGCAGCGGGCGATGCCGTCGGGCGCGCAGGCTTTTCGGTCAAGCATATCGACATCGTCGGGGCCGACCGTATGGACCGCACCAGCGTCTATGCCGTCGCGCTCGATCAGCTGTCGCTGTCGATGCCGCTGGTCGATCTGGAGGGCGTCCGCCAGAAATTGCTCAAATACGGGTGGGTTGCCGATGCGCGCGTGTCGCGCCGCCTGCCCGATACGCTCGCCATCGAGATTGTCGAGCGCAAGCCCGCCGCTGTCTGGCAGCACGCGCAGCAACTGACCCTGGTCGATGCCAAGGGGGTGCCGCTCGAACAGGTCAGCCTGAACGCGATGCCGAACCTGCCGCTTGTCATCGGCCCCGATGCCAATGTGCAGGCGACCGCGCTGACCGCATTGATGAACCATGCGCCGCAACTGAAGCCCGTGCTCGACGGGGCGATGTGGATCGGCGACCGGCGCTGGGACCTGAAATTCCAGTCGGGCGAGACCTTGCTGCTCCCCGAGGGCGAAGCGGCGGCGGCCGCCGCGCTCAGGAAATTTGCCGAACTCGACGGTGCACAGCGCCTGCTCGGGCGCGGCATGGCGCGTTTCGACATGCGGAATCCCGACCAGATGGCGGTGCTGCCGGGGGCCAAAAAGGCGACGGCGGCGACCGAAAGCCGCGCTGGCGACAAACCCGCGAAAATCGGCCCCATCGACCCTGCCCGTACGACCTGAGGAGAATCCCCATGGCCCAACCGCGTCCCGACCGTCTCATCACCGCACTCGATATCGGGTCGTGGAAAGTTTCCGCGCTGATCGCCGAGCGGGGCGAAGAGGGCGAAATCAACGTGCTCGGTACCGGCCAGCGCGAGAGCAAGGGCGTGCGGCGCGGCTATATCGCCGACATGGACGCCACCGAGCGGTCGGTGCGCGAGGCAGTCGAACAGGCCGAACGCATCGCAGGGACCAATATCGAGGACGTCTGGGTCAGCTTCTCGGCGGGCGGGCTGGTCAGCAATCTGGCTTCGGTCGAAGTCGAGCTGGGCGGGCACCGGGTCGAGCAGGAGGATATCGACAATCTGCTGACGCACGGCCGCAATGCTATCGATCCCGAGGGACGGATGGTGCTCCACGCGCAACCGACGCTGTACACGCTCGACGGGCTGAAGGGCGTGAAGAAGCCGCTGGGGCTGCACGCGGATACGCTGGGTGTCGATATCCATGTCGTCGCGGCCGACGGGTCGCCGGTCCGCAATCTCGACTTGTGCGTGCGCTCGGCGCATCTCGAAGTGAAATCGATCATCGCGTCGCCGGTTGCGACCGGCATGGCGTGCCTCAGCGACGAGGAGCGCGAATTGGGGGTGGCGCTGGTCGAAATCGGTGCGGGGCTGACCAATGTATCGCTGTTCGCGGGCGGCATGCTGGTCGGCCTGGCGTCGATCCCGTTCGGCAGTGCCGACATCACCGACGACATTGCATCGGCCTTCGGCACGCGGCGGCAGCAGGCCGAGCGGATGAAGTGTTTCTATGGTTCGGCAACGACTTCCCCCCGCGACAACCACGACATGATCGAGGTCGCGCCGATGTCGTCCGAGGACGACGCAGGCGAGGCTGGACGCATCACCCGCGCGCAGCTGATCTCGGTCATTCGCCAGCGGCTCGACCATCTCGTCGGCGAGATCGCCCGCGAGCTGAAGGAGCTGGGCTTCGGCGGTCCCGTCGGACGCCAGGTGGTGCTGACCGGCGGCGGCGCAGAGCTGAAAGGCCTTGCCGATTACATGCAGGGGGCGCTGGGCCGCGCCGTCCGCCTCGGGCGACCGCGCGGGCTGAACGGCCTGCCCGAAGCGCATAGCGGCACGGGTTTCGCAACGCTCGCCGGTCTGATCCACTATGCAGCGTCGGACCCGATGGACCTGCGCTCGATTGCGTCGGACCAGATGGTGACGCGCGCGGCGGGCGGCGGCCTGATCAAACGGCTGATGGCGGCTTTTCGCTATGGCTACTGAAAAAACCCGCTTGCGCGTTAACGCTTTTGGTGATTCAAGAAGGAATCGTGTTGAGCACAAGGGGTTGGGGGCAAAATGCAACGCTTCCACCATATATAAGGGGACCAGTCGATGAGCATCGAATTCATGCCGCCCGAAGTCGATGAGCTTCGTCCGCGTATTTCCGTCATCGGCGTCGGCGGTGCGGGCGGCAACGCCATTGCCAACATGATCGCGTCGAACGTGCAGGGGGTCGACTTCATTGTCGCCAACACCGACGCACAGGCGCTGAACACCAGTGCCGCCGAACGGCGCATCCAGCTGGGCCTCAAGATCACGCAAGGTCTGGGCGCGGGCTCGCGGCCCGAAATCGGCAAGGCGGCCGCTGAAGAGACGCTGATCGACGTCGAAAAGGCGCTCGAAGGCGCGCATATGTGCTTCATCGCGGCAGGCATGGGCGGCGGCACCGGCACCGGTGCAGCCCCGATCATTGCCAAGGCGGCGCGCGACAAGGGCATCCTGACCGTCGGCGTGGTAACCAAGCCCTTCGCCTTCGAAGGGTCGCGGCGCGGCAAATCGGCGGAGGCGGGGATCGCCGAGCTGCAGAAGCATGTCGATACGCTGATTGTCATTCCCAACCAGAATCTGTTTCTGATCGCCAATCCGTCGACGACCTTCAAAGAGGCGTTCCAGATGGCCGACGAAGTCCTGCAACAGGGCGTGCGCGGCATCACCGACCTGATGATCATGCCGGGCCTGATCAACCTCGACTTCGCCGACGTCCGTTCGGTGATGGGCGAAATGGGCAAGGCGATGATGGGCACCGGCGAGGCATCGGGCGACAACCGCGCGATCGAAGCTGCCGAAAAGGCGATCGCCAACCCGCTGCTCGACGGCGTGTCGCTGAAGGGTGCCAAGGGCGTCATCGTCTCGATCGTCGGCGGCGAGGACATGCGCCTGATGGAAGTCGACGAAGCGGCGTCGCACATCAAGGAACTGGTCGATCCCGACGCGAACATCATCTGGGGTTCGGCGTTCAACAACGATCTCGAGGGCAAGATCCGCGTCTCGGTCGTCGCCACGGGTATCGAGGCCGATGCTGCGACGGCACCCGAGCCTGCGCGCGTCTTCGCCTTTCCGGGCCTGAAGCCCAAGGCACCGGTGATGACGCTGAAGCCGGTCGAAGAGCCGGCCGCCGAAGCCGAGCCTGAAGCCGCTGTAATGCTCGAAGCGCCGGAGCCGCTCGAACTGACCGACATGGCCGAACCCGTCGAAGATACGCTCGACGAGCCCGTTGTCGCCGAACCGGTCCGTTTCGAAGACGATGCGGTGGCGACGGTCGAGACGGCCGCTGCCGACGAGGGCGAGGAATTGCTGCTCGACCAGGAAATCGCGTCGAACCCGATGCCCCAGACGTCGGGTGGTAGCCGCTGGCTGACGCCCGATCCAGCGGCACAAGCTGCCACTGGAACGCAGGCACCGGCAGGCGCGACCTTGTTCGAGCGGATGTCGAACATTGCGCGCACCGCGATCAAGCCGGAAGAGACCGAAGCCAAGGCGGATCCGCTCGACATCCCGCGCTTCCTCAACCGCCAGAACAACCAATAGCTTTCAGGTGAAAGGGACTGTCCCCACTTGGGGACTGTCCCTCTTCGCCTTGGCAGGGGACAGTCCCCGGTAAGGTTTTGCGCCGGTTTCGTCCCTTTGCAGGGGCGGACCGGCGCAACTGCGTTCGGGGACAGCGCGGTTGCAACTTGCCGCGCTGTGCGGGGGGCATTAGCTGCGTAACAATATGACATGCCTGCCCGCCGTGTCGCGACGGCTGCTCTCCGCCGCGTTTTTCGTATCGACGGCCGTCGTCGGCCCGGTCTCGCCCGTCTGGGCGCAAACGCTTGTGCAGCCGATTCCCGATCCGAACGATCCGGTCGAGCGGCTGGGGCGTTACATCCGCGTGCTCGCGGGCAGCCCGCGCGATATCGATGCGCTGCTCGGCGCGGGACAGGCAGCGCTCGACGTCGGCGATGCCAATGCGGCGCTGGGTTTCTACGCCCGTGCCGAAAACATCGCCCCGTCGAGCGGGCGGGTGAAGGCAGGGCTGGGGTCGTCGCTGGTGATGATCGAGCGGCCCGACGACGCGTTGCGCCTGTTTGCCGAAGCGGTGTCGATGGGCGTGCCCGAAGCGGCAGTCGCGCGCGATCGCGGCCTTGCCTACGACCTGCGCGGGGACAGCCGGCGGGCGCAGCGCGACTATGCGCTGGCGATGACGCGCCAAGGTTCTCTGGGCCGCGACGACGAGCTGGTGCGGCGTTACGCGCTGTCGCTGGGCATTTCGGGCGACCGGGCAGGGGCGATGGCCATGCTCGATCCGCTGCTCCGCAAGCAGGATCAGGGGGCGTGGCGCGCGCGGGCGTTCATCATGGCGATGAACGGCGATGTGTCGGGCGCAAATGGAGTTGCGCGCCAGTTGATGGTCCCGGCGATGGCGAATGCCATGTCGCCGCTGCTGTCGCGGCTGGCCTCGCTCAACCCGGCAGAGCGCGCGCATGCCGTGAATTTCGGTACGGTGCCGACCGACGGGACGCAGCTGACCGTGCAGACGGGAGATCCGTTTCTCGGCGCGGTGCCGCCATCGCCCTCCTCGTCGCTGTCGTCGGCCGGGGGACTGGTTTCGGCGCAGGGGCTGACGCGTCCGCCGGTCGTGTCGGGCGACAGCGGGTTGATCCCGGCAGGCGAACCGCTCGGCCCGCGCGCGGTCGATACCCGGCCGGTGCGCGTGGCGCAGGCGGATTCGTCCGCCCCGCGTCGCCGGCCGGGTGGCGAGGTGGCGACATCCGCGCCAGTCCTGCCGCAGATCGACAAACCGGCCCCGGGCTTTTCGACCGAAACCGAGCCGGGCGTTGCGCGGGGGCGCGTCGGCGGGCGGATTGGCCCGGTCGATCCCGCACGCCTGCCGCCCGAGGCGCGGGGCGATACGGGGCAGGTAGTGCGACTGGCCGGCAAGACCCTGCCACCGCCCGATACCGCGCGTCCGCTGGTCGGCCCGCCGTCTGCCGGACAGGTCGCGCTTGCACCTGCGATGCCTACAGCAACGGTTGCCACGCCGCCCGAGTCGGTCACCGCGACTCCGATCCCTGCACCCATCGCGCCGGTCCAGATCGCCAAGGCCGAACTGCCGCCGTCATCGGTGGCGACAACCGGTCCGGCATTCGAAACGCCGCCCGTGATCGGCCCGCCTGCTGCAACGCTGTCGGCAACGCCGTCACCCGTCGCAACGCCGTCCGTCACGACCCCGATTGCGACCGATCCCGTTCCCCAACCGGCCGCTGCACCGATCCCGACCTCTTCGACGACGCCGGTTTCGCGCCTTGCGGGCCTCCTCGACGGCATCGAACGCGAGACCGAATCGACCGTGGTGCTGCCAGGTGCAGCCGAACTGCGTGCCGCGCGGGCTGCGGCGAAAAAGAAAGTGGCGCAACTCGCCGCACAGACGGCTGCCGAGGAAGCCGAAAAGCGCGAGGCCGCCGAAAAAGCGGCTGCCGCCAAGCGCAACCCGCCGCGCCTCTGGGTCCAGGTCGCAACCGGGCGCAATGACAGCGGCCTAGGCATCACGCTGAAACGCATCCGGTCGGACAATGAGGCGGCAATGAAGGGCCTGTCAGGCTGGTCCGCGCCCTATAAGGCGACCAACCGCATTCTTGTCGGCCCGATGAAGTCGGCGGCGGCGGCGCGCGAACTGGTCGGCAAGCTCGCCAAGAACGGGGTCAGCGCGATGACGTTCAGCAGCGACGCCGGCGAGGAAGTCGAGAAAATCGGCAAATGAAGCCGCTGGCGATGCTCGCGAGCGATTCGGCGCTCAGTCGTGGCCGCCAGCATTTCGAGGTCACCGGCGAGACGCGCGGTCCCCGCACCGCGTTCCAGCGCGACCGCGACCGCATCATCCATTCGATCAGTTTCCGGCGGCTGCGGCACAAGACGCAAGTGTTCGTCGCCCCCGACGGCGACCATTTCCGGGTGCGCCTGACCCACAGCCTGGAGGTCGCGCAGATCGGGCGGACGATCGCCCGCGCGCTCGGCCTCGACGAGGATCTGACCGAGGCCCTGTGTCTTGCCCATGACATCGGCCACCCGCCGTTCGGCCATGCGGGCGAGGATGCCCTGAAAGCGGCGATGCAAGATGTTGGCGGTTTCGACCACAACGGCCATACGCTACGGGTGCTGTCGCAGATCGACAGTCCCTATCCGCGCTGGCGCGGGCTGAATCTCAGCTGGGAGGCACTGGAGGGGCTGGCCAAGCACAATGGCCCGGTCGCGACGCCGGGCTGGGCACTGGCGGAGGTCGATGCCGGGTTCGCGCTCGACCTGACCGGCCAGCCAAGTCTCGAGGCACAGGTCGCGGCGGTCGCCGACGACATTGCGTACGACAACCACGACATCGATGATGGCTTGCGCGCGGGATTGCTCGATTTCGACGAACTGGCCGCGCTGCCGCTGGTCGCGCGCGGCTGGGCGGCGGTGCTGCGCCGCTATCCCGATGTCCCGCACCGGCGGCTGCGTGCCGAACTGATCCGGCAACAGATCGGGACAATGGTCAACGACGTGATCGACGAAACCCGCGCGCGGACGGCAGCGGCAGGGGTGACCAGCGTCGCCGATGTCCGCGCGGCGAGCATGGCGCTGTCGGGCTTTTCGCCGACCATGGCCGAGGAGGAGCGCGCGCTCAAGGCGTTCATGTACGCCAAGCTCTACCACCATCCTCGCCAGACCGAAGTCGCCGATCGCGCGCAGGAACTGATCGCGGGGCTGTTCGCCGCCTACCGCGACGATCCGGCGCGGTTGCCCGAAGAATGGCGCGAGAGCCTCCCCGAAGCCGACCCCGCCCGCAGCCGCCACATCGGCGACTTCATCGCGGGGATGACGGATCGCTACGCGATTGCGCGGTATCGGGAAGTGGTGGGGGATGTGGAGATGCCGGAGGGGTTTTGAGGTCCGCACGACCTATCGCCGCCGCCGCGACAGTTTGGCCGTAAAGAACCGCACGACATCGGCATTGAAGCGCGCATGAAACGCGGTGCGATCGAAGCCCGCCGCGCTCCCGCAGATTTGCGGAACGATGGACGGGTCGGCGCAGGGAGCGAGAAAATCGAAATGCCCGGCACCCGGTACAGCGTGGAAATCCGGTCGGCGCGGAAGCGCGGCGCGGACAGCATCGGCATAATGGGGCGCGGGAAGGATATGGTCGTCATCCGCGCGCCAGAGCTGCACGGGAAGCCTGACTTTTGAAAGGCCTGCGCGATCGAAAGCGAAGCCGAGCGCGGGCGCAGCGACGACGATTGCCTTGATCCGCGGATCCCCGGAAGCGGCCGGTGCCGCCGAGGCGGTCGGTCGTTGTTGCCTGAGCAGCATACAGTCGAAGAAGGCGGGATGTTGCGCGCAATGATCGGCAAGGCGCGACAGATCGGGCCGTCCGCCTGCGGCGACCAGCACCGTAAAGCCGCCCGCCGAAAAACCGAAGGCACCGATGCGGTCCCTGTCGATGACGGCATGCCCCTGCCAGTCGTCGAGCATGTAGGTAATCAAGGCGCTGAGTGCCGGTGGACGGGCGGCGATCTGGGTCGCCCGGCTGTTATCGCGCCAGTTGTCGCCCGGATGGGTGAGCGCCGCGACGATAAAGCCCGCGCGAGCGAGGGCCGTCGCGGTGTCGACATGGCTCGCGAAATCGCCGCCGGTGCCGTGCGACATTACGATCAGCGGATAACGTCCGTCGGGCGCTTTGCTGCCGACAACCACGTCCTGGGCATAAAGACCCATGCGTTGACGGGACGGCGTGCCCGAAGCGGGATACCAGATTCCGACTTCGGTGCCGTCGGGCATGGCGCGGCGCTCGAAGCCCGCTTGCTGGCCTTGGGCAGGAGCCTGTGTCGCAGTCAGGACGAGGAGCGCCGTGACGAGGGTACGTGTAAACATGTCGAACTCCGTTTTGACGATATGAGCTACGCATGCTGCGGCAGCTTGCCGAAGCCCGATTACGCGAATGGGCGAAGCGGTTCGCGAACGGGCGATTAGACTTCGCGCGGCATGCGGGTCGGGCTATAGGTGGGCTCGTGACGCAGGCAGCCACCCTCGACCGGGCACCGTCTCGCCCGCTGGTCTCGGCGTTATACTGGATCGGCGGGGCAATCCTTGTCGGCGCGGTCCTTGCGGCCTTGGGACCGTTCGGCACTTATTTGAACGACGGTGCGGGTCGTCGGCTGGGCTATTGGGTCGCCTCGACGCTGCTCGGCGTCATGCTGTACGGAACGGCGTTCAGGATCGCCAAATCGCGGGTTCCTGCCGGTTCGATCGCGTGGTGGCCGGTATTGAGCGGTGCCGCGCTGCTCGCGAGCATCCCGCAAACCCTGTTCACGCGAGCCGCAGCCTTCTGGCTCTGGCCGGAGCTTGCCCGCCTGTCCTTGCCGTTTTGGCTCTGGTTCGCGCAGACCGCGACCATCGGCCTGCTGGCAATGCTGGGAGCGGCGTTGTGGTTGAGGCGGACCGGCGCATCGTCATCAAAGACATCGCCTGTTCCCGTGCACGACGCGGTATCGCCCGCCTTGGAAACGAACGTGCTCGCGCTCCAGATGGAGGACCATTATGTCCGGGTGCATCGACCGGGCGGGTCCGAACTGCTCCTGATGCCGCTGTCGCAGGCCATCGGCGCCACCCGGACCAGCGGCCTGCAAATCCATCGGTCGTGGTGGATTGCCGAGGAAGCAGTTGTCGCGGTCGAGGGAACGCCGCGCTCGATGCGCGTTCGTCTGTCGAACGGCGTGGTGGCCCCCGTGGCACGGTCGGCGGTTATCCGCCTCAGGGCAGCCGGATGGATCGGGAACAGCGAAGGGCGGTGACCGTTGGTGCGTTGAGCGACCGGAACTGTTCTGCGAGGTCCGCGCATGACCGATTACTCCACTGCCGCTAATCGCTTCGGTTTCGGGGTTCGCCCCGATGACGCGCCCGTCGGCGATGCGCGCCGTGCCCTTCTCGCGCAGTTCGACCGCTTCGATGTCCGGCCCGCCGCCTTTGCCTCGGCACCCACGCGCGCCACCGTCGCGCAAGGGCTGGCCGATTATCTCGAGGAAACGCGCGCCTATCGGCAGCAGGTGGCGATGCTCGGGGGTGGGCCCGGGAACCGGGCAGGTACTGCCAAGGCCGCGCGCGCCGACACTATGGCGATGGATGCGGGTGGCGCGCCCACCGGCGAGAGCGTGCAGGCGGCGCTGAAGGCGTCGCGCAAATATGCGGGACAGGTGGCACGCAGCGAATATATCGCGCTGGTCGGCGCGCGCGCTAATGCCGCGCTGACCAGCCCCGCGCCGTTCGTCGAGCGGATGGTGCATTTCTGGGCGAACCATTTCGCGATCTCGATCGACAAGCTGCCGGTGATCGGCATGGGCGGGCTGCTCGAGGTCGAGGCGATCCGCCCGCATGTGCTTGGACGTTTTGCCGACATGCTGCTCGCGGTGGAGACGCATCCGGCGATGCTGCTCTATCTCGACCAGGCGCAGTCGATCGGGCCGACCAGCCGCGTGGGCACCGCCGTCGCGGCGCGTGGGCGGCGCAAGATCGGGCTGAACGAGAACCTCGCGCGCGAAATCATGGAACTGCACACGCTGGGCGTGCGGACGGGCTATACCCAAGCCGATGTCACCGAGTTCGCGCGCGCGATGACCGGGTGGAGCGTCGCGGGCATCACGCGCGGGCCGATGGCGCGCTTTGCGGAAGGACAGCCGGGTGCGTTCCTGTTCGCGCCCGCGCTGCACGAGCCCGGCTCCCGCACGATCATGGGGCGGCGCTACGACCAGGACGGCGAGGGACAGGCACGTGCCGTGCTTGCCGATCTGGCGGCCTCGCCCGCGACAGCAACGCATATTGCGACGAAGCTGGCGCGGCATTTCACGGGCGACACGCCCCCGCCCGCGCTGGTTGCGCGGCTGTCGGACGCTTTCCTGAAAACCGGTGGCGATTTGCCCGCGCTGTACCGCATCCTGATCGACGCGCCCGAAACTGCGGCGACGGGGGCCAAGTTCAAGACACCGTGGGACTGGTCGATCTCTGCCTTGCGCGCGGTCGGCACGAAGCAGGTCGAGGGACAGGCGGTCGCGGGCCTGATGAATCAGCTCGGCCAGCCGGTGTGGAAACCCGGTTCGCCCGCAGGCTGGGACGATCTGGATGCAAGCTGGGCCGGACCCGATGCCCTGCTGCGCCGGGTCGAGGCGGCGTCGCGGCTTGCAACCCGGGCCGGGGGTGCGGCGTTCGACCCGAGGGCGCTGGCCGCAAAGGTCTTGCCGGGCGGCGGCAGCGCGGCGACACTGGCGGCGGTCGGGCGTGCGGAAAGCCCGGTCGAGGGATTGGCGCTGGTGCTGGTCGCGCCCGAATTCATGCGGAGATAGGCGATGTCGGAACTGATGATCGGAAGGCCCATTGGTCGTCGCCGCGTCCTCGGCTCGGGGCTGGCGGGTGCCGGGTTGGCGACATTGCCCGGGATCGCCTTTGCGGCGGCCCCGACCGAGCGGCGCTTCGTGTTCGTCATCCAGCGCGGCGCGGCGGACGGGCTGAATATCGTCATGCCGACCGGCGATCCGGGCTTTGCGGCAGCGCGCGGGAGCCTGGCGGTTCCGGGCGGGGCGAAGCTCGACACGATGTTCACGCTTCACCCGGCGATGGTCGAGACGGCAAGGATGTTCGGCGACAAGCAGGCGCTTTTCGCGCACGCGGTCGCCTCGCGATACCGGGATCGTTCGCATTTCGACGGGCAGAATGTGTTGGAGACGGGCGGCACCCAGCCGTACCAGTTGAAGGACGGCTGGCTGAACCGCTTCCTCGCGCTGTTGCCGAAGTCGCACGCCGAAGCGATTGCGATTTCTTCGACAGTTCCGGCGGCGTTGCGGGGGCGTGTCGAGGTCGCGTCCTATGCGCCGTCGGCGTTGCCCGACGCGCCCGACGATCTGCTGATGCGGGTGTCGGCGATGTATGCGGCGGACCCGCAACTCCATCCGCTGTGGCAGCAGGCGATGGCGACGCGGTCGATGACCGGCGATCTGAGCGATGCAGGCGGCAAGAACGCGGCGGCGACTGGTGCGCTCGCGGCGCGGTTGCTGATGGGACCGACGACGCGGATTGCGATGATCGAGACCGGCGGCTGGGATACCCATGCCCAACAGGCAGGGCGGCTCAATGCACAGCTGAAGGGCCTCGATGCGCTGCTCGCGGCGTTGAAGACCGGGTTGGGGCCGCAATGGGCGAATACGCTGGTGATCGTCGCGACCGAATTCGGGCGGACGGTCGCGGTCAATGGCACCGGCGGCACCGATCACGGCACCGGCTCGGCGGCGATGCTGCTCGGCGGCTCGGTGGCGGGCGGGCGCGTGGTGGCGGACTGGCCGGGATTGTCGAACGCGAATTTGTTCGAGGGGCGCGACCTGAGACCGACGCTCAGCCTCGACACGCTGATCGGCGCGGCGCTGGCGCAGCACTACGGACTCGACCCGGTGCGCGTGCGCGCGGCGCTGTTCCCCGACGAAACCGGCGTAAAGTTCGGCGAGACCTTGATCCGCGCCTGACTGGTCGGTCGGTTAAGTCGCGCGAAAGCATTCCGTCGCCGTCCCCGAAGTGTTACGTTCTGCCGATACTTCCCGGGGGAGAGTCGGCGCATGTCTGCGATCTTGAATCGCCTGACCCATTTTGCGAACTGGCTGGGCGACCGCTGGCCGTGGTTTGCGCGGGCAGTCAATAATTTCGCGATCAACGACGTCGTCAATTCGACGCGGAACCGCCCGCATCCGTGGAGTACCGCCAGCGACTATATCAGCTGGAAGGGGCTGACCGACCGGAGCTGGTCGGCGCGCCACCTGCCGCCGCGCGACCTGCCCGACCTGCCCGAAGTCGAAGCGGTGGCGGCGCTGTTCGCCAAGACCGGACCCGACCAGGTCGAATGCCCGAAATCGACGTGCCTGTTTCCCGCCTTTGCCCAGTATCTGACCGACGGCTTTATTCGCACCCATGTCCAGGATCCGGAAGACCGGCGCAAGACCACCTCGAACCACGAGATCGACCAGAGTCCGCTCTATGGGCGCACGGAGGAACAGACCCGCGTGCTGCGGCTCGGCTCCGAGCAGCAGGGGCAAAAGGGCCGCCTGTTGTCGCAGATCGACGCCGAGGGCGAGGAATGGCCGTGCTTCCTGTATCTGGTCGACGGAGAATCATTCGACCCGCGCTTTCTCGATGGCGAGGGCAGGCCCGTGCTCGATGCACCGCTGGGGATCAGCCACGCGTCGACCGATCAGAAGCGGACCCTGTTCGCCGTCGGTGGCGACCGCGCCAATGCGACCGCGCAGGTGTCGATGATCAACGCCCTGTTCCTGCGCGAACACAACCGGCTGGCGGGCAAGATCGAGGCCCAGCATCCCGGCTGGGACGACGAGCATGTTTTTCAGGTGGCGCGCAACATCGTCATCGTGATGTTCATCAAGATCGTCGTCGAAGAATATATCAACCACATCGCGCCGACGGGCCTGAAGCTGCGTGCCGACCCTGCGTGCGCGTGGAGCGCAAGGTGGAACCGGCCCAACTGGATCACCGCCGAATTCAGCCTGCTTTACCGTTGGCACTCGCTGGTGCCGGAGAAGACGGTGTGGAACGCGACGCCGGTCGACGCGTGGATGTTCCAGCTCAACAATGCCCCGTTGCTGGGGGCCGGCCTCGCCAAGGCGTTCGAATATGTCGCCGCGCAACCGACAGCGGCGCTGGGGCTGGGCAACAGTGCCGATTTCCTCGTCGGGGTGGAAAAGAACGCCGTCCTGCAGGCGCGGACCAATCGCATCGCGTCGTACAATGATTACCGCGCGCTGGTCGGCATGAAGCGGGCGGCATCGTTCCGCGACGTCACCCGCGACGAAGCGCGCCAGCGCGCGCTGGCGTTGCTCTACGCCTCGCCGGACGAGCTCGAATTTTATGTCGGGTTGTTCGCCGAGGACCGCGTTGCGAACTCGCCGCTGCCCGGCCTGATCCTGAAAATGGTCGCGATCGACGCGTTTTCGCAGGCGATGACCAATCCGTTGCTCAGCAAGCATATCTACGGCGATCCGGTGAACAGCGTCGCGGCGTTCACGCAATGGGGGCTCGACGAGATCAGAGCGACGGGGTCGCTCGCGGATATCCTCGGGCGCAACAGCAATTGGGACGCGAAAGCGCCGGTCGCGATGACGCGGGCGGACTGGGTGCCGGTTTGAACTGGTGCTAAGGTCAGCCCATGAAAATCATGTTGTTCGGCGCGTCGGGATTGGTCGGTGGTTTGCTGGCGCCATTACTTGCAAGCCATGACCTGATCGTCGTTGGTCGTCGCGCATCCGGCATCGGCAAAGAGCGGGTGGCGCGCATCGAGGACTGGCCGGGCGTCATTGCCGAAATGCAGCCCCACGTCGTAGTTTCGACGCTCGGCACGACCATCTCAAAGGCGGGGTCGCGCGATGCGTTTGCGGCGATCGATCACGACGCCGTCGTCGCGGTGGCGACTGCGGGCCGGACGGCGGGGGCGCGGCAGTTCATAATGGTGTCGTCGGTCGGGGCCGACGCGCGATCGTCGGCATTCTATATCGCAACCAAGGGCCGCGCCGAGGCCAGTGTGACGGCGCTGGGTTATGAGCGGCTCGACATATTCCGCCCCGGCTTGCTGGTCGGGGAGCGGACGGGCGATCCGCGCTTTGCCGAACGGCTGGCAATCACGCTCAGTCCGCTCACTAACGCGCTGACGCCGCGCCAGTTCGACCGGTACCGCGCCATAGCGGCAGCGGACGTCGCGTCGGCCATGGCGCGCGCGGTCGGCGCGGCAGGATCCGGCGTCCATATCCATCATAACCGCGAGATGCTGGAGTCGCCGCGCAATCTCGCCTAAGCGCGCCGCATCATGACGCTTTACAAGAATTTCACCGCGCAGCTCGGTGCTGCGCTCGACCGGGTGGCGGCGGTGGCGGATGCGCCGCGCGGCAATGTGACGGTCGAGCCGCCGCGCGATCCTTCGCACGGCGACCTGTCGACCAATGCCGCGATGGTGCTGGCCAAGGGCGCGGGCATGGCCCCGCGTGCGCTGGCAGAAATGCTCAAGCCCGAACTGGCGGCGGTCCCCGGTGTGACCTCGGTCGAGATCGCCGGGCCGGGGTTCATCAACCTGCGGCTGGCCGACGATATCTGGCGTGACGAACTGGCGGCGGTCCATGCGGGCGGCGCGGACTATGGCCGGTCTGACCTTGGCGAGGGCAAGATGGTCAACATCGAATATGTCTCCGCCAACCCGACCGGGCCGATGCACATGGGCCATTGCCGGGGCGCGGTGGTCGGCGATGCACTGGCGACCTTGCTCGAATGGGCGGGGCACCGCGTCACGCGCGAATATTATGTCAATGACGCAGGCGGCCAGGTCGACGTGCTCGCGCGGTCGGTGCACCTGCGGTATCGCGAGGCGCTGGGCGAGGACGTCGGAGATATTCCCGAGGGGCTGTATCCAGGCGATTACTTGGAAGCGGTTGGTCAGGGGCTAGCAAGGGTCGTTGGCGATAAACTTGTTGGCAAGCCTGAGAGCGAATGGCTTGCCGATTTTCGTGTCGCAGCGGTCAAGGCCATGATGCAGCTCATCCAGCATGACCTCGGCCTATTGGGCATTCGTCATGACGTGGTTTCGTTCGAGTCGGACGTTCAGGCCGCCAAAAAGCCCGAGGCAGCCGAAGCCAAACTGCGCGAGATGGACCTCGTTTACGACGGCCAGCTCGAAGCGCCGAAGGGAGAGATCGACCCCGACTGGGAACCGGTCACGCTGCCGCTGTTCCGTTCGACCGAATTCGGCGATGACCAGGACCGCCCGATCAAGAAGTCCGACGGCAGCTGGACCTATTTCGGTGCCGACATGGCCTATCATTTCCAGAAATCGGAAACGGCGGACGCGCTGATCGACATCTGGGGCGCGGACCATGCCGGGACGGTCAAGCGTATCCGTGCCGCGGTCTCTGCGCTTACGGGCGGCAAGCCATTCGATGTGAAGCTGATCCAGATGGTCCGGCTGCTTCGCAACGGCGAGCCGGTGAAGATGTCGAAGCGCTCGGGCAATTTCGTGACGCTCGCCGATGTCGTGAACGAAGTCGGCAAGGACGTCGTCCGCTTCACGATGCTGACGCGTAAGGCCGATGCGCAAATGGATTTCGACTTCGCCAAGGTGGTCGAAGCGTCGAAGGACAATCCGGTATTCTATGTCCAGTATGCTCATGCGCGGATCAAATCGATCGGGCGCAAGGCGGCAGAGGCGGGCGTGGCGGCGGACGTCGGGGCGGTGGCGAGGCTCGATGCCGAGGATCTGGAACTGGTCAAACTCGCCGCGCAATTCCCGCGAATCGTCGAATCGGCAGCCCTTTCGCGCGAGCCGCACCGGATCGCGTTTTACCTGTACGACCTTGCTGCGGCCTTCCACGGCTATTTCAATTTGGGACACGAGCGCGCGGATCGGCGGGTTGTGGTGGTTAACGACCGTCAACTAAGTGCGGCGCGCCTTTTCCTCGTCGATGGTATAGGGCAAATTATCCGTAACGGACTGTCGATCATGGGGGTGGCAGCCGTCGAAGAGATGTAAGCCGGGAGATTACAGTTGAGCGATATCGAACGCGACGCCGCGACCGACGAGGACCGGCTGCCCTGGCTCGAGGCGGTCGATGACGAGGACGCCGACGAGGGTGTCTCGCCGGGCAAGATGATGGCGCTGATCGTGGCGGCGCTGGTTGCGCTGGGCATCGTTATCGGCGGCGTGTGGCTGATGCGCTCGAAGGGCCCTGCCAATGCGACCGACCCGACGCTGATCGCGGCGGCCGAAGGCGATTACAAGGTCAAGCCCGATGCACCGGGCGGCATGAAGGTCGAAGGCAAGGGCGACAGTGCGTTCGCAACGTCCGAAGGGGCCGAGGCAACCGGCAAGATCGATACCAATGCGCTGCCCGAAGCGCCGGTGAAGGGCGTCAAGGGCGTGACTGTTGCTGACGCCGCCGGCAAGCCGTCGGCGAACACGACGGTTGCCGTGCCCAAGGCGGGTGGGCAACTGGTTGCCAAAACCCCGGTCGTGGTCGCGCCGGTGCGGACCGGCGCGGGCGGCACGATGGTGCAGCTCGGGGCGTTCGGTTCGGAGGCGAAGGCCGGGACTGCGTGGAGCACGCTCGCCAGTAAATACGCCTATGTCGCACCGCTCAAGCGCCAGATCGTTGCTGCCGAAGTCGGCGGATCGACCGTGTACCGCCTCCGCGCCGAAGCAGGCGGCCAGGCTGCGGCGGTATGCCAGAAGCTGAAGGCGGCAGGCGAGAACTGCATCCAGGTCAATTGACGCGAACGATTGCCGGGGTATGCCGGTCGGCATGACCCCTGCGATTTTCGGCCTGTCCGGGCCGGTCCTGACCGATGACGAGCGCGCGTTTTTCGCCGAGGCGAAACCGGCGGGATATATCCTGTTCAAGCGCAATTGCATCGATCGGATGCAGTTGCGCGCGCTGACCGACAGCTTGCGCGCGCTGGAAGGCCGCGATGACGTGGCGATCCTGATCGATCAGGAGGGGGGCCGCGTCGCACGGATGCAGCCGCCCGAATGGCCTGCGTTTCCGGCAGGGGCCGCGTTCGATGCGCTCTACGATGTGGCACCGATTTCGGCGCTGGAGGCAGCGCGTTCCAACGGGCAGGCGCTAGGGCTGATGCTGTCCGAGGTGGGGATCACCGTCGATTGCCTGCCGCTACTCGATGTGCGCGTCCCCGAAACGCATCCCGCCATTGGCGACCGGGCGCTGGGCAGCGATCCGGTGCGGGTGGCGTCTCTGGGGCGGGCCGTCATCGACGGGTTGAGGTCGGGCGGTGTCGTCGGCGTGGTCAAGCACATGCCGGGGCAGGGCCGCGCGCAGGTCGACAGCCACTACGATCTCCCCGTCGTCGAAGCGAGCGAAGCCGAGCTGGCGAGCGATCTCAAGGCCTTCCAGCAGTTGCACGACGCGCCGATGGGGATGACCGGACACATCATGTTCCCGGCTTGGGATACCGAACGCTGCTCGACGCTGTCACCGGTGATCGTCGGCGAGATCATTCGCGGGCGTATCGGCTTCGACGGGCTGCTGATGAGCGACGACCTCGATATGAAGGCATTGAAGGGCGATGTCCCGTCGCGCGCGGCGGGGGCTGTGGCGGCAGGGTGCGATCTCGCGCTCAATTGCTGGGGCCGGATGGACGAAATGGTCGGGATCGCGAACATCCTTCCCGCGATAACGGATATCGGCCGCGAACGGCTGGCGCGCGCGATGGCGACGATATCGCCGGTCGACGATTTCGCCGCGCTGCCCGATCTGATCGCCAAACGGGACGAACTACTTGCGCTCGCCTGACGAGGAGGGGCTCACCCTCGACCTCGGGGCATGGGAGGGGCCGCTCGACCTGTTGCTCGCACTCGCCCGGTCGCAGAAGGTCGATCTGCGCGCGATCTCGATCCTCGCGCTGGTCGACCAGTATCTCGATTATGTGAAGCGCGCGGGCGCAGCGCATCTCGACCAGGCGGCGGATTACCTCGTGATGGCGGCGTGGCTCGCCTATCTCAAATCCTGCTTGTTGCTGCCCAGGGCCGAGCAAGCCGACCCCAGCCCTGAGGAACTCGCGTGGCGGCTGCAACAGCGGCTGATGCGGCTCGATGCGATGCGCGAGGGCGGCGCGCGGCTGATGGCGCGCGACCGGCTCGACCGCGATGTGTTCCTGCGTGGCGCGCCCGAGGGGCTGGCGACCGATCGGCATGTCCTGTGGCAGGCGTCGCTCTACGACCTGATCGCGGCTTACGGGCGGGTGAAGGCGCGGACGGCACCGGTGCTGCATCAGGTCAGCCGCCGTCCAGTGATGACGCTCGATGCGGCGATCGCGCGGGTCGAGGCGCTGGTCGGTCGAATGCGCGACTGGACCGCAATTGCCGCGTTCATGCCGAAAGACTCGGATCCCGATTTCCGGCGTTCGGCGCTGGCCTCGACGGTGGTGGCGATGCTCGAACTTGCGCGGCGCGGGACGCTCGACCTTCGGCAGGATGCGCCGTTCGGGCCGTTGCTGGTGAAGGCGGCATGACGGGGCCGGACGATCTGACGCGCGCGGTCGAGGCGCTGGTGTTTGCGAGCGAAGTGCCGCTGGCAGCGGACGATATCGCGCGGCGGCTGGAGGTGGATGACGTCGGCGAGGCGCTGGCGGCGATCTCCATGCGCCACGCCGGACACGGCATCGAACTGGTCGAGCGCGGCGGGCGCTGGCATTTCCAGACCGCCGCCGACCTCGCGCATTTGCTGCGCGAAACCCGCGAATCGGCGCGCCGCTTGAGCCGCGCGGGGGTCGAGACGCTGGCGATCATTGCCTATCATGAGCCGGTCAGCCGCGCCGAAATCGAAGCGATCCGGGGCGTGCAGATATCGAAGGGCACAATCGACGTGCTGATCGAGGCAGGCTGGATCGCGCCTGCGGGGCGAAGGCAGTTGCCGGGCCGTCCGTTGACCTATGCGACGACGGCTGACTTCCTGTCGCATTTCGGACTTGGCGACCGGCGCGACTTGCCCGGTATCGACGATTTGCGTGCGGCCGGACTGCTCGATCCCATGGGCGACGACTGGGATTTGGGCGAAAACGACGTGGAACTGGAAAGCGCGGACGAGAGCGACTAGATAGCAGTCAACTTACGGAGTTTGCACGATGGGCCTCTCGCTTCCGCATATCCTGATCTTCGCGGTCATCGCGATCCTGCTGCTCGGCGGCGGGCGCTTTTCGAACATGATGGGTGACGTCGCCAAGGGCGTGAAGAACTTCAAAAAAGGCATGGCCGAAGAGGACGGCAGCACGCCCGTCAAACCCGCCACGCTGATCGAGGGCAAGACTGCCGCCGACATCATTGCCGAGCATGAAGCGACCAAGGCAGCTGCGGCGGCAAAGGACGCGTCGGTCTAATCTCCCGCCGTCGACCGATTTAAGGACCGGCGTACCCCATGTTCGATATCGCGCCGTCAGAGTTCATGCTGTTCGCGCTGGTGGCATTGATCGTCATCGGTCCCAAGGATTTGCCCAAGGCGATGCGTGTCGTCGGCCGCTTCGTCGGTAAGGCGCGCGGCATGGCCAGCCAGTTCCGCAGCGGGTTCGACGCGATGGTGCGCGAGGCCGAGCTGGAGGAAATGGAGAAGAAATGGAAAGAGGAAAATGCGCGCATCATGGCCGAGCATAGCGCGCTGACCGATTTTTCGACGCCGACACCCGCCGTTGACCCGGTGCCGGAGCCGCCCGCGCTTCCGGCACCTGCGCCGACCGAAGAGAAGTCGGCATGAGCGAGGCCGATCCCGATATCGATGCCTCGAAAGCGCCGCTACTCGACCATCTGATCGAACTGCGCCGCCGCTTGCTGTGGAGTTTCGCCGCGCTTGCCGTCGCCTTTGCGGTCTGCCTGTATTTCGCACGCGACATTTTTGCGGTGCTCGTCCACCCGCTGCTCGTCGCGGGGCAAAGCAAGCTGATCTATACCCAGATTTTCGAGGCGTTTTTCGTCGAGCTGAAAGTCGCGTTTTTCTCGGCGATCATGCTGGCATTCCCGGTGATCGCTAACCAGCTGTGGCTGTTTATCGCGCCCGGGCTCTACAAAAAGGAAAAGCGCGCCGCGCTGCCGTTCCTGTTTGCAACACCGGTACTGTTCACGATGGGGGCGTGCCTCGCCTATTTCGTCGCGATCCCGCTGGCGTTGCATTTCCTGCTCGGCGCGAATTTCCAGGGGATGGTCGGCGGGGTCCAGCAAGAGGCACTCCCGGCCGTTGGCAACTACCTGACCTTCGTCATGCAGTTCCTGTTCGGCTTCGGCCTGTCGTTTTTGTTGCCTGTGCTGCTGATGCTGCTCGAGGCGGCGGGCATCGTCACGCGGTCGCAACTGGTGGCGTCGCGGCGCTATGCGATTGTCGGAGCGTTCGGGATCGCGATGGTCCTGACCCCACCCGACATCGGATCGATGCTGTTGCTCGCGGTGCCTTTGTGCATTCTTTACGAACTGACCCTGATCGCGACCTGGTTCACCGAACGGTCGCGCCGGAAAATCGCAGAACCGGCCTAGCCCCAAAAATTTTGGGTCCGGAGCACCGACCGTGGGGGGCATGGTCGGTGGTCCGGACCCGTGACTGGGACGGCGAGAGCGGGGGGGCAAAAGGTCGCCGTCCGAGGTAAGAAACGGGCGACCCGAAAAACGGTTCCCGCGATCTGCAAAAAAATTCAGTCGTCGGCAAACGGCTCGATAATCGGAAAACCGATGGCATAGCGGCCGGTCGCGGCGTCATAGTCGAGCGAAGACCGCAACTGGCGCGCAAGGGCATCGACGATCCGCAGCGAAGCCTCGTTACCCTCGGTAATGCGCTCCGCGAGCGAGGTGGCCGAGATCGACAACCGTGCGGTTCCGGCGGCCAGTCCTTCGACCGCTTCGATGGCGATGGCGGTGCCGGGATCAGTGAACAGGGCCATTTCGGTAATCTCGGTGAACAGGAAAGCGATGGGCATCGCCGTGTCCTGCGAGACGGTCAGCGCTGCCGCCGCAACCGTAACCACGGGGACAGACCCGCCCTGTGCGGCATTGGCGCGGAAATTGGCGACAAGTTCGCCGATCAGCGATTTGACGTCGATACCGAGGTTTTTTTCGAGCTCGGCAAAATGGTTGCGGTGGACGATGGCGAGCGCATCGACGCGGCGCTGGATCGCGGCATAGGCGCGCTGCGCTTCGGACCCGACAGTGCTGCGCGCATGCAGGCTGATCAGGCTAGCGATGACCTGAAGGTTGTTCTTCACCCGGTGGTGGACCTCGCGGGTGAGTTTGACCTGGTCGGCGAGCGACTTCTCCAAATCGCGCTCGCGGTCGGCAAGCCGGTCGGCAAAGGCAGTGAAGCTGGTTTCGAGCTCGCGGATTTCGGTAGCGGGTGTGGCGGAAAGTATCAGGCGCGACGATCCCGGTTCATAACTGCCGACAGCCGCGCGCAACGCCTTGAGCGGGCGGACGAGAAAGCGATCGACGACATAATAGCCGACGATGACGGCTGCGGCCCACATCAGGATCGGCAGGAGGGCCAGCAACGCCTCAGTCGCGCCAAAGGGTGCAGCGGGCACCGTCATGGTCAGCGCCAGCGCATCGATCCCGACAGGGACAGTGGCCGATTCGTAGCGCGGGATCACCGCTGTTCCCAGCGTATCGGCCAGGTCGATCATGCCGTCGTCGGCGTCGAGCGTCATCCGGTACGGCAAGGTCAGGCCGCTGGGCCGGGCGAACCCGTAAAGCCGCTTGGCACTATAGCGGGCGATGGCGACATTCGATCCGCGGGCGGACGGCACGACGATGTCGAGGGTGTCGCCGCTCCGCCGCAACACGGGGCGGGTGTCCGCGAGTGCCACATAGGGTCGGGTGTTCGGGATTCTGCGGCTGGCACACAGCGGCGTCGATGCCGGACCGAACAAGGCGACGGGCACATGGCGCAGCGGATTGGTCGCGAGCAGCGCATTCAAGCGGGCGCACGCTTCGCGACTGTCAAACGTGGAATCGAGCGCGTCGGCCGCCGTCCGCAGGGCGACGATATCGGAGGTCAGTTCCGCGCCCAGCTTGCGCGCCGCCTCGGTCGTTGCGACCTGGACGTCGGCGCGGCGCTGCGCATCGGCGGTGCGGGCAGATTGCAGCGAGGCGATGAGCGCGATGGCACCCAGCGGCATCAGCGCGAGGCTGAGAACGAGAATCAGCTTCTGGCTGGTCGACAGGCGGGTGAAGGCCGCCGTCCATCCTCGTCGGCTGCCAGATTGCATCGACGAGGCCGTCAGTCGAGCCGTCGTAACAGGTCGAGCATCTCGTTCGGAATATCTTCGTCGACGGTCGCGCGGAATGCGTTGCGTAGCGCCACGCCGACGTCGCCCGACGCAGCCTTCGGCGCAGACGACGCTGCGCGCGCAGGCGTTTTATCGGGGGAATTGTCCAGCGCTGTCGGTCCTGTTGGTTCTGCCACCTGCCACCCTGTTGCACCGACGGTTTCGGACGCCGTAACTGTTGCCGAACTCGTCATTAATCTCAACGCCCGTCGCGACGAAATTTTGCTTGTCGCCGCATGAAACCAAAATGTCGCTCGTTGGTTCCATGGCAAGCGGGAATTTCGCAACCGTAACGGTCCGGGGCGTTCCGGGGAAATTGGGGTTGCAAAGGCCCGCGACTGTCCGACACTGTCGGATGCCACGTGCAAAGGACGATATCGATCATGGCCCTAGGTCAACAGCTTGCCCCCCACCTCCCTTTCGTCCGCCGTTATGCGCGGGCCCTGACCGGCAGCCAGAAACATGGCGACGCCTATGTGCGTGCGACGCTGGAGGCGATTGTCGCGGCTCCTGACGAATTTCCCGCCGACGTCGATGCCCGGCTGGGACTGTATCGAACGTTTCAGGCGATTTGGGAATCGGCCTCGGTCGATGTGGCCGACAGCGATGATCCGGAGGGCGACCGCAGTACGCTTGCCCGGGCGCGCCTGTCGCGGATGACGCCGCGCTCGCGCCAGGCGTTGCTGCTGACCGCGATGGAGGGTTTCACGGCGGAAGACACCGGCTATCTGATCGGCGCCGACCGCGCCGAAGTCGACGAGCTGGTTGCCGATGCCCTGTCGGATATCGAATCGCAGACCCGGTCGAGCGTGCTCATTATCGAAGACGAGCCCATGATCGCGATGGATCTCGAAACCATCGTCCGCGATCTGGGCCATGAGGTCGCGGGCATTGCCGTGACCGCCGACGAGGCGGTGGCACTTGCCAAATCGGCAAAGCCCGGATTGGTGCTGGCCGATATCCAGCTCGCAGACAATAGTTCGGGAATCGATGCGGTCCGCGACATCCTGACCGAATTTCCGGTGCCGGTGATCTTCATCACGGCCTTTCCCGAGCGACTGCTGACCGGCGAGCGACCCGAGCCGACATTCCTGATCACCAAACCGTTCCAGCGTCCCACGGTGAAAGCGGCCATCGCGCAGGCTCTGTTCTTCGACGAGGCGACTGTTCCGGCAGCGTGATGGAACCGGTTGCGGGGCGGACGCGTTACAGCCTCCAATCGGGAGCGAAACAAAATGGACGATAGCCAACCCATTCACGAAACCGCGACCGAAGCGCGCGCTGGCACCGGACCCGGTGTCATGCGCTATGTTTTGATGGTTTCGCTCGTCCTTGTGGTGGCCGCACTGGCCATTGTCGTGGCCACCGGCTGGATGAGCTGATGATGGAAATGCGGAAGCCCGATTCGGGCTTCGACCGGGAAGCCGAGCGGATTGCGCTCTCCGACGACGAGTTCAAGGCGGAGCTGGCACTGGTCGTTCCGCAATTGCGCGCGTTCGGCCGGTCGCTGTCGGGCAACCGCGACCTCGCGGACGATCTGGTCCAGGAAACGCTGATGAAGGCTTGGGCCGCGCGCGCGCGCTTTCAGGCGGGCACGAACATGCGCGCCTGGACCTTCATCATCCTCCGCAACCTGTTCCTGTCGCAGATGCGCCGCTCGCGCTTTACCGGTGAGTGGGACGATCTGACTGCAGACCGGTTGCTCGCGGCACCGGCGGGACAGGACCGGCAAGTCGAGTTGGGCGATGTCCAGCGCGCACTGCAGCATCTGCCGCAGTCGCAGCGGGAAGCCCTGATCCTCGTCGGTGCCGGCGGGTTTGCCTATGAAGAGGCCGCCGAAATTTGCGGCGTCGCGGTCGGGACGATCAAAAGCCGCGTCGCGCGCGGGCGGGTCGCACTCGAGGCGCTGATGACCGGCAACGAACTCGAATCGCGGGCAAGCTACGAGCGCGGCCCGCACAGCGCGCTCGACACGATCATGGCCGAGGTCGAGCACCTGAGCCAGCCGCAGAACGGCTGACCGTCCGTTCGAGTTCGCGCAACAGCGCCAGCATGTCATCGGGTAGGGCACCGGGTGCCGAAAACGCCCGGCGCAAGGCGCTCCCCGTACCATCGACCGGATGCGGTGCCGCGATGGCGACCGGAACGATCGTGGGCACAACCGGCTTGTCGATGTTTGGGTGCAGTTCCATGATATCCGGATAACGCGCGCCCCGCGCCAAGGTTTCCATGAGGGAGGGTCGATTGCCGCAAACGGACATGTCGGCGGTGGACGACGCGGTCGCGCGTGCCGAAGCGGCGTCGCCGTTCCTGCGGCAACTGATCGTTACACATGCCGACATTGTTGCGGCGGCGCGGGTCGATCCGGACGCGGCGCTCGCACTGGCGGCTGAACCGGGGGAGGGCGATACCGCCCGGCAATTGCGCCGGATGCGCGGACGGCATTTGCTGGCTATTGCGCTCGCCGACTTGTCGGGGGCGTGGCCGCTCGAAACATCGGTCGGTGCCCTCAGCGATTTCGCCGACCGGGCGCTCGACATCGCCATTGCCGAGGCGATCCGGGGCCATGTCCCGGATGCCACGGTGCAGGGGCTGGCGGTGATTGCGCTCGGCAAGCACGGCAGCCGCGAGCTCAACTACAGTTCCGATATCGATCCGATCTTCATCTACGATCCCGCAACATTGCCCCACCGGGCACGCGAGGAACCCGGCGAGGCGGCGGTGCGGATCGTGCGCCGCGTGGTCGACCTGTTACAGACGCGCGACGGCGACGGCTTTGTGTTCCGTGTCGATCTCCGTCTGCGTCCGGCATGCGAAGCGACGCCCATCGCGCTACCGGTCGATGCCGCTGTCGCCCATTATGAATCGAGCGCGCTGGCATGGGAGCGTGCGGCATTCATTCGCGCGCGCGCAGCGGCGGGCGATGTCGGTCTGGGGCAGCGCTTTCTCGACACGATCCAGCCGTTCGTTTGGCGGCGCAGTCTCGATTTCGGGGCCATCGGCGACCTGCGCGCGCTGACCCGCTCGATCCGCAGCCATCACAAGGGGCAGATGTTCGGGCCCGGCTACGACCTGAAGCGCGGACGCGGCGGCATCCGCGAAGTCGAGTTTTATGCGCAAATCCACCAGCTGATCCACGGCGGGCGCGATCCGGCGTTGCGCGACGGGGCAACGCTTCCGGCATTGTCTGCGCTGGCCAAGGCCGGGTGGATCGGCGGGGATGAGGCTGCGATGCTCGGCGACGCTTACCGCCTATACCGGACCATCGAGCACAGGTTGCAGATGATCGACGACCGCCAGACGCACAGCCTGCCCGTCGACCAGGCGGCACTCGACGATGTGGCACGGCTGCATGGCCTTGCGGCTGGCGACGAGCTGCTCGACCTGTTGCGCGGACCGGTCGCCGCCGTCGGTGAGGCCTATGATGCCCTCGACGGCGAGACAGAGGGGAGGCCGACATCCGATACTACCGGCGGTGCGGAGCTTGCCGGCTTTGCCGACCCTGAAGCAGCGGCGGCACGGATCGAGCGCTGGCGATCGGGAGGGGTGCGGGCGATCCGCAGTCCTGCAGCTGTCAGTGCGTTCGAGGAATTGCTGCCGGACATCCTCGCCGATCTGGCCCGTGCGCCCGATCCCGATGCGGCATTGGCGCGGCTCGACATCGTGCTCGGACGGCTGTCGAGCGGGATCAACCTGTTCCGCCTGCTCGACGCACAACCGGCGGTGCGTGCATTGCTCGTCGATATCCTGAGCCACGCGCCGACGCTCGCCGATGCGCTGGCGCTCCAGCCTGCGCTGATCGACCGGCTCATCGACCGGACCGCGTTGGGACCGGTGCCTGGCACTACCGCCCTGGCTGTCGAAATGGCGTCGGGGCGGGCGACCGACACCGAAACGCTGCTCGACCGTGTCCGCCATATCGTCGGCGAATACCGCTTCGCGCTCGGCACCCAGATTGTCGAGGGTGCCAGCGACCCTATCGATGTCGCGGCAGGATACGGGCGGCTGGCCGAAGCCGCCATTGCCGTGGTCGCCGACCGCATCATCGCCGATTTCGAGGCGGCGCATGGGCGCGTTACGGGATGCGAGTTCGTCATCTTCGCGCTGGGGCGGATGGGCGGTGGGTTGCTTACCCATGCCTCCGACCTCGATCTGGTCTATTTGTTCACGGGCGATTTTTCGGGCGAGTCCGATGGTGCGCGTCCGCTGGGGGCAACGCATTATTTCAACCGGCTCGGCCAGCGACTAACGGCGGCGCTGTCGGTGCCGACGGCGGCGGGCGGGCTGTACGAGATCGACACGCGGCTGCGTCCGTCAGGGACGCAGGGGCCGCTGGTGACGACCGTCGAATCCTTAGCCCGATACCAGCGCGAGTCGGCGTGGACATGGGAGCATATGGCGCTGGCTCGGGCACGGCCCGTTTATGGATCGGCGGCGGCGCGAGCGGCGCTGGCCGACATCGTCACCGCCACGCTGCGCCAGCCGCGCGATCGGGCGGTGCTGCTCGCCGATGTCGTCAAGATGCGTGGCGACATCGCAACGCATAAGCCGCCCGCCGGACCATTCGATGTGAAGCTGGGCACCGGCGGTCTGGTCGATCTCGAATTCGCCGTGCATTTTGCTCAACTGGCGAACGGCGCCGGGCTGTCGCCGGATTTGCGTGTGGCGATCGACGCGCTGGCAGTGACAGGACTGGTCGAACCGGCGCTGGGCGAAGCGCATGATTTGCTGACCCGGTTGCTGGTGACCCTTCGGCTCGTCGCCCCCGATCTCGGCGAGCCAGTGCCTGCCAGCCGCGATCTCGTTGCGCGGGCGTGCGGGGCGACCGAATGGCCCGATCTGCTTGCCCGACTCGACGTGGCACGGCAGTGCGTATCGCGGCACTGGAATGCCGTGCTGACCGAAGCGGGAGACGCGTGATGACGGATGTTGGATCGATGGCTCCCGACGCGGCTTTCGACCTTGCCGATGGCACGCGGTCGAGCATTGCCGCCTATCGCGGCAAACCGCTGGTGCTGTATTTCTATCCCAAGGACGACACGCCCGGCTGTACCAACGAAGCCAAGGCGTTCAGTGCGCTGATGCCAGATTTCGCGAAGGCCGGGGTCGCCGTCGTTGGCGCGTCGAAGGACAGCGTGAAAAGCCACGCCAAATTTATCGCTAAATACGATCTGAAGGTGGCGCTGGCCGCCGATGCCGACGGCAGCCTGTGCGAGGCGTTCGGCACCTGGGTCGAAAAATCGATGTACGGTCGGCAGTATATGGGCATCGAACGGGCGACATTCCTGATCGAGGCCGATGGACGAATCGCAGCAGTGTGGCGCAAGGTCAAAGTGCCCGGACATGCCGAATCGGTGCTTGCCGCAGCGACCGCGCTGACAGCGTAGTCAGGCCGCGACTCGACGAATTTCCGTTTGTGCAATCAATTCGTCGCGCGACGGGTTCGACCCGACGCGCACCGATTGATCGCCCGCTACAGTTCGTCCAGCCACAATGCTGAAGCTGAAAGTGCCACCGGGCCAAATCCGGAAACGCCGACAGTGACGAGTTGTTCCAGCCTACCCTTAAAAATGGTCGCGGGGGATTGAATGAATTCGGGTCGCTTTTTCGGACAGGACGGTTTTGTGTCCGCGCTCCGCACGAAACTACGCACGAAATTCCGGTCACGCGATCTGTTTTTCCATGACGGCAGCACGATGCGCCGCGTCCATGTTTCGACGAAAATCCAGGTCGCCGGTGCAACTGCCGGTGCGACGACCCTGACGCTTGCCATGCTTTCGATCGCACAGCTTGCGGTCAGCGCGCCTGCCGTGGCCGGGGCCATGAGCGCCGCCGTGTCGCGCGATGCCGCCGTTGCCCGGATGAATGCCAAGGTCGCGTCGATGGAGGCCGAGATGGCGACCATCCGCACCGCCGCCGCCGATCATGCCAAGCGCCTTGAACAGCGTCAGGCGATGCTCGACGCCATGGTAACCGGCAAGGGTGCGATGCCCGCGTCGGTGCCCGCGACAGCGACGCCCGCATCGCCCGTGCTGGGTGCCGTGCTAGCCCCGCTCGCTTCGGCTGAGGGGCATCAGAACCAGCTCGCCGGTCGCCTCGCGGCGGCAACCGATGCGCGCTATCAGGCGACGGCATCGGCGCTCGGACGGCTCGGCATCGATGCCAGCCGTTTCCATCAGGTGGCGGGAGCCATGGGTGGCCCGTACGAGCCGATGCCCAGCGGTGGCACGGCCCCGGCGGCCAAGGGTCAGCCCGACCCCGCGTTCCGTGCGCTGTTCCAGTCGTGGAAGCGCCTCGAGCAGCTTCAGCAGGGCATTGTCGCCATTCCGTCGCAGCGTCCGGTCGATGCGGTGACGTTCACCAGCGGCTTCGGTGTCCGTAGCGATCCGTTCCGCGGCGGTGCCGCGATGCACGCTGGCGTCGATATTCCCGGACCGATGGGCACACCGATTTATGCGACCGCCGATGGTGTGGTGGCACGCGGCGAATGGGCGAATGGCTATGGCAACCTCGTCGAACTCGACCATGGCAAGGGCATCCAGACCCGCTACGGCCATCTCTCGGCGATCCTCGTCCAGCCCGGCACGCGGGTGACGCGCGGCCAGCTGATCGCGCGCATGGGATCGACCGGGCGTTCGACCGGTTCGCACCTCCATTATGAAGTGCGCCTCGACGGCCATGCGGTGAACCCGATGCCGTTCCTGCAATCGGCGAGCTATCTCGTCGCGATGCAGACACGCGGCAATGTCGCGGTGGGCGGTCCCAAGGGCGAGTAGCTTGCCGCAGGCCTGTCGCGGGCCTATCTCTCTGGCATGAACACCGTCGATCTTACCGAAGCCGCCGCGCGCCGCGTGGCGACTATCGCCGCCAAGCAGGGCAAACCTGCGCTGTTGCGCCTGTCGGTCGAAGGCGGCGGATGTTCGGGTTTCCAGTACAAGTTCGGCCTGGCCGATGCCCCCGATGCTGATGACAGCATCGCGACGCGCGACGGTGTGTCGCTGGTGGTCGATCCGGTCAGTCTCGATCTCATTGCGGGTGCCGAGGTCGATTATGTCGAATCGCTCAGCGGGGCTGCGTTCCGCGTGACCAACCCCAATGCGGCGAGCGGGTGCGGCTGCGGGTCGAGTTTCTCGATCTAGTGCGGATCGCCACTTATAATGTGAATGGCATCAAGGCGCGGCTGCCGCGCCTGATCGAATGGCTTGGCGAGCAACAGCCCGATGTGGTCTGCCTGCAGGAACTGAAATCGAGCGACGAGACGATCCCCGTCGCCGACATCGAGGCCGCCGGTTATCGCGGCATCTGGCGCGGTCAAAAGGGCTTTAACGGGGTTGCGATCCTGTCGCGCGGCGATGCGCCGGTCGAGGTGCAAAAAGGGCTGGAGGGCGAGCCCGAGGACGAGCACAGCCGCTATATCGAGACCGATGTGATGGGGGTCCGCATCGCCAGTATTTACCTCCCCAACGGCAATCCGCAGCCGGGACCGAAGTTCGATTACAAGCTGCGCTGGATGGACCGGCTGAACGCCCGCGCGGCGGAACTGCTGGCGCTGGAAATGCCGGTGGTGCTGGCGGGCGACTACAACGTCGTCCCGACCGAAGCCGACATTTGGTCGCCGAACGGGCTGGCGGGCGATGCGCTGGTCCAGCCCGAAAGCCGCGCCGCCTTCCGGCGACTAAGCGCACAGGGGTGGACCGACGCGCTCAAGACGCGCCATCCAGCGGCGAAGATGTGGACGTTCTGGGATTACCAGATGAACGCCTGGCCACGCGATGCGGGCTTCCGCATCGATCACCTGATGTTGTCGCCCGAAGCCGCAGACCGGTTGGTGGATGCGGGTGTGGACCGGGAACATCGGGGCCGCGAAAAAGCGAGCGACCATGCACCGACTTGGGTGGTGTTGAGGTGACTGTCGTTCAGCTCATCATTCTCGCCGTGAGCGCACTTGTGGTCGTCTGGCCCCAGCTTTTTGCTGACCGCTTTCGTCAACAACATGATGATCGTCTAGCCGAACTGAAATCAGGTGCGCCCGAAACATTCTTTGAAGAACGGCGTGCGCTTGAAGCCTATCCGCCGCTCGGCAAGCCATCCATTTGGCGAACGCTTGGCGGCCTGTTTTTCATCGGAATGCTAATTTACCTGATTCTGTACCGTCGCTAATTGACCTCCTGCTGCTCTGCCAGCTCTGCCGCCGTCTCATCAAACGCCTTCCACGCCGCATTCGCAAGCGCGCCACCCACACTGACCCGCCGCACCCCGACTGCTGCCAGATCGGCGACGCGCATCCCCGCGTTCATGATCAGGACGTTGAGCGGCTTCGGCGCGACGGCACGGACTTGTGCGGCGATCTCGTCGATGTGGGTCACGCCGGGCGCGTAGAGACAGTCGGCACCCGCCGCAGCATAGGCGACGAGGCGGTCGACGGCTTCTTGGGCGGTCGACAAGCCCCACAACCGCCCCTCGGTACGCGCGACCAGCATCACGTCCTCGCCCGAAGCATTGATCGCGGCGCGTGCTGCGGCAATGCGTTCCACGGCGAGGTCGAGCGGGTAAAGCGTGCCGCCGTGCTGGTCCTCGACCGACAGCCCGGCAACGCCTGTGGCAATCGCGCGGGCCACATTGGCGGCGACATCCTCGGGCGCATCGGCAAAGCCGTTCTCGAAATCGGCGTTCACGGGCAGGTCGGTCGCGCCTACCAGCATCGTCAGGTGATCGAGACATTGTTCGAAATCGATCTGGTAGTCGGTCAGCCCCAGAGCCAACGCAGCGGCCGAACTTGACGAGGCAATCGCCGCAAAGCCGAGCTTTTCCAACCGTCGCGCGCTGCCGATGTCCCATGGGTTGGGCAGGACGAAACAGCCTGTTGCATGAAGTGCGCGGAACGCCGCGCGGCGGGGTGCCCAGTCGGTCATGTCAAAGCGCCTTTTCGTAGATGCGATAGACCTTGTTGACCTTGCCCCCGACGGCTTCGCCGACCGAGCGCATAGGCCCGTTCGACGACAGCACCCAGCCGAATTCGCCGCGTTGTGTGCCGTATCTGGCGACAGCGTCGCGGCGGATGAATTCGATCAGCATCATGGCGAGCTGGCTGGCGACGCGTGACGCCTGATATTTCTTGAGTACCCCCATCAGGGGCACGCGCATCGTGCGCGACTGCGGTTTTCGCAGCCACCAGAGCAATTTGGCCCAGTTGAACGGCAACAGGTTGCCACCGTATTTTATCAGTTCCTCGTTCATGTCCGGAATGGTCATCATGAAGGCAGCGGGCTCGCCCTCGATTTCGGCGATACGGATGAGGTCGTTGAAAACCAGCGGCTTCAGCTTTTTGCCCGCATATTCGATCTCTTTCGGCGTGAAGGGTACGAAGCCCCAATTGTCGCTCCACGCATCGTTGAGGATGCCGATGATGATCGCGGCCTCGGCGTCGAATTTGCTTTTGTCGACGCGGCGGATGTTGATGCGCGGACTGCGCTCGCCCGATGCCACGACCCGGTTGACGATTTCGGGAAACCCGTCGGCAATCGGCAGGGCGTAGGTGAACAGGTCTTGCACCCCGGCATAGCCTGCCCCCTCGACCCAGCTCTGATAGGGCGCGGCGTTGAACGCCATCATCACGGTGGGCGGATGGTCGAATCCCTCGATCAGCAGCCCGACCTCGTCCCAATAGGAAAAGCTGAACGGCCCCATCGATTTGGTCATTCCCTTGGCGCGGAGCCAATTTTCGGCAGCGGAGATCAGGGCTTGGGAGGTTGCGGCATCCTCGGCCTCGAACCAGCCCCACATGCCGGTGCCCGGCCCCATGCCCTGCTCGACCGGCTGCGACAGCGCGAGATGGTCGATATGCGCGGAAATGCGGCCCGTGACGCGGCCCCCGGCTTCGGCGAGAAACAATTGTGCTTCGCCGTGCTCGAACCAGGGGTTCTTTGCCGGGACCAGCATCCCGTGCACTTCGCTCTTCAACGGCGGCACCCAATTGGGATCGTTCGCGTACAGGCGATAGGGCAGTTCGACGAACGCCTTACGGTCGGCGGCGGTCGTGACGGGGCGGATATCGACCAATTCGAAAGTCTCCGGTTGCGCGGGGGACAGCCTTTGCGGGGCGGCGCGCGGATGGCAACATTGGCAATGCCCTACTGGCAATGCCATGCCACAGCCACTATTTCAGGGCATGACAGTGAAATCCATGGACAATGCAACGATCCTCGACAGGGCAATTGATGCCCCTGACACGCTCGCCAGCGCACGGGCGGCGCGTCTGCGCCTGCCCGACGATACGGCGATGCTGCGGACGGCGGCGGAAATCGCGCGCGACCTGCAGGTGGCAAAGCCCGTAGTTTACTGGGCGGATTTCCTGGGATCGGCGGTTGTTGGCTATGCGGCGCTTTATGGCGCGGTCGTGCTGGGCGGGGGCTGGGCCGTGATGGCGGGCATCCTGGCGGTGCTTGCGCTGTACCGGGCGATGAGCTTCATCCACGAAGTCACCCATATCAAGCACAGTGCGCTGCCCGGATTTCGCCTCGGCTATAACCTCGTCATCGGGGTGCCGTTGCTGATCCCCTCATTCATGTATGAGGGCGTCCACAACCTGCACCATACCCGGGTGCGTTACGGCACGGTCGACGATCCCGAATATCTGCCGCTCGCGCTGATGAAGCCATGGACCTTGCCGGTGTTCGTCGCTGTTGCAGCCCTCGCGCCGGTCGGGCTGTTGCTGCGCTATGCGGTGCTGAGCCCCCTGTCGCTCGTCATTCCACCGCTGCGCGCGGCGGTGGTGGCGCGCTATTCGGGACTGGCGATCAATCCTGCGTTCCGCCGTCGTCCGGCCGAGGGCGAGGCGCGGAGCTTGTGGGTGCGGCTCGAAATTGCGTGCAGCCTCTGGGCGATTACGCTGCTCGCGCTGGTTGCGACCGGCACGATGCCGCTGGCGACATTCGGGGTCGTGCTTGCCATCGCGTCGGGCGTTGCGGTGCTGAACCAGGTTCGCACGCTGGTCGCCCATCTGTGGGAGAACGATGGCGAGCCGATGACGGTGACGGCGCAGTATCTCGACACGGTCAACGTACCGCCGCCCGCGCTGTTGCCCGCGCTCTGGGCCCCCGTCGGCTTGCGCTACCATGCGCTGCATCACCTGATGCCGAGCCTGCCCTATCATGCGCTGGGCGAGGCACATCGTCGGCTGACGGCGGCACTTGATGCAGAGTCGCCCTATCACAAGGGCAGCTATGCGGGGTTGCCGGGCTTGGTGGGACGACTGGCGGCCAGCACGAAGGGCCGACGTTAGCATCGATATTGACATTTGATGCGTGATGCGTGATGCGTGATGTCATGCGAACGACAGTCTCAATCGATGACGATGTTCTTGAAGTGGCGAAGTCGGTAGCTGAGGCCGATCGCCGTACAATCGGTCAGGTTCTTTCCGATTTTGCCCGGAAGGGAATGGCACCCGAGCCGCAAACCGCGCAGTTTCGTAATGGCATCAAGCTGATGCCCGTCCGGCCCGGTGCCGGACGCGCGACACTGGCGCTCGTCAATCGCCTGCGAGATGAAGTGGAATGAGTCGGGCCTTGCTCGACGTTAACGTCCTGCTTGCGCTTCTCGACCCGATGCACATCGACCACGAGCGGGCTCAGGACTGGTTCGCCGATGCGAGGTTCGACGGATGGGCCACCTGTCCCATCACCCAAAACGGGTATCTGCGGATTGCAACCCAGCCGGGCTACACAAATCCGGTGTCGGTTGCCGATGCCATCGATTTGCTCGACCATTTTACTTCGCAATCGGCGCATGAATTCTGGCCGGCGAGCGGGTCGTTGCTTGATCGGGCCTTTTGCGACGTCCTCAAGATTCCGTCGCACCGCCACATGACCGATACATATTTGCTCGCCTTGGCCCGACATCACGGCGGTCGATTGGCGACGCTGGATCGACGGTTGAACATCAATGCTGTGGCCGAAGGCTCGCAGCATCTGACGATAATCGGTTAGCCTATTCCTCCGTGCGGATCAGCACGGCCTCACCGAGCGCGAGGAACAGCACGAACGGTCCCCATGCGGCCAGCAACGGCGGATAGGCACCGAGATTGCCCATCGCCAGCCCGAAATTGTCGGCAACGAAATAGGCAAAGCCCAGCGCCATGCCGATGACGGCGCGCACGAACAGCTTTCCCGAGCGCGCGAGCCCGAAGGCGGCGACGGCTGCCAGCAGCGGCATGAGGACGGTCGACAGCGGACCCGATATCTTGTGCAGCAAATTGGCCTTTAACGATGCCGTCGGTCGCCCTGCGATGTCGAGGTCGTCGATAGCGGTACCCAGTTCGGTATAGGAGAGCCCCAGCGGGTCGACCGACGACAGGGTGAACTGGTCGGGACGCACCCCTTGCGCGACGCGGACCGTGCCGAGCGCTTTGCGCGTTCCCGCCGCCACGTCGAACACGCGCGTGTTGTCGAGTTCCCAGCCACCCGCCATCGGTTTGGCGCTGTCGGCCTCGACCAGCGATTTCAGGACACCGCCCGACCGGTCGTACACCGACACGTTGGTCAGTCGCGTCCCCGCGCCACGCCCGTTGGCAATATCGGCATGGATCAGGTCGTCGCCGTCGCGGACCCAGACGTTGGTCACGCCGCCGCGCGCGTCGGGGATCGGCCCGAATTCGACCGCCTCCCATTTCGACAGCGTCGCCGAGGCCCGCGAAACAATGCGCTCGTTGAACACGAAAGCGACGACGGCGACGAACAGGCTGGCCACCATGAACGGGGCCAGCACCTGATGCGCGGAGAGGCCGGCGGCCTTCATCGCAATGACCTCGCTGTTCTGGTTCAGCTGCATGAACGCGATCAGCGTGCCGAGCAGGACCGAGAACGGCAGGAACCGCTGGATGATGCCGGGCGCACGCAGCGAGATATATTGCAGGATCTGCGCCTGTCCGTTGCCGGGATGCGCCAGAATCTTGTCGCTCTCCCCGAGCAGGTCGAGCGCCTGCAGCACCAGCACGAGCAGCGCCAGCACGGCGAAGCTGCGCGTCAGGAACAGCTTGGCCATGTAGATGGTGACGGTGCGCGAAGGGAAGAAATCGGGCACGGTCAGTTCTTCTTCGCGAACAGGTTGCGGACTGCCTTTATGGCTTTGCCCGCAACCCGGTCGAGCGCGCCGATCGGCTGGCCCCCGGGGACGAACGCAATCGTGTAATACATCCACAGGATCAGGCCGGCGAACAGCGCGAACGGCACCCAGAGCGCCACGAACGGATCGACCACGCCCAGCGCGCCGCCCAGACCTTGCGCATATTCATTGATCTTGTGGTAGGTGACGACCATTACGATGGACACGAACACGCCGAGCGCCGACGTCGAGCGCTTGGGCGGCACCGCCAGCGCAATGGCGAGCAGCGGCAGCAGGAACATCATCATCACTTCGGCGATGCGATAGTGGAAATTCGACCGCGCCTCGTTGCGAAGCGCGACCGGGATCGCGGTGTTGCCGCCGGTTTCGACGAGTTGCGGCAACGTCATCTCGGTTTCCTTCTCGCCGCGCTTGCGGAACGCCTCCATTTTGGGGAGGTCGATCGGCAGGTCGTGCGCGGTGAAGGTCAGGACGCGGGGTGCGCGAAAGCCCGGCTGGTCGTGCACCAGCGTGCCGTTCGAAAGACGCAGGATGATGACGTCCTTGTCGTCGGTGGCAAGGAACTGGCCCCGCTCGGCCGCAACCGACAGCGATTTCCCGCCGCCCTGCCGTGCCATGACGAAGATGCCCGAGAGGTTACGCCCCTCGTCGGCGCTCTTGTCGATCCGCAAGGTCATGTCCTTGCCGAGGCGGTTGAACTCGCCGACCTTGATCGACGCGCCGAGCGCCCCCGAGCGCAGTTCGAAGCGCAGTTCCTCATAGGCAAAGCGCGCAACGGGCTGGACATAGCCGACGATGCCCAGATTCACCGCCGCCAGCGCGATGGTGTAAAGATAGGGGACGAACAGCATCCGGTTATACCCCTGCCCGACGGCTTGAAGCACATCGAGTTCCGAAGACATCGCCAGCCGCCGGAATGCCAGCAGGATGCCGAGCAGCAGACCGATCGGAATGCCGAGCGACAGATATTCGGGCAGCAAATTGGCAAGCATCCGCCAAACGACGCTGACGGGGCCACCTTCGGACGCCACGAAATCGAACAGGCGCAACATCCGGTCGAGTACCAGCAGCATCGCGGCGATGACCAGCGAGCCGACCAGCGGCAAAAGGATCAGGCGCGCCAGATAGCGGTCGGTGGAGGAAAAAAGGGTCACACAGTTCCGAGTATCGGGAGCACAGGTGGCATCCCTATCAAGCTGCGGCGCGTGTTTCCAGCGCCCTTGTCGGCACCCGTGTCGGCACATCGCTCAGGGTCGCGTCGATGGCGACCCCCAGTGTCCCGATCGTGAACGGTTTGCGCAGCACCCGGTCGTGTCCGAAGGCGTTGGCGCTGGCAATGTCGCCGGTGAAGCCGGTGACGAACACGACCTTCAGATCGGGGCGGAACGTCCGAAGCGCGGCGGCGAGCTCGGGGCCGGTTTGCCCCGGCATGAGAACGTCGGAGACCAGCAGGTCGATGTCGGGGTGGCGGCGCAGCTGCGCCGCAGCGTCGTCGGGACCGAGGCAAGCGACCGGCACATGGCCGAGTTCGTGCAGGGCATCGACCGTTGCGGTCAGGACGCGGCGGTCGTCCTCGACGACGAGGATCTTGGCAGGTCGGGCGGGCCGCCAGTGCACGATATCGGCAATGTCCGCGTCGGCGGCACCGGCCTCGCCGAGATGGCGCGGCAGATAGAGCGAAACCGTCGTGCCGGTCCCGACAACCGAGTCGACCGTTACGGTCCCGCTCGATTGGCGGGCATAGCCGAACACCTGACTCAGCCCGAGTCCGGTACCCTTGCCGGTTTCCTTGGTGGTGAAGAACGGCTCGAAAATCCGGTCGAGGACCGCGCGCTCGATGCCCGTCCCGGTGTCGCTGACCGCGATCCGGACATAGTCGCCGGGGGCTAGTTCGGCGATTTCGCTGCTTCCCACGGTTACCTGCGCGGTCGCGACAGTCAGCGTCCCGCCGCCTTCCATCGCATCGCGGGCGTTGACCGCGAGGTTGAGCAATGCATTTTCGAGCTGGTGGCGGTCGGCGAAAATCGGCCAGTCTCCCGCCCGGGCAAGGTGCCGGACCGCAATGCGTTCACCCAACGTCCGGTCGAGCAAATCGGACATCCCCCCGATCAGCGCATCGGCATCGGTTGCACTCGGCAGCAACGGTTCGGCGCGGGCAAAGGCGAGCAGCCGCTTGGTCAGTGCTGCGGCACGGTTCGCCCCCTCCATCGCGCTGTCGAGGTAACGCCCCGGATCGCCCTTGCCGTCGTCGATCCGGCGTTTTGCGAGTTCGACCCCGCCGAGCACAACGGCAAGCATATTGTTGAAATCATGCGCGATACCGCCGGTCAGCTGGCCCACCGCATCCATCTTTTGCGCCTGCCGCAGTCGCGCCTCGGCAGCTTCGCGGGTTGCCATTTCGTCGACAAGGCGTTCGTTCGCAGCGCTGAGCTCGGCTGTGCGTTCGGCAACCGCCTCCTCCAGTTCTTCGCTGCGTGCCTCTTCGCGACGTCGGCGTTGCGCCGCGCGCAGGCCGACGAAGGCGAGCAGCGCTGCACCCGCCACCAGCACGATCCCGATGACCGACACGATCGTTGTCAGGGTGTTCGACCGGCCGGTGCGCGCGTCGGCAGCCGTCGTGCGGCGACCGAGCACCGCCCGCTCATGGCCGATGACCGCTCCGGTGAGCGCATTCAACCGGTCGAGCGCGGGCGAGGTGCGGATGCGGTAGTACGTTGCCAGCGCCTCGCTGTTCTGCCGATAGCTGGTGCGGATCGCGGTTTCGGCGAGTTCGGCACCACGCGCCTTCCATGCCTTGCGAAGGTCGGCAACCCGGACCTGCTGTGTCGCATCGTCGCGTGCTGCCGCTTCCAGCCGGTCGAGCAGCACGCCCGAATTGTTCCAGTTATCCGAATACAGTGTGCCGAGCGCACGGTCGCCGCTGATGACGAAGCGACCCAGCGCCGCCTCGCTGCGCGCCATGGTCGCGTCGAAGGTGGCCGCAAGAATAATCCGTTCCGAACTGGTCGATTGCAGGTCGAGTGCGGCGTCGCGGGCGCGGTTGGCGCTGGCGAGCCACAGGACGAGCGCAACGATAAGCGCGGCCATGCCGCTGGCCGCGAGAGCCAGCCACAACCACGAGCGCCAACGCCCGGTTTCCACTACCGCCTCGTCCCGCATCACCAACGAGTGTAACGCCTGCCGACGTGCGGCGATAGAGTCAGCTGATCGCGCCCGATGCCTGTCCTGCCGCTTTGAACGCTGCCAGAATGGACTTGACCTGTTCGGGTGTATGTTCCGCCGACAGCGAGCAGCGCAGCAGGAACATGCCGTTGGGCGTCGCAGGGGGGCGCGCTACGTTCACATAAACGCCCGCGTCGAGCAGCGCTTCCCAGGTAACGACCGCCTGTTGCTGGTCGGGCAGCATCACCGCAATAATCGCCGACTGCGCCGTTTCGGTGCCGAGCGTATAGCCCATCGCGCGCAGGCCCGCATGGACCGTGCGGGTGTTTTCCCACAGATGCGCGCGCTTGTTGTGTGCGAAGCGCAGCTTGCGGATCGAGCAAGCGGCAGCCGCGACGACGCTGGGCGGCAGCGACGCGGTGAAGATGTACGGCCGCGACACGAAGCGCAGCACCTCGAACTTGGGATGGTTCGACACGACGAAGCCGCCGACCGTGCCGACGCTTTTCGAGAAGGTGCCGACGACGAAGTCGATATCGTCCTCCAGCCCCAGCTCCTCGTACACGCCGCGCCCGTTGGGGCCGTAAAAGCCCATCGAATGCGCTTCGTCCGACATGATCATCGCGCCGTGCTTCTTGGCGACCGCGACCATTTCGACCAGCGGCGCGATGTCGCCGACCATCGAATAAACGCCTTCGAGGATGACCAGCTTGTGTGCCTCGGGCGGAATGCGGCCGAGCCTTTTGTCGAGGTCTTCGACGCTGTTGTGGCGAAAGCGCACGACTTCGGCATTGCCCATCGCGCAGCCGTCATAGATCGACGCATGGCTGTCGGCATCGAGGACGATGTAATCGCCCCGCCCCGCAATCGCCGACACGAAGCCGAGATTGGCCTGATAGCCCGTTGAAAACACCATCGCGTGCTTGGTGTCGTAGAATTCCTTCAGCGCCTCTTCGACGTCGCGATGGTCTTTATAGGTGCCGTTGAGCACGCGGCTGCCGTTGGTGCCCGTTCCGTATTCATCGAGCGCGGTCTTGGCCGCCGCGATGACGTCGGGATCGAAGGTCATGCCCATATAGTTGTAGGTGCCGACCAGGATCGTCTCGCGGCCCCGGATGATCGCGGTCGTCGGCCCCTTGATCTCGTCCATCACGATCCCGAACGGATCGCGCACACCCGTTGCGGCCAAGGCCTCGCGCTCCGCGATCAGCGGGTCGAACTTCGAGAAGAGATCGGTCACTTCTTCAGCTTCTCGACCGCATCGACAAGCTGGCCCACCGTTTCGATTTCCGCCTGCATGTTCATCGTGATCATGATGTCGAATTCGTCTTCGATCGCGGCCACGAAATCCATGACCGTCAACGAATCCCATTCGAGGTCGTTCTGGAATGTCGTCGCTTCGGTCAGCGCCACCCCCTTTTTGTTGAAGGGTTCGATCTGGGCGGCGACGGTGTCGTAGATGGCGGTGCGGTCGGTCATTCGCGGTCCTTAACGGCTTGCGGGCGGCGTTGCCAAGCGATTGCGGCGGGAGTCGGGCAGGTCTAGCATTCGGGCAATCCGATTGTCTCTGGGGGGAACCGACCATGACCGATGCACCGCGCAGCTTTCCCGCCGATGCCATCCATCTCGTCCGCACCAGCCAGCAGATCGGGTTGAGCCTGTCGCAAATGGCCGACCAGAAAGCGTCGATCCTGATGGGGGCTACCTTCGTCGTCTTCACGATCTCGGTGAACCAGGCGGCGCGCGGGCCGGTGTCGCCCGCGCTTGTCGTACTGGCGCTGTCGGCATTTGTCTCGGCGGGCCTTGCGGTCTTCGCGATCATGCCGTCGATAGGCGGCGGCAAGGGTGGGGGCGGGGCACCGAACATCCTGTTCTTCGGCCATTACACCGCACGCAGCGAGGACGAATTTGCCGACGAGGTGTTGACCCGTTTGCGCGACCCCGAGACGATCTACCGCACGATGCTGCGCGACATCTATCAGAACGGGCAGGTGCTCCAGCACAAGAAGTACAAATACTTGGGGGCTGCGTACCGGGCGTTTCTGGTCGGACTGGTGCTGACTTTGGCGGCGGCGGTGGGGCAGTGGCTCGGATTGCTATAGCCACCCCGCCTCCCGATACCACGCCGCCGTCGCTGCCAGCCCTGCTGCCGTCGCGATCTGCGGGGTCCAGAGATCGGCGGGCGGGCGCCGGACCGGCTCGATCACCCAGTCGGGATGGCAGAAATAGGCGGCGCGGTCGGGCGTGAGCTTGGCGTTGCCCCGCCGCAGCAGCCCGTCGAGCGCGGCTCCGGCGCGGACGAGGGGGCGGGGCAGGGGTATCGTCGCGACCTTGCGCCCCACCGCCGAGCCTATGGCGCGGGCGAAGTCGGCATGGCTCCAGCCGCCGGGCAGCCCGTCATCGCCCTCGTAAAAGCTGTGGGGCTCGGCACTTTCCACCAGCGCCACGACCAGCCGCGCCATATCGTCGGCATGGATCACCGACATGCGGCCCTTGGGCGGGAGCGGCACGATCCCCCATTTGGCGAGACGAAACAGTTGCAAATTGTCGGTATCGCCCGGACCGTAGATCGCTGGCGGGCGGACGATGCGCCAGTCGAGGGCGGAGGCCACGACGGCATCCTCGGCGGCGCGCTTCGACGCACCATAATTCGATAGCTGCGGTTCGCGCGCGGCGAGCGAGGAGACATGGACGAAGCGTTTGCCCGTGGCCGCCGCGAGCATCCCCACTGTGCCCAGCCGGTTAGCGCGGTCGAAGGTCGCGGCATCGCCGTTCACTACGCCGGCCACATGGATGATGGCGTCGGTCCCTTCGCAGAGCGTTGCCAAAGATGCCGCATCGCCGAGTGATCCCGCAATCCACTCCACGCCCTCACACGGTGGCTGCGGCTTGCGGACCAAGGCGCGGACCTCGTGGCCCGCCTCGCGCGCACGGCGCAGGACGTGTCCGCCGAGGAACCCCGTCGCGCCGGTGAGCGCAATGATCATAGCAGAACCATGTGATCGCGGTGGACCATCGCCGCGCGCGGGGTGTGGCCGAGCACGCCTTCGATATCCACACTTTTCAGCCCCGCGACCTTGATCGCCTCGTCCGAGTCATATTCGGACAACCCGCGTGCGATGGCGGTGCCGAGCGGGCCGAGGATGTCGACCACATCGCCCCGCGCGAATTTGCCGGTTACGCCCCGTGCGCCGGCGGGCAACAGGCTCGCCCCCTTCGCCAGCGCGCTCGCGGCCCCGGCATCGACCTCGATCTCGCCCTTCACCGTCAAGCGCCCGGCCAGCCAAGCCTTGCGACTGCGGGCGCGTTTGTCGGCCACGAACAGCGTCCCCGCGCCCGCCGCCACGCGCGCCAGCGGGTGGGGTTCGGTACCCGAGACGATCACCAGATCGACGCCGCTCGACGTCGCGATCCGGGCGGCGGCGATTTTCGACGCCATGCCGCCCGATCCCATGCCCGATTGCGAGCCGCCGGTGGCAAACCCCTGAATCCGCGCGTCGATCCGCTCGACCCGCGCGATGCGGGTGGCGCTCGCGTCCTGCGACGGGTCGGCGGTGTAGAGGCCGTCGACATCGGAGAGCAGCACGACGGTCTGCGCCCCCGCCACCTGCGCGATGCGCGCCGCGAGCCGGTCATTGTCGCCAAAGCGGATTTCTTCGGTCGCTACGCTGTCGTTCTCGTTGATGACGGGGACGACGCCCAGCGACATCAGCCGGTCGAGCGTCGCGCTGGCGTTCAGATAGCGCCGCCGGTCCTCGAGATCGTCGAGCGTGACCAGAATCTGCGCGGCGGTCAGCCCGCGCGCGCCGAGCAATTCCGCCCACACCCCAGCCAGCGCGATCTGCCCGACGGCGGCCGCCGCCTGGGCATCCTCCAGCGACGCCCGCCCGCCCTTGGCCAGCGCCAGCCGCCGCGCGCCCAGCGCAATCGCGCCCGACGAGACGATGGCGACCTGTTGCCCGTCGGCGTGTCGGCCCGCGACATCGGCAACCAGTCCCGCCAACCACTCACGCCGCACCGCGCCGCCCGCGTCGACGAGCAGCGACGAGCCGACCTTGACGATCAGGCGGGAGGGGGCAGCGGCCATGCGCGGCGGTTAGCGGGGGCAGGGGGCGGGGGCAACATTGGGGGATGCAGTGCCGCCCGCAACTTCGGATTCGCTTGTATCGGCGGTTCGGCTATCGTCGCCGGACGGAGAGATTTAACGATATGAGCGATTTCGATTTTGCGCTGGGCGAAAATGCGGACATGATCCGCGACACGACGCGGCGCTTTGCTACCGACCGCATTGCCCCGCTGGCGGCGGAGATCGACGCCAATGACCGCTTTCCGCAAGAGCTTTGGCCCGAGATGGGCGCGCTGGGCCTGCACGGGATTACCGTCGGCGAACACGATGGCGGGCTAGGTCTGGGCTACCTCGAACATGTCATTGCCTGCGAGGAAGTCGGACGCGCCTCGGCGTCGGTCGGCCTGTCCTATGGCGCGCATTCGAACCTGTGCGTCAACCAGATCGCGCGCTGGGCGAACCCTGAGCAAAAGGCAAAGTACCTGCCGCAGTTGATCAGCGGCGACCATGTCGGCAGCCTCGCCATGTCCGAAGCGAACGCAGGTTCGGACGTCATGTCGATGAAATTAAAGGCGGATGCGGTTCAGGGCGGCTATGTTCTCAACGGCACGAAATTCTGGATCACCAATGCGGCCTATGCCGACACGCTGGTCGTCTATGCCAATACGAGCGCGGGCGGGCGTGGGCTGACGACCTTCCTGATCGAAAAGGACATGGACGGGTTCGCCATCGGACAAAAGATCGACAAAATGGGGATGCGCGGTTCGCCGACGGCGGAGCTGGTCTTCACCGATTGCTTCGTCGGCGAGGAGCAGGTGATGGGTCCGCCGAACGGGGGCGCAGGGGTGCTGATGTCGGGCCTCGATTACGAACGCACTGTGCTCGCGGGTATCCAGTTGGGCATCATGCAGGCCTGCCTCGATGTGGTCCTCCCCTATGTCCGCGAGCGCAAGCAGTTCGGCAAACCCATCGGCGCGTTCCAGCTGATGCAGGCCAAGGTCGCCGACATGTATGTCGCGCTCAATTCGGCGCGGGCCTATGTTTATGCCGTGGCGAAATCGTGCGACGCGGGCCGCACGACGCGTTTCGATGCCGCAGGAGCGATATTGCTGGCGAGCGAGAACGCGGTGCGTGTCGCGGGCGAGGCAATTCAGGCATTGGGCGGCGCGGGATATACGAAGGACTGGCCGGTTGAACGCTATTACCGCGATGCCAAGCTGCTCGACATCGGGGCGGGCACCAATGAGATACGACGGATGCTGATCGGCCGCGAGCTGGTGGGGGCGGCGTGAGCGCGCCGGTACTGCCCACTGCGTATAACGCCGAGGACGATGCGTCGAAGGTGCGCGTCGCGCACAACCGCGCGCTCCGCGACGCGCTATGGGCAAAGGTTGCCGAGGCCGCGCTGGGCGGGAACGAGAAATCGCGTGAGCGCCATGTGTCGCGGGGGAAGCTGCTCCCCCGCGAACGCGTGGAACGCCTGCTCGATCCGGGATCGCCGTTTCTGGAGATCGGCCAGCTCGCCGCCAACGGCATGTACGAAGGTGATGTCCATGGCGCGTCGCTGATCGCGGGCATCGGCCGCGTGTCGGGGCGGCAGGTGATGATCGCCAGCAACGATTCCACCGTGAAGGGCGGCACCTATTACCCGATGACGGTGAAGAAGCACCTTCGCGCGCAGGAGATTGCGCTCGAGAATCGGCTGCCGTGCATCTACCTCGTCGACTCGGGCGGGGCGAATCTGCCGTTTCAGGCCGATGTCTTCCCCGACCGCGACCATTTCGGGCGCATTTTCTTCAACCAGGCAAATCTGTCCGCGCGGCAAATCCCGCAGATCGCGTGCGTGATGGGCAGTTGCACCGCGGGCGGGGCGTACGTCCCCGCCATGTCCGACGAGACGGTGATCGTCCGCAACCAGGGGACGATTTTCCTCGCCGGGCCGCCGCTGGTGAAGGCGGCGACGGGCGAGGAAATCAGTGCCGAGGATCTGGGCGGCGGCGACATGCACGGGCGCAAATCGGGCGTGGTCGATCATGTCGCGGAGAACGACGAACATGCGCTGACGATCGTGCGGGATATCGTCAGTCACTTGGGTAACCCGCCCGCCGCACCGACTTCCCTGAGCTTGTCGAAGGGCTCTTCTTCTTTCGTAGGGGGCTTCGACAAGCTCAGCCAAGTCGGGTTGAGAGAGCCAAAGCCGCCGCGTTACGACCCCGAAGAGCTCTACGGCATCATCCCCGACGATGTCCGCGCGCCTTACGATGTGCGCGAAGTCATTGCACGCATTGTCGATGCGTCGGAATTCCACGAGTTCAAGGCGCTCTACGGCACCACGCTCGTCTGCGGCTTCGCGCATATCTGGGGGATGCCGGTCGCGATCCTAGCCAACAACGGCGTGCTGTTCAGCGAGAGCGCGGTCAAAGGGGCCCATTTCATCCAGCTCGCGCAGCAGCGAGGGGTCCCGCTGCTCTTCCTCCAGAACATCTCGGGCTTCATGGTCGGCGGCAAATATGAGGCGGAGGGGATCGCCAAGCATGGCGCGAAGCTCGTCACGGCCGTGGCGACGGCAACCGTGCCCAAGATCACCGTGCTGATCGGCGGCAGCTTCGGCGCGGGCAATTACGGCATGTGCGGGCGGGCGTATTCGCCGCGTTTCCTCTTCACCTGGCCCAATGCGCGGATCAGCGTGATGGGCGGCGAACAGGCGGCGAGCGTGCTGGCGACCGTCCACCGCGATGCCGAACGCTGGACGCCCGAGGAAGCCGAAGCCTTCAAGGCCCCGATCCGCCAGAAATACGAAGACGAAGGCAACCCCTATTACGCGACTGCGCGGCTGTGGGACGACGGGATCATCGACCCGGCGCAGACAAGGGATGTGCTGGGGCTGGCTCTGGGGGCGGCGCTGAATGCGCCGGTCGAGGAGGCGCCCCGGTTCGGGGTATTCCGGATGTGAACGATTTTCGATCTCAGATCGACGGCTTAAAAAATGCTGCCAAACCTTGGCTCTTTTCGGTCGATTGGCCGGAGCATGTCGCTGTCAATTCGGAAGCAATCCGTGCCGCAGTTTTTGCTGGCGAGGCAACGAAAAAAACGAGCGTGGATATATTCTTGGTGCGCGAAGATAACCGGTTTCTGAATCTTGCAAAGATTGGAAAGTCTTGGCGCGCTGCGTCAGGCGAATGGGCTGGAAACGGCTCGATAATAGATTCGGAAATCGTGCGGACGGATCATGCTGGTCGTCCGATGGCGCCAAAAAAGGGAATTGTGCGACTCCTGCCGGGAAACGGAGCGGCAGAGTTTTCGTGGAGAGACGCCTTGGATATTGGGCTACACTTCGTTGAACTTGGGAATCTGCCGTTGGGTTTTGCCTGGTGGCGGGCTGAACTCGTCAAATGATCACCTCCCTCCTCATCGCCAATCAGGGCGAAATCGCCTGCCGGATCATCCGCACCGCACGCGCTTCAATTCCTCCCCTGCGCTACGCTGGGGAGGAATGCCACCGCACCCGACAAACCAGATCGGTGTATTTCGCTTGACAGATTTTTATGTTCTTGATATGTTCATTGCACCGCATCTATGTCCTCGCGTCACCCGAGAGAATCGAAAACTATGCCTGACCCGGTGAAGCTAGTGAAGTTAACGCACGCAAATATGCCGTTTTCGTCGAGTCGTCCGGCGGCGGAGGAATTGCATTGATCCAATCCCTCCTCATCGCCAATCGGGGCGAAATTGCTTGCCGGATCATCCGCTCCGCGCGGGCGATGGGTATTCGCACGGTCGCGGTTTATTCGGATGCCGATGCCAGGGCGCTGCATGTGCGGCAGGCGGATGAGGCGGTGCATATCGGCCCCAGCCCGGCGCGCGAGAGCTATCTGGTGGGCGAGAAGATCATCGCCGCCGCGCTCGCCACTGGGGCGGAGGCGATTCATCCGGGCTATGGCTTCCTGTCCGAGAATGCCGAGTTCGCGCAGGCGGTCATCGACGCGGGGCTGGTCTGGGTCGGCCCGCGCCCCGCCAGCATCACCGCGATGGGGCTGAAGGATGCGGCCAAGAAACTGATGGCGGCGGCGGGCGTGCCCGTCACCCCCGGCTATATGGGCGAGACCCAAGACCCGGCGTTCCTGAGCGAACGCGCCGCCGAAATCGGCTATCCCGTGCTCATCAAGGCAGTCGCGGGCGGCGGCGGGAAGGGGATGCGGAAGGTCGAGGCGGCGGGCGAGTTCGCCGACGCGCTCGCCTCTTGCCAGCGCGAGGCCACCGCCTCGTTCGGCAACGCGCATGTCCTGATCGAAAAATACATCCAGCGCCCGCGCCATATCGAGGTGCAGGTGTTCGGCGACACCCACGGCAACATCGTCCATCTGTTCGAACGCGACTGCTCGCTCCAACGCCGCCACCAGAAAGTGATCGAAGAAGCCCCCGCGCCGGGCATGGACGAAGCCACCCGCGAACAACTCTGCGCGGCGGCGGTCAAGGCAGCGAGGGCGGTCGACTATGTCGGCGCAGGCACGATCGAGTTCATCGCGGACGCCAGCGAAGGCCTGCGCGCCGACCGCATCTGGTTCATGGAAATGAACACCCGGCTGCAGGTCGAACATCCGGTGACCGAGGAGATCAGCGGCGTCGATCTGGTCGAATGGCAACTTCGCGTGGCGAGTGGGGAGGCATTGCCGCTGCGGCAGGACGAGCTGAGCATCGACGGCTGGGCGATGGAGGCGCGGCTATATGCGGAGGATCCGGCGACCGGCTTCTTGCCCAGCACGGGGCGACTGGACCGCTATTGCCTGCCCGACGAAGAAATCCGCGTTGATTCCGGCGTTGAGGAAATGTCGGTCGTGTCGCCGTTTTACGATCCGATGATCGCCAAGCTGATCGTCCATGCGGCTGACCGCGCTGGAGCGGTCGATGCGCTCGTCGGTGCGCTTGAAGGCACGGCTGTCTGGCCGGTCAAATCCAATGCAGGATTTCTCTACCTTGCCGCCGATAGCGAGCAGTTCCGCAATGGCGATGTCACGACGAATTTCATCGCGGAGCAGGGCGACGCGTTGATCCCGCCGACCGAGCCAGACGCTGAAATACTGGGCCAGGCGGGACGGCATTTGATCGAGGCGTATTCCGACAAGTCCCGACATAGTCGCGACAATGAGTTGCTCGAAGGCTTCCGCCTCAACCGTTCGAGAGACACGACGCTGGTTCTTCAGTCGCAGGGAACCAACCATGTGCTTGCCAAGGTTCCGGATTTTGGCGGCCACACCTATTCATCGGGTGCCGGCCCAGACTTGGCGCTGGTGACGAAGTTCGGTCAGAGCTTTGTCATCGGGCTGCCGCGCTACAGTGCGGGCGGCCACCACGCCCACGACGGCGACATCCTCTCGCCTATGCCCGGTCGCATCATCGCGGTCGATGTTGTGGCGGGGCAGGCGGTGACCAAGGGCCAGAAGCTGCTCACGCTCGAAGCGATGAAGATGGAGCATACCCTCACTGCGCCGTTCGACGGGACGGTGGCGGAGCTCAACGCGACGGCGGGCGCGCAGGTGCAGGTCGAGGCGCTGCTGGTGCGGATCGAACCGGTCGACTGACGCAGGCCGCTACCCCAGCGCCGCCTTCACGAAATCGGCGCAGCGTTCGCCGATCATGATGCTCGGCGCGTTGGTGTTGCCGCTGACGACTTGCGGCATCACACTGGCATCGGCGACATAGAGTCCTTCGACCCCGCGCACCCTCAATTGCGGATCGACCACCGCCTCGGCATCCGATCCCATCCGCGCCGTCCCGACCGGGTGATAGACGGTGTCGGCGCGGTTGCGGATGATTTCGATCAGCGCGGCATCTTCGGTGACGCCCGCCGTGTGGCGATCGCGCCCGCCGTGGCGCGCCAGCGGTGCGCTTTCGAGGATGCGGTTCATCAGCTTCATCCCCGCGAGAAGGGTCTGCACATCGCGGTCGTCGGTCAGGAACGCCGGGTCGATCAGCGGCGCAGTAGCGGGGTCCGGTCCCGCCAGCCGCAGCGTCCCGCGGCTGTACGGGCGCAGGACGCAGACATGGCACGAAAATCCATGCGCCTTGACCTTGGTCCGGCCGTGGTCCTCGAGCAGCACGGGGACGAAGTGGAACTGCACATCGGGCACGTCGATGTCGGGCCGGGTTTTCGCAAAACCGCCCGCCTCGGCATAGGGGGTGGTCAGCGGCCCGCTGCGTTTCCGCAGCCACTCGAAAATGCCGAGCAGCGACTGGAAATTGCCGCGCAGGGTTTGCCCGAGGAAATACATGCCCGGCGTCTCGTACCCCGAGACATAATCGATATGGTCGTGCAAATTGCTGCCGACGGCAGGCCGGTCGACGAGCACGTCGACCCCGTTCGCCCTCAGATGGTCGGCAGGGCCGATGCCCGAGAGCATCAGCGTTTGCGCCGTGCCGAACACCCCGCCCGCGAGCACAATGGCGCGGCGCGCGCGGACCTGGCCTGCCGTCCTGCCCCGGCGGGTGTGGACGGTCGTGGCGCGATTGCCCTCGAAGCCGATGCGCTCGACCAAGGTATCGGTCATGACGTGCAGTCGTCCGGCATTCCGCGCCGGTTCGACATAGGCCCGCGCCGCCGACCAGCGTTCGCCGCCCTTTTGCGTCACCTGATACATGCCGATGCCTTCGAACTGCGCGCCGTTGAAATCATTGGTGCGCGGGAACTGCAGCGAGGCCGCGGCCTCGATGAATTCGGCGCTGCCCGGATGCGGGTAATGCTGGTCCATCACGTTCAGCGGGCCGGTGGTGCCGTGGTAAGCGTCGCCGCCGCGTTCGTTGTGCTCGGCGCGTTTGAAATAGGGCAGGACGTCGTCATATCCCCAACTGGTCGCGCCCATCGCCGCCCAATTGTCGTAATCCCATTTACAGCCGCGGATATAGACCATGGCGTTGATCGCACTCGATCCGCCGAGGCCGCGTCCGCGCGGCTGGTAGCCGATGCGACCGTTCAGACCCGTCTGCGGCACGGTTTCGTAACGGTAGTTCGATTTGTCGGGAATGAAGGGCATCATCCCCGGTGCCTTGACCGGGAAGATGTTGTTGTGGCCGCCGCTTTCGATCAGGCAGACGCTGTATTTGCCGCCTTCGCTGAGCCGTCCGGCGGCAGCACTTCCGCCCGATCCTCCACCGACGACGACGATGTCATATTCTTCGCTGTCCGCCACGTCTCTCGTTCCTCCCAGCGGCGCAGGATCATGTCCGACGTCTCGCGCGATCCGTCATGGCTCCAGCCCGGCGGGCCGACCAGATACATCAGCTTGGCGCGCCACGGCGCGGTCCACAAGTCCCGCAAAATGCCCGCCCATTCGTGGAAGACGTTCCACAGAAGGTTCCAGCTGCCCAGTTGCTTCACGAGTCCGTAGCGGATTTGCTCGTCATCCCGCTCGCTCGCGAAGCTGCCGAAAAATTTATCCCAGACCATAAAAACGCCGGCATAATTCTTGTCGAGGTAGCGCGGATTGACCGCGTGGTGGACGCGGTGGTGCGACGGGGTGTTCATCACCGCCTCGAACCAGCGCGGGCAGCGACCGATGACCTCGGTGTGAATCCAGAACTGGTAGATCAGGTTGATCCCTCCGCAGAGCAGCAGCATCGGTACCGGAAAGCCGAGCAGCAGCGGCCAGAGGCGGAAGACGAAGCTGACCGCGATGAACCCGGTCCAGGTCTGTCGCAGCGCCGTCGACAGATTGTAATGCTGGCTCGAATGATGGTTGACGTGGCTCGCCCAGAACCAGCGGATGCGGTGCGCCGACCGGTGGAAGATGTAATAGTTGAAATCGTCGAGGACGAAGCACGCGATCCACGCCCACCAGACGTAGGGGATGTCGGCGATGCGATGGGCATTGAGCCAACCCGACATCAGCAGGATCAACCCCGCCGTCAGCCCGCCTGCAATCGTGCTCCCGAGGCCCATCGCCAGCGAGGTCAGCGTATCGCGCGCCTCGTACCGTTCGCGAAAGGCGCGGCGGACGACCAGCATCTCGATAAAGACCAGCGCGACGAACGCGGGGACCGCGTAGTCGACGGGGTTGGGGAATTTGGTCATGCCGCTATCCGCCGCAGGTTCGCCGCCCACACGCCTGCTTGATCGCCCAGATCGAGCGTGACTTTCCCCAGCGACAGAAACCGGTGGTCGAGCCGCGCTTGTCCGGCATCGCGCAATGGCTGCGCGACGAAATGCGCGCCGTGGCGACGGATCAGCATGAAATTGTCGTGCGCGTCGCGGACCAGCGCGGCTAGCCCCGCGCGGTCGAGCGCGACATCAGCGACGGCAAATCCCTGTTCCTCGGCAAGCCGCACCGCCTCGTCGCGGTCGATGCGCGCGTCGCCGCCGAGGCCCAGCCAATGCGCTGCGCCTGCGAGCAGCAACACGCCCACCAGTGAGCCGAGGAGCAGCAGCCAGTTCATTTCTTCGCGGCGAGCATATCGATCAACGCCGCAACCGGGGTCAGGTCGTAGCCCGCGCCATTGGCCTTTTCGTGCAAGGTCGCGGGCGCGTCGCCCGCCTTGGCGCGCGCCAGCGACCACAGCAAAGTCGAGCGCGTACCTGAGCGGCAATAGGCGAGCGTCTTGCCTGCCGCGCCGTCGAGCGCAGCCTGCATCGCATCGACCTGTGGCTGCGAAAAGCCGCCGTGTCCGACGGGGATTGCCACATAATCGAGACCCGCTGCGCGCGCGGCGGCTTCGATCTCGGCTCCTTGCGGTTCGTCGGGCGATTCGCCGTCGGGGCGGTTGTTGACGACCAGCGTCACCCCCTGCGCCGCCGCCTCGGCGATCTGCGACGCGTCGATTTGCGGCGCGACCAGAACGCGGTCGTCGAGTGTGCGAAACATTTTTGCCTCTCCCGAAATCAATACTGCCGCACGACGGCGAGGAATGCATCCCCATAAGCGTCGAGCTTGCGCGCGCCCACCCCGCTCAGCCGCCCGAGTTCGCCGAGCGTCGCGGGCCGCGCCGCTGCGATCTCGCGCAGGGTCGAATCGTGGAAGATGACATAGGGCGGTACACCGGCCTCGGCGGCAAGGTCGCGGCGACAGGTGCGGAGCGCCTCGAATAGCGGATCGCCGACCGGGTTGGCCGCGCCCTGCTCACGGCGCTTTTGCCGGACGGTCTTGGGCGGGACCGCGATCTCAAAGCTCGCTTCGCCCTTCAGAATGGCACGCGCCGAAGGACCGAGTTCGAGACCGCCATGTTCGGTCTGGCCGAGCGCATCGCGCAGGAGGAGCGCGCGGGCGACGGGCTTGATCAGCGCGGCCTCCTCGCCTTCGGCAATGCCGAAGACCGACAGCCGGTCATGCCCGGCTTTGGTGACCTTCTCGTTCGCCTGTCCGGTCAGCACCGCCTCAATGTGGCCGACGCCGAACATCTGACCGGTGCGATAGACTGCCGACAACAGCTTCTGCGCGAGCTGCGTCAGGTCGGTGCGCGCGGGCGGCGACAGGCAATTGTCGCAATTGCCGCAATTCTCGGGTGGGCTTTCCCCGAAATGGCGAAGCAGCACCGCGCGGCGGCACCCGCCGGTCTCGACCAGTCCGCCGAGCGCCGCCAGCCGCGCGCGTTCGCCGGGCAGCCGGTCCTCCTGAACTTCGCTCAGCCGTTGCCGCGCCTTGGCGAAATCGTCCGCGCCCCAGAAAAGATGCGCGACCGACGGGTCACCGTCGCGGCCCGCGCGGCCGGTTTCCTGATAATAGGCCTCGATCGATTTCGGCAGTCCTGCGTGCGCGACGAAGCGCACATCGGGCTTGTCGATGCCCATGCCGAACGCAATCGTCGCGCACATCACCATGTCTTCGGATGCGACGAACGCCGACTGGTTGCGTGCGCGCACGGCGGGGTCGAGGCCAGCGTGATAGGCGCGCACCGGGCGGCCGGTCGCCGCGCCCAGCGCCTCGGCCATCTTCTCGGTCCCGGCACGCGACTGGACATAGACGATGCCGGGGCCGGGGGTCGCGGCAACGAGATCGGAGACCTGCTTGGTGGTCCCCTGGCGCGGCGACATGGCGTAGCGAATGTTGGGCCGGTCGAACCCCGCCAAGATCAGTCCGTCGTCGGGAATGCCGAGCTGGGCGAGGATGTCGTCGCGCGTGTGCGCGTCGGCGGTGGCGGTGAGCGCGAGACGCGGGACATGGCCGAACCGGTCGAGCAACGGGCGCAGCAGGCGGTAATCGGGGCGGAAATCATGCCCCCATTCGCTGACGCAATGCGCTTCGTCGATGGCGAACAAGGCGAGCGGTGCGCGGTCGAGCAGGTCGCGGAAACCCCCGCCCGACGCGCGTTCGGGCGCGACGTAAAGCAGGTCGAGCGCGCCCGACTTGAACCGCTCGATGGTTTCCATCTGGTTGGTATCGACGCTGGTCAGTGTTGCGGCGCGGATGCCGACCGCTTCGGCGGCGCGCAGCTGGTCGTGCATCAGTGCGATCAGCGGCGACACGACGACGCACGTGCCGGGGAGTGCCAGCGCAGGCACCTGATAACACAGCGACTTCCCCGCGCCCGTGGGCATCACCGCGAGCGTATTCGCCCCCGCCATGACGCGGTCGATGACCTCGGCCTGACGACCCCGGAACTCGCTGTAGCCGAAAGTGGAATGGAGGATGTCGAGGGGGGAGGGCATTTGATGGCCCTTACGCATGCGGGGCGGGTGGCGTCGAGCGATTGCGTGAAAGCCTCTCCGCAAGGCCTTGCTGGAAATTGCCTCAAGCGGCGCTAACCGGCGGCCACATAAATCCATGCCTCGACAACTGCGTCAGCGGTGGCGACCGTGACGGCGACGCGGCGGTAATCCGCGCCTTCGAACGCGTCGAGCCGTGTCCAGTGCCGGGGCAAATCGGCCGAGGTGAAGACCTGAACCTCGACGATACCGCCAGCGGGGTCGAGGACGAGTGCCGGATAGCCGCCGTCTGCCGCCCATCCTGCGTTGACGAGACGCCCTCGGACGGTTCCGCGCGCCCAGCTTCCAGACATTCCGTCGAGCTGGTGATGGTTGGGCTTGCCCGGTGCCAGCGTGCCGTAAACCGCAAGGCGCGTATCGACGGCGGTCACCGCAGTTTCGCGATACCCAGCCCGTCGGCCTTGGCGCGATCCTTTACCGATTCCTCGCTGCGGGTCAGCGCTTTGGCGATCGCTTTCAGCGCCATGCCCTTTTTCGCCAGCAGATGCAGCTTCTGGATCTCGGCGCTGGTCCACGGCTGGCGGTGGCGCTCGAACTTGCCCTCGGCCATTATTTCGGCTTGCGGAAGCGGTAGGCGAACTGGTCGGTCTTGCCGCGGATCGCGGGTGAAAACACGCTGTCGGTGTGCGGATCGGCGCTTTGCCGCCAAATGTTCACCTCGCCGTCGAACTTGAACCCGGCCTTTTCGATTTCGGTGCGCGCAAAGGCGGGATCAATGCGGTGGAGCTTTTCGGGGGCTTCGCGCGCCGATCCTGCTGCGGCGACATGATCGACGACGATCAGCGCGCCGCCGGGCTTCAGTGCCTTGAACAGCGCCGCCGTTGCCTTGTCGGCGGTGTCGGCGGGGAAGGGGGCAAGGAAAAGGTCGTGGTAGTTCTGGACGGTCACGATGACATCTACAGGTTCGGGGATGGCGGGCGCGCCGAACGACGAGCGCAGCGGTTTGACGTTCGAAAGCGCCTTGGCAACAGCGTCCTGATCGGTGCCGTAAGCCGCACGGAATGCGATGAATTCGGCAGGCTGAAACGCATAGACCACGCCTTTCGGCCCGACGACGCCAGCCATGACGCGCGTGGCGTAACCGCCGCCCATGACGAAATCGACGACCTTCTGGCCCGGCTTGATGCCCGCAAACTTCATCAGCTCGCCAGGTTTGCGCGCGGCGTCGCGCGCCTTGTCGGCGTCGGGGCGGGTCGGGCTGGCGAGCGCGGCGGCGACGGGATCGGGCTTGGGTGCGGCGTCGAGCACCAGCGGGGCGGCAAGGGCAGTGGCGAGTAACGCAACGACGAGCTTGTTCATGGCAGTCCTCCTGCCGGCTTCGTCCGGCTTGAGCGTCAGCCTACACCGGAGACCATTCGCCCTCAACCTCGCCCGCTGCGCGCGCCACTTCTTCGGGCATCGGGATGGCGTCACTCAGCCGGTCGAGCACCACTTCGATCCCCGTGCCCGCTGCGCCAGACATCGGCATGATTTCACACCCGGTGGCGCGTTTGAGCTTGGCCGTAATCGCCTTGATCTCTTTGGCGTCGAGCGCATCGACCTTGTTCAGACCGATCACCTCGGGTTTGTCGGTCAGACCCGCGCCATAGATGTCGAGTTCCTTGCGGACGGTGCGCCACGCCTTGACCGGGTTGTCGCCGGTCGCGTCGATGAGGTGGAGCAGCACGCGGCACCGCTCGATATGGCCGAGAAACCGGTCGCCGATGCCCGCCCCGTCCGCCGCGCCCGCGATAAGGCCGGGGATGTCGGCGATTACGATTTCACGGTGGTTATGCGTGGCGACACCCAGTTGGGGACGCACCGTGGTAAAGGGATAGGCGCCGACTTTCGCCTGCGCGTTCGTGACGGCATTGATGAAGGTCGATTTGCCCGCATTGGGCAGGCCGAGTAGTCCAACGTCCGCCAGCAGTTTCAGCCGCAGCCACACCCAGGCTTCCTCGCCCGGCCAGCCGGTACCGTGCTGGCGCGGCGCGCGGTTGGTCGAGGTCTTGTAGCTGGCATTCCCGCGCCCGCCGTCGCCGCCGCGCAGGAAGACGCGGCGCTCGCCCGCCTTGGTGAAGTCGGCGAGGACGTGCTCCTTGTCCTCGCTCAGCACCTGAGTGCCGACGGGGACACGGATGACGAGGTCCTTGCCGCCGCCGCCGGTCATGTTCGAACCCGCGCCGCCCTTGCCGCGCGGCGCACGGAAATGCTGCGTGTAGCGGAAGTCGATGAGCGTGTTCAGGCCGGGGATGGCCTCGATGACGATATCGCCGCCCTTGCCGCCATTGCCGCCGTCGGGGCCGCCGTACTCAATGAACTTTTCACGCCGAAACGCGACCGCGCCGGGGCCGCCGGTGCCCGAGGACATGTAGATTTTGGCTTGGTCTAGGAAATGCATGTCAGGCCGCCGCCATCCGCGCGATGACGCCGGGCGACGCCATCAGCTGCTTGTACGCGATGTCGCGCGCGGCCTCGCGGGGAAGGCCCAGCGCGTCGGCCATCGGCTTGCCGAGCAGCGCATCGCCGAGTGCCATGAGCACCAAAGTCAGCGTGTCCTCCTTGATCAGCCCGTCCTCATTGTCATCGGCGAGTTCGTCGACGAGGTTGTGAATCGCCGACAATATCGGATCGAGCGCGTCCTTGTTGCCCGACATGATCATCCAGGTCGCCAGCGCACCCGCGCCCTGCTGGTCGAAGGCATCGAAGGTCATGTCGACGATCAGGCGCGGGTCGGCCTCGCCGCGGCGCGCGCTCAGCACCGTCTCGGCAATGCTGTCGCACACCGATTCGGCGAGCATCGCGGCCAGCGCCTTTTGCAGGCCGAGCGCCGACCCGAAATGATGAAGCACGTTCGCATGGGTGCGGCCGACTTTGGTGGCGACGGCCTTGAGCGTCACCGCCTGCGGTCCTTCGGCGATCAGGATTTCGCGTGCCGCCTCCAGCGCGGCCGTGCGGCTTTCGTCGGGAGACAGGCGTTTACGCTCGGTGGAAATGACTATTGACATGAATGTAAGTAAGCTCTATTCAACGCTCGAACCGGAGCCATTAGCATGACGACCGCCAGCGTAGCCACCAAAACCCCCGCCGACCTGACGATCACCCCGCGCGACCGCCGTTTCGGGCGCGATCTGGCGCAGAAACGCTGGTGGCTGAACGGCGATCCGGTGGGGTCGGCATTTCACAACGCGCTGTCGATCACGTTCCCGAGGGGGGAGGCGTTCTTCGTCGAATCGGTCAAGGCATTCCGCGACGGCACGCCGCCCAAGCTCGCCGCCGAAATCCGCAGCTTCATCACGCAGGAAGTCATGCACAGCCGCGAGCATGTCTCGTTCAACAAGCGGGTCAGCGACGCGGGTTACAAGATCGACCATCTCGAACAGGTCGTCGTCGACACGCTGGCGCTGACCAAGGGGCGGCCCGAGATTCTCAACCTCGCGGTCACGATGGCGCTGGAGCATTACACCGCGATCATGGCACAGATGATGCTGGCCGACGACAAGATGTTCGCAGGGGCCGACCGCGAGCTTGCCGATATGTGGCGCTGGCATGCGATCGAGGAGATCGAGCACAAGGGCGTCGCCTATGACACTTGGCTGCACGCGACGCGCGACTGGAGCAGAGGCAAGCGCTGGAGGGTCAAGTCGATGATGATGACCATTGTCAGCTTCAAATTCTGGACCAAGCGCTGGGCGGGAACGCTCGACCTGCTGTCGCAGGACGGGATCACCGGCGGGAAGGCGAAGGCGCGGCTGGCATGGTATCTGTTCGGTGCGCCGGGGATCATGCGCCGGCTGTTCCTGCCCTGGGCGGCGTTCTTCCTGCCGGGCTTCCACCCGTGGAACCACGACGACCGCGCGCTGATCGGCAAATACGACAGCGACTTTGCCGCGGCCAACTTGCCGCAGGTGGCGCTGGCGGCGTAACGATCGGGGCATGGACGCCCCGACGCTGACGACCGAACGCCTGACCCTGCGCGGCCTGACGATGGCCGACTGGGAACCCTATGCGACGATGTGGGAAGACCCGCGGGTGACCGCGTTCATCGGCGGGCAGCCGCGTCCGCGCGATGTCGCCTGGCCCAAGTTCGGGCAGGCGGCGGGAATGTGGGCGCTGACCGGCTATGGCAATTGGGCAGTGATCGACCGCGCCGACGGGGGCTTCCTGGGCATTGCCGGCCTGTCCGACTTCAAGCGCGGGATTGCCGAACTCGAAGGCTATCCCGAAGCGGGCTGGGCGTTCGCCGCCGACAGCTGGGGCAGGGGCATTGCGAGCGAGGTCATCGCCGCCGTCACCGGCTGGGCCGATGCGGCGGGGATCGCCGAGACGCGCTGCATGATCGACCACGGCAACATCGCCTCGGCCAGGGTTGCCGAACGCTGCGGCTACGCTCCGTTTGCCGAACTCGAGGGCGACCGTCGTGCGTTCAGGCGGCGAGCCGCATCGGTTCGAGGTCGAGGCTGAACCCGACGCAGGGCAGCATCGCGTCGCGGGCGAGGCAGTAGCGCAGGTCGGTGGTGCCGGTCGCCGCGAAGCCGAGCTTGCGGAGCACGCGACCCGAGGCAGGGTTCTCGACGAAATGCCCCGACACCAGCCGGTCGAGGCGCAGCGTGTCGCGCGCCATCGCGATGACGGCGCGGCCTGCCTCGGTCGCAAAGCCGCGACCCCAGTGCGACGGCACGATCCAGTAGCCCAGCTCGACGTCGTGCCCGTCGGGAGCCAGCCCGATCCCGCCGATCAGGCGCGGCGCATTACCGGTCCGCTCGTAGATGAGGAGGTGCGCGTCGTCGGCAGCGCGGGGCCGGTCGAGCCAGGCGCGGGCATGGTCGAGCGTATAGGGCCAGGGGAGCCGCGCGAGCGTATAGGCGACTTCCTCGCGCGCGATCGCCGCATAAAGCTCGGGCGCGTCCTCGGTCCAGCCGGGCCGCAGCAGCAGATTTTCGGTTCTTATGAACACTTTAACTCTCCTTGACCGCGCCAGTAGCGGTGCTTTGTGACACCGCGCTGACGTTTCGAGGGAGTTAGTCTTTCAGGGGAGGAGGGTAACCCTTGCTCCCTCACGACCTGCCTTAGCTGGTCTTCGGGTCACCCTTGAGGCGACCCGTATTCCGGACCGCCGGTTATTCCGCTGCTGTCGCAATCGGCATATCGACCGAGACATACTTTCGGCCGAGCTTGCCAAGGTGGAATGCCACGCGGCCTTCGACGAGCGCGAACAGCGTGTGGTCCTTGCCACAGCCGACATTGCGGCCCGGCCACACGCGGGTGCCGCGTTGACGGACGAGGATGTTGCCGGCCAGCGCATGCTCGCCGCCGAACTTCTTGACGCCGAGACGACGACCGGCCGAATCGCGACCGTTGCGCGTCGAACCGCCAGCTTTCTTATGTGCCATCTCGCCTTACTCCGCGCTTGCTTCGACAGGTGCCGCGTCGGCCTTTTCAGCCTTGGGCTTCGCTGCCTTCTTGGGGGCCGCCTTCTTTTCCTCGGCCGCGCCGACGCTCACGATCTGGAGGATCGTGTGCTGCTGGCGATGGCCGTTGCGACGGCGATAATTGTGGCGACGCTTCTTCTTGAAGACGATGACCTTGTCGGCCTTGGCCTGCGCGACGATCTCGGCAGCGACGGTCAGGCCGCTTTCGCCGGTCGAGGTGAACAGGACGTCGCCCAGCGTGATGCGCGCACCCGCTTCGCCGTCCATGCGGTCGACGACGATCTTGTCTCCAGCGGCAACGCGATACTGCTTGCCGCCCGTGCGCACGATGGCGAACATGGCTCTACTTTCAAGTCAAAGAGTGTTGCCCCGAGGAGCGAACCCGCCGGGAAAGCGGTGCCGATACGGACGGGCAGGGCGGCTGTCAAGAACGACGTTGGGCATGGCTCCTCAATTGCCGGAGAGCAAAGGTCACAAAGGTCACACCTGAAACACGTTTCCGGCGGTGCCCGAATCGGTCGTGCACCGCGCCTTTCCAGATTGAAAGGGAACATAGAGGAAACAAAATGTGTAGGAAAGCGCTTTCTTCGTGTCAGGCAGCCAGCTTCAGCCGTTCCAGTTCCTGCGCGAATTCGAAGCGCAGCTGGTCGCGCTCGTGCTCGGGCAGCCAGTTGGCCATTTGCGGAAAGACGATCTGCCACATCCGCGCCTTGCGCTCGGTCCATGGCATGCGTTCGGCGGTGCGCGCCATGTCCAGCAGCACGAGCAGTTTTTCGCGCACCCTGTCCGGGTCGGGCAGGATGTCGGGTGCTTTGGGGTGCGGGATCAGGTTCTCGGAATCGCCGAACAGGCTGTGCTGCGCGTTGAACGGGTTATGGCCGTCGGGATTGCCGAACAGGTCAGTCATCGCCGTCTGCATCGCCTCCCTCGACCGGTGCCGGAAAGCCCAGCTCGGCGCGGGTCAATGTATCGGCCAGCGTGTCGTTCAAGACAAGATCGGCGGCGTCAAAACGGTGGATAAGTTCTATGAATAGAAGGGTGGCAAGCTTGATATTTCCCCATTAGTAACGCCGCTCAACAAAGTGGCGCGACATGGCACAAGTTCGACCAATTTTTCAGCCTGTGACCGCAGGTCATCGGCATGTGCATCAGTTGACCTCTCTGGTCGGTGAGCCTTGGATGACAGAACTACTTTTGTCTTCGGCATTCGCCAATGCGGCAGGCGTAGGTGCCGTTTCAGCGGTGCTGGCGCCGGTCGCCGGGCAGTGCCAGGCCTTTATTGGCGTGAGAAACGGCTCGACCACCGCGCAGGCGCTAGCTGCACTGTTACGGCTCGGTGTGACCTTGTACGGCGTGGACACGGCCACCCGGAGCCGCATCTTCCATCCCAAACTCTTTTTGGCAAAGGGCAACGCTCGGGCGCGGGCGGTTATCGGCAGCGCGAATCTCACGCACGCTGGCCTGTTCAATAACATCGAGGCTGGCGCCGACCTCGAGCTCGATCTGAACAGTCAGTCAGACAACGACTTTGTCGATAGCTTTCTCAACGGCTTTCAGGACCTTGTAGCTAACCACCCGGTTCATTGTTTCCCGATCATCTCAGGTCGCCAGATAATCGATTTGATGAGGCAGGGCTTGCTGGAGGACGAGCGAAACCCGAAGACGCAGACCGCTTACGGTGCAGGCAAACAGGGACCTCAGACAAGTAAGCTACCGATTAGCCTTCCGCTAACCCCTGCCCCAAAGAAGAAGCCCCGGAAGCCGAAGCCACCCATTATGGGCGGCGGCGCGCTCACTGTCTTCGCCCCACCGACATTTGGTCAGTTGGTTTGGGTAAAACCAAGCCTCCCATTTTCGGACTTGCAGCTCAATCAGAGCAGTAATGTTCCAGGGGTGCTGAGATTGACGCAGGCGGGATACCAAGTGAATGGCCAGACAATCGACCAGAAGACATACTTCCGCAACCAAGTCTTTTCACAACTGATTTGGGTGTATGATGCCGCCAAACAGAAAGATGTGGCAGGCGTTCCAATTTCACTGATCATCGCGGGTGTGTATGTAGGCGACTTCGACCTGTCTCTGAGTCACAAACCGACGTGGGCAGCAGGCCAAGGAAACTATACAACTGGCCTACACTGGGCCAGTGCGACCAGTCACATAAAGCAGCCGGGGTTAGTCGGTCGCTCGTTGAGGCTATACCAGCCTTTCAATCCGCAAGCCCGCTTTGTGATTGAGATCAATTAGGCGTCAAGCGCCTCGGTAGACGTGCGGTGCCGTCGATCGCGGAGCTTCCGCCACCCCTCCAGCGCGCTCGCTTGCTTCGCCGCCGATATGCCGAGAGCGCCGAGAACTGCGTTACCCTGTCGTTCGAGCGTCTCGTGCGTGGGGCGGGTGCGGATGGAAGTATCCAGAGCCTCAATATCTATGTCCGCATTCGCAGGCAGTGGGATCATGAGCCTCTCGATCTCGGACGGGATCAGCTCCAGCACGCCCCCACCGTAGTGGCGGCCTTCCAGCTCTGCGCTGAGTGCAGTCAGCGGATTGAGGAAGCAGCCAACGAGCCGCTCGCCCGCGACGTCGGTGGTGCGGATGCGGTAGGCCGTGTCCGTTGTGTAGGCACCGACACGGTTGAGGATCAGGCGAGGGGTGTTGTGCGACCGTTTCAACATACCAATTTCGGTCGAGTAGACCGATGGCACTTTGTACCACGGCGCTCGGATGCGACACTTGTAGCGGGTGTGCAGGCTCTCACGCTCCCCTAACTCGATGTATCGGCGCGGCCCACTTTTCATCTTAGCTGGAGCATCGTCGAACCACAGGAAATTGGTTGGGTTACCCTTCTCGGCATTGGCGGCGTGTTGCCTCTGGTCGTAGATCACGCCAGGACAGTGTTCGCTCCGACCAAACATTGGGTGGGCGTACTTTCCGAGTCCGTACGTCTCGACGACCTCATCGGAGACAAGGAAGAACTTGTTCGCACCAGTCACGATACCGACGTCGACTCGCGCGATATCTTCAAACCGGTGGACGTCGGGGTGGCGCTCCAACTCATCGAAAAGGTCCCGCGTCTCAAGGTCAAGCAGCGCCCGAGTCCATTTTCCGGCGACCGTCTTGCCGTTGATCGACTGTGGCGCGGCGAAGAGTTCCGCCGGGGAGCGACGAAGAAACTCGCGACCGCGCACCGGAACCATGCCGAGTCCCTCGGCCTTCTGCCTCGGCCCACTGCGCTTCTCAGCCATCAGGATCACCGCGCCCTGCAAGGTGCCGTCGAACCACAGTTCTTCGGGATCGACGATGACGAGGCGGCGGCATTCTTTGCCGAGGTACCTACGCAATGATTGCGCGTGTGTAACGTGAATGATCTCTGCAGGGACGACCATCGCAAGTCGCCCACCTGGGCGGAGCAACGACATCGATGCCAAGATGAACGGAACCCACGCATTGGTGTGCTTTGTAAACTTGAGGTCGAGCTGATCGAAGATGCGACCAGCACGCGCCTGAAACGCAGGTGGGAGAAACTGATACCGAACGAACGGCGGGTTACCGACTACGGCGTCGAACCGCTCGCCGCCCTCTTCCATATTGCCAATTGCCCAAGCAAGAAAATCACTTGCGCGGACATCGACGTTCGGAAGACCGGCTTCATTCGCCTTCTGCGAAGCCTTGCGGGCTTCAGCCGCATCTAGCTCGAAGCCAATGACCTTGGCCTCGCCGAAACCGCCCACATCACCCATCGCCTGGAAAAAAGCACCGTTACCGCAGCTCGGTTCTAAGACCCGCTTTGGCTCCAAGTCTCGGACCCATCGAGAAATGAAAGCGGCGAGGTCAAGCGGCGTATAATAGCCACCCCGCAGTTTTTGGGCAGTCTGGTCCTCGATGAACTTCACCACCACTTATCCTGAAAACTGGGCTTGCAAACGCCTACGGTCGACGATTCAGCGATGCAATCAGTTTCGAGGAAAGTCCGTCCATAATGGAGCGAGATGTCACGCCGACAAAGCCCGCACTGTTACGCTAGCAGTGTGACTCGCGCACACGCCCTGTCCCGATATGCCCCGTCCCCCGCGCAACAATCCACCGTCCGCGCCGCACCTGTGTCTCCCCGGCAACACAGTTCTTGCAATCGATGCAATCCGTTCGACACTTTATTGCAATCGATGCTTGTCCCCCGCATTTAGCCGTATCGGCCTCAACGGGGGCACGACATATATTCGGGGATGGCCAAAATGATTTCCTATCGCGCGCTGATGCTCGCTTCGCTTTCGGCTGCGGCCATGGTTTCGGCTCCGGCCTTCGCCCAGACACCGCAGGCCACGCCGCAGGCGGCCGAGGAAGCGCCCGCCGGACAGGACATCATCGTTATCGGCACGCGTCGTACCGATCGTTCGGTGACCGATTCGGCGTCGCCCATCGACGTGATCGGCGCGACCGACCTGGCCGCGAGCCCGCAGGTCAACATGCTCGACACGATCAAGAACCTGGTGCCGTCGTTCTTCGTGCCGCAGAACACGATTTCGGACGCCTCGACCTTTGTGCGCGCACCGTCGCTGCGCGGGCTGGGTGCCGACCAGATCCTCGTGATGATCAACGGCAAGCGCTATAACCGCTCGGCGCTGGTCAATGTGTACACCGGTGCCGACACGGCGCTGTCGTTCGGCTCGCAGGGGTCGGATATCGGCAACATCCCGACGATCGCGATCAAGAACCTGCAGGTTCTGCGCGACGGCGCGACCGCGCAATACGGCGCCGACGCGCTGGCGGGCGTGCTCAACTATGCGATCCGCAACGACGAAGGTTTCGAGGCACAGGGCCTGTACGGCAAGACCTATCGCGGCGACGGCGTCAGCAAGATCCTGTCGGGCTATGGCGGGCTGAAGATCGGCGACCGCGGCTTTATCAGCCTGGCCGGCGAATGGTACGACCAGGGCCAGACCAGCCGCGGCGTGACGCGCGCCAGTGCGATCACCATCCAGGCGAACCTGCCCAATGTTGCGGTGCCGAACCCGGCGCAGATCTGGGGCACGTCGCCGGGGACCGGGTACAAGCTGTTCCTCAACGCCGCGGTCGACGTCGGCGCGCAGAGCCAGATCTATTTCACCGGCAATCTGGCGCACAGCGACACCAACCAGAGCTTCAACTATCGTCCGTCGCAGACCAATGGCGGCTTCGTCCGCTTCGATGGCACGTCGAACTCGACGGTGACGCTGAACCGCAACGGATCGTTCAACCCGATCTTCCTGACGGCGTGCCCCGCCGCCAGCGTCGCGACCTGCCCGACCGGCGGGTTCGTCAACGACGCGAACACGTTCAGCTTCGCCACGGTCTATCCGGGCGGTTTCACGCCGCGCTTTATCGGCGTGGTCGACCAAGCCTATGGGACGCTGGGGTTCAAGGGCAAGTCGGACAGCGGCTTTACCTATGACATTTCGGCGTCGCTGAGCCGCAACTCGCTCGACCTGTCGATGACCAATTCGCTGTCGGCGTCGTTCGGTCCGCAGAGCCAGACGAGCTTCAAGTTCGGCAAGCTGATCCAGGGCGAAACGGTGCTCAACGCCGATTTCACCTATCCGCTCGAAGTCGGCTTCGACAGCCCGATCACGCTGTCGGCGGGTGCCGAATATCGCCGCGAACGTTATGAAAAGACGGTCGGCGATGTGCAGTCCTATGCCGCTGGGCCGTACGCTTCGCAGACGCTCTACAACCTCGTGACCCCGGCCGTCGGCGCGACCCCTGCGGTTTACACCGCCGCCGGCATCACCGCGACCCAGAGTCCTGCCGCGAGCGGCTATGGCGGCGTCAGCCCGAACTTTGCGGGCGCGGCGACGCAGTCGAACTGGGGCATTTACGTGGGGGCCGAAGCCGATGTGACCAAGGCGCTGACCATCGGCCTTGCGGGTCGTTACGAGAACTACAACACCTTCGGCGGCGTCGTCGTCGGCAAGGCGAATGCGCTGTGGCGCGTGTCCGACGCGGTCTCGCTGCGCGCGACGGTCGGCACCGGGTTCCACGCACCGTCGCCGGGCCAGAACAACACCCAGGTCGTGACGACGAACTTCCTCGGCGGCAACCAGGTGCAGACCGGCACCTATCCGACGACGAGCGCGATCGCGCAATTCTATGGCGCGGGGTCGCTGGCACCCGAACGTTCGACCAACTTCGGCGCGGGTATCGTGCTGAAGCCGACGAGCCGCCTGTCGCTGACGGTCGATGGCTATATCATCGAGATCAAGAACCGCATCGGCATCTCGCAGAACTACACGGTGACCGCGGCGAACATCACGGCGCTGCCCGCGCTCGCGACGGTCGGCCTCGGCGGTGTCGTCAACTACTTCACCAACGGCTTCGATGTGTCGTCGAAGGGGATCGAGGCGGTCGCCAACTACCGCACCGAGCTGATGGGCGGTCCGCTGAACTTCACGCTGGCGTACAGCTACAACAACCTGAAGTCGAAGAACATCAAGCTGACGACGACCGGCACCCAGCTGGTCAGCCTGCAGCAGCAGTACAACATCGCCAACCTGGCTCCCCAGCACCGCATCACTGCGTCGGCCGGGTGGCAGGTCGGCGGTTTCTCGGTCAACGCCCGTGCCAACTATTATGGCAGCTGGTCGAACGCGCTCGAGTATAACCTGGTGGCCCCGGTTGCCGGTGCGACCACGGCGCCGCCGTCGCAGATCTTCGGTGCCAAGACGCTGTTCGACCTCGACGCGAGCTACACCTTTGCCGATCATTTCACGCTGACGGTGGGCGCGAACAACCTGTTCAACGTCTATCCCGACAAGATCGCGGCATCGCCGGTGAACCCGATCTACGCGCTGTCGGGCGGGCTGAACGACGGCCAGGTCTACCCGCGTTCGGGCGGACCGTTCGGCATCAACGGCGGGTTCTACTACGTCCGCCTTCGCGTGAAGTACTAAGGCCGTTTGCGGCCGTGGCTAGCGGCGCTAGCCACGGACACGCATAGGCCCGGACGGCGGGCGCGATAGCGACCCGACCGACGACGTGGCTTTGCCACGGCGGACTTAACTCAAACGAACCACGAAAAGGGGACATCCACCCGGATGTCCCCTTTCTTGTGCGTCACCGCACCACGATCGCCGCATCCGCATCGCCCGCCGCCAGCGCGTCCATCTGGGCGAGGATAAGGTCGCGGGTCAGATACCGGCCATGGTCGCGCATGTCGTGGCGCTCGATGATGGGAAAGGTCGACAGGATGTACTCGGCATCCGCTTTCGACAGGCCATAGAGGTGGAAATACAGCGCATCGAGCCTCGCGCGGCGTTGCCGCCGGTCGGCGTCGTCCCAGACAAAGGGCGGCAGCACCGCCCCGTCGCCATCGACATACCCCATGTCGCGCGCGAACGGGGCCATGTCATGCGCGGTATAGGTGAGGTGCAGCACCTCGCGCGCGACGATTTGACGCGCGCTCATCGCACCGAAGTTGCTGTCGTAAGCGGCAGGCGGGATGACGGGGAGCTGTTCGACAATGTACCAGTTGACGTGCTGGCCCTGCACTTTCTGGCGCACGACATAATCGAGCGCGAAAGCATTGAGGTTGGCGAGCACCAACGCACTATCGACCGGATCAGGCAGCAGTAAAACCGGGAGCGTGTTTCCATAACCGGCAAAAGGGACCATCGATGCGATCATGGTTCGCATGTTGGTTGGGGCGGTGACGTCCTTGAACCCGATGCACCAGCGTTCGACACCGCCTTCGGAGACGTTGGCGGCGTCCACCCAGAACTGCGGGTCGGGCAGCCAGTCGGGGTCGGCGTGTTGTTCGGGTGTGGCCGATTCGGGCTGGCCGGGTCGATGAAGATTGTCAGCGTTGACGGTGACGCTTGCGGCACGGTGATCGAAGGCCTGAACCATCTTTCCTTCGTAAAGCGGCACTGCCTCCGCCGTTCCTTTGTTCATCCGTCCGCCCGCGACCGGATACCAGCCGTCCGCTTCCAGCTCAGCCCGGCTGCGGAACAAATGACTGTCGTTGGTCATGTCGAACATGCGGAGATAGCGCACCGGCCACAGACTGACGCTCGCCTTCTTTTGCGCCGGTCCCCCCAGCAGGTCGCCCACAACGGCGCGAGGATCGGGGGCCGCCGACTTCTCCTCGGCCTGCTGATGCTTCACCAGCACCGGCAGCCGCGCATAGATGGCCGTGGTCAGGTCGGCGTCGCGGACGGTGCGGAACACGGGGGCCGTGCCGGTGTTCGGATTGACGGCGGCGAAATCGGCGGGGGCGAGCGGGAAGGTTGCATCGGCCAGCGCCGTGTCGTTGGTCGTGCCGAGAAAAAACCCGCACTGTGCCGCCGCAAAGGTCCGCTGTGCCCCGCCAAACACCAGCGCGCAGAATTTGAAGCGGCTATCGACGTCGGTGAAAAATTCGGGAAGGCCGGGGGCTGGACGATTGGCATAATCGAGCAGCGCGCCCAATCGCCCCGTCGTGCTGATCGACCGGAAAAACGCGCTCGCGCCCAGATCGCCGGCAATGCCGCTGGGCACGAGCAGGCCGACGATGCCGCCGGGATTGACCAGCCGCTGCGCCGCCTCGACGAACAGCGAATACAGGTTGGTGTCGCCGCGCCCGAGCAACGGGTATTGACCGTCCCGAAGATTGGCCATCCGGCTGGCGAGCGCCGCCATCTCGCTGGCCCGGTCGTATTGGTCGGCCAGCGGATCGCCATTGCTTTTCAGCGCGGCGACCATCCGCGTCCGGTCGGCGGCGCGGGTGGCGCGGGCAATGTCGGGGCGACGGCTGGCGAACCATTCGACCTCCTGCATTTTCATCCGGTCCCACGGCGGATTGCCGATGATCGCGTCGAACCCGCCGCGCCGCTGGCTGGGCGAACGCCAGTGCTGCCACACGGTCGGAAAGGCGAGTTCCCAATGGAGGAAATTGGCATCGGCGGCGATGCCGACCGCCTTGATCAACGGCCCCAGCGCGGCATCTTCGTCCGCACCGGGAACGCGTGTCGTGCCGATGCGGCCATAGCACATGTCGAGCACGGCATCGGGTTCGCCCAGATCGCCGTCGAGCAGGGCGTCGAGCGCCGACCCCTTGCGCTTTAAATCCCAGGCAAGCCGGGTCAGCCGCATCGCTTCGTCGGTGTCGTTCGTCCGCGCCGCCTCTTTTTCGACGGCGCGCGCTTTTTTGCGGGCGTCGTCGGCGGTCCCCTCCAGCCATCGATAGCCCTGTAGCAGGCTGAAATAGCGTTCGAGCGGCGCGATCTTGGCGCGGGCTGCATCGAAATTGCGGGCGGATTCGTGAACCTCGCCGATGTCGGCGTCGGTAATCTCCTCGACCTGCTGCATCTCGGTGATCGCGCGTTCGGCGGCGGACAGCTCGTCGCCCTTGAACAACCCGCCGCGTTCCAGCCGGTCCATGCCCGACGCCACCCATTCCCCGAACAGACTGTCGCCGCACCGCAGATGGTGGTCGAGGAAGCTGAGCGGCGCACCGACCGTGAACGTGTGCAGCCACAGCGACAATTTGGCCAGTTCGACCGCCATCGGGTTTTTATCGACGCCGTGGACGACGCGTTTCAGGATGATCCGGCGGACGAGCTGCCGGTCGATCAGTTGCGCGTCCTCGACACGCCAGCCATTGGCGTCGGCCTGTTCGCGGATGCGCGCGCGGATGCTCTCCAGCCGGTCCAGCAAGGGCGAGCGATAATCGCCGAAGCCGACCAACGCCGCCGCATCGGTCGTCGCCAGCATCACCTGATCGGCGAGATAATCGACGAGGCTGACGAGGAAATGGCCCGACCCCATCGCCGGATCGCAGATCCGCAGGGTCAGGAAAGCGGTGGCGGGATCGTAACCAGCGACGGCAGCGAGCGGGAATTCGGGATTGTCCTTCGCCTGTTTGGTGCGCGCCTTTTCGCCGACGACATTGGCGAAAATCGCGCGCTTTTCATCGAGCAACGGCCCGATGGTGCGCCGGATGACCAGCATGACCAGCTCTTCGGGCGTGTAATAACTGCCCGACGTTTTGCGCGCGAAAGTCTGCGGACGGGCGACGATGCGTCCGTCGAGTTCGGCAAGATCGAATTCCAGCAGCCGTTCGTACACGCTGCCCAGATGCTGGACCGACAGGTCGCGGTAATTGATGAGGCGGGGGGCGTCGCCCGTTGTTTCGCGCGAGAGGGCGTCGAGCAGGGGCGCGAAATCGACATCAGGGATCAGGCTGCGGTCGAGCAGCGGCGAGCGGCCATCCTTGAACAGCCCGCCATTATACGGCGGCAGGCCGATACCCCGGTCGCCGACATCGATCTTGTGCCACAAACTCCGCAAGTCGCGGTCGTTTTCGGGGTGCTCGCTCAGCCCCTCGCGATTGTCGATGGCGAACGCCACTTCCTTCCGCATTTCGCGCAGACCGTCGCGTCGCTGGCGGGTCGGCAACAGGTCGCGGTCCTCGGCATAAAGCACGAACAACAAACGGTAGAGCCACGTCAGTGCCGCTTCGCGCAACTGCCCGAAATACGCCGTATCGGGGACGGCGGGGCGCTGAGGATCGTTGGCGGCAAGCGCGCCCGCCAGCGCCGGAAACACGGAGCCGAACACCTTGTCCGCCAGCGCATCGGTGACGCGCGCCTCGAAACTGCGGCTGTCCTCAAGCGCGCGGGTCAGCGGGGTCTTGCCAGTGAGGGTAGGCACAAAGGCGGCGCGTGCGAAGAAAATCAGAAACAGGCGGAGCTGCTCATCGTCGGTCATCGCTTTGGTCAGGTCGATCTCGACATAGCCCTCCAGCCGCGAGCGGTGTTTGTGATCGTAAAGCCGCCACAATCGCCCGTTGGTCAGGATGCCGAAACGAATGCCGCCGTTCGACTGGACATCGACAGTGCCGAGGTAGCGCAACACCTGTGTCGAAGGTGCGCCCGCGTGGCCGGGTTCGGATTTGTCGAGCGCAATATCCCACGCCTTGGCTTCGACGATGGTCGCCCCTTGGGCATAGCGTTCGGTGACTTTGGTGCTGCGCGTGGCGACCGATTTTGCGGCGGCATCCAGAAACAGCAGATAGTCGGGAACGTCGCTGCGGCCCTTCTGGTTTGCTTTCTCCTGAACGCTGAATTCCCAACCGAGCAGGGTCAGCATTTTGTCGATCAGGTCGCGCTCGGTATTGGCTTCGCTAGGGGCAGCGCGGTGGTCGAAATCGTCGATCAGCGGGGAAATGACAGTGCGGATATCGGCAAGTCGCGCGTCGTTCAGGTCTTGCCACGCCGATGTGGTCCGGACCCCCTCGTCCAAGAAATACTCGCTGAACAACGCCCCCGACATGGTGACAAGCTATGTCGGTGCGCGGGGGTAGGTGCAAGCGCGGTTTAGTGCTTGCGCGCGGCCTTAACCGGGTAGCGTACCCCGTCGAATGCGTCGAACATCCCCGCGATGCCGGGATGCTCCACCGGTTCCTCGCTGTCGTCGGGCACCAGATTTTGCTGGCTGACGTACGCGACATAGCTCGACTCGGCGTTTTCGGCGAGCAGGTGATAGAAGGGCTGGTCCTTGCGCGGGCGGATCGCCTCGGGAATGGACTCATACCATTCCTCGCTGTTCGCAAAGACCGGATCGACGTCGAAAATCACGCCGCGGAACTCGAAATGGCGGTGCTTCACCACTTCGCCCAGCCCGAACCGGGCCTTGGCGACGGGTGGGGCGATCTGCTTGCCGCTATGCTGCGATGCAATGTTCATAACGTCAATTTAAGGGCTTCGCCGCAATAGACAAGCATCCCCTTGGCAAGTCGCAGCACGGACGCTATGCGCCGCGCTTCGATTTCGCCGGTGCGCTGTTCCCCAGCGCGTCCGACCTCTGCGGAGAGGTGGCTGAGTGGTCGAAAGCACCGCACTCGAAATGCGGCGTGCCCGTGAGGGTACCCAGGGTTCGAATCCCTGCCTCTCCGCCAATTCCTCTCGCCTTGCGGTGGATGTGCGTCGAACGAGGCTTGTCGCGAACCCCGGGAGTCTTTGTTGTCCGGATCGCAGGCGATCCGTTGGGGGTTCGAATCCCTGCCGCTCCGCCAATTTCCTCAAATCCTGACCGTCGTTTACGGACAGCGTGGATCGCCGGGGCAATTCGGCAGCCGCGCGAGGGCCTCTGCCGTCGGTTCGCCTGATCCGGTCCCGCGGATCGGGCCGCCGGTGCCGGTCCCCGACACCACCAGCGCGCCGTCGCTGGCGATGCGGAGTGTCGTCGAACAGGCGAGCGCCATGCCCTTCAGCTCGCTGCACGCGAGCCACATCTGCGGCTTGCCCGCCAGACTCACCCGGACGCGCTTGCTGGTCAGGTCCCAGGCGAACACGCGGCCCGACGCGTTGCCGGTCTTGGTCAGGAGAAAGGCGCGCGACGCCTTGAACAATGGCTTGCCATCGCCGTCGTAAACGACCGCGGCGGGCACGCTGAACTCGACATTCTGGTCGAGCCCGCCGACGAACTGGACGATTTCGAGCGGGTAGGACTGGGCGGCGAGCGGCGTTACGGGAAGCGTGGCAGTCGCGAAAACGGCCAGGCTGGCGATGGTGTTTTTCAACCGGTTTCTCCCCCTCGACGATGGCGTCGCCGCAGCGTAACCTTTCGCTACATTCGCGGCAAGCGATGGGGGACAGCCGATGATCGACGAGATCGCCACATTCATGGCCGACGACGACAACGACAAGCTCCTCAGCGTCAAGGAGCGCGAGCGGTGGTACAAGCAGATCACCATCGGGGCAGCGGGGTTTTTCCTCGCGGTGTCGCTGGCCGCGATCAATGCGATTTCGGCAACACGCGGATCGGTGATCGTCGTGCAGTCGCCGCAACAGGTCACGCTCTACCGCGACGGCGATGGGGCCAAGGCGGTGCTGACGCTGGCGGTGCGCGTCGCGATGATCAACGCGGCGGATTCGTCGAATGGCGATGTCCTGATGGATGCGCGCCTCACGCCGGTCCCCGGCGGCCCGGTGTTCGGCTATGGCGGCACGATGAAGCCTGTGTTCACCGATACACCCGATGCCGACAAATGCGATGTCGGCGCGCGGTGCGTCGCAATGAAGGGCTTTCTGGCGATCGAACAGACCGACGAAATCATAGACGTGCCCGGTGGTTCGGTGCGGGGGCCGTATCTCTATTATCCCATCGTCGAATGGAACTGCGGCGAGGCCAAGGGCAAGCCATCGGCATCGTGCAAGCAGTTCGCCAATTTCGACACGGCGGTGGATACGCTCGCCGCCAAGCCGCTGTCGGTCAGGATCGACATCGACCTGTTCCAGGACGGCAAGCGGCAAATCTATTGCACCGCGTCCGCGCTCAATGCCGGTTATCTGAAGGAAAAGGGCTGGACGGCGATGAGCTGCGAGACCGCCAAGGTAACGGGCGCGCCGTGGTTCTAACGGAACAGCAGGAACGGCCTTAGCGTCAGGCGGAACTGGAAGCCGCGGTCCTGCAGGTCGCGACTGCCGACAGGCACGGCATCGACAAGCGCGCGGGCATAGGTGACGCGTGCCGAGATCGCCTCCGACGGCACCCAGGCCAGCGACGCGCCGACGCTGCCGAGGCGGTCAGGGACCGGCTGCGGATCGCGACGGTTCCGGAGCAACGCGCCGTCGGCAAAGGCCGAGAGCGAGAACGCGCCCCAGTCGGTCCCCCTGGCATCGCGGCCGCTGCGCGACAGGCTGAAGGGTTGTGCCAGTTCGACCGAGCCGACCACGCCGGTATCGACCAGCGCCAGCGTCTCGCGATAGCCGCGCACGGTGTATTCGCCGCCGACCGACAGCCGCTCGCCCGAATAGAGCAGACCGTCGGCCCATTGGCCGGTGAGGCGCAGGCGTAGCTCGAGGCCACCGGGGGTCAGACGGCGCGCATGGCTGAGCTGCGCGAGGTAGGACCGGAAGTTGGGGTCGGGCGAGGCGACGCCGGGGATTGTCGAGCGGGTGCCCGACAGCCCTTGCGTCAGCGTGAAAGACAATGCCGTTACCTTGCTGATGCCGCGTTCGACGAAATCGGCGGTCAGCCGCATGACCGTCAGCCGCGAGCGTCCGTCGACCGAGCCGGGGCTGAACGAGAAGGGCTGACCGAGCAAGAAGGTTTCGGTTTCGCGGTGGCCGATGCGGACACCGAGGCTGAGGCTGCGCGCGGCGCGCCACTGGCCGGGGCCGCGCGGCGTCAGCGGCTCGCCGATAACCCGCCAGGCGAGGCCGCCCTCGATCCCCACATCGCGCGCGCGGATGTCGAGCGGGACCAGCGGGCGGTCGACCACCGACGCCTCGTTGAGCGAGGCGCGCAGCGACAGCGACAGGCGTGGCGTGATGAAGGGCGTTTCATAGCTGCCCGAAACATCGGGGCGTTTGGCGGTCAGGCCCGCTTCCATGCTGAACACATCGCCGGAGGCGAACAGGTTGCGGATGTAGCCGCCCACCGCGACGCGCGTTCCCCCGATGGCGGGCGAGCGGCTGTTGCCGTAACTGACATAGGCGTCGGCGCGGCGGGCGGGATCGACGGTCAGCGCCAGCCCGGCCTCGCCCGGACGTGCGCCTGGGACGAGGTCGGCCTTGATTGTCGAAATCGCCGGGTCTTCGGCCAGCAGGCGAAAGCTGCGCTCGACCGCGACCGCATCGAGCGGGACCGATTTTGCGTCGCGCATCCGCGCGATGGCATAGCCCGCCGACAGGCCCTTTGCCCCGCCCGCGCCCCAGCGCACATCGGTCGCGCCCGACAGACGGCCGTGGACGAGCGTGAGGCGAAGGATATCGCCATTGAGGGAGGGGGCGGGGGCGGTGTCGGCGATCAGGACGCCCGAGTTGATATAGCCGTTGGCGGCAAAGGCGAGGTTGATCGACTGGACCAGCGCCGCCACCCGGTCGAGCGTGATGTCTTCGCCGATCAGCCGGTTGGCGGTGAATTGCTGCCGGACCCAGGCAGCATCGAACCCGCCGGGACCGGGGACGGCGAGCGTGAGCCCGAGCAGCGGGTCGGTCACGGGTTGCCAGCCGGGTTTGGGGAGCGCGGTGCCGGGAGCCTCGGCAGCAACCGCGATGTCGCGAAAGCGCACGGTCGCGCCGCCCGAAGGTGCCGAAGCGGCGGTGGGCGACGCGGGCGCGGGCAGGGCGTCGCCCGGCTGCGAATAGGCGGGCAGCGGCGGCGGCACGGCATCCGGCCCGGTGCGTTGTTGTGCGGTAACCGGCGTTCCTGCCAGCGCCATAACTGCCCCGAACGAAACGCCGCTCAACCGCATCGGGACAGCAGCTGTGTGTTGAAGGAAATCGTGGGGCCGAGCGGCACGGGGCGCGTGTACGGCACATAGGGGCCGGTGATGCGGGTGCTCAGCTGGCTGACTCCGCCGGTGCGCGCTGCCGCGCACTGGCCGCGTAATACCGAAGACGCGTCGAGGAACGACAGGTCTTCGGCTTCTGCCCCGGTCGACAGGTCGCCGACTTCGGAATCGACGATCAGCGCGCCGTCGACCGACAGCTGGTTCACCCGGTCGGCCGAGCGGATGTAGAAGTTCGAGCTGATCAGCACGTCCGCGCCGAACGCCTGCCCCTTGGCAAGGATCGACCCGCCGTCGGACAGGATCAGAAAAGGGCTGGCGATGGTGATGATGCCGCCGGTGCCCGGTCCCGAAGAAGTGGTGATGAAGCTTGCGGGGCCAGACCGCGCGCGCAGCAGCAGCGTGGAGGTGGCGGGCATCAGGACCGTGATGTCGCCCGCTGCACCGGTCGCGGAGTCAGTAGAAATACTACCGCCGTCCAGCAATCGCAGGTCGCTGCTTTCAATCAGGATCGACCCTGCCGGGCCACCACGCTGCGACCGGTTTTCGCTGGCAATACGCGACCCCGTTCCCTGAACAATCATTTGCCCGGCCTTGATGCCGATCGCGCCGGCCGTCCCGGGGCTCAGCGACGAGGTTTCGATGCTGCCGCCATTTATCAGGTTCAGTGTGTCGGCGACGATGGCTATCGACCCCGAAGTTCCCGAAACGGTGCCATTGGCCGCCGAGGCGATCTCCGCACCGTCGAGTGTGATCGATCGCGCCGTGATTCCGATCTGCCCCGCCGTACCGGCGTTGAAAATGCTCGTGCTGATCGCGGCGCGCGTGGCAGGCGCGGCAAACAGCGTACCGGTTGTAATGGCGATAGAACCGGCGTTGCCCGTGGCTTGGGCGTTGGCTTGCGACGACAAGATGCGTCCCGTCGGGTCGAGACGGATATCGGTCGCGTTGATCACGATGTTTCCGGCATTGCCTGACGCGCTGGTCGTCGACTGGATCGCGCCGAGACTGCCGAGGCGGATCGTGTTCGCCCTGACGTCGATCACGCCGGCGGCACCACTCGCGGTGGTCTCCGACACGATACTGCCGTCGTTGATGATCGTCAGCGAGTCGGCATCGAGATCGACGAGGCCCGCCGCGCCTGCGCCATAGGTCGATGTGTTGATCAGGCCACCGTCGAGGGTGATATTGCGCGCTGTCACCGTTACCAGTCCGGCATCGCCGGTGCCGACCGTCGCCGATGAAATCTCTGCGCGCGACGCCACTGTCAACGTGTTGGCACGCACGGTAACCGTCCCAGCAAATCCCGCACCGCCGCCGAGCAGGTCGGAAGAGATCATCGATCCCTGGCTCAGCGCGACCGTTGTCGCATCCACGACAACATCGCCGCCGATGCCTGGTCCCAGTGTCGATGTCGCGATGAGCGCGCCGTTGGTCAGCGCGATCGATGCGGCACGAACGGCAATGTCGCCGCCGTCGCCGGTGCCGCTGGCTGCCGACGTGATAAACGAATCGTCGAGCGTCAGCGTATCGACCTGCACCCCGACGGCACCGGCCCGACCAGGGCCAAAGCTCGAGGACGTGACAATCGAGTCGCGTGTCAGTCGCAGCAGATTGCCGGTCACGATCACTGCGCCCGCATCGCCGGTGGAACCGACCTCGGCTTCCGACGCGATCCTGCCGTTGTCGAGCCCGATCTGCGGCGCGGAAATATCGATCAGGCCCGCATCGCCGCTGCCGAAGGTCGAAACGGCGATCTCGCCACCGTTGAACACCGCCAGACGTGCGGCATCGATTTCGATGGCCCCTGCGTTACCGGTCGACCCGATTTCCGCTTCCGAAGCGATCCGTGCATCCGATATGGCTATATCGCCGGTGGCGCGGACGATGACGTTCCCGGCGTTGCCGCTGCCAAAGGTGGAGGACTCGATCGCTGCACGCGTTCCGAGCGAGACCGTCGTCGCATCGATCGTGATCGACCCTGTCGCGGCGCTGCCGAATGCGGAGGACGTGATGAGCCCGCCACGGTCGATCGTCAGCGCGCCGGTGCGGACGATGACGTTCCCTGCGTTGCCGGTTGCGGTATTGGCCGACTGCGAACTGAGCGACGCGCCGCGCGTGATCTGAAGGCTGTCGGACGTGATGCTAATGGTTCCAGCGTCGCCGCGTCCGAATGCCGTCGAGGTGATCGACCCTGCGTCGATCAGCACGGCACCCGCGTTGATCGTCAGCGCACCCGCCGCGCCAAGACCGTAACCGGAAGTACCGATCAAGCCGCCGATAGCGTTTACCGATCCTGCATTGATCGTCAGCGCCCCGCCTGCACCGGACGCACCCGGCAGCGTGCGCGACCCGATGAAACCGACATTCGACACCGTGACGCGCGTCGCGCCGATGGAGACATCGCCGCTGCGCCCTGCGCCCGCTGCACTCGACCCCAGAATTCCGCCGGTGACATCGACGGTCTGCGTGGTGACGGCAACCGGTCCGGCGGCGGCGCTGCTCGAAGCAAACGAGCCGACATAGCTCTGCGCGTCGACCGTGAGGGCGCCGCTGCGAAGCTGAAGCCCCCCGCCAGCGCGCGAATCGGAGTTGCTATACAACGCGCTGCCGACGATGTTGGTGGTCGCCGCAAAGGTTCGGACAAGGCCGTTCCGCACCGCGCCGGGCTGGCCGACGACGTTGCTGCCCGAGACCAGCAACAGCCCGTTGCCGAACGGATTCGTCACAGTCTGCGTCGGCGAGATCGACCCGCTGCCACTGCCCACCGCGGCGAAGTCGACCGATCCCGCGACGATGGCCGACCCGAAGATGCCGATGTTGGCGGCGCTGAGCGACAGGCTCGTGGCCGTCGGGACAAAGCGCCCACTTGCCGAGCCATTTACGGTGATATTGCCCTGGGTACCGAGGAATCCGAACGCGCTTGGCGCGGCGACCGACAGCACCGACCCGCCGGGGGTTGCGACCGCAAAACTGCCGCCATCGGCGAGGCGCAGCACCCCTGCGGTCGAGAAATGCGCGGCATTGGGCACCGCGACCGAGGCGTTCGCGCCGAACACGATACCTGCCGGATTGACGAACCAGAAGCTCGCGTTCGGCATTCCCTGTGTCGCAAGAGCGCCGTCGATGGTCGATGCCGCGCCGCCGGTGACGCGGTTGACGATATGCGCGATACTTGCCCCGTCGTTCGCGGCGCGCGTCCACAGCGCAAGGTCGCCGGTCGCCAGCGAGAAGTTCGTGAAGCTGTGGAACAGGTTGTTGCCGACCCGCGTCCCGCCGTCGATGACGGTCGTGGTGCCCAGCGGCGTCGCGGTGGTGCCGGTGGTTGCCGCTGCCGCCGTGTCGGGCACGATGGCGGTTTGCGCGAGGGTCGGTGCCGCACTTCCCGCCAGCAGCGCGGCAAGGACCAGCCGCCTCACCGCCAGCCCCCGAGCAGGATGAACGCCGCCCATATCCCGGGCTGGGCATTGGTGCCGCCGCCTGCGATCATCGCGAGCTGGGCGTTGCGGAGCGCCTCTGCCTTGCCCGCACCTTGGCGATAGCGGCTGTAGAACCCCTTCATCAGCGCGACCGTGCCGGTGTCGTTGACCGACCACAAAGAGGCGAGCGCGCTTTCCGCGCCCGATTGCACCGCTGCCCCCGCCAGTCCCATGCTCGCCGCGTCGTCGCCGACCGCGGTTTCGCAGGCGCTGAGCACCAGCAGATCGAGCTCGTCGCCGCGCGTCCGGTTCGCGCCGATCAGGCCGCGCAGGTCGGCGAGCGGGATCGCCTCGCCGTTCGCCACGATGAACGAGCGGTCGGAGCGTCCGTTGAAGGCGGCGTGCGTCGCCAGATGCAGTACATCGACACGGCCCCGCGACAGCGCCGCGCGTAAATCGGCCTCGCGGAAATCGGCGATGACGCGCCCGCCGGGGCCGGCGGCGACGCCTGCCTCGTCCGCTGTCCCCTCGAGTTTGGCGAACACCCCCGAGGGGAGCGTGACTTCACGCTGGAGCGAGGCGGCGACCACGCTCAGCGCGCGATTGCTGCGGTCGCTGCCAGGCTGCGAATAGGCCAGCGCGGGGGCGACGGCGAGGCGGGTGCGCTCGATCAGGAACTTGCCCTCGCTGTCGGTCAGCGCGGCAAAGGGCAGCGCGCGGAGCGCGCCGTCGGGGATGACGATCAGCGTGCCGTCGGCGCGCAGGCGGCTTTCGACGGGTTTGATGAGGAGGTCGTAGAGCGCGCGACCTGAGGTTCGCCATTCCTCATCGGTGCCCCGGCTGGCCGAGCCAACCATATCGTCGACCAGCCGCGCGACGGCTTCGCGCGACGTCGGCGAGCCGCTCGGCACCCGCACATAGGTCGAGGCACCGCCGCTGCCCCCCGCCACGACAAGCAACTCGACCCGGTCTTCGAGCAGGATCGGATAGAGTAGCACTTCGCCGCTGCGCAGCTTGGCCGGATCGACCGGGTCGCGCGAGGGCACGCAATTCGACCCGAAGGCGTTCTGGAGTTCTGCCTGCCGGTAGGCCTCGACAATGCGTTGGGCAGAGGCGATGCGCGCCTGCTCCTGCGCCCCGCCGGTATCGGCCAGTTGCACAGCCACGGCAGCTTCGAACACCGGCTTCATGCGGGTGCTGAACACCGATTCCTCGGTCAGCGGATCCAGCGCGGGGATCAGCGGCCGCACCGATTCAAGCGCGCGATAGGCCTGCAAGGTCAGTGCCGCACGCCGCGCCGGATCGGCTTCGGCCAGCAGCAACAGCCAGGTCGGCATCATGGCAGGCTGCGCACGTTGCCCTTCCAGGAATACCGCGCGCTGGAACGCCGCTGCGGCTGCGGTGCGGTCGCCACGCGCGAGCGCGAGGCGTCCGGTAACAGCGGCAGCAAATGCCCGGGTGCCGGGATCGCCGCCGAGCGCCGCAACGGCCGCGGAAATCGTCGCCGCATCCGTGCTGCCCGCATCGAGGGCCGCTTCGGCAAGGCGCACGGTCAGGTCGCCGCGCAGCGCCGGATCGGCAATGCTGCGTGCGTCGTCGAGGCCGCGCAGCGCGACAGGAACGACACCGCTCCGCAGCCGCCGTGCCGTACCCGGCATGGCGGCAGCCTGTGCGAGCCCGAACCGCGCCAGCCGCAGCGAGGCACGCGCGGCCAGCGCGGGGTCTCCCGCCGTCCGCGCCCGGGCGACCGCACAGTCGAGCGCGGCGCGCGCGGCGAAGCGGCCTGCCAGACGCAGGAAACCCGGGCGGGCGACCGCAGCGCACACATCGTCCGCAGCATCTTCGACCACGGCCGGTTCGGGCGCGGCAGGGGCGGCTTGCTGCGCCCCGCGCGTGCCTGCGCCGGCCGCCGCGTCACCTGATAGCGCGGCAAGGCCGAGCCGGTAGGTCGCCTGTGCCGCAAGACGCCTATCGCCAGCCGCCAGGGCATAATGTGCGGCGGCAAACAGAAAGGATTTGGCCTGCGTCTGGTTACCGTCGGGAGCCGTCCGCAGCGCTTCGCCGGCAGCGGCGCAATAGCGTGCGCGTTCGGCGTCGCCGGGGATGTCGGAGCCAGCCATCGGCATCGCCAGCCAGGCAATGCCGCCACCGGCCGATGCCGCCGCCGTCGCATTTCTCAGCGCAGCAGTATCAACGGTCGGAGCCAAGGAGCCGGGCGTGCAAATCGCATTGGGGGTCGAGGTCGCAGCGGGTGCCGCAACAGCGGCGACCGGAAGACTCAGGGCTATCGCCAAAAACACTGCGAAGCGCTTGATAATCCAGCCCCCTTTGTATCCAAACGTAACATGCGGCAGGGAAGGGGTAAAGGTGCACGACCTGGACAGGTTTCGGTCGCTGACGATGGCAGTCTGCCGATATCGATTTTGTTATTGTTGCAACAGTATCGTATGCCCCGAGACATGAACGAGCAATTGGCCCGTAGCGGGCTTCACCAGCAAATCGGCTTCGCGCTGCGTCAGGCCAGCAGCGCGGTCTGGTCCGACCTTGTCGCCACCCTCGCGCCTTTCGACTTGCGGCCGCAGGTCTATGCGACCTTGCTGATCGTCGAGGCCAATGCCGGGTGCAAGCAACAGGATATCGCCGATGCGCTGGGTATCCATCGCCCCAATCTGGTCGCGCTGGTCGACGATCTGGTGGCACGCAATTTGATCGAGCGCAGCGTCAATGCCGCCGACCGGCGTTCCTATTCGCTGGTGCTGACCGACGAAGGCAAAGCGCATCTCGATGCGGCGCGCGCCGCACATAAGGTCCACGAGGGGCGCATTGCCAAGGCGCTCGGTTCGGCACCGCACTCCGGCCTGATCGACGCACTCACCAATTTGGCCAAGATCGGCACGCCCCGCTGAACTTCGCGCTCGATTCGTTATAGCGAATACGTTATTGCGGACGCGGAGAGGGCAAAACATATGACAGCAACGGCGTCCGGGGCAGCGGGCAACGACCCCATCGGGATCATCGACAGCCGCGGCCTGTCCCGGCTGCAAATCGCGGCCATCGCGCTGACCATCGGCCTCAACGCCCTCGACGGGTTCGACGTCCTGTCCATCAGCTTTGCCTCGCCCGGCATTGCCAAGGAATGGGGCATCGACCGCGCGGCACTGGGGCTGGTGCTGTCGATGGAATTGATCGGCATGGCGGTCGGCTCGATCCTGCTCGGCGGCGCGGCAGACCGCTTCGGTCGCCGGCCGACGATCCTGGGCTGTCTGGCCGTCATGGCGACCGGCATGTTTATGGCAACGACCGCGCACGATGTCGTGACCTTGTCGGTGTGGCGGGTGGTGACGGGGCTAGGCATCGGCGGGATGCTCGCCGCGATCAACGCGGCGGCAGCCGAGTTCACCAACGCCCGCCACCGTGCGCTGGTGCTGGCGCTGATGGTGATCGGCTATCCGCTGGGCGCGGTGATCGGCGGCTCGATCGCGGCGCTGTTGCTCAAGGGCGGCGACTGGCGCGCGGTCTTCGAATTCGGGGCGATGGTGACGGCAGGGTTCATTCCGCTCGTGTGGTTTTTCATGCCCGAAACCATCGCCTGGGAAGCGGACCGGCAACGCCCGGGCGCGCTCGACCGGATCAATCGCACGCTGGCCCGGATGCGGCACCCCGCGGTCGCCGCGCTGCCGCCGCTGCGTCCAACGGCGGGCAAGGCGTCGATGGCCGAGCTGTTCGGACCGATGCTGCGCGCGTCGACCATCCTGCTGACCATCGCTTATCTGGCGCATATCACCAGTTTCTACTTCATCCTGAAATGGGTGCCCAAGATCGTGGTCGACATGGGGTTTGCGCCGTCGTCGGCAGCGGGCGTGCTGGTCTGGGCCAATGTCGGCGGCGCGATCGGCGGCGGTCTGTTCGGGCTGCTGGCGAGCCGGGTCGGGTTGAAGCGGCTGAGCCTGATCGTGCTCGCCGGATCGGCGGTCATGCTCGCGGTGTTCGGGCGCGGGCAGGCCGATCTGACGCAGCTTGCGACGATCTGTGCCGTCTGCGGGTTTTTCACCAACGCGGCGGTGGTCGGGCTCTATTCGATTACGGCGCGGGCCTTTCCCACGCACGTCCGGGCTTCGGGGACAGGGTTTGTCATCGGCGTCGGGCGCGGCGGCAGCGCGCTGGCACCGGCGGCGGCAGGCGCGATGTTCCAGGCAGGCGCGGGCCTCGAGATCGTGGCGCTGACGATGGCATGCGGGTCGCTGATCGCGCTTGCCGCCATCGCGCGGATCAAATTGGCCGATTAGATATTGACTATAACTATCAGGTCGGGCTAGCTGACCGGCAACGAGGAGAGAGGTATGGCCGACGCAGGCACGCCGCGCGAATTCACGCGGCTCAATCCGATGACAGGCGAGGTCGCCAGCCGTGCGCCCGCGATGAGCGCGCGCGACGCGGTTGCGGTGGCGGATGCGGCTGCGGCCGCTTTCCCGGCATGGGCAGCACTCGGCCCCAATGCCCGCCGCGCGATGTTGCAAAAGGCCGCCGATACGCTCGCCGCGCGCAGCGACGACATTGTCGCCGCCATGAAGGCGGAGATCGGCGCGACGACCGGCTGGGCGATGTTCAACATCGGGCTGGCCACGAGCATGTTGCGCGAGGCGGCCGCGATCACCACCCAGATTTCGGGCGAAGTCATTCCGTCGGACAAGCCCGGGTGCCTGGCGATGGCGATCCGCGAGCCGGTCGGCGTCATTCTCGGCATCGCGCCGTGGAACGCGCCGGTCATCCTCGGCGTCCGCGCCGTCGCCACGGCCCTCGCGTGCGGCAACAGCGTGGTGTTCAAGGCCTCCGAACTGTGCCCGCGGACGCACGAGATCATCATTGAGGCGCTCGGGCAGGGCGGGCTGCCCGAGGGGGTCGTCGGGGTCGTCACCAACGCGCGCGAGGATGCGGGCGAGGTCGTCGGCGCGCTGATCGACCATCCGGCGATCAAGCGTATCAACTTCACCGGGTCGACCGCGGTCGGCAAGATCATCGCGAAACGTGCCGCCGAGCATCTGAAGCCCTGTCTGCTCGAACTGGGCGGCAAGGCACCGTTGCTGGTGCTCCACGATGCCGACCTCGACGAGGCCGTCAAGGCAGCCGCGTTCGGCGCGTTCATGAACCAGGGCCAGATATGCATGTCGACCGAGCGGATCATCGTCGTCGATGCGGTCGCCGATGAATTCGCGGCTAAGTTCAAGGCCAAGGCCGCAAGCATGGCTGCGGGCGACCCCGCACTCGGCAACACGCCGCTGGGGGCGGTCGTCGATCCGGCGACCGTCGCGCATGTCGAAGCGCTGATCGCCGACGCGTGCGAGCAGGGCGCGACGCAACTGACTGGCGGCGCATCGCAGGGCGTGGTGATGCCCGCGACGGTGATCGACAAGGTCACGCCCGCGATGCGGCTCTATGGCGAGGAAAGCTTCGGCCCCGTGGTCGGCATCATCCGTGCGAAGGACGAGGAAGACGCGATCCGTATCGCCAATGACAGCGAATACGGGCTATCCGCCGCCGTCTTTACCCGCGACGTCGCGCGCGGCCTGACCGTCGCCCGGCGGATCAAATCAGGCATGTGCCACGTCAACGGCCCGACCGTGCACGACGAGGCGCAGATGCCCTTCGGCGGGGTCGGCGGATCGGGTTACGGCCGGTTCGGCGGCAAGGCCGGCATCGACAGTTTCACCGAGTTGCGCTGGATCACGATCGAGACGCTCCCCGGCCATTACCCCATCTAAAGGACAGATCATGACCGCCCAATCCCCTATCGAGCGCGCTGAAGCCGATACCGTGGCTTATGAAATCCGCGACAATGTCGCCTGGGTGAAGTTCAACCGCCCCGAAAAGCGCAACTGCATGTCGCCCAAGCTCAACCGGCGCATGGGCGAAGTGCTCGACGAGCTCGAATTTCGCGACGATTTCGGCGTGCTGGTGCTGAGCGGCGAAGGCAGTGCCTGGTCGGCGGGCATGGATTTGAAAGAATATTTCCGCGAGAACGAGGCGAAAGGGCTGGGGGCCACGCGCGGCGCGCAGCGCGAAGCCTATGGCTGGTGGCGGCGGCTGCGCTGGTACCAGAAGCCGACGATCGCGATGGTCAACGGCTGGTGCTTCGGCGGCGGATACGGCCCGTTGTTCGCGTGCGACCTCGCCTTTTGCGCCGACGACGCGCAGTTCGGCCTCAGCGAAATCAACTGGGGCATCCTGCCGGGCGGCGGCGCGTCGAAGGTGGCGGTCGAGCTGCTGAGCTTTCGCCGCGCGATGTACCACGCGATGATGGGCGAAAACGTCGACGGCAAGACCGCCGCCGATTGGGGCCTGGTCAATGAATCGGTCCCGGCAGCGCAGCTCGAAGCGCGCGTTGCCGAGGTTGCCAAGGTGTTGCTGGGCAAGAATGCGGTAGCGCTGAAGGCGACCAAGGACGCCATCCGACGCGTCCGGATCATGTCGTACGACGATGCCGAGGACTATCTGATCCGCGCGCAGGAAGCCGCCAACAGCTATGACAACGAGGGGCGCAAGGAAGGCATCAAGCAGTTCATCGACGACAAGACCTTCAAGCCGGGCCTGGGCGCTTACGACCTGAGCAAACAGGGGGCCTGAACCCGTGATCGACCCGGTCGCGACGCATGGCCGCGCCCGCGCCGGACGGCTCGCGCTCGTCGATCTCGACAGCGGGCAGCGCTGGCGCTGGGCCGAACTCGATGCGGCGTGCAACCGCACGGCGCACTGGCTTATCGAGCGGCTGGGGGCCGCGAGCGGCGCGCGGGTCGCGGTGATCGGGCGCAACTCGGCAGCGCATCTCATCCTCCAGTTCGGCTGCGTGCGGGCGGGGGCGATTTTCGTGCCGCTCAACTGGCGGCTGGCGGTGCCGGAGATCGCTGCACTGATTGCCGATGCTGCGCCCGCCATCGTTCTAGCCGATGCCGAGTTCGCGACCGACGGTGTGCTGGATCTCGCCACGTTCGAGACGCTGGTCGCAGGCTACCCCGCCGCGCCGCCTGTTGCCGAAGCACGTCGCGCGTGGGAGGCCGCCTCCACCCTGCTCTACACCTCGGGGACCAGTGGCAAGCCGAAGGGCGTCATGGTCAGCGAGGCGAACGCGCATTGGGGCGCGGTAAATTTCATGCTCGGCAACCATGTGTCATGCGACAGCATATTCCTGTGCGACATGCCGCTGTTCCATACCGCCGGTCTGTTCGCCAATGCGCGGACGCCGATCCTTGCCGGGGCGACGCTGCTCGTCTCGCGGGGGTTCGATCCTGAGCGGACGCTTGCGCGGCTGGCCGATCCGGCGCTTGGCGTCACGCATTATTTCTCGGTCCCGCAAATGGCGCAGACCTTGTGGAACGCGCCCGGCTTTGCGCCCGAGATGCTGTCGCGGCTGCAGGTTTATGCCACCGGCGGCGCACCCAATCCCGCGGCCCAGATCGCACGGTTCGTGGGCGCGGGCATCCCGATGTCCGACGGGTTCGGCATGTCGGAAACCTGCTCGAACTTCGGCATGCCGGTCGACGATCCCGAGGTGCTGGTCGCGAAAGCCGGATCGATCGGCCTCCCCTATGTTTCGGTCGAGGCGCGCATTGTCGATGACGATGGCACCGACATGGCCGACGGCGCGACGGGCGAACTCTGGCTGCGCGGGCCGACGATCACATCGGGATACTGGAACCAGCCCGCGCTGACGGCGGCGGCGCTTACCGATGGCTGGTTCCGCACCGGCGACGCGGCGCGGCGCGATGCCGAGGGCTATTACTTTCTCGTCGACCGCAAGAAGGACATGTTCATTTCGGGCGGCGAGAACGTCTATCCCGCCGAAGTCGAGGCCGCGATCGCCGAACTCGCCGATGTCGCCGAATGCGCGGTCATCGGCCTGCCCGACGCGCGCTGGGGAGAGGTTGGGCAGGCCTATGTGATTGCCGTCGCGGGACGCAGCGTTAGCGACGCCGAGATCATCGCGCATTGCAAGGTTCGGCTCGCCGGGTTCAAAGTGCCGAAGTCGGTTGTCGTGACCGACAAGATTCCGCGCACGGCATCGGGCAAAGTGCAAAAGCATGTGCTGCGCGCGCAGGCATCGGAGGGGAGCGGGGAATGACGATCACGCGGCGCGATGCGCTCACGGCAACGGCCGGCGCGACATTGGCTGCGGCCACGCTGGCCCGTCCGGCCGATGCCGCCGAACCGGTCGCACCCGGCCTCGAATTCGTGTTCGCCGCCGAAGTCACGCTCGGCTCGCCGGTCGAGCTCGGCACCAGCGGCGGCGCGCGCCAGCGCTTCGTACCGATCACCGGCGGGACCGTGACCGGCCCGCGCCTGACCGGCATCGTCATGCCCGGCGGCGGCGACCGTCAGGCAATCCGTCCCGACGGGCTGACGACCATCCGCGCGCAATATTTTCTGAAAGCCGCCGACGACACGGTGATCGGGATCGACAATCCCGGCGTGCGGGTCGCCGCGCCTGACATCATCGCCCGGCTGACCGCGGGCGAGGACCTCGACCCGTCGCTTTATTATTTCCGGACGACGCCGGTCTTCGACGTGGTCGACGGCCCGCACGGCTGGCTGCGGCGCTCGGTGTTCGTCTGCCAGGGCATTCGCCACCCCAAGACCGTGGCGCTGCGCGTCTTTCGGGTCGGCTGACGCCGGGTTTACGAACGCGTTCCAGTCTCGGCCAGCCAGGCCCGGATGCTTTCGCCGTTGCCTCCGAGCGGCGGGGGTGGCGCAACGCTTTCCGGTCGGTCGGCAGCGCGATACCCCAGTCCCGTGATGCGCCCGCGCGCGCCGGGGGGCAAATGCGCCGGATCGAAATTGACCAGATCGCCTCGCCCCGATTGTTCGAGCATCGCCACAGCTTCGCCGACACCCCGAACCATGCCGCAAGGGATTCCGGCGGCGTTCATCGACCGCTCCCATTCGCTCGCCGGTTTGGCTTGCAGCGCGAGCGTCAGCTCGGCGGCCAGTACCGTGCCGTGTTCGCGGCGACCATCGGCGGTGGCGTAACGCGGGTCGGCGAGCCAGTCGTCACGACCGATGTGGCGGGCGAGCGCCGCAAACTGGTGGGGCTGGACGACGCCGAGCGACAAGTGCCGCCCGTCGCCCGCGACGAACACCCCTGCGGTCGGCTGGCCCGAAAAGCCGACATTGCCCGATCGCGGCAAGCCGGTGCCGGTGACAAGGTGCGGCACCACGGCCGACGACATGAAGGCGAGCGTCGCGTCGAACATCGCCACGTCGAGGCATTCGCCGCCACTGCCCTGCATGCGCCGATAGAGCGCCGCGAGAATCGCGAACGCCGCGGTCTGGCCGGTCAGCGTATCCACGATGGGAAAGCCCACGCGGATCGGCGCTTCGCCCTCGTCGCCGCTCAGCATCATCATGCCGCTGGTGGCCTGCACGATATTGTCGATGGCGGGCCAGTCCTGCTGCGGACCGGTCTGGCCGTAGCCCGACACCGAGCAATAGACGATGTCGGGATTATAAGCCCGCACCGCGTCATAGCCGAAGCCCAGCCGCGCGATTACGCCGGGCCGGAAGTTTTCGAGCAGCACATCGGCCCGCGCCACGATCTCGCGCGCGGTCGCCGCGTCCCCCGCATCCTTCAGGTCGAGGACGATCGACTCCTTGCCCACGTTCGCGCCGATGAACGCCGGCGACATGCCGTCGAAGCGGCGGTCGGCACCATAGGTGCGGAAATTGTCGCCCGACGGCGATTCGATCTTGATGATCCGCGCGCCGAGCAGCCCGAGCAGATACGAGGCATAGGGCCCCGCCATGACGTGGCTGAAGTCGGCGATGACGATGTTGTCGAGCGGACGGGTCATGTCCGGCAACTCACATTGCCGCCGGGACCGATGCTTGCACGCGCGGCCCGGAACGCGGCCATGGCGTCGATCCCCGACGCCGACAGCCGCTGCGCGTTGCGCTCTGCATCCGCCAGATAGCGGGCATCGAACGCGGTCTGATCGGCGGGCGCGATGGCATGGATCTGCATGTTCTTGGCGCGGGCCTCGGCAATCCCGGCACCGAGCGATTTTTCGATCTCGCTCGCGATCGCCGCTTCCCACACCGCAACCCCGCGCTCCAGAACCAGTTGCTGTTCGGGCGACAGGCGGTTCCAGCGCGCCGTTCCCATGGCCCGCGCCGGATAGGCGCCACGCGGGATCCGGAGGGTCGTATAATGATGGGCCACCTCGGCGAAGTGTAGCGATTTGATCGCATCCTGTCCGGCCGCGACCCCGTCGACGACGCCCTTCGCCATCGATGAATAGACCTCGCCCATCGGCATGTTGACGGTGTCGACTCCCATCCCGCCGAGCACCACGCCCAGCTCTCCGGGCACGCGCAACCGCAAGCCCTTGAGATCGCTTAGCCGCGTGACCGGACGGTCGCGGGTGACAAGGCCGGGCATACTGCCGCCCTGGACAGCGAGCACTTTCAGCCCCTTGAGTTCCTCGGCGATGCGGGGCGAAGCCGCCGCGATGCAGCGATACAGCGCGACCTGCTGCGGGATGGTCGTAACCCCACTGTAAAAGCCCGCCTGCGTGCGCAGCAATTGCGCGCCGCCCTTGGCATAGATCGGGGTGACGAGGCCGATATCGGCGACGCCGTGCCGCAATTCCTCCATCGACATATCTGCGGACAACACCGCCCCCGACCAGCGCGGCACGATCTTCAGGCTGCCGCCCGAGGCGCGTTCGACATAGGCCATCCAGATCTGGTCGGCGCGGCTGAACGGGTGGTTGGGCGAATAGGGCGTAGAATAGCTGAGCTGCGTCACGCCCGGTGGCAGGGGTTTGGCGCAGGCCGCAAGCAGCAGCGCGAGCAGGAGGCCGAGCACCCTCATGCCAGTCCCGCCTTGGCAAGGAACTCCGCCACGGTCGAAACCATGCGGTCGTGATCCCATTTCTTGGCATCGACCATATCGGCGTCGAGCATCAGCACCGGCGTCCCTGCGGCTTCCAAGGCCTGTGCTGTCAGCTTGGTCCCCGATTGCGACAGCCGGTTGTCGGGCGGCACGAGCATGATGGCCGCGTCGATCCCGCAGCGTGCGGCTTCGGCGACCATCCACCCGCTCATCCAGGGGGGCAGGTGGAGCACCTCGTTCATCGAACAGATGCGGCTGGCGAGCGCATCCATCGGTCGCCCTTTCAGCTCGCGGATATACTGCGGTCCCGCGAACGGCATGTACATCGACCAGACGAACACCGCGCCGAGCCGTGCTTCGAGCGCCTGGTAAAAGCCCGGATCGTGCCAGACGCCCGCACCGATCCACATCAGCCGAATGCGCTCGTTCGACGCCGCTGCCTCGCCAGCGGCCACGCGCGCGAACACTTCGTCGCGAAACCGTTTGGCATGCGCGACCGCCCAGTCGCTGCCGCGGTGCCATTGCGGGATCATGGTGTTGGGCATCTGGTCGGCAATAGACACCGGCGACGGGCGCGTCCGCCCGATCAGCTGGGCGGCCTCGTGGATATAGCCTTCCTGCACATTGATCTGTTCCATCAGGTGCATGAACTTCGCCTCGTCGAAACGCCGCTCGGTCTTGCGTTCGAGCAGCACGATCAGGTCGCGCATCTCGGCAACCATCAGCGCGATCCGGTCGGGCTGGAACACCTCGTCCCAATCGCGGTTCGATTTGGCGAACCAGTTCGCATCCTGCACATCCCAGGCGGGCGCTTCCATCGGGAAGAAGTCGGTGCCGAGTGCCTCCGCCCATTGCGCGAAGACATGCTGGATACAGTCGCAGGTCAGCCGCGCGACAAGCACCGTCGGCGTCGGCAATCCGCCCCAGGGCGCGGTCGCGGGGTCGTTCGCGAGCGTGCAGGCAAGGCCCAGCGAGCAATAGCGGCACGAATTGGCCGGATAGCCCTTCGCCGCCATCACGTCGAAATAGCGGCTCGAAAGCTGCTTGGCCGAGATATAGGCCGACCACCATTGGTTGGTGACGATGGGGATATCCATCGCATGGAAAATCTCGTGCGGGGTGTCGGCCTGCACGACCGCGAAGGGCTCGCCATCGTCGACGACGCGCCGCTTCAGGTCGGCCCCGAACGCCTTTTGATAGGCGTTGGCATCCGCCGTGCATGCCAGATCCTTGCGGCTGCGCTGGCCGGTCTCGACACTCATTTGAACACTCCGGAAGCATGCAACGCGGCGATGGTTGCGTCGTCGAGTCCCGCGATCCCGCGCGCGACGGCATCGCAATGTTCGCCCATCGACGGCGCGCGATAGGGCGTGAAAGCATCGCGCGAAAAGGCGATCGGCGTCGCGATATGGCCGAAGGGGCCAAGCACGGCATGGTCGAGCTGCACCAGTGCACCGCGCCCGCGCAGCTGCGCGTCGTGGTCGATCATGTCCCCGGCATCCTGCACCACCCCCGCCGCGATCCCGGCGGCTTGCAGTTCGGCAACGGCAGCATGGTCTTCGCGGGTGGCGGTCCAGGTGGCGATGTCGCCACCGGTGACCGCGTCCAGCCTCGATTTGTCGGTCCCGTCGAACAGCGAGATCGCGATCCAGCGGTCTTCGCCGAGCGCCGGAAAGACGTCCTGCAGCACCGCATGCGCATCGGCATTGCCTGTGCGCGCCGGTCGTTCGCCGCGCTTGGCGGCGACCAGCGCGTCGCGCATCTGCTGTACGCTGATTTCGTACATCGACGCGTCGATATGGCAGCCGCGCCCGGTCTCGCGGCGATGTTGGAGCGCGGCCGCGACGCCCGCCGCCATCGCATAGGGCACGATGACGTCGCCATAGGGCACGGCGCCGGGGATCACCGGATCGCGGTCGGGCCAGCCGGTCAGGAAGGTCCGCCCCGACAGCGCGCCGCCGGTACCGTCGACGCCCCATTCCTTTGCCATCGGGCCGGTCTGGCCGAACACGCTGCCCGAAACCATGACGATGCCGGGATTGCGCGCGGCAAGGCTGTCATAGTCGAGGCCGAGCTTGGCCATCGTTCCCGGCGAGAAATTCTCGACGACGACATCGGCCCAGTCGATCAGCGGATCGATGAGGCGGCGGGCATCGGGCTGTTTGAGATCGAGCGACACGCTGCGTTTCGAGGTGTTGAGGTGCGCGAACCACGGCTTGTCGTCCCAATTGCCCGGTTGCGACACCGATACCTGCACGTCGAGCCGCGCGAGATCGGGGCGCGTCCGGCTCTCGATCTTGACGACATCGGCACCGAGATCGCCCAAGGTCTTGGTCGTGATCGATCCGACCAGCGCCCAGGCGAAATCGAGCACGCGGACGCCGGACAGCGGGCCGGGCCGTGTGCCGCTGTGGACGGCCGGGGCAGCAGCGGTGCTGCCCTTCCGCCAGCCGAGAAAGCGTTCGGGCAAGCCGTCGGCGGTACCGAAAAAACTGCGTGCGGCGAGATGCGGATCGGCGAGCACATCGGCGGGTTCGTTGGCGACACAGGCGTTGATGCCGCGCCTCAGCCCTTCGGTGGCAATCTCAGCCTTGGTCCGCGTCGCAAAAAAGGCGGTGATCGCCGCTTCCCAAACCGCACGCGTTTCGGCGGGTAGTGTCGAGCGGTTGTAGGCGAGCCAGTCGGTGCCGCGCATCGGATTGTCGGCACCGACATCGTCCATCCAGTCGCTCAAGCCCTGATTGGCGGGCGCGCCGAGCCGTCCGGTCATCAGCGAGTGGAAGCACCAGCCATCGGCGAGTTTCCAGATGCACTTCACCGTCGCCTTGCCATAGGCGAGCGCCCCGCCGACGCGCGCAAGCTTGCGCCGGTCGAATTGCCAGACCAGCACCCCGTTGAAATTTCGGCTGAACGCGACCTGCTGGATCGAGACATCGACATGCTGGCCGCGCCCGTGCGTCCCGCGTGCATAATGCGCGGCCATGGCCCCGGCGGCGGCGGCCATATCGGCGTGGAAGGTGCAGGCGTCGAGCGCTTCCTTGACCGGGCGACGGTCGGGATCGCCGGTCACGCGCAGCGCACCACCCATCGCCGAAGCGACGAACTCGCCCCCGCGCCAGCGCGAATGCGGGCCGCCGCTGCCAAAGCTGGTGACCGAAACATGGACGGCGTTGTCGGGAACGATGATGCCCCGGTCGTCCAAAAGGTCGAGCCCCAGATCATCGATGACGAACGACGCGCCATCGATGCCGCCGCCGATTTCGGCACCGAGCGACGCCAGAAAGCGCGCGAGCGGGCGGTCGGCCATGCCGCCCAATGCGGCGACGCGGTGTCCGGCAAGTGGCCTCATGCCAGCGACGCCAGAAAGGCGGCGATGTCGTCGCCCGCGCCGTCTGTCGCGTCCCAGCGGCGGCGGGTCAGTTGCAACACGGGGATACCGTCCGCGTCGAGTGCCGCGACCTGTGCGGGGAGTTCCCACAGCATCGCTTCCTCTTCCTCGATCAGCCAGATGACGACCGCTTGCGCCTGTGCCGCTGCAACATCGGTGCGCAGCACGGCGGCATGGTCGCGGAATGCCCGGGCGCTGCGGGCATGGTCGCGGAGCTGCGCCGCAATCGCCGTTGCCGGATCGTCGCTGTTCGTTGCGACAGCCGGTCCGGCATCGTCGACGACATCGGCCAGCGTCGGCCCGACCGGGTGCCAGCCAGCAGCCGCTACGCGCAGGTGCAGGCGCAAATCGGGCTGCGGTGTTCCGGCCAACAGGCAGGTCCGGCGGTCGCTCGCGGGTGCAGCGGCGCCGGTCCGCTGGGCATTCGCCGCCGCAATGCCGCGTTCGAGCGCGTCCTCGTCGATGCCGAGCTGTTCGGCCAGTTTCCTGACCGCATGCACCGTGCGCGCCGCACTCGACGCGCGCTCGACCCGGGCGATGTCGAAGATCACGGCCTCCGGGCCGCCCAGTTCGCCGCGCCGCTGAAGCTCGCGGATGTAATAATAAAGCCGCTGGGTGCTGTCCTCGCCGCGCGTGAACACCACGGTGTCGAGGTCGTCGAACGCCCCGGTCGCCCAGCTTTCGAGGATCGATTTATGCCAGGGCGCAAAGCTGGATTCGAGCCAGCGGTCGGCGACCGGCGTCGGTGCATCGACATCCCACGGCAGATGCCCGCGATAGTCGCCGCGCGCGAGCAGGACATCGAGCGGCACATCGGCACCCACTTTGGCGATCCCGCTCATCCGGCCAGCACCTTGGGCAGCCAAAGCGCAATTGCGGGGAAGATGCCGAGCAGCGCGAGATGGAACAGATCGGCCCCGAGGAACGGGACCACGCCCTTAAAAATACGGTTCAAATGCACGTCCTTGGCGATGCCGTGGATGACGTAGAGGTTCATGCCGATCGGCGGATGGACAAAGCCGATCTCCATCGCGCGGACGAGGAAGATGCCGAACCAGATCGGCGACAGGCCCATCGACTCGATGATCGGCAGCATGATCGGCGTCGTCAGCAGCATGAGCGCGAGCCCGTCGAGCACCGAGCCGAGCAGCAGCAGCACGACGGCAATGACGACGACGGTCCCGAGCGTGCCCAGCCCGAGGCCGCCGATCCACAGACCGATCGTGTCGGCGAGGCCGGTGACGCTGACGAAGACCGAGAAAATCAGGGCGCCGATGACGACCGCAAAGATGAGGCCGCTGGTCCGCAACGTTTCTTCGAGTGCCGTGCCAAGGCTGGCGAAGGTCAGCCGCTTGCGCCACGCCGCGATGGCCAGCGCGCCGGTGACACCGACCGCAGCGGCTTCCGATGGCGCGAACCAGCCAATGGCGATGCCCGCGATCACGAAGATCATCAGCGCCGTGATGTCGGCGACTTTGGCGAGCGCTGCGCCGCGCTCGCGCCAGCTGGCGCGAACGCTCGGCGGGGCGATCGACGGTCGCCAGCGCACCAGCAGCGCAATGACGATCAGGTAGAACAGCATCTGTGTCACGCCGGGGATGATCGCCGCCGTGAACAATTTGCCGATCGATTGCTCGGAGATAATCCCGAACACGATCAGCGCGCCCGACGGCGGGATCATCTGGCCGAGCGTGCCGCCCGCCGCGACCGACCCGGTGGCGAGCGCGTCCGAATAGCCGCGCTTTTTCATTTCGGGCAGGGCGACGAGGCCGATGGTTGCGGCAGTGGCGAGGCTCGATCCGCTGATCGTGCCAAAGGCGGCGCACCCCCCGACCGACGCCATCGCGAGGCCGCCGCGGCGATGCCCGATCAGCTTGGCCGCCGCGTCGAACAGGTCGCGACTGGCGTTCGCGGAGAAACACAGATGCGCGATCAGCAGGAACAGCGGCAGCGTCCCCAGTTCGTAGCGGGTCAGCGTTTCGAAGGCGACCACACCCGACTTGATCAGCGCCGGTTCGAAGCCGAGCACGATAGCGAGCCCGCCGAATCCGACCAGCCCCAGCGCGACGCCGATCGGCATTCCCGCGAGCAGCAGGATGAACAGCACGGCCATGCCGACCATCCCGGTTTCGGGCGTTGCATAGGTCATGTGCGCCTGCCCATCACATCGCGGAGGAACAGCAGCGCCACGCATGCGACCGCGAGGTTCGCGACGATCCGCAGCGGCGCATAGGGAATGGCGAGCAGTTCGCTTGCCTCTCGCGCCTGCCACAGGTCCGCCGACAGCCAGACGCCCCCGGCGAGCAGCGCGACGAAGAAGGCGGCCGACAGCAATGCGGTGGTGCGCGCGAGCACGTCCGCCAGACGCGGCCCCATGCGCTCGGTCAGCAAGTGGACGGTCGCATGTGCGCGCGCGGCAGTGGCGGCGATCAGCGCCACCGATCCCGACACCAGCACGGCCGCCTGCACGACCTCGATCGATCCGTGCAACGCAACGCCGATATAACGACCGATGACGGCAATCGCGTCGGTAGCGGTGGCGAGCAGCAGCGCGCCGCCGCCGATCCAGGTGAGAAGTCCGTTCAGCCGAGCCATGCAACCTCTCCGTCCCATGTCGCGACCAGCGGCGAAAGTCCCGCGCGCGTGCCGATATCATGGAGATAGGCGATGATCGTGTCGACGCGGGTGCCGCCGGCAATGACCGGCCTCCCCGGTGCCTCGACCGTCACCGGCATGATCCCGGCGCGCATCGCGCCGTTGGTCCAGTCGATCACGCCCATGAACGCGTTGACGGCTTCGGGATGGAAAGGCGCGAGGGTGTAGGCCGGATCGGGTTCGAAGCCGAACAGCGTCTTGCGCCGTGCGACCCAGGCCTCGCGTGCGGGGTCGTCCTGCCCCGGCGACAGCGCGGTGGTGACGACGCAGCCATTGCCGAGGCCGTGGAAGACGGGCTTGCCGCGATAGAATTCGACACCGCGGACGATATGCGCGTGATGGCCGATAACGACATCCCCCCCGGCATCGATCGCCAGCCGGGCCAGCTCGCGCTCATAGGGCGCAAGGCGCGCCGGGGTGTGCACGATCCCCTTGTGCAGGGCGACGATCTTCAGTTCTGCTTCGATGCCCGACAGATCGTGCTTCAGCCGGTCGGCGACATCCGCGCCGATGCGCGACAGCGGGGCCGAGGGCGCGATTGCGCTCCCGTCCTCCGTCTCGATCCGCAGCCAGTTGCACCCGGCGCGGGTCTCCGTCGCCCAGGCGTTCTCCGGGCCGACGCAATTATAGCTGAAGACCGCGACACGCGTATCGCCGAGCCGGGTCAGGGCCGGTGCCGAGGCCGCGACCAGATCGGCACCGGCGCCGGTGGCCGCGATACCCAGTGACGCCAGTCCGGCGCGCGTGTCGGCGATCCCGCGCCCCCCGCAGTCGGCGATATGGTTGCCCGCCAGCGTCAGCACCCCGAACCCCGCACGTTGCAGCGCGGCCAGATTGGCAGGATCGGCACCGGGCGCAGGCACATCGCCCGCCAGCACGCTCGGCGCGTCGGTGTGCGGCACTTCGAGATGGCCGATGGTCAGATCGGCGGCGCGTGTCGCAGGCGCAATCCCGGTCAGCCAGTGGTCGGGATCAGGCGCGTCGAGCACGATGTCGCCGGTCAGCATCATCCGCGCCATTGGCACCGCCGCGTGGTTCTGGCTAAAGGAATGCGGATCCAGGGGGAGCGCGACGGAAGAAGATGAAGACGGCCGAGGCACGCACGACCACCGAAGTTGCCGACTGGCTGCGCGAAGGCATCCGCCGCGGTCGCTACGCGCCCGGGCAGCGCTTGATCGAAAGCGACATCAGCAAGGGCACCGGCGCACCGCGATCGAAGGTGCGCGAAGCGTTGCAGCGGCTGGCGAACGAAGGGCTGGTCATCCTCGAGGAGTTTCGCGGTGCGTCGGTCCGCGCGATGAGCATCGACGAAGCGCGCCAGATCTACGGCGCGCGCATTGCGCTCGAAAGCTATGCGGCGGGCGAATGCGCGCGCCTCGCGAGCGACGAACAATTGCTCGAACTGGCGCGGTTGCAAGACGCGATGAACGCGCTCGAAACCACCGGCGACCATGACAAATTCGCCGCGCTCAACCGCGACTGGCACGCGCAGATCATCACGGGCGCCAACAATGCGCGGATCGCGACCCTGTTGGGGACGCTCAATATCCAGATCTACCGCTTGCTGTTCTCGACCTTTTACAGCGCGAAACGCATCGATGCCGCCAACGCCGATCATCGCGTCATCACGACGGCGATCGTCGAACGCCGCGCCGGGGACGCCGAACGGGGAATGCGTGCGCATATCGAACAGGGTTTCCTCGCCTTGAGAGAGATCGACGCCATCTACCCTGCCTGATCGTAGGTCAGAAGGTCTTGCGGACGCTGACCGCGAACAGCCGCCCAATCGGATCGGCTGCCGAGGCATCGTATCCGCCACTGCCGTTCACGCTGGGCGCGATGTTCACATAGGGCGGGGCGATGTTGAACAGGTTGCGGACCTCGACCCCGAAGACGAACGGCGTCGCGCGGTCCCCGATCTTCCACGTCAGGTTCAGGTCGATGGGCGTATAGCTTTTGACCGACTGGTTCGGCGTCACGGCGGTGTTGGTATAGCCGTTCAGGTGCGTCGCGCGCAGCATCACACCGAACGGGCCCTGTTCCCAGTTGATGCTGGCCCGCGCCTTGAACTGCAGCGGCTGAAAGATCTGGTTGAGCTGGCTGATCACCGGCGCGGTCGGCGTCTGCGCGGTGTTGTAAGCGGTCAGATACGTACCGCTGAGGTTGAAGCCGAAGGTTCCGGAGTTTTCGGTCCGCAGGGTATAATTGGCCTGAAAATCGATACCGCGCGTCACCGAGCTCGCCAGATTCTGGCTGCGCCCGTCGACATAGACCGTGACGTTAAGCGGATTGCCGCCGGGGAACGTTCCCGACACGGCAAGTCCCTGGGCGACTAGCGCCGCGACCGCCTGTCCGGCGGCGGCCCCCTGAACGATCAGGCCGGTGCCGTCATATTGCGAAGCGCGGGTCAGCACCGCGAGATCGGACAGCAGCGCGACCACCTGGTTACGGTAGTCGACGTTGAAATAGGTCAGCGACAGCCGCAGGTCGCGGACCGGCTCGATGTCGGCCCCGACCGACCAGGTCGTAGCGCTTTCGGGATTGAGTCCGAGGTTGCCACCCGAGCGGGCAACGCCGACGATAGGAGCGCCGCCCGCCGGATTCTGGTAGTTCTGGACGAACAGCTGGTTGGTGTTGCCGTAGATCTGGGGCAGCGTCGGTGCGCGGAACGAGGTGCCGTAACTGCCCCGGAACATCAGGCCCTGAACCGGCGACCAGTTGACGCCGAATTTCGGGTTCACAGTCTTGCCGACATCCGAATAGCGGTCCTGCCGCACGGCGGCGTTGAGATCGAGCTTGCGGAAGCCGGGCACTTCGTTCTCGCTGCCGAACAGCGGGACCAGCAATTCGGCATAGAGCGAGTCGACGCGGCGTCCTCGTGTCGTAAACACCACCGTTGTGCCGGGATTGCCCCGGGCAATGCCCAGATCGACGCTGAATTCCTGACCTTCGTATCCGACCGCGACTTTCACCTCGCCGCCCGGCAGCCGGAACAGCGGCCCGTTGAGCCGCGCTTCATAGCCGGTGAAATTGCCGATCGTCGGATTGATCGAAATCTGGTTGTAGATGCCTGAAATCGTCGCGGCCGACGTGCGATTCAAGCCATAGGGATCGAAGGCAGTCGCGGCGGTCGCACTGGCCAGCGCTGCCGTGAGCGCCGTGTTGTTGACGCCGAACAGCGACGAAGAGTTGTCGTCGGTGCGGCCCTTGCCGATCAGCGCCTCGAACTGGAAATCATGCGGCAGCTTCACGCGGATGCCCGGCGTGACCTGCCAGCTTTCGCCGTGCCCGAACGACACGTTGCGCGGCAAATCTGCGGACAGGTTGTAATTGACGGTGTAGCTGGTGCCAGTGAACCCGGCCGGCCGCACGAAGAACGCATTGGTCTGCGGTACGGTCAGCGCCGCGTTCACATAGGCCGGATTACGCCGGAATGTGCGCTTGCTGTAGAACGCATCGGCGAACACCGTCAGCCAGTCGGTCAGGTCGAAGCTGAAGGTCGCGTTGACCGAATTATAGGCCTGTTGAGGGATCAGATCCTGTCCCTGCAAATCGTCGCAACGGTTGCTGGTGCCCGCGACCAGGCTGCCCGCGTTTGCCTGTGTCACGCCGCCGACGGGAATTGCGTAGTTGATTCCGCCCGCCGTGATCGTACCGGGCGCGCAGCGGGTGCTGCTGTAGTCATTGCCCCCGAACGCGGTCTGGTTCGACCGGAAGAAGCCGCGGTCGGCCCCGTCGAGGTTCGATTTCTCGACATGCTCGAACGCGACCATCACCTGGCCGCGATCCCATTTCTTGCCGAGCGCGGCACCCATGGCGTATTCGTGATAGGCGCCGTCGCCCGCCACACCCGCGCGCGCGAAGGCTTCTGCGCCGTCAAGGCTGCGACGCGGGATCAGGTTGACGACGCCCGCGACCGCGTCCGACCCGTAGATCGCCGAGGCACCGTCGGCGACGACTTCCACGCGTTCGACACCCAGCGTCGGTAACACCGACGGATCGATCGAACGGCTGTTGCTGGTGACGCGGTGGCCGTCGATCAGGATCAGCGTTGCGTTAGGCCCGATGCCGCGCAGGTTTATCGAGTTGCCATAGACGATGTTGCCTGCGCCGCCCGACTGGCCGCGCGAATTCTCGCTGACGCCGAGGTCGAAGACTTGCGGCAGTTCCTTGATTGCGCGGTCGAGCGTAACACGGCCCGATTCGACGAGCTCGGCACGACCGAGCGACACGACGCTGCTGCCGACGGGCGCTTCGCCCCGGACGCGGCTGCCGGTGACGATGATTTCACTGTCGGTGGGCTCGGCCGAAGGCTGCGGCTGATTCTGTGCCTGTGCAGCACTCGTCAGCCCCGTCGTCGCAAGCAAAGCTGCTGCCAGATACCGCATCGCCATCCTCCCTTTATTGTTATGCATAGAACCTATCAATCGTCCACGCGATTGTCAACGATCCATGCGCGCGGGCAAATCGAGCGTGGCACTGTGGATCGTCCAGCCCGGCGCGGGCGTCTGGCGGATTTGCTGAAGGTTGCGCTGGCGGGGGTCGGCACCGGTCAGAGCAACGCGCAGTCTTGCGCCCGCCTGAATGACGCGCGAGATCGGGGTGAGCGCGAACCGCAACTGCGCGGGCTTGCCCGGCACCATCGGTCGCGCATCGGTCTTCAGCCCGGAATTCCACGGGGTGCCGAGCGTGTCATAGGGCGCCTTGGCTTCCTTGCGTTGCGCGGCGGATAGCCGCCCGAACGAGACGACATCGGCGCTGCCGTCGGCGGCCACAACCTCCAGATAGGCGAACAGCGGCGCATCGGTCTTGTCGACGCTCGCGATGACATCGATGACCGGGTAGCCGATCGACGTCATCGGAGCCGGCAGCGCCGCACCCGTCCAGTTCAGCCCGTGTTCGCCCTGCGGCGTCACCCAGAAAGCGAATTGTTCGGCCGGAGGCAGGGTGTAGTCGGTCGTGAAATGCCGGGTACCCGCAGCACCGGGGCGCGTATCCAGCGTGCCCGCCGCAGTCAGATAATAGGTCCTGTGCGGCTCGCCGACGCCGGGCAACGCGTTGCTGCGAACCCATTTCTGCGCGGCAGGCCTGCCCTCCACGGCATAGGTCGCGCGCGGCTCTCGCTCGATGCCGTTGTCCACGCCCTTCAGATAGTGATCGAAGTAGCGGACGACTTCGCCTTGCAGGTCGAAATCGTCGGGCGGATTGCAATGCCCGCCCGGCGCGGCGATGAACTTGCCGCCGAGGGTGGCCGCTGCCTGGAGCACTTGTGCGGTGGGTTCGTCGCGCCAGTTGCTCCAGAAATAAGTGGCGATCCCCGCTTTCTTGATCGCGCCGACGTAGGTATAGACCGCGACTTCGTTCCAGAACGGGTTGCCGGTCAGCGGCGATACGCTGTCGCGATAGGGCATGCCGTACCACAAGGGTCCCATCGGGGTGTTGCCCGCATGCTGCGCGACGGCGGCCTTCAGCAGGGTGCCGTCATCGCCATCGACCGGCAGGCTCATCAGGTCGTCGGACAGCGGTTCGTCGGCGCGCGTGTTGAACTGCGCAGTGATGCCGCCGCGCCGCACGAAACCGTATTTGTCGATCTCGCTCGCGCCGACGAACACGGCCTTCAGCGAGGGCGGGGTGGTGGTCGCGACCTGGAACGTCGTACCGCCGAGGTACGAACACCCCATCATGCCGACCTTGCCGGTCGAAAAGGGCTGCTTCGCCAGCCATTCGATCAGGTCGCGCCCGTCGAGCGCTTCGGTCCGGTCCTGGAATCCGCGCCGCGTCCCGAACGAAGCGCCCTTGCCGCGAATATCGGCGACGGCGACGACATAGCCCGCGCGCAATAGCCCGACGATGCTGGTGCGCGGCGTCAGCGCGGTCTCGACGATCTTGCCGTCCGCATTGCGGAACCGTGCGCGATACGGGGTAAAGGCAAAGATAACCGGTTTGCGGCCGGGCGTGGCCACACCGTCCATAGCAGGCTGGTAGATATTCATCGCCAGCCGTGTGCCGTCGCGCACCGGCACATAGATCGAGGTACGGACATGCGGCGGCGCGGCGATCGCGACGGGCGGGGCGACTTCCTGGGCGAGTCCACTGGTGGCGAAGCTCGCCAGCGCGAGCGCGGCGGCGGCGCGCCTCATTTCACGCCCTTCCACTTGAGCGTGAAGGCCTTGTCTTTGCACAAGATGCAGTCGGGGCCGCTGAACATGCGCCCCGCCTTAGCATCGCCCTTCAGCTGCCAGTCGAGCCACGCCGCACCGATCTGCGCGAAGCGCCCGCCGCCAGGCTCGCGATAGGTACCGCCATGGCCGATACCCGCGCCCCACAGCCGCATCGCCCGGATGCCCTCGACGCGGTCGAAATCGGCGTTCGAATTCTTGAACGCGACGTCGCGTTCGTCCCCGCTGATCCACGCCACGGGCAGGTGCAGGCGCTTCAGGTTCTCCTTGGTGGCGTCGGCCCCATCGAGCGGCGGCGCGCCGTCGGGAAAGGTCCCGCTGTTCCACACGATCAGCGTCTTGAATCGCGTGTCGTTCGACGCGGCCCAGATTGCCTGCAGCCCGCCGCACGACTGGCCCATCACCGCCAGCCGCGACGGATCGAGCCGTCCGTAGTAGCGGCTGCCGGGGCGCGCATTTTCCTTCAGCGCCCATTCAAGGCCGTCGATCAGCTGCGGCGCCTTGGTCTCCTGCTTGCGGCTGCCCGGCGGTGCGGGCGGCGGCGGAGGCGAGCCCGGCGGGGTGCGCGACTGGTTGGTCGCGAGCCAGTCCGGCCCGACCGGCCCGACCGCCACGATCGCATAGCCATGGCTGGCGATTTCGGTCAGGAAGAACTGGAACCGGTTGCCGGCATTCGCGCACGCGCCATTGCCCCAGACGATCACCGGCAGCTTACCCGCCGCTTTCAGGTCTCGCGGCGCATAGATCGTATGCGTCGGCAAGCTAGGCTCGCTCCGCATCTCGGCCTTGAACCGACCGGTGCCACCGACCGCCACCTGTCGCCTGGCTTCGGCAATTGCCGCAGGCGTCATCACCATGTTGGTGGTCTGATCGACCGGCGGCGTCTGTGCGGCGGCAAGCGTGGGCAGCAGGGTAGCGAGCAGGAGGAGGTGCTTCATGGGTTAGAACTCCGTTGCGATATCGACGCGGCGACGCGAAGGTTCGACAAGGCCGTCGGTCCCTTCGAGGTCGATGGCTTTGGGATCGAAGCCCGTCCGCACGGCGATCTGCGTGCGGGCGATGCCCATCAGTTCGAGCGCCCCGGCTACCTTGTCGGCGCGTTCGCGGGCGATGGTGCGGCTTTCGGGGACATCGGTGCGACCGGTCACGGCATAGCCGGTCACGACGATGCGTTTCGGCCTGGCGGCGCGGATCCAGGTGATTGCCCGGTCGAACAGCCAGTCGCTGAGCTGGTAGGTCAGGAAGCTCGAGTTGACGTCGTAGAACAGGTGGAACGTCGTTGCTGCATAGGGCGCTGGCGGCGCAATACGGGCTTCGCTGAGCGGACGCACATTGCGGCGCGGCAGGACAAAGGGGCGGCCCTTATACCCCTCCGCCAGCAGCATGTGGCGCGGGCAGGGCGCGTTGAGCACCGACACCCGCACCGGATCGAGCACCACCCCGCCGCACGGATCGCCCGGCGTCTTGCTGGCGATCCCTTCGACCAGTACCGCGCGGTTCCAGTCGGGCTTGGTCGGCGAGGGCGACACGTCATAGCGGACCCCGCTCCCGGGATCGTCGGCCAGCCAGCACCCCGATTTTTTGCCGGCATCGGTGTCGCGATAGATCGGGCAGGCGGTAAAGCTGATATCTGCGGCCCCGGCCTGGGTCGCCACCAGCGCCAGCAGGGCGACGAGCCGCTTCACAGCGCGCGCATCAGGTTGACCAGGTCGACCTTTTCCTGCTCGGTATAACCGATCGCATAGCGCCGGTCGTAATAGTCGATCACCCCGCGCAGATCCTTTGCCGAACCGTTCGAGAAATAGGGCGCGCGCGCCGCAAGGCCCCGGTTCGACTGCAACGTAATCCTGCCGACATCGGCGCATTTGCCGCTCGTCAGCGCAAAACCCGGATCATGGGTCAGGATGGCGCGACCATAGAATGGGTGGGGCTTGCCGGTGCACGTGATCCGGAACAGCGGCAGGTGCGGCTGCGGGTCCGCAAAGGGCAAGGTCGTGGTGCCGAGGTCGACCTGTCCCGGCGCGACGTCGTTCCCCATCTGCGACATGTTGTGGCAGAAGGCGCAGGCGTTGCGGACAGGGTTGCCGAAGCCTACGGGCGCGTTGATCCCCGCCGAATCGGTGATCAGGAAGGTGCGCTCGCGAAACGACCGCGCCCCGCGCGCGACCGACTGGCGGAAGGCGAGTTCCTGTGGGTCGAGCTTGGCCTTGTCGGCGTCGGACATTTTTTCCCAGGCGGCATATTCGCTCCACACTGCATTGCCGATGCTGCCGAGCTTTCCGGGCGTTTCGCGCTGGAGCGTTTCGGGTCCGCCCGCCGCTCCCGCTTCGTTCAGGGCGTAGGTGCCGACACGGCGTTGCGCGGTGAAAATGCGGCGCTCGAAATCGACGATCTTTGCGACATCGGCGGCATCCATGCGCTTGGCGAACTGCAGATGGGTGATGTCGGCATCGTGCAACTGCGCTTCGAGCGACAACACCCGGCGGTCGGCCATGAAATTGCCCGCAGCGGGCTTGTGCGTGTCGGGGTCGAGCGGCAGCGGCATCCCGGCCTTGGGATCATAGGCAAAGCCCATTGCTTCGAGATATTTGATGTTCGCGACCGGGCGCGGGCGGCGATAGACGCTGAGCTTGCCCTTGGCCGGACCATATTGCCCCGAATTGCAGCCATTGGGATCGCGCACGACCTCGATCTGGAAGTCCGCTCCCTTCACCGGCCATGGCCGCTCGATCCGGATCAGCCCGTAGTCGAGCAGCAGCGAATGCGAGGCGCGGTCGCCCTGCGGCAAGGTCGGGCAGTTCGATCCGTCATAGCCGAGGAATAGCGGATCCTTGCCGCCGGTCGCATCCCAGCGTTCGCGGGCGCTCGCCACTGACAGGCCCATCGCGTCGGCGGGCTGGTGGCAGGTCACACACGCCCGCCCGCCCGGCACGCGCGGCTCGAAGAACGGATGCCCCTTGGTCGCCATCGGCCCGCCGTCGAGCACGAGGCCGAGCACACCGTCGGGATTGGCATAGCTGAGCGCTGCCGGAAACACCCGACCCTCGCCGGGCGACCACCAGCGGTCGGGCGGCGTCGACGCGCCGGCGAGCAGCGCTGCGCCCTCAAATGCCATCATGCCGATCCAGGCTGTCGAGCGCGTCACGTATGCCATCCTCACCCAACGGTCGTTGCCGTATTTGTTGTAGCTTATAACAGTTTTGTTGGATCGTCAACAATCGCGCGACGGCGGCCCAGCACCACGGCGATGATAGTGCCGGTCACCAGGGCGAGTGCCAGCATAACCATCGGCTGCACCATGCTGCCCGTGGTTGCCACGACCCAGCCGATCGCGGCGGGGACAACAATGCCGTTAAGATTGCCGATCAGGTTGATCGTCGCGATGGCGCGCGGGTCGCGGCCGAAGTTGAAGGCGGTCGGGATTGCCCAGTAGATTCCCTGTGCCGCGCCGAGGCCGAAGCATCCCGCAACGAGCAATGCCAATCCCGCCGCATTAGGTCCGGCCACTGCGGCGGCCACGAATCCCGTGGCCGCAATCCCGGCGGCAAGTGCCACATAGCCGGTGCGATTGCCGCTGAGGTCCGACCGCCGCGCGCCGACGATCATACCGGTTCCGATGGCAATCCAGGGCAGCGCGCTCAGCACCCCGACCACCAGAGTGTCGGTGGTTCCCGCCGCCTTGATCGCCGTGGGCAGCCAGAAGATGATCGCGTTCGCGCCGCCGACCAGCACAAACCACAGCACCGCGCACAACCACAGCAGCGGGTTGGCGAGGTGGGCGAGATAGGATGTTTCGCCGGCGGTCTGCGCGCTAGCGGCCGGTTGTGCGCCCGCGACCCAGCCGCGCTCGTCGTCCGATAGCCAGCGCGCCTGGGCAGGCCGGTCGACGAACCAAAACCATGCAGCGATGCCGCCGAGCATCGTCGCCGCGCCTTCGATGAAAAACATCACGCGCCAGCCCTCGATCCCGGCCAGCGATACTTTCATCAACGCGCCCGACAGCGGCCCGCCAACGATCACCGACGCGGGAATGGCGAGCAGGGTCAGGCCGATCGAGCGGCTGCGATAGGCGGGTGGCAGCCATTGGCTGACATACCAGACGACGCCTGGGGCAAAACCGCTTTCGAAGACGCCGAGGAGGAAGCGCAGCGTGTAGAATTGCATCGGAGTCTGGATGAACGCCATCGCCGCCGCCACCAGCCCCCAGCACGCCACGCTGGCGCCGATCCAGCGGCGCGGCCCGATCCGCCGCAGCACGGCCATGCTCGGCAACTGGCACAGCAGATAGCCGACGAAAAAAATGCTCGCGCCGAGGCCATAGGCCTTGGGGCCGAGGCCGATATCGTCGTTCATGTGCAGCGCGGCGAAGCTGACATTCACGCGGTCGATCGAACTGAGGACGATGAGCACCGCAAGCGGCGCAACGACGTGCAGCCGTACCTTTGCGTAGATCGTATCGCCGTCGGCCATGCATCGCTCCCGTTGACTTTAACGGCTAGGGAAGTGAAATGGATTGTCAACAATCGAGTATGCAATGGCCGATTACGATCCCCTGGCACCCGAAGATTTCGACACGCCGCACCGCGTGTTTGCCGACCTGCGCGCGCGCTGTCCGGTCGCGCACAGCGAGGCGTTCGGGGGCTTCTGGATGCTGACGCGCCATGCCGATATCAGGGCCGTGCTCGACGATCCGCTCGAATTCACGACGACGGTCCGCAACGTCGTGCCGGGCAGTGCCGCGACCCGCCGACGTCCGCCGCTGCATCTCGATCCGCCCGAACAGACGCCGTACCGACGCGCCATCGACCGCGCGCTGGGGCCGCGCCGGGTGGCGGCCATCGTGCCGGTCGTCGAACATCATGCGCGCGCGCTGCTGGGCGATTATGTCGCGGCAGGGGGCGGCGATCTGGTCGAAGGATATGGCAGCCCGCTGCCTGCGCTCGCGCTTGCCGACTGGTTCGTGCTGACGCCAGCGCAGACGGAACGGCTGTGGCGGACCGCGCAGAAATTCGTCCGGGCCTGGGAAGCGTTCGATGTCGCGGCGGTCGAGGTCGCCAGCAATATTCTCTACGAAATCGCGCGCGAACTGGTCGCGGCGCGGCGGCTCGCGCCGCTCGATCCCGACAGCGATCCGGTCACGTCGCTGCTCGAGGCGCGGGACGCGGACGGCGCGCCGTTGCCCGACGACATGCTGGTCGGCTGTGTGCGACAGATCCTCGTCGTCGGGCTGGTCGCGCCGCCGGTGTTTCTGGGCAGCGTCGCCGTCCACCTCGCGCGCGATCCGGCGCTGCAGGCGCACTTGCGCGCCGATCCGGCGTTGATTCCGGCGGCGACCGAGGAGTTTCTGCGGCTCTACACACCCTATCGCGGCTTTGCCCGGACGTCGCGCAGCGGCCTCGACCTGCACCGGGTGCATGTGCCGGTCGGCGAGCCCATCGCGCTCGCCTATGCCTCGGCAAACCGCGACGAAGCGGTGTTCGAAGCCCCCGACGAATTTCGCCTGAACCGTGCCAATATCAACGAGCATCTCGCCTTCGGTCGCGGGCCGCATCGCTGTGCCGGCATGGCGATGGCGCGGACCATGTTGCAGGTCGCGATCCGCGAGCTGCTTGCTGCCACCACGACGATCCGGCTCGACGGTGCCCCGCGCATGAGCGGGATGCCCGAGGTCGGGCCGGTCTTCGTGCCGTTGCAGGTCGGCTGATGCGGACGCTTGTTCTTGCCGGAGTCCTGGCGTTGCTGCCGGTCGCGGCTGCGCCGCAATCGCCGCAACTGCCCGCACCCGATACGCTCCCCGGGGGTGCGCGCTGGACGGCCGAAGTGCCGCCGAACTGGAACGGCACGCTGCTGTTATGGAGCCGTGGCTATTCGTCGAACGTCGGCAATCCCGAGGCCGCACCCAAAGCGATCCGGGCCGAGCTGCTGGCGGCGGGCTATGCGCTGGCGGGGTCGGACTATGGGTCGGGCGGATGGGCGCTGGCGGAGGCGATCCCGGCCCAGCGCGCGACAATTGCCGCGTTCGCCGCCCGCCATGGCAAGCCGCGGCGCATCATCGGCTGGGGCTATTCGATGGGCGGGCTGGTGACGACGGCGCTGGCCGAACAGCGCGTGCCCATCATCGATGGCGGCGCGGCACTGTGCGCCTCGATCGGCGGCGCGACCGGCATGATGAACATGGCGCTCGACGGGGCGTTTGCGTTTCGCACTTTGGTCGCGCCCGACAGCGATATCCGTGTGACCGGAATCGACGACGACCGGGCAAATGGCGCGCGCGTCGATGCGGCGCTCGCGGCCGCGATTTCATCACCGCAGGGGCGGGCGCGGGTCGCGCTGGCCGGGGTGCTGGCGGGATTGCCCGGCTGGTCGAATGCGAGCGCGCCCGAACCTGCACCCGCCGATTACGCTGCCCAGGTAGTGCAGATGGCGCGCAGTTTCACGATGGGGGTGTACCTGCCCCGCGTCGATCAGGAACGTCGCGCGGGTGGCATTTTCTCGTGGAATACGGGCGTGGATTATCGCGCGCAGCTTGCACTGTCGGGGCGGCGGGCACTGGTGGCGCGGCTTTACCGCGATGCGGGGCTCGACCTGGACGGGGATCTGGCGCGCCTGAACGCCGCGCCGCGCATCGCTGCACAACCGGGGGCCGTCGCCTATATGATGCGCAACTACACGCCGACCGCGCGGCCGCATGTCCCGCTGCTGGCCGTGCAAAAGGTCGGCGATGGTGCGACCTCGCCGTCGTTGCAGCGCGGCTATGCCGAGGCAGCGCGGAGTCGTGGCGTGCAAAGCCTGTGGCTGCGCGAAGCCGGGCATTGCAACTTCACCGGCGCGCAGGTGCTGGCGAGCATCCGCCACGTCGAGGCGCGCCTCGCGACCGGGCGCTGGCCCGCGCGTCCGGCTGGGTTCGTTACCCACACCCCGCCACCGATGCTACGTCCCTGCGTTAGCGGTGGCCGCTGCCGTTAGGGTTTCGCCGGAAACTGTTTGCGGACGATCGTCCAGTCCTTCGCCGTGCATAGTCCGCAGGATTTGCCGACGAACCAGCGCGCGGCGCGGGCGTCGCGCTTGAGCTGCCAGTCGAGCCATGCCACCCCCATCCGCGCCCAGTCGCCGCCATTGGCGAGCTGGAACGTGCCGCCATGGCCGACCGCGCGATTGGCGTAGAACAGCGGCACATGCGCGATCCGGCCTGCATCGTCGGCGGCGTTGGGATAGGCGATGTCGGTCGGTCCGCCGATGAAATAGGCGACCGGCGTGTGGAGCTTTTTCAGGTCGTCCTTGACGATATCGACGCCGCTGACGCCGGTATTGGCGCGGGTGTAGACGCCGGTGTTGAAGCCGACCACGGTATCGATGCGCGGATCGGCCCCGGCAGCGAGCGCCTGCAACCCGCCGCAGCTATGGCCCATGACGGCGACGCGTGTCGTATCGATGTGCCCGGACAATGGATTGGCGCGGTCGGCGTCGGCGCGCACGGCCCAGTCGATGCCGTTCAGCAACTGCGCGACCGTGGTTTCGTCGGGCGTGCGACGCGGCGGAGCCATCGGCGTACCGGCGGGCGGCGGCGGCGGACCTTCGCTCAGCACGATGCGCGCGATCAGCGGGCGTTCCTCGCGCGGCGCGCCATTGGCGACGACGACATAGCCGTGGCTGGCGACCTCGCGCAGGAAATGGCTCGCGCTCAGCCCGTTATCGCGACAGCCGCCATTGCCCCACAACACCAGCGGCAGACGCGCGCGCGGCAGGCTGGCGGGGCGGTAAATCGTGTAGCCCGGCGCGTCGCTGCGCGATTCGGCAATGGCGGGGAACGGGCCGGTGCCCGCCGCTGTACCGATTGCACCGGTCGGCTTGATCGCGATCACAGGGGGCGGCGCGGGCTGCGCGAGCGCTGCGGACGACACCAAAAGCAAGGCCAACCGGGCTATCCGCATTTTAGTTCTCCTGCATAACAGCTATTGTGAACAATCGCGTTGACGGGTATGGGAGCCATCAAAGCTGGTCAACAGCTTCGTTGGGGAGTCCTGAATCATGACGGCATCGCGCACATCCTTTCGTCGGCAGCTGACGCGCTCGGTCGCGCTGACGGCGCTCGCGCTGGCCGGCGGGGCGCACGCGCAGACACCGTCGGCGGATACCGACGCCGAGGCAGATAAGGATATCGTCGTCACTGGCACGATCATCCGCGGCGCGGCACCGGTCGGTTCGTCGATCATCTCCGCCAATGCCAACGACATTGCCAAGACCGGACTGCTGACCACCAGCGATGTGCTCAAATCGATTCCGCAGGTCACCGGTATCGGGCCGGGCGAGTCGACCACCGGCACCACCGCGAACAATTCGAACCTCAACATCAGCCGCGCCAACGGTCTCAACATCCGCGGCCTGGGCGTGCAGGCGACGCTGACGCTGCTTAACGGCCGCCGCCTGCCGCAGGGTGGCGCGGGCGCGCAGCTGTTCGACCCCAATTCGATTCCCGCCATCGCGCTCGGTCGTATCGACATCGTCGCCGACGGCGCATCGGCCACCTATGGATCGGATGCAGTCGCAGGCGTCGCGAACCTGGTCCTCAGGACCGATGTCGAGGGCGTGGAAGCGCGCGCCCGCTATGGCTTTGCGCGCGATTATGCCGTCGGCACGGCCAGCGCGGTCGTCGGGCATAAATGGGACAGCGGCCGCTTCATGTTCGCGGCCGAATACAGCCAGAACGACCAGCTGCTCCAGTCCGACCGGCCCGAATATTTCAGTTGCAACCAGCTCGCCTCGGGCGGCACCAACAATTGTGCGTTCGGCGGCGCGCCGGGGAATATCGTCTATGGGACGACGCGTTTCGGGTTGCCCGCGGGCAGCGGCGTCGGCGTGACCGAGGCGCAGCTGTCGGCAACCCCCAACCGCCTCGAATCCTATGTCTATACGACCGCGATTCCCGCCAACCGCCGGTTCAACGCGGTGTTCGCGGGGCGGCAGGAAATCGCCCCCGGCTTCGACCTGTGGGCGGAAGGATTCTATTACGACCGGCGCGGCGAATTCTACGCAGGCTCGCCGGGCACGGGGTCGAACGGCTCGATCCCCGCGACGGTCGCGGTGCCGAGCACCAATCCCAATTTCGTCCGCATCGCCGGGCGCAGCACGACGTCGCAGAACGTCGAATATTCGTTCTTCAACGACATCGGCGACGGTCGCATCGCCAGTACCTATGAGAGCGGATACCAGACTGCGCTCGGGTTCGACGCGGGGCTGGGGGGCAGCTGGCACGTCGACGGCTATTACGAATATAACTATAGTTCCGGGCAGGTGCTGCGGCGGAACGAACTCAACACGGCGCTGCTGACGGCGGCGCTTGCCTGCACCGGCACGGTGTGCATCAATCCCTATGGTTCGGGCAGCGCGGCCAACCGCGCCGCCGTGCAGACGCTGCTCGGCTACACCCAGTTCCTCTACGACTATGGCTCGCATGTCGTGAATGCAAAGATCGACGGCACACTCGCGACGATCGGCGGCGGCGACATCAAGCTGGCGGTGGGCGGCCAATATCTTGCCGAGGTGTTCGGCGTGCTCAACACCTCGAACAGCGGCGCTGGGCCGACGAGCCTGTCCGACGTGCGCGTCACCTCGAACTACCGCAACCGGCGCAACGTGACCTCCGCGTTCGCCGAGGTGATCGTGCCGCTGTTCGGCAGCGCCAATGCGGTACCCGGGATCGACCGGCTCGAATTGAACGTCGCGGGCCGCTGGGACCGTTATAGCGATGCAGGATCGACGACCAATCCGAAGGTCGGCATTCGCTGGGATCCGGTCGGTGGCCTCACTTTCAGGGGCAGCTTCGGCAAATCCTTCCGGGCCCCAACGCTGCAGGACAGCGATCCGTTCGGGTCCGCCTCGCTCGGGTCGAGCACGACAGTTGCGGGCGCGGGGCGTAACGTGCTGACCTTGCTCGGCGGCAATGCCGGGATCAGGCCGGAAAAGGCGACCACCTGGTCGTTTGGCACCGAAATCAGGCCCGAAAGCCTGCGTGGTTTCACCGCCTCGCTCAACTATTTCAACATCGACTATACCGACGTGATCGACACGCCGGGCAACAGCGCGGCGGTGTTCAGCGACCCCGCGCTCGCGCCCTATGTCATCATCAACCCAACGGTGCAGCAGATCAACGATCTGGTCGCGACGCCGATTGCCAACGGTGTCTATCGCCCGGTGACTGCCTTTGCGCTGTTCACCGGCACCGGCGCGTCCAACGTCTATGCGATTGCCGACGGGCGGCGGAACAACACGGGCCGCATCCAGATGAAGGGCCTCGACTTCCAGCTGAACTACCAGTTCGGCAGTGCTATCGGCGACTGGACGCTGGGGGCGAGCGGCACCTATGTCTTCAACTACAAGGTGACGGCAGTGCCCGGCGCGGCCGTCGTCGAGCGCGTGAACCAGGCCAATTATCCGCTGCGTTTCAAGACGCGCGCGACGGTCGGCTGGCGCTCGGGCGGGTTCGGCGTGAATGCCTTCGTCAACTACACCAACGCCTATCGCGTCGTGGGACAGGTTTCGAACGCACAGTTCACGCCCGCCATCGTCGCACCCGCGATCCAGGACGAACCGGTTGGTGCCTATACAACGGTCGATGCAACCCTGTCGTACAGCTTCGGCGACGGCAACCGGTTGCTCGACGGTCTGACCTTGTCGGTCTCGGCACAAAACCTGTTCGACCGCGCGCCCCCGTTCGCGCGGGTCTCGAACTCGCAGGAATATGACTCGGCCAATGCCAGCGTGCTGGGGCGCATGGTCGCTTTCGAAATCCGCAAGCGGTTCTGACCCTGGATCAGTCTTCGACGACGAACTCGATCAAATTCCCGGCGCAGTCACGCAGGAAGCAGCCCGCGCCGAACTTTTCGCGCACGACCATCGCCACGTCGGCGCTCTTGGCTTCGACCTCGGCCAGGAACGCGTCGAGGTCGGCGATCCGGAAGGCAACATGCTTGTTCCCGTGCGTCTGCAGGTCGCGGGGCGGATAGCGGCGGTCGTCGGGGAGCGATGCCGCACCCGGCACTTCGAACAGCTCGAAGCGCAAGTCGCCTTTGCGGACGAACGCGGCGTTTGCGTTCGCGGCGTCAATGGTGAACCGGCGTTCCAGCTCGAAGCCGAGCACATCGCCATACCAGGCAATCGCGGCATCGAGGTCGGGCACGCTGACCCCGCCGTGGTGAAAGGCGAACTCAGGCACGACCGGTTCTGACAATCATCCGGTGTGGCCGCCCAGCGTATCGGCGAACCAATCGGCGATATAGTCGCGGCCGAACGCCATATTGTCGGCACCGACATGCTCGACGCCCCCTTCGCGGGGCGTAAATATCTTGAGCTCGGCGCGCGGCGATCCGGTCAGCTGGGTATAAGCCTGATGGGCATATTCGACGCCGATCTGGCGGTCGTTCGCGCCGTGCGTGACGAGGAAGGGCACGTGGATCCGGTCCAAATGGCCGTTGAGGTTCATGTCGGCGGTCTTCGCGTGGAAATCGTCCATGTCGGTCGCGCCGAATACCCACATCACATGCGCCCAGTAATGCGGCACGGGGTTTTCGCCCTCGCGGCGCAAGCGCTTTTGCTGCACCTCGGCCCAGTTGTGGTTCGCGCCCCAGCAGGCGCCGCTGGCAAAGCGCGGTTCGTAAGCGACCGCACGCGGCGCGTAATGACCGCCCAGGCTGATCCCCGTCATGCCGATACGCTCGGCATCGACCTCGGGCTGGGTTTCGAGCCAGTCGACCGCCTTCGACGCCCATTGTTCGCTATAGGGCGTCGCGGGCAGGTTCTGGAGGCGGATCGCCTCGCCGGTTCCCGGCTGGTCTACACACAAGGTCGAGATGCCGCGCCGGGCGAGCGCGTGCGGCAGCCACGACCAGTAGAGCAGTTCCTTGTTGCTATCGAGGCCGTTGCAATAGACGACGGCGGGCTTGCGGCCCTCTCCGGGCGCGCGGGTCCACAGTGCCGCCATCGTTCCCGTTTCGAGCGGGATTTCGACGCGTTCGCAGTTGAGCTTGCCGAGCTTGCTGCCGCGTTCAAAGGCGTCGAGTGCGCGCCGGTAGGTTTCGAGGCGGCCGGGTGTGCCGTGCGCCTGCATCCGTTCGCCGTTGAGCAGGTAGAGCGCGGCGCGCTCCAGCTTTTGCCCGGCAGAGAAGTTTCGTCCCTTTGCCTCGTCCTCGTCGGCCAGTCCGATCAATGTGTCGGCCTTGGCCATCCACGCCTTCATGAACCCCTGCGTCCCGGCGTCGGCGCTCTCGGTCGCGGCTTCCTTGGCGGCGGCGATGATATCGACGATCTCGCCGACCTGCGCCCCCGATTCCATCGCAATCGCGACCGACAGGTTCCAGATGTAGTTGGGAAAGGGTTCGAACAATGCCATCGATTACGGTCCTGTGCGTTTGGCTGTCGGCATAGGCGCGCGCACGACCATCCGCCAAAACGATTGTTTCGATGACCGTCTATCCACCGCTGCGATGGTCAGCTCGCCTGTGCGTGCGCGATTTCCTCGAGCGACTTGCCCTCGTTGCGCGGGGCCCAGACATAGCCGATGAGGCCCGATGCGACCAGAAAGCCCGTCAGGATCCATGCCAAAGTCGTCATGCTGTTCGACGCGAGCGCCGGGACCGCGAGGCTCCAGATGCCCAGACCGATCCGCACGATGGCAAAGGTCAGACCCTGTGCGGTCGAGCGGATTGCGGTCGGGAACAGTTCGGCGCTCCATAGCTGGAAAAAGCTCTGCGCGCCAAAGCCGCCCGCAACGCCCATGATGACGATGTGGACGATCACGACCGGCAACGTGAAACCGAATATCGCGAGCAACGCCATCCCCGCGACATGCATCGCCGCCGATATGCCGAACAGGGTGCGCTGGTTCATCCGGTCGGACAGGGTCATGAAGACCAGCAGGATCGAGACGATACCGATCCCGAAATAACCGGCGGGTACCACGGTCTCTGCCCATTGCGGCAGGTTGTTCTGCTTGATGAGATAGGGCGTGAAAAAGCCGTTATAGCCCGCCCACAGGTTCCACAGGCCGTACATCGCGATCAGGTAGAACATCGACTGGATGTAGCGCGCCGAGAACAGCTCGCCCCAGGCGATCCCCTTCGTACCGCGCGCGTCGCGCGATGCCTCCCAGCGCTGAGACTCCTGCATCCGCGAGCGCAGGAAAGTAAGCGCGAGCGCGAGAACCGCGAGATGGACGAACAGCCAGCGGATACCGTCGATCCCATAGGGTTTCAGGAAATAGGCCGCGACCAGCACCACCACTGGCCCCAGATACCACAGAACCTGTGCGACGCCCGAATGCGCGCCGCGCCGGGTGTCGGGGGCCTGTTCAGCGATCAGCGACCAGCTCGCGGGGATGTCCGCCCCGACCGCAAGGCCGACGAGCAGGAAGCCGGTGATCAGCATCCACGGTGCCGACGCAAAGATCAGAAACAGCATCCCGAACGCGTAGAACAGCATATCGTACTGGTAGATCTTCTTGCGCCCGTAACGGTCGCACAGCCAGCCGCCGATGACCGCACCGATCCCGGCAGAAATGGCATTCGCACTGAACGCGCCGATCAGGCCGATGAAGCTGTCGGACAGGCCGTAGATCGCCTTCCAATAAGCGAGCGCCACCGATCCCGCGACGATGCTGCCTGCGTCGATATAGTTGGCGAGGCCCGCCAGGATCGTATTGCGCCAGTTGCCCTGTTGCCCGCTCATAGGTCCCCCCTCACCAATATGTTTTCGTCGATCTGGTCGATTCGCGTGACGCCGGTCAGCGCCATGGCGACGCGCATCTCCGCTTCGATCAGCCCGAGCATGTGCGCGACGCCGGTTTCGCCCTTCGCCGCGAGCGCCCATGCCCAGGCGCGCCCGAGCAGCACGCCCTTTGCGCCCAGCGCCAGCATCCGCACGACGTCCAGTCCCGAACGTACCCCGCCGTCGGCGAGTATGGTCAGCTGGTCGCCGACCGCATCGGCGATCGGCGGCAAGGCGCGCGCGGTCGAGGGCACGCCGTCGAGTTGCCGCCCACCATGGTTCGACACGACAATGCCGTCCGCGCCGAGGCGCGCCGCTTCGCGGGCGTCGTCGGCATCGAGAATGCCCTTCAGGATCAGCGGCCCGTTCCATTCGGCGCGGATGAAATCGAGATCGGTCCAGCTGACCGCAGGGTCGAAATTGCCGCGCATCCACGCGAAGAAATCTTCAATACCAGTGCGCCCCTGCAGCACCGGCGCGACATTGCCGAGGCTATGCGGGCGTCCCATCAGCCCGACATCCCATGCCCAGCTCGGACGCATCGCCCCCTGCCACGCCCGCCGCACCGCACCGCGCCAGCCGGGAGCTCCGGCAAGACCGGTGCGATAGTCGCGATAGCGGCTGCCGGGCACGGGCATGTCCACAGTGAACACAAGGGCGGAACACCCCGCCTCGCTGGCTTGGGCGAGCAACTCGCGCATGAAGCCGCGGTCGCGGATCATGTAAAGCTGGAACCAGAAGGGTTGCGTGGCCGCCTTCGCGACCTCCCCCAGCGAACAGGCCGAAACCGTCGACAGGGTGAACGGCACGCCTGCCGCTTCCGCCGCGCGGACCGCCTGACACTCGCCCCGTCGTGCGTTCAGGCCCGCAAGTCCGATCGGCGCGAGCGCGACCGGCATCGCGAGCTCCTGTCCGAACAACTCGGTCGACAGGTCGATGCTAGACACGTCGCGCAGCACCCGCTGGCGTAACGCAATGTCGCGCAGATCGGCGGTGTTCCGCGCCAGCGTCGTCTCGGCATAGGAGCCGCCGTCGACATATTCGAACAGGAAGCGCGGCAGGCGCTGGCGGGCGAGGTCGCGGTAATCGGCGATCGAAGCGGCGGTCATGCAGCGCGCTCCCGCCAGCGTGCCGAATAGGCGGTCAGATCGACGTCGAGCGGCGCAACCCGGGCAAGCGCGCCCTGCGGCTTCAACGACGGGTCGATCAGTCGCAGCGCGCCGAACGACACGTCGTTGTGCGCGTTGGCGGTGTACACGACGAGGTCGGGGCGCAAGCTGGCAAGCGCACGCACGAATACCTGTGCATCGGCGAACCGCCCCTCGACGAGCAGCCGTTCGCGTGTGCCGATCAGGTCGAGCGACGTCGCGGTGACGAGCGCAGCATAGAGGCAGGCCGCAGCGCGACGCGCGAACCAGTCGTCGGGGCGGTTGTGCCAGCCGCCCCCGGTTTGCGGGAACGGGCCGCATCCCGGCGCGAGTGTCGGCAGCACCATCGCGTCGGCAGCAAGCACATCGGGCACGGCAGCGATGAGCGCAGGCTGGTCGGGCACGATATCGACACGGCGCGTGTCGAGTTCGATCAGCGTCTCGATCTCGCGTCCCCCCATCCAGCGCGCGGAGGGGACCGGCCGTGCGTCAGGATCGACGTTGACGAGGCAATCGCGCCCCTCGGGCAGCACCGTGGCATCGCCGGTCAGGCGCATCGCGACGAACCAGGTGCCGGTCGACAGCACCGTCGCCTCATGGTCGGCAATTTCCGCAAACCCGCGCGCCGCGAGCAGTGCGGCGTTTGAATCGTGCAGACCTGCATGGACACGGACCTGCGACGACAGACCGGTGCGGCTGGCGAGGTCGGGTCGCACTGTGCCTATCGCATCTCCTGCTTTGGCGACCGGCGCGAACTGCGCTGCCCAGCCCCGCCGCTTCGCGAGCATCGACCAGTCGTTCGCCTGCGGATGCCAGAGGTCGCTGTGGCACCCGAGCGTCGTGACCTCGCGGACCGCCACGCCCGACAGCCACCATGCCCAATATTGGGCATAGGGCATGAGCGTCGCGCCCGCGAACGCGTCGCCGTGCAGTTCTTCGAGCCAGTGGAGTTGCGCGCCGAGGTTGAGCCCGGCGGGCAGCGCGGGCGAGCCGGTGTCGGCAAAGGCGTCGCGTTGTCCCGCATAGTCGTAGGCGGCGGCTTCGGGCAGGGACTGCTCATAGTCGAGCGGCGGGAACGCAAGCGTGTCATCGCTCACCACCGCGAACGCCGCGCCGTGGGTGACAGGGATGATCGCCTCCACCGGGTGCGCCGCGAAACCAGCGAGTGCAGCTTCGAGCCAGCGTTCGACCCCCGCCGTATCGAGCGCGGCATATCCCGGTCCCGCCACCGGTTCGTTGGGGCGCGTCACACGATCGAGGCAGCGGCCGTCGCGCGTCCAGACGCTCGCTTTCGCGAGCGTCTTGCCGACGTCGACGACGATGACGCACCCGTCTCCCAACCATCCGCTCCATGAAGTGATTTGAGCGAATATTAGCGAATATGATTGCATTGCGCCAGTGCAAAGTTTATGGCGGCGGCATGGCTACCGTCACAACCCGCCCGACCCGAACTGCCACCCCCTTCGCTGTCCCCGCCAATCGCTGGGACGACGGGGTCGCTGCATCGAAATCGCCCGAAGCGCTGCTGCTCTACCGCTCGAATCTGCTCGGCGGCGACCTGACGGTCACCAATTTCGGGGGCGGGAACACGTCGGCGAAGCTGGCGGGCATCGATCCGCTGACCGGCGCAGCAGTCGACGTGCTGTGGGTCAAAGGGTCGGGCGGCGACATCGGCTCGATGGCACTCGACGGGTTTGCGACGCTCTATCAGGACAAGCTGCGCGCGCTCGAAGCGCATTATGCGGGGCCGCAGGACGACGACAAGATGGTCGGCTTCCTGCCGCATTGCACGTTCAACCTGAACAGCCGCGCGGCGAGCATCGATACGCCGCTGCACAGTTTGCTGCCGTTCGCCCATATCGATCACGTCCATCCCGATGCGCTCATCGCCCTGGCGGCGTCGGCGGGAGGCGAGGCGGCGACACGCGAAATCTGGGGCGGTGCGGTCGGCTGGTTGCCGTGGAAGCGACCGGGCTTCACGCTCGCGGTCCAGCTGCGCGACCATGTCGCGGCGAACCCGGGCCTGCGCGGCGTCATGCTCGCCGGGCACGGGATCATTTGCTGGGGCGACAGCGCGAAGGCCTGTTACGACAACACCGTCGGCTTGATCGCCGATGCGGCGCGCTATCTGAACGGCAAGCTCGCCGACGGCCCCGCATTCGGCGGTGAGGCAGTTGCGCCACGGGAAGATCGGGCGGCCGTCGCGGCGGACCTGATGCCCCGACTGCGCGGCCTGATGGGCGGCGCTCGGCGCAAGGTCGGACATTTCGCCGACGATGCCGAGACGCTGGAGTTCGTGGGCTCGCATGACTTCGCGCGGCTGGCGGCGCTGGGCACGAGCTGCCCCGACCATTTCCTTCGTACCAAGATCGCGCCGCTGACGCTCGACCCGGCGCGCCTCGGCGATGAAGCCTATCTGGCGGCCGAGCTCGATGCCTATCGCGCGGGCTATGCCGCCTATTACGCGCGCTGCAAGCGGCCCGACAGTCCCGCGATCCGCGACGCGAATCCCGTCGTCGTCCTCGTCCCGGGGGTCGGGCGCATGACGTTCGCCGCCGACAAGACGACCGCGCGGCTCGCCGGCGAATTCTATCTCAACGCCATCAATGTGATGCGCGGCGCGGAGGCGTTGAAGGCATTGGGTGGCGGCTATATCGGCCTCGACGAGCAGGAAGCGTTCGACATCGAATATTGGCTGCTCGAGGAAGCCAAGCTCCAGCGGATGCCTGCACCCAAGCCGCTCGTCGGGCGGATCGCGCTGGTGACCGGTGGCGCGGGCGGCATCGGCGCGGCAACGGCGGCGCGGCTGATGGCCGACGGTGCCTGTGTGATGCTGCTCGACCGCGACGAAGGTGCGCTCGACGCGGTCCGCGACGGCTTCGCCGAGCGCTTCGGCAAGGACGTCGTGCGTTCGGCCGTGTGCGACGTGACCGACGAGGTACAGGTTGCGGGCGCGTTCGAGGCATGCGCGCGGGCGTTCGGCGGACTCGACATCCTGGTGGCGAATGCCGGGATCGCGTCTTCGGCACCGCTGGAGGAAACGACGCTCGCGCTCTGGCAAAAGAACTATGACGTACTCGCACAGGGTTATTTCCTGACCGCGCGCGCCGCTTTCCCGTCGATGAAGCGTATGGCGGACCAAGGCGGGGCAAGCATCGTCTTTATCGGGTCGAAGAACGCCTTGGCCGCAGCAGTAGGGGCCAGCGCCTATGCAAGCGCCAAGGCGGCGGCGAACCATCTCGCGCGCTGTCTGGCGCTCGAAGGCGCGCCGCATGGCATCCGCGTCAACGTGGTCAATCCCGACGCGGTCATCCGGGGGAGCCGTATCTGGGACGGCGACTGGCGCAAGGAACGCGCGGGCGCGCACGGCATCGACGCGGGCGAAGAGCTCGAGGCGCATTACCGCGCGCGATCGCTGCTGAAACGCGATGTCCTTCCCGAAGACATCGCGCAGGCCGTCTATTTTCTCGCGAGCGACATGTCGGCGAAATCGACCGGCAACATGATCAACGTCGATGCGGGCAACGCGCAGGCGTTCGTGCGATGAGCGCGCCGCTCGCCGCCGCGCAGATCGCCGAGAGCAACGCGTCGCTGCTGGCGGGGCTGGAGGACGATTACGCCAGCCTCGGGCGCAGCCTCGACCGGCGGGGGATCGATGTTGATGCCGTCAAGGCACGCGTCGCCGGTTTTTCGGTCGCCGTCCCGAGCTGGGGCGCGGGGCGCGGCGGCACGCGTTTTGCGAAATTCCCGATTGCAGGCGAGCCGACCGACATCCACGAAAAGCTCGAGGACTGCGCGGTCGTCCATCAGCTGTGCACGGCGACACCGCGCGTGTCGCCGCATTTTCCGTGGGACAAGGTCAGCGACTATGCAGCGCTGCGTGAGGAAGCCGCCGACTACGGACTCGGCTTCGACGCGGTCAATTCGAACACCTTCCAGGACCAGCCGGGGCAGGCGCACAGCTATGCGACCGGGTCGCTCGCTTCGACCGACGCCGCAACGCGCGCGCAGGCGGTCGAACATAATATCGAATGCATCGAGATCGGGCAGCGACTGGGCGCGCGCGACCTGACCGTCTGGGTCGGCGACGGCACCAACTTCCCCGGCCAGCAGGATCTGGGACGCAGCCTCGACCGCTATCTCGACAGCGCGGCGGAGGTCTATGCGGCGCTGCCCGGCGGCTGGCGGATGCTGCTCGAACACAAGATGTATGAGCCCGCCTTCTATTCCTCGGTGATCAGCGACTGGGGCAGCTCGATCCTCGCCGCGCAGACATTGGGACCGAAGGCGAAATGCCTTGTCGATCTCGGCCACCACGCGCCGAACGTGAACATCGAACAGATCGTCGCGCGGCTGCACAGGTTCGGCAAGCTCGGCGGGTTCCATTTCAACGACAGCAAATACGGCGACGACGACCTCGACAGCGGCAGCATCAACCCGCACCAGCTGTTCCTCGTCTTCAACGAACTGCTCGAGGCCGAAGCGAATCCGCGCGAGGGTTTCGATCCGGCATATATGATCGACCAGTCGCACAATGTGACCGACCCGATCGAAAGCATGATGTCGTCGGCCGATGCGATCGCGACGGCCTATGCCAAGGCCTGCCTGGTCGATCGCGCGGCGCTCCGTGCGGCGCAGGAGGCGAACGACGCGATGCTCGCCTTCCAGACGCTCCGTGCCGCCTACAAGACCGACGTCGCGCCGATCCTGGCGCGGGTCCGCGTCGAGGCGGGCGGGGCGGTCGACATGATCGCCGCTTATCGTGCGAGCGGCTATCGCGCGCGCAAGGCGCAGGAGCGCAAGCCCGTCGGCCTTGGCGCGGGGATCGTGTGAACGCGCCGGTCGCCATGCACGCCAGCGAACGCGAGGCGCGCATCCTGAGCCTTGTCGCCGAGCGCGGCTTTGTCAGCTTCCGCGAACTTGAGCGCCAGCTCGACGGTTCGCCCGCGACGATCCGGCGCGACCTCGAACGGCTGGCGGGCGAGGGCAAGATCGAGCGGCTGCGCGGCGGGGTGAAGACCGTCGAGGCAAATGCGCTCGCGCCGGGGTTCCAGCTCGCGGGGGTACCGTTCCACGAGAATATCGCGCGGCATCGTACTGAAAAAGCGGCGATCGGCCATGCCGCCGCTGCGCTGTGCGAGCCAAGCGAAGGCGTGATGATCGACGGCGGCTCGACCACGCTGCAAATGTGCCCGCATCTCGCGGGCCTTAACCTGTCGGTGCTGACGAATTCGCTGCACATCGTGGCGGCGCTGCTCAACCAGGCGGGGACGCGCGTGCTCGTGCCCGGCGGCGCGGTGTTTCCCGACCAGTCGATCATCCTCTCGGTCTTCGGCGAGGACGCGATGCCGCGTTTCCATGCGCCCAAGCTGTTCATGGGGGCAGCGTCGATCGGCGCGGCGGGGCTGATGCAGGCCGATCCGGTGCTCGTTGCCGCCGAGCGCCGCCTGATCGATCGCGCGGAGCGCATCGTGGTGCTGGCCGACGCCAGCAAGTTCGCGGGCGCGTCGGGCAGCGTCGTCTGCGGACTGGAGGAGATTTCCGTACTGGTCACCGACGCGCGGCTGCGCGCCGACGACCGCAAGCGGCTCGAAGACAAGGGCGTCGAGGTCATCGTCGCCTGAAAATACGGGAGAGAGACATGCAAAGGGCTGTAAAACTGGCGCTGCTCGCGGCGTCGTCGATGCTGGCAACGGGTGTTGCCGCCGATCCTCTGGCCGACGGATTCCGGTCGCCGCCGCAAAGCGCGCGGCCCCGGGTCTGGTGGCACTGGATGAACGGCAATGTGACCAAGGACGGTATCGCCAAGGACATGGCCTGGATGAAGCGTATCGGCATCGGCGGATTGCAGAACTTCGACGCCAATCTCCGGACGCCGCAAATCGTCAAGGACCGGCTGGTTTATATGACCCCTGCCTGGAAAGACGCGTTCAGGTTCACCGCCACCGAGGCCGACCGGCTCGGGCTGGAACTGGCGATTGCGGCTTCGCCCGGCTGGTCCGAAACCGGCGGGCCGTGGGTACCCCCGGCGGACGGACTCAAGAAGCTGGTCTGGAGCGAGACGCAGATTGTGGGTGGCAAGCCATTCAAGGGCAAACTCGCCCCGCCGCCGCAGACGACCGGGCCGTTCGGCAACATTGCCCCCGCCACTGGCATCGAAGAGATGATCAGCGGTGAAAGGGCTGCGGCCCCGCCGCAGCACTATGGTGAGGTGCGGGTGCTGGCATGGCCGGTGACCAGCGCAAGCGCGCTGATCCCGGTTGCCGCACAGGACGGGAGCGGCAAGGCGCTTGATATCTCGCGCCTCGCGGATGGCGATCTGGCCCAGGGCGTCGATATTCCGCGCGGCAGCAGCGGTGCCAACCCGGTCGTCACGCTCGACTATGGAAAACCGGTGACCGCGCGCAGCGTTTCGATGTTCGCGCCCGGCGCAGCGATGATGTTCGTCGGTGCACTCTATTCGCCGCGCCTCGAAGCCAGCGACAACGGCACCGACTGGCGGCAAGTCGCCGATTTCGAGACAGCGCAGGTACCGGTCACGACCGCCATCGCGCCCGTTACCGCACGCTATTTCCGGGTCGAGTTTTTCCGCAAGAAGGGGCTTGGTATCCAGCTCGGTGCGGCGGCGCCGGGCCTCGCCATGGGCGGCGACATCTTTTCGAGCATGGGCGCGGCGATGATGGCCAAGCCGATGACGATCGGCGATCTGCGACTGACCGGCGATGCGCGGATCGACCGCTATGAGACCAAGGCCGGTTTCTCGCTGTCGCAGGATTATTACGCGCTGACCGCGCCCGCCGATGGCGCCGCCGGGATTGCCCCAGGCGCGGTGCTCGACCTGACCGACAGGCTGAAGGCAGATGGGTCGCTCGACTGGACTCCGCCGCGCCTGGCCAATGGGGGGAACTGGCGTGTCGTCCGCTTCGGCTATTCGCTGCTCGGCACTACCAACCACCCGGCCCCGCCCGAGGCCACTGGCCTGGAGGTCGACAAGTTCGATGGCGCGGCGGTGCAGCGCTACCTCGATCACTATATCGGCATGTACAAGGATGCCTCGGGCGGCCAGCTCGGCTCACGGGGCGTCCGGGCAATCCTGACCGACTCGATCGAAGTCGGCGCGGCGAACTGGACACCGCAGATGATCGCGCAGTTCAAAAAGCTGCGTGGGTATGACCCGGTGCCATGGTTCCCGGCGCTCACCGGGACGCTTGTCGGCACGCGCGCGCAGTCGGACGCGTTCCTCTACGACTATCGCCGTACCCTCGGCGATCTGATGGCGTCCGAGCATTACGGCACTGTTGCCCGCGTCGCGCATGCGAACGGCCTGTCGGTCTATGGCGAGGCGCTGGAGGACAAGCGCCCCTCGCTCGGTGACGACATGTCCATGCGCCGCCACGCCGATGTGCCGATGGCGGCGATGTGGACTCACAGCCGCGAAGAAGGGCCGAAGAAGACCTACCTCGCCGACATCAAGGGTGCTGCCTCGGTTGCGCATATCTACGGCCAGAATCTGGTTGCGGCGGAATCGCTGACTGCCTCGATGAACCCGTGGAACTATGCGCCGAGCGATCTGCGGCCGGTGATCGATCTGGAATTCGTCACCGGGGTCAATCGCCCGGTGATCCACACCTCGGTCCACCAGCCGGTCGATGACAAGGTCCCGGGGCTGTCACTGTTCATCTTCGGCCAGTATTTCAACCGGCACGAAACCTGGGCCGAGCTTGCCAAGCCATGGGTCGATTACATGGCGCGGACGTCATTGCTGCTTCAAGAGGGACGCAACGTCGCGGATGTCGCCTATTTCTACGGTGAGGAAGGCCCGCTGACCGGGCTTTACGGCGAACAGGTCGTTGCCGATGCGCCCAAGACCCACGCCTATGACTTCGTCAATTTCGATGCGCTGGTCGGCGCGCTGGCGAACGAGGGCAATGAACTGGTTACCCCCGGTGGGGCGCGGTACAGGGCGCTTTACCTCGGCGGCTCCTCGCGGATGATGACGCTCGCCGCACTCAAACGGATTGCCGCACTGGCCGAGGGCGGCGCGACGATTGTCGGTAAAGCACCTGAAGGCAGCCCGAGCCTTTCCGGGGATGCGGCAGAATATGCGGCATTGGTCGCGAAGCTTTGGGCACCGCGTTCGGATGTGCTGACTCTCAACGTCGGCAAGGGGCGGGTGATTGGCACGAACAATATCGCCGAGGCTCTAGGGTCAATCGGCGTAGCATCGGACTTCGCCTTCACCGGTGCCGAGGGTGCGGAGGTGCCGTTCGTCCACCGCAAGCTGTCGGATGGCGACGCGTGGTTCCTCGTCAACCGCAAGAACCGCGCCGAGTCCATCGAGGCCCGCTTTCGTGTCACCGGCAAGGTGCCCGAGCTATGGCACGCCGATACTGGCACCAGCGAGCCAGTCAGCTACCGCACCGAAAACGGCCAGACCGTGATCGCGCTCGACCTAGCGCCGGAAGAGTCGGTCTTCGTGGTGTTCCGCAAGCCTGCCGTCGCCGACTCGCTGATGCTCAAGAAGCTCGTGCCGAGCGAAGTCGGACAGGTGGCCGGTCCATGGACAGTCACGTTCGAGGCGGGCCGGGGCGCGCCAGCTTCGACCACGATGACGTCGCTTGCGCCGCTCGAAACCAACGCCGATCCCGGAATCAAATATTTCTCGGGTGTCGCCAGCTATGGGAGCACATTTACCGCGCCCAAGGGCTGGAAAACGGGTCAGCCGCTGTGGCTCGATCTCGGGAAGGTCAAGGAACTCGCCGAGGTCCGCGTGAACGGCAAGCTTGCTGGCAGCGCCTGGCATGCGCCCTACCGGATCGATGTGTCGGCTTTCGCCAAGCCCGGAACCAACCAGCTCGACATCCGTGTTGCCAATCTGTGGGTCAATCGCCTGATCGGCGATCAGCAGCCGGGGGCAACGAAGGTGACCTACACCTCCATGCCGACCTATCGCGCCGACGCGCCGCTGCGCCCCTCGGGGTTGATCGGACCGGTGACTTTGGTCGGCGAACGATAGATCCGATAAATGATTTTGGAGCCGGAATAACGATTTTACCTATGGATCGAGCGCGGCCAAAGTCTCCTGGATATGATCGGGTAGATAGCAGCTATCGATCCTTTAGGTTCGATCCATCCTGCTGCCGTAGCTAACCCGATCACAACAATCGACGCCAAGCGTCGGCATAAAAGGGGAGATCGGGATGACCAAGGCACAGAAGGCGTTGCTGCTCGCGGGGACTGGCCTGTTCGCGGTGGCACAGCCCGCGTTCGCACAGACACCTCAAGCCGCATCGGCGGACGGCGCGACCGAGGACGTCATCACCGTCACCGCGCGCAAACGCGAGGAAAACCTGATCGACGTGCCGCTGCCCGTCAGCGTCGCCACCGCCGCCCAGCTCGCGCGCGACCAGATCTACAACGTCACCGACCTGCAGCGGATCACGCCCGCGCTCGAGATCAGCCAGACTTCCGGCGGCGAAACCAACGGCGGCGGACGCCTGCGCGGTCTCGGCACCGGCGTGTTCAACCCCAGCGTTGCCCCATCAGTGGCGCTCGTCGTCGACCAGGTGCCGGTCGGCAACCTCAACTTCCCGCAAATCTTCGACCTGGCGCAGGTCGAGGTTCTGCGCGGGCCGCAAGGCACGCTGTTCGGCCAGGGCGCATCGGCGGGCGTCATCAACATGACGACCGTCGCGCCGACCACCGACCGGATCAAGTCATCGGTCGCGGTCGATTACGCCAACAAGGGCACCGGCGGCTCCGAAGTGGGTGAACTTGTCCTGCGCAGCGCGATCAACCTGCCGCTCGGCGATGACGCAGCGATCCGCGTAGCGGCACAGTACAAACGCGAAACCGGTCTCCAGCGCAGCAAAACAACCGGTCGCGAGAATGTCATCGAGGATTACGGCGTCCGTGCGCGCGTACTGCTCAGGCCCAGCGAGCGGGTGACCGTCAACCTGATCGGCGAATATGCCAAGGAAGTGCAGGACGGCCAGACCTTCTTCGCTATCGCGATTGCGCCCAATGGCACGACGCCCTTCGGCCCTCCCGGCGGAACCATCGGTGGTATCTCGACAGGTGCCTACACCAGCCCGACGGGCTGCAACGTCGTGATAACGCAGCGGGCCGAGGAATATTGCGAAGACATCCCGACTTTCATGACGCTGAACACCGGCGGCATTTCGGGCATCATCGATTGGGAACTTAACGATAATCTGACGCTCACATCGGTTACCGGTTATCGCGAGCGCGGCTTCACCCAGTATACGCGCGATTTCTCCCGCCTGACCGGCGCGCCGGCCGCGCGGCAGGAGAAAGCGCAGGAGGACAGCCGCGGCTTCAATCAGGAACTGCGCTTGGCCTACACGGGGAGCAGCCTGGATGTTGTCGGGGGCGTTTACTACAACGACTTCCGCTTCAACCGAAAGCCGCTCGGCGCCGGACCCTATGCGTTCGGCAACAACCTTCAGGGCAACCGCACGGGATTCAGCGTTTGCACGGCAGCGGGCTTCTTCTGCCCGGTGCCGACGAGCTTCACTATCGAGCAGACGACCAATCGGACAATCGCGGTATTTACCGATGCCACGCTGAAGCTTGGCGATCAGTTCAACATCTTTGGTGGCCTGCGCTATTCGGACTACAAAAACCTGACGCTCACCGGCGTAAACACGCTTGTCCCGACAACGGCCTTCACGACGACCGACAGCAATCTGTCAGGCCGCATTGGCGTCAGCTATCGTCCGAATGCCGGGACCAATATCTATGCGTCCTATTCGCGTGGCTACAAGCCGCCGGCCGTCGGCTCCAACCCGGCGGGGGCGCTGTTCCAGCTGCTGCCCGAATCGGCCGATACGTTCGAACTCGGCGCGAAGTTCGGGATCAGCCGCTTCCAGCTCGCCGCCAACGTTTTTTACACCAAGCTCAAGAACTTTCAGAGCCAGACGAGCGTCTTTGTCGGCACTGCGCTGGTGTCGCAGCCGCTGAACGTGCCGAGCGTCACGTCGAAGGGCTTCGAGCTAACCATCCAGGGCCGCATTCTGCCGGGCCTGTCGGTCAACGGGGGTTATCAGTATAACGATATCACTTTCCCGACCGGCTATGTCGGCGACGACGGCGGCAATCTGGGCGGTACCCAGTTCCTGAATGCGCCGAAGCACAAGTTCACGTTGTCGACCGATTATGCGGTGCCGTTCGGCGACACGGTCGAGGGCTTCCTGAACGCCAACCTCGTTTACAAGAGCGAAGTGCTGCTCGCCTCGCGCGCCGACCCGCGTTACCGTTTCCCGGCACACGAGTTGATCAACCTCGGCATCGGCATACGCGGGCGCGGCGAGGCGGGATGGTCGGCATCGATTTTCGTCCGCAACCTGACCAAGTCGCGCGAGCCGACTGCTTTTCTTGCCAGCACCTTTGCCGGGCAAGCCGATGGCGGCATCCGCGCTTGGCCGGTGGCGGGCCTGACCGCGCGGGTCGTTGGCGTGCGGGCCGGGTTCGACTTCTAGGACCATGGAGATCGACCGCCGCACCGTCCTCGCCGCCGGGGCGGCGCTCGCCGCAGCCCCGGCCTTGGCCACCACTCGCGGCGCGCGCCGCTTTCCAAAGGGCTTCCTCTGGGGGGCCGCGACTGCGGCGCACCAGGTGGAGGGGAACAACGTCAACAGCGATTGCTGGTGGCTCGAGAATACCAGGCCCAGCGTTTTCGCCGAACCCTCGGGCGACGCGTGCAACAGTTTCGCGCTGTGGCGCACCGACATGGACCTGGTCCAGCGCATGGGACTCGGCGCCTATCGCTTCAGCCTCGAATGGGCGCGGATCGAGCCGGAGCCGGGACGTTTCTCGATCGCGATGCTCGACCATTACAAGGGCATGATTGCGGGGTGCCGTGCGCGGGGCCTCGAGCCGTTCGTGACGTTCAACCATTTCACCACCCCGCGCTGGTTTGCGGCGCGCGGCGGATGGATGAATGCACAGGGACCGGAACTGTTCGCACGCTTCTGCGACCGTGCTGCGCGGCACCTGGCCGACGGTATCGGCCACGCAACGACGCTGAACGAGCCGAACCTTGCGGGCGTGCTTGGCGACATCCTGCCTGCCGGGCTGCTCGATGCCGACAAGGCGATGGCGGAGGCGGCAGCGAAATCGCTCGGCGTGCCGCTGTTCCTCGCAGGTAACGCTTTATGGGTGCCCGACGCGGCGCAGGTGAAGGCGCATCTGCTTGCTGCACACAAGGCGGGGCGCGCGGCGATCAAGGCGGTGCGCGGCGACCTGCCCGTCGGCGTCAGCCTCGCCATGCTCGACGAACAGGGCGGGCCGGACACGCTCGCGCCGGCGATGCGCGAGAAATATTACGGCGACTGGCTGCGCGCCGCGCGCGGCGACGAGTTCGTCGGCGTCCAGAATTACGAGCGCAACGTGTGGAGCGCGACGGGCAAGCTCCCGCCCCCCGCGAACGCCGTCCGCAACATGATGGGCGGCGAAGTCTATGCGCCGTCGCTCGCGGGTGCTGTCCGTCACGCCTGGGACGTCGCGCGCGTGCCCGTGTACGTCACGGAGCATGGCGTCAGCGCGACCGACGACAGCGTCCGCGCCAGACTGATCGGCGACGCCCTAGCCGAACTGCATAAGGCGATCGGCGACGGTGTGCCGGTGAAGGGTTATCTCCACTGGTCGCTGCTCGACAATTTCGAATGGGTGTTTGGCTATAAATTCAAATTCGGCCTGCACAGCGTCGATCCGGTGACGTTCAAGCGGACGCCGAAACCGAGCGCTGCCGTGCTCGGCCGGATCGCGCGCGCACACGCGGTCTGACACTATGGGCGTCGTGTTCGACGATCCCGTAGTGCAGATGGCGCTCGACAGATATGAGGCGCGCCGCACGGCCGATATCGCGAAGATGGCGATGCTCGGGCGCGAACGCGGCATGGCGGTGCGCGACGAGTTCCTGTTGCCGGTCGGGCCCGAGGTCGGCTGGCTGATCCACGCCCTCGTCATCGGCAGACAGCCGCCCCGCATCCTCGAACTCGGCACGAGCTATGGCTATTCGACGCTGTTCCTTGCCGACGCGGCGCGCGCCGTCGGCGGGCAGGTCGTCAGCATGGATGTTGCCGGTTACAAGCAGGACTTTGCCAGGGCGGAACTAGCCAGCGCCGGCCTCGACGGGTTTGTCGAATTCCGCTGCGGCGATGCGGTCGCGATGACGGCAGCGGACAGCGGCAGCTTCGACCTCGTGCTGATCGATATCTGGAAAGAGCTTTACGTCGCCTGTTTCGACGCCGTGCTACCGAAGCTCGCCCCGGGCGGCGCCATCCTCGCCGACAACATGCTGCGCCCCGAGCACGATCGCGCCCACGCCGATGCCTATCGCGCTGCAGTGGCAGCGGCGCCCCAACTATCGAGTGTGCTGCTCGACATCGGCAGCGGGGTAGAACTGAGTATCAACTCCCGTCGGTAATTGCCGTCCCGCCATCGACGACGAGCGTATGGCCGGTGACGAAGGCGGCGGCGTCGAAAGCCCGGTGATCTCGCCGAGCAACGCTCGCTAGGCGGCTTCCGCGCGCAGCATCGCTTCGACCTTGCGCCTTGCACGAGTCCCGCCTGCGTCGATCCCGAGCGAAAGCGGCTTGGCAGCCCAGAAGTCCTCACCCTCCAGATTTTCGTACGCCGCCTTGATGATCGGCTTGTCCTCCTCGTCGAAGGCCTGCGCGAAGAGCTGGCGGAGGAAGGCATCGGTCTCGACCGATTCGAGGTCATGGCCGCGTGTCGTCGCCCAGAAATAATGCGTCGTTGTCGCACTCGCGGGCGTCAGGATGTGCGCCTGATGTGCGATTACGCCGCCGTCGCGCAATGCTCCTGCCGGGCAAGCGCCGATTTCGAGGTGCATCGAGGCGGGCGCGTTCCAGCGCATGTCGAGCCAGTGGTCGCAATCCATCTCCGGCGGGTAGATACCGAATGTGTGCGGCGGAGCCTTCACCCCCGGCATCCACCAGTCAGAGTGTAGGGTCGTCCCTTCGTCCCTGACCGCGTGACGACCGGCGAAGATCACGCCATTTCCGGCAAAGCTGCCCTTGTGGACGAACTCGATGTGCGACAGGTCCATGAGATTGTCGGTGCCGAATTCATAGGGTGCCTCAAGCAGCGTGTAGCCGCGTACCACGCGTACGTTTGGGCCGTCGGCAACGACCGAGAAATCGGGGATGAGCGATGCGTCGGCAGTCTCGCGTGAACCACCCCACAACCAGACGATGCCGTCCCGCTCGATGCATGCCCAGCTGTCGACGCGGGCCGCGGGCGGGATCTTCCCCGAAAACGGATTGCGGACACATTGCCCCGCAGCGTCGAAGGTCAGGCCGTGATAGGGGCATATGACGCCCTCGTCCGCCTTGGTGCCGAGGCTCAAGGGTGCAAAGCGGTGCGGGCAGCGATCGGCGAGCGCGGCGACGCCGTCGGCGGTCCTGAACAAAACGATGGCGCGGTCGAAAAGGCGACGACCGAGCAGCCCGTCTCCCAGTTCCTCGCACCACGCCGCCATGTACCAGACATCCTTGAGATAAGTCGTCATCATCAACTCCCGTCGGTAATCGTCGTGCCGCCATCGACGACGAGCGTGTGGCCGGTGACGAAGGCGGCGGCGGGGGAGGCGAGGAACAGCGCGGCGTTGGCGATGTCTTCGGGCGTCCCGGCGCGACGCAGCGGCGTCATCTGCATCCTGCGCGCCATGAAGGCTGCATCGGCGAGCAGCGGGGCCGAGAGCGGCGTCGCGATAAAGCCGGGCGACATCGCGTTGACCCGCACACCCTTCGGCCCCCATTGTACTGCAAGGTTGCGGGCGAGCTGCGCAACGCCCGCCTTGGCCAGCGCATAGGCGTTGATCGCGGCATTCCCCCGCAGCCCTGCAATGCTCGCGACCAGCACGGCGCTCGCACCCTCGCGTACCGCCATGTGGGGCAGGGCCTTGTCGAGCAGGCGCACCTGACTGCGCAGGTTGATCGCCATAACCCGGTCGAAATCCTCGCCCGACCAGCTGCCCGGTATCCCGGTGATACCCGCATTGGCCACGACGATATCGAGCGCCCCGTGTGCCGCGAGCGTGCCGGCGACGAGCGCGTCGAGTGCGGCCTCATCGGTCACATCGCAGGCGATGCCGGTGCAGCCGAGGTCGTGCGCGGCGACGCGGGTGTCGTCCCCGTCCTCGCTCGCGATGACGACCGTTGCGCCCGCGACCAGAAAAGCCGCCGCAATCGCGCGCCCGATGCCGCGCGTCCCTCCCGTAACCAGCGCGACCTTTCCGTCGAGCCGGAAGGGGTCAGTCATCGAAGATCGCGACCGCGCGTGTCCATCCGGCGGATGCGCCCTTGATCTTGTGCGGGAAGCAGCTGACGGTGAAGCCGTTCCCCGGCAGCGCCTCCAGATTGTGCAGCTTTTCGAGGTGGCAATAGCCGATATCGCGGCCTGCCTTGTGCCCTTCCCAGATCAGCGACGTGTCGCCGGTCTCCGCCACCTTTTTCGCGGTGTGCGCGAACGGCGCGTCCCAGCTCCATGCGTCGGTGCCGGTCACGCGGATGCCACGCGACGTGAGATACATCGTCGCTTCATAACCCATGCCGCAGCCGCGATTGACGAAATCGGGGTCGCCGACCGCTTTGCCTGCCGCGGTATTGACGAGGACGATGTCGAGCGGTCGCAGGTCGTGGCCGATGCGCGACAGTTCGGCCTCGACCTCTTCCGCGGTCACGACATGGCCGTCGGGCAGATGCCGGAAATCGAGCTTGACCCCCGGGCGGAAGCACCAGTCGAGCGGCACCTCGTCGATCGTGATCGCCCGCTCGCCGCCATTCATGGTCGGATGGAAGTGCCAGGGCGCATCGAGGTGCGTCCCGTTGTGCGTGGTCAACGTCACCCATTCCGCCGCCGCGAACCCCGCGCCGTCGGGGGTCTGCTCTTGGGTGACGCCGGGGAAGAAATGCCCGAGTTCGCCGATCGTGTCGCCATGCGCCTGATAAGTTATCTTCGGGCGCATGAACGGCGGGTCGGTGACGACGTCGTTTTCGAGCAGGATCGACAGGTCGACGAAGCGGCGGGTCATGGGCGTGGTCCTTCAGTCGAAACATGCCGCACGAGGCGCGGCCTGAGCAAGACGATCAGCACGAACGACAACGCCATCGCGCCGGTGACAATGAGTTGCAACGCGGTGCCGAGATGCGCTTCGCCGAATACATACTGGCTGAGCGCCCCGACCAGCGCAGGCCCGAGCGTGAAGCCGATGATGCTGATCGTCAGGATCGCAACCGCCGACAGCCGCGAGCGGAGCGCGGGCGGCGCGATGAGCTGTACCGTCGTGTTGACGATGGCGTTGCACGGCGCAATGCACAGCAGCAGCACCGCCAGCGCAACGAAGAAGCGGTCTGCACCGGTCACGCCGAACGCGAACCAGGCTGCGGGCACGGCCAGCGCAACGGGCAGCAGCCCGACACCGAGAACGGCATCGGTCGCGCCGCGCGCCGAACGCCAGTCGCTGATTATCGCATAGAGTCCCTGTCCGGCAAAGGCGGCGACGAGCAGCAGCGTGCCAAGCATCGCGCCGGTCCGGAACGGCGGCACGCCGTGCACGCGCTGGACATATTCGGGAACCCAGGCCGTGACGCAGCCGAGCGCCATTGCCGACGATCCTGCCAAGAGCAGCACGAGGGCCAGCAGGACCGCATGATCGCGCATGAACGGCCAGAGCCGCTCCCGTGACCCGGTAGGCGGCGCGTGCAACTTTCGCGGGTCGTGGAGCAGCGGGATCAGCGCCAGTCCGGCGATCCCCGGCAGGCCGATCAGGATCAGCGCGATCCGCCACGGCGCGAACGCGCCGACCAGTGGCCATGCTGCAAACGCCCCGGCACTCCCCGCCGCGAGGATCGCCCCCGCGGCAGCAACCCCGATTGCCGAGCCGACCTGAAAGCCGATCCCCTGCATCGCCATCGGCTTGGTGAGGGCGTGCGGCGGAAAGCTGTCGGCGATGATTGCGTGCGAGCACGGGGCCATCCCGGCCTCGCCGCCACCGACGAGCATCCTCAGCACGAACAGCATCGCAAATCCGGTCGCGAAACCGCACGTAATCGTCGCCAGCGACCAGAGCAAAAGGCACACGCCGAGCACGCGCGGGCGCGAATAGCGGTCTGCGGCCCAGCCGATGGGCACGAGGAACAGCACGTAAAAGCTCGTGAACGCCGCACCGACGAGCAGGCTCGCCTGAAAATCGCCGATACCGAAGTCGCGCTTGATCGGCCCGATCAGCATCGCAATTGCCATGCGGTCGGCCATGGCGATGGCGGTGACGATGAAAATGACGATCGTCGACCGCCAGGCGATGGCGCTCGAAGGATAAGCGGTGACCGTCCCTGCCATCTGCTAACGCATCGGCACGGAGAGGCCGCGCGCGTCAAGGTCGGCGATCAGTCCGGCTTCGCGGTCCAGCGCGCGCCGGACCGACGGTCGCGCCAGCATTGCCGTGTGGTGGCGGGAGATATGGGGGTAAGGCGCGGCGTCGAACCCTGCGCCGGTGATCCGGAACCACACCCAGAACAGATAGATGTCGAGTGCCGACCACCCGCTGTCGAGATACCAGTCGTGCGCTGCGAGCCGCGCCTCGATTCCGGTCATGTGGAACGCTATCGTTTCGCACCCCTTCGCGCGGACGTCCGCGATTCCTTCGGGCAGCGCGGTGAACATCTGCGGCATACGGATGCGTGTCACCAACGGGTGCAGGTCGCCCGAAAAGCGCGCCAGCTCGGCGATCAGCCGCGCCTCGTCGAGCGCATCGGCGGCAGGCGGCAGCAGCTTCGCATCGGGATAAGCACGCGCGAGATAGTGGAGGATCGCCGTGTTTTGCGCGAGCGCCCGCCCTTCGACGATGAGAGCCGGGACTTTCCCCGACGGATTGACCGCCAGAAATTCCGGAGCGCGATGCTCGCCCGCCATGAAGGCGACGAGCCGCAGCTCATAGGGCTGCCCGATTTCCTCGAGCGCGATCAGCGGCACCCGCGCACAGGAATGCGGCGCGAAATAGAGTGTCGGTGCGGTCTGGGTCATGTCTTGCATTCCCCGTTTGCCGGCACCAGCTCGACTGGCAGCGATGCAAGCGCGTGCAGGGTGTTGTTGAGCCGTCTGACCGGCGCACCGGCAAGGCGGATTTCGGCGACGCGCGGTACAAGCGCTGCAAGTAACGCTTCGGCTTCCATCCGCGCAACCATCTGGCCGAGGCACTGGTGAATGCCAAAGCCGAAACCGACGTGCCCGCTTGCCGAACGCGCGATGTCGAACCGGTCGGCACGCTGCCACTGGCGCGGATCGCGGTTTGCCGCGGCAAGGAAGAGCAGAACCTTCGACCCTTCAGGGATCGTCTCGCGTTCGACGCCGATATCGCTGCTTGTGGTCCGGAAAAAGGTTTGCACCGTTCCGCCCCAGCGCAATGACTCCTCGAACGCCTTTCGGGCGAGCAAAGGATCCTCCCGGAGCTTTCGCCATTGCTCGGGATGTTGCGCAAAGGCGTACAGCATATTGCCGATGCCGTTGACGGTCGTATCGACCCCGGCGGTGAGGAACGAGCGCACCAGCCGTTCGGCTTCCGCCTCGGTGCACTCTCCCCGGTCGGCAGCGGCATAGACGAGCGCACCCCAGCCGCCGGGACGCAAATGTTCGCGTCGGCAGCTGTCCATGACCCAGGCGGTCGCTTCGGCTGCACGCGCCATTGCGTCGTCGTAAAGCCGGTTGCGTGGCCCAAAGGCGTTGAACGCGGTTGCGCCATAGGGAATCAAATGCTCGCGGCCCTCTTCGCGCAAGCCGATCAAATCGGGAAAGACCGACAGCGGAAAGGCTTCGGCGAGATCCGCTACCGCATCGACATGTCGCCGCGCCACGAGCCGTTCGACCAGTGCTTCGGCCTTGGCGCGCCAGCCGGGCATCATGTCCCGCAACGAGGCCAGAGACGCGACCTTGTTCATCAGCCCGCGCGTACGGTCGTGGAGCGGTGGATCGGCTTCGAGCAGCAGCGAAGGGGGTCGCCACGGCGCTTCGGTGGCAAAATCCGAAAGACCGACACCGCGTGCCGATACATAGGTCGGCCAATCCTTGAGCGCAGCAACGACCTCGCAATGCCGTGCCATCGCAAAACAGCGAATGGGTTCGAGGTAGACCACCGGTCCGGCATCGCGCAGCGCATCGTGATGCGCATAAGGATCGGCCAGGAACGCCTCGTCGAACGGATCGATCGCGAGGCGCGGGATCGCCACCCCTTAGGCGACCTCGAACAGGCGCGGGTTGGGTACTGCTTTCGGCATCGTTTGCGGGCCGCCGACGCCGATGCCCCATTGGTCCATAACCATCGGCGCCGGCGTGTGGACCTTCGCCTCCCAGATCGCGTCGTCGACGTCTTCGAGCTCGGCGGTGTATTCGACCGCAAAGCCGTTCGGCGTCACGAAATAGCTGAAGGTGTTGTTCCCCGCTGTGTGACGCCCGGGGCCCCAGACCACATCGAATTTGGCGAGCTTCAGATTGTGGATGCCGCGCATCATGCCGTCGACCCCTTCCATGTCATAGGCGACATGGTTGAGGCACGGCGGTCCGGGCAGGATCGCGATGCGGTGATGCGCCGCATTGCAGCGCACGAAGCTCATGAAATCGCCGAGCCAGTCGCTGAGTTTGAAGCCGAGAACATCGACGAACCACTGGGTCAGCGCCTTGTGGTCGGGCGAGTGGAGGACGATGTGGCTGATCTTGACCGGCACCCCGTCCCAGCGCGCGACATCGGTCTTCGGCCCCGGCGCGACGTCGGCCGAAATGCCGAACTGCAGCCCGTCGTGCGAGAAGAAGCGGAAGCCATAGCCGCCGCCCGGCGACTTCAGTTCGTGGGGCTCGCGGCTGACCTTGCACCCGTCGGCGACGACGCGGGCGTGGAGCGCATCGACATCGGCGCGGCTGTCGGCAGCGAGCATGATCAGGTCGACACGGTTGACATCGCCCTGGCGCAACCTGGCGACGTGGTGTTCGTCGTGCCCCTTGGTCTTGAACCACAGCTGGTCGTCGTTCGACGGTACCGGTTCGAGGCCCCAGGTGTCGGTGTAAAAGGCGCGTTCGGCCTCAAGGTCGGTCACGCTGTAGCCGACATAACGGATTTCGCTGACGCGGGTCATGATACTGATCCTCAGATGGGTTGCGCGACAACGCCGAACATTTCGCGCGTCGCTTTGGCCTGGTCGATCATCGGGCCTTGCCCGAGCTGGCCGTGACACATCGCCAGACTTTCGGTCACGATATAGCGGCACCGGTCATAGCGGCGTGCGCTAAAAGCGGCGAAGGCGGTTTCGGCATCGTCATGCGTCGCGATTTCCTCGGCAATGACGAGGGCGTCCTCGATCGCCATGCCCGCGCCCTGTCCGAGATGCGGTGTCGTCGCATGGACCGCGTCGCCGAGCAGGACGACACGGCCGCTATGCCATGGCCCCTCGACCAGCACCCATTCGAGCGGGCGATAGACGACTTCGTTGTCATCGACGATCGAAGCGCCCAGCTCGGCGATGCGCGGTGCGACACCGGTCAGCTTGCTCCGCATCGCCGCCGCAAGGCCGTCCTTCGGATAGAAGGGATTGCCGGGCTCGGGCGTGGTCACGAACATGTACATCAGGTCGTCGGACAGCGGCACAAGGCCTGTTCCGGTCGCGCCTTCATAGGCTTGCAGACAGCCGACGTCTTCGGTGCGTGCGAAATTGTAGCGCCAGACCGACTGTCCGGTGAATTCGGGACGCGGCGCGTCGGGAAATATCTGCTCGCGCGTCCGCGAATACAGGCCGTCGGCACCGATGACCAAGTCGAAGCGCGCCTGCTGGCCATCCGAAAAGCGGACATCGACACCGGCGCCATCGTCGTCGAGCGATTCCGCCGTCACGCCGAGCCGGATGTCGGCGCCCGCCGCCTTCGCGCGGTCGCCGAGTACCTTGTGCAGCGCGGTCCGGCGGATACCGATCTGGGCGGGGAGCCCGTCGACGAGTTTCGGCGAAGGGATTTTGGCGACACGCTTGCCGCTCGGGATGTAGACCTCGACTTCGTCGAACCCGAACCCGGCCGCCAGATAGTCGTCGATGATGCCGAGCTGGTGCATCGCGCGCACGACATTGGCCTGCTGGATGATGCCGACGCCATACACGGCCCAGTTCGGATCTTTTTCGAGGATGGTCACGCGGTGGCCGTCGCGCCCTAGCGCAATCGCCGCTGTCAGGCCGCCGATGCCGCCGCCGATGATGAGGATATTCTGTTGCTTCACGCCATGCTGGATAAGGCAGGCACAGCTATTCGTAAAAACGATTATATGGATACGAAGCTATCCGTTCGCTGTATCGCCCACGGCGTCGCGGAGCGCCCCGATCAACCAGCGAATACCCGGATCGTCGGTGCGCGTGCGGTGGAACTGGATGCGTTCCTCCATCATCGGAAAGTCGAAGGGAAGCGGCGCAAAAGCGAGCGGATGCGCGGCGCTGGCATGGCGGGCAAGGCGCTCGTGCATCACCGCAAGCCGAGACGTGCCGACCAGCAGGTCGGGAACGACCGTAAACGACGCGACGGTCACCTCGATGCGTCGCATGACGCCTGCCTGACGCAGCTGATGTTCGGCAAAGGAGGCGCGGAACAGCCGGCCGATTTCGACCGCGACATGTCCCGCATCGGCGAAGTCCTCGATCGTCAGCTCGCGCGCGAAAACCGGATTGTCGCGCCAGCCGACGACGACATGACGTTCCGAAAACAGGTGCTCGGACGGATGCTCCATCGACAGATGTTCGGCGGGCACGACAATCGCGTCGAGCTCGCCGGCGTGGAGCATCTGCGCGAGCGTGTCCGACGGCGGCGTGATGTCGAGCTGGACGCCGGGAGCCTCGGTCGCGAGGCGGCGCAGCAGCGGCGCAAAGGCGACCGTGGTGATGAAGTCCGACGCCCCGATACGGAAGAGCCGCCGGGAATCGGCCGGCTCGAATGTGGGCGACGACGCGATCATCGTGTCGGCACCCGCGAGCAAGGTCTTGAGCATCGGCTGCAGGCGCAACGCGTGCGCGCTCGGGATCATGCGCTTTCCGTCGGCGATGAGAATCGGGTCGTTGAAAAACTGGCGTAGGCGCGCAAGGGCGGCACTGACGGCGGGCTGGCTGAGATACAGGCGCTCGGCGGCGCGCGAGACGTTGCGCGTCTCGAGCAGCACGTCGAGCGCGACGAGCAGGTTGAGGTCCAGACCCTTGAAACGCATTGCAGGTCCATAACAAAGACTGCTGGATTTCGATAGTAACAAACGATTTTGTTTATGGCGGTATCGGTCCCATGAGATAATTCATGAGAGTAGCAACAAGGCGGGTGCCGATACGGTTGGGCGGTGCAATGCTGCTGGCACTGGCGCTAACCGGCGCAGGCAGGCCGGTTCCACAGGCTACGTCGGCGACTTGGGTCACGCTCGGTACGAGCGGGGGACCGGTATCTAACCCGGCGCGCGCGCAGCCTGCCAACCTCCTGCAGTGGCGCGACCGGAACTGGCTGGTCGACGCGGGTGACGGTGCTGCCCAGCAACTTGCGAAAGCGGGCGTTCCGCTTCACCGGCTCGATGCCGTGTTCCTCAGTCACGTCCACCTCGACCACACAGGCGGTTTGGCGGCAATCATCGGACTGCGGTATCAGCTGCAGGTCCGGGGCAAGCTGCAAATCTACGGACCTCCGGGAACCCGTGCGATCGTAGCGGGGATCGTCGCGTCGCTGAAGCCGTTTGCCGACGCGGGCTATGGCTTTGGCGATCCGGTGACCTTGCTTCCCGCCGATACGGTCGACGTGCACGAGCTCGCCGCGGGCGAGACGCTTCAGGTCGGCGATGCCCGTGTGCGTGTCGCGCAGAACAGCCATTACAGCTTCGCGCCCGGCAGCGCCGAGGATGCCGCTTCCAAATCCTATTCCTATCGTTTCGACCTGCCTGGCCGGTCGATCGTTTACACCGGCGACACCGGGCCGAGCGCCGCCGTGGAGGCGCTGGGCGCGGGTGCGGACCTGCTGGTCGCCGAATTGATCGACCTCGACAGTGTAACCGCACAGATGCGGGCAACGCGTCCCGACATGCGGCCAGAACAATTCGCCGACATGCGCCGACACCTGTCACAGCATCATCTGACGCCTGACCAGATCGGGGCGATGGCGCAGGCGATGCGCGTTCGCAAGGTGGTCGCGACGCATCTCGCCGTCGGACGTATCGGCCCGCGAGACCTTGCGCGATATGTGGTGACGATCAAGCGCACGTTTGCGGGCGACGCCGCGGTTGCCCGCGATCTCGAACGCTTTTGACGAGGGAGAGCATTTTGAGCCTGACACTGGAGCTGGCATCGACCATCGTCGACGCGACGCTGGGCGAGGCGCGGGCGCGGGGCTTTGCGCCGCTGTGCGCAGTCGTCCTCGATCCCGGCGGTCATGCCCTCGCCCTCAAGCGCGACGACGGCGCGTCGATCTCGCGGCCCGAGATTGCGACGGCAAAGGCGGCGGGTTGCCTCGGCATGGGGTTCGGCGGACGCGAGATTGCGCGGCGGGCGCAGGCGATGCCCGGTTTTTTCGCGGCAATCGGGCAGGTATTTCCAAAGGGTATCGTGCCGGTGCCCGGCGGCGTCCTGATCCGCGATGCAGAAGGCATCCTGCTCGGCGCGGTCGGTGTCAGCGGGGACACGTCGGACAATGACGAGATCGCGGCGCTTGCGGGGATCGCCGCCGCAGGGCTGCACGGAGACACCGGCGCATGACCCGCACCCTCTTTCACGACGTGATGATCTTCGACGGCAGCGGCAACGACCGCTTCCCGGGCGAGGTGCTGGTCGAGGGCAATCGTATCGCCGCGGTCGCGCGCGGCGATGAACGCCTCGAACGGACGGATGTCGACCTGATCGATGGCAAGGGCGGCACGCTGATGCCCGGCATGGTCGAGGCGCACGCGCATCTGACCTGGCCGACCAACGTCGAACGCGTGATCAATACAATGCGGCCGCTGCCGATCGAGCAGCACGTGCTGGTCACGGCGCAGAATGCGCGCATCACGATCGACCATGGCTTCACCAGCGCCTATTCGGCGGGGTCATTGGGCGAGGCGATCGAACCGGCGTTGCGCGACATGATCGATGCGGGCGCGATGCCGGGTCCGCGCCTGCGCGCCTCGGCCCTCGAAAAGGGCGCCGAAGGAGTCATCGGTGTGCCCGCCGGCCACGATCCGACGCACCAGCGCGATATCCCGCATTTGCGCGATTATGTCGCCGCGAAAAAGGCGCAAGGGTGCGACACGATCAAGTTCCTGATGTCGTCCGACGACGCGTTCCAGCAGGGCGGTTCGCAGACGTTGATGTATTCCGAAGCGGAAGCGCAGGCGGTCGGCGAGGCGGCGCGCGAAGCGGGTATCTGGCTCGCCTGCCACGCGCAGGGGGCCGAAGCCGTCAAGCGCGCGCTGCGCGCCGGATTCCGCGCGATCTACCACTGCACCTATGCCGATGAAGAGGCGCTCGACCTGTTCGAGGCGAAGAAGGACACGACCTTCACTGCGCCCGCCGTCGGCCTGCTTTGGGCGCGCGCGCACGAGGCGCAGGACTTCGGGATCGACAAGGCGGAGGCCGAACGGCTCGGCGCGCTGCGCGGGATCGAACTCGGGCAGCAGGTGATCCCCGAGATGAAGCGGCGCGGCATCCGCGTGCTTCCCGGCGGCGACTATGGTTTCCCCTATAACCCCGTCGGCCGCAACGCGCGCGACCTCGATCATTTCGTCAGGCTGTTCGGCTTTTCGCCGAAGGAAGCCCTGCGCGCGGCGACGAAGGAGGGCGGCGAACTCATGGGGCTCGATGTCGGGCTCGTGAAACAGGGCTGGCTCGCCGACCTGCTGCTGATCGACGGCGATCCGACGACAGATGTCGCGATCCTTCAGGACAAGGCGCGGATGCCGGTGGTGATGAAAGACGGCGCGTTTCACCGCCGCCGCGTTTCGCATTGACGCCACGGCTGCGCCAATAGCAGCTATCGATGCTGTGCGATTGATGTCGACACCGCGCCGGCGCAACAGGTGCCCGCGTCGGCAGGCGACCGGCGGGGAGGGTGAAAGATGGCGAGCGGGCGGGCGACGCGACAACCGACCTTCATGACCGGACTTGCGCTGCTGTTTCCGATCACCCTGTCGGTGATGGCGGCGCTGTTCGTCGCGCCGATCGCACCGAAGATCGCCGAGACCTACGGACCGACCGGCCTCTACACGCCCGACGAACTGGGGCGTTACATCGGCTGGATCATCACCGTCCCGTCGCTGTGCGTCGCGCTGTTCTCGATTCCGGCGGGCTGGCTCGGCGACAAGGTCGGACGCTACCGGCTGCTGGTCGTCTCGATGGCGATCTATGTCGTCGTCGGAGTCATGCCCTATTTCCTTACCGACCTCGGCCATATCCTGTGGAGCCGCATCGCGGTCGGTGTGGTCGAGGCGATGCTGATGACGCTGTCGACGACGCTGATTGCCGATTTTTTCAAGGGGCAGGCGCGCAACCGCTGGCTCGCGGCCCAGACCGGAACCGCCTCGACCTTCGCCATCGCCGCGATCCTCGTTGCGGGACTTGTCGGCGCGGCGCGCTGGCAGAACGTCTTCCTGCTCTACCTTGTCCCCGTCGTCTTTCTCGTCCTGGTGCTGCGTTTCGCCTGGGAGCCCGAAGAGTCGGAGCACCTTGCGAACCGCGACCGGCAGGGGCGGTGGAGCGATATTCCATGGGGACCGATGGGCCTGATCTGCGTCATCACCCTGTTCGGCTCGGTGATGTTCTACACCGTCCAGATCAAGCTGCCCGACGCCTTCAAGGACCTGGGCGTCGTGCTCCCCGGCGGCGGCTACGACGCGGCGCGGGGCGGCATGATGACGGCTGTCGCCAGCCTGTTCGTGCCGGTCGGAACGCTTTGCTTTTTCTATCTCTCGCCGCGCCTGAGCCTGAAGGCGATGTTCCTCGTCGAATTCGCGCTGCTCGGCACCGGCTTCCTCCTGATGTCGGTGCTCAGGGATCCGTGGATGTTCACGCTTGCCGCCGGGCTCGACCAGATCGGCGCGGGAATGCTGCTGCCGACATTGCTGACCTGGGCGGTCGCGCAGCTGCCGTTCGAGGTTCGCGGGCGGGGCACGGGCATCTGGAATGCCGTCTTCGCGCTCGGGCAGTTCGTGTGCAACAATCTGGCGATGCCCTTCATCATGGGCTTCACCGGCGGTATCCTGCCGTCGCTCGGCGTGCTCGGCTGGATGTGCCTTGCTGCCGCCGCGATTGCGCTCGTCGCGCCGCTCCGCACCCCGGCACCGCTTGCGACATGAGCGGACGGCTGTCGGGCAAGATCGCGGTCGTCACCGGCGCGGCGAACGGTATCGGCGCGGGCTGTGCCGATGTTTTCGCGCAGGAGGGCGCGACCGTCATCGGCATCGACCGCGGCGATTGCGACCTGACCGACGAGGCCGCGACCGACGCCTTCTTCGCGCAGATCTGCGACGGGCACGGTCGCATCGACATCCTCGTCAACGCCGCTGCCTTTGCGGTGTTCGAGTGGATCGAAACGTTGAGCTACGCCGACTGGCAGCGCACGCTGACCGGCGAACTCGACATCGTTTTCCTGCCGACCCGCGCGGCGTGGCCGTATCTCAAGGCAAGCGGGCGCGCGTCGGTGATCAACTTCGCCTCGGCAAACGCCTACCACGCCCTCGAGGGGTCGGCGGCGCTCGCGCATTGCGCGGGGAAGGGCGGGGTGCTGGCGATGACGCGCCAGCTGGCGATGGAGGGCGCGCCGCACGGCATCCGCGCGAATACAATCTCGCCGGGTTTCATCGTCACGGCGGCAACGCAGCGGCACATGGATGCGGTGCCCGGGTTCGCCGACCGGGTGCTGGCGAAAAACATGGTCAAACGCCTCGGCGCGCCGCAAGACATCGCCTGGTGCGCGACCTGGCTGGCGTCGGACGAGGCGGGCTATGTGACCGGTGCAGATATCAGGGTCGATGCAGGGGCGACGGCATGGTGAGTCCGATCATCGTTACAGGTGCCGGCGGTTTCGTCGGAAGAGTGCTGCTCGAAAGCCTTGTTGCCGAGGGGCGCGCGGTCGTGGGGGTCGATGTCGCGGGCGGCGGCATTCCGCCGGGCGTGCGCGCCGTGGCGGGCGATATCGCCTCGCCGGAACTACGGACCGAGGTCTTTCGGGACGGGTGCGCCGCGCTCGTCCACCTCGCAACCGTACCCGGTGGCGCGGCGGAGGCGGACCCTGCCGCTTCGCGACGGATCAACATCGACGCGATGTACGATCTGCTCGACGCCGCAAAAGTGGCGGGTTCATGGCCGCGCGTCGTTTACGCCAGCTCGATCGCGGTGTTCGGCGATCCGCTCCCCGCTGCCGGGGTCGACGACGCGACACCGCTCGCCCCGAAACTGGTCTATGGCGGTCACAAGGCGATGATGGAGATCGCGGTCGCGACGATGCACCATCGCGGCGAAATCGAGGGCGTCAGCGTCCGCCTTCCCGGCATCCTTGCGCGACCGAAGGGGCCGAGCGGCATGAAATCGGCGTTCATGAGCGACCTTTTCCACGCCCTGCGAGAAGGGCAGTCGTTCGTCTGTCCGGTGTCGCCGCACGCCACGATCTGGGCTGAATCGGTCGGACGTTGCGTCGCCAATCTGCGCCATGCGCTGACGATGGACGCGGGCGTAATGCCGAGGACACGGGTGGTCACGCTCCCTGCGTTGCGCGTCACGATGGCAGCGCTCGCCGCCGAGATCGCGGGCCAGTGCGGCGTTTCGACAGATCTGGTCTCTTACAGCCCCGACCCTGGACTAGAGGCCGCGTTCGGCGCGCACCCGGAGCTGCGAACGCCCGCCGCCGACGCGTGCGGCTTTGCACATGACGGCGACGTCGCTAAGCTCGTGGCGAGCGCGCTTGAGACGATTGCGCGCCGCTGAGGAGAGCGACGTGCGGTTTCAACGGCTCGACCTGAACCTGCTTGTCGCGCTCGACGCGCTGCTTGCCGAAGGGAGCGTCAGCCTCGCCGCCGACCGTTGCTGCCTGTCGCAATCGGCGATGTCGTCGGCACTGGGGCGGTTGCGCGACTATTTCGGCGACGATCTGCTCGTCGTGCGCGGGCGAAAGATGGTCCTGACCGCGCGCGCCGAGGAACTTGTCGAGCCGGTGCGCGCCGTCCTCGAACAAATCCGCACGACGATCGCAACGACCCAGCCCTTCGATCCGGCGAGTTCGGACCGGCTGATCCGGATCATGGCGTCCGATTATACGACCGAAGTGCTGCTCGCTTCGGCGCTGACCGGGATCGAGGCAATCGCCCCGAACATGCGTTTCGAAATTCAACCGATGAACGACAGCCCAATCGAGACGCTCGAACGCGGCCTGATCGATCTGCTGATCACCATCGACTATGCGATCTCGACGGGGCATCCGAGCCGGATCCTGTTCGAGGACGATTACGTCATTGTCGGCTGGGCGGAGAATCCGGCCATGGCCAGGCCGATGACGCGAGAGGCCTATTTCGCCCTTGGGCATGTCACCGCGCGCTTCGGGCGTGCCCGCGTTTCGGCATTCGAGGACTGGTTCATGCGCCGCCAGAAGCAGCCGCGCCGTGTCGAGGCGATCGCGCCGACGTTTCTGTCGATGCCGGGTCTTGTCGTCGGGTCGAACCGGATTGCGACGATGCACCGCCGCCTCGCGACGCGGCTCGTGCGGCACATGCCGCTCGTCGTGCGCGAGGCGCCGCTCGACATCCCCCCGATCCGTCAGGCGGTCCAGTGGCATCTCGCCAACAGCAACGACCCGGGGTTGCGCTGGATAACCGAGCGGCTGGTCGAGGCGGCGCGCGTCGGCGATGCCGTCGATGCGGTCGCGGATGCGAAGGTCGCCGAGCCGTCCGGCGGACATGAAGACATCGGCGAGCAGTTCAAGACCTATGCGGGTCAGTCGCGCGCCTGAGCATCGTCGAAGGTTGTGCGGGCATGGTCGATGTCGCCGCGCCGGCTATGCACCCAGTCGAGCAACCGACGTGCCTGACCGACAAGATCGTGACCCGATGCAGTGAGGGCGTAGCTGACTTTCGGCGGCACATCGGCTGTCGCATGACGCGACACGAATCCGTCGCGCTCGAGGACGCGGAGCTTGGCGGTCAGCACGCGTTGGGAGATGCGCCCCTCCGACGACAGCCGCGCGATCGCGCGGCGCAGTTCGGCATGGCGAAAGGTGCCGATCGCCAGCGCGAACAGGATCAATGTCGTCCAGCGGTCGCCCAGCAAGGCAAAGACGTGGCGCGCCGGGTCGTCCGGATAGTGGCCGTGCGCGCGCATGTCTTCGGCGAGCGCTGCCAGCCCATGATGCAATGCGCCGTCGATGCCGCCCAGATCGATCATGGGAACAAAAAAGTGCCGTCTTCCCGCCTGCGTTGGCCGGGTTATGCAGCGTGGCGGGAGAGCTGCCAATGCACGATACGACACGCTTCGACGGCAAAATTGCCATCGTCACCGGTGGCGCGGGCGGGATCGGTGCCGCGACCGCGCGGCTGCTGACCGCGCGCGGCGCCAAGGTCGCGATTGCCGACATCGCCTTTACGGCCGCGCAGGCACTGGCGGGCGAGCTTGCAGGTGCCCGCGCAGTGGCCCTCGATCTTGAGCAGGAATCCTCGATCTCCGCGATGATCGCCGATGTCGCCGCGCACTATGGCCGGATCGACATATTGGTGAACAATGCCGCGCTGCTCGGCCCCGACATCGCGAAGGCCGATGGCAATGTCGAGGACATGGCTACCGACCTCTGGGACCGCACCTACCGTATCAACGTGCGCGGAACGATGATCGCGAGCCGTGCGGCGCTCCCGCATTTGCGGGCGACGCGCGGCAACATCGTCAACACCGTCAGCAGCCTCGCGCTGCAGGGCCATATCATCCAGGCCGCCTATAGCTCATCGAAAGCCGCGATCATCCAGATGACCCGCGCCATCGCCGCAAGCCATGGCAAAATCGGCGTGCGCTGCAACGCCGTCGCGCCGGGGATGACGATGACGCCTGCGTTGAAGGAAGCTTTTCCTGCGGAACTGCGCGCCGTGGTCGAAGGCGAAACGCTGCGCGACCGACTGGGCGAGCCCGAGGATATCGCCGAGGCCATTGCCTTCCTCGCGTCCGATGCAGCGCGCAATATCACCGGCCATACGATCGAATGCGATGGCGGCGGCACCAGCCACGTCCCCGGCCTCGCCGGCTTCCGCGCCTTTTTCGGAGAACAGGCATGAGCAATTACGACATCGTCGTCATGGGCGCGGGGCATAATCAGCTCGGCGCTGCCGCCTATCTCGCCAAGGCGGGAAAGAAGGTGCTTGTGCTCGAGATGAAGCCCTTCATCGGCGGCGGCGCCGTGACGCTGGAGCGCACCGCGCCGGGCTTTTTCCATAACAAGCATTCGGCGATGCACGGGATGATCCAGGCGAATCCGCTGCTAGTCAACGACGAGCTCGGGCTGAAGTCGAAATACGGCCTCGAATATTTCTATCCCGAAGCGCCGATGGGGCTGTTGCTCAAGGATTTTCGCCACTTCCTGACCTATGTCGATCTCGACAAGACCTGTCAGGAAATCGCCAAATATTCGCAAAAGGACGCCGACGCCTATCGCGAGCTGGTCGTCTGGGGCGGGCGCATGATGCCGATGCTGCTGCAGGGCATGTTCAACGTGCCCATTCCGATGGGGCCGTTCGTCGCGATGATGGAATCGAACGAGGACGGGCGGCGGATGCTCGACCTGATGATGCGCAGCCCCCTGCAGATCGTCGACGAGCTGTTCGAGACCGAAATCCTGAAAATCCACCTGCTGAAGTGGGTCTCTGAAGGGATACTGCAGTTCCCCGACGATATGGGGACGGGCTTCGGCATGATCTTCATGATCCTGCTGGTGCATTTCTATCCCGTCGGTTTCCCGACCAAGGGCAGCGGTTCGCTGAGCAAGGCGCTCGCCGATTGCATCACCGACCATGGCGGCGAAATCCGCTGCAACCACAAGGTCGATTCGGTGATCGTCGAAAGCGGCCGCGCGGTGGGCCTTCGCACCGACGAAGGCGAGGAGTTCCGCGCCAGGGACGCGGTCGTTGCGGGCATCCATCCGGCACGGCTCGACAAGTTCGTCTCGGGCCTCGATGCGGATCTGCTGGCGCGCGCTGCCCGCATGAAGACCGCGCCCTATACCTTGTTCAAGGTCGATGCGGCCCTCGACCGGTCGGCGGCGGCGCTGTCGTCGAAGATACCGACCGAACTCGCCGAGAGTGCTGCCAATTGCATCAACGCGACGAGCTTGCAGGGCTTTCTCGACAGCTTCGAGCCACTGCGCCGGGGACAGCCGGGGATCGAGAACCCGCTGCACGGCGGCGGGATCATCGATTTTCCGGGGCTGCAACCGGAGGGCAAGTCGCAGCTCTATCTCACCAGCTACCAGCCCTATAATCTAGGCCGTCAGGGTCCGGGGCGCTGGGACGAGATCAAGGAGGATGTCGCGGACCGGCTGATCGACAGTCTCTCGCACTTCTTCCCCGGCCTGAACGAAAGTGTGATCGCCCGCGAAGTGGACAGTCCGCTCGACATGGAACGCTGGTCGCCTAACAGTTTCGTGAATGGCGAGGTGCACGGCGCGGGGCTCCAATTCTTCCAGACCATGGGTTTCCGCCCGACGCCCGAGCTTTCCCGATATGCAGTGCCCGGCGTGGAGCGGCTCTACCTGTGCGGACCCTTTATGCATCCCGGCGGCGCGATCTTCGGCGTCGGGCGGCCCACTGCGATCAAGGTGATGGACGATCTGGGCATCGATTTCGACAAGGTGATCCGGCCATGAAAATCTACGACGCAAACAGCCAAGAACTGATGCAGGTCCGTGCCATCGAGCGCGACGGCAACGACCTAGTCATCCGGGGCAAGATTTTCGGCGCGATGCCGATGGTCGCCAAGCTCAAGCCCGCCGAAGCTCGGGCCGCGCTGAAATTGCTCGACGCGCGGACGATCCTGTTCCTGCTGACGCTCTTGTTCCGCCGATAGATAGGCTTCGATAAAATCGGCTTCGCGCACGTGCCCCGATGCGGCAAGCGGGGCGCAGGCAGATGAGCGAGTGGTGCAATGGGTGTCTTGGGAATCGAAAGCGCGGTCTTCGGTGTCGGCGATATTGCCGAGCATGCGCGCTTCTGGACCGACTTCGGCCTGACACCGGTTCGCATCGGCGTCGATGAGGCCGTGCTCGAAGTCGCCTCGGGCTCGCGCGTCGTGCTCTACCGCCACGGCGACCCGCGCCTCCCGTCGCCCGATCCGTTCGAGGGTGATGGCGTCAAGGAAACCGTCTGGGGCGTCGACAGCACCGAGACGCTGGAACGCCTCGCGGCAAACCTCGCCACCGACCGCGAGGTGCGCCGCGACGCCGACGGGACCGCGCATTGCGTCGCCGACGACGGCCAGCCGATTGCGCTCCGCGTCTGGGCGAAGCGCACGGTCGTTTCCGACACCAGCCCGGTCAACGCGCCGGGCAATATCCAGCGGCTCAACCAGCACCGCATCTGGCGCAAACGCGCGATGCCGAAGACGATCAACCACATCGTCTTCTTCTCGCCCGACTATGTCGCGAGCGCGGAATTCTACATCCATCGCCTCGGCTTCCGCTACACCGACCACAGCAAGGGCACCGGCATCTTTGCGCGCGCCGACGGGACCAGCGAGCACCATTCGATCTTCTGGGTGAATTGCGACCTGCCCGTCGCGCCCGATCATTTCAAATTCATGCACATCGCCTTCGGCTGCGACGACATCGATGAGGTGATGCTCGGTGCGAATTTGATGGAGTTCAAGGGCTGGAAGAACACGACGATGAACACCAGCGGCGGCATCTCGCGCCACCGCATCTCGTCGGCGATCTATTATTATTGCGAGATACCGGGCCATGCGGGCGAGGCCGAGTATCACGCCGATACCGATTACCTGAACGACGACTGGGTGCCGCGCGCCTGGGATTTCAAATTCGGCTCGCTGCTCTGGGCGAACGCGACGCCACCGATCTTCCGTGGCGACGACATCCCGTGGGACATGACGTTCGATCCGGAAATGAAGAGCTTCGACCCCTATCGCCGCGACAAGCCGGGCAAGCAGCCGATCGCCGGGCCGCTCGCCGAACTGACCCACGACGACGAACACGCGATCTGAACAGGAACACATGATGCGGCTTGCGACACTCAACGATGGTACGCGCGACGGACGGCTGGTCGTCATCGCGCCCGATGGGATGTCTTGCGCCGAAGCGCCGGTGGCAACGCTGCAGTCGGCGCTCGAAGACTGGGATGCAGTGTCGGCGGCGCTCGCGGCAGTGACCGACTTTCCGATCGCGCTCGACGGGACGAAGCTCGCAGCACCCTTGCCGCGCGCGTGGCAATGGCTCGACGGCTCGGTGTTCAAGAGCCACGGCGCGCTGATGGACAAGGTGCTCGGCATCGACAAGCCGCCGGTCGACTGGCCGCTGATGTATCAGGGCGTGTCGGACACTTTTTATGCGCCGCGTGCCGACGTGCCGATGGCCGATGAGGGGCTCGGCATCGATTTCGAAGGCGAGTTCGGCGTGATCATCGATGCGGTGCCCATGGGGACGGCCGCGCAGGATGCAATGCGACACATCCGCCTGGTCGTGCAGATCAACGACTGGTCGCTGCGGACGCTCGCGGGGCCGGAGATGAAGACCGGTTTCGGCTGGGTGCAGGCCAAGCCGCCGTGCGGCATGGCACCCTTTGCGGTGACACCCGACGAACTGGGCGCCGCCTGGGCGCAGGGCCGTGTCCACGCCGACCTGCTCGTCGACTGGAACGGGCGGCGTTTCGGCGCGGCGAACGGCGGGGCAATGGGGTACGGCTTTCACGAACTCGTCGCGCACGCCGCACGGACGCGCAGTCTCGTTGCGGGCACGGTGATCGGATCGGGGACCGTCTCGAACGAGAATTTCCGCGAGGTCGGATCTTCGTGCATCGCCGAACGGCGCGGGATCGAGATTGTCGACGAAGGCGCGGCGAAGACCGAGTTCATGCGCTTCGGCGACACCGTCCGCATGGAGGGACGACTGCCCGACGGGCGCTCGCCTTTTGGCATTCTCGAGCAAAAGGTGGTCAAGGCGTGAGCGAACTCAGCGATTCAGGCCTGCCGCTCGTCCAGCGCGTTGTCACCGGGCACGATGCGAACGGGCGCGCGATCGTCAAATCGGAAGACCGGTCGCCGACCAGGATGATCCCGAGCGGCGACGCGGCCTTCCTCCAGATCTGGACGACGCCTGCCGTCCCCGCCGACAACAATGACGAAACCGACGGACGCCATCGCGAAGTCGGTCTGACGCTGATGGGCGGCAGCGCCGCACGCGTCGTCGACATGCTGCCCGGCCAGCAATCGCCGATGCACCGAACCAACAGCCTCGATTTCGGAATCGTCGTCGAGGGCGAAATCGAGCTCGAACTCGACGACGGCGTCACAACGCGGGTGGGGAAGGGCGGAATCATCGTCCAGCGCGGGACCAACCACCTGTGGCGCAATCCCGGCGACACGGTCTGCCGGATCGCCTTCGTCCTGATCGAAGCGCCGGCCTATCTTCATGGCGGCGTGCCCTTGCCCGAGCACAAGCCGGAAGACGTCGGTACGCATTAGGCTCGGCACGCGCTTCGGGCGCCATCGGCCAACCTCGGCATCGACATGTTCGCTGCCACGAACGACAGGAGTTAGACATGGCGGAATGGCTGAAGCGCGGCGCGATGGCCGACCAGAAGGCGGCGATCGACCGGAAGGTTCGCGAGACTGTGGAAGCGACGCTCGCCGATATCGAGGCGCGGGGCGATGCGGCGGTGCGCGCGCTTTCGATCAAGTTCGACGGAATGGACCGTGATAGCTATCGCCTGACACAGGCGGAGATCGACCGGTGCGTCGATAGTCTCAACCCTCAGGACATTATCGACATTGAGTTCGCGCAAGCACAGGTGAAGAACTTCGCGCAGATCCAGCGCGCGACGATCCTCGACACCGAAGTCGAGACACTTCCCGGCGTGGTGCTCGGGCACAAAACAATCCCGGTGCAGAATGCGGGCTGCTATGTCCCCGGCGGCAAATATCCGCTGCTTGCTTCGGCGCATATGAGCGTGGTGACGGCGAAGGTCGCGGGCGTGCCGCGCGTCATCACCTGCGCGCCGCCGTTCGAGGGCAAGCTCGCCCCCGCCATTGTGGCGGCGCAAGCCATGGCGGGCGCGGACGAAATCTATTGCCTCGGCGGGATTCAGGCAGTCGGCGCTATGGCGCTGGGCACCGACAGCATCCGCCCCGTCGACATGCTCGTCGGCCCCGGCAACGCCTTTGTCGCGGAGGCCAAGCGCCAGCTGTTCGGGCGCGTCGGGATCGACCTGTTCGCCGGGCCGACCGAGACGATGGTGATCGCCGACGAGACGGTGGACGGCGAAATCTGCGCGACCGATCTGCTGGGCCAGGCCGAGCACGGGCCGGACTCGCCCGCGATCCTCATCACGACCTCGCGCAAGCTCGCCGAGGAGACGATGCGCGAGGTGACGCGCTTGCTCGAAATCCTGCCGACAGCGGGCATCGCGCGGGTCGCGTGGGAGAATTGGGGCGAGGTCATCCTGTGCGCCGACGACGAGGAAATGGCACAGGTCAGCGACCATATCGCCAACGAGCACGTCCAGGTGATGACGCGCGACCCCGACTGGTTCCTGAACCGTCTCGTCAATTACGGCGCGCTGTTCCTGGGGCCGCGCACCAATGTCGCCTATGGCGACAAGGTGATCGGGACGAACCATACGCTGCCGACGCGGAAGGCGGGGCGTTACACCGGCGGGCTGTGGGTCGGCAAGTTCCTGAAAACCCACACCTACCAGCGCATCACCACCGACGAAGCGTCGGCGATGATCGGCGAGTATTGTTCGCGGCTGTGTGCGCTCGAAGGATTTGCGGGCCACGGCGAACAGGCCAATCTCCGCGTGCGCCGCTATGGCGGGCGCAACATCCCCTATGCAGGCCGCGCCGAACCGCTCGAAGCGGTGGCATGATCCTGCCGAAGACCCCCAGCTTCCGCCTCGACGGGAAACGGGCGCTGGTAACAGGCGCAGGGCGCGGCATCGGCCTCGCGCTCGCGGCGGCGCTGGCGGAGGCGGGGGCGCACGTCACGCTGGTTGCCCGGACCGAAAACGAGATTGCGCCCGCCGCCGTCGAGATGCGTGGCGACTGGGCGACGCTAGATGTGTCGGACCTCGGCGCGGTCGCGACTTTTTTTGACGCGCGACCGGCGTTCGACATCCTCGTCAACAACGCCGGAACTAACCGTCCCAAGCCGATGACCGAAGTCAGCGAGGCGGATTTCGACGCGGTGCTCGACCTCAACGTCAAGAGCGCGTTCTTCGTGGCGCAGGGCTGCGTCCGCAAAATGCTGGCCGAGGGCAAGGGCGGCAGCCTGATCCATATCGGCAGCCAGATGGGCCATGTCGGCGGGCCGAACCGGAGTCTCTATTGCGCGTCCAAATGGGCGCTGGAGGGGATGAGCAAGGCCTTTGCGCTCGACCTTGCCGCGCGCGGCATCCGCAGCAACACGATCGCGCCCACCTTTATCGAAACCCCGCTGACCAGGCCCTATTTCGACGATCCCGCCTTCAAGGCCTCGGTACTCGCCAAGATCAAGCTGGGTCGGATCGGGCGTGTCGAGGATTTGATGGGCGCGGCATTGTTCCTCGCGTCCGAAGCCTCGGCGCTGGTCACCGGCACGAGTATTGTTGTCGATGGCGGCTGGACGGCGGACTAGCGCGTTAGTGGGTGACGGGGCCGGCGCTCGAAAGCGCGGCCCCTCATTCAGGATGTGGAGCGGGTGAAGGGAATCGAACCACGGCGTAGCGCGGCAGCGCGTAGCCCAACAAAAAACTCGAGGGTTCGGGCATGGGCAAAGCCCATGCCGTCGGTCAGTGCTGTGCACTGCCGTCCGAGCTTGCGCATGGCCGAAATAGGCGCAGCCTATTTCGGGCCTGCGCTGCGCTGGAGCGGGTGAAGGGAATCGAACCACAGCGTAGCGCGGCAGCGCGTAGCCCAACAAAAAACTCGAGGGTTCGGGCATGGGCAAAGCCCATGCCGTCGGTCAGTGCTGTGCACTGCCGTCCGAGCTTGCGCATGGTCGAAATAGGCGCAGCCTATTTCGGGCCTGCGCTGCGCTGGAGCGGGTGAAGGGAATCGAACCACAGCGTAGCGCGGCAGCGCGTAGCCCAACAAAAAACTCGAGGGTTCGGGCATGGGCAAAGCCCATGCCGTCGGTCAGTGCTGTGCACTGCCGTCCGAGCTTGCGCATGGTCGAAATAGGCGCAGCCTATTTCGGGCCTGCGCTGCGCTGGAGCGGGTGAAGGGAATCGAACCCTCGTCGTAAGCTTGGAAGGCTTCTGCTCTACCATTGAGCTACACCCGCATGCCCGCGCCATGGCGCGGCACGCTTCGCCGGTCAAGGTTGTGCCGTCAGCGCGGTTTGCGAAAGCGCATGATGAGTTTGTCGGTCTTTCCGCTGATCGAGGGATCGTTCGAGCGGGCGGTGTGCGGGTCGGCGGGATTGGCGAGCAGCGACGATTGCGCCTCCAGGCGGAAACCGGCAGCCTCGACCTGGCTGCGCACGACCGCGGGGTCGATGCGGTGCAAGGTCGAGGTCGCGCCGAGGCCTGTGCCGGGGGCCGAGTGGTCCTCGATATAATAGACCCCGCCGGGCTTCAGGGCGGCAAAGATCGCCTTGTTGACGGCGGCAGGGTCGGCGGTCGGGCCGTTCTGCAGGTCGTGATAATTCTCCGACGTCCACACCTCGTCGAGCGGCTCGGGCGCGGCGAATTTCGCCATCTCGACGGTAAGCACCGTCACATTGGGATAGGGTGCGGCGGCGGCATTGATCCGGTCCATTGCGCCCGGCCGCTGCAGCGCACTGAGCGGCATGACCGCATAGACCTTGCCCTTGGGGCCGACGGTCCGGGCAAAAATGCGCGTGAAATAGCCGCCACCCGGCAACAGGTCGGCTACCTTGTCGCCGGGTTTGATGCCGGCGAACGCCACGACTGCGGCGGGCTTGCGGTTGGCATCGCGCGCGGTATCGGCGGCTGGCCGCAGCGGATCGGCGACCGCCGCTGCAATGGCGGGCGAGGGTTTGGCGGAGGCGGCAACAGAGAGGGTCGATGCAATCAGCGCGGCTGCGCCCGCCAGAGCCAAAGGTCGATTCACGCTATCTCTCCCGATGCTGCCGATGCCGGAGAGTGCGTCAGACCGCGGCATCTGTCCAATCCGAAAGGCAGTCCGGCGGATCCTTCGCCCCGCTGCGGCGCTTTGCCATTGCAACCGGCGGGACGCTGGCCGAAACAGTCGCCAAACGAAACGCATATGGAGAGTCGGGTCATGGACAGCTATCTGAAACACTATATCGATGGACGCTGGGTCGACAGCATCGGCGGCGCGCGGCACGAGGTGATCTCGCCGTCGACCGAAGAGCCCTGCACCGAGATCAGCATCGGGACTGAGGCCGATGTCGACGCAGCGGTCGTGGCGGCGCGGCGTGCCTTTGCAACGTTCAGCCAGACCAGCGTCGAGGAGCGGTTGGCGCTGTTGGCCCGTATCGTCGAGGAGTTGAAAAAGCGCGTGCCCGACCTCGGTCGCTCGATGGCGATGGAAATGGGGGCGCCGGTCAGCTTTGCCTCGACGGCACAGGCGTTCGCCGGGATCGGCCATTTCGGGGTCACCGCGCGGGTGCTCAAGGATTTCGTGTTCGAAGAGACCATCGGCACCGTCCGCGTCGTGCATGAGCCGATGGGGGTCGTCGGCATGATCACGCCGTGGAACTGGCCGCTCAACCAGATCGCGCTGAAGGTCGCGCCGTGCATCGCGGCGGGCAATACGATGGTGCTGAAACCGTCCGAAGAATGCCCCGGCAACGCGGCGATCCTGGCCGAGGCGATGCATGCGGCGGGCGTCCCCGCAGGCGTGTTCAACCTGGTGCAGGGCAATGGGCCGCTGACCGGCAACGCAATCTCGTCGCATCCCGACATCGATATGGTCAGCTTTACGGGTTCCACCCGCGCGGGGATTTTGATCGCGAAGGCGGCGGCCGATACCGTCAAGCGTGTGCATACGGAATTGGGCGGAAAGGCGGCGAATGTCGTGCTGCCCGACGCCGATTTTGCCACGCATTTGCCGCCGACGGTGCAGGGCATCGTCGCCAATTCCGGGCAAAGCTGCATCGCGCCGACACGCATCCTCGTGCACAAGGACCGCGAGGTCGAGGCGGTCGGGTTCGTGAAGGCCTATCTCGAAGCGGTGCCGGTCGGCGATCCTATGACCGAAGGGCCGCACATCGGCCCGGTCGTCAACAAGGCGCAGTTCGACAAGATCCAGGGGCTGATCCAGTCGGCGATCGATGAAGGCGCCAAGCTCGAAACCGGCGGCACCGGCCGCCCTGCCGACATGAACCGCGGGTTTTATGTGCGCCCCACATTGTTCAGCGGCGTCACCCCCGATATGCGGATCGCGCAGGAGGAAGTGTTTGGGCCGGTTGCCACGATCATGACCTATGCCGATGAGGACGAAGCGGTGCGCGTGGCGAACGATACGCCGTTCGGCCTGTCGATGACAATCTCGGGCGACCCGGCCAAGGCGGCGGCACTGGCCCCGAAAATGCGCGCCGGGATCGTGACAATCAACAGCTGGGGACCGGATGCGGGCGCACCGTTCGGCGGTTACAAGCAATCGGGCAACGGGCGCGAAAACGGTGTCTACGGTCTGCGCGAATTCATGGAAGTGAAGTCGGTGATCGGCGCGCCGGTCGCGGCCTGAGATCGAACCGGTTGAGATGAGCACCTCGCCGAGCGCCAGCGAGGTGCCCTTTCGAGCGTTAGCGAGAACACTTTGCTTACGGCAAGAGACCTCGCTGGCGCTCGGCCGGGCTCCTCGCTAACGCTCGGAGAGGAAACTCACACCGTCCGGTTGACCCCGCCGCCGTCCAGTACATCGCGGATCTTCCGGGCCAGGTCACGCATCCCGTACGGCTTCGACAGAAACGCGACGCCCACGTCGATCATGCCATTATGGACGACGGCGTTGCGGGTATAGCCGGTGGTGAACAGGATTTTCAGGTCGGGGCGCTTGATCGCTGCGGCATCGGCCAATTGCCGGCCGGTCATCTCCGGCATTACGATGTCTGTAAACAACAGTGTGATTTCGGGCTGTTCGTCGAGGGCGCGAAGCGCTTCGGCGGGGGAGGCGGCGCTGATCGCGGTATAGCCCAGCTCGCGCAGGGCATCGACGGCGTAGTGGCGGACGCGCGCTTCGTCCTCGACGACGAGGATGACTTCGGTGCTGACGCCGCCGGGGAGAGCATCGGGCACGGACGCCACCGGATCGACGATATCAGCCCCGGTGAAACGCGGCAGGTACAGCTTGACCGTCGTGCCCTCGCCGATTTCTGAATAGGCGGCGACATGGCCGCCCGATTGCTTGGCAAAGCCGAACACCTGGCTGAGCCCGAGGCCGGTCCCCTTGCCCACCGGCTTGGTGGTGAAGAACGGGTCGAAGGCGCGTTCGATGGTTTCGGGCGACATGCCGCTGCCGGTATCGGTAACGCAGATCAGGACATATTGCCCCGCCGTGACCTCGGGCCGTGACCGTGCATAGGAATCGTCGATATGGGCGTTCGCGCTTTCAACAGTGAGCTTGCCCCCTTGAGGCATCGCGTCGCGGGCGTTGATCGCAAGGTTGAGGATCGCATTTTCGACTTCGCCAGGGTCGGCGTAGCAGCGCCACAGCCCTGCGCCATAGACGCACTCGACCTGCACGGCTTCGCCCAACGTCCGGTGGAGCATGTCGCACATCCCGCCGACCAGCTTGTTCACGTCGAGCGGGGTCGGGGCGAGCGGCTGGTTTCGGGCAAAGGCGAGCAGCCGCGCCGTCAGGGTCGCGGCGCGCGTTGCGCCCTCGCGCGCATTGTCGAGCAGCTGATCGGCCTTGTCGGGGTCGCTTCGTAACCGCCGTTTGGCCAGTTCGATCCCGCCCAGCACAACCGCGAGCATATTGTTGAAATCATGCGCGATCCCGCCGGTCAGCGCGCCCAATGATTCCATTTTCTGGAGTTGACGCACCTGTGATTCGGCCTTTTCGCGCGAGGCAACCTCGGTCTTCAGCGCCGAAAGCGACAATTCGGCATCGCCGCGCGCGCGGTCGACCTCGGCATATTGCCGCCGCGCCTGTGCCAGCCAGAGCAACGACAGCAGGATGACCGCTGCTGCCCCCGCGACGAGGCCGACAACCATCAGACGGAGCAGCGTCCGCGATGAATCGGTCAGTTCGTTCGTGCGCGCCACGCCCCATCGGCGTTCGTTCTCCGCGATCGCGCGGACGCGATCCATCATCACCCGGCCGCCGTCGTTCTGCACGATGGCAATGGCGGCATCGGCGCGACCCGCCTTGTCGAGTTCGATCGTTGTCCGCAATTCTTCGAGCTTGCCATCGAGCAACGTTTTCAATTGCGCCGAAACGCGCATGCCGCGCGCGCCCTCGCGCGACGCCACGCGGGCCAGCGCCGGCGCAATCTGGCTGACACTGGCTTCATAGGGGGCGAGGTATTTTTCGTCGCCGGTGAGCAGAAACCCGCGTTGCCCGGTTTCGGCATCGCGCGCTGCGTTGACCACATCGGTGACTGCGCGGCGATATTCGGACACCGCAACTAGGTCGTCGTTGTTTGCCGTCAACCGTACTGCGAGAAGCAGGCTGCCCATGACCATCAGGCCGAGCAGCACGAACGAGGCGATAATGGGAAGCGGGATGCGGCGCGAACGGGTCATCGGCATCGCTCAATAATCCTTCGACACACGCACGCTCGCACTTTGCCGTCCGACCGTCGAAATCGTCGACAGCAGCGACAGCCAGCGCGTGATTGCGAACTCGACACGCGTCGCGGAATAGCCTTGGCCGTCGGTGATCAATTCCACATAGGTGCGCCGCGTGATGTATTTGCCGACCGCTAGCGCGGTCTTGTTGCCGACGCTCGCATCCGCCGCGACGAAGCGCAAGCGGTCGAGGCCGATGGCCTTTCGCACCGCATTGATCGGGTCGAGCCCGCCGCCGCCGCGCAGGCTCGCAACCGCAGCGGCCAGTTGCAAAGCTTCAGGGGCGGACAAATTGGTGATCGAGGTGCCGAACAACAGCCGCGACAGCAGTTCATCCTGCGGCAGTGCGGGGATGCTGGTGAAGGCGATCACCGGTTTCTGGCCGGTGCCGGTCACGCTGACTGTGGCGTTGAGCGACTGGATGTTCGAGCTCGCGACAATGTCGAGCACCGGGTCGGGCGGGAACGCGCCCTGGAACCGGATAACGCCGCGCGTGAGTTCGAAACGTTTGCCGGCGAACTCGTACCCGCCGCGCACCACATCGGCGCGGCCAACGATGCGCGGCGCGTCGAGCGACCCGGTCACGTTCAGGTCGGCACTCCATTCGCTGTCGAGGCCGAGGCCGGTAACCGCAAGCTGGCTGTCGGCACGCGCCTTGACGTCGAGCGCCCAGAGCGTTGGCGCGGCGCGGATGCGCGGGGAGCCGAACGGGCGGTTGATCTCGCGGACCTTGAGTGTCGGCACCTGTTGCGCGGCGGTCGCCTGACCCAGCCGGAACGCCCCCCGGTCGATGACGACATCGCCGCTGATCCGGCCGTCGGGACCATTCGACACGATACGCAACGGCCCGGTAACGGTTGCGGCGAAATCGTCGCGGGCGATCAGCGATGCCTGTTTCGCGTCGATGCTGATGTCCATGCCGAAACCGCTGGCGGCGGCGAGGTCGAAGCTGGCTTTCCCCGCCACCGTGCCGCGTCCGGCATTGGCGGTGAACTGGTCGATAACAAGGCGCGACTGGTCGAAGCGTCCGAACGCTTTCAGGCCGGTCAACACTGTCCCGCTCACCGGGCTTTCGAGCCGCAGGTTTTCGGTGCGGAGCGATCCCTTGATGACCGGGCGGGCGATGCTGCCGGTCACATCCGCGCCGATGGCAAGCGGCCCCGATACGTCGAAACTTTCGACCCCGGTCAGCCGCCACAAGGTATCGGCAGGGCCGTTGTAGCGGAGTTGCGCGAACAGCGGCGCATTGTCGAGCCGGTCGTAGAGCGACGCCCCGCCGCCGAGCGGCGCGATGCGCGCCTGCGCCTGGCCGATGGTCTTGCCCGCCGACACCGCAATCGCGCGCACCGCAAGGCCATTGCCGTCGAGGACCGCGTTCACGCCCGCGTCGACCGGAGTCGAGACGAGCAACAGCCCGGCGCGGGTCAGGTTGCGGACGCGCAAGTTTGCGCTGCCGGTCGGCGTGCCACCGCCGGTCGGTTGGCGGAAGGTGATGCGCCCGCTCGCCGATCCACCAAGGCCGAGGTCGGGCTGGACGATGTCGAGGACGGTCAGGGGCAGCCGCTCCACCGTCGCGTCCAGTTCGGTCGCGGCACCGCCGAACTTGCCGCCGACCGTCGCACTGCCCCCGGCAAAGCTGACGGCGGTCGGCGCGAGCCGCCACGCATCGCCCTCGCGGGTGATCACGGCGGGCGAATTGAGCTTGATCGGGCGCTTGTCGACCGTCCCTTCGGCATTGACGACGAAACGGTCGGGCGACACGTCGACTACCGAGCGGATGTCGAAGCCGCGCCCGCGCGATCCGGCGAAATTCGCCTTCACCTGGCCCGTGCCATCGACCAGCTTGGCGTTCGCTGCTGCGCGGGCAAAGGCGAATTCGCCGTAGCGCAGCCCCTGGCCGACGAACGTCGCGTCGATGTCGGTGCCGCGCGGGTCGAGCAGCGCGACGGCATCGAGCCGCCCGCGCTGGATGACGATCAGCGGCGGTCCGACCAGCTTGACGTCGCGCGCGTTCAGATGCGCCTCGACGCGCTGGATGCCGCGTTCGATACCGAGCGCGACGGTGCCGGTGAGGCCGCCGCCCGAGACGGCAACTTGCCCGACCAGACCGCCGGTGACCGCGCGCAGGTCGCCGGTCGCCTTCACGCCCGAGGCGGTGAGCGAGGCGATGCGGATAACCGCCTGCCCGCCGTTCGGCAGCAGGATCTGGCCGTTCCCCTTGAACGGCCCCAGCCGCGACCCGCCGCTCGCGACCCATTCGAAGCCCTGCGCGGTCGGCACGAGCGACGCGCGGACGTCGCGCAGGCCGGCGGAGGGCAGCGGGTTGGCGAGGATCAGGTCGACCTTGGGCCGCGCGATATTACCGTCGAGGCGCAGGCGCACGGGGCCATAGCGGCGCTGTCGCCCGCTGCCCTCGAAGAAGAACGTCCCGTCGAGCCGCCGGTAGCCGCTGCCGGTGATCGCGATATCGCGCGCGGTCAGTTTCAGGCCGGTGAAGCGGATGACCCCGTCGGCACCGCGTTCGAGCGCGGTATCGATATAGGGCAGTCCGCCCGCCAGGCCGGCAAGGAAGCTGTTGTCGAGACGGCGGACCCACACCTGCCCGCGTCCGACGACACGCACGCCTCCGCGCGCATCGGGCACGACCTTCAGCACCGACTTCACATCGACGATGCCGAGGCCGGGGATGAGGTAGCGGTTGAGCTGGCCCGACAACCCGACGTCGTAGCGTCCGGTCGCAAGATCGAGCAGCAGCGAGATCGTGCCGTTGAGCTTGTCCGAGCGTAGCTTGAGCCCGTCGCCGGTGACCAGCTTCGAGGTGACGCGCAACAGTCCGTCGACCCGCAGATTGTTGAGGATGCCGCCCGCGATATCGCCGACGCCGGTGACGCGCCGGGCGGAGAGCGACACCGGCACGATCACCGGCTGCGGCGACAATTTGCCGCGTCCGGTGACGCGGACATCGTCGAACCCGGTCGCATCGAAGGCGATGCGCGGGGCAGTGACGCGGTAATCGAAATTCGCCGTCCCGAAAGGTCCGTCGAGCAGCACCAGCGCGGCGATGTCGCGGCCGGTCATATTGGGCAGCACCGCCTGCGGCTGGCGCAACTTTACCTCGACCCGCATTGCGTCGAAGCTGCTTCGGGCGAGATCGACGACCCCGTTCGCGCTCATCGCCAGCGCGGGTGAGGCCAGCGCCAAATGCGTGTCGAGTTGCCGGTTGGCGAGCGTTGCATTGCCGGTCACGCGCAGCTCGGCCCCGGTGAGCCGCGCGACCCGCCCGGTCGTCACCAGATCGGGGTGCAGCACGCCGTTCAGGCCGTAGCGCCCCGATGTAGCCGTCAGTGCAAGCCGCGCGAGTTCGCCGTTGCCAGCGCGGGCGACAAGAGCACCCTTCCAGTCTTTCCAGCTGCCATCGCCCTCGATCCTCAGCGCCAGCGGCTGCGTCGCGCCGAGCATGCCCGTAATCACCCCGCCCTTGGGTGCGTCCACCGTGGCGGCGATGTCGAACACATTGCGGTCGGGCGCGCTGTCGAGTTTGAGGACCAGCCGGTCGCCGCCGCGCGCGACACCGTTCAGGTCGATCAGCGCGCGTCCGCCCTGGATTTCGGCCTTGCCCGCGATCCGGGCCATCCGGGCGGGCTTCACGATCCCTTCGCCGAAGGTCATCCGCTCGATCTTCAACGCGCCGATGCGGATATCGAACGAAGGGAGGATCGGCTGCACGGTCTTGCTCGGGACGAGCGCGGGCAGGCGGTCGAGCGTCGCGGCGGGCGCAATCAGCCGGTCGATGTCGAGTCGGTTCGACAGCCACGCAAACGGCGACCAGTCGAGCGCCGCTTCGGGCACCGACAGGAACTGCCCCTTGGTGTCATAGAGCCGCAGGTCGCGGACGCGCGTCGCGCCATAGATCGACCCGTCGATCCGTCCGACCTTCACGCGCAGGCCGTTGACGGGCCGCAGCGCCTCGATCCGGTCGGCGATGAGCCGGTGGCCGATGCTGGTGTCGGCGATCCAGGCAATCACGGCGACGCCGATCAGTGCCAGCACAAGCAGCGCGCCGCCCCAGCGCAGCAACGCCCTCAAAACGCCTGCCCCAACGAGACCTGGATCGAGATGCGCGACTCGTTCGGCCGGCGCGAGAGCGGCGTGCCGACATCGATGCGGATCGGCCCGAAGTTCGAATAATAGCGCAGGCCGACGCCCACCCCGACGCGCAAGTCCGAAAAGCTGGGCAGCGACTTCTCATAGACATTGCCCGCATCGATGAACGGCACCACGCCGAAATTGCCACCGAACATCGGCAGACGTACCCGCGCCTCGAGCGAGAATTCGGCGAGCGAGCGCCCGCCGGTCGGCTGGTTGAGCGCGTTCAGCGGCCCGATCTGCTGGTAACCGAAACCGCGCACCGATCCGCCGCCGCCCGCATAGAACAGCCGCGACGGCGCGATCGTGCTTTGCGACGCGCCCGCGATGCCGCCCAGCCGCGCGCGGCCCGCGATCACCACGCGCTTGCCGACCGGCTGGTAATAGCTGCCGTCGAGCTGCACCTTCACATAGCCGAAGGTCTTCGATTCGAGCGACACTTCGGGCGAGATGCGCGCCGAAAGGCGGCCCCCGCGCTTGGGATCGAGCAGGTCGTCCGAACCGTCGTAAGACAAGGTCACCGGCAGCGCGCCGATGTAGAAATTCCGCCGGATCAGCGCGCCCCGCAGCGGATCGAAATTGCGCTCGCTCGAATACAGCACTTCGCCGCCGAAACTGTACGACCAGGGCTTTTGCCAGATGATCGTCGTCTGGCGTTCGAGATTGCCTGCGAGTTCGACGGTATAGGCGTCGTACGAAATCTTGTCCTCATGGCTCGCGAGCAACCGCGCGTTGAGCACCTGGTCGCGGCGTTTGAAATTGCCCATGCGGAGCGTCGCGCCGAGCAATTGCTCGCGGGTGCCGACAATCCCGCGCAGGGTCACCGCACCTTCGGGCTGGATCAGATTGCGGTGCTGCCAGCTCGCCTCGACGCGGAAGCCCTCGCCGGTGCCGTAGCCCGCTTCGCCCGCGATCGTGCGGAACGGGGCGGGGTCGAGCGTCGTCTGCATATCGACGGTGCCCGGTGTCGTCCCCTCGACCGGTGTGACCCGCACTTGCGAGACCAGACCGGTCGCGACCAGCGCGCGGCGGAAATCGTCGACCAGATAGCTGTCGTAGAGGTCGCCCGGATCCCAGCGCGCGATCACTTCGGCGTGCTTCGCGTTGAACGGCGGCTTGCCGCCGTCGTAGCGGATCGCGCCGAAATTGCGCTTGCCGCCGGGATCGACATTGAGGTCGAGCGTCGCCCCGCGCGTCTCGTGATCGACGACCACCGAGGGTTCGCCGACCTTGGCGAAGGGATAGCCCGTCCGCCCGAGCTTTTCGAGCAATGCCGCTTGCCCCGCGATGACGTCCTCCGCCACCACGGGTTTCGCGGGCGCGACGCCGAATGCGGTTTCGAGCGCGGGCTTCTGCCCGGTGGCGTCCACGCCTTTCACCTCGACATCGGTGAATTTGAACTGCTCGCCGGGGGTGACGGTCAGTTTGACGGTGACGCGCCCGCCGTCGGTCGCGGGCACAATGTCGGTCGTGATCGTCGCGTCGTAATAGCCCTCCGACCGCATGATCGCGTCGAGCAGTTCGGCGTCGTCGCGCGCGCGCCGGTCGATCTGCGCGACGTTCGCCGGTTTACCGTCGTTCTGGCGCAGCACCGACAGGCTGTCGAACCGCTCGCGCGCCTTGGGGATGTCGTCGACGCCGAGCAGTTGCACCGAGTAGCGCGGTGTCTCGTCGGGCCGCGCAACGGCGGTATCGGGTGCGGCTTCGAGCGCATCGCGGGTATTGAGGTCGGGCCAGTCGACGCCAAGGCCCGGCAGCGGCGCAAGCGGCGTTTCGGGATCGAGATCGCCCGGCGTCGAAACCGGCGGCGGGGCAGGGGGCGTAGCCGGTTGCGCCCGCGCCGCGCCCGAACACAGCACCGCCAAGGCGAAAACGGCACTGTACTTCAAACCCGAACCCATGATCGTTCCGCTACCCCCTGACACGCGGACGTGTCACGGCGAAATCGTGTGAGCGTATCCCAACGAGCTTGAAGCGTCGTGATTGCCCTGTGAAGTTCACCGGGGAGGAGCGGGGTGCAGCACGGGCTGCGTTGCCCGTGCAAACGCCGCGACGCGCCCGGTGGGCTTCACAGGGCAACCCCTTCGGGGCGGGCGTCTTTTGGCGCAGGGCTTCGTCGCTCATCGGTCGCGGGGGCAAAGCCCCGCTCGCCTCCTCGCTCCTTGCCCTGTGCCAAAATCTGCTCCGTCACGATGCTTCAAGCTCGTTGGGATACGCTCTAGTGGCGGGTTTGTTCCGTATCTGCCTCGGCAAGAACCCCGATCAGCCGCTCGATCTGGCGCCAGCGACAGAAGTGGATGACATTTCCCCGTCCGCGGCTGACTTCCGCGCGCGCCTTTGCCGCCGCCGCCGCATCGTCGCCGAGTTCGGCAAGCAGGCGCGCGGCATCGAGCGCAGAGGCACGGTCGGCAACAAAGGGGTGCTGGATCAAAATGCTCGGCCTCGCTGGTGAAACCGTCATGTGCCACGATCGGGTTTCGGCTTGGCGCACCGAAATGGTGAAGCGGTTCTTGACCACAAGATTTGCGCTGTCATGAGCGGCGCATGAAGGAACCACGTAACCCCGTCTCGGGCGGCTTCGCCGTCGGCCTCGGCGCGCTGGTCGGCGGCCTGTGGGGTGTCAGCCACGGGCAGGCGATCCTCGGGCTGGCGGGCGGTATCGCGGCTGGCGCGGCAATTGCGGTGCTGGTGTGGCTGGTGGACCGCGCACGCGGGTAACTCTGCAAAAATAGGGACAGCCACTAATTCCCAAAAATAGGGACAGGCACTAATTCCAAATAGGAATTAGTGCCTGTCCCTATTTATTGGTTCAGCGCCACCCCGGACGCGCGACCAGTGTCAGCACCGGCCATTCCCCATCTCCGGTCGCGACCAGCCGCATATTCTGGTCGACATAGGCCCGCGCCACCGCCGCAGCCTGTGTGTCGAGCAACCCGGCGAGGATCAGCGTGCCCCCCGGCGCGACGCTGGCCGCCACCCACGGCGCCATGTCGATCAGCGGCTGGGCAAGGATGTTGGCGATGACCAGATCGTAGGGCGCGCGCGAGACCAGGTCGCGGTGCGACAGCGCGTCGGCCACGACCATCTTCAGACGCTTGACCCTGTTGACCGCCGCATTCTCGCGGACCACCTCGATCGACACCGGGTCGATGTCCGACGCCGTCAGTTGCGCCATCGGCCACAGCCGCGCGGCGGCAAAGGCGAGCAGCCCGGTCCCCGTCCCCAGATCGAGCACATTGCGGAACACTTTGCCGCGCCGCTTCATCGCATCGAGCGTGGCAAGGCAGCCCGACGTCGTCGCATGCTGCCCCGTGCCGAACGCCAGCCCCGCCGGAATGACCAGATCGACTGCACCTGCCTGCGGCGGGTAATCGGGGGTGCGGACGTAAAACCGCCCGACGCTCAAGGGTTCGACCCCCGCCTGGCTCAACGTCACCCAGTCTTCCGCCGGGAGCGGCTTGGCGCGGGGCTCCTTTTCGCGCGCGCTCGGCACCAGCGCCGCAATGCGGCGCAGCACGTCGCGCGACGGCTTCCCCTCGAAATAGGCATCGACCTGCCAGCGGTCGGGGCTGGCCGCATCGGGTTCCGACGCGACGATGACCGGCATCGGGTCGAGGTCCGCCAGTTCGGCCAGTTCGCCGCTCATGCGTTCGGCGTCGGCGCGGTTGCAGGGCAGGGTGAGCTTCCAGGTCTCGGTCATGGCCGCGTCGCATAGCCGCAGACGTTCAGTTACGCACCCCCGGCCGGAAGGCGATCACGCGAAAGTCGTATTCGAGGTAGATCGGGCCGACATAGGGTTCGGGCGCAACCCCTTTCGTGGTGCCGGTCATGCCGGTCCAGTCCACTTCGAGATACACCGGCGTGTGCGGCGGCCAGTCGGCGACCGATACCGCTTCGCCCAGCGCCGTAATCCCGAACAGGGCCTGCGCGAAGCTGAGCGGCACCCGGATGCAACCGTGCGAAGCGGGGAAGCCGGGCAAATGCCCCGCGTGAATGGCAATCCCGGTCCAGGTCAGCCGTTGCATGAACGGCATCGGCGCGTTGCTGTAGATATTCGAGCGGTGCCAGCGCCGCTTTTGCAGAATCGTGAAATCGCCGAGCGGAGTGCGTTTGCCCGGCTTTCCGGTCGAAACCGTCGAGACGGCGACCAGCTCGGCACCGCGATAGACATAGAGTCGCTGCATCGCGATGCTGACCGCAATGGTAATGGGGGCGGCGGTCGAAAGACCGGTCCCGGTAAAGCCCGGACCCGGACGGTCGTCGTCGAGCACGAACTGTCCCGGGCGCATCGCGGCGGCGGCTTCGTCGAGCGCCGGATTACCGATCAACGATTGCGACGGGGCCGCCGTCGCGACGACGAGCGCGAACGCTGCCGATACCCTGTGCCACAGCTTCAACGAACGCGATCCATCGCGCCAGCATTTCACGCAGACGGGCAAATCGCAATCGGTTGTTAACCACGGCGACGTCCGATTATCGGACGGTTGCCGCCTCGGTCGCCAGCCGCGCCTCGAGCGCCGTCCGCGACCGCTCGACGAGCCGAGTGCACGCCGTACGGTCACGCAGCGGTGCTTTTCCACCCAGCCGATCGAACAAATTGCTGACCACTGGATGCGGCGTGACCAGCACGTCGCAATCGAGGCCCGCGACACGCGTAAAGGTCGTGCGGTAGGACGCCACGCGTTCCGGATGGTCGGTAAAGCGGTAGCCCCTGGCCGAAATGGCGCTCATGCTGTCGACATAGGCGAAGGCAACGCAGGCTTTCCCTTCGCAGCTGCGCCAGGTCCAGCTGGTGCCGCCGCTGGTGTGGCCGGGGGTCGCGCGTGCCGTGATCGCAATCGGGCCGAAGCGCAGGACCTGCCCGTCGCCCACCACGCCGTCCACAGTGACGGGGGCCATGTCGGGAATGGCGCCGGCCTGCGGATCGGCGGCATCGGTCTTGCCGGTTTCGACCGCTCGCCGCGCGGGTTGGCGCACCAGCAGGCGCGCGCCCGTCGCCGCCTTCAGCGCCGCAAAGCCGCCCATATGGTCAAGATGTTCGTGGCTGCCGATAATCAGCCGCACGTCCTTCGGATCGAACCCCAGCGTCCGGATATTGGCGAGGATCGACGGCGCGGCTTCGGCAGTGGCACCGTCGATCAGGATATGGCCCTTCGGCGACGCGACCAGCAGCACGGTGATGCCGCAAGTGCCGACATAATAGGTGTTGCCGAAAATACGTGCGGGTGGGGCGGCATCGCTCCACCCTTCGCGGCCCTTGCACGCCTCCACGAGCGCGCGGCCCTTTATCGTCGCATCGTTCGGGGTGGCGGCGGCAACCCCCGTCGCCCCTGTTGCAAGAGCGATCGCAAGTGCGGCCAGTTTAGCGGACATAGCTGGCTCCGTTGATATCGAGTACCGCACCGGTCATCGACGGCGGGGCCGATGTCGCGCAGAACGCCGCAACCTCGGCGACTTCCTCCGGGTCGGCAACCTTGCCGAGCGGGATATCGGCCAGCAATTTGTCGCCGCCCCGGCTTGCGAGATAGTCCTCGGCCATGCCGGTCATCGTGAAGCCCGGGCAGACAGCAAAGGCATAGATGCCCTGCGCCGCATAGGCGCGCGCGATGGTCTTGGTCATCGCGACCATCCCGCCTTTCGACGCCGCATAATGCCAATGCGCGGGACTGTCGCCGCGATGCGCGGCGCGGCTGGCGATGTTGACGATACGCCCGCCGCCTTGGCTGAGAAAGTGTTGCACGGCGAAGCGGCAGAGTTCGGCGCTGGCGGTGAGATTGACCTGCATCGTCCGCGCCCACCCCGCCGACCAGTCGGCATCGGGCAGGTCGATGGGGGTGGCCTCGAAAATCCCGGCGTTGTTGATCAGGACATCGATCCGCCCGTCGAACCGGTCGAGGGCGGCGGCCCAGAGCTTCGCAGGCGTGGCGGGATCGGCAAAATCGCCGTCGGCGCTACCGGTCGCGAAGACATTGTGGTCGGCCAGGCGGGTGGCAATGGCCGCGCCAATGCCGCGCGTGCCGCCGGTGAGGAGGATGTTCATGGGAACGCGCTAGCGCCCTCGGTCGAGAAAAAGAAGAAGGGGCTTCGACAAGCTCAGCCAAGTCGATTCGTGCGGACCGTCTCCACCCGACTTGGCTGAGCTTGTCGAAGCCCCTTCCTTCTTCTTACGCCACCAGCCTCACATAATCCCCCGCTGCGTCCTGCAGCATCGCCAGTTTCCGGTTCACATTGTCGAACCCGGTTTCCAGCTCGTCGATCTCGGTCGCCACCGTTTCGGTATCCTGCCGGATCGCCGCGATGGTCGAGGACATGGTGTCGGCCGCCAGCGCGGTTTCGTCGACCGCAGCCGTGATCATCGTTACCGTCTGCGCCTGGGTTTCCATGGCCTTGCGGATACGTGTCGCCGACAGCTGCACCTCGGCCACCGTCGCGCGGATCGAATCGTTGGTCGTGACCGTCGACTGGGTCGCCGACTGGATCGCGGCGATTTTCGAGGCGATGTCGTCGGTCGCCCGCGCGGTCTGATTGGCGAGCGATTTCACTTCCTGGGCGACGACCGCGAAACCGCGCCCGGCGTCCCCGGCGCGTGCCGCCTCGATGGTCGCGTTCAGCGCCAGCAAATTGGTCTGCCCCGCCACGTCGCGGATCAGGCCCAGAATCGATTCGATACTCTTTGCCGTTTCCGACAGCGTCTGCGACACTTTCACGGCGTCCGCCGCCTGCTCCGACGCGCGGGTCGCGATGTCGGCGGCGACTTCGACTTCGCCGCGTGCTTCCTCGATGGCGCGGATGAGGCCGGCAGCGGTATGTGCGGCATCGCGCATCGCGACCGCCGATTGTTCGGCGGCGGCGGCGACTTCGGATGCCTTGCCCAGCATCCCGCGCGTCGCACCCGACGCATCGGCAGCCTGGCCGCGCAACTGGGTGCCGAGGTCCGACGCGCTGGTCAGCTCGGCGGCGATCTTGTCGCTGAACATATCGGCACGTTCGACCCGCTGCTTCTCGACCGAACGCGCGGCGAGTGCCGCAATCGTTGCAGCCATGATTTCCGAATCGATCATCGCGAGCTTCACCACGGCACCGACCGCGCGGCGCAACAGGTCACGCTGGTCGTGGTATTTCACCCGGATTGCATCGATCGTCGCATGATGCGACGCCTCGAAGCTCGACAGGATCAGCGCGATCGGATCGCCCGAACGATAGCACATCTGGGCATGGGCGGTCGCCATATCGGCCCAGCGCTGCTCGGTCGGTGCCGAATATTTGACGGCAATATATTCGATTCCGCCCGTGCGGAGCGCGGCAAAGCCCGCTTCGTCGAGCGCGACCCGGCCGCCGCATTTGCGGTAATGATCCCAGAAAACATCGATGATCGCGTCTTCCTGTCCCGCAATCGCTTCACGGGCGAGCGCGGCATCGGTCGCGAGCGTTGCCTCGCGGTCGAAATAGGCAAGCCGTTCGGCAAGATCGATCCGCAGGCTTGACGACGAGGGGGCAGAAGCGTGCGGCGCGGATGCGGTCATGGTCGGGTCGTCCTGTACGAAAGCAGCCGGATAACTGTCCGCTTAAGGCTAGGCGCACCTAGTTAACGAAGCGTTAGAATGCACCCGGTGCAGGACCAACCGGTTGCATCGCCTATCCAACGGCGTAAGGACGCCGACGAGCACTGACTTTACCCAGCCGAGGGCACCGATGAGCCAATCTTCCGCGCGACCCCAAAGTCGCCCGTTATCGCCGCATCTGACCATCTGGAAATGGGGACCGCACATGCTGGTCTCGATCCTGCACCGGATGTGCGGGGTCGCGCTGGCGACGGTCGGAACGGTCATGTTCGTCTGGTGGCTGGCGGCGCTGGCGGGTGGGCCGGACAGCTATGCGGTGTTCCACAACTGGGTGGTGCAGCGCGCCGACAATAAAGCGGTCCTGCCCGGCATTGCCAACGGGCTGGCACTGGTCACGGCTGTCGGCCTGACCTGGGCATTCTTCCAGCACCTCGCCAATGGCATCCGCCATTTCATCCTCGATATCGGCGCGGGCTATGAATTGAAGATCAACCGCATGGGCGCGCTTGCGACGATTGCGTTCAGCGTGACCGCGACGGCGCTGACCTGGGCCTATATCGTGACCAAGGGGATGGCAGCATGAGGGGCGGCAGCGAAATCAAGCGCGTCCGCGGTCTCGGCTCGGCCAAGCATGGCGCGGGGCATTGGTGGCAACAGCGCGTCACCGCCTTCGCCAATGTCATCCTGATGCTGTGGCTGGTCGTCTCGCTCGTGCGCCTCCCGAACCTCGACTACGGCACCGTGCACGGCTGGATGCAGTCGCCGTTCGTGGCGGTGCCGCTGGCGCTGATCGTCATCAACACCTTCTGGCATTTCAAAATGGGCCTGCAGGTGGTGATCGAGGATTACCAGCATGGCGAGAGCCGCATTATCGCGCTCGGCCTGCTCAACATCTTTACCTTCGGTGCCGGTGCGCTCGCGCTGTTCGCCATCCTCAAGATCGCCCTCACAGGAAGCCCCGCGTGACCGATACCGCCTATAAGATCATCGACCACAGCTATGACACCGTCGTCGTCGGCGCCGGGGGATCGGGCCTGCGCGCCACGATGGGCAGCGCCGAGGCGGGCCTGCGCACCGCGTGCATCACCAAGGTCTTCCCGACGCGGTCGCACACGGTCGCGGCGCAGGGCGGGATCGCTGCGTCGCTCGGCAATAACAGCCCCGACCACTGGACGTGGCACATGTACGACACCGTCAAGGGTTCCGACTGGCTCGGCGACCAGGACGCGATCGAATATATGGTGCGCGAGGCCCCTGCGGCGGTTTACGAACTCGAGCACGCGGGCGTCCCGTTCAGCCGCAACGACAATGGCACGATCTACCAGCGCCCGTTCGGCGGGCACATGCAGAACATGGGCGCAGGGCCGCCGGTGCAGCGCACTGCCGCTGCTGCCGACCGGACCGGCCACGCAATGCTCCACGCGCTCTATCAGCAGAGCCTGAAGTACGACGCCGATTTCTACATCGAATATTTCGCGCTCGACCTCATCATGGAAAACGGTGCCTGCCGCGGCGTGATCGCGATGTGCATGGAGGATGGCAGCATCCACCGCTTCCGCGCCCACGCCGTCGTGCTCGCGACCGGCGGTTACGGGCGCAGCTATTTCACCGCGACCAGCGCGCACACCTGCACCGGCGACGGCGGCGGCATGGTGCTGCGCGCGGGGCTCCCGTTGCAGGACATGGAGTTCGTCCAGTTCCACCCGACCGGCATCTACGGCGCGGGCGTGCTGATTACCGAGGGCGCGCGCGGCGAGGGCGGGTATTTGACCAATTCCGAGGGCGAGCGGTTCATGGAACGCTACGCGCCGAGTGCGAAGGACCTCGCCTCGCGCGACGTCGTCAGCCGCTCGATGGCACTCGAAATCCGCGAGGGACGCGGCGTCGGCCCGAACAAGGACCATATCTACCTCCACCTCGACCATATCGATCCCAAGGTGCTGGCCGAGCGGCTCCCCGGCATTACCGAAAGCGGCAAGATTTTCGCGGGCGTCGATCTGACCCGCCAGCCGCTGCCGGTCGTGCCGACCGTCCATTACAACATGGGCGGCATCCCGTGTAACTTCCACGGCGAAGTCGTGACCTTGAAGGACGGCAACCCCGACAGCGTCGTCCCCGGCCTGTACGCGGTGGGCGAGGCGGCGTGCGTCAGCGTCCACGGCGCGAACCGGCTCGGCTCGAACAGCCTGATCGACCTCGTCGTCTTCGGCCGCGCGACGGGCCTGCGCCTCAAGGAAGTGCTGACCCCCGGCGCGAAGCATGCCGAACTGCCCAAGGGCTCCGAAGAACTGGCGCTCGCCCGCGTCGACCATTTCCGCAATGCCAGCGGCGGTTCGACGACCGCACAGGTCCGCACCGAAATGCAGCAGGCGATGAGCAAGCACGCCGCCGTCTTCCGCGACACCGCGCTGCTGGCGGAGGGCTGCAATGAGTTGCAGGCCGCGAACAAGCGCCTCGCCGACGTCAGCGTCGCCGACCGCAGCCTCATCTGGAACACCGACCTGATCGAGACGCTGGAACTCGACAATCTGATGGCGCAGGCGGTGTGCACGATGGAAGGCGCCAACGCCCGCCAGGAATCACGCGGCGCCCACGCGCACGAGGACTTCCCCAACCGCGACGACGCCAATTGGATGAAGCACACGATCAGTTGGTTCGAAGGCTGGGGCGGCAAGGGCGGCGCGGTGCGTTTGGACTACCGTCCGGTACACGAATACACGCTGACCGACGAGGTCGAGTATATCAAGCCGAAGGCTAGGGTGTATTGAGTTACCTTGCCGTCGGCTTACGGAAAATGACTACTGCCAATGCGACAAGCACAATGACGGTCATCGTGACGATCGGAACGCCATAGAACAGAGGTTCGCTAAAGCGGAACCCATGGCCAGCGATTTCGACTTTGGGATTGTGAGCTAGATATTCGTTGATGCGTCCATCACAGAGCGCATCGAAGAATCCATCTGGCTCTTTCGCGGCTGATGGTGGCAGATGGTAAATGTTATCGTTCCCAGGGCCGCCTTTGACATCATAACCCGGGCCGCCATCAAACGTAACGATGCAATCGTTCCCGCCACCACCGTCCAGAGTTGGCATTATATTTGGTCCTGTACAAAGCGGCCGCAGCCGAAGCTATCCGGTGTGTGGTAACAACGAGATATCGCTACTTTCTATAGGCGACATCTTTAGAAAATATGAGGGAGGTGGATTACGGTGGATTACGATGACAGCTTACTAAATCTCCCTCTCCCTCTGGGGAGAGGGCGACACGCGCTCCAGCGCGGCGGGGTGAGGGACGGACTACTGCTGCAATCGGAGAGCAGAAGTTCCCTCACCAACTCCGACTATGCCTTGCCAAGCGGCAAGGCCAAGTCTGCGTATCCTCTCCCCAGAGGGAGAGGAGGATAAAGGTGACAGCCTACTGAATTCGCTAAAACACTCCTTACCCTATATCCCTAACCCAACACCGCCTCCACAAACCCCGCAGGCGTCACGATCCTGCACCGTCCGTAACGCCCCATCTCCAACAGCCCCGCACGCCGGTCGCCGGTGACCAGCCAGTCGGCCTCGCCCGCCACCACCATGCCGAGCAGGAACGCGTCGAACGGGTCGGCTGCACCTTCGACATCGGGTAGGCGATCAAGCAATGTGGCTTCACGCAGGGCATTGACCATGTCACCGAAAATGAACGGCTTCGCGCATTCGCGCGTAACGGCTGACGCGGCGGATTTCCTCGATCTGCATTTCGCTCGTCAGAAGCTCGAACCGGCCGGACAGCCATTCTTGATAAACCGCATATGGCGCGCTGCGGCGCGAAATAAGGGCGCTCAGCAGGACGTTGCTATCGACGACGACGCGCAAGCGGCGCTACTGCGCCCGCGCCCAGGCAAGCGCCTCTTCGATCAGATCGTCGATTTCGTCTTCGCTCATCCCGGCAGTCGCGGCCCTGCCTGCCTTTGCCGACTGCTCGAACATCTGTCTGCGTACGGCACCCTCGATAAACCGCGACAGTTCGCCCTTCTTGCCGCGCCCCTGCTCGGCAAGATACATCCGCACCGATCGGTCGGTTTCGGGCGAGACAGCGATGTTCCAGCGGGTGGCCATATCGGTGTTTATACACCGATCTCGCATTTGCTTCAACAATTTCGGTGAGACCCACGACGCTTCGACGTCAGCTTGGTCCTCACGCTGTTGGCACGACGCCGCAGTTCGCGATATACCCGTCCCATGCAGCGCGCCGCCGCCCTTTCGCGTTTGACCGCATCCGAACGCGAGCTTCGCGCGATGGGGGTCACTGCGCTGTCGCTGTTCGGTTCGGTCGCGCGCGACGAGGCGGGACCGGCGTCGGACGTCGATATTGCGGTGAAGCTCGACGATGCGCGACATCTCGACCTGATCGACTTCGCGCAGATCAACCTGCGCTTGCAGGACATGCTCGGGGTCAAAGTCGATCTGGTCCGCGAACCCGCGCGCAAGCCGCGTTTTCAGGCGCAAATCGACCGCGACCGCGTTCATGCCTTCTAGCGACGAAGCCCAGCGGTTGCGCGATATCGTTGAGAATATCGACAACGCACGGGCCTATGTCGGCGAACGCAATCACGCGGCCTTTGCCGCCGACCAGATGCGCGTCGATGCGGTCGAGCGCTGCATCGAGCGCATGGCCGAAGCGATGATCAAGATCGGCGAGGCACGGATGGGCGAAATCGCGCCCGACATCCCGCTGCCCGCCTTGCGCCAACTCGGCAATATCCTGCGCCACGAATATGGCGAGGTCGATATCCGCCTGATCCATGCGATCGTGGCCGAACGCATGCCAATGCTTCGCGCCGCCTGTGATCGCGCGTTGAACGCTCTGGGTGACCAGTAAGTCGAATTGAAAACGACGGCAATTTTGTACGCATTTTGTTCTTGACAATGCTAACCGTATCGGTTACAGAGCGCATCTGCCCACCCGAACGTCCGATCAACGCAACGGCTGGCAGCGCGAACGGCGACGTTCGTGACATGCGACCGGCGCGGAGCCATCCGGTTTATCAAAGCCGATGCATCGCCGTCGGATCGCCGAGTTGCCCGGCTGTCCGGGGTGTACAGAACCCGAAACTTCTCTCGCGGTCCGGCAACGGACTTACGACGGCGATCATCGCCGCATAAGCGAGAGACTGACGCTGCGGTCACATCCGCAGAGAGTTCGTTTCTATAGGCACTCTTCGGCGCAGCCACACAGATGCGAAGCCGGGTACGATGGCGATACGGCACCCTCTAACCAAGCGTGCCTGACTGGAACGACCCACAAAGTCGTCCCGCCCGGATGCCCGTGGCAGGACGCGCCGGTCGCATTTTACGCGCCTCTGCTGCTGCCGGTGGACGGGTGCGCCCGCAGATGTTGGAGAATCCTTCTCCCTCTTCCTGAGGGGGAGGAACAAGCTCGCGCACCACCATTGACCTCGCTCCATTCCCCCTTATCGTCACTCCCGCGCAACGAAAGGACGGTCATAGTGGAAACGACCCTGACCGACCCCGGCCCTTATGAAACCGCCGCCGGTATCGCGCAGTCGATTGCGGTCAATGTGTTGTCGGAACAGGTTGCCGACCTGACCGATCCTGCCTTTGCGGCGCTGGGGCTGGACTCGGCGTCGGGCACGCAGGACGCCTATTACAAGCAGATATTAACCGCGCTGACCGCGATCGAGGGCGACCTGGCCGCCATCACCGCCAAGATGAACGCACTGTCGGCGGGGATCGACAAGATCGAGGCGCAGCTGACCCAGATTTCGTCGCAGATCACCGATGCCGAGCTACAGGCGGCGCTGTTGCAATATGCCCAGAACCTCAACGTCGTGGAGCAGAACTACCAGACCTTTGCCGCCGCGATCGTGGGCATGGCGAACGCCACGACCTTCGAACAGGGGACCAATTCGCTGTTCGACCTGTTCCAGGCGACCAATGTCGATGCGGTGGCAACGGCGATGCGGAACATCCACGATTTGCTGGTCGGGTCGGGCGAATTGCGCGGCATCATTTCCTATCAGGCGGTGGAAGTGACGCAGGCCTATGCCAAGGTCGCCGCAGACCCGGCGCAAACGACCCGGGTGATCAACACCGATCCGGCGCTCGCGGGGCTGTGGTTCGCGAGTTTTCCCGATGCGTCGATGATCCTCGATGCGCTGCCGGGCGTGCTCAGCGACACGTTCGGCAAGGTCATCGTTCCGGCGCTCACGGCGGCGCTCGCCTGTCAGGTCAAGGGGCTGAGCTTCCTGTGCGCGGCCTGGGGCGGCACGATCAATGCGTCGAGCCTGACGACGGTGACCGCGGATACGCAGGCGATCATTGGGGCCATGGGTACGTTGTTCGCCGGGATGCCGGTCGACGATCTGGCTGCAATCGCCATGAAAAACTATGCCACGCCGGTGCCGCTGAGCGCCCAGAGCGCGCAATGGGCGTTGCAGGGCGATACCGTTGGCTCGCCGTTCGACAATGACTGGGTTTTCTGGAACGTCGGCCCGCCGCCCGACCTGCCGAACAGCGGCCCGCGCGCGGGGCTGGTGGCGACCCCCTGGGCCTATGGCATACGTCCGTCCTTTTCTGTCGAGAACGAAGGGGGCAATATGGTGGAGAACCCCGACGGATCGTTCACCAACTGCCAATATGCCGCCTATCCGGTGCCGTTCAGCTATGTCTCGACGCCCACCCAGAACGGGGTCGGGATGCCCGCGAACTTCAAGGCGTTTCTGGCGACGCTACCGGCGGCAAGTTGATTGCTTCCGCCGGGGTTCGGAGCATCACTTCAACAATTTCGGCAACCCTGCGCCCAGCGCATCTCTGATTTTCGCCGCAAACAACCCCAGCATCGGCGGCAGGTCGACTTCGGCGTGGACTTTGTCCTCGAACACCGTCGCGGTGCAGTGCATCGTCTGGCCTATCGCAGTCACGGTGAAGGTCATCGTCTCGCCCGACCAGCTGTGTGTCACCTGCCCGCCGCCGGGGATCAGCTGGCCGATCTTGCCGATGCCGCGATCGAGCCGGTCGTGCGCAGCGACCTTGCCCAGGCTGTGCGGGATGTCGAGGGCGATGGGGGTGGACATGCGGGCGATTTCCTTTGGGCCGTGCAACGCCCTAGCGCGGGAGAGGGTTGCGCGGCTAGCATCGCCCGCACGCCATTGTCGGAGAGCCGCATGACCACCCTCGACCGCCGCGCGCTGCTCGCCGGTGCCGCCGTGCTGCCGATGGCTGCACAAGCTGCGGCATCGCTGCCGACCGGCGCGCCGAAGGGGCCGGACGATGAACGCTGGTGGCGCACCGTCGCCGCGCAGTACAACGTGAACCCCGACATTATCCAGCTCGAAAACGGCAATTGGGGCATCATGGCGCGGCCCGTGATGGCCGCGTATGAGCGCAACATCGAACGCGTGAACCGCGACAACAGTTACTATGCGCGGCGCGGGTTCGGGGCGGATCTCGATAGCATCCGCGCCCAGGTCGCGACGGGGCTCGGGGCCGCGCCCGACGAGATCGCCTTTGCCCGCAACGCGACCGAGGCACTGCGGACGCTCATCCAGAACTACAACCGCCTGCGCCCCGGTGACGCGGTGCTCTACGCCGATCTCGATTACGACGCGATGCAGGGGTTTATGGAGGGACTCCACCGGTCACGCGGGGTCGAAGTGATCAAGATCGCGCTGCCCGAACCGGCAACGCGGCAGGCGCTGATCGATAGTTATGCCCGCGCGTTCGACGCCAACCCGCGCATCCGGATGGTGCTCTTGACCCATCTCAGCCATCGCACCGGCCTCGCGCTGCCGCTGGCGGAGATCGTCGCGCTGGCGAAGTCGCGCGGGATCGATGCCATCGTCGATGCGGCGCACAGCTGGGGCCAGCTCGAGGCGGGAACCATCGCGGCGGGCGTGGACTTTGCCGGGTTCAACCTGCACAAATGGATGGGCGCGCCACTCGGTGTCGGGGCGTTCTACATCCGAAAGTCGCGGCTGGACGCTATCGACCCCGATCCGGGCAATGGGCTGCCGGTCGGCGCAACTGCCGAGAGCCGCATCCATACCGGCACCGTCGATATGGCGGCGCAGCTGACCGTACCGGCCGCGCTCGCCTTTCAGAATGCGGTGGGCGCGCCAAACCGCATCGCTCGCCTGCGCTGGCTGCGCGACCGCTGGGCGGAGGAGTTGCGCGGGCTGAACGGCCTCGAAATCCTGACCCCCGCCGACCCGACGCTTCATGCCGGGACGACAGCGTTCCGTATCCGGGGGCGGACGTCGGTCGCGGACAATATCGCGATTGCCAGGACGTTGCTCGACGAGTTCGGGATTTTCTCGGTCCATCGTACCGGCGTGGCAAGGGGCGCGTGCATCCGCATCTGCCCGGCCCTGTTCACGTCGCCCGCGCAGATCGACGCGCTGGTGCGCGCGCTGCGGATCGTCGTGCCGCGCATGGCGGTCTGACGTCGGCCGCTTTGGCTTGACGCCGCCGCGCGCGCTCCCCAGCATTAAGGGCAGGGGGTTGTTAATGTCATTCCGTCGTTTCGCCGTGCTTGCCGCGCTCGCTCTGCTCGGGGCCGCGCCCGCGCCGCCGCCGTTCAAGCCGGCCGAACATACCGCCGCGCCGCCGTTTCTCGACAAGCTCGGCCCCGGCGAGATCGCCTATGCTGCCGATATCGGGACGAGCATCGAACGGTCGCGGAGCGCGAAATACGAACTTGCCGAGCATCGCCGCCTTGCCGCCGCGCTGGCGCGGCTGACACCGGGGCGCAAAGGCGTGGTCGAGGCGTTCGTGCTGTCGGTCGGGCTCGACAGCGACGCGGTGTTCGGGCGCGAAGCAAGGGAAGCCGGACGCGTGCTCGCGCGGCGCTATGGCGCGACCGGCCATAGCCTGACCTTGGCGGGCACCGATGGCAGCGGGCCGAGCATGCAGCCGATGGGCAGTCCCGCCAATATCGCCGCCGTGCTTGCGCGCTTTGCCGAGCTGATGGGACCGGAGGATGCGCTGGTGCTCTATACCACCAGCCACGGTGCGCAGTTCGGTGTCGTCTATAATGACGGCGATGCGGGGTTCGGCCTGCTCGGTCCGTCGAAGCTGGCGGGGTTGCTGAACGAACTCGGCATCAAGAACCGGATGCTGCTGATCAGTGCCTGTTATTCGGGGGTGTTCGTGCCGACACTCGTGACCGACAGCACGGCGATCGTCACGGCCGCGTCATCGACCCGGACGTCGTTCGGGTGTCAGGCCGACAATGACTGGACCTTTTTCGGCGATGCCTTGATCAACCATGCGCTGCGGAAGCCGCAAGGGCTGGCGACCGCCGCGGCGGAGGCGACGATGACGATTGCCGAATGGGAGGCGAAGGGGCGGCTGCTCCCGTCGCAACCGCAGAGCTATATCGGATCGAAGGCGAAAACCTGGCTCGATGTGCTGGAGCGCGCCTTGCCCCCCGCGACCACGCCGGTCGGCAAGCCGGCAACCGATGCGCTGAAGTAGTTAGCGCGCGATCCATTTCCCGCTGTCGCGGAATTCCTCGCGGATCGTGCTGTCGGGCAGGGCGCCGGGGACATAGCGTTTGTCCTGGCTCGGCGCGATGCGGCTGTAGGTGACGGTCGGTGCCGACGCCGCAGTCGTCACCGGTCCGACCGCGACGGGCATGACCGGCGTTCCCGGCACGACCGGTACCGGCAGGCCGACTGCCATCAGCTGCGCGGGCGGGGCGACGCGCGGTAGCGGCCCCGGCGTCGGCTCGCGTCCGGCATAGAGCATCGGCAGCGACGACGCCTCGGGCGCATCGCCCGGCATCCGGTAGAATATATGCGCGCCGACGATGGCGACCGGCGTCATCCGGCGGCCCCAGGCGGGCGCGACCTGCATCGTGTGGTAGAAGGTTGCGCTGCCGACCGGCGCATAGACCTCACCCGCCAGCGCGCGTTCGGCAACACGTCGCGCGCGGATCCACGCGCCCAGCATCGGCGCGCGCGCCATCGCACCGTCGCAGGCGAAACTGAACTGGCAACCGGGCTGGTCCGACCCCTGATAGACGACGCCGCAGATTGTTTGCGGCCATTCGCGGTGGCGGACACGGTTGAGCACGACCTGCGCGACGGCGCGTTGCCCTTCATCGGGCTCGGTCGCTGCCTCGTAATAGATGGCGCTGGCCAGACACAGTGTCGCGCGCATGCGGTCGCGCTGACCGAGCGCCGCGACGAACGACGGCCCGGTTGGCGCAACGGGGGCGAGGTCGGCGACAGGAGCGGGCTCGGTTGCGGCCACCGGCGTTCCGGCGATCACCGGAATACCTGCGTAAGAGGGTGCAGCGGCAGTCGGCGCTGCAATGCTCGCGACCCGCGTTCCGCCATCGGCGACGCACGACAGCAGTGCGAAGGGGAGCAGCAAGACCCCTGCCAGCCGCATCCGTCGCGCCCGCCGTGCGGCGCGCGCACGGGCGCGCATCGCAAAGCGCTGGTGCGCGGAAAGGAAGGGCCGTGCCGTCATCGAGCGGCGCGCATAGCCGAAATGGTGAACGATTTCGCCCCCGTCTTCGAGGGTGTTCCACACAGGGACGTTTACAATATTCCACAGTGATTGGCGGGTGCGGGCGATGCCCAGCTTGCCAAGCCGGTGCACCCGCGCCAGTCTGCTCGCTCCACGCATTTCGGGGAGGACCTGCGTCATGTTGAATATCATCGGTTGGATCGTCATCGGTTTCCTGAGCGGCCTGCTCGCACGCTTCTTTTATCCGGGCGCGATCGAGATGGGCTGGATCTGGACGACTTTGCTCGGCATCGGCGGCTCGTTCGTCGGCGGCTTCATCGGCGGCCTGTTCACCAAGGAAAAGGATATGATGAAGCCGACGCCTGCCGGCTTTATCATGTCGGTGGTCGGCGCGATGGTGCTGATCTTCATCGCGCACCGTTTCGGCATTCGCTGAGATGGCACTGCCCCCGGCGACGCCCGTTTTCCGCAGCAAAGGCGGCGAACGGTCGCCGGGGGTAAAGCTTGCGCTGGTCATTCTTGTCGGCCTGTTGCTGGCGGTGCCGCTCGTGACCGTCTGGGCGCTGGTTTACGACCGGCAGAACCAGTCGACGACCGCGCAGGCCTCGATTGTCGAGGGCTGGGGCGGGCCGCAGGTGATCGCGGGGCCGGTGCTGGTCGTGCCCTATCAGGCGCAGACGACCGAAACCGTCGAGGAGGGCGGCAAGCAAGTTACGAAGACCTCCACCGTGTGGAAGGAAATGGCGCTGTCGCCCGAGACCGCGCAGATCGACGCGAAGCTCGATCCCAGCCGCCGCAAGCGGTCGATCTACGAAGCGGTGGTTTACGAGGCGCGGCTGACCGGCAGCGCACAGTTCGCCATGCCTGCCGACCTGTCGCGGCTGGGCATCGATGCCAAGGCTTTGGTGTGGAACCGTGCCGAGTTGCGCTTCGGCCTGTCCAACGCGCGCGGGCTGTTCGGCCCGCCGCCGGTGGTGCGTGTTGGGGGCAAGGCAGTGGTGCTCGAACCCGGCCATGGGTTGGGCGCGACGGGCAATTCGGGCTTTTTTGCCGGACTCGACGCATCGGGACTGCCGAGCGGGCCGATTGCGGCCGATTTCGATTACCGGTTCCGCGGCAATGCCTCGCTGACGCTGGCACCGCGCGCGGGCGATACCCAGTGGCACGTCACGTCGAGTTGGCCATCGCCGAGTTTCGGCGGCGGGTTCCTGCCGGTGAAGCGCGGCATCGGTCCCGCCGGGTTCGATGCAACCTACCGCGTCGGCAATCTTGCGCTGGGGCAGGCTCTCGTCGATGCCGAGGACAAGGCCGTCAGTACGCCGAAAGACGGTCGCTTGGCATCGCTAGAAATCGCCGACGGGAGCGCCGCGACCAGCGGCAGCATGAGCATCAGCCTGATCCAGCCCATCGACCTGTACGACCAGGTCAACCGCGCGACCAAATACGGGTTTCTGTTCATCGGCTTCACCTTCCTCGCCTTCCTGATGTTCGACGTCATCGGCGGGGTGCGGGTCTCGACGGTGGAATATCTGCTGGTCGGCGCGGCGCTGGTGCTGTTCTTCGTGCTGCTGCTGGCGTTCGCCGAGGTGGTCGGGTTTACGCTCGCCTATCTGATCGCGGGCGCGGGGATTATCGGGCTGATCACGGCCTATTCGGCAGCGGTACTGAAGAGCTGGCGGCGCGCGGCCTATATCGCGGGACTGCTGACCGCACTTTATGCGGTGCTCTATATCCTGTTGAGCCTGGAGGCTTACTCGCTGCTGATCGGCTCGCTAATGCTGTTCGTGGCACTCGCGGCGGTCATGTACGTGACGCGCCGCCTCGACTGGGGTGCGCGGAGAGGGGAGGAGACGGCAGCGCCCCCTCCCCAGGTTACCGCTTAGGCAGCCTTGGCGACTTCCAGCTGCGGGGTCTGGCCGCCGATGGCGATCTTTCGCGGACGCATCGCCTCCGGAACCTCGCGGACGAGGTCGATAGTCAGAAGCCCGTTGTCGAGATTGGCACCCGACACGGTGACATAATCGGCGAGTTCGAAGCGCCGCTCGAACGCGCGGGTCGCGATGCCGCGGTGGACGAACTGACGGGTGTCGTCGCCCTCGACCTCGGCCTTTTTACCGGTCACGACGAGCTTGTTCGCCTGCGCGACCATCTCGATTTCGTCGGCCTTGAAGCCGGCGATGGCGATGGTGATGCGGTAGCTGTCGTCGCCCGACCGTTCGATGTCGAAGGGCGGGTAGTTGTCGACGGTCGCCGCCCGCGTCGAGGTTTCGAGCAGGTCGAACAGATTGTCGAAGCCGACGGTGCTGCGGCGATACGGAGTGAAGTCGAAATTGGTACGCATGGGTTTAGTCCTTTCAAAGCGACTTGGTTGTTTCCGGACCCGTAAGCGGCATCCGGATTGCGGAAATGGGAAGCGGTTGCGGCGTTTCAAGCGGGATTATGTGAAATTATCTCGCCGTACTCCTGCGTATGCAGGAGCCTTGCCGACGAGCAACCCTGACGATCGTCAAGGCTCCTGCTTTCGCAGGAGCACATTTCACTGACACAGGGGTTGCACTCTCGCACTGGCAGCGCAAATGGGGAAGGGAACCGACAGGAAACCCCGATGGCCGAATTTCTGCTCCCCAAGAACTCGAAGATCAGCGGCAAGGGCCGCGTGCACAAGGCGGCGGCGGGCGCGAAACGGACCAAGGCGTTCAAAATCTACCGCTACGATCCCGACAGCGGCGAGAACCCGCGCTACGACAGCTTCGAGATCGACCTCGACACGACCGGCCCGATGGTCCTCGACGCGCTGATCAAGATCAAGGGCGAACAGGATAGCTCGCTGACCTTCCGCCGCTCGTGTCGCGAGGGGATTTGCGGGTCGTGCTCGATGAACATCGACGGCACCAACACACTGGCCTGCACCAAGGCGATCGAGGACGTGAAGGGCGAGGTGAAGATCACGCCGCTGCCGCACATGGAGGTCATCAAGGATCTGGTCCCCGACTTCACCCATTTCTACGCGCAGTACGCGAGCATCGAGCCGTGGCTGAAGACCAAGACGCCGACACCGTCGGGCAAGGAGCGACTGCAATCGCCGGACGACCGCGCGAAGCTCGATGGCCTGTACGAGTGCATATTATGCGCGTGCTGCTCGACGTCGTGCCCGTCCTATTGGTGGAACAGCGACAAGTTTCTCGGCCCCGCGATCCTGCTCCAGGCGTACCGCTGGCTGGCCGACAGCCGCGACGAGATGACCGGCGAGCGGCTCGACGAGCTGGAAGACCCGTTCCGCCTCTATCGCTGCCACACGATCATGAACTGCGCGAACGTGTGCCCCAAGGGATTGAACCCGGCAAAAGCCATCGCAGAAGTGAAGAAGATGGCGGTCGAGCGGGTCATCTGACCGCGTGTCCGACGAACCCGCATTCGCATTCGGCGAAGACCCCGATCATCCCGGCTGGCACAGCTGGCGGCTGCGCGATGCGACGCGGTATAATGCGTTTCTCGGGCCGTTGCTTGTCCGGCGCGAAGGCGATCTGGCGCGGGTGCGGATGCTGCCGCTCCGCCAGCACACCAATTTGCAGGACTCGATCCACGGCGGCACGACAATGGGTTTCGCCGATGTCGCGCTGTTCGCCGCCGCCCGGATGATGGGCATGATCGAGGCTGGGAGCGCGGTGACGCTCGACATGAGTTTCCAGTTCATCGGCACCGGCCGGCCCGACATTTTCCTCGATGCCGAGGTCGAGGTGTTGCGCGAAACCCGGCGGCTGATCTTCATGCGCGGGTTGGTGGTGCAGGGCGAGGCGCGGCTGGCGGCGTTCTCGGGCACAGTGCGAAAGGGTGTCGGCACGGGGATCGTAGCGGGGTGAAAGTCCTCGACCGCTACCACGCCCTTGTTACCGCTGGCGAACTTCGCCCCGACGCGACTCAGGCCGATGCCGCCGCCCGTCTCGACAGGCTGCAAACCGATCTGGAAGCCGTTCCCCCGCGCGGGTCGATCCTCTGGCGGCTCGGCAAGGCCAAAGCGCCGCCGCCGCGCGGGCTTTACCTGTGGGGCGGGGTCGGGCGCGGCAAGTCGATGCTGATGGATCTGTTCTTCGACTGCCTCGACATCCGCCGCAAACGCCGCGTCCATTTCCACGAATTCATGCTGGAGGTGCACGACCGTCTGCGCGACGAGCGGCGCAAGGAAGCGGGAGACCCGATTGCGCCGGTCGTGGCGGCGTTGGCCGACGAGGCGCGCTGTCTCGCGTTCGACGAGATGGTCGTCAACAACAGCGCCGATGCGATGATCATGTCGCGGCTGTTCACCGGGCTGATCGCGGCAGGGACGACGGTGGTGACGACCTCGAACCGTGCGCCGACCGAGCTCTACAAGGACGGCCTCAACCGCGAGCATTTCCTGCCCTTCATCGACCTGATCGGCCAGCGGCTCGATGTCGTCGCGCTCAACGGGCCGACCGATTACCGCATGGAGCGGATGGCGGGCGTCAAGACCTGGCACGTGCCCAACGGGGCGGAGGCAACGGCGGCGGTGCGGCAGGCATTTTTCCAGCTGACCGACTATCCACCCGAAGACGCGGTGCATGTGCCGACGGCGGAGATCGAGCTGGGCGGCGGCCGCACGCTGCATGTTCCTAAGAGCCTCAAAGGCGTTGCCGTCTTCTCCTTCAAGCGGCTTTGCGGCGAGGCGCGCGGGTCTAGCGATTACCTCGCCGTCGCGCGCCGCTATCACAGCGTCATCATGGTCGGCATCCCCAAGCTGGGGCCGGAAAACCGCAATGAGGCCGCGCGCTTCGTCACGCTGATCGACGCGCTCTACGAGCATAAGGTCAAGCTGATCGCAACCGCGGACGCCGAGCCTGCCGCGCTCTACGAGGAAGGCGACGGCCGCTTCGAGTTCGAGCGCACCGTGTCGCGGCTGATGGAAATGCAGTCGCGCGACTATCTCGCGTCCGGGCACGGCGTAAGCGGACATGCGCCATGACCGCCGACGACCTGAAGACCGTTGCCAAAGTCCCCGCCGTCACCCTGGGCTTCTGGCTCATCAAAATTCTGGCGACGACGCTGGGCGAAACGGGTGGCGATGCCGTGACGATGAGCTGGCTCGGCGAAACCACGCCGGAAGCAGGGGCATCGGGGGTCAGCGGCTATCTGATCGGGACCGCCATCTTCGGCATCCTGCTTGTCGGGCTGGTCTGGGTGCAAATCCGCGCCCGTGCCTTCAACCCCTGGTTGTACTGGGCGACGATCATTGCCTCGACCACGGCGGGCACGACGCTCGCGGACTTTGCGACGCGGTCGCTCGGTATCGGCTATACTGGCGGGTCGGCGATGCTGCTGGCGTGCGTTGTCGCCAGCCTCGCGCTGTGGCGAATGGTCGTCGGGTCGGTGTCGGTCGACGACATCCACACCCCGCGCGCCGAGACATGGTACTGGATCACGATCACCTTTTCGCAGACGCTCGGCACCGCGCTGGGCGATTGGGTCGCCGACACCAACGGTCTTGGCTACCTCGGTGGTGCGACGATGTTTGCGGCGGCGCTGGCGATCTGTGCAGCGCTGAATTTCTGGACCCGCGTGAATCGGGTGCTGCTGTTCTGGCTCGCTTTCATCCTGACCCGGCCCTTGGGTGCGACGGTCGGCGATTTCCTCGACAAGCCCTTTGCTAAGGGCGGCCTCGATCTCAGCCGTCCGCTGGCGACTGCCGTACTCGCGGTGGCGATCGTCGCGCTTGTCGCGTTCTTGCCCCAGCGCGCGCGGCGCGGCGAACGGGCCGACGCCTGACATCTGCTTGCGCTGGCCGTGCGCGGCGCTAGCGTGCGCGGCAACGGAGGACTCACATGAAATATCTGCTGCTTGCCGCAACCATGCTCGCTGCCACGCCCGCGCTCGCGGTGCCCCCCGCAATGTCGCCCGCCGACAGCGCCGCGACCAAGGACATGTTCCGCACGATCATCGACACGCCGACGGTGCTCGGGCGCGGCAAGGTGCCCGAAATGGCGACCTACCTGGCTGGCGAATTCAAAAAGGCGGGCTTTGCCGACGCCGATGTCATGGTCATGCCGTACGATACCAAAGGTGACAAAACCGCGGTGCTGATGGTCGTCTGGCGCGCCGCAGGGAAACCGGCCAAGCGCCCGGTCATGCTGATGGGCCATATGGATGTGGTCGAGGCGAAGCGCGAAGATTCGACCACTGATCCGTTCGTCCTGACCGAAAAGGACGGCTATTATTACGGGCGCGGGACGATCGACATGAAGGCGGGGATCGTCGGCATTTCCCGCGCGCTGATCCAGTTGAAAGCCTCAGGCTTCAAGCCGAAGCGCGACGTCGTCGTATTCTTCACCGGCGACGAGGAGACCAACGGCATCGGCGCGGAAAAGGGCGCGACCGAGTGGCGCGCAATGATGGGCAATCCCGAACTCGGGTTGAACGCCGACGGCGGCGGTATCGGCTTCCTGCCGGGCGACAAGCCGCTGGGGGCCAGCTTGCAGACGGCGGAAAAAACGTTCTCCGGCTATACTTTCACTGTCACCAACCGCGGCGGGCATTCGTCGAAACCGCGCAAGGACAACGCGATCTACGAACTGGCGCATGCGCTCGAGCGGCTCGAGGCGTACCGCTTCCAGCCGATGCTCAACGAGACGTCGCGCGCCTATTTCGCGGCGGCGGCGAAGATCGATCCGCGCCCGAATTTGACCGCGGCGATTACGAAATGGCTCGGCGGCGACGATATGGCAGCAGACATTGTCGAGGCGGACGAAACCTATGCGGGCCTGACGCGGACGCGCTGTGTGGCGACGCGCCTGTTCGGTGGGCACGCCGATAACGCGCTGCCGCAACTGGCAACCGCGATGGTCAATTGCCGCATCTTCCCCGGCATCGATCCGAATGCGACGCTCGCCGAGCTGCAAAAGATTGCGGGCGACGGCGTTAAGGTCACGCGCAACGACGATTATGTCGCCTCGTTGACCAGTCCGCTGCGCCCCGACGTCGTGGCTGCCTATACGAAGGCGGTTCAGACATTGCATCCCGGCATGCCGGTTGCACCCGAGATGTCCACCGGCGCGAGCGATGCGCGCCCGTTCCGCGTGGCAGGCATCCCGGTTTACGGCGTCGGCGGCGAATGGGTGCGGGTGCCGGTCGATCTCCGCGCGCATGGCAAGGACGAGCGGTTGCCGGTCGCAGCGCTCGATGACGGTGTGAAGCACTGGATGATATTGGTGCAGGAAATGGCGGGGAAGTGATGCTTCTCGCTATCGCGAACCATTTGCAAAGATAGCGGTTGCCCCGACTCTTCGCCTCCCCTACGGCGCGCGCAATTCCACGCACCGTAAGGGAAGGACTGCGCTTCATGGCACGCAAGAAAATCGCGCTGATCGGCGCAGGGAACATCGGCGGCACGCTCGCCCATCTCGCCGCGCAGAAAGAACTGGGTGACATCGTCCTGTTCGATGTCGTCGAGGGTGTGCCGCAGGGCAAGGCGCTCGACCTGTCGCAGTGCGGCCCGATCGAGGGCTTCGATGCGAAGATCACCGGCTCGAACGATTACAAGGACATCGCAGGCGCGGACGTGATCATCGTCACCGCCGGTGTTGCGCGCAAACCCGGCATGAGCCGCGACGACCTGCTCGGCATCAATCTGAAAGTGATGAAGGCGGTCGGCGAGGGGATCAAGAACAACGCGCCCGATGCGTTCGTCATCTGCATCACCAATCCGCTCGACGCGATGGTGTGGGCGCTGCGCGAATTCTCCGGCCTGCCCCATCACCGCGTTGTCGGCATGGCGGGCGTGCTCGATTCGGGCCGCTTCAGCCATTTCATTGCCGAGGAGTTCAAGGTGTCGGCGCGCGACGTGACGACCTTCGTGCTCGGCGGCCATGGCGACACGATGGTGCCGGTGGTCAACTACTCGACCGTCGCGGGCATCCCCGTCCCAGACCTGATCGCGATGGGCAAATCGACCAAGGAGCGCATCGACGCGATCGTCAAGCGCACGCGCGGCGGCGGCGGCGAGATCGTCGCGCTGCTCGGCACGGGTTCGGCCTATTACGCGCCCGCCACTAGCGGCATCGCGATGGCCGAGGCGTATCTCTACGACCAGAAGCGCCTGCTGCCCTGCGCGGCATATGTCGAGGGTAAATACGGCCTCGACGGACTCTATGTCGGCGTCCCGTGCATCATCGGTGCCGGTGGTGTCGAGGAAATCGTCGAAATCGCGCTCGACGATGAGGCGAAGGGCAACCTCCAGGTCAGCGTCGATGCGGTCAAGGAACTGCTGGTTGCGTGCAAGGCGATTGATAGCAGTCTAGCGTGACGACAAACCCGTTCATTATCCAAGCATTGATAGCCGGATTTTTAGTCCCGTGCGTCGCGAGCGCGTTGGGTCGTTGGAGTTCTCCTGCGGTTGGTCGAACGGGATTCATTCTCGGCAACATTCCAGGTTTGGGGCTTGCGGGCTGCGGGGCAATCTGGGGTACGCCGGAAGCGTGGATAATAAGTCTGCCAGGTCTTTTCGGGGGCGCAGTTGGCTACGGTGCATCCGCCTTTTTCAAGCAGCGCAACGAAAAATAGGAATAGGGACCCATTAAATGTCCATCCTCGTCGATAAGAACACCAAGGTCATCACACAGGGGATGACCGGCAAGACCGGTGAGTTCCACACGCTCGCCGCGCTCGAATATGGGTCGCAGATGGTCGGCGGTGTCACGCCGGGCAAGGGCGGGAGCGAGCATATCGGCCTGCCGGTGTTCGACACCGTGCACGAAGCGGTCGCGAAGACCGGCGCGACCGCGAGCGTCGTCTATGTCCCGCCGCCCTTTGCTGCGGACTCGATCCTCGAAGCCATCGATGCCGAGGTGCCGCTGATCGTGTGTATCACCGAAGGCATTCCGGTGCTCGACATGGTCAAGGTGAAGCGGTCGCTGTCGGGCAGCAAGTCGCGGCTGATCGGCCCCAACTGCCCCGGCGTCCTGACACCCGGCGAGTGCAAGATCGGCATCATGCCGGGGTCGATTTTCTCGAAGGGCAGTGTCGGCGTCGTGTCGCGATCGGGCACGCTGACTTATGAGGCGGTGTTCCAGACGACGGCCGAGGGGCTGGGCCAGACCACCGCCGTCGGCATCGGCGGCGATCCGGTCAACGGGACGAATTTCATCGACGTGCTCGAACTCTTCCTCGCCGACGACGCGACCGAAAGCATCATCATGATCGGCGAGATCGGTGGCGATGCCGAGGAACAGGCCGCGCAGTTCCTGATCGACGAGGCCAAGCGCGGTCGCAAAAAGCCGATGGTCGGCTTTATTGCGGGCCTGACCGCGCCGCCGGGACGTCGCATGGGCCATGCCGGGGCGATCGTGTCGGGCGGCAAGGGCGACGCAGGCAGCAAGATCGCGGCGATGGAGGCAGCGGGCATCCGCGTGTCGCCGAGCCCGAGCGAGCTGGGTGTGACCCTTAAGGCGCTGTTGAACGGCTGAAGCCAAGGAGAGTGACGATGGCACTCGACGACCCGACCGAAACCGAATCCGGCCCCAGCTGGGCGCGCCCGTCCTGGCGTATCGATACCGACGACCTGACCGCGGCGCTCGACCCGACGCAAATGGCGGTGGCGATCAAAGCAGTCGCGGCGAAGGCCGGTGTTGCGGTCAGCGAGACCGACCTGCAACGCGCCGCGTCCGACGCGATCAAGGCGATGCTGATCATCCGCACCTACCGCGTGCGCGGGCATCTGGCCGCCAATCTCGATCCGCTCGGCCTGTCGAAGCGCGAATTGCCGGCCGATCTCGATTCGAGCTTCTTCGATGTCGCCGACAGCGATCTCGACCGGCAGGTCTGGCTGAATGGTGCGCTCGGGCTGGAGCGTGCCTCGTTCCGCGAGATCATCGACATCCTGCGCGCGAATTACTGCGGCAATGTCGGCCTCGAATATATGCACATCGGCGATGTCGAGGAGCGCCGCTTTCTGCAGGAGCGCATGGAGGGCAAGGACAAGGCGATCACCTTCAGCCCCGAGGGCAAGAAGGCGATCCTCGCCAAGGTGATCGAAGCCGAGCAGTGGGAACGGTTCTGCGGCAAGAAATACGTCGGGACCAAACGCTTCGGCCTCGACGGCGGCGAAGCGATGATCCCGGCGATGGAAGCCGTCATCAAATACGGCGGCGCGATGGGCGTGCGCGAGATTGTGTACGGGATGGCGCATCGCGGGCGTCTCAACATGCTCGCGAACGTGATGGCCAAACCCTACCGCATCATCTTCCACGAATTTTCGGGCGGCACTGCGAACCCTGACGACGTCGGCGGCTCGGGCGATGTGAAGTATCACCTCGGCACCAGCACCGACCGCGAGTTCGACGGCATCAAGGTGCACATGTCGCTGGTGCCCAATCCGTCGCATCTCGAAGCCGCGGACCCCGTGGTGCTCGGCAAGGTCCGCGCGATCCAGACCGACCGCAACGATCTGGAGGACCATATCCAGGTGCTGCCGGTGCTGCTCCACGGCGATGCGGCGTTCGCGGGACAGGGCGTTATCTGGGAGTGCTTCGGCTTCTCTGGCGTGCGCGGCTACAACACCGGCGGCTGCCTGCATTTCGTCATCAACAACCAGATCGGCTTTACCACGAGCCCGCAATTCGCGCGCTCCTCGCCCTATCCGAGCGACGTGGCGAAGGGCGTGCAAGCCCCGATTTTCCACGTTAATGGCGACGATCCCGAAGCCGTGACCTTCGCGTGCAAGATGGCGATCGAATACCGCCAGCGGTTCCACCGCGACGTTGTGATCGACATGTGGTGCTACCGCCGGTTCGGCCATAACGAGGGTGACGAACCGATGTTCACCCAGCCTTTGATGTACAAGGTCATCAAGTCGCATCCCGGCGTCAGCGACGTCTATGCCGCGCGGCTGGTCGAACAGGGCGTGATCGACAGGAATTGGGCACCCGAACACACGCTGCGCTTCACCGCCATGCTGGAGGACCAGTTCGCCAGCGCCGCGTCGTACAAGGCGAACGAGGCCGACTGGTTCGGCGGTCGCTGGGCGGGGCTGCACAAGCCGACCGATGCCGAGACATCGCGGCGCAATGTCGAAACCGGTATCGAGAAGAAGCTGTTCGACGGCCTGGCCCGCACGCTGACCACCGTGCCTGCAGATCTGGCGATCCACCCGACGCTCAACCGAGTGCTCGACGCCAAACGCGCGATGTTTGCGAGCGGCGAAAACTTCGACTGGGCGACCGGCGAGGCGCTGGCGTTCGGCGCGCTGTTGTCGGAGGGCTATGGTGTCCGCCTGTCGGGGCAGGACTCGGGACGCGGTACCTTCAGCCAGCGTCATGCGGTCTGGGTCGACCAGACCGACGAGCGGAAATACATCCCGCTCTCGACCGTGCCGCACGGGCGGTTCGAAGTGCTCGACTCCACGCTTAGCGAATTCGGCGTGCTCGGTTTCGAATACGGGTTCGCGGGCGCCGATCCCAAGACGCTTGTCATGTGGGAGGCGCAGTTCGGCGACTTCGCCAATGGCGCGCAGGTGATGATCGACCAGTTCATCGCGTCGGGCGAGGCGAAATGGCTGCGCGCCAACGGCCTCGTGATGCTGTTGCCGCACGGGTACGAGGGCCAAGGGCCGGAGCATTCGTCCGCCCGCCCCGAACGCTATCTACAGCTCTGCGCCGAGGACAATATGCAGGTGGCGAACATCACGACGCCGGCGAATTATTTCCACGCGCTGCGCCGTCAAATGCACCGGTCGTTCCGCAAGCCCCTGATCATCATGACGCCGAAATCGCTGCTGCGTCACAAACGCGCGGTTTCGAAGGCGGCGGACTTTCAAGGCGCGTCGCATTTCATGCGGATCTTGTCCGATCCGAACGCGCCGGTTGATGCCGACGTGAAGCGCCTCGTGCTGTGCAGCGGCAAGGTCGCCTACGACCTGATGGACGCGCGCGATGCGGCGGGGCAGACCGATACGGCGATCGTCCGCATCGAACAGCTCTATCCTTTCCCCGGCGATCCGCTGGTCGCGCGGCTCGACCGCATGACCAACCTCGAAGAGGTTGTCTGGGCGCAGGAAGAGCCGAAGAACAACGGTTACTGGTTCTTCGTCGAACCGTTCATCGAGGAATGCCTGGCGCGCGCCAAGGTCGCCCCGCACCGCGCGCGCTATGCCGGACGCAAAGCGAGCGCATCGCCCGCGACCGGCCTGATGAAGCGCCACCAGGCCGAACAGGCGGCGCTCGTCGCCGATGCGCTGGGCCAAAGCGTGCGCGGCGAAATCCGCCGCCAGCGCAGCACGAAGACCACTGCCAAACCCGTCACCGGCAATCCCGGTTGAGGAGCTGAAATGAGCACCGAAGTCAAAGTGCCCGTGCTGGGCGAATCGATTACCGAAGCGACCTTGGGCGAATGGCTGAAGAAGCCGGGCGAAGCGGTTGCCGCCGACGAGCCGATTGCGTCGCTGGAGACCGACAAGGTGTCGGTCGAAGTGCCTGCGCCCGTCGCGGGCGTGATGGGCGAACAGCTGGTCAAGGTCGGCGATACGGTGAATGTGGGGTCGACGATTGCGACCGTGGAAGCCGGGGCCGGTGCGGTCGCTGCTGCCCCCGCAGCATCCGCGCCGGTGGCCGTACCGGCGACCGAAGCCGTTGCGCCGACCTTGTCGCCTTCGGTCCGTCGCCTTGTCCTTGAAAAGGGCGTCGATCCTTCTTCGATCAAGGGCACCGGCAAGGACGGTCGGCTCACAAAGGAGGATGTGATGTCGGCCCCCGCGCCGACGCCCGCCGCACCGGCTGCGCCGGCTGCCGCGCCTGCGCCCGCTGCTGCTCCCGCGCCGACGGGCGAACGCCGCGAGGAACGCATCCGCATGACGCGCCTGCGCCAGACCGTCGCGAAGCGGCTCAAGGACGCGCAGAACACTGCCGCGATGCTGACGACATTCAACGACGTCGATATGGGCGCGGTGATGGACGCGCGCGCGCGCTACAAGGACAGCTTCGAAAAGAAGCACGGTGTGCGCCTGGGGCTCATGAGCTTTTTCACCAAGGCGGTGGTGCTGGCGGCGAAGGACATCCCCGCCGTAAACGCGCAGATCGACGGCGAGGAAATCGTCTATTTCGACTATCTCGACGTGTCGGTCGCGGTCAGCGCGCCCAACGGCCTCGTCGTCCCCGTTGTCCGCAACGCCGACAAAATGTCGTTCGCGGGCATCGAGAAGGCCATCGGCGAACTCGGCGCAAAGGCCAAGGCCGGCACGCTGACCATGGACGACATGAAGGGCGGCACCTTCACGATCAGCAACGGCGGCGTGTTCGGCGGGCTGATGTCGACGCCGATCATCAATCCCCCGCAGTCGGCAGTACTGGGCCTCCACCGCATCGAGGACCGCCCCGTCGTCCGCGACGGCCAGATCGTGATCCGCCCGATGATGTACCTCGCGCTCAGCTACGACCACCGCCTCATCGACGGGCGCGAGGCGGTCACCTTCCTGAAAACCGTCAAGGAAGCGATCGAAGACCCGACGCGGTTGCTGATCGACCTGTAAGGAGTAGCCCCACGTGGCAGATTACGACTATGACGTCCTCGTCATCGGCAGCGGTCCCGGCGGCTATGTCGCGGCGATCCGTGCCGCGCAGCTCGGCCTCAAGACCGCGTGTGTCGAGAGCCGCGAGACGCTGGGCGGCACGTGCCTCAACGTCGGCTGCATTCCGTCGAAAGCGCTGCTCCACGCGTCCGAATTGTACGAGGAAGCGCACAGCGGCGCGCTCGCCAAATTCGGGATCAATATTGCCGGTGCGACGCTCGACCTCGACCAGATGCACGCGGAGAAGGCGCTCGCAGTCAAGGAACTGACCGGCGGCATCGCGTTCCTGTTCAAGAAGAACAAGGTCGAATGGCTGAAGGGCCGCGCCGCGTTCACCAGCGCCGATACAGTGGTTATCGCTGGGCAGTCGGTCCGCGCCAAGAACATCGTGATCGCTACCGGCTCGAGCGTTACCCCGCTCCCCGGCGTCGAGGTCGATCAGAAGGTCGTCGTGGACTCGACCGGCGCGCTCGCGCTGCCCAAGGTGCCCCAGCATCTGGTCGTCATCGGCGGCGGCATCATCGGGCTGGAGCTCGGGAGCGTCTGGCTGCGCCTCGGTGCCAAGGTCACGGTCGTCGAATATCTCGACCAGATCATGCCCGGCATGGACGGCGAAGTCCGCAAGGAAGCGGCCAAGATTTTCAAGAAACAGGGTTTCGAGTTCAAGACTTCGACCAAGGTGACGGGCGTTGCGGTCAAGGGCGGCAAGGCAACCGTCACCGTCGAACCCGCCGCCGGTGGCGCGGGCGAGACGCTCAGTGCCGACGCGGTCCTCGTCAGTATCGGTCGCCGTCCCAACACTGATGGCCTGTCGCTCGACAAGGCGGGCCTCGCCGTCAATGCGCGCGGACAGATCGAAATCGCGCATGATTTCCGCACTGCCGTCCCCGGCATCTGGGCAATCGGCGATGTCGTGCCCGGCCCGATGCTGGCGCACAAGGCCGAGGATGAGGGGATCGCGGTCGCCGAGAACATCGCGGGGCTGACCGGCATCGTGAACCACGACGTCATCCCCAGCGTCGCCTATACCCATCCCGAAATCGCGGGCGTCGGGCTGACCGAAGAAGCCGCCAAGGAGCGCGGCGAGATCAAGGTCGGCAAATTCCCCTTCGCAGGCAACAGCAGGGCCAAGACGAACCGCGACACCGACGGCTTCGTAAAAGTCATCGCGGACGCCAAGACCGACCGCGTGCTGGGCGTCCACATCATCTCGTCGCTCGCCGGCACCATGATCGCCCAGGCCGCACAGGCAATGGAATTCGGCGCGACCAGCGAGGACATCGCCTACACCTGCCACGCCCACCCGACGCACAGCGAGGCGCTGAAGGAAGCGGCGATGGGGGTCCGCGGGAAGGCGATCCACATCTAGCGGTAGCGTGGTTAGACGCGTCAGAACCCGGCTTGTGCGATCAGCTTTTCGCTCTCTGCCCACAGCCGAGCGGCGATTTCATCGTCGAGCGCGATCGGGTTGGGTGCCTCGCTGACGCCCTTGTTCCAGTATAGGCCGGTCGATGCTCCCGCCTCCGCCGATGTAGCCAGCCACACCAAAGGTTGCGCGGCGACTTCGGGCATCTGCGCGTCGAGCGTTGCCATATAAGTGCGGGTGGATTCGGGCACATGGCTGGTGAAATTGCTGCCGACCACGCCGGGATGGAAGGCGTGCGCGACGATGCCGTCCGCCGCGCCCCGCCTCGCCAGTTCGCGGGTGAACAGCACGTTGCACAGCTTGACCAGGCAATAGGACGCACCTGAATCCCATTTGTGCAGCAGTTGCAGATCGTCCCAGTCGATCCTCTTGCAATAAAAGCTGCCGTCCGACGTCGTGCTGATCACGCGGGCATGTCCGGCGGCGCGTAGCTGCGGCATCAACTGCTGGACGAGCAGGAAATGGCCGAGGTGATTGCCCGCGAAACTCGCGTCATTGCCCTCTGGGGTGACCACCAGTTCCTGCCGCATTCCGCCTGCGTTGCAGAGCATAACGTCGATGCAGGGCGTCAGTGCGGCGATCTCGTCGGCCATGCGCGCCGTGTCGGACAGCAGCGACAGATCGCAGCTCAGCATATCGACGCGACCGGTGGCGACAGCGCGGATTTCGGCCTCGGCAGCGGCGGACCGCGCGGCGTCGCGACCTTGTCCGATCACGTGCCACCCGCATGCGGCGAGCGCCTTGGCCGCTTCCTTGCCGATGCCCGAACTGGCACCGGTGATGACGGCGGTTCGCGTCTCAGTCATGAAGAGTTACCGGTTCTTCGGGCAGCATCGGATATCGCCCCATGAGGAACAGCGCGATTCCACCGAGCAGCGTGACCACGGCGGAGAAGATCAGGAACGGGACGTAATTGTCCCAGCGCGCGAGCATCGGTACCAGCACTGCGCCGCCCAGCGAAGCCCCGAGCGCGGTCGCGGCGTTGACCGGACCCATCGCCGAGGCGAAGATCGAGATCGGGAAGTGCCGCGCAACGGCATAGGCGGCGACATCGCCTTCCGCCCCTTGCGCCAGCCCCATCAGCAGGACCGAAAACCCGACCAGCAATGCGCCGTCATAAGGGCCGGCGAGCAGCACGAAGCCGAGTGCGGGCAGCGCAAGCCCGATGGCGCCCACGATATGGGTCGGATAACGGTCGAGCGCGGCGCCCGTGGCGAACCGCCCGATGACGACGCCGAACGGATAGAGCGCGACAAAGAAGGATGCCGACAGCGCGACGCCATTCTCTTGAAGCATCAGCATGAGCTGCGATGAGCCGAGCGCTTGCGGCAGGTTGCACAGGAACATGCCGAGCGACGCCAGCCAGAATACGGGGTGCCGCGCGATGGTGCCGAAATCCTTGCGGAGCGTAGATGGCTGGTGCTGGCGAACGGGCGATTTGGCCGGAAGCAGGATCAGCGCGAGAATGCCGAACACCAGCACCAGGCCCCCAAGAAACAGATAGCCGCCGCGCCATCCGTAATCGACCATCAACGGCCCCAACGCCCACGCCGCGAGTCCGCCCGACACTGGCGGCCCGGTCATGATGATCGCAAAGGCAATTCCGCGCGCGACGGTAAACCGCTCGGCGACGACACGGTTGAACACCGTCGAGGTCAGGAACCCGCCGGTCAGGATCTGCGCCACGGTCAGCGCGAAGAAGGTGTTGATGTTACCGCTCATGTTGGCGAGGCCGACAAAGGTGATCGGCATCCCGATCACCCCGATAGCGGCGGCAAAGCGGACGCCGAGCACGTCGGTCAGGCGACCGATGACGGGGAACATCGGCACCAGCAGGATGGCGAAGACAGCGATCTTGGCAAACTCGGCCTTGGCCCAGCCGAACTCGTGGATCAGCTGCGCACCGAACAGGCTGGACGTGTAGTTGTTGATCGACAACCCGAACGCGATGCCGATGGTCGCAGCGGCCAGCGGGCGCAGATGCGCCTTGAGCTCGTCCAGATACCCGGGCTGACTGTGCATATCCGGCCTCTTCTCCTAGCGTGTCCGGACCCCATCGAGGAACAAGCGCACGGCGAACGTCACGCGTTCGTCGATCTCTTGCTGGTTCAGCAGATTGCCCGACACGAGGATGCGGACGGGGCCGCTGACGACCATGCTCATGAAGACATTGGCTGCCATTTCGGGCCGGTCCACGCAAACCGCCCCCGCGTTATCGTGGCGGCGCAGCAGGTCGGCGAGGAAGGCGATCACCGGCCCCGCGCCCTGTTCGTACGACATGTTGAAAATCTGCGGGAAGCGGTAGGATTCGGTGTTGATGATGCGCTGGAGCTTGAGCCCCGCAGGCGTCATCACCTGCGCAACACGCATCCGTGCGACCGCCGTTAGCGTCGTTTCGAGGTCGCCGCTGTCGAGCGCGGCGAGCGTTTCGGGTGCGACGACCAGCCGTTCGATGGCGCGCTGGACGGTGGCGATGAACAGCGCTGCCTTATCGGCATAACGCGCATAGATGGTGCGCTTGGTCATGCCGACGGCGGCCGCGACCCCCTCCATCGTTGTCGGTTCGAACCCGCGATCGAGAAACATGTCGAGCGCCGTATCGAGCAGTTCTGCATGCCGAGCCGCCGCCTGATCGCTCGTCGGTCGACCGGCGGCGGGGCGGGAGCGGGGGCTTGCAATTTCCAGCGACTCGGTCATAATGAAACGTAGTAGGTGCCATTAAACGAGAGATCAAGCGATGGGTGCAGCAACGGAAAAACTGATGGCGATGGCCACTGATGCGGATCGTTTCGACCGGTCCGCCGCCGAGCTGCGCGCGACGCAGGTGGCGGCGCTCGATGAGCGGTTCCAGGAGCGGCGCGAGGCGATCAAATTGCTCAAGCACCGCGCCAGCGAGGCGGGGACCGAGACGATTGCCGAGATCGCCGACATCGTCCCGCTGCTGTTCCCGCACACCGCCTACAAGAGCTATCCCGAGAGCTTTCTGATCGACGAGCGGTGGGACCGGCTGACCAAATGGATGAATACGGTCTCACCGCACCCCATCGAGATCGATACCGACGGGATCGCCGATGTCGATGAATGGATCGCGCGGATGGAGGCCAAGGGGCATTATGTTTCCGCTTCGAGCGGCACCACCGGCAAGTCGGCGATGCTGATCGCGTCGGACAAGGACATGGACTGGTCCAAGGTCGATACGGTCAATGTCTTTTCATGGGGTTCGGGTGTGGAGGCCAGGCAGGACCGGCTTCAGGTCGGCATGGCGCCGGTCGCCGCCGTACCCAAAAACCGCAAGATCGCCGAAGCGCAGGCGGCGGCGTTCTGCGATCCGACGCTCGAACGCTGGACCTATCCGGTGCCGCCGATCACGGTCGGTGCGCTGACCAAGCAGATCGTCATGCGCAAGAAGATCGCCGACGGCAGCGCGCGGCCCGACGAGATCGCCGCGTTCGAAGCTACCTCACGCGAGCGCGCACAGTTCGTCGAACAGGCGATCCCCAAAACCGCCGATTTCCTGATCGCCAACCGCGACAAGAAGCTGATGGTCTCCGGGCTGTGGAGCGGACTCTACGCGGTCGCCAAGGCGGTGCGCGACAAAGGCTACAGCGCCAAGGACTTCAACCCCGACAACTGCCTGTACGTCGGCGGCGGATTGAAGCGCGCGCAGCTGCCGGCCGATTATCAGGAATTCGTCCACCAGACCTTCAACATTCCCGAAGGCCGACATTTCCAGAATTATTCGATGCAGGAACTCAATTCGGGCATGCCGAAATGCGGCGATACCGGCCGCTATCATGTGCCGCCCTGGGTCGTCCCGATCATCCTCGACAAGGAGGGCGATACCGCCGTCGCGCATAATTACGACGGCGAAGTCGAGGGGCGCGCGGCATTCTTCGACCTGTCGCTCGACGGGCGCTGGGGCGGGGTGATCACCGGCGACAGGATTTCGATCGACTACCGGCCCTGCCCGCATTGCGGCAACAAGGGCGTATCGATCCGCGACGATATCGCGCGCTTCGCCGACCTCGAGGGCGACGATAAGATCGGCTGCGCCGGAACCGTGGATGCTTATGTAAGAGGTGTGGCATGAACGCTCTGACCGAACTCAAGGCTCCCGAAGCCTCGACCGAAGCCGTTGTTTCAGCCCCGTTTTTCTATCGCGGAAAACTCGTCGAGGGGATGGACGAGACGCACCGTTCGCGCGATCTCGGCGTCACCTTCGCCACGCCGAAAATGCAGCTCGATCTCGCGGTGCCGCCGCGCACCGAAGTGCCGCCGCTGCTCAACGTGCCGACGTCCGAGATCATCGATTTTCTCGTCGAAACAGGCCAGCGGCTGGTCGCGCCGGACAACGACTACATCCATGAGTGTTTCGACCGGATGGCCTCGACACATATCCTGCCGCGGGCCGTGTTCGAAGCGGTCGGCAAGCATGCCGTCGCCTATCTCAACCGGGACATCCTGACCCGCGAGCTCGAACAGAATTTCCCAGATCCGAAGGCACTCGACGGCTGGGTACCGAAGCAGGATTTCACCGGGCGGAAGAGCTTCGTGCGTGCCTATGCGCCGCGGCTGATCCATGTGCTGCCGGGCAATTCGCCGGGCGTCGCGGTCAAGTCGGTGGCGCAGGGCGCGCTGGTCAAAGGCATCAACCTGTTCAAGATGTCCTCCGCCGATCCCTTCTACATGGTCGCGATCCTGCGGACGATGGCGGCGATCGATTCCGAACATCCGATCGTCAAATCCATGTCGGCGGTTTACTGGCGTGGCGGCGATGCAGCGGTCGAAAATGTGCTCTACCGCCCGCAATATTTCGACAAGATCGTTGCATGGGGCGGCGGCGACGCGATCAACAACGTCGTCAAATATATCGGCCCCGGTTTCCAGCTGGTGTCGTTCGATCCCAAGACCTCGATCTCGATGATCGGCAAGGAAGCGCTCGAAAGCGAAGAGACGATGGAGCGCGTCGCCGAACTCGCCGCGTCCGACCTGATGATGCTCAATCAGGAAGCCTGCGCCGCCAGCCGCTTCCAGTTCGTCGAGGGGCCAGAAGACAAGGTCGATGCGTTCTGCGCGAAGTTCCAGCGCCGCATCGCCGAAAAGGCCGCCGCGTCGGGCGACATCCGTCCGCTCGCGATCGACCTCAAGGAAGAGGTCGAGGCACTGATGATGATGGACGACGAATATGGTGTGTGGGGCCGCACCGACGGCAAGGGGCTGGTCATCCGCTCCGACGCGCCGGTCGATTTTCACCCGATCAACAAGATCGGCAATGTCGTGCGCGTCGATCGCCTCGACGACGCGGTGAAATACGTCAACGTCGCCACCCAGACGATCGGCTTTTACCCGTTCGACCGCATCGCCGATTATCGCGACCGGCTCGGCGCGGGCGGGGCGCAGCGGGTCAATCATTTGGGCGAGGCCGGACCTTCGACCGCCGGCAACCCGTGGGACGGCATGTATCCGCTCCACCGGTTCGTCCACTGGATGGTCAATGAGGACGGGGTGGCGTGATGCAGGTTGCGGGCAAGACCGCGTTCATCACGGGCGGCGGGGGCGGCATCGGCGGGGGCATTGCCGAGGCACTGGTCGAAAAGGGCGCACGGGTCGTGCTCGCCGATGTCGATCTGGACCACGCACAGGCCAAGGCGGCGGAGCTGGGCGATGCCGCATTGGCGCTGACGCTCGACGTGACCTCGCTGGAGAGCTGGGCGGCGGCGAAAGGGGCAACGGAGGCGCGGTTCGGGCCGGTCGATATCCTGTGCAACAATGCCGGGATTTCGACGCCGCGCATGGATTTGGAAGAGGTGCCGCCCGAATTGTTTGCGCGCGTGCTCGCGATCAACGTGACGGGCGTGCAGAACGGCATCGCCAGTTTCGCGGGCGAAATGAAGGCGCGCGGCAGCGGCCATATCGTCAACACCAGTTCGATGAACGGCCTCAATCCGTTCGGGACATTCGGTGCCTATTCGGCGAGCAAATTCGCGGTGCTCGGCCTGTCGGACGCGCTGCGCCAGGAATGCGCGCCGCACGGCGTGGGGGTCTCGACCTTGTTTCCTGGGCTGACCAAAAGCCGCATGTCGCTCGATCCGAAGGACGGCCCTGCGGCGGATCCGGAAACGCTCGCGGCACTCCTTCCGCGCATGATGGATCCGGTCTGGAGCGGCCGCGCGGTCGTCCGTGCGATCGAGGAGGGCCAAGCCTACATCGTCACCCATCCCGACTACCGCCCGATTTTCGCCGCGCGCTGCGAGGAAATTCTGGCGGCCTTCGGCGATCCCGCGCAGCCAGGATATGGAACCGGCGCGTCGGCGACGATGGCTTGACGCCCCCGCGATGCCCGCCCGAAAGGTCTTGCCTGTGCGGCGCGTGCCAGTAGCCTGATACGATGAAATCGTTCTTTGCGTTCTGTGCCGTACTAGCGCTGCCCGGCAGTCTTGCCGCCCAGCCCCTCGACCTGTCGAAGCTGCCCAAGGTGGCCGAGGTCGATCCGCGCTATCAGTCGTACAATGTCGAGATGGTCGAGGTGACCGGCGGGCGCTTCTGGGCACCCTATGGCGGACCGAAGGGCGAGCTGTACCGGATGCGGCCTCCGCTCGACCTGTCGGCACCACGCATCCGTGCGCTCGCGCGGGCGCTTGGGCCGGCCTATATGCGCGTTAGCGGAACCTGGGCGAATTCGACTTACGTGCCGCTGCCGGGCGAAAAAGTCACGGCACCGCCGGCCGGATTTCAGCAGGTGCTGAGACGCGACATGTGGCGCGGTGTGGTCGGTTTTGCCAAAGCGGTCGATGCGAAGATCGTTACCAGCTTTGCGTCGAGCGCGGGTGCGCGCGACGCGAATGGCGTCTGGACCCCGGTGCAGGCGCAGCGCTTGCTCGATCTGACCCGTGAATCGGGCGGGTCGATCTATGGTGCCGAACTCTTCAACGAACCCTCGGTGCCGCCGTTCGGTGGCTTTCCAAAGGGCTATAAGGCGACCGATTTCGCGCGCGACTTCCGGGTGTTTCACGCCTGGGCGCGCAAGGCGGCACCTGGCCTGAAGCTCACCGGGCCGGGGAGTGCGTCCGAAGGCACGATGCTGAAGCACACGCCCGAAAATGAAGCTCGCGGGTTCCTCGACTCCGAAAATCTGCTGCGTGACAATCCGGGCATGCTCGACGTGTTTTCCTATCATCATTATGGTTCGGCGTCTGTCCGGTGTGCGACCAGCGGGGGCGGGACAAAGGAACGCGCACTCGCTGCCGACTGGCTCGACCTGACCTTGACCGATCAGGCGTTTTACGCGTCGCTGCGTGACAAATATGCGCCGGGCAAGCCGATCTGGCTCAACGAAACCGCGCAGGCTGCCTGCGGCGGCAGCCCCTGGGCGGCGACATTTCTCGACAGCTTTCGCTACCTCAACCAGCTCGGCGCGCTGGCGCAGCGCGGCGTCCAAGTCGTCGCACATAATACGCTGGCGGCGTCGGATTATGGCCTGATCGATTACGACACGATGATGCCGCGACCGAATTACTGGGCCGCAGTGTTGTGGCGGCGGACGATGGGACCAATTGTGCTCGCATCGCCGCCGGTGTCGGAATCCACGCTGCGGCTCTACGCCCATTGCCTCGCCGGTCGGCGCGGGGTCGGCCTGCTCGCGATAAATACGGGAGATCGACCCGAGGCGTTGACGCTGAATGCCGGGGCCGAGGCGTGGGCGATGGCGGCAACGCCGCTCGACAGCGGCTCGGTGACGGTGAACGGCGCGATGCCGCGCATCGATGAAAAGGGGCGTGTCATGGGTCTCGATCCGGTCGCCGTGCGCGGCATGCTGTCGGTTCCTGCCCAGTCGATCGCCTTTGCCGCCGTGCGCGCCGACAATGCGGCGTGCCGCCGGTAACGGGTTGCCGGAGGGGAGGTGACGCCCCGGCGATGGTTGCTACCAAAGCATCCTTCGGCGGTTGATGTCGGTGTCGTATCGCCGTCATGCTCTACCGCGAGGATGACGAGAGACCTGCCATGGACCTGCAACTAAAGGGGCGGCGCGCGCTCGTCACCGGGAGCAGCAGCGGCATCGGCGAAGCGATTGCGCGGATGCTCAGCGAAGAGGGTGCAGCGGTCGTCGTCCATGGGCGCAACCGCGAGCGGGCGGAAAAGGTCGCGGCGCAGATCGGCGCCGCAGGTGTCGCCGTCGGCGCATTGTCCGACGACGCAGGCGCGGCTGCCGTCCATGCCGAGGCTGTAACGGCGCTTGGCGGCAACGTCGAAATTCTCGTCAACAACGCGGGTGGCAGTGCGACGGGCAACACGTCCAAGCCGCCAATCGACATCGGTGCCGACGACTGGATCGCGAATTATCACGGCAACACGCTGCCCGCGGTCCGGCTGTGCCGCCTTGCCGTTCCCGCGATGGTTGCGGCGAAATTCGGCCGGGTTATCAACGTCTCCAGCGCGGTCGCGCTTCAGCCCAACAACATGGGGTCCGACTATTCGGGGGCGAAGGCGGCGCTCAACAATTACACGGTGAGCCTGGCGGGGTCGCTGAAAGGCGTCGGCGTCACGGTCAACACGCTGACGCCGGGCGTTATTATGGTCGACGGCCTCATCCGCTTCGGCCGGACGCGCTATGGCGACGAAGCGATGTCGATCGAAGAGATCACCACGCGGCTGGCGGGCGAGGGCGTATTCGAACTGCCGCCGGCGGGGCGGCTCGGCACCCCGCAAGAACTGGCGATCATGGCCTGCACCCTGGCCAGCCCGATCATGGGGTTCGTGACCGGTTCCAACTACCGCGTCGACGGCGGTCAAGTGCGGGCGGTGCTTTGACATGACGCAGCGCAAATACCGCGTCATCCAATGGGCCACCGGCGTCGTCGGCCAGGCGGCATTGAAGCACTTTATCGAAAACCCGGTGATCGATCTGGTTGGCGTCGCGGTCACCAATCCCGACAAGTTGGGCAAGGATGCGGGCGACCTTGTCGGACTGCCGCCGACTGGCGTTATCGCGACCGACAATGTCGAGGCGCTGGTCGCACTCGATGCCGATTGCGTTTTCTTCGCGGGGCTGGTGAAGGACCTCGACCTGTTCGAGCGGCTGCTGCGGTCGGGCAAGAACATCGTCTCGCCCGCCGGGCCGTTCTTTCCGACCGACCGCTACAAGGCCGATTTCGACCGGCTCGAGGCGGCGTGTGCGGCGGGCGGCACGTCGTTTCACGGTTGCGGCGTGCATCCGGGGTTTTCGGGCGACATCCTGCCGCTGACGCTCACGCGCCTGATGAACCGGGTCGACCTGATCGAAGTGACCGAGGTCATCGACAAGATCCGCAATCCGATGGTCTACACCGAAATGATGGGCTTCGGTCGCGACCCGGAAGAGTTGCTCGCCAATCCCAGCCGTTCGGCAGAGGCGCCCTATGCGTTCGAGGGGTCGATGCGCATGGTCGTCGAAGGGCTGGGCAAGAGCATCGAGAGACTGACGACGCGGTTGGAAGTCGCGACCGCGATACAGGACATCCCCTATTCGCTCGGCATCGGCTTGCCCGACACCGGCGTGGTCAAGCAAGGCACGGTCGCGGGCCAGCATTTCGAATGGACCGCCTGGGCCGATGGCAAGCCGCTGATCGTCTATCACTTCTACTGGGTAATGGGCGAGCATGTGACGCCGCAGTGGCTGACGGGCCCGAGCTGCTACAAGGTTGCGATCCACGGCGATCCGCCGCTGGAAGTGCATTTGATGGGCGGCATCGGCGAGGACGGCGAGCGGCCGTTCCTCGGGCTGCCCTGGACCGGGCTGGTCGGCGCGACAGCGGTGCCGGCGGTGTGCGACGCCGCGCCGGGGATCGTCACGCATCTCGATCTCGGCATCGTCCAGCCGAAAGGGCTGGTGCGATGAGCCTAGGCGGCAAGGTCGCGCTGGTCACCGGCGCGTCGTCGGGCATCGGTGAGGCGGCGGCGCTGGCGCTGGCGGCGGCGGGTGCGGCCGTCGCGGTTTCCGGGCGGCGCAGGGAGCGGCTCGACGCGCTGGTGGCGAAGATCGAAGCGGCGGGGGGCAGGGCGCTCGCGCTGCCGGGCGATGTCGCAGTCGAGGCCGATGCCACTAGGTCGGTCGAGGACACCGTCGCGCAGCTCGGGCGCATCGATATCCTGATCAATTCGGCGGGGGTGAACGAGGCGGGCGGGGTGGAATCGCTGACGCTCGACCAGTGGCGGCGGGTGATCGACATCAACCTCTACGGCACGCTCTATACCTGCAAGGCAGCGGTCCCGCATATGAAGGCGCAGGGGGCAGGCGACATCGTCAACATTTCCTCGACCAGCGGACGCCGGGCGGCGGGGCTGTTCGGCCCCTATTCGACCAGCAAGTTCGGCGTCACCGGCCTGACCGAAGGACTGCGGCAGGAAGTCGGGCAGGCGGGTATCCGCGTGTCGATCATCGAACCCGGCGCGACCGAATCCGAAATCGCCGACAGCATCACCGACCCGACCTGGCGCGACGCGATCAAGGCGCATGTGTCGAAGGATGGCGTGATGAAAACGTCCGACATTGCCGATGCAATCCTGTTCATTGTGGGGCTGCCAAGGCGCGCGAATGTGTCCACGATCCTGATCCGCCCGACCATCGACACGGCGGCGATGTAAGGAGCCCCCGATGCCGGCATACGCCCTGTTTATTCGCGAAGGCGAAGTGTCCGATCCGGAAGAAATGGCGAAATACCAGGCGATGAACCGTGCCGGGACACGGCCCGTCAGCGTCAAGCCGCTGATCGTCTATGGCGCGATGGAGACGCTCGAGGGAGCGGCCCCCGACGGTATCGTCCTGCTCGAATTTCCGACGATGGCCGACGCCAAGGCGTGGTACCACAGCGACGCCTATCAGGCCGCTGCCGCGCACCGCAAAAGTGCGGCACCGTATCGGGCGATCTTTGTCGAGGGGTTGGGATGATGAATACAAAACTTGGGATTGCCTTGGGCGCAGCGGTGCTGCTGAGCGGGCAGTCGGCCCCGCCACCCGCGCCCATGTCCGCGCCATTGCCAGCTCGGACCAGCCTCGGCGCGGGCTATCTGGGACAGGCGAAGCTGCCCGACAGTGTCGCCCTGCTCCCGCCGCCATCGGCACCCGGTTCGCGCGCGCTGCGCCGCGACGAGCGTGCCCAAAAGCGCGCACTGGCGTTGCGCGGGACCGCGCGCTGGACGCTCGCCACCGCCGACGCCAATCTGGCGGGCGGCGGCAAGGCATTCATGTGCGCGGCGGGCATCGCCATCGGCGCGACCGAGACGCCGAAGATTGAGGCGCTGTTGCGCCGCGCCGCACCCGACCTCGGCCTCGCGGGCTATGGCGCGAAACGCAAGTACATGCGCGCGCGACCGTTCATGAACAACGGCCAGCCGACCTGCACGCCCGAGATGGAAACGGTTCTGCGCGGCGACGGCTCCTATCCGTCCGGCCATAGCGCGCTCGGCTATGGCTGGGGGATGATACTGGCCGACCTCGTGCCGGAACGCCGGGGGCAGCTGATCGCGCGGGGAGTGGTTTTCGGCGACAGCCGCCGCATCTGCAACGTGCATTATCTGAGCGACATCGAGGCTGGCCGGACGGTCGCCAAAGCTGTCGTGGCAAAGCTCCGCGCCGACCCTGGCTATCAGGCCGACTTTGCCGCTGCACAGGCCGAAATCCGTGCACTGCCCAAGGCGCGGCCGGACTGTGCCGCAGAGGCCGCCGCCATCCGCATGACCCGCTAGGACGACCTGCCCATGACCGAGATCGCGCCCCGCATCCCCTATCCGCCGAAGTCCGAATGGACCGACGAAACGCGTGAGGTTTTCTCCTTCTGGGGCGAGCCGAATTCATGGGAGGAAGGGTCGAAGACCAATGTCATCACGATGATGGGCAACCACCCGCCGCTGGGCAAGGTGTTCAACATCTGGGGCAAGCATTTCCTGATGGCGAACACGCTCAACACGCGCCAGCTGGAGATCGTCATCCTGCGCGTCAGCTGGCGGGTGAACTCGGCGTATGAATGGCACAATCACGTCGGTTACGCGATGAACGCGGGCATCACGCTGGAGGAAATCGCCGCGATCCGCGATTTCCCGGATGGCGGGAGCTGGACTGAGGAAGAGGCCGCGACGATGCGGGCCTGCGACGACCTGATCGACGACAATGTCATCAGCGACGCGACCTGGGCGACGCTGACCAAGACGCTCGACAAGCGCCAGATGATGGACCTGACCTTCACCATCGGCCACTACGTCATGACCAGCTGGGCGCTGGCCTCGTTCGGTGTGCCGATCGAGGGCGGTGCCGACGCGGTGGGCTTCGATCTGAAGACCTCGTCGGGGCGGATACCGGGGAAGACCTACAAGCCGGGCGAGCACGAGGAATGGGTCGAGACGCGGGGGTATTGACGGAGACCAACACCGCGACCGGCTAGCTCATTCCAAAGGATCATCGATGGCAGTTATCGTACTCGTGCATGGCGGAGGTCATGGGGGCTGGTGCTACGCAAAGGTGGCGCGTTTGCTCCGGGCAGCGGGACACGATGTTTATACGCCGACGCTCACAGGCTTGGGCGAAAGGCTACATCTCCTGACTTCGGAAACCAGCCTGTCGACCCACGTCACCGACGTGGTGAACCTGTTGATTTTCGAAAGTCTGCGCGACGTCATCCTTGTCGGTCACAGCTACGGCGGCATGGTGATTACCGGGGTCGCGGACCAGGCACCTGAGCGCATCCGCGAACTCGTCTATCTCGACGCGGCGCATCCCGATGACGGGGAGTCGCTTGCCGATATTGCGGCGGCATCGATGGCATTTGCGCGCAACTCGTCGCAGACCGTCGATGGTATCGAGCTCGTCATGTGGCCGAACGACGAGATGGTCGCCGCGATGGGCGTCAGCGCGCCCGACGATGTGGCGATGTTGCGCGAGAAGATGCTGCCGCATCCGTGGAAGTGCTTCGAAGAGCGCCTCCGCTTCACGAACGGCGACGCGATGGGCCGCATTCCGCGCACGAACATCAATTGCACCGCCTCGCTCCAGTATAGCTCCGAGGCCGATCGCGCGCGTCAACTCGACGGTCATCGCAACTTCGAAATCGACACCGGCCATGACCTGATGATGACCGAGCCGCAGCGGGTTGCCGATATGCTGCTGGAAATCGCGGCGACGTAAACATCGTTGGCCTGCGTTGCGATCTGTTACCCGCTCGACCATCGCGTCACCGATATGAAGTGCCATCTTCCGCTTTTCCCGCTTGCCCGTCGACATCGGCGCGATAGGCAGAGCATGAACGACCGCTAGGAACTGCGAAGATGGCGACCGAAATCCTCCTCCCCAAGATCGGCTTTTCGATGAACGAGGGGCAGATTGCCGAGTGGCTCGCCAAGGACGGCGATCAGGTGACCGAGGGGCAGCCGCTGTACCTGCTCGAGGCCGACAAATCGACCAACGAGGTCGAAGCACCCGCGACCGGCACACTGAGCATCGAGGCGGAGGCGGGCGAGACTTACGAGGTCGGGACGGTCATCGGTTATATCACGTAACGCCATGACGTTGCGCGTCGGCATCGTCAGTGCGGGCTGGGGGGCGTTCGCGCATCTGCCGGCATGGCGCGCGCTGCCGGGGGTCGAGGTCACCGCGATCTGCACCTCGCGACAGGAGACGGCGGCGGCGGCTGCGGCGCGACACGGTATCGCGCGGCCCTTCTGGGATGCGCTGGCGATGTGCGCCGACCCCGATATCGACATCGTCGATCTCGGCACGCGGCCGGTGGTTCGCAAACCGATGGTCTTGGCGGCACTGGCCAACGGCAAGCACATCTACAACGCCAGCCCCCACGCCCCCGATTGGGCAGGGGCGAAGGAAATCGATGCCGCATGGCGGGCCAGCGGGTGTGTGGGTGTGGTCGACGCCTTCTCCCAATGGATACCGGCGCACGCGCAGATGAAGGCGATGCTCGACGACGGCTATGTCGGGCAGCCGCTCGGTGGCACCTGCCGCTTCAATATCTCGCTGTTCAACGCGCCGAGCCGCCAGTTCCCGTACAACTGGTTCGGCGAAGGCGGGCAGGGTGTTTCCGCCGTCCGCAACAACGGCAGCCATATGCTCTATATGCTGCGGCACTTGTTCGGCCCGGTCGCCGAACTCGTTGCCGACGACAGCCAGGTACTCAAGCAATGGGTATTCCCCGATGGCGGCGTCACCGCCCCCGAGACCAATGATTTCGCCAACGTCATCCTGCGTTTCGCCAGCGGCCTGACAATGACGATGCAGATCGGCTGGAGCATGACGCTGCACAATGGATGGTCGATCGACGTTTTCGGCGACAAGGGACGGCTGGCCGCAAACTCGCCGACCTTCCCGACGAGCCGCGACTGCGTGCTGCGCGGCGGGCAATTGGGTGGGACGCTCGAGGACATCGCGATCCCTGACGCGCTGAAGTCCGCGCCCGGCGTCGCGCTCGACCGGCAGAGCGACCCGCAGCCGAGCTATCCCATGGCGCGTTCGATGCAGGCGATGGTCGCTGCAATCAGGGGCGAAGGGTCGGCGTCGCCCGACTTCGCCACCGCGCTGGAGATCGAGCGGCTGCAAGAGGCGATCCGGTTGTCGAACGAAGAACGGCGCTGGGTGCGCGTTGCCGATATTGTCTGAGGAACCGAGCATGACCGAACCCCCGGCTGACCCCTATGTCCGTCCCGATGTCCGCGCGTTCCTCGACATGATGGCGGCGAACCCGCGTCCGCCCTTCACCGCCGAATTCATCGCCCAGATCCGCAAGATGCCCATCGACATGGCGGCGATGATGGACCTGCCGGTCGGCGAACTGGGCGAAATCCGCGAACTGACCATGCCGGGTCCGGGCGGGGACATCGCGCTGCGGCTGTTCGATGTCCGCGCGTCACGCGATCCCGGGTCGGTGGTCGTGTTCTTCCACGGCGGCGGGTTTTGCCTCGGCAACATCGACAGCCATGCGGGCTTCTGCGGCGAAATGGCGCGGCAGCTCGACCTGCCGGTGGTGTCGGTCGATTACCGGCTCGCTCCTGAAAACCCCTGGCCTGCGGGCATGGACGACGGCGAGGCAGCCGCGCGCTGGATTACGGAAAACGGGGCCGCGTTCGGGCGCGAATTCACCGGCCTCATCCTGTGCGGTGACAGTGCGGGCGGCGATCTGTGTCTGGTCACGGCGCTGGCGTTGCGCGGCCGTCCGGCAGTTGTGCCGCTGCTCCTGCAGGTCCCGATCTATCCGCTGGCAGACCACAGCCGCCCGTATCCGTCGCGTGACACGTTTGGGAACGGATACGCGCTCGACAGCGCAGACATGGCGATGTTCGATCTGCATTATGCCTGCGACAAAACCCATTGGCGCGCCTCGCCGTTACTCGCCGATCTGGAGGGGATGGCGCCGACGGTGTTGGTCACCGCGTCGCTCGACCCGTTGCGCGACGGCGGCCGGGCGTTCGCGGCAAAACTGGTCGCCACAGGCGTGCCGACCTGCTATTATGAAGCAACGGGTTCGATCCATGGCTTTTGCTCGTACCGGCGCGTCGTGCCGTCGGCACAGGGCGATATCGACAAGATCATGGCGTTGGCGCGCACGATGCTGGGGATGCAGAAATGACGCTCATAATCGACCGTCGTGCACTGATCGGCGCCGCTGCGATGGCGGCACTGATACCGGTGCGCGCCCTCGCTCAATCTTCGTCGTCGTCGCTTTCCCTTGTCCACCCAGATTTGCGCGCGATCGTCCCGCAGATCGAGGCGTTTTCGAAGAATGTGCCCCCTTTGACGCGGGCGGGCCTTGCCAAGGCGCGCACCGGTAGCAACCCGCTCCAGCGTCCGCCGCGCACCGACGTTCCGTATAAAAAGCGTGTGATCGCCGTCGGGCGCGGGCAACCCGATGTCGCGATCTACATCATCAATTCAAAGCCCGGTACGTCGCGTCCTGCCATCCTCCATACCCACGGCGGCGGCTATGTGCTCGGCAGTGCCGAAAGCTCGGTGCGGGGCTTGCAGGATCTGTGTGCCGAGCTCGACTGCATCGCGGTGTCGGTCGAGTACCGGCTCGCGCCCGAGACGACCTATAAGGGGTCGGTCGAGGATAATTATGCAGGTTTGAAATGGCTCCACGCCAATGCCGCATCGCTTGGTGCCGATCCGAAACGCATCGCGGTGATGGGCGAGAGCGCGGGTGGCGGTCATGCTGCGCTCCTCGCCATAACGGCGCGCGACCGGGGCGAGGTGCCGCTGTGCTTCCAGTGCCTTATCTATCCGATGCTCGACGACCGCACCGGCACCAGCCGCAAGATGCCCGCGCATGTCGGGACGCTGATCTGGACGCCTGAGCGCAATCGCTTTGGCTGGGAGAGTTTCCTCGGGAGTTCTGCGGGCGGCACCCGCGTTCCCGCAGGCGGCGTTCCGGCGCGCGTTATGGACCTCAAGGGCTTGCCGCCGACGTGGATCGGCGTCGGCACGCTCGACCTCTTCGCCGATGAGGACGTCGACTATGCCCAGCGGCTGAACGCAGTCGGGGTGGCAACCGAACTGATCGTCGTACCCGGCGCATTCCACGGCTTCGACGGGATTGCGGCGGGCGTGCCCGTCGGGCGCTGGTTCAACACTGCCAAACACAATGCCCTGCGCCGCGCGTTCGGGATTGCGGTGGTCTAGCGGAATTTCGGCGCGCGTTTTTCTTTCAGCGCCGCTACCCCTTCGCGGTGATCCGCCGTGCGGACCGACAGTTTTTCATAGGCCAGACCGACATCGAGAACGGCCTCGGTTACCCGCTTCAGTTCGATGTTGGTCAGCTGCTTGGTCATCCGGATCGCTTGCTGCGCACCCGCCAGAAGTTTTGCGCACAGCGCATCGACGCGCGCGTCGAGCTCCTCGGCGGGTACGGCGTCATTGATCAAGCCGATCTCGGCAGCGCGGGTCGCGGTCAACAATTCGCCGGTCAGGAGGTACTCCTTCGCGCGCGCCAGCCCGATGCGCGCGGGCCAGATGATCGCGCCGCCATCCCCGGCGACAAGGCCGAGCGCAACATGCGGGTCGCCGATCTTGGCGCGTGCGTCAGCGATGACAATGTCGGCGAACAAGGCGATGGTCGCACCCAGCCCGACGGCGTGTCCGTTCATCCGGCACACCACCGGCTTGTCGATGTCGAGCAGTGTCGTGACGATTGCACGCGCCTGTTCGACCTCATGATCGAAGCGTTCGGGTTCGGCGGCGTTACGGGCAATATGGTCGAGGTCGCCGCCAGCGGAAAAGGCGCGGCCCGCGCCGGTCAGCAGAATGACGTCCGACCCGGTATCGACGCGTGCGAATTCCAGCACCTCGGGAAGCTCGTCGTGCATCGCCAGATCGACCGCGTTCATCGCGTCGGGGCGGTTGAAGGTCACGACCAGCAGCCTTCCGCGCCGTTCGAGCGCGATGGTGCTGAATGTGGGCAGGTCGGTCATCGGCCCCGCTTATCACGCCATGGCGATATGGGAATGCCGCCCGGGCGATAAGGCTTGTGGCCCCGCGCGCACGGCGGTCTAGTCCGACGCGAGGAGAGCTTCATGGCCGGTTTCGACGAGACATTCGACTGGGTGGTGGTCGGCAGCGGCGCGGGGTCGATGGCGTCGGCGCTGGTGATGCGCGCTGCGGGGAAATCGGTGCTGATCGTCGAGAAAACGCCATTCATCGGCGGCACGACCGCGAAGTCGGGCGGCGTCATCTGGGTGCCGAACAACCGGTTCCTGAAAGCCGACGAACCCGACGAGAGCGCGGAAAAAGCGATCACCTATCTCGATGCGGTGTGCGAGGACTTGCCGGGGTCGAGCCACGAAAAGCGTGTGGCCTATGTCGCCGAAGCCCCCAAAATGGTCGACTTCCTGATCGCACAGGGAATTGCGCTCGAACGCGGATCGAACTTCTGGCCCGATTATTACGACGATGCGCCGGGCGGATGCAGCACCAGCCGCACCGTCGTCGCCAAGCCGTTCAACAAAAAGGAACTGGGTGCCTGGGAGGGCAAGCTGCGTCAGGGCTTCATGCACATGAAGGTCAAGCTCGATGACGGCATGAAATTCGCCTATCTGGGCAAGAGCCGCGCAATCGCCTGGTCGTTCCTGAAAACCGGCGTGGGCATGACGATGGGCAAGCTGCTCGGCCAGCACTGGGTCGCGGCGGGGGCGGCGCTGCAAGGGCGGATGTTGCAGGCATCGTTGAAGGCGGGTGTCGAGCTCCGCACCGATTGCCCGGTCACCGAACTGATCGTCGAAGACGGCAAGGTGACGGGCGTGGTGATGCCGCAGGGGCGGATCGGCGCGCGGCTGGGCGTGCTCGTCAACGCGGGTGGCTATGCCCAGAACCAGGCGATGCGCGACAAATACATGCCGGGGACACGGGCGGAATGGTCGAATACGCCCGAAGGCGACACCGGCGATCTGCATGCCGAAATGGAACGCATCGGCGGCGTGCTCGCGCAGATGGACCAGATGGTCGGCTATCAGCTGACGACGATGCCGGGCTGGGACAGGGGCTATGTCAAACCGCCCGCGCAAGGGATGACCGGCAAGCCGCACGCGATTCTGGTCGATCAATCGGGCGTCCGCTATATGAACGAGGGCGGCAGCTACGAACTCTATTGCCAGACGATGCGCGAGCGAAACGCCATCGCCCCCGCCATTCCGAGTTGGGCGATCTTCGATGCGACTTACGCAAAGCGCTATCCGGTGGGCGGTGTGAAGATGAAGAAATATTACGCGATGTGGAAAAGCGCGGGCTATCTGAAGGAAGCCGCCAGCCCCGAGGATCTGGCGGTGCAGATCGGCTGCGACCCCGCCACCCTGCGCGCCACGCTCGACCGCTGGAACGGCTTCGTCGATGCGGGGCATGATGCCGATTTCCACCGTGGCGCGCGCAAATACGACCAGTGGCTCGGCGACCCCTTCCATGGGCCGAACCCGGCGCTGGGCCGTATCGACACCGGCCCGTTCTACGCCGTCGAGGTCGTGCCAGGCGACGTCTCGACCTATGGCGGCGCCGTAACCGACGCGCATGGTCGCGTCGTCCGCGCCGACGGTACGCCGATCGAGGGGCTGTACGCCTGTGGCGTCTCGACCGCATCGGTGATGGGCGGCGTTTATCCGGGGGCAGGGGCCAGCATCGGCCCTTCGCTGACGTTCGGCTATGTCGCGGCGAAACATGCGGCGGGTGTGGGAAACAGGCTGTGAGCGAGAACCTTCGCGACAAGGCCGACCGCGTGGTCAAGCTTGCCGAAGAAGTCGAGGTCTCGGGCGAGATCACGCTCGACGCGGATGCCCTCGCACGCGACCGCGCCGCGCTTCACGCGTGGATCGACACGGCGGTGGGCGTCGTCCTGACGCCGGGGTTCGCGCGGGTGACGTTGCTCCACGAGAATGGGACGCAATCGACGATCGGGTCGTGGGATTTGTGTCTGGCGATGAGTTTGGAGCGGAACGGGCCGGTCGATCCTAAAGCAGATTGATCCCCACCTTCCCGAACATTGCCCCACTCTCCAGATGCCGCATCGCATCTGGCAACCGCGTCAGGTCGAACACGGTGTCCACCACAGGCCGCACGGCGTGGGTCGCGCAGAACGCCAGCATCGCTTCATGCTCGTCGCGGTTGCCGACCGAGATGCGGCCTAATCGCTTGTCTTCGAACTGGTCCGCGCCCCATGAGAAATGCGCGGCGAGCATGCCGATGGCGGCAACGAGGCCGCCCTCGTTAAGTAGAGACAGGTTGAGGTCGAGCTGGTCCTTGCCGACGACATCGACCACGACATCGACGCCACCGCCCACGCCTTTGCGGATCTCCGCGGCGAGGTCGGGGACGGTGCGATAGTTGATCGCGACATCGGCCCCGAGCGCGCGGGCGCGGGCGAGTTTGGCGTCGGACGAGGACGTCATCACGACGTATGCGCCCGCCGCCTTGGCGAATTGCAGCGCGGCAAGACTGACCCCGCCGGTGCCGGGGCAATAGACCCATTCACCGGGCCGGACCGGGCGGTGCTGGAACAGCGCATTCCACGCGGTCAGCCCCGCGCAGGGCAAGGTGGCTGCGTCGAGGTCGCCGAGTTCGGGCGGGTTGAGCACCAGGCCCTCGGCATCGAACACCGCATATTGCCGCGCAGTGCCGTCCGCCGATCCGCCGAGCATGGCCATCGATGGCATCCGCCCGGTCAGCCAGACTTGCGAGAAGAGCGGGCTGACCCGGTCGCCGACCTTCACGCGGGTAACGCCATCACCAACCGCAACGACTTCGCCCGCGCCGCATGACAGCGGGACATATTCGGGTTCTTTGGTGAGGCCGGTCAGCCCGCCGGTCGCGAACAGAAGGTCGCGATAGTTAAGCGTCGCCGCCTTCAGCCGGACCAGCGCCGCGCCCGGGCCGGCTTCGGGCACTGCGACCTCGCGCACCTCGATGGCGTCGATCCCTTGGCCGCCCATTGCGTAGGCACTCAGCATGTCACCGGCTCCCGAATTTCCGTCCAAGTCCATCGCGCGTGCCGCCCGCGCAACGTCGCCGCGCACATATCGCCATGGCGTGATTGACCTGACCCTGCCGACTGCCGATTGATCGTCGCTTCAAAACCAATCGAGGAAGCCCATGCCAGAGCTGAGCAACGCGCCGGTGCCGAGCCCGGAAACGCTGGTCGATATCTATCGCCGCATGGTCCGGATCGAGCGCAATGACGATGCGATCCGCCAGACGGTGCGGCGCGGGCGGCTGACCATGCCGTATTATTCGGCGCGGGGGCAGGAGGTGATCCCGTCGGCGATTTCGACCCTGCTGACCAAGGACGACCAGATCTGCACCATCTATCGCGGCATCCACGACATGGTTGCAAAGGACATGCCGCTGCGCCCGTTGTGGGCGGAAATCGCGGGACGCGTCGACGGCACCTGCAAGGGCAAGGGCGGCCCGATGCACCTCACGCATCCCGAAAGCGGGATCATGGTGACGACGGGCATCGTCGGGTCGTCGATGCCCATTGCCAATGGGTTGGCCTGGGCGGCACAGCTCGACGGCAGCAAGCGCGTGGTCATCGCCAATTTCGGCGACGGCGCATCGAACATCGGCGCGTTCCATGAATCGCTGAACCTCGCATCGATATGGAAGTTACCGGTGATCTTCGTCTGCCAGAACAACGGCTTTGCCGAGCATACCCGCTACGAAAATGCGACGTCGGTCGATTTCATTGCGAAGCGCGCGGCGAGCTACAACATGCCGGGCTATACCGTCGACGGCAACGACCCGCTCGATATGTACGCGCACGCCCATGTTGCCATCGAACGTGCGCGGGCGGGGGAGGGGCCGACCCTGCTTGAGTGCAAGACCTTCCGGTTCTTGGGGCACGTGCTGGGCGACGACGATTTCTACATGACCAAGGAAGAGAAAGCGGCGGCGATGGCGAAGGATCCGTTGCCCGCGCTGCGCGCCAGCCTGATTGCTGATGGACATGCCACCGAAGCGCAGCTCGACAAGATCGTCGCCGATATCGAGGCTGAGGTCGCCGACGCGCAGGAGTTCGGGTTGAACAGCCCGCTGCCCGATGTGGCCGAACTGCGCCGCGATGTGTTCGCCGAGGAGATCGCGGCATGACCGAGATGCTCAAAATGAACGGCATTCAGGCAATCAACGCCGCGATGTTCGAAGCCATGGCGGCCGACGACAAGGTGCTGGTGCTGGGCGAGGATATCGCCGACCGCGAGGGCGGCGGCGTCACCGGCACGATGAAGGGGCTGTCGACCAAGTTCGGCGACCACCGCGTCCGCACGACGCCGATTTCGGAACAGGCGATCATCGGTGCGGCCATCGGCGCGGCCATGGCGGGCTACAAGCCGGTCGCCGAGATCATGCTGATGAACTTCACCACCGTAGCGATGGACATGATCTTCAACCATGCGGCGAAGCTGCGCTTCATGTCGGGTGGGCAGACCAGCGTGCCGCTCACCATCCGCACGTTGACCGGCGCGGGCTGGCAGACCGCGGGGCAGCACAGCGACCATCTCGAGGGCTGGTTTGCCCATGCGGCAGGGATCAAGGTCGTGTGCCCGTCGAACCCGGCGGACATGAAGGGCCTGCTGATGTCGTGCATCGCCGATCCCGACCCCTGCATCTTCGTCGAAAACGGCATGACCCTGTTCGTGCCGGGCGAAGTCGCCGCCGACCAGGGGCCGATCCCGCTCGGCAAGGCCAAGGTCGTGGTCGAGGGCACCGATCTGACCATCGTCACCTGGTCGGCGCAGGTGATGCGGAGTCAGATGGCGCTGGCGGGTCTGGCCGAAGCCGGGATTAGTGCCGAAATCGTCGATCTGCGGACGATTTCGCCCTGGGACAAGGAAACGGTGCTGGCCTCGGTCGTCAAGACCGGTCGCGCGCTGGTGGTGCATGAGGCTGTCCGCAATTTCGGTCCCGGTGCCGAGATTGCCGCGACGATCAACGAGGAACTCTTCGGCCAGCTGAAAGCGCCGGTGAAGCGCCTCGGCGGGGCCTATTGCGCGGTGCCGTTCGCCAAGGTGCTCGAGGACGCGTTCGTGCCGCAGCCCGACGACATCGTCGCGGCGGCCAAGGCGATGATGGGGTGATCGGCCGCGCGGCTGTCGCGGCGCTGGCGCTGGTTGCGGGCGCGGCAAGCGCCAGGTCTCCGGCGGCGGGCTCACATTATGTCGCTATGGGCAGTTCCTATGCGGCGGGGCCGGGGATCGCGCAGTCGGCAGATGCGCCGCCGACGCGCTGTACGCGTTCGACCGGGAACTACGCGCATCAACTCGCGGCGCGCTACCGGTTGCGGCTGACCGATGTCAGTTGCGGCGGCGCGACCACCGCGCACCTGCTCGGGCCGTGGAACGAGTTGCCGCCGCAGATCGACGCGCTGCGTCCGGATACTGCGCTGGTAACCGTCACCATCGGCGGGAACGATGTCGGCTTCGTCGCGGGGCTGTTCAAGGGATCGTGCGAAGGGGAGGGCGCATCGGCGACCCCCTTTTGTCGTGGGATGGCGCAGCGCGCTGCCTCGGTGACGCCCCCGGCGATCGACGCGACGGCCTGGCAGCGCGCCGAGGCGGGCCTAACCGCAATTGCGGCGGCGGTTCGTGTGCGCTCACCCAAGGCAAGGCTGGTCTTTGTCGATTATCTGACCGTGTTGCCGTCGCGCGGCGGGTGCAGCGCCGTCCCGTTATCGCCTGCGGCCCTGCGCCAGTCGCGGGAGACGGCAGCGCGGCTGGTGCGATTGACGGCCAAGGTCGCGGCACGCTCGGGTGCGACACTGATCCGCGCGTCGAAGCTGTCGGTGCAGCACAATGCTTGCGCTACCCAGCCATGGACGACCGGGATCATGGCGCCGCCCGGAGGGGGTGCCTTTGTCCCCTATCACCCCAATCTCGCGGGCATGACGGCGATTGCCGACGCCATCGCCACGCGGCTCGAGGTGCCAGGCCGCCCCTTGCACCCGAAATGACCGGTCGCCCGGCCTTCGCGCTGCTGCACGGCGGCGGGCAGGGGAGTTGGGTGTGGGACGATGTCGTCGCCTTGCTGCGTGCGGACGGTGCGCGGGTCCTGGCGCTCGATGTCCCCGGTTGCGGGGTCAAGCGCGGGCGCGATGTGGCCACCCTCGATGCCGACGCCGTGGCGACGGAACTCGTCGAGGACATGCGTGCGGCGGACTTGTCAGATGCGATCCTTGTCGGTCATTCGCTGGCAGGGGCAATCCTGCCGCGCGTGGCGGCGATTGCGCCCGAACTCATCCGCAGGCTCGTCTATATCACCTGCACCGCGCCCGCACCGGGCATCAGCTTTCGCGGGCAAATGGGGACGGGGTTGCAAGGGTCGAACCCCGACGAGGTCGGCTGGCCGGTCGATCCTGCGACGCACAGCGCTGACGCGCGCTACCGCTTGATGTTCTGCAACGACATGGACCCTGACTTCGCGACGGATTTCCTCGCCCAGATGGGCAAGGACGACTGGCCGATGGATGTGCTGACGCGCAGCGACCATCGCTACGACCACCTCGCTGCCACCCCTTCGACCTATATCGTCTGCGAGCGCGACAATGGCCTGCGACCCACGTGGCAGCGTCGCTTTGCCGAACGGCTGCACTGCGCGCGGATCGTGTCGCTCGACTCAGGTCATCAGGCGATGACGACCCAGCCGGAGCGCCTCGCCGAAATGCTGCTCGCCGAAGCGACCCTGCCTATCTGACGACGACGCGCACGCGCGCCAGATTGGGAATGCGCGCATACGGACTTGCTGCATTGCCGCTGCGTTCGGACTCGACACGGAGCGTGACGAAATACGTGCCGGGCTTCGCAAAGCTATGTGTCGTTGACACTGTTGCGCGCGCCGCAGGTATCGCGGGCAGCACGCCCTTTTCGGCAAAACTGCCGCTGCCGTCGAAATCCCAAGCCGCGGCGATGATTTTGCCGGTTGCGGGCGGCACGTCGATTGTTGCGGTCAGTTTTACGGGCAGTCCGGCCTTTGCCAACACGCGCCCGCGCGCGAAACTTACGACCGGCTGGATGCCTTTTCGCGCGGCTGCCGTCGGCGCGAGCACGACCTGCCCGTCGTCGATGCGGTAACCGGTATTCGCCGGCGGCGGCATCCCCTTTTCGACCCAGGCGGACACGTCGCGCAGCGCCTGTTGCAGCACGGGCAGATAGCTGACGACGCGGGTACGCGCATCCTTGTCCTCGTTATAGCCGTGCAGCGCGCGGTCGGTGAACCAGACGCGGTAGCGGTTGGGCGCATCCTTGCCGAAATGTTCGTCGAAGCGGTGGGCGTACCAGTCGGCGTTCCAGGCGAAGGCCTCGCGGTCGAGGCCCGATTCGACGAGGATGATCTTGCCGTTGAACTTGCCGGTCGGGACGGTGCCTGCCGCGCCCCGCGCGAACAGCGGACCGAGCAGCATCCGGCGCTGTGGATAGAGCGGCATGCCGTCGGTACCTCGGAACTGGTTGTAGGTGTAATAGCTCGCATCGGGCACCTGGTGCCGGTGATAGGTCTGCGCGGCGAGGAAGTTGCTGTTGTCGATGCGGACCTGATCGCCTGCTTTCAGCTTGGCGACAGTCGCGAGATCGACGACGCCGAGGGTGGCAACCTTGCCGTTCAGCCCGAGCAGCGCGATCCTTTTGCCCTTTGCCTCGCCCGACAGCACGTACAGATCGCCGCCGATGAAATCGACATCGGGCGGCGTGTCGCCGAGCTCGAAGGCAAGCGTGCGCGCCGAGCCGTCGTTGACCAGCGCCTTCCACGCGAGATCGGCGGTGCCGCGCCCGTCGTCGCGCGGCTGGCCGGGGCGGCGCTTGGGCGTCAGGCCGCGCGTTTCGAGATCGGTCGCCGACAGCGCCAGCTTGACCGTCGTCGGAAACTGGAGCCGCGCCTTGGCAAAAGTGGCCGGGTTGTCGAAACCGAGATAGCCGGGCTTGGTCCAGAAATCCTCGAAATAGGTCGGGTCCGCCATCACCATACCTTGGTAGACGGCCGTGAAACCGTGGACGCCCATCGTTTTGTACCCGAACCAGCTTTGCAGCGGGAAACCCATGCGGGTGGCTTCTCGCAATGCGGCCGCCTGTTCGGCGTTTAGTCCGGCATAGGGATCGCCGCTGCCGCCCGAGTCCATCGCATCGATAATTCCCGGAAATTTGTCCTTGAGCAGCCGCATCGCGTGCATGCGGATCGAAAAATTATTGGGCGACGCCATCGGCGACCCGGCGACGAACGGTACCGCGCCGTCCCACACCGTGGTATTCTCGATGCTGCCGAAGGTGCGATAGGCCCCGCCCGAGCCGCCGTAGATATAGCCGTAGATGCGCTTGACCCCATACATCTCACTAGCGAGCTTGCGCGAATATTCTGCGACGGCGGCATTGGCGCGATAGGCACCAATGGTGGGGTCGGTCATGAAGGCAGGGCCTGCGGTAATCGCGGTGCCGCCGCCATTGGTTTCGACGAAATAGGCACCGGACGACGCGGCAAAGCCGATATTGTCGTCGCCCGCCTGTACCGTCTGCGACAGGTTCTCGCTGTCGGGAACCGGCGTCACATATTGGAAGAACCGCCCCTGAAACCGCTCCTTGGGCGGTAGGTAGAGCGAGAATTTCGTCCCCGTACCCTTGAATCCGCCATGGACATAACGGTGACGGACGGGCGTTGTGCGCCATTCGTCGATGTCGACATAGGGCTCTTTGAACATCGCGTCCGCAGCCGGTGTGGCTGGCGTCTGCGCGAGCAGTGGTGTCGCGGCGGTCGCGGCAAGGAGTACCGCCGACAGGATCGATTTCATGCGTAGGTCTCCATCAAGGCGCGCCCGGTCGCTTCGTGCAGGGTGTCGTTGTCGTCGCCCAGCGCGGCATTGAGCAGCGCGCGCTTCAGGAACCGGTGGCAATGATGCTCGGCGGTCAGACCGATGCCGCCGTGGAGCTGGATCGCTTCCTCGGCGATGGCGCAGTAAGTGGCCGTCGCGAATGCCTTGAGCGCACCTGCCTCGGCAAGGGTCGGCGTCCCCGTTGCACGCGCCCAGAGCAGAGCCTGAGCAGCTTCGAGTTGGACCTTCAGATCGGCAACGCGGTGCTTCAACGCCTGAAACATGGCCAGCGGACGGTCGAACTGGCGGCGCGTCTTCAGATAGTCGACCGTCATTTCGAGTATGGCATCTGCCCCGCCGAGCGAGTCCGCCGCGATGGCGAGATAGGCAGCCGACATCGCCCGCTGATAGACCCCGGACGCGAGACCATCATCGAGTGGCACCTGGTCGCTCTCACTCGTTCCGACAGCGAACAGGCGGCGCGTTTCATCCCAGGTTGGCCGATGGGTGGCATCGCCGATCGAACCGAACCCTGTCCGGTCGGGGCTCAGGAAGAGCGCGCTGGATGCCTCGTCCGCATCCATGAAGCCGAGCCGCGAGACCGTTATTTTTTCGCCGGTCATCGCCCGTTCGAGCATTTCGGTCCGGCCGGTCGCCACCAAGGCTTCGATCGCCGCCGACTGTGCGATGGCCGGCCCCGGGACCAGCGCGCGCCCCAGTTCGTAATGGATCGCAGCCAGTGCCTCATAGCCGAGACCGAGCCCGCCCAGCTCCTCAGGTGCGGTCATCATGAACCAGCCCATTTCGGCAAGTGTTTGCCAGCTGGTTGCGGCATCGGGTGCCAATCCGGCTTCGCCGAACGCCTTGCGCGCCGAATCGCGGAGTTCTTCGCGGGTCATGCTCATGCGCCGACCCAGGATTTCGGCTCGCGCGGCATGTCGAGCATCCGTTCGGCGATGATGTCGCGCTGCACCTCCTCGCTGCCGCCCGCGATCGTCCAGGCGTAGCTGTTCATGAAATCGGCCATCCAGTTGCCGGTATTCAGATCGCCGAAAGTGATCGGCGCGCGGTACTGCTCGTCCAGCCCGCCGAGCCGCAGCCCGAGCGCGGTCCAGGCCCGCAGCGCGCGCGAGTAGCTGTTCTTGACGACTGAGGCGTCGCCGATGTTCTCGATGCCGTTTATGCGGTTTTCGAGGAAACGGTCGGCGAGTGCGCACGCGGCATCGACCTGCGTCGCGAGCCGCCCGAAATCGCGCAGCACCCCCGCATCGTCCTGTCGTCCGTTCGTGCGAATCAGTTCGGCGATCCGCCACATCCCGCCGCGCATCCGGTAGGAAAGCTCCATCAAGGTCAGCCCGCGTTCGGACGCCAGCGTTGCCTTCGACACTGCCCAGCCCGCGCCCTCCTCGCCGACGCGCTCGCTGACCGGCACTTCGACATTGTCGAGGAAGATTTCGGCAAACTCCTCGTCGCCCTGAATCTGGTGAATGGGGCGCACGGTAACGCCGGGTGCCTTCATGTCCATCAGCAGGAAGGTGATACCCGCCTGCTTGGGGCCGTCGCTCGACGTGCGGACAAGCAATAGGCATCTGTCGGCGTACTGCGCCATGGTCGACCAGATTTTCTGGCCGTTGACGACGTACACATCGCCTTTCCGCTCGGCCTTGCACTTAAGTGCGGCGAGGTCCGACCCCGCGCCCGGCTCGGAAAACCCCTGACACCAGGTTTCGCCTTCCAGAATTGCGGGCAGGTAGCGCGCCTTTTGCGCGTCGCTGCCGCATTCCTCGATCGTCGAATAGGCGTGATAGGTCGAGACGAAACTCAGCAGCAGGCGCGGCGCATCGGCGCGGGCGAGCTCCTCGTAGATGATTTTCTGTTCGGCCAGACTGCGCCCGCCGCCGGGCCATTCGGCGGGCCAGTGCGGCACCGCATAGCCGCCCGCGACCAATGCCTTGAACCAGGCCCGTTGTGTTGCGAGAAAGTCGGCGTGCGTGGCGCTTGCCGCGCGCCAGTCCTGCGGTGCACTCGCGGCGACCCACGACCGGACTTCATGTCGAAAACTGTCGAGCTCAACTGTCACATATTGCTCTAGGCACCTGTTCGGCACTCTCCCGCAAGCGAAGTCGCGACATATCGTCGCAGCGGTGCGCGGGCCTAGCTGAGCAAGACCGAAATCGTATCGCCGTCGATACGAACCGGAAATGTCCTGATCGGCGCCGTGGCAGGCGGGGTGAGCGGTTCCCCCGTCTCCAGATCGAAGCGTGCGCCGTGTGCCGGGCAGGCGATCCAGCCGTACTTCACGCGGCCGCAGGCCAGCGGTTCCTCGGCATGCGAACAGCGGTTTTCGACCGCAAAAATGCCGCCTTCGGTATGGACGAGCAGGACCGAAAGCGTGTCGACCGTGACTGCTTTGACGGAGTCGCGGGGGACGCTTGCGACATCGGCCGCGGGATGAAACTTGGGTTCGACCATCACCCCGGCGTTGTCTGGCGCGCGGCCCTGTTCGTCAACGGGCGGCTGAATTATCGACAGCGCGATGGACTTCGACTGGACCGAGGAAGAGGCTACCTTTCGGCAACGCCTGCGCGACTTTCTCGCGGCGACGTTGCCAGAGGACTGGGAACGCTTTTCGCAGCACGGCCCCGCGTCCCCGGCGCTCACCGAATATGCCAAGACCTTTTGCGGTAAGCTTGCCGACGACGGGCTGCTGACGCCGCATTGGCCGAAGGAAATCGGCGGCGAAGGACTCGATCCGTGGCATCAGACGATCCTCGCCGAGGAAATGTGGATCGCGGGCGAGCCGCGCGGCGGGCAGTATATGAACGTCAACTGGGTCGGCCCGACGCTCATCAAATACGGGACGCCCGAACAGCAAGCGCAATATCTGCCCGCAATTACGTCGGGTAAGGCCTTGTGGTGTCAGGGTTTTTCGGAGCCGGGGTCCGGGTCGGACCTTGCTAGCCTGCGTACCCGGGCGGTTCGCGACGGCGACACCTACCGCGTCACCGGCCAGAAAATTTGGACGAGTTACGCGACGCTTGCCGACACGTGCTTCCTGCTGTGCCGCACCAGCGAGGACCGCAAGCGCGGCATTTCGATCCTGCTCGTGCCGATGGACACGCCGGGCATCACCGTGCGGCAAATCCCCTCGCTGATCGGCGAAGGCGACATCCATGAGGTGTTCTTCGACGACATGGTCATCCCCGCGACCGCATTGTTCGGCGAAGAGGGGCAGGCGTGGGAGATCATCGGCTTTTCGCTGACCAACGAGCGGCTGGGCATCCCGCGCTATTCGTTGGCGCGGGCGGCCCTCGACCGGGCGGTGGCGGTGCTGAAGGATCAGGGCGGCTGGGACGGCGAGGCGGTGAAAATCGAGGCGGCGCAGGCAGCGGCCTTGTGCGAGGCGGCGCGAATGGCGAGCTATGCCATCGTCGGTGCGCGGGCGCGCGGCGAGGGGGTGGGCGCGGAGTCCTCGTCGGCGCGGTTTGCGACGATCATGGCCGAGCGGCGGGTGGCAGAGTTCGTCGTCGAGTACCTGCCCGAGGCACTGGCCGACGCGCACCCCTATCTCAAGATGCACCACCAGCGCGGGATCGTGGCGGGCATTGCGGCGGGCGCGGCGGAGATTCAGCTCAACATCATTGCGACCGACGTCCTCAAACTCCCGCGCGAGCCGCGCTGATGGATCTGGCGCTCACCCCCGACCATCTGGCGATCCTCGACGCGCTGGACTCGCTGGCGAAACCCTATGAGGCGGTGCCGATCGGCGATCATAGCTGCGCGCTGACGAGCGAGACGTTCGACCGCGAGTTGGCCGAAGGCGGGTTCCTCGACGTGGCGTTCGATCCCGATTTGGGGACGGTCGCGGCGGCACTGATCATAGAGAGGCTGGCGCGGCTGCCGTTCACGACCGAGGCAGCGATGAGTTCGCTCGTGCGCCCGCTGCTCGGCGAAGAGGTGAAAGGCCCGCTGTGTCTCGTCGAGGAAAGTAAGGGCAAGCGCCTGCTGCGGTTCCTGCGACCCGGCGCGACCGTCGTGATGATCGGCGACCATTGCGTATGCTCGATGACGGTGACTGCGGATCAGTTGCGGCCCGAGCCGGAGGCGCTGTTCGGCTATCCGATGGCGACCTTGCTGGTCGATCCCGAGCTGTCGCATTTGAAGAACCATTTCGTGTCACCCGCCGAGGTGATGACCCGCTGGCGCATCGCGCTGGCGGCGGAGGCAGCGGGGCTGCTGGCGGCGGCGCTCGCCAGCACCGCGAGCTATGTTACCGACCGCAACCAGTTCGGTCGCCCACTCGCGACATTCCAGGCGATCCGCCACCGGCTGGCCGAAGCGCAGGTGCGAACGAACGGCGTGTACTGGCTGGCGATGAAGGCGGCGGGTACGCTCGATGCGGGGGATGCCGCGCTGGCGGCGCTCCACGCGCAGGAATCGGCGCGGGCCTGCGTGTACGACTTCCACCAGTTCCTGGGCGCAATGGGCATGACGCTCGAACACCCGCTGCACCTGTGGACGTACCGCCTGAAAGCACTGATCGGCGAACTCGGCGGGCGCGGCGGACAGGCGCTAGCGGCGGCGGACGCGATCTGGCGCTAAACCAGCTTCGGCTTGATCTCCTCGATCACCCACTGGGCGTAATCGGCATATTCATCGATGCTTCGCACCGCCGGAATCGGGACCGAGCTCATCGTCACACCAAGCTCACCGAACCAGCCGAGCCGGTCGACAATTTCGGGCGCCGTCATGCCGGGCCGGGCGCGGGGGTCGTCGAGCACCTTGTGACCCTCGCCGATGCGGCTGGTTGCGAACCCGTACATCACGTCGAAGGGGCGACCGTCATAGCCGGACTGCGACTTGATGAAGTCGATCTTCGCCGGGATGTCTTCCGGTTTCGTCAGATAGGGCCACCACCCGCTGGCGAACTTCGCCGCGCGTTTCAGCACGGCATCGGCCTCTCCGCCCATCCAGATCGGCAGGTGCGGTTTTTGCACCGGGCGCGGCGCGAAGGCGACGTTGCGGAACTGCACGAACTCACCGTCGAAGACGGGATCGTCGCTGGTCCACAGCTCGACGATGGCGGCGAGGTAGTCGTCGCACATCGCGCCGCGCCGATGGAAATCGACGCCAAGCAGGTCGAACTCCTCTTTCAGCCACCCCGCGCCGAACGTCACCATCGCGCGGCCCGAGGACATCCAGTCGAGCGTCGCGAGCGCCTTGGCCGTAATGATGGGATGCTGGAGCGGTAAGATCGCGATCGAGGAATTGATGCGGATGCGCTCCGTTGCGCCCGCATAATAGCCCATGCCGGTAAAGCCGTGGAAATGATGCGGGCCGGATAAGTCGACATGCGCCTTGGGCATGATGAAATGTTCGGGGACGCTGATCATGTCGTAGCCGATGCGGTCGGCCAGTTTGGCCAACCGCGTCTGGTCCGCGCCGGTAACAGTCAGCTCCCACGGCTGCATGGTCGCCTTGAGCTCGATCAGGCGCGGCATGCCGAAGGCGAATTTCACCGGCGTTGGGCTCCAGTCAGACCGGCCGTTTGGGCAACTGGATTTCGGCCTTGGCTGTCGCCAGCACGGCACCGTTCTGGTTGGCCATCTTGCAATCGACCGAAATGATATGCCGCCCCTCGGCATCGACCGATTTGCCTAGGATATTGCCGGTCATCACGGTGATGTCGCCGGTCAGCGCAGGGCTGCGGTAGTTCGCGGTCGAGTGCGTCACCATGCCCCATTCGCCGACCCAGCCCGCGAAATAATCGGTCACCCATGCGCCCATCGACGCGCCATACCCGTAACCGCGCGGCATGCCGATGAAGCGGGCCCAGCGCGGGAACAGATGACCGCGCGACGGGCCGATATACGCGCCGTCGGTGTTCTCGGGATTGTTCTTCTCTTCGGTGGGGTCCTGCTCAGGCCCGGCCATCGGTCCGGTGAAGCCCAACTCTGCCATGTCGAGATCGGTGCGGCGGTGCATCGAGCCCCATTGGGTGAAGGTGTAGCTGCGCCATTCGGTGGTGAAGCTGACGATACTGTGCGGGCCGAAGACGCGCGCGGGCAGTTCGCCGGTCGCAGGCACATCGTCCCAGTAACGCGGCGAATGGCCGAGGTCGTGGAGCATCTTGATCCACTCATACTTGCGCGCCTCGAGCGCTTCGAGCTCGTCGTCGGTCCAGACCGGATCGTCCTGCGCCTCGCTCGTCCCCGACTGTGCCGCTTCGCCCGCCGACTGGTTGTAGCGGATCGAGGTCGAGCGCTGCTTGGCGACGAGGTCGCCGTGCTGATTGTAGTAGAAATTGTCGCCGCGCTGGAAACAGGTCGGGCCGAACGACGAGGTGTTCTTGATTGTGTAATCGAACGGCACGCGCTCGTTCCAGATGCGGTCGCCGCCCTTTACGCGCGGGCCGTAGAACCACCATTCATCGCCGCCGAACAGCATGTGCGAATTGGGGATGAGACCGATGCATGACGGGGCCGAGCCATGGCCGTCGTCCATCGTCACCGGAAAGCTTTGCGGCGCGATCAACTCGCCGAAACGGCTCTGCATTGCGTAGTTGTGGTCGTAGTGCAGCCGGTTGGGGTAATGCATCGCCTGCACCCAGCGGCGGATGTCGTTGTTCGCGAAGGGGTCGACCATCCGCGCGGGCTGCATCGGCTTGCCGATATAGCGGTCGAGGTCGGAGCAATCTAGGGCGAGATCGGACATGGGCAAGCGCTCCTGAAACAGTTGCGGAAAGCTGTCCGATGCCGGTCGGGGAAACGCAACCGCGCGGCACACCTTATCGCGCGGGCGTTGGGCAGCCCTTAGATCAGACTGTCGTCTCGCATTCGGTTATCGCGAACGCCCGTGTCTTCGCCCGCTCGAACACGTTCATTTCATCGGCGATCACATCGGCGGGCATCGCATCGCGCGCCAGCGTGTCGAGGACGACGTCGCGTGTTCTCGCCTCGGCAAAGCCCAATTCGGTGATGACGTCGAAGTCCATCTCCGCGCCGTCGGTTGCCGGTTCGAGGTAACGGCGACGATAGCATTCGACACCGCGCATATAGGTCATGCACAAGGGGATATGGCGGTTTTCGTAATAGTCGCGGAATTCGGTCAGGCTCATGCCGGGCCTGCGCTTCATGAATATCAACAGCTTGTACACCGATTCGGCCATCGGCTCAGAAGTCATACTCGAAGATCTTACCGTCGAAATTGCCCGCCAGCGTATTGGTCGCCGCCGCAAGCTTGGCCGGGTCGGCCCCGCCCAGATGCCCGTCGATGATGCGGTTATAGTTGCTGATCATCCCTTCGATGTCCTTGCCCAGCCGCATGAAATCGAACCCTTCGGCATGCAGCCCCTTTTGCTGGATCGGGATGTTCGAATAATCCTGGCGCGGGATCGGCGGGAACTTGTCGCTGTCGAACGGCAGCACGGTTGGCTCCATCGGCGTCTCGTGCGCCTGTCCCTCGGCGACATGGGTCAGCGACCACAGCTCAAAGATGCAGCTCTCCGGACCGTTGGGACGGATGCGGTAGGCCGACATCGAGCTGAACATCGGCAGCAGGAAATAATGCGGGAAAAAGAACTCGACCGCGTTGACCGGGTGGGACACCGCAACGGCGTTGAGATCGGGCACGTCCTCTCCGGCGGCGCGAAGCTGTTCGGTAATCTGGTGATTGACCGCGCCGAACCAGTGCATGATCGCCATCTGCGGATCGTCGACCTGGATGTCGGTGATCTGGCTGGCAATCGCGACTTCCTTGGCGTGGACCATACCCGCCATGCCTTCGCTCAGCAGGCCCAGATGTTTGATCTGCGCGGCGATATTGCCCTTGATGTCGAGGTTCGGGTTGATCGGGACACCGATTCCGCCGGTGTCCATGCCGTACATCGAATTGTAGAGCATCGGCGCGGCCTGTTGCAGCTGCGGATGCGTCCGCATGACGTGATAGCCCTCCATGAAGGCCTCCATCGCCAGCTTCCAGTTCGCCGGGAGCACGGTGGCATACCACCATTCGGCGCGCAGCTTGCTCGCGCCATGCGCTTCCATCCGGTCGAGGATCGGCCCCATGGTGTCGCGCAGGGTCGGCGCCGCATCGTCGAAGTTGATGAACGCGCATCCCAGCGCCGTTTCCAGCCTGCAGGGCTTCAGCGCGAGATCGGCCTGGTCGAGCTGGGCTTCGCTGAACATGTGCTTGCCATAGACGAAGGTATTCTGCCCCTCCGCGTTCCAGCGCCAGCCGTGGAAGGGGCAGATGAACCCCTGCGTCTTGCAATTGCCGTGACCGCCTTCGCTCGCGAGCGGTACACCGCGGTGACGGCAGGCGTTGTGGAACGCCTTCACCCCGTCTTTGGTGCGGACGACAATGACCGACTTGCCGAGGTTCGAATATTCGACCCAGTCGCCGACATTTTCGACCTGCTCCAGCCGGCACGCCATCTGCCAGACGTGCGGCCACAGCTTCTCGTTTTCGAGAGCCGCAAACCCTGCGTCGTAATAGCGTTTGGCCGGAATGCGCTCGGGATCGGTAACCCGGAACGGAATGTCAGCCATTGCATACCTCTCAAGCGTGTTCGATCCGAGGGTGGTAAGGACGGCCTAACCGCGTGCAAGCATCATCGGCGCGGCATGTTCATTCATCGCTGCGCCGATAGGTGCCAGGGTCACCAGCGTGTCACGGGATCTTCGAGCGTGAGCGGACGGCGATAAGCGAGATCGCCGGTATCGCGCGCGCCCTTGACGAACCCGCCCGCCTTGAACTGCGGCATGTCGAGGATCGATGCATCGCCCGCGATCAGCACATCGACGGTGCAGCGCCGCAGCGCGATTTTCCACGCGCCGTCCCGCTTTTCGAGCCGGTCGATGTAGCGCCCGTTGATGAACCGCGCCGACTTGCCGCCGGGGTTCAGCAGACCGACCAGAACATAGCTTTCGGTGTGCGCGGTATCGCCGTCGATCTCGCAGATGTGCGTTGTGATATTGTGGAGGCACAGGTCCGACCCGCCGCGGTGGATGGCGTTGGCCCATTCGGCATAGTCGGTCCCGCTGTTGATCGCCGCTGAGCCGTGCTCGTCCACGCCGTCGGGATGATAGGCGGCGGTGATCAAATCGGCATCGCAGCGATCGTGCCCGCGTGCGTGTCCGTTGACGCAATCCTCGATCGCGCGCCGGTCCATCAGATACGCAACGTCGCGTTGCAGCTGGTCGAGGTCGGGCATGACGGTCCTTTCAGCGGATGATATGCGGGTGCGCGACATGCGGCTCGACGCCAAGCGTCTCGCGCACCGATGGCGGATAGCGTCCGTTGGCGTCGGGGACGCCGTAGCGTTTGCCCATGTCGGCGCCGATGACGGCCCGGCCCGACAGGCTCATCAGTTCCGGATCGTTGAACAACCCCCAGATGATGTGCCCGGTATATTCAGGGGTTTCGAGCGTGTCGCTCAGCCGCCCGTATTTCGCCGGATCGGCAGCGATCAGGTCGAGGACGCGTCCGGTGGCAAGCGATCCCATCCAGACCGACAGCGCCGCCACCCCGAACTCGCGGAAATCGACCGCCATGTCGGCGGCCATCTTGTCGACGCCCGCCTTGTGCGCGCCATAGGCGGGGCCGAAGACATAATGGACCGCGCCGGGGGCCGAGGTGAACACGACCAGCCCGCTGCGTTGCGCGGCCATCACCGGCGCAGCGTACCAGCTCGCGACGAAACCGCTGCGGACCCCCACGTCGATCATATTGCCGATCTCGAGCGGCTTTTCCCAGAAATGGCCCGAATCGGTCAGCCGGTCGTGGATGGCGCAGGCATTGTTGACGAGGATGTCGAGGCGGCCTCGCTCGCGCGACACCCGGTCGAACAACGCGGCAACCTGCGCGTCGTCGGCGTGATCGGTTACGGCGGCAATGCCCTGTCCACCGGCGGCGGTGACGGCGGCGGCTGTCGCGTCGAGCGCTGCGACCGAGCGGCCCGTGACATAAACGGTGCAGCCATGGCTGCCGAGCGCAAGGGCAATCCCGCGTCCCGCGCCCTGACTGGCCCCGGTGACAATCGCGACGGGCGGGCGTTGCGCCACCGTCACCCCTTCGCCGCGTCGAAGGTCGGTCGGGGCAGGGTGACCAGCGCGAGGCTGCTCGCGATCATGAAGGCGATGGTGAGCCACAGGAACGGCGTGTAGTTGCCGTACGTATCGAACACCGCCGATGCACCGAGCGGTCCCGTTGCCGTGCCGATCGACAGTGCTGTCAGCAGGCCGCCGTAAAGCGCGCCGAAGTTTTTCAGACCGAAATGGCGGGCGGTCAGGTACACCAGGACATCGACTTCGGCACCCAAGGTCAGGCCGATCAGCGCGGCGGCGGCGGCAGTGCCGATCGCGCTGGTGCCGCCTGCGATCAGGATCAGGCATCCCCCCACCGGCAACAGGAAAACGACCGCGCCGACGCGCGCGGCGCGATACCGGTCGAGCAACACCCCGGTGCCGAGGCGGCCGGCAATCGAAAACAGCCCGACGAGGCCTGCAAGACCCGCCGCTTCGAGCTTGCCCATGCCGCGCCCGGTCAGGATCGGCACGAAATGTACGACCAGCGCGATGATCGTGAAGGTGAATAACAGGCTGGCCAGCCACAACCGCCAATAGACGCTGGACGACAGACCCTCGGCCAGCGTTGCGCCGGACAGCGGTGCACGCTCGAGCTTGGTCTCGCCTCTACCGGGAGCCGTATCGTGCGCCCCGCGAAAGAACAGCAGCAGCAGGGGCAGCGCGACCGCACACCACAGCCCGGCCTGCGTCGCCACCGCGCTTTGCCAGCCATAGGCCGCAATCAGCTTCGCCCCCAGAAACGGAAAAATCGCCTGGGCGACCGACGCGCCGCACAGGGTGACGGCAAAGGCCATGCCGCGTGATGCCTCGAACCGGGTGGCGACGGCGCTGGTCCAGATCGTCGTCTGAACGAAGAGCGCGGCGATGGCCAGCAGGCTCCAGAGTGCCAGCCAGTTGGCGAGGCTGCCGGTCGCGGTGCCGAGCAGCGCGAATGCGCCGGTCGTCGCGACGACCCCGAACAGCGCGAGGCGGCGCGGGCCGATGCGATCGACGAGCATCCCCATCGGGATGGCAAATACGGCGGCGACCAAGGTCTGGAGCGTCAGCCCCAAGGTGGTTTGCGTACGCGACCAACCGAAGGCGGTGCTGATCGGCTCGATATAGGGGCCGAGGCCGTAGATATGGATGACGCTGGTCGCATAGCCGAGTGCAGCGGCAACCGGCAGCATCGGATAGCGCCGCCATTCGCTCGCGGCTTCCGGTGCAGCCATGTCGATCTCCCCCTAATTTTTGTGCGAACGTGCTAGGCGAGACAGTCGGCGAAAAACAGGCCTGCGCCTTCGCCGGGCCGATATGTGCACGGGCTTCGGTTGTGCGGCCCTGTTGCCGCAGCTACCTCGTGAATCCGCGACCGGGCCGGTCGCCGAGGGACAGCGCGCACGTGGACTTTGCCTTTACCGAGGACCAGCAGAACATCCGGGACACGATCCTGAAGCACTGCGCGCCCTATCCGGACGAATATTGGCTGGCGCGCGACCGCGAGGGCAAGTTTCCGGAGGATTTCTATCGCTCGATGGCCGATGCCGGCTGGCTCGGCATCGCCATGCCCGAGGATTGCGGCGGCTCCGGCCTCGGCATCACCGAAGCCGCGATCATGATGCAGGCGGTGGCCGAATCCGGCGGCGGCATGGCGGGCGCGTCGAGCATCCACGGCCCTGTGTTCAGCATGGAGCCGGTGCGCCTGTTCGGCACGCCCGAGCAGCAACAACGGATGATCCCGCCGGTACTGAGCGGCGCAGAGAAAATCTGTTTCGGCGTCACCGAACCCAACACCGGCCTCGACACGACCAAGCTCAAGACGCGCGCGGTGAAGTGCGACGGCGGTTATCTGGTCACCGGCGAGAAGATCTGGATCACCAACGCGCATGTCGCTGACAAGATCATGCTGCTCGTTCGCACCACGCCCATTGAGGAGGTCGAACGCAAGACGCAAGGACTGTCGTTGTTCTTCACCACGCTCGACCGGACCAAGATCGAGCACCGGCTGATCCCCAAAATGGGGCGGCACGCGGTCGGTTCGACGATGCTGTTCATCAACGACCTCTTCGTGCCCGAGGAGGACCGGATCGGCGCCGAGGGCGACGGGTTCAAGATCATCCTCCATGGCCTCAATCCCGAGCGCATCCTGCTTGCGGCCGAAGCGGTCGGGCTGGGGCGGGCGGCAATAAAGCGCGCGGCGACTTATGCCCGCGAACGCATCGTCTTCGACCGGCCCATCGGCATGAACCAGGGCATCCAGCACCCGCTCGCCAAATGCTGGGCGCAACTGGAGGCGGCGAACCTGATGGCGATGAAGGCCGCGACCTTGTTCGACAAGGGCGAGGAGTGCGGGGTCGAGGCGAACGCCGCCAAATATCTTGCAGGGGAGTTCGGGTTCGAGGCATGCCATACGGCGATGCTGTCATTGGGCGGCATGGGTTATGCGCAGGAATATCATGTCGAACGCTATTTGCGCGAAAGCCTTATCCCGCGCACGGCGCCGGTCAGCCCGCACATGATCCTGAATTTCATTGCGGAGAAGGTGCTTGACCTCCCCAAATCCTATTGAGCCTGCGCCCCTGAAAATGCGCTCCTGGCTGTTTGCGCCGGGTGACAGCGACAAGAAGATGGGCAAGGCTGCGGAGAGTGCGGCGGACATCGCGCTGTTCGATCTCGAAGATGCGGTGACGCCCGAAAACAAGCCGCTCGCGCGCCGCATGGTGCACGACTTTCTGGCTGGGTATGCTGGCGACCGCAGCCGTTTGTGGGTGAGGATCAATCCGCTCGACGGCCCGTGGACGCTCGATGATCTGGCTGCCGTAATGCCCGCAAAACCGGGCGGGATCATGTTGCCCAAGGTTTATGGGCGTGCCGATGTGGAGAGGCTCGACAACTATCTGTCGGCGTTCGAGGCGGCGCATGACATCGCGATTGGGTCGACGCCGGTGATCGTGCTGGTGACCGAAACTGCCGAGGCCATGTTCCACACCGGCAGCTATAAGGGCGCGCCGCGTGTTGTCGCGCTGACCTGGGGTGCGGAAGATTTGGCCGACTCCATTGGCGCGAGTTCGAACCGCAATCCCGATGGCAGCTATGGCTTCACCTATGAACTCGCGCGCAGCCTGTGCCTGCTTGGTGCAGCGACGGCAGGGGTGACGGCGGTCGAGACGATCCAGGGCGACTTCCGTGATTTGGAGAGTCTTAAGGCGCGCGCCGAAAAGGTGCGGCGCGACGGCTACCGCGGGATGCTCGCGATCCATCCGGCGCAGGTCGATGTCATCAACGCGGCGTTCACGCCGACGGCGGAAGAGATCGAAGAAGCGCAGACCATTGTCGATGTGTTCGCGGCCAACCCGGGCGTCGGTGCGATCGGGTACAAGGGCGGGATGCTCGACCGGCCCTATCTGTCGCGCGCACAGGCGCTGCTCGCGTCGGTGCGATGACCGTCGAAACCGATGCTGCCGGACTCGATCTCGGCCAATATCTGCGGCACGGCGACCGTATCGTCATGGGGCAGGCGTGCGGCGAGCCGGCGACTTTGGTCGAGGCGCTCATCGCGCAAGGGGCGGGCATCGGCGACTTGTCCGCCTTCATCGCGACCAGCTTTTCGGGCCGGTTTACGCCGGAAACGTCGGACAGCTTTGCCTTGTCGAGCATGGGTGCCATTGGCGTGCTGCGGACGATGGCGGCGGCGCACAAGCTGGGCATTATTCCCTGTCATGTCGGTCAGATCGGGCCAATGATCGCCGACGGCATCATCGGCTGCGACGTTGCATTCGTGCAGGTCAGCCCCGCCGATGCTGACGGCAATCACAGCTTCGGCCTGATTGCCGACCACCTCCGCGACATGGTGGCGAAGGCACGGGTCGTGATCGCCGAGGTCAACGACCAGATGCCGTTCGTCTATGGCGATAGCCTGCTCGCCGGGTCCGATATCGACGTCGCGGTCCACGTCGCGCGCCCGCCGGTCGAGGTCGCGCCTGCCAAGATCGGCCCGACCGACGAAGCCATCGCGCGCCATATCGCGGGCTATATCGAGGATGGATCGGTGCTCCAGACCGGCGTCGGCGCAGTTCCCGACGCGGTGCTGCGCCTTATCGGCGACCGCAAGGATCTGGGCGTGCACTCGGGGATGCTCGGCGACGGGCTGGTCGATCTCGCCGAGGCCGGCGTGCTGACCAACGCGCGCAAGCCGATCGATACCGGTGTGTCGATCAATGGCGCGCTGATCGGAACGAAGCGGCTCTATGATTTCGCGCACCGCAACCCCGCGATCCGCATGTGCAGCGCTGACTATACCCACAGCGCCGCCGTCCACGCGCTGATCCCGCAGATGGTCACGATCAATTCGGCGCTGGAAGTCGACCTGACCGGGCAGGTCAATGCCGAGCAGAGCGGGAGCAGCTATTTCGGCGGCACGGGCGGGCAGGTCGACTATGTCCGCGCCGGGGCACGCTCGCCGGGCGGGCGCTCGATCATGGCGCTTGCCGCGACGGCCAAGGGCGGCACGATCAGCAAGATCGTGACCGCGCTGTCGGGACCGGTCACCACCGCGCGCAGCGAAGTCGATGTCGTCGTCACCGAATATGGCGCGGCGGAGCTGAAGGGCCGGTCGCTTGCCGAACGGGCAAAGCGGATGGTCGCCATCGCGCATCCCGACTTCCGCGAGGAACTCGATCGCGCGGCATTCGACATAGCAAGGCGAGGTTTTTGATGGGCGATGCTGTCCGCTACGACGTGACCGGCGACGGGATCGCGATCCTGACCATCGACCGGCCCGAGCAACGCAATGCCCTGGCGAAGGAAGTGCGTGACGGGCTGCGTGCGGCATGGGCGCGCTTCGATGCCGACAACAGCGCGCGCATCGCCATTCTGACCGGCGCGGGCGAAAAGGCATTCTGCGCGGGCGGCGACCTCAAGGAAATGGTCGAGACGGGCCTCAAAACTCCGCCGCGCGACATGTTCCCGGTGCCGTACGAGAATATCGCGCTGTCGAAACCGACGATAGCCGCGGTCAACGGTGTCGCCTTTGCGGGCGGCTGGATGATCGCGCAGGGGTGCGACCTGTGCGTCGCCTCGACCGAGGCGAAATTCGCGATCACCGAGGTCAAGGTCGGTCGCGGATCTCCATGGTCGACGCCGCTGATTCACATGATCCCGCAACGCATCTATATGGAAATCGTGCTGACGGGGAAGCCGATCAGCGCACAGCGCGCCTATGAGATCGGCCTCGTCAACCGCCTCGCCGAGCCGGGCAAGACGCTCGATGTCGCACTGGAACTCGCGCGCGAGGTGATCGAGGGCGCCCCGCTGTCGGTCGATGCCGCACGGCGCACGGTGATGCTCGCGACCGAGATGGGCCGGAGCGCGGCGCTCGACGCGGGCTATGCAGCGCATGAGACGGCTTACAACAGCGACGACGCGCAGGAAGGGCCGCGCGCCTTCTCCGAAAAGCGCAAACCGGTTTGGAAGGGACGCTGATCATGACGACCACACTCGATATTGCCCGGCCCGTCACCATCGGCCCCGAAGCTTACACGTCGCCCGATTACGCCCGTGCCGAGCAGGAGCGACTGTGGCGCAAGACCTGGTTGCAAGCGGGGCGCGTCGAGGACATTCCCGAGGTCGGCAACTACATCACTTACGATATCGGCCCGGATTCGGTCATCATCGTGCGGACCGCGCCCGATAGCCTGCGCGCCTATCACAATGTCTGTCCGCATCGCGGCCGCCGCCTGATCGATACGCCTGCGGGCGCCCGCAACGCGCGCGGCACAAAGGCGAATTTCATTTGCGGGTTCCATGGCTGGACCTTCGACCTGCACGGCAAGAATACGTACGTCGAACACAAGGATGACTGGCAGGGCTGCCTCGACGAACATCGCACCAGCCTCGGCACGGTGCAGGTCGATGAGTGGGGCGGCTGGCTGTGGATCAATCTCGATCCCGACGCCGGGCCGTTGGCAGATTATCTCGATCCCGCCGCCTCGCTGCTCGAACCCTATGAACTCCAGAACATGCGCCCGCGCTGGCGCAAATGGGTGGTGTTCGAGTGCAACTGGAAGGTCGCGATGGAGGCCTTCGCCGAGACCTATCACGTTTCGACCACGCATCCCGAGTTCAACGAGTTCGGCCAGTTCCGCGGCTGGGCGCGCAGCCACGGCCTGCACACCCATATCGGCTATGAAGCGCCCAAAGACATCGGCGAGGACGCGGGCAAGCTGCGGCTGGGCAGCGGCGCCGACCCGCGCGTCTCGACCGCCGAGATGCAGGTCTTCACCTGGGAAAACGCCAACACCAACACGACGATGACCCTGGTCGATGCGGCACGGCGGCTGGTCGACGAGCTGCCCGAGGATACGCCCGCCGCCGACGTGTCGAAACACTGGATCCAGTCCGCCCGCGCCGCCGATGCCGCGCGCGGTGTCGTCTGGCCGACGGTCGACCCGGCGCATACCGCCAAGGCCGGGACCGCATGGCAGATCTTCCCCAATTTCCAGATCGGGCAGGCGGTCAACAACATGCTCTGCTACGCGGCGCGGCCCTATGGCACCGACCCCGACAAATGCATCTTCGAGGCGGCGGTGTACGAGCTTTATCCGGCAGGTGAAGCGCCCGCGACCGAATGGGCCTACACCGAACCGAACGACTGGCCGCCCGTCCTGCAACAGGATTTCACCAACATGGCCGCCGTGCAGCAGGGGATGAAAAACGTCGGGTTCCGGGGCACCCAGCCCAATCCTTATATGGAACGCAGCATCGTCAGCCTGCACCGCAATCTGGCGGCATACATGGGAGCGGGCGCGCCGGAGCCGCTGGGTTAAGCGAAGGCCGCCTCTTCCGCGACGACGGGGTCTGCAACCGGCGTCGGCTGTCGCGGCATCAATGCGAACAACAGGCTGCCGATGGCGGCGGTGGTGCCCGCGATCAGCATGAATGCAGTATAGCCGTCGGTCATCTTCAGGGTCACGCTGATCAGGATGGCACCGAGAGCTGCGGATACCGAGATGATTCCGGTCATCAGACCCATCACGCTGCTGAACACGCGGACACCGAAATGCTGGACGACGAGATAGGTGATCAGGTCGCCTTCGGCCCCGAAGGCAAGCCCGATCAGCAGGACAGCGAGCGTCAGCACGGCGGTCGAGTCATAGGGCGACGCGATCAGCCAAAGCCCAATGGCTGGCAGGCCGAGGCTGACCATGGCAACGATCCATGACGGGAACCGGTCGAGCGCCAGGCCGCTGATGAACCGCCCCACCAGCACGCCGATCGGCAGGACCGCCACCATGCCGGTCACGCCGGCCGATGTGACTCCGTTGGCGAGCAATACCAGGTTGATCTGGGTAAGTGCGATGACCTGCGGCAGGTTGCACAGGATCATGGCCGCGCCCAGCACCCAAAACGCACGATTGGCGAATATCGCGCCGTAATCTTCGCGAGCCGCCTTGCGGCGCGGCGGTGCATTGGGATCCTTCTTCTCGGGCGGCATCAGCAGCAGCGCCGTAGCCCCGGCGACTGCCGTAAAGCCCATCACCACCCAATAACCCGCTCGCCACCCGTGCCCTTCGACGAATGCGTTGAGCAGCGGCCCGCCAATGGCCCCGGTCAGCGCGGAACCCGACGCCGCGATGGCAAGTGCGAGACCGCGCGCGCCCTTCACATATTGCACGACGATACGCGCATAGACGGTGGCCGTCGTCGTGATGCAAATGATGCCCTGAACCAGATAGAGCGCGACATACATGCGGATGTCGCCGTTCATGTGGCTCAGCCCGAAAAAGCACAGCGGCCCGACGATCACGCCGATCATGGCGGTGGCCCTGACGCCGAACATATCGGTGAGGCGCCCGACCAGCGGGAAGAAGGGAACGCTGAACAGGCCTAGAGCGCCGACTGCGGCGAAGGTCGCACGGGTCCAGCCGAAATCCTGGATCAGATGCGGCGCCATGATGCTCATCACATAGCTGTTCATGCCGAGCCCGCAGCCGAGGCCGATGGTCGCGGCCAGCAGCGGACGCCAGTTCTTCAGCAGTTCCGACAGATAGCCCATGTCCGATCCTCGTCCCGCCCATTCGTGCAAAACTGGTCGCTTTCGACCTTCGGGCGGAGCGTAATGACGGCGTGGGGTAAAGACTATCGCGCGATCCGGATAACGGCGGGGCGATGCTCAGCCAGCCGGATCGGGCGCGCCGCTATGTTCGGCACCCATCCCCGAAAAGCCGATGCAATATCCCCCGTCAACCGGCAGGATAACCCCCGTGATGTACGCGGCCTCGTCGCTCGCGAGGAACAGTGCGGCGTTGGCGATGTCGGTCGATGTGCCCCAGCGGTCCATCGGGATGCCGGGCAGCCGCCAGCCGCCTGCGGGCGGTTCCGACACCTCCTTCGACTGGGGGACGAGGCCGGTCCACATCGTTCCCGGCGCGATGGCGTTCACGCGGATGCCCGCCTTGGCATAATCGAGCGCGGCGACGCGGGTCATCTGGTGCACGCCCGCCTTGGCCGCGCCGTACACGCCATGCCCTTTCCAGCCGATCACGGCGGATGCCGACCCGGTGTTCACGATCGCCCCGCCGCCGGTCTTGAGCATCGACAATATGCCGTATTTCATGCCGAGGAAGACGCCGCGGATGTTGACCGCATGGACGCGGTCCCAATGCTCGCTGGTCTGCTCGGCCAGCGGGGCCATCCCGCCGCCGAACCCGGCATTGTTGCACAGGATGTCGAGCCGCCCGAAGCGGTTCTCGGCGGTCGCGATCAGGGCCTGGACCTGATCCTCGTCGGCGACATCGCAATGGACCGCGACGGCAGCATCGCGAAGCGGCATCGCCACCGCATCCTGCTCACCGCTGATGTCGGCCAGCACGACCTTCGCACCTTCGCGAACGAAGACCTCCGCCATTGCCTTGCCCATGCCCGACCCGGCACCGGTGATGATCGCGACTTTGCCGACAAGGCGCATCAGTGCGAGCCCATATACCTGCCGCCGTTGGTGCTGATGGTCTGGCCGGTGATGTAGCTTGCCTCTTCCGACGCGAGATAGGCGGCGGCGGCCGCAATATCTTCGGGCTTGCCGATGCGCTTCATCGGAAGGGTCTGGGCAAATGCTTCGGCGTCGATGGGGGCCGCGCGCAGCATCGGGGTGTCGATGAAGCCGGGCGGAATCACGTTGAACGTGACGCCTGTGGGCGCAAATTCGAGCGCCAGCGCCTTGGTCATGCCCAGCAACCCGCCTTTAGATGCGACGTAGTGGCCCTGCGCCGGAGATCCGGTCTGCACCGACGAGGAAGTGATATTGATAACCCGCCCCCATCCGGCGGCGAGCATGTCTGGCAGGATTTCCTTGGTCATCAGCCATGGCCCGCGCAGGTTGATGCGGATCACTTTGTCGAACAGGTCGTCGTCGCTGTCGAGGAAGGGCGTGAACGGCGCAATGCCGGCGTTGTTGACGAGGATCGCAATCTTGCCGAGCGTGGCGCGGGTCTGATCTGCGGCGGCTTTGATCGCGGCTTTGTCGGAGCAATCGGCATCGAGCGCCAGCGCAACCCCGCCCGCGCTGCGGATCATTGCAGCGGTTTCCTCCGCCCCGGCTGCATTGATGTCCCAGATCGCGACCTTGGCGGTATCCTCGGCCAGCCGGATCGCGATCGCGCGCCCGATGCCCGAACCGCCGCCAGTGACGACCGCCACCCGGCCCTGAAGCGATCGTGTCATGCTGTTTTCCTCGATTGGGCAGGTCTAGACGCACAGCCGTCATCCATCTGCAGGGCGCTAGTCAACGCCTCACCCGACATACCGCCGCAGCGAAGTTACACGCCGCGCGTGAACAGGACCGATGTCAGCTCGGCATAGCTGAGGTCGCGCGTCGGATCTGGTTTCGCGCCATGATCGTCGGCGGGACGGACGATCTTCGTGTCGAATGATACGGTCCGCTTGGCGAAGCGCCAGTGCCCGTCCTCGCGCCGGTAGCGGTCGATGTAGCGCACGCCCTGAATGTCGTGCTTCAGCCCGCCCGTGCCGTCAGGGATCAGGTGCCAGGCGATGGCATAGACCTCACCCTCGCCCGTATCGCCATCGACCGAGATCAAATGGTTGCACACGAAGTGATTGCCGATGTGCATGTGCGGCAGGCTGTGTTCGAGGAAATCGACATAGGCCTGCGCGTGGCCGTCGAAATGGCTCCCGTGCGAATCCCACCCGTCCGAAGTGTAAAGCGTCCGCAACAGCGCGAAATCCTGGCGGTCGACCCCGCGCGAATAGAGCGAGGCGAGTTGGCGAATTTCCTCGCGGGCGATCAGCGTCTCAAGCGCGGTGGTGCTATTTGACGTCACAGGCCACCACCGCGTTCCGCAGTTCGTAACTCTGCAACAGATCGATCCAGCCGATATCGGGCGCGCGGTCGAGGCGGATGCCCGGAACACGCAACAGCGCGTCGAGGAACAGCCGCGTCTCGTGCAGCGCAACCTGCCAGCCGGGGCAATGATGCGCGCCGTCGCCGAAGCTGAGGAACGACCCGTTGGTCTTGAGCCGCGCCGCGCGGTCAGGATCGATGGCCAGGGGACAGGCGCCGACGATAGCCTCGTCGACGTTGGCAGCGCGCAAGTCGAGCGCGTAATTGACACCGCGCTCGATGGGCTCGGCGGCGAGTTCCACCCCCTCCAAGTCGGTGCGGCGATAGAGGAAGTGCGCGATGGGATCGAGCCGCAGGATTTCGAGCAGAATCGCAAATTGTTCGGCTTCGTCTCCTTTCAGGAACCGCGCTTTCAGCTCGGGCCGGTCGAACATCTGCCATGCCGCCACCACAATGAACTCGCGTGTCGTGACCATCCCGGCGGCGGCATAGGTCATGCATTCCATCAGGATGGCTTTTTCGCGATAGCCTTCGCGCAGCAGGTGCGACAGGATATCGTCCTGCGGATTAGCCCGCCGCGCGCGGATGGCGGGCTTCACATCGCGGTAGAAAAAATCGATCGCGTTCAGCGCCTTTTTTGCCGACAGATAGAGGCGACCTACATAATTGGCTTTGTAGACGAACGCTGCGGAGAGCGAGACCGCCAGACGGCGTGCCATCCTGCCCCGGTCGCTGTTGTTGAGGCCGACAATGTCGGCGGCAACCGCGACCGCCAGATCGAAGCTCATCAGATCGAGGCGTCCACGACCGGTACGTTGCAATTCACCCAGCTGCGTCGCGATGACCTGTTCGATGATATTACGATAGCGCGTGGTGATGATCTTGGGCGTGAAATAGCGCGCAATCGTCGCGCGCTTTTTCTTGTGCGGCGCGCCTTCCAGAAAAAACACCGGCGCTTTGTCAGGCTCGCTGGTGTCGAAAAATTCCGCCCCCCCGCCGCCCTGGACCATCGCCGGACTTCGCAGAGCGTCGCGCGCGAAAGCGAACGAGCCGTTCAGTTTGGTGCCTTTGTCGTGCCTGGCCCGGCGTGCCGCGACCTGCGCGGTCTTGCGGTCGTCGCGGTCGGCGTGGAAGGGGCAAGCATCGGCGCTTTCGCCGACCATATCTAATGCCAACGTCATCACAGGCCTCGCCTTTTTATGATCTATAGTGTATCATAAACAAATGAACGACGCGCCGTCAACTCAGACTGATGCCCGGCAGGTGCGGACCCGCCAGGTGCTGCTCGACGCCTTGTTGCGCCTGATCGAGATGCGACCGTTCGATCAGGTCACGATCCGTGAAATCGCCAAGGAAGCGGGTATCGGCTACGCGACGTTCTTTCGCCACTACCCCTCCAAGGATGCGCTGCTCCACGACCTTGCCGCGGGAGAAATCGCGGCGTTGCTTCAGCGGGCGCTGCCGGTGCTGTTCGCGGCGGACACGCGCCAGTCGTGCATCACCCTATTCGACTATGTCGCGTTGCGCCGTGCGCTCTGGTCCGCGCTGCTGACGGGCGGGGCAGCGGCGGCGCTCAAACAGGAATTCATTGCGCAGGCAAAACGGATTGCGGACTCCGAAGGCGAAGTCGGCGGGTGGCTTCCTGACGAATTGCGGGTCGTGTTTGCCGTCAGCGCGACCGTCGAGATTATTGCGTGGTGGCTACACCAAGATCCGGATTTCGGGGTCGATCGCATCGCGGAAATCCTCGACCGGCTGGTGGTTATCCCGGCGATGGCGGCCGACTGACCGGCGGCAAGTCGCATCGCCGCGCCGATGGATGGAGACCGGACAGTGACCCGCGTCCGGCATTGACGTTAGCCTGCTCTCCCAAGCCGGGAGAGGCCAAGGCCATGGCGCGCGTTACAGAATTGATGGACCGCGCCTGTGCGACCACAGGACTTGCCGAATTTGGTGACGATAGTTTCCGCGAAGGTCTGGAGATTCTGGTCGAAGCGGCGGACCGCGAGGCACGTTTTACCGAAATGGGTGCGGCGGCGTTCGACGCGCAGATCGTCGATCTGCTGTCGTGCCGGTTGCAGGTCGAGCACTGGTACGCCCGGCATCCTGAAATCGACGAACAACAGATCGTCGCCCCGCTGATCGGGCTTGGGCTGCCGCGCACCGGATCGACCGCGCTGTCGTGCCTGCTTGCCGAAGACCCTGCCGCGCGCTCGATCCGCAACTGGGAGGCGCAGGCACCTTGTCCGCCGCCCGAGCTTGAGAAGCAGGACAGCGACCCGCGCATCGCCCGTGCCGAAGCCGCGATGGAACGCCGCGACCGCTTGTTCCCGCGCATGAAGGCAATGGTCCCGTCGAGCGCGACAAGCCCAAGCGAATGCCAGACCTTCATGGGTTACGACTTCAAGTCGCAGCTGTTCCAGGCGTTTGCAAACGTGCCGAGCTATACCGAATGGCTCAACCACCGCGCCGATCTCGTCCCGACCTACCGCTATGTGAAGCGCGTGCTGAAACTGCTGCAATGGCGATGTCCCCCGACGCGCTGGCGGCTCAAGAACCCGAGCCACTCGCTCTTCATCGGCGCACTAGATAGCGTATTTCCCGACGCGCGTTTCTGGATGACGCATCGGAATGTCGCGCAGGTCATCCCCTCGGTCGCCGACCTGTATTTCGAACTGGGCAGCGCCTATTCGGATGCTGCCGACAAGCCCGCACTCGGCGACCTGACCACCGATTTCTGCGAACTGGGCATGAGCCGGATGATCGCGTTCCGCGATGCGGGCAACGACCACCGCTTCTTCGACGTCCACTTTGCGCCGTTTCAGGCCGATCCCTTTATGGTCATCGAGCAACTCTACGACTGGCTGGGCGAGGAACTGACCGACACGACCCGCGCGCGGATGCAGGCGTGGCGCGCGGCCAATGCGCGCGAAAAGCACGGCAGCCACAAGGTCGATCCGACGGATTTCGGGATCGACGTGGCCACCCTTGCCGCGCGGTTCGCCTTCTACACCGGTCGCTTCGGAGTTGCAGGATGACGGGCGGAGAACTCAGCAGTGGCCTCGCCCTCGACAAGGACCATGTCTTCGCCGCCTGCCCGACCGACCCCGAGATGCGCGAGAGCGTGTCCTTGTGGTTCGTCGAGGAGAATGGCGCATTCGCCTTTCCGCGCACGGGGATCGAGGCCGAGGCGAAAAGCTGGGACGACCGGCTGTTTCAGTTCAACATGGCGTTTCCCGGCGGCCGCGTGCTGATCGGACCCGGGCGCGGCCCTGCACCGAAGCCAGTCGATGCGGCTGGTCGGCCGACCATTATCGGCGCGGGGCCGCTGGTGTTTCAGTGTGTCGAGCCGTTCAAACGCTGGACCGCGCGTTTCGACGGTGACGCGGCGGACGGCGATGTGGCGGACCAGATCGCGGGTCGGCTCGACACGGCGCGGCGCTCGCCGGTGAAATTCGAGATCGATATGGTGATGGCGACCTCCGCCTGGGTGCAGGAGAACGCTTCGCTCGACCTGTCGAAACTCAGCGCTGCCGAGCGCGCCGACGCCGAAAGCATGGGCATCGGCTATCGCTTCGAACACCTCTTCCGTGCGACCGGGACTTACGAAATCGACGGCACTACGCGACCCTTCAAGGGCACGGGCCTTCGCATCCACCGCCAGAGCGCGCGACCGCTCGGCGGGTTTCGTGGACATTGCTGGCAGTCGTGCCTGTTCCCCGGCGGTCGGGCGTTCGGTTATATCGCCTATCCGCCGCGCGACGACGGCAGCGTCACCTATAACGAGGGGTACCTCTACCTCGACGGACGGATGATCTCCGCGCGTGTTGTCGACGCGCCGTGGCTCAGGCGGATCGTGCCGCGCGGCGACGACGTCTCGCTGGTGCTCGAATCCGAACTCGGCCTGACCCGCATCGCAGGGGAGACGGTGCTGTCGACCTTCCGAATCGGCAATCCCGATATCGGGGGGCTCAACCTGCAACAGGCGGGCGTGCGCTACAGCTGGGACGGCGAAGTCGCTTACGGGATGATCGAGCGGTCGGATCAGGCCAGGCTGATGACATTCGAATGAGAGGGAGATCGACGATGCACGGACACAGGATGTTCAAACTGGCGGTTGGGCTCGCCGCGCTCGGGCTTGGCCAAACCGCACTCCGCGCGCAGGACAGCAAGGGCGGTACGATCGAAGCCGATGGCACTGTCGTCGTACCGTCGTTCAAGCTGCCGCCCTCGATTTACACCAGCGAGGAAGCGAAAAAGGCCCTGCCGCGCACGCCCGCCGATCCCGAAGCGGGCATGTTCCGCGCGCTCGCCTCGGGCCGGGTCGGCGAGGCGCGCAAGATGATGCCTCAACTGATGGGCGCGCGGCTCAAGCGGCTGACCGAGATGTATGGCGTCACGACGCGCGCGACCGAAATTGCCGGTGTGCCCGCCGTCTATGCGACGCCGGTCAAAGCGATCCCGACGGCGAACCGCAAGAAGATCATGCTCAACCTGCCCGGCGGCGGCTTTGTCATGGGTGTCGCGGGCGGCACCGGGATGGTCGAATCGATCCCGCTCGCCGCCCTCGCGCAGGTCGAGATCGTCAGCATCACCTATCGCCAGGCGCCCGACGCGATGTTCCCGGCCGCGAGCGAGGACGTCGTCAAAGTATATCGCGAGCTGCTCAAGACCCACAAAGCGCAGGATATCGCCGTGTTCGGCTGTTCGGCTGGCGGGCTGCTAACCGCAGAGGCGATGGCGGCGTTCCAGAAGGAAAAACTGCCGCTGCCGGCCGCCGTCGGCATTTTCTGCGCGTCGGCGGATGCACGCTGGGGCGGGGACAGTCGCGCGTTCGGGCGACCGTTTCAGGCCCTGCCGTCCAACGATGCGCCGCGCCGCTATTTTGCCGAGGGCGACCTGACCGATCCGCTGGCTTCGCCTGTCCTCGATACCGCAGTCCTCAAACGCTTCCCGCCGACGTTGCTGATTACCGCAACGCGGGCGATGGAAATGAGTGCGGCGGTCAACACCCACCGCGAACTGGTCAAGGCAGGGGTCGACGCCGACCTGCACGTCTGGGACGGCCTCGGCCACGCGTTCTTCTACGACATCGGCCTGCCCGAATCGAAGGAAGCGTTTGCGGTCATGACAACGTTTTTCCGCAAGCATTTGCGGCTGAAATAGCGGGTCAGGCAGCGCCGAGCTTCGCGATCACGCTTTCCCCGAACGCCTCGGCATTGTCGCACCATTCGGCGCGGGTGCGGCCCGCGATATTCATGCCCGCTGCGACCAACCCCATGTCGGCAAATTGTCCGGCGCGGTCGACGATCATTTGCGGCGTCCATTCCTCGCCGGGCTTGACGATGCTGCCGATGGCGACCGTCGGCGGCGTCTCGCGCCCGACGGTTTCGCAATGGGCGTGCATATAGGCGAGCGCCTCGGCCAGCTCGGCCTCATTTGTGATCTCTGCCGTCCGCGTCGTCGCAGTCGAGACGCCGCCCACCGTGAAAAAGGGATACCAGCCGTCGCCGAGCTCGACCGCACGGCGGATCGCGCGGCGGGCATTGCCGCCGACGAGCAGCGGCGGGTGCGGCGTCTGGATCGGGCCGGGCAGGATGCGGTTGCCGAACGCCTCATATCCCGTGCCCTCAAAAGCGAACTCCTCGCCGGACAGGGCCAGTTTCAGCGCGCGGAGATACTCGTCCATCAACTCGTTACGCTGCTCGAAATCGACACCGAGCGCGCGATATTCGCCTTTCAGATAGCCCGCGCCGACACCGATGGTCACGCGGCCGCCCGAGAAACGATCTAGTGTGGCGACGGCGCGCGCCACGATGAACGGGTTGCGGTAAGGGAGTACGAGGATGCCGGTCTGGAGCCGCACTTTCGTCGTCGCCGCCGCGACCAGCGACAGCATGACGAGCGGGTCGTGCGCAAGGTGTCCGCCTGCATCGAGCCAACGCCCGGTCGGGACCGGGTGATCGGTCACCAGCGCGGCGGCGAAGCCCGCGCGTTCGATGGCCGCGCCGATCTCCGCCACCCCTTCCATCGTACAGAATTCGCTGTCGGGGTCGTGACGGTCGAAGGGCAGCGGAATGTTGAACGCGATCATGCGGGGGGCTCCTCGAGATTGGGATAGGCTTCGGCGAGCACCCATTTGCCCGCACGGTCGCGGACCCAGCCGCCCGACGCCCAGGCGCCGCCATCGACGGGCAAGATGGTGCCGGTGATATAGCTGCTCGCGGGCGAGACGAGGAACAATGCCGCCTGTCCGCATTCCTCGGCGATCCCCGCGCGCTGGAGCGGAATTCTGCGTGCGGTGGCGTCGTGCTGCGCCGGGGTCGGCTGGAACCAGATGCTTTCGTCGACCGGCCCGCTGGTGTTGCCGCTGGTGCCCGGTGTGACGGTGTAGTCGGGCGCAATCGCATTGACGCGGATGCCATGATGGCCGAGTTCGAGCGCCATCGTACGGTTGAAGTTGTTCATCCCCGCCTTGCACGCGGCATAGACGGCGTAGAGCGGCGCGGCGCGCGACCCCTCGATGCTGGTCACGTTGAGGATGGCACCGCCGCGTCCGCCCCGGATCATCAGCGGAACCGCTGCGGAGGTGGCAGCGAACAGGCTGACGAGGTTGAAGTCGATGTGCTTGCGCCATGAGCGCTCGGACTGGTCGGCAAAGGGCCGTGCCGACACGCCGCCGGCATTGTTGACGAGGATGTCGAGCCGACCGAACTCACGGTCGGCGGTGGCGATTGCCGCGCGGATCTGGTCGGTATCGCAGACGTCGGTAGGGCAGGGCAGCGCGCGTCGGCCCAGTTCCCCGACCCGTGCGGCGACCTCGTCGCACCGTTCGGGAACGATGTCGGCAATGACGATATCCGCACCTGCTCCGGCCAGGGCGAGGGCAATGGCGCGCCCGATACCACCGCCGCCACCGGTGACGAGCGCGACTTGTCCGATCAGCGATCCCTCGGCCATTCCGTTCCTCCAAGCGTCGACGGTGGGCGCGCGGCAAAGCTCAAGTCAAACGGGGCGGGGTGTCATATCGGGCAGGCGATGGGCAACGCGCCAGAAGCGCGTGCAGCGTCGAGATCGTCCGGGGTGTCGATGTCGAGCGCCAGTCCCGCGCGTTCGACAACCGCGGCATCGGACAAGAGCGCGCGATGCCGCGCGAAGCTGCCCTCGCCGAAACAGGGTATTAGCTGTGCGGCACTAGCCAGCGCCAGCCCGTTGGTCCCGGTCCCGGTCCGGTCGGGGGCGATGGCAGCACCTGCGGCTTCCGCTGCCACGATCAGTGCACCGATATCGTCAGCGCCGAGCAGCGGCAGGTCGGCGTGGACGACGAGCACCGATGTCTGGCCGAAAAGAAGGGCGAGTTCGGCGTTCAGGCCGCGCCCGCAATCCCGTGCCCAAACGACGCCGGCTGTCTGCGGCGTTTCGGGTGACAGCATGACGATCCGCTCGACGTCTTTTGCTGCCCGCAACTGGGCGACGACATGATCGGCCATTGCCGCGACGAGCAGATCGCGCTTTGCACGCGACAGCCGTCCCGCGAGCCGCGTCTTGCAGTCGCGGCCCAGATTGAGCGGGACAATGGCGGTCCAGCCGGTCATCCCGCCAGCGTGCGTGCAAAATCGCATGCTGCCTGCGCGACGCGGATCTTGTCGCTGAGGTCGCTCATCAGCGTCGCTGTCGCGCATGCGGGCAGCGATGCCGGTCCCGCATCGCCTGCGTCATGGATCATCCCGTCAATGATGCCCTCGTAATGCGCGGCGATGGCGCGGTTGTCGGGATCGATACCCAGTTCGGACATCAGCTTTGTCGTCGGACCCTTCACGGCTTTGCCGCCCACCAGCGGCGAGATGGCGATGACGGGCGCGGCAGTGTTGCGGAGTGCCGTGGCGATGTCGCGGACGGCGAGCAGCGGATCGACCGACAGATAGGGGTTCGACGGCGCGATAAACACCATGTCGGCCTCCTCGATCGCCGCAACGACGCCTGGTGCGGGCTTGGCACCCGCAGCACCTTCGAAGCGGATTTTGCCGACGACGGGACGGCACTGGCGCTCGACGAAGTAGTTCTGGAACGCCAGCGACCCTTCGTCGGTGTCGAGCCATGTCGCAACCGGGTCATCGCTCATCGGCAGGATCGTCGCGCCGATCCCCCAGCATTCGGCGATTTCAGTCGTGATTGCTGACGGCGTTTTCCCCTGTCGCAGCTGGTCGCTGCGCCACACGTGCAGCGCCAGGTCGCCGTCGCCGAGGTTGAACCAGTCCGGCCCGCCCAGCGCCTTCAGCGCCGCCATGAATGCCCATCTTTCGCCCGCGCGCCCCCAGCCCTGCACCGCGTCGGACTGGCCCGACAGCGTGTAGAGCAACGTGTCGATATCGGGCGAGATGTGCAGGCCGAGGTGGCGAAAATCGTCGCCGGTGTTGACGATGGCGGTCAGCCGCTCGATCCCGGCGCAGTGCTGCAGGCCGAGCACGAACTTTGCGCCCCCGACGCCGCCGGTGAGAACCGCGACCTTCACCGGAACAGATCCTCGTCGGGCGCGCGCACCAGTGCGGTGGCGGGGCAGGGTGCGCCCGGGAGGACCAGCCCGCGCACCAGAGCTGCGGGGACGCCTTCGCTGCCTTCGCCCATCGCAAGGCCTGCGGCGGAGGCAATCAGGTCGCCATAAGCGATCAACGTGGCCTGCATCGCGCGGCCGTCGCGGTCGCGCTCGCCGCGCTTGTCGTAAAGTGCTGGGATGCCCGCGCAGCCGATGGCGACATTGACGACGCCGTGCCGCCACGGTCGCCCGAAGCTGTCCGAGACGACTACCCCGGGACGAACGCCGATAGCGGCCTCGACCGCATCGGCGATCCGCGCCGCCGATGCATCGGGATCGACCGGCAGCAACAGCGCAAAGTCATCATGCCCGGGGCCGAGATTCGATGCGTCGATCCCCGCATTGGCCATCACCAGTCCCAGCCGGTGGCGCGTAATGAGTACGCCGGGCGCGGCGCGCACGACCTCGACAGACTCCGCCAGCACGAGTTCGACCAGCCGCGCGTCTTTGCCAATCGCTCCTGCGATTTCGGTGGCGCGCGATCCCGGCACGACGTCTGCCAGCGCCACCATCCGCCCTTCGGCTTTCGATACGATCTTTTGGGTGACGACGAGAATATCGCCTTCTTTCAGTGACATTCGTGTCAGCGCTTCGACGAGAACAGCACCCGGATCATCGCCCTTTGCGACCTCGCCGATGCCAGTGACGGGACGAATCTCGATCATTGTCCGCCCTTTACGAACCTGCTTAGCATGATGCCGAGCCGCCCTGCGATTGAAGGTGCGGCGGGCAAGGAGTCAATCGCGCGTGCCGTTCGCAGCCGACCATATCGCGGGGGGGGATCGGCTGCTGCGCGCGTACCTGCTCGGCGGGGCGGCGGACGGCCTGCTTGCCGAGGCACGGACCCTGCGCGATGCCGGGCATGGCCTGCTCCAGAGCTTCTCGCCCAAGGTGTTCATTCCCTTGACGCAGCTGTGCCGCGACTATTGCCATTATTGCACCTTCTCGCGCCCGCTCGACCGCCACGAACGGGCCTATCTGACGCCCGACGACGTGCTGGCGATTGCGCGGGCTGGCGCTGCGCAGGGATGCACCGAGGCGCTGTTCACGATCGGCGACAAGCCCGAGCTTCGTCACCGTGCTTCACGCGATGCGCTTGCTACGATGGGCCATGCGACGACTATCGACTATCTGGTCGAGATGTGCGCGCTGGTTCTGGGCAAGACCGGGCTGTTGCCGCACGTCAACGCCGGGGTGATGGCGCGCGAGGATTTGCGGCGGCTGCGCGACGTGTCGGCGTCGCAGGGGCTGATGCTCGAAACCGTTGCCGACCGGCTGGGGGAGAAGGGCGGCCCGCACTACCGGTCGCCCGACAAACGGCCGGCGGCGCGGCTGGAAACGATCCGGATGGCGGGCGAACTCGCAATCCCCTTCACCAGCGGCATATTGATCGGCATCGGCGAGACGCGTGGCGAGCGGCTCGATGCGCTGTTCGCCCTCCGCAACCTTCACCGCGACTATGGCCATATCCAGGAAATCATCGTCCAGAATTTCCGCGCCAAGCCGCGCACGCCGATGGCCGATGCAGCGGAGCCCGCCCTGGACGATCTGCTTTGGACGATTGCGGCGGCCCGCCTGATCTTCGGACCGGAAATGAACATCCAGGCCCCGCCCAATTTGTCGGCGGACGATTTCGGGGAGTTGATGGACGCCGGCATCAACGACTGGGGCGGGATTTCCCCGGTGACGCCCGATCATGTGAACCCAGAAGCGCCGTGGCCCGAGTTCACGCGGCTCGAAGCGGAAACACGCAAGCGCGGACGGATCCTCGTCCGCCGTCTGCCGGTTTACCCGCGCTTGATCGCCGAAGCGCGACGCTGGATTGCGCCGGAGGTTTTGCCCGCAATCCGGCGACACTGCGACGCGCACGGCTGGGGCCGGGAGGATGGGTGGCACAGCGGGGACAATGCTGTTCTGCCGCCGACGCCGGGAACCGCTTCGGGGTCGGCCGATCCGGCTATCGCCGATGCACTTGCCGCATTGACCGACGGTGCCGAACCCGCCACCGCCCTGATCGAAACGCTGTTCTCGGCGCGTGGTCTGGATGTCGATTACGTTTGCGAAGCTGCCGACCGCCTTCGCCAGGCCATAAACGGCGACAGCATCGGCTATGTCGTCAACCGCAATCTCAACTATACCAATATCTGCGCCTATAACTGCGGCTTCTGCGCCTTTTCCAAGGGCAGCATGCACGATGACCTGCGCGGGCGACCCTATGACCTCGACCATGCCGAGATTGCCCGCCGTGTGCGCGAGGCATCGGCGCGGGGCGCGAGCGAGGTCTGCCTTCAAGGGGGCATCCACCCTGCCTACACCGGCCACACCTATCTCGACATTCTCGGGACGGTGAAATCGGCGGTACCCGACATCCACGTCCACGCCTTCTCGCCGCTGGAGGTCATGCACGGCGCGCATACGCTGGGCATGAGCGTGCGGACCTTCCTCGAGCGGCTGAAGGCTGCGGGTCTCGGTTCGCTTCCCGGCACGGCGGCAGAAATCCTCGATGACGATGTCCGCGCGGTCATCTGTCCCGACAAGCTGACCACCGCCGAATGGCTCGACGTTATCGGCACGGCCCATGACGTCGGGCTGAAGACCACTGCGACGATCATGTTCGGGCACGTCGAAAGTCCGGCGCACTGGGCGCGGCATTTGCTGTCGGTGCGCGATCTCGCGGCCCGCACCGGCGGCATCACCGAATTCGTGCCGCTGCCCTTCGTCCATATGGAAGCGCCGCTATCACGCCGGGGTCGAACCCGCGCAGGGCCGACCTTCCGTGAGGTGCGGTTGATGCACGCGGTTGCGCGGCTGGTATTGCATCCGCATGTTGCCAATATCCAGGCAAGCTGGACAAAGCTGGGGCCGCAAGGCGCGGCGATCTGCCTGCAAGGCGGCGCAAACGATCTTGGCGGCACGTTGATGAACGAGAGCATCTCGCGCGCCGCCGGCAGCGCCCACGGGCAGGAGATGTCGCCGGGGGCGATGAAGGCGCTGATCGACAGCCTTGGGCGGATTCCGCGCCCCCGCACGACGCTTTATGCCGATGCCGATCCTGCGCTGGTTGGCCGCGCGCGCGTTGCCGCGCCGCTGACCCCTGTCGTCCAGACCCCGCCGCGCAAGCACCGCACTGAACCCGTACTGGAGTCCGTTTCTTGACCATCGAAATCCCCCGTATGACCATCGCGATTCTCGGCGGCGCGGGCAAGGAAGGCAGTGGCCTCGCGCTGCGCTGGGCGGATGCGGGACACAGGGTTGTCATCGGGAGCCGCGACCCCGCCCGCGCCGTCGAAGCCGCTGCGGAAATCAACGCGGCGATCGGGCGAGAGGCAGCGGCCGGGGCAGATAATATGTCTGCGGCCGCTGCGGCAGATCTCGTGGTGCTCGCCGTCCCCTATGCAGCGCAACGCGCCACGGTCGAAGGGGTGCGGACCTCGCTTGCGGGAAAGATCCTGATCGACGTCACCGTCCCTCTGGTCCCGCCGAAGGTCAGCCGCGTGCAATTGCCAGAGGGCGGTTCGGCGGTCGAAGCGATCCAGAAGCTGCTGGGCGGGGATGTTCGGGTGGTGTCGGCGTTCCAGAACATCTCGGCGCATCATCTGAAGCACCTTGGTGCCGAGATCGATTGCGACGTGCTGGTCTGTGCCGACGATAAGGAAGCGGGGGAACTGGTCGTCGGTCTCGCGCGCGAAATCGGACTCGGCGCATTCTATGGCGGGGTGCTCGCCAATTCGGTGGTGGCCGAGGCTTTGACCAGCGTGCTGATCGCGCTCAACCAGCGTTACAAGGTGCCGGGTGCGGGTATCCGGATTACCGGCATTCCGCGCGACTGAACGACAGTGGAAAACATCGGGAGCCGATGGGGCGCAACCCCATACAGGCGCTTCATCCTTTGCCTGCTGCCCGACGGCGTGCGATGATATCGATATATTTCGCGGCCAACGTCCCGTTGACCGCGTCCCAGGTATAGCCATCGGCAACGCGCTCTCCGGCTTTCCCTGCCGCATGAGCCGCCGTGCAGTCGTCGGCATAATGGGCGATGGCATCGGCGTAGCCGGCGATATCGCGCGGGGCGATCAGCGCGCCGGTAACGCCGTGGGTGACCAGGCTGCGCGTCCCCGTTGCGTCCGCGCCGACGACGGGCAGCGCGCACGCCATCGCCTCCGATGTGACATTGCCGAAGGTTTCGGTGACGCTGGGCTGGAGCAGCAGGTCGGCCGAAGCGATAGCACGACCGAGGTCGGTCCCCGCCTGATGACCCGCAAAAATGGCTTCGGGCACTTGCGCGGCAAAGGTGTCGCGGGCCGGTCCGTCGCCGATCACCAGAACTTTGTGCGCAATGCCGCGCCGCTTCAGTTCGACGATGACGTCGCCGAACACGTCGATTCCCTTTTCCAGCACGATTCGCCCGAAAAAGGCGATGACGAAGTCGTCGTCCGCAATGCCCAGCGACCGTCGCCAGTCAAGACTGCGGCGAGCGGGATTGAACACATCCCGGTCGATGCCGCGCGACCATATGCCGACATCGGCGTTCATGCGCTCCTCGCGGAGTACATCGGCCATCGAGTCGGATGGCGCAACGATCGCATCGCACTGCTGGTAGAAGCGCCGCTGAATCGCGACCCCCAGCGGCTCGAGAAACCCGATCCCGTAATAGCGGAAATAGGTTTCGAAGCGGGTGTGGACCGACGCCAGTACCGGGAGCTTGCGCGATTTGGCATAGCGCAGCGTACTGTGGCCGAGCAGTTCGGGAGAGGACAGATGCATGATGTTCGGCTTGAACGCATCGATGTCGCGCTTGGCCGCGCCCAGCCCCAGCGGTACCTGATATTCGGGGCGAAACGGCAGCGGAACTGAGCGCACCGCGACCAGATCGCCCGTCGGCGCAAAGGCGGGTTCGGCGACCACCGGCGCGTAGACCCGCACCGCCGCACCCCGGTCGAGCAGCCAGCCGACAAGATTGTTCAGCGCCCGGTTCGCCCCGTCGCGCACGTAATTATAGTTCCCGCTGGTCAGCGCGATGCGGAGGTCGGAAATCTGCATTGCGGGTGGCGTTAGCGCGCCTTGCCTGCGAGTTCCACATCCGCCCATACCGGAAGGTGATCGCTTGCCCGTGCAGCGAGGGCGCTGGTGTGGACACCGCATGCGATAATACGGGTGTCGTGATCGACCATGATGCGGTCGAGACGGCCGACCGGGCGACGGCTGTGATAGCTGGCCCCGGTGGGGGCGATACGGAATTTATGCGCGAAATCGATCAGGCACCCCGCATGCGGCCGCCATTCGTTGGTGTCGCCCATGACGATGGTCGGCCGGGTCGCGCGCTCGGCAAGTGCCGCAGTGATGGCGTGCCCCTGTCGTCGTCGATGCAGGCCCGAAAGGTCGAGATGCATGCCGACGACGCGTAAGGACCTGCCGCCGATTTCGAGGTCGGCCAGCACCGCACCGCGGGGCTCCAGGGTCGGCAGGGTAAGGCGCGAAATGCTTTCGATTTTTGTGCCGTGCCGGACGAGCAGGGCATTGCCGTGCCAGCCGATACTTCCCGCGCGTGCCGCGATGTCGACGACGGCATAGGGTGTGTGGTGCGCGATCAAGGCCGCCGGCAATGCCGCCAACCGCGCGCCGAAACGCCTGTCGGCTTCCTGCAAAGCCACCACATCGGCATCGATCTCGTTCAACACGTCGAGGATGCGTAGCGGCGCGCGTCGCCGGTCGGTGCCGACCGCTTTGCGAATATTATAGGTTGCGACCCGGAGCATCGAATGGCGGTTAGCGGCAACACGATCGCGATGCACCCAATCTTCTGGTAACCAGCCGGTTCACGCGATAGGGGCCATCACGAAAATGTCATGATCGGGGGACGGGCAAAGTGGGATCGGTACGGGTTGCTGCAGCATTGGCGTTAGTCGCCATATTGCCGGAACCGGTCGTGGCAGCGACCGAAGACATTCAGGGCTGGTCGACTGCATCGCTCACTGGGAAAATTGCCGACGGCGTGTTGGGGTCGGCCGAGGTTGTCGAGCGCTTCACCAACGATGCCAGCCGGTTGGGGCAACTCGAGGTCCGCACCCAGATCGGGCATCCGGTCAGCAAGAATGTCACGCTGTGGCTCGGCTATGTCCATGTCGTGACTTACGCCCGGACAGGACGCGACGGGATCGAGGATCAGGCGGTCCAGCAGATCAGCTGGAACATGGGCAAGCTGCTCGGCGGCTCGCTGTCGTCGCGGACCCGGCTGGAGCAGCGGTTCCAGCGCGGTGTCACCGATGTTGCGGTGCGCTTTCGCGAACAAGTCAAACTCGTCATTCCGCTCAAGAAAAAGGGGCTGAGTACCGTGCTGTGGGTCGAGCCTTTCGTTTCGCTCAACCGAACGAGCGCGGCGCGTCCGGGCATCGATCAGGTGCGGAGCTTTGCGGGCCTCGGCTTCAAGCTGTCGAAGCATGCCGATCTGGAGGCGGGGTATCTCAACCAGTACCTCGACCGCGCGAACGGCGATTTCAGCAACCATGCGCTGTCGGTTAGCCTGGGATATAAATTCTGACCGGTTAGCCGATCAGATTACCAGAGCTTGAGCAGCTTCGTCGCGACCGCCAACAGGACGAGCGCGAGCATGACACGTAGCAGGCGTTCGGGCGCGCGGCTGCCGATCAGGCTGCCGATGACGACGGCGGGGACCGAACCGGCGAGCAGGCTGAGCAACAGGTCCAGGTCGACCGTACCGATCAGCCAATGGCCGATGCCCGCCACCAGAGTCAGCGGCACGGCATGGGCAATGTCGCTGCCGACGATGCGCGCAACCGGCATTCCGGGATAAAGGATTAGCAGTGCAGTCACGCCGATCGCACCTGCGCCGACCGATGTCATCGAGACAAGCGTACCGAGGATAGCCCCCAGTATGATGGTCGCCAGCGCGCGATGTCCGGCGTCGCGCGTACCGAAGGTCCGCGTCGCCCAGACGACGATGCGGGTGCGGAAGAAGACGGCGGCGGCAGTGCCGAGCAAAGTGATCGCGAGCGTTGTCGTGATCAGCCGTTCGGTGCCGGTATCGAGCTTGCCGAGGCGGTTGATGAGGAAAAGGGTCGCGATTGCCGCCGGGATGCTGCCGCTCGCCAGCCGCCGGACGATCTTCCAGTCGACCGTGCCGCGAAAGCCGTGAACGCCGCTGCCGACCGTCTTGGTCGCGCTGGCGAACAACAGGTCGGTCCCGACGGCGGTCGAGGGGGCAAAGCCGAACATCAGCACCAGCAGGGGCGTCATCAGCGACCCGCCGCCGACGCCGGTAATCCCGACGAGCAGCCCGACGAGCGCGCCCGCAATCGCGTGATACGGATCGATATGCGGCAGTGTCGTGGCTCCCCCTGAACGAGCGGAGGATAGCACAGCGGCGGGGTAGGGGAAGGAAGGGAATGTTGGGGCGCACCACCACGCGCTTTCAGAGGAAACGAAAACGGCCCCCCGGATCGCTCCGGAGGGCCGCCTTCGTAACCGTCGCGGTTGCTACGGTCAGTCGTTCAGATACTCGCCCGCATCCGCATCGGTGCCATGGCCCGATGTGATGACCGCGGCGAGTGCGTCGTCACCGGTGTCGCCTTCGACCGGCTGGCGCAGTTCGGCAGCATGCTCTTCGGCCGCCGACTGCGGCGCGATGAGCGAGGCCTGCCACGCGCGCTGCTGGGCACGGAGCGCCGCGTCCTTGCTGTTCGCGGTCACGCGCAGGCGGTTCATGCCGGCACCCGTGCCCGCCGGGATCAGACGCCCGACGATCACGTTTTCCTTCAGACCCGTCAGCGTGTCCTTCTTGCCCTCGACCGCCGCCTGCGTGAGCACGCGGGTGGTTTCCTGGAACGACGCCGCCGAGATGAAGCTGCGGGTTTGCAGCGACGCCTTGGTGATGCCGAGCAGGATGGGCTTGCCTTCGGCGAACGCCTGACCCTTTTCGAGCTTGGCGTTGATCTCGTCCATCTCGACCCGGTCGACCTGTTCGCCGGCCAGCAGCGTGGTGTCGCCACCGTTGGTGATCTCGACCTTTTGCAGCATCTGGCGAACGATCGTTTCGATGTGCTTGTCGTTGATCTTCACGCCCTGCAGTCGATAGACCTCCTGGATTTCGGCGACGAGATATTCGGCAAGCGGCTCGATCCCCATGACTTCGAGAATGTCATGCGGGTTGGGCGAACCGCCGATGAGGTTGTCGCCGCGCTTGACGTAATCGCCTTCCTGAACGTCGATAACCTTCGACTTCGGGATGAGGTATTCCGCCAGCTCGCCGCCATCCTCGGGCTGAATGCCGATCTTGCGCTTTGCCTTGTAATCCTTGCCGAACACGACCCGGCCGGAAGCGCGCGCGATGATCGCGTTCTCCTTGGGGATGCGTGCCTCGAACAGCTCGGCCACCCGCGGCAGGCCGCCGGTGATGTCGCGCGTCTTGGCGGCCTCGCGGCTGACACGGGCAAGCACGTCGCCCGCCACAACCGTGGCCCCGTCCTCGACTGACAAGGTCGCGCCGATAGCGAGCATATAGCGCGCGGCATCGGCCGAATCCTCACCCAGCAGGGTCAGGCGCGGACGCAGATCCTCCTTGGTGCGGCCCTGGCGATATTCGGTCACGACCTTGTTAGCGATGCCAGTGGCTTCGTCGACCTGCTCGGTCAGCGTCTGGCCCTCGATCAGGTCCTGATACTTCACGATACCACCAGTTTCGGTGATGACCGGCGCCGTGAACGGATCCCATTCGACCAGCCGGTCGCCCTGCTTCACCAGTGCCCCGTCGTCGAACAACAGGTATGCGCCGTACGGAATGCGGTGCACCGCACGCTCGCGGCCGTCGGCATCGACGATCGCGATTTCGCCTTGACGCGACAGCGACACGCGCCGACCCGCCTTGTCCTTGATGATGCGGACGCCGCGATATTCGAAGCTGCCGTCGGCCATCGCATCGATGTTCGACTGTTCGTTGACCTGCGCCGCGCCGCCGATGTGGAAGGTCCGCATCGTCAGCTGGGTGCCGGGCTCGCCGATCGACTGCGCCGCGATCACGCCGACCGCTTCGCCGATGTTCACCGGCGTTCCGCGGGCAAGATCACGTCCGTAGCAAGCGCCGCAGACGCCGCCGACGCTTTCGCAGATCAGCGGGCTGCGGATTTTGACGGCCTGCGTGCCGACGGCTTCGATCTGAATGATCATCGCTTCGTCGAGCAACGTCCCCGAAGCGATGACGGTTTCACCCGTCTTGCTGTCGGTGATGTCCTCCGCCGTCGTACGGCCGAGGATACGCTCGCCGAGCGACGCGATGACCGAGCCGCCCTGAACGATCGCCTTCATTTCGAGTGCGCGCTCGGTGCCGCAATCGAGTTCGACGATGACGCAGTCCTGCGACACGTCGACCAGACGGCGGGTCAGGTAACCCGAGTTCGCGGTCTTCAACGCCGTATCCGCGAGACCCTTGCGGGCGCCGTGGGTCGAATTGAAGTACTCAAGGACGGTCAGGCCTTCCTTGAAGTTCGAGATGATCGGTGTTTCGATGATCTCGCCCGACGGCTTGGCCATCAGCCCGCGCATACCCGCAAGCTGCTTGATCTGTGCCGGCGAACCACGCGCGCCCGAATGCGCCATCATGTAGATGGCGTTGATCGGCTTCTCGCGGCCCGTTTCCGGATCGCGCTTCACGCTCTTGATTTCGTCCATCATGGCCGCCGCCACCTGGTCGCCGCAACGGCTCCAGGCGTCGATCACCTTGTTGTACTTTTCCTGCTGCGTGATCAGGCCGTCCTGATACTGCTGCTCGAAGTCCTTCACGAGCGCGCGGGTATCGTCGACTGTCGCTTCCTTGCTGTCCGGAATGATCATGTCGTCCTTGCCGAACGAAATGCCCGCTTGGAACGCGTGCTTGAAGCCCAGTGCCATGATCGCGTCCGCGAACAGCACCGTCTCTTTCTGGCCCGCGTGGCGATAGACGATGTCGATGACGTCGCCGATTTCCTTCTTGGTCAGCAGGCGGTTGATCGTTTCGAACGGCACTTTGTGGTTCTGCGGCAGGGTCTCACCCAGCAACATACGACCCGGTGTCGTTTCCACGCGCTTGAGGTAGCTCTTGCCAGCTTCGTCGACCTGCGGAACGCGGGTCGTGATCTTGCTGTGGAGGGTCACGGCCTTGGCGTTCAGCGCCTGGTGCACTTCGGACATTTCGCCGAGCAGCATCCCTTCGCCGGGTTCGCCTTCCTTCATCATCGACAGGTAATAAAGCCCCAGCACCATATCCTGCGACGGCACGATGATCGGCTTGCCGTTGGCGGGCGACAGGATGTTGTTGGTCGACATCATCAGGACGCGCGCTTCCAGCTGCGCCTCGAGCGACAGCGGAACGTGCACGGCCATCTGGTCGCCGTCGAAGTCGGCGTTGAACGCCGAGCAGACCAGCGGGTGAAGCTGGATCGCCTTGCCCTCGATCAGGACGGGCTCGAACGCCTGGATGCCGAGACGGTGAAGCGTCGGCGCGCGGTTCAGCATGACCGGGTGCTCGCGAATGACCTCGTCGAGGATGTCCCAGACTTCCTTGCGCTCCTTCTCGACCCACTTCTTGGCCTGCTTGAGCGTCATGCTGAGGCCCTTGGCGTCGAGGCGCGCGTAGATGAACGGCTTGAACAGCTCGAGCGCCATCTTCTTGGGCAGGCCGCACTGGTGGAGCTTCAATTCCGGCCCGGTCACAATGACCGAACGACCCGAATAATCGACGCGCTTGCCGAGCAGGTTCTGGCGGAAGCGGCCCTGCTTGCCCTTCAGCATGTCGGACAGCGACTTCAGCGGACGCTTGTTGGCACCCGTGATCGTGCGACCGCGACGGCCGTTGTCGAACAGCGCGTCGACGGCTTCCTGCAGCATGCGCTTTTCGTTGCGGACGATGATGTCCGGCGCACGCAGCTCCATCAGCCGCTTCAGGCGGTTGTTACGGTTGATGACGCGGCGATACAGATCGTTGAGATCCGACGTCGCGAAACGGCCGCCGTCGAGCGGCACCAGCGGGCGCAGTTCGGGCGGAATGACGGGCACGACTTCGAGGATCATCCATTCGGGGCGGTTCCCTGAATCGATGAAGCTCTCGACGACCTTCAGCCGCTTGATGATCTTCTTGGGCTTCAGTTCCGACTTGGTGACGGCCAGCTCGTCGAGCAGGTCCTTGCGCTCGCCTTCGAGGTCGAGTTCCTCGAGCATGCGGCGTACGGCTTCGGCACCGATGCCGGCGCTGAACGCGTCTTCGCCGTACTCGTCCTGTGCTTCTAGGAGCTCGTCCTCGGTCAGCAGCTGGAATTTCTCGAGCGGGGTCAGGCCCGGCTCGATGACGATATAGGCTTCGAAATACAGGACGCGCTCGAGCTGCTTCAGCTGCATGTCGAGCAACAGGCCGATGCGCGACGGCAGCGACTTCAGGAACCAGATGTGCGCGACGGGGGCGGCCAGCTCGATATGGCCCATGCGCTCACGACGAACCTTCGAGACGGTGACCTCGACGCCGCACTTTTCGCAGACAATGCCCTTGTACTTCATGCGCTTGTACTTGCCGCACAGGCATTCGTAATCTTTGATCGGACCGAAGATGCGCGCGCAGAACAGGCCGTCACGCTCGGGCTTGAACGTGCGGTAATTGATGGTTTCCGGCTTCTTGATCTCGCCGAACGACCACGAGCGGATGCGCTCGGGCGACGCGATGCCGATCTGGATCTGGTCGAACGTCTCGGCCTTGGCGACCGGGTTCATGAAGTTGGTCAGTTCGTTCATTTCTTCATCCCTCAGCAGGGTAAAAATCTAGGTGCGGACGTTGCAGGAGCGCGGCGGTCGCCGCGCTCCGCATTGTCACTCCGCCGCGATCGCCGGTGTGTCGTCCTCGTCGGGGATCACGTCGTTCATATTCAGTTCGACGTTGAGACCCAGCGAGCGCATTTCCTTGACGAGCACGTTGAAGCTTTCGGGAATGCCTGCCTCGAACGTGTCGTCACCCTTGACGATCGCCTCATAGACCTTGGTGCGGCCGACGACATCGTCGGACTTCACCGTCAGCATTTCCTGCAGCGTATAGGCGGCGCCGTAAGCCTGGAGCGCCCAGACCTCCATTTCGCCGAAACGCTGTCCGCCGAACTGCGCCTTGCCGCCCAGCGGCTGCTGGGTGACGAGCGAGTACGGCCCGATCGAACGTGCGTGGATCTTGTCGTCGACCAGATGGTGCAGCTTGAGCATGTAGATATACCCAACCGTTACTTTGCGGTCGAACGCATCACCCGTGCGGCCGTCGTACAGCTCGACCTGACCCGACGTATCGAGGCCCGCGAGCGTCAGCATCTCCGACACATCGGCTTCGCGCGCGCCGTCGAAAACCGGCGTTGCCATCGGCACACCGTTCTTCAACAAGCCTGCCATATCGACGATTTCCTCGTCGGTACGTGCAGCGATTTCGGCGTGATACTTCTCGCCGTACACGGTCTTCAGCCGCTCGCGGACGGCCTCGGGCGGTTTCGCCGCCTTGGCATCCGGATTGGCTTCGCGCCATGTTTCGAGCGCCTCGGTGATCTGCTTGCCAAGACCGCGCGCGGCCCAGCCCAGATGCGTTTCGAAGATCTGCCCGACGTTCATGCGGCTCGGCACGCCCAGCGGATTGAGCACGATGTCGACATGCGTGCCGTCCTCGAGGAACGGCATGTCCTCGCACGGCAGGATGCGCGAAATCACACCCTTGTTGCCGTGGCGGCCGGCCATCTTGTCGCCGGGCTGCAGCTTGCGCTTCACCGCGACGAACACCTTGACCATCTTGAGCACGCCGGGGGGCAGCTCGTCGCCGCGCTCCAGCTTCTCGACGCGGTCCTCGTACTTGGCGTTGATGATGCCGACAGCGTCGTCATACTGCGCCTTGACCGCTTCCAGATCGGTCTGACGCGCATCGTCGGCCACCGCGATCTTCCACCATTCGAACTTTTCGACGAGGTCGAGTGCGGCATCGTCGATGACGGCACCTTTCTTGAGCGCCTTGGGCGCGGCGCTGACCGTCTGGCCGAGCAGCATTTCGCGCAGGCGCGACCAGCTGGCCCGATTCAGGATCGAACGTTCGTCGTCGCGGTCCTTGGCGAGGCGTTCTTTTTCCTCGGCCTGGATCGCCCGCGTACGGTCGTCGATGTCGATACCGTGACGGTTGAACACGCGCACTTCGACCACCGTTCCGGCAACACCGGGCGGCAAGCGGAGCGAGGTATCGCGGACGTCCGACGCCTTTTCACCGAAGATGGCGCGGAGCAGTTTCTCCTCCGGTGTCATCGGGCTTTCACCCTTCGGCGTGATCTTGCCGGCAAGAATATCGCCCGGCTCGACCTCGGCCCCGATGTAGACGATGCCCGCCTCGTCGAGGTTGCGCAGCGCTTCTTCGCCGACGTTAGGGATGTCGCGGGTGATGTCCTCCGGCCCCAGCTTGGTGTCGCGGGCCATCACTTCGAACTCTTCGATGTGGATCGACGTGAACACGTCGTCCTTCACGATGCGCTCGGAGATGAGGATCGAGTCCTCATAGTTATACCCGTTCCACGGCATGAACGCGACGAGCGTGTTGCGGCCTAGCGCCAGCTCGCCGAGTTCGGTCGAGGGACCGTCGGCAATGATCTGGCCCTTCATCACCGCGTCGCCGACCTTCACCAGCGGACGCTGGTTGATGCAGGTGTTCTGGTTCGACCGCTGGAACTTCATCAGCGTATAGATGTCGACGCCCGAATGGCCGCTGTCGATCTCGCCGGTGGCGCGGATGACGATACGCGTTGCATCGACCTGATCGACGATGCCCGCGCGGCGGGCGCCAATGGCGGCACCCGAATCGCGCGCCACCGTCTCTTCCATGCCGGTGCCGACGAACGGCGCCTCGGCCTGGACGAGCGGCACGGCCTGACGCTGCATGTTCGATCCCATCAGCGCGCGGTTGGCGTCATCGTTTTCCAGGAACGGAATGAGCGAGGCCGCGACCGACACCAGCTGCTTGGGGCTGACGTCCATCAACGTGATGATGTCGCGCGGCGCCATCAGGAATTCGCCGGCCTGACGCGACGAGACGATGTCCTCGATGAAACGGCCGTCCTTGTCGAGTTCGGCGTTGGCCTGCGCGATAGTGTGCTTGGCTTCTTCCATCGCCGACAAATACTGGACGTCGTTGGTAACCTTGCCGTCGACGATCTTGCGGTACGGCGTTTCGATGAAGCCGTATTTGTTGACGCGGCTGAACGACGCGAGGCTGTTGATCAGGCCGATGTTCGGCCCTTCCGGCGTCTCGATCGGGCAGATGCGGCCGTAGTGGGTCGGGTGAACGTCGCGCACTTCGAAGCCCGCACGCTCGCGCGTCAGACCGCCCGGCCCGAGCGCCGAAACGCGACGCTTGTGCGTCACTTCGGACAGCGGGTTGGTCTGGTCCATGAACTGCGACAGCTGCGACGAACCGAAGAATTCGCGCACCGCGGCGACCGCAGGCTTGGCGTTGATCAGGTCGTTCGGCATCACGGTCGAGACGTCGACCGACGACATGCGCTCCTTCACGGCGCGCTCCATGCGGAGCAGACCGACGCGATACTGGTTCTCGAGCAGTTCGCCGACCGAACGGACACGGCGGTTGCCGAGGTTGTCGATATCGTCGATTTCGCCCTTGCCGTCCTTCAGGCCGACCAGCGTCTTGACGACCGCCAGAATGTCCTCGGTGCGCAGCGTCGTGTGATCGTCGGGCGCGTCGAGGTCGAGGCGCATGTTCAGCTTCACGCGACCGACGGCGCTCAGGTCGTAGCGGTCGGCGTCGAAGAACAGCCCGGCGAACAGCGATTCCGCCGTCTCGCGCGTCGGCGGTTCGCCGGGGCGCATGACGCGGTAGATGTCGCTCAGCGCGTGATCGCGGTCCTCGGCCTTGTCGGCGCGCAACGTGTTGCGGATCCAGGGGCCGGTGTTGACATGGTCGATGTCAAGCAGTTCGAGCCGGTCGAGACCCGCCTTGTCGATTTTTTCGAGGTTCTCGGCCGACACTTCGTCGCCTGCCTCGATGTAGATTTCGCCGGTCTTCTCGTTGATGAGGTCCAGAGCCGAATAGCGGCCGAAGATCTCCTCGGTCGGGATCAACAGGGCTTCGAGGCCGTCCTTGGCGGCCTTGTTGGCGGCACGCGGCGAAACCTTTTGCCCCGCCGGGAACACGACTTCGCCGGTCTTGCCGTCGACGACGTCATAGGTCGGCTTCTGCCCGCGCCAGTTCTCGGCGACATAGGGAACCTGCCAGCCGCCGGTGCCGCGAACCCAGGTGACGGTGTTGTAGAACTCGGCGAGAATGCCCTCGGGGGTCAGGCCGAGCGCGAACAGCAGCGCGGTGACCGGCAGCTTGCGCTTGCGGTCGATACGGACGTTGACGATGTCCTTGGCGTCGAATTCGAAATCGAGCCACGACCCGCGATACGGAATGACCCGCGCGGCGAACAGATATTTGCCCGACGAGTGGGTCTTGCCGCGGTCGTGATCGAACAGGACGCCGGGCGAGCGGTGCATCTGGCTGACGATCACGCGCTCTGTGCCGTTGATGATGAAGGTGCCGTTCTGCGTCATGAGCGGCATGTCGCCCATGTAAACGTCCTGCTCCTTGATATCGAGGACCGAACGGGTTTCGGTCTCGGTGTCCACTTCGAACACGATCAGGCGCAAGGTCACGCGCATCGGGGCGGCATAGGTGATGCCGCGCTGGCGGCACTCGTCGGTGTCGAACTTGGGGTCTTCGAGTTCGTAATGGACGAAGTCGAGCTCGGCGGTGCCGGCGAAATCGCGGATCGGGAACACGCTGCGCAGCGTCTTTTCGAGGCCCGAGACATAGCCGATACTTGGGTTCGAGCGCAGGAACTGCTCATAGGATTCGCGCTGCACCTGAATCAGGTTCGGCATCTGCGTGACTTCGTGGATGTTGCCGAAGACCTTGCGGATGCGGGGACGGTTCGCGTCGGTATGCGAATCGGGAGCGAGCTGCGTTGCCATAGGAATGTCGTACCTTCGTTCGTGTCTCGAAACGCACATGACGACACGATAAGCCCCCATACGGAGGCTCGTTTCCGGTGTCGCATGAAGGCCCGGGTCAGTTCATTCGTTCGGCACGCTGCGCGACGGCGTACCATGTCTCGAACGGAAGGGCAGAGCGGGTATATAGGAAGCGGTGGACGGCTTGTCCAGCATCGGCGCAAAGCCGGTTGACGGGTTCGCCCGAATGACGAAAGAACTCACATCCCGTCAGGAGTTCAAACCATGATCCGTACTGCTATCGCCTGCTCAGCCGTTCTTGCCATCGCGGCATCGGCCGCTGCGGCAAAGCGGGAGCCCGGCAACATGACCGATCAGGGTGTCGTGACACTCTATGAAGGGCAAAAGTTCGAAGGCGAAACCGTCGAAATCAAAAAGGATATGCCCAGCATCTCCTACGACATAACCATCGGCAGCATCGGCATTTACCCGGGCGAAAAATGGGAGCTGTGCGAACAGACGCGGTTCCGCGGGGTGTGCAACATCTTGTCGGCCAACGAGACCAAGCTCGGCAAGATCGTCATCCGCTCGGCCCGGATGATCAAGCCGCCGGTGGCAACCAAACCCGCGATGTGAAAAAGTCGACCGGTCGGACGAAACACGTCGGTTCAGCGCGTTTCGGTGCGGTTTGCGCGACCGAATGTGCGCATGCGCTGTTGACGCAGCGTTATGAAACAGACCTCACCCGCTTCGTCCTGTGCACTGGTCCTGCTCGCAGCCACTGCGCTTTCGGCAACCCCGCTCGTAGGGCAAGAGGCGGTAACCGCACCGCCTGTCGTTGCCACGGTGCCGCCGCCCGCCGAGCAGCCGGCGCCGGCATCTGCAACGCCTCCGGCCATTGTGTTCGCGCCCCGGCAGGAGGTCGTCCAGCAACTGCCGGTTCGCCCTTCGCCTGTCGCGACGCCCGAGGCGGCACCGGAACAGGCGCGCACCATTCCGCGTGCGGAAAGACGCGCGCCAGTCGCCTCGACTGTCGCAACCGCACCGGTGCGGTCGCAGGTCTCCGCCCCTGATCTGGACGGGCCTTCGGCGGTCGCCGCTGCGCCCTTGCCGGTTCCACAGCCGCCGGTCGCGACCGAGACGCTGCCACCCTCAGCGCCTGTCCCCGCTGAAACGCCGGTGGTCGAGACCACAGCAACGACCGGAACCAGCATGTGGACGTGGGTCGTCGGCGCGGCCGTCATCCTGCTCGCAGCGCTCGGGTTGCTGTTTTCGCGCCGCCGTCGTCCGACCGGTTATGCCGAAGAACCGGTTTACGGGGCCGTACCTGTCGCCGGAGTACAACCCGTGGTCGTTCCGGTTGCCGAAGCGATCGCGACGCCAGCGGGTGTTCCCGCAACCGAAACCTTTGCGGAGCGTCCGTGGATACGGATGACGCTGGAGCCGACGGCCACCGAGCCGCGCGGAAGTGACATGATCATGACTTACCAGCTGATCGTGGAAAACGAGGGGCCGGTAGACGCACATGACGTGCAGATTTCGAGCTTCCTGTTCCGTGACCGTGAGTCGTCACCGATGGAACAGTTGCTGATCGACCCCAGGGCCCTGCGCGGACGCGTCGATGTTCCTGCCGGTCGCAGCGTCCGCGTCGAAGCGAGCGTTGTCGTTCCGGGCAGCGAGGAAGCGAGAATCGTGGCCGACGCCCGCTATCCGCTGCCTGACGGTGGAGAAGGCCACCTTGCGGCGCGTTTCGCGGTCGATACCGCCTCCGCCGAAATGGAAACTCGGGTCGACGACGTGCTCGACCGGGTCTGACCGACGATAACTTCGATAAAAAAAGGCGGGCCTCCGGAGAGGACCGCCCTTTTTCTAAGGCAGGCTTGCGGGGCGGCGCAGCATGCACCGCCTCCGCTTCGCCTTACTTCAGTTCGACCGTCGCGCCGGCTTCTTCGAGCTGCTTCTTCAGCTTCTCGGCCTCGTCCTTGTTGACGCCTTCCTTGACCGCCTTCGGGGCGCTCTCGACCAGCGTCTTGGCTTCGGTCAGACCGAGGCCCGTGATCGCACGGACTTCCTTGATGACGTTGATCTTCTTGCCGCCGTCGCCGGTCAGGATCACGTCGAATTCGGTCTGCTCTTCGGCAGCGGGGGCGGCAGCGCCACCGGCGGCAGCGGGACCGGCAACCGCGACTGCGGCAGCAGCGGACACGCCCCACTTTTCTTCGAGCAGCTTCGACAGCTCGGCAGCTTCGATAACGGTCAAGGCCGACAGGTCGTCGACGAGTTTGTTGAGATCAGCCATGTGAATGTTCCTTGAGTTGATTGAGATTGCAGTTGAAAACTACGCCGCTTCTTTCGCCGCATAAGCGCCGAGGACGCGGGCGAGCTGCCCGGCCGGTGCCTGTACGATCTGGACGAGCTTGGTCGCCGGTGCCTGGACGAGACCCAGGATCTTGGCGCGCAGTTCGTCGAGCGAGGGAAGGGTCGCGAGCGCCTTCACGCCGTTCACGTCGAGGAGCGTATCGCCCATCGCACCGCCCACGAGTTCGAACTTGTCGTTCGTCTTCGCGAATTCGACCGCTACCTTGGCGGCAGCAACCGGGTCGGTCGAGGTGGCGAACGCCGTCGGACCGGTCAGCATCGAGCCGATCGGTTCATAGGGCGTGCCCTGGATCGCGAGCTTGGCGAGGTTGTTCTTCGTGACCTTGTAACTGGCCCCGGCATCGCGCATTTTCGTCCGCAGATCGGTCGATTGGGCGACCGTCATCCCGAGATTTCGGGCGACGACGACCACGCCGACTGTGGCGAGGCTTGCGTTCAGTTCGGTGACCAGATTGGCTTTTTCGAGCCGATCCATGCCATTACTCCACGTGTTACGGACAGCGCGACATGCACTGCCCGGTGCTTGAGCCGCATCTGGTCTGGAGCGTCCGGCAATGCCGGGGTCCGGGCCATAACGGCCCGTCCGAGGGGTTGGTCACCCGTCGGTACGCGGCAGTGGACCCGTACCGATGAAAACTTTTCCCCGTCTCGGCGAGAAATCAAGCCGGGCAGAACCCCGGCACTCGCTGTCTCGAACGGAACGCCTACAGGCAGGCCTGCATGCGAAGTACTCGCCTATAACGGGGCGGGCGCGGAGGTCAAGCGCGAGAGGGTGTGTCCGGCGGAATGCCTGCATTCGTGCATGACAGTAAGGATGGCGGTAATTAGGACTGTCGAGATGGAGAGAGAGCGCATCCAGCAAGGCCGAAGGCAATTGTTGCGCGCAAGCGTTGGCATGGCGATTACGCCATTCGCGTTTGGGTACGCCGAAGCCAAATCCGCCGCTGCACCGGCATTAAGCGGCTTCGAAATGCCACTCGAGTCCGCGCCTCACGAGCGCACCTTCATGCAGTGGCCGACCAGCCTCGATGTCTATGATCGGGCTTCGCTCGTTGATGTCCAACTCAGCATTGCACGCATCGCCAATACCATCTCCCGCTACGAACCGGTCGTGATGCTCGTCGGAAGGGACAAGGCGGCGGCGGCGCGCAGGACCCTGTCTGGCGATGTTGCGCTTTGGGACATACCTGCCGACGATTTATGGTGTCGTGATTCTGGGCCGACATTCGTGCGAAATGCTAAGGGTGAACTGGCCGTAGCGCACATCCGTTTCAACGGATGGGGCAACAAACAGACACATCGCAACGATGCGATGATCGCTCCCCACATTGCCAAACGCCTTGGGCTGTCCTTGCTAGATACAGGGCTGGTCGGCGAACAGGGCGGGGTGGAGCATGACGGGGCCGGAACGCTGCTGGCCCATGCAAGCTGCTGGGCCAATCCCAATCGCAACCGGCAGAGCGAGGCAGAAGTCGGAAAACGGTTGCTTGGCGCGCTGGGTGGTAAGAAGATGATTTGGGCACCCGGCGTCAAGGGCAAGGACATCACCGACGATCATATCGACGCGCTCGCCCGCTTCATCGCGCCCGGCAAGGTGCTGATCCAGCTGGACGACCAGATCGACTACAGCGACCCCTTCTCCGTTTCCGGCCATGAAACGCTGCGGATCCTCGAACAGGCGACCGATGCCCGTGGAAAACGCCTTGAAATTATCCGCCTGCCAAATCCGGTCGATATTCGCAGCAAAAACGATGATTTTGTTGCCAGCTACGTCAATTACTATGTCTGCAACGGCGCCGTGATCGCGGCGCAATTCGGCGACCGGCGGGCGGATGCACAGGCGAGGGCATTGCTGCAATCGCTTTACCCGACGCGCAAGGTGGAAATGATCGACATCGACCCCATCGGCGAGTCCGGTGGGGGTATCCACTGCGCGACACAGCAACAACCACAGACGGGGCACGCGTGAACTACTGGCTGGAACTGAACTCCAAGGCGTTGCAGAGCCTGGGCGCGATCGTAATGGCCGTTGCATCGGTGGCAGCGTTGGTCGGCGTCAAGGTTCAGATTGACTCCAATGCCCGCCAGCAGCGTGAGCAATCGGCGCGTGACATTTACCGCGAATTTCTGAACCTTTCGATCAGCAAACCCGAACTCGCCAGTCCGGACTATTGCGCGATCAAGGGCAGCGCGAACGCCGGGGCATATGAAAATTACGTCGAGTATATGCTCTACACGACCGACCAGCTTCTTGCTGTGTCGCCCGAATGGGAGCCAACGATGACCGAGCATTTTGCAGGGCACCGCGACTATTTATGCGCCCAGCAGGACTGGTCGGACGATTCAAAGGAAGTCCGCGCGATTATGGCGCGCTTCCACGCAAGGCAGTGCAAAGGCCTGAAGCCATCATGCCCCTGAGCCAAGGCATCTAAGTCCCGGTACTCATTGTTTGTCGAACGCCTGTGTCCGGCACGCGTGCCAAATGTCCGAAAGCTTGTCGTGCGCTGAACCGGTTTACACCTTGTCCGCGAACAGCATCCGCCCCGGCCCCAGCAGCCCGAGCACCGCCTCCAGCATGTGCGGGGCGACGGCGAAGCACCCTTCGCTGCGGCCCAACTTGCCCCATTTGGCGACATGGTCCTCGGTCGCATAGGGCGCGCCATGGATGACGATGGCACGCGGGTCGGCAAGGTCGTTGGTCGGCTCCAGCCCGATCAGGCGCATCGCGCGGCCATGGACGCCGAAATAGATGTCGCCGGTCTTGTACGTCCCCGCCGACGTTGCCAGCGACCCCATGTCGTTGGAAAAGCGCTGCAAATAGCCGGTGTGTTCGGGGTCCGATCCTTTGCCGTGGGCAACGAGGTACGACCAGCTTTGCCCGCTGATCAGATCGACGATGTGGAAGCGCATGTCGCGTGACGCGATGCTGAAATCGGCGAGTGCGACGCGGTCGCGCAGGTCGAACTGGCTGTGGTGGCGGTCGAGCGCGGCCCTGGCGCGTGCAAGCAGCGGGGCATAGCGTGTGGTCGAGACGCTCGGCGGCGGGCCGCCGGGCAATTGCGCGCGGGCGACCACCGGCAGGGCGGCGAACCCCGCTGCAGCGATCGCCTGTTTCGCAAAATCCCGCCGGTCCACGGTCGTTACTTTACCGGTGCGGTTTCGTTGCCCGACGGGGCCGCGTCATCGGGCAGGCGCGCGGTCATGCCGGTCGCATCGGCATCGTCGTGCATCTGCTGGTCGTCGGTAAAGCCGGGCGCTGGTGCAGCCTTCGCAGTCGTCGCATTGGTCGCGTTCGCGGCGTTAACCGGCGGCGGGGCGACCGCGACATTGGCATTTTCGGTCGCGTTGACGGCATCGACAACATTATCCTCGAGCGGCTGTTGCTCGGGGCCGCGGTTGCACGCAGCCAGCGCAAAGGCAGTGGCAAGGATCAGCAAGGCGGTTTTCCGCATGGTCATTTCCCCGTGGTCGAAAGCGTGTTGGTGGCGATTTGCAGGGCAGCGGCACGTTTGCCTGCCGCGTCGATCTTGGCAGCGAGCAACTTGTCCCAGCCATAGGGGTCGGCACGGAAGTTCATCGTGCCGTTCGCGCTCGAAAAGGCCGTCCAGTAGAGCAGATAGACCGCAACCTTCTGCGGCAGCTGGACACGCTGCGTCTTGGTCGTGTCGATCAGCGTCTGGACCTGGCCGCTGACCGCCGGGTCGCCCTTCAGCAGCAATTCGGCGAGCGGAATGGGCTTTTCGAGGCGGACGCAGCCATGGCTGGCCAGCCGGTCGAAACTGGCGAATTTCGCGCGGCTCGGCGTGTCGTGGAGGTAAACCGCGAAGGGATTGTCGAAGTCAAACTTGAGCTGCCCGAGCGCGCTGTTCGGCCCGGCGGGCTGGACGATGCGCTCGCCGGTTTCGGGTGTGCCGACGATCTTATACCCTTGCGCGAGCAGCGCCGCGCGCCCCTTGGGCCACAACTCGCGCTTGGCGATGCTGGCGGGAACATTCCACGGCGGATTGACGACGATCGAATGGATTGCCGACGACAGCATCGGCGTCTGGTTGGTCGGGCTGCCCGTCACCGCGCGCATCGAAGCGATGGGGGCGTCGCCCTCGAACACGGTCAGGACAGCGGCGGCGATGTTCACCTGCACCCGATTGACCGGCAATTCGCGCGGCAACCAGCGCCAGCGCTCCATATTCGCCATGATCGATCCGATCCGGTCGCCGACGGGCACGTTGAGTTCGGCAAGCGTGCGCGCGTCGAGCGCGCCGGTCGGGTTCAGGCCATAGCGCCGCTGCGCGCGTTGCAGCGCACCGACGAGCGGCTCGGTGGGGGTGACGCTCTTGTCCTCCAGCGCCAGACGCGCGCGCACGGCTGCGGCGTCCGATTTGGCGGTCAGCGCTTTCCAGCCGCCCGCATCGCGGATCGCTTCATAGGCAGCCAGTCCCGCCTTCAGCCCTTCATAGCCCGAATAGCGCGGCGTCATGCTGGCCGCCCATTGCGGCAGGCGGTCGGCCGCGACGGCGGCGGCAAAGGCGGGCAGCGGATCATAGGCGGCGGGGCGCAATGACCAGACCTCGAGGAAATCGCCGGTGCCGATCCGCCCGGTGCGCAGCGCCCGGGCGCGGTCGAGCACGGCGCGGACCAGCGCCTCGCCGGTCGGCGCATTGGCGACCGCGCCGATGACATCCTTGTCCACCGAAAGCCCCTGATCACGCCCGCCGCTCAGCCAGGCCGCTGCCCAGGCGGCCTGCGCGGGGGAAAGCGTGGGGAGCGGGACGACCGGGGCGGGGGGAGCGGGCGCGAGGGTCGGCACCACCGGCGGCGGGGCAGTCGGGACCGTTGCAGCAGGCGATACCACTACAGGTTTGGCCGAAGCTGCGGGTGCACGCTCGATGGGAACCATCTGCGCGGCAACCGGCGCGGCCAGCGAAAGGAACGATAGCGCGAACGCAGAGGCGAATGTGTTCATGGGGCGCGCAAATACCGCGTCCGGCCCGCCGATGGAACTGCGTTTATCGTTGTTTTCATTATCCAACGAAAAGGGCCGGCGCATTGCTGCCCCGGCCCCTCGTGTTCAGTGCAGATCGAAAGCGTTACGCCGCGACTTCCGCGACATCGACCTTAATCCCCGGCCCCATCGTCGACGAGACCGCGATCTTTTTCAGATATTTGCCTTTCGCGCCCGACGGCTTGGCCTTGACCACGGCATCGACCAGCGCGTCGAAGTTCGCGCGCAGGTCGGCGGCGGGGAAGCTCGCCTTGCCAATGCCAGAGTGGATGATGCCGGCCTTTTCGACGCGATATTCGATCTGGCCGCCCTTGGCTGCCTTGACCGCTTCGCCGACGTTCATCGTGACGGTGCCGAGCTTGGGGTTCGGCATCATGCCCTTCGGCCCGAGAACCTTACCCAGACGGCCCACGAGGCCCATCATGTCGGGTGTCGCGATGCAACGGTCGAAATCGATGGTGCCACCCTGGACGATTTCGAGCAGGTCTTCGGCCCCGACGACATCGGCACCGGCTTCGCGGGCTTCGTCGGCCTTGGCGCCCTTGGCGAACACGCCGACGCGCACTGTCTTGCCGGTCCCCTTGGGCAGTGTCACGACACCGCGGACCATCTGGTCGGCGTGGCGCGGATCGACGCCGAGTGCGAGCGCGACTTCGATGGTTTCGTCGAACTTCGATGTCGCATTGCCCTTGGCCAGCGCAATCGCTTCATCGACGCCGTGCAATTTCAGCGTGTCGACGGTTTCGGCGAGCTTCTTCGCCTTCTTGCTCACGAATGCCATGTTCAGCCCTCCACCACGTCGAGGCCCATTGCGCGGGCGCTGCCTTCGATGATCCGCGTCGCGGCCTCGATGTCGTTGGCGTTGAGGTCCTTCATCTTGAGCGTGGCGATCTCGGCGACCTTGCTGCGCGCGATCTTGCCCGCGCCGACCTTGCCCGGTTCCTTCGAACCCGACTTCAGACCGGCAGCCTTCTTGAGCAGGAAGCTTGCGGGCGGCGTCTTGGTGACGAACGAAAAGCTCTTGTCGGCATAGACGGTGATCGTGGTGGGAATGGGCGTGCCCTTTTCCTCCGAACCCGTCGATGCGTTGAACGCCTTGCAGAATTCCATGATGTTCACGCCGCGCTGGCCCAGAGCCGGGCCGATCGGCGGTGCCGGTTTTGCGTCGCCGGCGGGGACGTGCAGGTTGATATAACCCGCGATCTTCTTAGCCATGTCTCACTCTTTATGTTGCGGCTTCGCGGTAGACCGCTACGCCGTGGTTCAAGTTTAGCGGTCCGAACGGCTGGCCGAAGCCTGCCTCCCGCAGATGTTCCCGAATGACCGGAAGCGCGCGCCGTTAGACGAAAGCGCGCGCGAAGGGAAGGGCAGACTTCACCCGGCGTGCTTCAGGCCGCGAGTGCAAGTTCTTCCACGCCATTGGCGGCGGCAGGGACGGCGACTGGATCGGTCGGCTCGACCGTCGCGGATGCCCGGACGGAGGTTGCGCGCACCGGTGCGGCAAGACGCGATGCAACGACCGCCAGTGCCAGCACCACATAGGCGACAACCGACATCCACGGGTTGAAGATCACCGGCAGCGCCAGCGCAACGCGCAACCAGTTCGGATTGAAACCGAAGTCGTCGCCGACGGCCTGGCAAACGCCGAAGAAGGTGTCGTCGCGGCGGACGAGGGCGAGGAGCGTGTCGGTCATGAGCTGAAGGTTCCGGCATGAAGTTGGCGTTGCCGGAGCTATTGCAGCGACCGTGCCAATTCGAATCGCGTTTAATTACAAGCGGTTAAAAAATTGCTGCGTTGCAGCGCAGTCAACGCCATGCGGACTATTGGGAATTTGCACCGCAAAGTAGGAAGTCAGCGGCGTAAATCCGCTGACTCGTCGGTCGGGTCGATGTCGCGGCTCCGCCGCTGCCTCGCCCGCCGTCCGGTCGAGCGCTCAGATGCGATTAGCTGCCGCCAATCACTTCGATCGCTCGACCTGCTCGAACTCGAGTTCGACTGGCGTCGCGCGACCGAAGATCGACACCGACACCTTGACGCGGCTGCGGTCGAAATCGAGTTCCTCGACGATGCCGTTGAAGCTCGCGAACGGCCCTTCGAGCACCTTGACCGAATCGCCGATCTCGTAATCGACCTTGATCTTCTGCTTGGGCGCGGCAGCGGCTTCTTCCTTGGTGTTGAGGATGCGCGCGGCTTCGGCCTCGCTGATCGCCTGCGGCTTGCCGCTGCTGCCGAGGAAGCCGGTGACCTTCGGCTGGTTCTTGATCAGGTGATAGACGTCGTCGGTCATGCTCAGCTTGGCCAGCACATAGCCCGGGAAGAACTTGCGTTCGGACTGCACCTTCTTGCCGCGACGAACTTCGGTCACCGTCTCGGTCGGCACTTCGACCGATTCGACGAACGGCTCGAGCCCCAGCCGCGTCGCGTCCGCCAAAATGGCCTCGCGGACCTTGTTCTCGAACCCCGAATAGGCGTGAATGATGTACCAACGCGACATGGAAAGTCCCTGTGATCTGTTTGTTATTTGGCGACAAAGCCCAGCAGGAACTGGACGATCCCGCTGAACGCGCTGTCGAGCGCGAAGAAGAATACGGCGAGGAGCACAGCCATCAGCACGACCATCAGGGTCGTCTGCATCGTCTCGCGTCCCGTCGGCCACACGACCTTTTTGGTTTCGGCCTGAACCTGGCGGACGAATTCACCGGGAGATGTGCGTGCCACTGCGTCGTTTCCTTATCATACGCTTCCGGACAGCCGCCCGGCCCCGCTGCTGCGGAAAAGAGAGGCTCGCCGATGTCGCGAAGCCGCTGACATAGCGACGGGGAAGGGGGATGGCAAGGCGGGCGCATCCCGCCCGTGCGCGGGTCAGCCGAGCGCGGCGAAGCGCTGGAGCGCCGCAAAAATATCGGCATCGACGCGCCGCGCGCGGTTGGCGCGGTCATTGCCCGAGGTGTGGATGCCGACAACAACACGCTGGGTGTCGAAGCGTGCGAAGATCGGCGCGCCGCTCATCCCGCCGACGGTGTCGAAGGTGTAGCGCAGGAAAGCGGCATCCATATCGTCGAGGCGGCCGCCGTTGAAATGCTGGGTGCGCGGCTGGCGGTCGGTCGGGTAGCCGCTGACGTTGAGCAGCATATTCGAAAGCTGACGGTTGTCGTACGCTGCAACGCCGAACCAGCCGAGCCGCTGGCCCACGGTCGCGTCGTCGATTCCGAGCGCGCCGAAATCGAGCACAGGGTCGGTGTCGCCCGCCAGCCAGCGTGGATCGGCCCAGGTCTGCGTCGCGCGGAAGGTACCGAAGGGGGCGGTGCTGCCATCGTACGCAGGCGACACCATGATCTCGGTTGCCTTGCCGAAACGGGGATGGCGGATGTTATGCCCTGCGGTGCCGAGCGTCCGTTCGCCCGCGAACCACGCGGTGCCGGTCGCCCGATTGCCGTCCTCATAGGTGATCGAGAGCAGCGCGATGCTGCGCCACGGCAGCGCGGTGGTGTCGGGCACGGGGACGAGGTTGTCGCGCCCGATGACGTTTTCGAGGGCGAAGCCGTCGCTGCCCGCATTGGCTCCCGCGCCCGCCACCGTCGGCAGTGCGGCCAGCGGGAAAAGGCCGCGATTGCGCGCGCGAAAAGCGTCGAAGCCCGCGACATCCTCGAGCGCGCTGCCGCCATTGGTTTCGACCATCCGCCCGAGCGCGAGCAGGTCGGCGGCGGGCACGGCGGCGGCGCGAACCCCGGTCTCGTAGGGCGGTGGGGCGCGCGGCGTGTCGAGAGCAGTCAGTCCCTTGCGGAACGCGGCGGCGGCCATGCCCCGCCGACCGGGGGCGGGGCGCTTCACAGCGACTTCATATAAGCGACGAGCTGGCGGCGCTCCGTCTCGGTCATCCGCGCATTGCCGTAATCATGGCCTGCGTTCGAGTTGCCGTTGCCGGTGTTCGCGCGGAACAGCGACACGCGCGGCCCCGGCGCATCGAGGAACCCGACGTTCACCACATCGAACTCGCGGTTGCCCACCCAGAATTCGCGGTCGCGCTGCGCGGGCGGCAACAGCAGTTCGTAAAGCGACTTTACCGACCCGTTGTGGAGATAGGGCGCGGTGGCCCAGATGCCGTTGAGCGGTCGCGCCTTGTACGCGAGCGTTCGGCGGTTCTGGCTTTCGGGCGGATCCGAGGCAGCGGCGGCGGTCGCGTCCTTGCAGGCCTGCAGACGTATGGCTGCGTCGATCTGATTGCCCGGTCGCTGCTTCTCGACGCCGGCCTCCTCGACGAAAATCTCGCTGCCGATGCCTAGCGCATCTTTGGCGAGGATCCAGATGACCTTTTCCTTGTTGGCAAGCAGGACGCCGACAGCCTGTGTTTTCAGATACCCCGCCGTCGGGCCGAGACCGGGCAAGGGCGGGCCGCTGAAAATCGTGCTCTTGGTGCCGGTCAGCAACCCCCCTTTTGCCTGATAGGTGAAGGTGTTGCACACCATCCACGGGTCGGTGCCGACGCCATTCGCACCCCAGATCGGCGACATTCGTGCGACTATCGGCGTCTTTTGGTCGCCGCGTTCGAGCGGCTCGTGGCACGACACGCAGCCGAAACCGGCGAACAGCCGCTTGCCCGCATCGACGTCCACCTGATCCAGCGCGCCGAACGCGGCCGGCCAGGCCGGGGACATCAGGCCGCCCAGCTGGCGTTCGAGCGCGTGCAGATTGTTGATCGCAACGCTCGACCGATAGCCCCCGAGTCCGACCTTCTCCCTGGTTTTCATATCGGCAAACACGCCGACGACTTCGCTGGTGTTGCGGACGAGCGGGCCGATGGCGGGCAGCTTGATCCCTGCAAGGTCGAAATTGTTCGGCACCAGCCCGTTCCACTGGACGTAATCGTGCTGACCGGCGTTCCAGATGAAGGGATAGCTGACCGGGGCGTTCGGTTCGCCGCGGATCGGCATGGGGTCGGCGTTGAGATAGGCGACCTTGTTCAGGATATGTCCGACCGCATCGAGGCGACCGTAGCCATAGACGCTGTCGGTCGCGTTATAGAGGGCAAGCTCGTCGAGGTGCGCGAGCAGTGCGGCGAAGGCACCCTTGAGCATCGCACGGTCGCCGTCGATGCGCGTGTCGCTGCGCTCGCTGCTGCGGCGCGGAGCGACGACCCGCCCCTCGAAGCGTGCCCATTTTGCCGGATCGGCAACGGTGGCGTGCATCGCCAGCCGCAGCGCGCCGGTAAACCCTTGAAAATCGGCAAGCGTCGGCGCGCCGTCGACGCGGACGGTCGTGCCGCCATGGCTGATTTCGGCGGTGTGGCAGGCAGCGCAGTTCAGGCCGACCCAGGGTTCGCGCTGGCCCTGACCCTTGAACCAGCGCAGACCGGTGACGGGCAGCCCCTTGTCGGATTGCGCGTCGCGGGCAAAGCCGATGGGCAAGGTCGCCGTCTCGCCGGGCGCGGGCGGCAGATAGTTGAATCGCGCGAAATTGGCCGGGTCCATGAACATTGTCGTCGAATTGGCGTCCTCCAACGCGGCCAGCCATGCCTGCGGAATCAGTCGTGATCCCTGCGATCCGCGATACCAGGCGATCTGCTGTTTCGCGCTCCACCCTTGCGGTGCCGAATTCGGCAACGGCGGCCCTGCCCAGCGCTGGGCACAACCCGCAAGCGCACACAGGGTCAGGATAATGATGCCCAAACGACTCGGTTGGCTCCGCATGACGCCCTCCCCCGAAAGTTTGCACGAATGTAACACGGAAGCGCGACTATGTGCAAAAAACAAACAGGGTGGTTATCGCGCGATTAACGTCGAAAACCCGGGGTTCGCCTAAGAACCCACGCCGTATTTCGCATAGGGTTCTGCCACCCGCGGCCAGATGATTTTTGCGCCCTTCAGGTCGAGTGCCGCACCTGCCGCATTACCGCTGCGCTGGCGGATCAGGCCGCGCAGGTAGAGGCTCTCTGCCTTGTCGGGGGATTGTTTCAGCACCGCCTCGAGGTCGGTCAGCGCGTCCTCGGTGCGACCGAGGCGGAAATAGGCGAGCGCCCGGCTGTCGAGTGCGGCGACATTGGCGTCGCTGAGTTCGATGGCCTTGGTGCAGTCCTTCAGAGCGGTGTCGAGCGCGGTGTTGAACAGCCCCTTCATCCAGCAGCGGGTGTTGAGCAACGATGTGTTGCCGGGAAACTGCACCAGCGCGGCATCGACGGTCGCAAAGGCGCCCTCGCGGTCGCCGCCGTCAGCGAGCATCTGCGCCTTTGCGCCGAGCAATGCGGGCTTGTTGTCGCCGCCCACATCGATGCGGTCCTCCAGCAATGCCAGCGCGCCCGCACGGTCGCCGCCCTCCGCTTGCGCGGTCGCCACGCGCGTGATCGCCTCGACCGATTCGGGATCGAGGTCGCGCGCCGCGGTCGCATCGGCCAGCGCCTTTTTTGTGTCCGACAGCGCGTAATAGAGCGCGGACCGACGCAAATGGAGATCGGCGCTCGGCTCGATCTCGATGGCGCGGGTCAGGTCGGCGATGGCGGCAGTGCGGTCGAAGATGCTGGCGTTGAACCACGCGCGCGCGGCATAACGGTCGGCCTTGTCGGGCTTGTCGGCAATCCGTTTGGTAAGCACCGCGAGCATCGGCGCGGTCAGCTTGCGGCGCTTGGCCTCTTCGGCCTGCTGCCAATAGGCGGGCGCGGGTTCGGGAGCGACGATGCGGAGCTGCTGCGCTTTCAGATCGGCGAGGCGGCGGCGCTCGGCGGGGATGGCGCTCGCCGGGATTTCGGTACCCGAGCCCTGGGCGCGCGTCACGACGGTCCAGACGCCGCCCGCCAGCACCGAGGTGCGGACAACCTTGCCCCCGACGATCGCCTCGTCGAGCGGACCTTTGCCTTCCAGCGCATAGCCGCTGCCGCCGTCGGGCAAGGTCAGGCGCGTTGTGACCGTCGTGCTGCCCGGCCGTCCGGTCGCCACCGGAATGTCGCGCCACGCCGGTCGGGTGCGGTCGGGCGAGAAGTTATTGGCCGACAGCACCTTGTCGAGCGAAAGCTTCCAGCGCTCGTTGTCGCGATCCCAACCGGTGTAGCTCAGACCCGCCGCCTCGATCTGGGCGGTCCCGGCGGTTTCGTCGAACTTGAAGCTGTAATTGGCAATCACAGGGCTCGCCACGAACGGACTGACGGTGCGCGAAACGAGCTCGTCGAGCTGGTCCTTGTCGGCCTGCGCCGACATCATGCGGATCGCCTCGCCAAAGCCGCCGCGTACGGTGATGCCGATGGTGAAAGGCGCAGGCATGCGAAATCCGGCGCGCTGGTCGAGGTCGAGCGCGACCTCGAACCCGGGACGCGCGGGCGCGCGGGTCACCACTTTGAGCAGGTCGGACCCAGTCGCACGGACCGGCAGCACCCAGCCGAGCGGCGGGGTGTCGCGGATATCCTCGAACCGGCTGCCCGCGCCGGTGCCGTCGAGCCACAGCGTCTCGCCACCCACCGTCGCCTTGACCAGCACATGGTCGAAGGCGGCGGCGGCAGGCAGACGCTTCGCGACGACATCGCCTGCCGACAGGCTGGCCATCACCGGCTCGGCCTCGATCCCCAGCCTGTGCAGGATGGCGAGCAGCATCAGCGTCTTGGCCTTGCAGTCGCCGTATCGCAGCGACCAGCTTTCCGCCGGGGATTGCGGCACATAATTGCCTGCGCCGAGCGCCACGAGCTGGTAGCGCAGCTTGTCCTGCACCAGCCGCAGCGTCGCAGCGGTACGGCGCAGCGGGTCGCTTTCGGCGGCAGCGATCTTTGCCACTTCGCCGTCGAGCGGGCTGCCCGGCGCGATCAGGCCGTCGGTCTTGTACAGCGGGGCCATGACGGTGGCGACATCGGCCCAGCCGGTGAAGCTCGACGCTTCGACCAGCGGAATCGGGCGAAAACGCAGCGGCGCGTCATTAGGGATTTCGGGCAGCTTGGGCAGGGGGCCGGTGATTTCGAGCGTCTTGAAACCTCCCGCCTCGACCGGCGTCCGCGCGACGCCGTCGCCTGCCTGCCAGCGGATATCGGTGTCCTTCGGCCACATCAGCCGTGCACGGGCGTAGGTCGTCCGTGCAGGCAGGAAGACGAGCGGCGCGGCGCTCTGTACGCGGCCCTTGAGCGTCGCGTCCTTGAGCGTGGTCGAGACCACGATCCGCAGCAGGTCACCGACCCGCAATCCTTCGACCGGCATTGTCGCGGTCAGCACGCCGTCGAGGATGCGCTGGTTGAGCTGCTGCTCGCGGCGGAGCACGGTGAACGGGGTGCCGCCCTTGATCAGGTCGATATGCTCGCTGCCTCGAACGATTTCGACCTTGTGGACGATGAGGTCGCCGTGCTGCGGCTGCCAGGGAATCGAAATCGTGCCGATCCGTCCGAGCACCTGCGTCGAGGCGGCGCGCTCGACCGTCTCACGGTAGGTCCACACCTGCCCGCTTTCCAGACGTTGCTGCACATCGAGAACCAGGTTGACTGGGGCGTCGCTGCCAAGCTTTGCCGGGTCGAGCGGCGGGGCGGGGACGATCCAGGCCGGGGCAGCGGCATAGAGCGGCTTTTCGCCGGACAGGGCGGCGGTGGAAAGGGCGATCAGCGGAAGGGTGAGCGCGGCGGCGCGAATCATGTGGCGGGGGTGCTCCGAAATTTGGATCACGGTAGCGGGGGTAGGGCCATGGGCAAAGCCCGTGTCGTCGGTCGCTGCGCGCCGTCCGGCCGTTCGGCGAGTCCGCGAATAGCGTCGCTATTCGCGGCCGCCTTCGGCTTGGCAGGGGAGCTCGGACTCGAACCGAGGGCCTTCGGTTTTGGAGACCGACGCTCTAACCAGCTGAGCTACACCCCTGCAGCCGTGACCGTGCCCATAACGTCGAGCAGCACGGCGCGCAATGGCGCCCTCGGTCCTGTTTTCAGGCGACTTGGCGTTTTGCGGTTTCGAACAAGGCGCGGGCGTCGGCGGGCGCCATCGGGCGGCCGAACAGATACCCCTGAACCTTGCGGCACCCGAGGCGCCGGACGAGCTGGTATTCTGCGTCGGTCTCGACCCCTTCGGCCGTGGTGCTCATGCCGAGGCTGTCGGCCATCGCAACGACGGCGCGGATGATCGCCAGCGCCTCGGGGACGTTCTTGGCAGCCCCCTGGACGAAGCTGCGATCGACCTTGATCGTCGAAAATTTCGTCTTCGACAGATAGCCGAGCGACGAATAGCCCGTGCCGAAATCGTCGAGCGCGAGGCGGATACCGAGTTTCAGCAGCTGTTCGAGCACGGCAATGGCACCCGTTCCTTCGCGCATGAATACGCTTTCGGTGACCTCGAGTTCGAGGCGGTGCGCGGGCAGGCGGCTGTGGGCAAGCGACGATACCACCGACGTCACGAAGTTGGGGTCGGTCAGCTGCTCGGCAGAAACATTGACCGCGACCCGCACCGTATCGGGCCAGCGCATCGCCTCTTCGCAGGCGGAGCGTAGCACCCATTCACCGATCGGCGCGATCAGCCGCGCTTCCTCGGCGACCGGCACGAACCGCGCCGGGCTGACATTGCCGAGTTCGGGATGCTGCCAGCGCAGCAGCGCCTCGAACCCTTCGATCACACCGCCATCGGCACTGACGACGGGCTGGTAGTGGATGTGGAACTGGCTCTTTTCGAGGGCCTGGCGCAGCGCGATCTCGAGAACGCGGCGTTCCTCGGCATGGGCATGGAGCTGCGGCTCATAGGGATTATGCGCGCCGCCGCCCTCGTCCTTCGAGCGGTAGAGCGCGAGGTCTGCCGAACGGATCAGCATTTCGACCGACCGCCCGTCGCGCGGGCCGATGGCCGTGCCGACCGAGGCGCCGATGTACAGCGTGTGCTGGTCGACCTCATAGGGCTTCGACAATGTTTCGATGATATTGCGGGCGAGCCGCGTCAGCTTGGCCGAATCGGCGACGTCGCGCACGACCACGCCGAACTCGTCGCCGCCCAGCCGCCCGCACATGTTCTTGTCGTCCATCAGGCTCTGCAACCGTTCGGCAACCCGCGTGAGCAGCCGGTCGCCGATGGGATGACCGAGCGTATCGTTGACCGCCTTGAACCGGTCGAGATCGATCATCATGAATGCACAGCGCGTGCGCCAGCGTTCGGTTTCGGCCATGGCTTCGCCCAGCGCCTCGGTGACTTGCAGGCGGTTGGGCAGGCCGGTGAGCGTGTCGAAACGCGCCATGTGGTTGATCTTGTCCGCCGAGCGCCGCTGGGCGGTAACGTCGGACCCGACGCCGCGAAAGCCGAGGAACGATCCGCGTTCGTCATAGCGCGGCGAGGCCGACATTTCCCAGAAATGCGATTCACCGCCGATGGTGACGGGAAGGATCAGGTCGGAAAAGCTTTCACGCCGCTTCAGTTTTTCGGCAAGCTCGCGCAGGCCGGCGGAGAAATTGCCCGCCTCCCAGGTTTCCCCTGCCAGAATCTGGAGCAGCGGCTTGGATTCGAGTACGTCGCTCTCGACCCCGAGAGCATAGGCAAAGCGCGGACTGACGTGCGTCAGGCATTTTGCCGCGTCGGTCTGCCACATCCAGTCGCCGCCCGAGTCGTCGAATTCGCGCAACAACAGGCTCACCACTTCGTTCTTTTCGGCAAGCGACAGCTCGGCGGATTCGTGGAGGACGAAGGTGCGCCCTGCATGCAGGCAAGCGCCGACGAATCCGCCGGTAAACAGGGCCGCGATGCCGCTGACCAGTTTCAGGTCGAGTTGCCACATGGCAAAGGCGACCGAACTGCCGACGATCAGCAGGAAAATCGAGGTTGCGAGCGGTACTGCCGACAGCGCAAAAGCGCACCCGGCCATGATTGCCGTCATTACCGCCCACAGGACCAGCAACTGCGGTGCACTGGCGTGCGGGGCGAACAGGACGAATGCCGCGCTCCATCCCAGTCCCATCAGGGTGGACCAGATGGTTTCATACTGGAGCTCGGCCCGGGTTGCGGTCTGGACGGTAAACCCGCGGTGACGTAATTTGGGATAGCCCGCCATGGCGACCAATGTGCCGAAGCCCAAGGCCCAGCCATAGATATACGCCGTGGGGGCATGGCCCATCACGGCGACGACGATCGTCGCAATTGCGGCTAGCGCGACAACCATGCGGGCCGTGGCAAGTTGATGCACCACGTCCAGCTGGGCACCCCGCACCCGTCCCCAGTCGAAGCCGCTCGGCTCTTTGAACCCCAGGACGGTTGCCCAGTCGATAACCGGTGCTACCGATTCGGTCAGCGGAGGCGATTTCTTTTTCACCCCACCGTCATAGGGACAACCTATTAGCGTTCGGTAACCGAGCGGACGCCTAATATCCTTTGGTCAGGCCGCCAGTGCGTAAGGCTGAATCTCGCCGGACAGGTAAAGATTGCGCGCCTTTGCTCGGCTCAGCTTGCCCGAACTCGTGCGGGGCAGGGTGCGCGGCGGCACAAGTTCGACCACGCAGTTCATGCCGGTAATCCCGCGCACCTTTTCACGGATCGCATCGCGCAGCCGGGTGCGTTCCTCGTCGTCGGTGGTGCGGCACTGGACGAGCACGGCGGGCGTCTCTTCGCCTCCGGGGGTCGTAATGGCAAACGCCGCGATATCGCCGGGTTTGAACCCGGGCAGCTGCTCGACCGCCCATTCGATGTCCTGCGGCCAGTGGTTCTTGCCGTTGACGATGATCATGTCCTTGGCGCGACCAACGATGTAGACATAGCCGTCGCTGAGATAGCCCATGTCACCGGTATCGAGCCAACCGTCCTTCATGCAGGCGACGGTCGACACCTCGTCGCGGAAATAGCCTTGCATGATCGAGGGGCCGGCACACCAGACTTTGCCGACCGCGCGCTCCGGCAGCGGCGTGCCGTCCTCCTCGCGGATTTCGATGGCCATGTCGCGTGCGGGTTTGCCGCAGTTGACGATCGCCCGGTAGCGTTGCGGGCGCTTTCCGTCCTCGGGCACGCCCGACAGGTCGGTCTCCTCGACCAGCTCGACGACGATCCCTTCGCCCGGCGGCATGATCGACACCGCCAGCGTGGCCTCGGCAAGGCCGTAGCTGGGCAGAAACGCCGACGCCTTGAACCCGGCGGGTGCGAATGCATCGACGAAGGCCTGCATGACGTCAGGCCGGATCATGTCGGCGCCATTGCCCGCCACGCGCCAGCGCGACAGGTCGAGCCGGTCGGCGATGTGCGACTGCGACGAGATGCGCCGCGCGCAGATGTCGTAACCGAAAGTCGGCGAATAGCTGAGCGTCGTGCCGGGATTGCGGCTGATCAGATCGAGCCACGCCAGCGGACGTCGTGCGAAATCCTCGGTCTTGAGGTAATCCGCCGACACTTGGTTCGCGACCGGCGACAACAGGCAGCCGACCAGCCCCATGTCGTGATACCAAGGCAGCCACGACACGCAGCGGTCGCCCGGCACGACTTCCATCCCGTGCGAATGCGCCGCGAGGTTATTGAGCAGCGCATGGTGGGTAATGACGACACCGTGCGGGAAACGCGTCGATCCGCTCGAATATTGCAGATAGGCAATGTCATCGGGTTGCGCGTTATGAGCAACGAATGTCGGAGCGGGTCGCGCCGCGAAATCGTCCCAGCCGATGGCGCGTGTTCCCGCAGCCCGGGCGGCGTCGCCCGCCATCGCGTCGAGTTCGGCGGGATGGAACAGCACGACCGGCTCGGCGCTTTTCATCTGGACGGCAAGCTGATCGACAAAGGCGTCGCGCCCGCCGAACGAGGTCGGCAACGGCAGCGGCACCGGCCATGCGCCCATATAGATGCAGCCGAAGAACAATGCCGCAAATTCGGGGCCGGTTTCGGCGATCAGTGCCACCCGGTCGCGCGGCGCGATACCATAAGCGACCAGCCGCGCCGCCATGGCACGGGCATCGTCGCGCAGCTCGCTGTAGGGATATGCACGCACCAGATTGCCGCGCGGATCGTGGAAATTAAGTCCTGTCGCCCCCTCGGCCGCAAAGTCGAGTGCATCGCTCAGCGTCGCGAAATCGGCAAATCGCCGGGGACGCCCGTCGTCGCTGGGTGTAGGGGCGCGCGTGATCGGAATCGGCGCTTCGGCGGTATCGGGCAATCTTTTCGCTCCGGTTGCGACTGTCTTGGAACTGCTCAACGCACGGTTCTCATTCCGGTTCGACTGTGGCACAAAAACGGCGCTGTGCCGCAGAGCAGATCAGCCCGGCCCCCGCGCCCCCTCGATCCGTCGACGCTTCAGGCGCTCGCGATCCGCTATGTCGGGCGCTATGCAACGACCGAGGCAAAGCTGCGCACCTACCTTGCCCGCAAGATCGGCGAACGGGGTTGGGCCGACGAGACGGTCCCGCCCGTTGCCGAGATCGTCGCGCGGTGCGTCGGGGCCGGTTATGTCGACGATGCCGCGTTTGCCGAAACCAAATCGCGTTCGCTGGCACGGCGCGGATACGGGTTTCGCCGCGTCGCGTCTGCGCTGCATAAATCGGGTGTTGCCCGCGATATCGCAGAAACACTGCGCCCTGACGCCGACTCGGCGTATGAAAGTGCCCGGACTTACGCCCGAAAGCGGCGTATCGGCATGTTCGGCACCGAACCGGTCGACAGCGCGACGGCACGCCGCCAGTTCGCCGCGATGATCCGCGCCGGTCATAGCGCTGAACTTGCCGGACATTTCGTCCGTAGTGTCCCCATCGAAGACGTCGAAGACCAAATTTAGGAAATGCGGCATATTGTTACCAAAGGTGGCGAGCCGTATACGAGTGCCGGGGTGGAAGCGCGATGGAGACTGGTCCAGCGGATCGGGACGGACAAACGGAGTCGGGTATGCCCGACGACGGCGCAACGCGCTGTGCCGGTCTGGTCAAATGGTTCGACTCCACCCGAGGCTTCGGTTTTGCCGTCACCGAAATCGGCGATGTACTTGTCCATTTCTCGCTCCTTCGCGAACACGACCGGCGGACTTTGCCCGATGGCGCAGGCGTTGTGCTCGATGCGATCGAAACGGGACGCGGCTGGCAGGCATCGAAAGTCGTGTCGATCGACCTGACGACCGCGACTGGCCCCGATGCGGACATCCGTGCTGCTGAACGGCGGGGGCGAGGCGATCCGCAAGCGTTGCTGGAACATGCAGGCCCGCCCGAAGAGGTCGAGGTCAAGTGGTTCAACCGGTTGAAGGGCTATGGCTTCGTCGTCAGGTCGGGGGCAAGCGAAGACATTTTTCTCCACATGGAAACGTTAAGGCGTGCCGGGTTCACCGACGTCGTGCCCGAGCAGACCTTGCGCGCCCGCATTGCGGCGGGGCAGAAGGGGCCGTTGGTGGTCGAGGTGGAGCCTGGGTAATGCGTATAGTCTTGTCGAGCGTGCTGCTGGTGCTCGCGGTAACGGGGTGCAGTGGCGCGGGCAGCGACGCGGCGGCAAGGACGGCATCGGCCTCGGCTGCTTCACTGACGATTACGACGGCTGCCAAAAGCCATGTCTTCCATATCGAGGTCGCGCGAACCGAGGCGCAGCAGGAACGCGGCCTGATGTTCCGCAGCCACCTTGCCCCCGATCAGGGCATGATCTTTCCGATGGACCCGCCGCGTATGGCGAGCTTCTGGATGAAGAACACGGTTATCCCGCTCGACATGATCTTCATCCGTGCCGACGGGACGATTGCGCGGATTGCGGCGGAGACAGTACCCTATTCGCTGGCCCCGGTCTCATCGGGCGAACCGGTGGCGGCAGTGCTCGAGATTGCGGGCGGTCGCGCCGCCGAACTCGGCATCAATGAAGACGACAAGGTAGTGTGGACGGACAAGCGCTGAATAGCTAAGCGGCGTCCGCATGGGCATTTTCGGAACGCTTCTCGGCTGGGCTACTTGGTGGGACGGGGCCGCGCTGACGCATCGCCTCGGCATCCGGTCGAACCGGCGCATGGGTGCCGACGCCGCCGGTAATGTCTATTTCGAGGGTAAGCCCGACATGAACGGCATTCCCCGGCGCTATGTGCTCTACAAGGGCGCGAACGACGCCAGCCGGGTTCCGCCCGAATGGCATGGCTGGCTGCACCACCAGGTCGACGATCTGCCCGACTCCAGCCTGCCGCCGCCGCGCCGCTGGGAAAAAGAGGCCAAGCCTAATCTGACCGGTACCGCTGCGGCCTATCGTCCGGCAGGCGCGCTCGAATCGGGCGGCAAGCGTGCGCCCGCGACGGGCGATTACGAAGCCTGGACGCCGGACGCCGTCTGACATGAAGCGGGCGGCGGTCATCGGTGTCGTTCTTGCCGCGGTCGGTGTGGCGGTGGCCGCGCCGATGATCGGCAATCTGGCCGCGCCTGCCGATCCCGCGCCGAAACCCAACCCCCAGGTCGAGACACTGGTCCAGCCGCAAAAGGGCGACACGCCGATGGCCGAGCGCGTCGCGACGCTCGGCATCCTCAACAAGCGTAACGGCCTGTCGCGCGACCTGAAGCTGAAACCCGGTCAGGGCGTCCGCATCGGCGACCTCGTCGTCAAGCTGAAGGCGTGCGAATCGACCGCCGACTGGGAGGCCGACAAGCTGACCGGCGCGTTCGTGCAGGTGATCGTCAAGAACACCACCGGCGACAACTGGCGCAAAGTGTTCTCAGGCTGGCTGTATAAGGAAACGCCGTCGCTCAACGTCGTCGAGCATCCGGTTTACGATGTATGGGCCAAGGATTGCACGATGCGCCACGCCGAGGTCGGCCCCGACACGGTGACGCTGTCGGGCGATGCGGCAGGCGGCGATCCGTCGTCGGGCAGGCGGTCGAGAGCGCCGAAATCGGGCGGCGAGGATGCGCCTGCCGCCGACACGGCCCCCGAAACAGCGGCGTCGAGCAACGCCATATAGGCCGACCGGCTGACTTCGACCGCGCCGAGCGAGGCGAGATGGTCGGTCATGAACTGGCAATCGAGCAGCGAGAACCCGCCGGTCCGCAACCGCGCGACGAGATGTGCCAGCGCGACCTTCGACGCGTCGGTCGCGCGGCTGACCATCGACTCGCCGAAGAACGCCCCGCCGAGCGAAATGCCGTAAAGTCCGCCGACGAGCCGCCCGTCCTTCCAGGTCTCGACCGAATGGGCATGGCCATGTTCGTGGAGCACCTGCACCGCGCTCTCGATCTGGGCGTTGATCCAGGTGTCGGGTCGGTTTGCCGCCGCTTCGGCGCAGAGCTTTACGACACCGGCGAAATCGCGGTTGGCAGTGGTCTCGTAGCGGCCAGAGAGCAGCGTCTTGCGGAGCGATTTCGAGAGATGAAAATGGTCGAGTGGCAGGATCGCCCGCGTCTTGGGCTCGACCCAGTAAACCGAAGGCGCATCGCGGCTGTCCGCCATCGGAAACACGCCGACAGTATAGGCGCGAAGGAGCAGGTCGGGATCGAGCGGCGGGAGTGGCGCGCTCACTTGGCGCGCACCCGCGACAGCTTGCGCTCGACCCCCGTCCACAGCCGTGCAAACGCCTCGCCCGCCGGGGAGTTCGCCGCGAATGTCCCCACCGGTGCGCGGCGGACACTCATCTGTTCGACGGCGCTCGCCATGGGGATGACGGGCCAGGCGGTGTCGCGCTCGATGGCCTCGCGGTGGAGCAGGCGGCGACGGTCGACCATCGAATAGACCGGCAGGATCGGCGCGTGCTTGCCGTGTTCGCGGGCGAGATAGGCGATGACCTCGTCCAAGGCGCGGCGCGACAGCGGCGAGGGGATAACGGGCACGAGGATCAGGTCGGCGGCGCGCATCACCTGTTCGCTGGTCTCGGTGAGACCCGGCGGGCAGTCGAGCACGATGCGGTCGTAGGTCTTGTCGAGATCGCCGAGCAGCCGCGCCAGCCGCTTGCGTTTGCCGAGTTCGAAGAAGAACTGGTCGAGCCCGCGCAACGACGTGTCCGCACGCAGCAGGTCGAGGCCCTCGATGGCGGTCGGGACGATCAACTTTTTGGGGCTGACGTCCCTGGCAAAGACGGTCTGAGCCGCGTCCTTTGCCTTGGTGCCGGTATCGAGCAGCCAGCTTGAGGCGGCCTGCGGGTCGAGGTCCCACAACAAGGTACGCCGCGACGACTGGACGGCGGCGCTCCACGCCAGATTGACCGCCAGCGTCGTCTTGCCGACGCCGCCTTTCAGTGAATAGACCGCGATCGTTGCCATCGCGGCAAGCTACTGCGCCTTCGGCAGTTTTGCGAGCCAGGTTTTGAGATCGGCGGCGCTCCGTTCCGGGATTTCCTCCATCGGCAAATGGCCGACATTGGGGTAAATAATCTCCTGCGCGTCGGGCAGCTGCGCCTTGAACCAGGCCGCCGACGACACCGGAATGAGCTTGTCCGCCGCGCCCCACATGATGAGCGTGGGAATGGGATGCGGCAGCGGTGTTGTGATGGCGGTCTCGCGTCCGGCGCTGAAGCGATAGACGGTGGCGACACGGTTGCCGGGATAGCGCAGCAACTCCCAGTAACGGTCGATCTTGGCCTCGGTCACTTTCGACGGATCGGCGAACGATCCGCGCAGGCCGTCGGCGACCAGCGACCGCGGGGTGATATAGGCCATCAGGTCGCGGGCCACCGGTGTGCCCGCCAGACGAAAGCCGAGCGGCAGTTTCGCATCGGCAGGCTGCGGTGCCCCGGTCGCATCGACGAGGACGAGTCCCGTGACCTTGAACGGATATTGGTGCGCATAGGCCCAGGCGACGCCGCCGCCCATCGAATTGCCGCCGAGGACGAAGCGGCTGACGCGCAGCTTCTTGGTCACGGCATCGATGACGTCGACATAGTCGCTGCGGTTGTAACTGCGCGCGCGGTAATCGCCGGTCAGGCCGTGGCCGGGCAAGTCGAGCCGGATGACGCGGTAGGTGGGTGTCAGCGCGCGGGTCCAGTCATCCCATGTTTGCAGGAAGCTGTTCGACCCGTGGATCAGCACGATCACCGGCGCATCGCGCGGCCCCTCGTCACGGTAATGGACGACGAACGCATCGCCCATGTTGAGATATTTCGACGCCGCCGACCCGTATTTGGCGCGCATTGCCGCCTTGTCGGTGTCGGGCGTCCAATAGGCAAAGCCAAGACCGATAATGGCGACGAGCAGCAGGCCGACAGCCCATTTCAGGAAACGCATCACGTCAACCGATCCTCCCCGTGCCAGTACCGGACCGCGCGAGCAGACCCCCTTCGGGCGGTCCGAAACGCTGTGCGGCACTGAATTCCAACGCAGGAGAAGTGTCGCAGGAAAGCCGCGTGTAGGACAGCACTGGTTGAAAAGAGCGTGAATACAAAGGGATGCGTGGTGTCGACGTGATGCCGGACGGGCGTTGCCGCGCAGCGACCGGTAATCGCCAGTTGCGAACGCATTTCGCAATAGCGCAAAAATGGCGGAATTCCGGGCAGGCGAGCGGTTGAGCGGATGGGGCGCGACCGGCGTGCCGGATGGCGCGAATTCCTGTTTGTGTCCAACCACTTGGCGCTCGGTCGACGGGCGGGGAGACGGGCGCGGGCTGTATGATCGCCGTTCGTCCGGAATGTCGTGCGCGATGAGCGGGTTACGCGCGAGGAGAGGGTTCGGCAGGGGGTGCCGAGTCGCGTGCGCCGTACTCTCCCTCTCCCTGAAGGGGAGAGGGACCCTCGTGCGCAGCGCGGGAGGGTGAGGGGGCTGCTTCAACTGCCATTGCACACGCCCTCACCCCGCCGCGCTGGGGCGCGTGTCGCCCTCTCCCCAGAGGGAGAGGGAGAGGGAAGGCTAACGCTCCCCGCGCTCGATCCAGTCGAACCTGATCCGCACCCAGGCACCGATGATCGGCTGGCCACCGCGCCGGGGCGGGCGGACCTTGAACTGCCACGATGCCTGACGCAGCGCGCTGGCAAGGCGCGAGCCGGGCGGGGATTCGCCAAGGCTCCGGCAATTTTCGACGCGGTAGGCGGGGGCGGTCTGGCACATGATGAGCGCCCAGCCGGGCTTCGGCCCGCCCGGCGGCAAATACAGCGCGAGTTCGCCCGGGGTCGGTTCGACATACCATTCGGCGTTGTAGAGCGGGGCACCGTTCGGCCCTTCGCCCGGGCCCATGGCGGTGCCGCTGTCGGCAAGGCCGGTTTCGCCTTCGCCGCTGCGCTCGCCGCGCCGGTTGGGCACTTTCGAGATGTCGCCCTCGGCCAAATCCTTGCGGGTGAATTCGACCCAGGGCGGCTTCGACGGCAGCGGCGGCACGATGGGCGGCGGGACCGGACGCGGCTTGGTCGGGGTCTCGACGGCCTTTTTCTCGGCTTTGGCCGGACTGCGCGTCGAGGCGGCCGCCGATGTTTCGGGTAACACCGATATGGTCGTCATCGCGGGGGTGGTCTTGCGCGCGAGCGGGCTGAACGGCGCAAAAAAGGCGAGCAGGAACAGGATCTCGAACAGCAGCGCCAGCACGAACGCGACCGCGCGCCGCCGGAGGGCCGGGTTTGCGGGCACCAGAAATCGGGGCAGGGGCAGACGCATCGGCGCGCCGCCTAGAGGGTGCGGCGCACCGCGACAACCGCGCCGTCAGAGGATTTCGTGAACTACATCCTGCGGACGGCACAGGCGGACGCCCTTCGGCGTTTCGACGAGCGGGCGGTTGATAAGCACCGGATGCGCCATCATCGCGTCGAGGATGACGTCGTCCCCGGCATCGGCAAGCCCGAGTTCGGCACATAGCTCGGCGGCAGGCGCGTTATGCGTCCGCAGCCCCTGTCGCGGGGTCATGCCCGCCGCCGCATAGAGCGCGGACAGGCGTTCGCGGCTCGGCGGCGCTTTCAGATATTCGATGACCTCGACCTCGACGCCGGGGGTCTCGTTCAGGATCGCCAGGGTCTTGCGCGATGTGCCGCACGCGGGATTGTGCCAAATGGTCGCTTTCATGGGCGTTGCTCCTCTGCGGTCAACCAGCCGCTCACATGGTATCCGGCGAAGGCGCCCGCCAGTTGCGCGAGGACGAAGGCGGGAACGTCGATCATCCGTATCCCGGCAAAACTGTCGGTCAAGGCGCGGGCGAGGGTGACGGCGGGGTTGGCGAAGCTGGTCGACGAGGTGAACCAGTAACCGGCGACGATCCACGCCGCGACGAGCGCCGGGACCGACTCGGCGCGGTAGCGCAGGCCGAGGCGGATGGTCAGCAGCAGCCCGAAGGTCGCCACGAATTCGCCGAGCCAGATTGCCGGGCCGGTGCGGGCCTTTGCGCCGATTTCGAGCGCGGCATGACCGAACATCAGATGCGCCAGCACGGTGCCGGCAACGGCGGCCAAAATCTGGACTGCGATGACCGCCGCCCGCGACCGCGCCCCGAGCATCAGCGTCACGGCTGGATTGAACTGCGCGCCCGATATGGGGCCGAGCAGGGCGATGAGGACATAGAGCACCGCGCCGGTCGCCGCCGTATTGCCGAGCAGCGCGACCGCATCGTTTCCGCCCGCGAGGCGCTCAGCCATGATGCCCGAACCGATGACAGTGGCGACAAGTAGCATCGTGCCGACTCCCTCGGCAACGAGAACACGCTTCACGCGATTTTCGGGGCGCAGCAGGTGGTGGCGGAGGCGTTGGCACTTTCGAGCGCATTCAGACTGGCGTGGGCGTTGGCGACCTGTAGTTTGTCGCCGTACACCGTGGCCTCGCCATTGGTCAGGAACGCTTCCCAGACGACGCCGTCGGGGTCGGTAATCCAGTTCTTGTCCGACTGGGCGTAGCAACAGGTCGTCGCCCCTTCCTCGAGCACCGGACGTCCGGCGGCTTTCAACCGGCCATAGATTTCGCCGAGCTCGTCGAGCGTTTCGGCCTGGATACCGATGTGTTCGATGCCTTTTTCGGTGTGGTCCCCCGACGAGATCGCGAAGTTCACGCGCGGGTCGTCGAGCATCCATTTGGCATAGTCGGACTTGGTCACGGTCGGCTCCGCGCCGAACAGGCCGGTGTAAAAAGCGATGGAGGTATCGAGGTCGCTGACCCCGACGTGGAGATGCATCCGTTTCATGCGGCGTTCCTTTCATTGACGGGTTCGCAAGCGGGCGCGCAGTTGGTTGCTCCGCCGCAGCAGTTTTCCATGAGATAGCCGACCAGCGCGTTCATCGCGGCAAAGTCGGCGGAATAGATCAGCGACCGGCTCTTGCGGACCCGCATCACGAGGCCCGCACGTTCGAGCTGGCCCAGATGAAATGACAGCGATGACGCCGGGATGCCGAGATGGTCGGCAATCGCGCCTGCCGCCGCACCGTCCGCACCCTGTTGAACTAGAAAGCGGAACGCCTGAAGCCGGTGTTCCTGCGCGAGGGCGGCGAGGGCGGTGATGGTGTGGGCTGCTTCCATGATTCGATATCTGTCGAAATATCGAATTGAAGTCAAGCAGGATCGGTTAGCCCTCGCTGCATATACACCGTATCGAGTAGCCGCCCGAACTTCTCGCCGACGCGCTCCATGCGGCCCGCGTGGCGGAAGCCCGCCTTGGTATGGAGCGCGACCGAGGCGGGCTCGCCGCCACCAGCAACGGCGATCATCTCTTTGAAGCCGCTCGCTGCTGCCGCGTCGAGCAGCGCGGCGATGAGCACGGTGCCGATGCCGCGCCCGATCATGCCGGGGCGGATATAGATGCTGTTCTCGCAGGTGCGGGCATAGGCGGGGCGGTCGCGAAATTGCGTCGCATAGGCATAGCCAACCACTTCGCCTGCATCCTCGGCGACGAGAAAGGGCCAGTTGCGGGCGGCGAGCGTGGCGATCTTTTCGGTCCAGAATTCAGGCGAAGGTGCTTCGGTATCGAAGGTCGCAGTGCCGTGGCGGACATGGTGCGCGTAGATTGCGGCGATGGCGGGGGCGTCTGCTGGCGCGGCGGGGCGGGTGGGGGTCATGGTAAAGCGATCAATCCTAACCCGACTTGGCTGAGCTTGTCGAAGCCCGATCCTGCTCGTTCCGGCTGATAGTGAAAGAAGAAGGGCGCTTCGACAAGCTCAGCGAAGGCGGTTCCTATCGGCCAGCGATCTCGTTCGCCTCGTAAAGCTGCATCGACGGCGGTTCGGTGGTGAGCGCCGCCATCGCGCGGACGGCATCGCCCGAGGCAGGGACCGCGAAATGAACCTTGAGCGCCGCCATATCGGTCCAGCGCTCGAAGAAGAACAGGCGGTTCGGGTTTTCGCTGTCGCGGTGGACGGCGTGGCTGATGCAGCCGGGCTCGGCGCGCGAGCGCAGGACGTGTTCGGTGGCGATGGCGAGCACGGCGTCGAACTGTCCCTCGCGCGCGGTCACGGTGCCGGTGACGATGATCATGCGGCCTCCCTTTCAAGCCAGACTTTCAGGTCCTTGATCGTATGTTGGCCGTTCGGGCTTCAAGCCGATATACGTTGCTGCTATGGAAACCTGTGTGGTACAACATGAAAATGGCAGGCCGGTGTTCGCCTTAGGGTCTCTGAGAATGCGTTTAATCCTTGCAGCAGTTGCGATTTGTCAAACAGTTGCCTGTGCTGGACCACAGCGCGGAGTTGTAACTGAGCACTACTCAACATTCGTCGAGAAAAGTCGAAACGCGTCGGGTCAGTTGGTTTTTGTTCAGCAGTTGGGTGGGCAATCGAGAAGCGATGCGATTTATGTGGATGAAAGACAGGCATCAGCGTGGTTCAAGCAAAATGCTGGTATAGTTGTAGAAGGAACCGCGACGTGCAGAGTTAGTGCTATCAATAATTCAAAACATGATTGTAAAGTCAACTATATTAGCGATAAATCTACTAAAGTATCGACTGCAGTGGAAAATCTATTGAACATTACTGCCGCCTCGCTCCTAAATTATCAAGAAGGCGAAGCCACATTACAATTTTTGTTCGAAGATAATTCTACGTCCGGTACAATCTCTTGCACGATACCGGCGTGCGGCTTTCGGCATAGTGAACGTAGGTAATCTACCATCCAGAAGAGTGAGTATTATAAATTTGCTGCGGATCGACAGGTCCGGTGTATCCGCCCGGAGTTACGAGCTGCCCAGCGGGATATTCCACGTCCAAGGAAATCTCAGCTGACATCGCATGCATCAAATCGTTCGCGAAAGCTTCGACGTTGCGCGAATAATCGCTCGGATAAAAATCGCCTCGATGAGCTGCCGGTTCGGATTGCCATTTCGTGTAATTCTGTACGAAAAAATTATACCCACCTTCAGTGAGATGTGCCAATTCGTGAAGAACTAAGGCCGACATTCCTTCATCGTCGGGATAATTTGGGTGAGCATATCCAAGTATTCCTTCAAAATTAATTTCATCAGCGTTAGTTCCATTAGGGTCGTAATTAGAAGATCCAACACCTTCGTTTTTATACTCGCTAGGCGGTCGATCGCTAACGGTCCATTGTGTATTCTCTAGCGACGTCAATATCTGGGCAGTCGTAAATATTGTGCCTTTAATTATAACAAATTTATTGGGGTTTTCCGAAAGTTTTGCCCGTATTCGGGATATTGCGGTTATCAGTCTCTGGGCAGCCTGCTTGGCGCTTTGCTTATTATTGGGGTTTCTAACCACGATTTCGATTGAGATCGCAAGATCTGGGTTCTCGCCTGGTGCATCAGGGGGAATGTTGCGCGGTGACCATCCTTCAACGCCAGACGAGGAAACGGTCGAAAAGCCGAGAAAGTCTCCACCTTCGTCATAGTGCCCTGTGCAGACAATCGTGTCCTCAGGAATACTCGCCATGCCTAACTCCCACACTTGTGAGTCAATAAATGATTAGTTACTTCGATTCGAGAGCATTGTTGAGCCATTCCTCAAGCCATTTGATCGTATAGTCGCCGTTCTGGATATCGGGCTCGTTGAGCAGCGCCTGATGCAGCGGGATCGTCGTCTTGACGCCCTCGATCACGGTTTCCTCGAGTGCGCGGCGCAGGCGCATCATCGCGGCTTCGCGGGTCTTGCCATAGACGATCAGCTTGCCGATCATGCTGTCGTAGTACGGCGGGATGCGATAGCCCGCGTAAAGGCCGCTGTCGAAGCGGACGTGCATGCCGCCGGGCGCGTGGAAATATTCGACCTTGCCGGGGGACGGCGCGAAGGTCTTGGGGTCCTCGGCATTGATCCGGCATTCGATGGCGTGGCCGGCGAATTCGACCTCGTCCTGGGTGACGCTCAATGGCAACCCCTCGGCAACGCGGATCTGTTCGCGGACGAGGTCGAGGCCGGTGATCATCTCGGTGACGGGATGTTCGACCTGAAGCCGGGTGTTCATTTCGATGAAGTAGAACTCGCCGTCTTCCCACAGGAATTCGATGGTGCCCGCGCCGCGATAGCCCATGTCGGCCATTGCCTTGGCGACGATGCCGCCCATGCGTGCGCGTTCGCTGGCGGAGATGGCGGGGGAGGGGGCTTCTTCGAGCACTTTCTGGTGGCGGCGCTGGAGCGAGCAATCGCGTTCGCCGAGGTGGACGGCATTGCCCTGTCCGTCGCCGAAGATCTGGAACTCGATATGGCGCGGATTGCCGAGGTATTTTTCGAGATAGACGGTGGCGTCGCCGAATGCGGCTTTGGCCTCGCTGCCCGCCTGTTGCATCAGGGTTTCGAGCTGGTCTTCCGACGTGCACACCTTCATGCCGCGCCCGCCGCCGCCCGAAGCGGCCTTGATGATGACGGGATAGCCTGCCGCCGCCGCGATTGCCTTGGCTTCGGCGAGGTCGCTGATCGGCCCATCGGAGCCGGGCACCAGCGGCAGGCCGAGCGCGCCTGCGGTCCGCTTCGCCTCGATCTTGTCGCCCATCGTGCGGATATGCTCGGGCTTGGGCCCGACGAAGATGATGCCGTGTTCCTCGATGATATCGGCGAACTTGGCGTTCTCGCTGAGGAAGCCATAGCCGGGGTGGATCGCATCCGCGCCGGAGATTTCGGCGGCGGAGATGATCGCGGGGATGTTGAGATAGCTGTCGGCAGCGGCTGGCGGCCCGATGCAGATCGCCTCGTCGGCGAGGCGGACGTGCATCGCGTCGGCGTCGGCGGTCGAATGCACCGCGACCGTTTTGATCCCCATTTCATGCGCCGCGCGGTGGATACGCAGCGCGATTTCGCCGCGGTTGGCGATGAGGAGTTTTTCGATTGCGGGCATCTAGTCGATCACGACGAGGGGCTGGTCGTATTCGACCGGCTGGCCGTTATCGACGCAGATACGCGTGACGGTGCCGCCCTTGGTCGCAGCGATGGGGTTCATGACCTTCATCGCCTCGATAATGACCAGCGTCTGGCCCTCTTTCACCGTGTCGCCGACGTTGACGAAGGGCTTCGCGCCGGGTTCGGGGAAGAGATAGACGGTGCCGACCATCGGCGATTTGAGCGCATTGGCGGTGTCGGCGACGGGTGCAGCAGCCGGGGCAGCAACCGCAACCGCGACGGGGGCTGCGGCCGGGGCGGCGGCAGGCGCGGAGGCGACCACCGAAGCGGCCTTGCGTGCAACCTTGATGCGGCGTTCGCCGTCCTGAACCTCGATTTCGGTGAGTTTGGTTTCGTCGAGCAGCTCGGCAAGCTGGCGCACGAGCGCGGCATCGACCTGCATCGCGCCTGATTTTTCGGTCATGTGGACCCCTGTTTAGCGTTTGTGCCCAATTGTCAGAGCTTGGCCGCCGCGTCCAGCGCCAGCGTGTACGACGCCGCGCCGTGGCCGGCAAAACAGGCGACAGCGGCCATGCCGATATAGCTCAGGTGGCGGAATTCCTCGCGCTTGTGCGGGTCGGACAGGTGGACCTCGATCACCGGCACCGCGATCGACTTGATCGCGTCATGGATCGCGATCGAGGTATGGGTATAGCCGCCCGCGTTGAGCAGCACGGCCTTCGCACCCACCGCATTCGCCTCGTGCAACCAGTCGATCAGATGCCCCTCGTGGTTCGACTGGCGCATGTCGATGGTCAGGCCGAGCGGGCGCGCCTGATCCTCGAGCATCCCCGCGATGTCATCGAGCGTCTGGTGCCCGTAAATCTCCGGCTCGCGCGTGCCGAGCAGGTTGAGGTTGGGGCCGTTGAGGACGAAGATTGTGGGCATGGGGCGGGGCGTAGCGCGGGCTTGAGCGAAGGAACAGCGTGTGAGGCCACCTTGTTGGCTGGCCCCTTGTGGAGAGCCAAAGCAAGCGATGAGTCCGAATTTTAGCCGAATTTCGCAACTGTTACCGTAATTCACCATGCCATTTGCAAAGGCAGGCAGACAACATATAGTCGATGATGTGGTGGGACGGAGAGCGAAATGACCTGCGAGTCGGAAAAGAGCGATTTTGAGAACAAGCTCTCAGAAGTGCAAACTGCTCTTAACAACGAGCTTGCATCAATTGCGATTTCTACCGAGCAACGCGCGAACGAGATTGCGAACGACTTCGAAGCCGACAACGACTTGGCGGCCGGTGTGGGCGCGGTTGCAGGAGCAACAGTTGGCGGCCTACTTGGCGGTCCGACAGGCGTCATTGTTGGCGGTACGATTGGCCGAGCAATTGGTTCGCTCTTTACCCTAGAGATTACAACATATCGGCAGAGTGTAGTGCTAGATGTCCCACAAACCTCGTTGACGACGCGGGCGTTCAGCTTCGATCTTCCGGTTGTCTCGATACATGACGCCGACTTAAGTTTTGATATTCCGACAACTGAGATGAGGCGACAAGAAGGTCCTCCTATCCCTCATTCGCGTACACGAATGGTCACTCATTGTGTGGGACCAAGCTGGGCGCGAGTGTGTACCGACTTGCCGGAGGTTACTGTAGAGTGGGAACCGACATACATCGATGTTCCGGTGATAGTAATGCGGACGCAGCATATCATTTTTGGCGTCCCGAGCGTATCGATGGAGCGCAGGGAGATAAAAGTCGATATTCCTGAGATATCGATGCAACCTACGTCTATGTCCGTAGATGTGCCGAGCATTACTCTGCGTTTTATTAAGGATGCGGGTCGACGCACAGCCGCCTTAGCAGCCGCGCTCGCCCAATCTGCTCAACAAGAAGCCGCCCAAAAGCAAATCGCATTCCAGCAAAGATTGAGATCAGAAGTTGCTCCCTTCGCTCTAAAAATGTTTGCCTGCTATCGCGAACAAATTATGTCCGGTCGATCTGCTGCAATGAGTCAGTTTGAACCGCAGATCGCAACGCTCACTGCGGCAATAACTTCGATGGCTGGCCGCAGCGTGCCAGATTCTGCGCCCGAATTTGTAGCAGCTCGTGCTGAATTGGAGGCAGCAATAAAGGCGCGTGATAACGGTCTGATCGAATTTGATAACGCCTTAGCAAAACTAAACGTAGCAGCTCAACAAGCTATGGAACAATTTCTGGGTCATAGTGCCAGTTCTTTGGTTGAACCAGAATTATTATCGTCGGGAATAGGTTCTCTAGTGGCATTTAATTCCCCCGCCTAGATTCCTCATTCGAAATTGCGGTTCTGTTAGAAAATCCAACCTCGTTCCCCGATTATTCGCGTGCGCGACCTCTGTTCGCTTCAACGTCGTCTCCACCTAGCCCCAATAAAGTGCGATGCCGATATTGATTTTCAGACGGCGTAAGGCTAGGGAATTGTCATGGCTACCGCTCCACAACATGAAGTGCTCGACATCGAGTAGCAGCTTGTCCGCATTGCGGAGATGCGGGTGCGGACCGACAAGCTGATTCAGGAAACGCGGCTCGCCACGCCGCAGATGTTTTTTCAGGGCGCGCTGGCGATGGCGGCGTTGATCGGTGCCGGTGCGGCGCTGGGCAAGCTGTTCTTTCCGGGCTGACCGCTCACCCCAACGCAGCCTCGACCTGCGCCAGCCGCTCCTTCCCCCAGAACATCTCGTCCCCGACAAAGAATGTCGGCACGCCGAATACGCCGCGGGCAGCGGCGGCTTCGGTTTGGGCGACGAGGGTGTCCTTGATGTCTTGATCGGCGGCGCGGGCGAGGAGGGCGGGGCCGTCGAGTCCGGCTTCGTCGAGCGTTGCGGCGATCACCGCCGGGTCGCCGAGGTCGCGTTCCTGTTCCCACATCGCGGCCATGGCGGCGGGGACGAAGGTGTCGAGGCTGCCTGCCGCTTCGCACGCGACGGCGACGCGCATCAGGGTGAGCGTGTTTTGCGGGAATACCGGGTTCATCCGGAACGGGATGCGGTGCGCGGCGACGAAGCGCTGGAATTCGAGCTGTTCATACGCCCATTTGGCGGGACTGTCGGCATAGCGGACCAGCGGGGGGCGGTTGCCGGTCAGCTTGAACAGGCCGCCTAGCGACACCGGGCGATAGACGAGCGTCGCGCCCGTGCGTTCGAGGATCGGCGGCAAGGCCTTCCACGCCAGATAGCTGTTCGGCCCGCCGGGATCGAACACGAATTCGAGCGTTTTCGTCATCAGAAACTCTCCGTCCAGGGGCGCAGGTCGAGCTCGTGCGTCCAGGCGCTGCGATGCTGTTTGTGGAGCATCACATAGGCCGCCGCGATGGCGTCGGGGCTGAGCACCGCGTCGCGAGCGCGCATCGCGTCGATGTCGGGCACGCGGGTCGCGATGAAATCGGTGTCGATGGGGCCGTCGATGATCGAATGCGCGACATGGATGTTCTTGGGCCCGAGTTCGCGCGCCATGCTTTGGGCGAGCATCCGCAAGCTGGCTTTTGCGCCGGCGAACGCCGCATAGCCGCTGCCGCCGCGCAACGATGCAGTCGCGCCGGTGAAGATGATCGTGCCGCGTCCGCGCGGGAGCATGACGCGCGCGGCTTCGCGGCCCATCAGGAACCCGCCGAAGCACGCCATTTCCCAGACCTTGCGGTACACCCGCGCCGTCATTTCGGTGATCGGGAAATTGACGTTCGCGCCGATGTTGAACACCGCGACTTCGATGGGGCCGATATCGCGCTCTATGGCCTCGACTATTGCGACGACGTCATCCTCCTCGCGGGCGTCGCCGGGGTAGGCGCGCGCGGCGTGGCCCTCTGCGCGGATCGACGCTGCCAGCGCCTCCAGCTTGTCGGCGTTCGTCGCGCGGCGGTTGACGCAGGCCGTCAGCCCTTCGCGCGCAAACGCCCGGGCAATCGCGCCACCGGTGGCATCGCCCGCGCCCACGATCAATGCTGCCCCGCCCATGCGTTTCTCCTTAATCGGTTGCCCGTCGTCGAAGCCACTCCCTATATGCGCGGGCATACACACGCAAAGGCAGACGATGAGCGCAGACGGCACGATCAGCATCCGGGTGAACGGCGAGCACCGCCGCGTGGCGGCGGGGATCAGCTTTGCCGATCTGGCGAACGAGCTGGGACTGGACCCGGCGCGGGTGGCGGTCGAGCGCAACCTGGAAATCGTGCCGCGTTCGACGCTGGCGCAGGTGATTGTCGAAGACGGCGACGAGATCGAGATCGTGACGTTCGTGGGCGGCGGCGATCACGAAGACGCCGATACATGGACGGTCGCGGGCCGCACCTTCACCTCGCGGCTGATCGTCGGGACGGGCAAGTACAAGTCGTTCGAGGAGAATGCAGCTGCGGTCGCGGCATCGGGGGCGGAGATCGTTACCGTCGCGGTGCGGCGGGTGAACGTCAGCGACCGCAATGCGCCGCTGCTGATGGATTATATCGACCCCAAGAAGATCACCTACCTGCCGAACACCGCCGGGTGCTTCACCGCCGATGACGCGATCCGCACGCTCCGGTTGGCGCGCGAGGCGGGGGGGTGGAACCTCGTCAAGCTGGAGGTGCTCGGCGAAGCCAAGACGCTTTACCCGGACATGCGCGAAACGCTGAAAGCGACCGAAGTGCTGGTCCGCGAGGGCTTCGAGCCGATGGTCTATTGCGTCGATGATCCGATTGCCGCGAAGCAGCTGGAGGAAGCGGGTGCGGTCGCAATCATGCCCTTGGGCGCGCCGATCGGCTCAGGGCTGGGCATCCAGAACCGCGTGACGATCCGCCTGATCGTTGAGGGGGCGAAAGTGCCGGTACTGGTCGATGCGGGTGTCGGGACGGCGTCGGACGCGGCGGTCGCGATGGAACTCGGTTGCGACGGCGTGCTGATGAATACCGCCATTGCCGAGGCGAAAGACCCGATCCGGATGGCGCGCGCGATGAAGCTGGCGGTCGAAAGCGGGCGGCTGGCGTATCGCAGCGGGCGGATGGGGCTACGCCGCTATGCCGATCCGAGCTCGCCGCTTGCGGGGCTTATCTAGCTCACCTTATCTGGCGGAACCGGAACGGATTTCGCCCGTTTGCATCCCCGACACCACCCCCGGTGCCGTGTAAATGGAGATGCGTCATGGGCGAACTGATCGACAAGGCCAAGGGCTACACCAATGAAGCCGTCGGCAAGGCCAAGCGCGCCATCGGCGAGGCGACCGACAACGAGCAGCTGAAGGCCGAAGGCGATGTCCAGGAAGCCAAGGGCGACCTGCAAAAAGGCGTCGGTGCCGTAAAGGGCGCTTTCAACGACAAGATCTGACGCATTCGTCAGCGGAAGAAGGGCCGTGCCGGGAAACCGGTGCGGCCCTTTCGCTATTTGCGGCGCGCGCGCTCGTAGATGCCGCGAAACGCGACATTCATCCCGCCGCAATTGTTGTTGTCGTCGACGAGCAGCCAGCGTCCGACGCGTTGCATTTTCACCGCGCAGTCATAAAGTCCCGCCGACCGATACGGCAGGGTAGCATCGTCGCCCATCGCAAAGCTCAGACCGTTTGCCTCGGGCTTCGCAACCGCCGCAATTTCGCCGGTGTGGATCGCGCCGATTTTGACGCGTTGCGGGTCGAGGGCACCGTATGTTGCCTCGCCGGAAATTTTCAGCCGTCCGCCGGACAACGCCTTGATCGTAATCGACGCTTCGATTTGCCCCCATTCCCCGACCCATGCCGACAGCGGCACCGTTGCTGCCGGTGCGACCGACAAGGCCGCACGCGGTAGCCATCCCGCCGTGTCGCGCCCCTTCGGACTCAAGAACACGGCGCATGCGCGTGTCGCCGCGAGGTGCTTGACGATGACCTCGTCACCTGGAACGACATAGGCGCTTTGGCGACAGCCCGGCGCAGCGTCGGCGCAATCCGGGTCGCGCCGGAAAAGAACCCGCGCCGCGCCCGGCTTGACCCGCCCGACGGCCAGATCGACTGTATATTCCTGACCGCCCAAATCGACTCCCCCTTTGCACTCGGGGGTCTGCGCGAAGGCGACGGCGGGCGAGAGCAGCGCAAGCGGGAAGAAAAAGCGGATCATCGCTGTCCTCTCAGCTTGCTGATCGTCGTGCCTGCCGAAATCCGCTCGATGTCTGTCTTGATATGCAGCAGCTTCACGCCCGGTTGCGCCAGCGCACGGTCAAGCGCGGGGGCGAAACCGTCAGTGTCGTCGACGGTTTCGGCCCATGCGCCATAGGCGCGCCCGAGCCCGGCGAAGTCGGGATTTTTCAGTACGGTGCCGCTTACTCTTGAGGGGTATTCGCGTTCCTGGTGCATGCGGATCGTGCCGTAGCCGCTGTTGTCGATGACGAGCACCAGCATGTCCGCGCCGTGCTGTACGGCGGTTGCCAGTTCCTGCCCGTTCATCAGGAAATCGCCGTCGCCTGCGAGCGCCACGACCTTGCGTTGCGGGTGGCGCAGCGATGCGGCGACGGCGGCGGGGACGCCGTAACCCATTGCCCCTGCCGTGGGGGCGAGCTGGCACGACTGGCCCGCGTAGTGCCAGTAGCGGTGCCACCAGCCGCTGAAATTGCCCGCGCCGTTGCAGATGAAGGTGTCCATCGGCAGCCGCTCGCGCATCGCCGCGACGCACATGCCGAGGTCGAGCTTGGTGTCGAACGGGGCGGGCGTGCTCCACGCCTTCCACTCCTCGTTCGCCTCGTCGCCGTCCTTGAACCGGATGATATCGTCATCCCACAGCGCCGCCATCTCGGCGAATTCATGCGGATAGGCGCAGATGGGCAGGTCGGTGCGGTAAACGCGGTTGAGTTCGGTCGGGTCGGGGTGGACGTGGATGAGGATCTGGTCGGGATGGTCGGGGGTGATCAGCGTGTAGCCGTCGGTCGTCGCCTCCCCCAGCCGCGCGCCGAGCACGAGGATGAGGTCGGCATTTTTGATCCGCTCGACGAGCTTCGGGTTCGGACCATAGCCCAGATTCCCGGCATAGACCGGGCAGGCATTGTCGATGGCATCCTGCCGCCGGAACGCTGCCGCCACTGGCAAGCCGATCCGCGTCGCGAATTCGGCGAAATAATGCCCGCATCCCGCGTCCCATCCGCCGCCGCCGACGATGGCGACAGGCGCGACGGCATCTTTCAACAGCGCCATTACCTGTTCCATCGCGGCGCCATCGGGGTCCTGCTCGGGCGGGGTGATGCGCGGGCGGTCGCGCGCCTCGACGACGTCGCACAGCATGTCTTCGGGGAGGGCGAGCACGACCGGGCCGGGGCGTCCGGCCATGGCGGTGGCATAGGCGCGCGCGACATATTCGGGGATGCGCGCGGCATCGTCGATCCGCGCCGCCCATTTGCACAGAGGCGCGAACATCGCGGCGAAATCGACTTCCTGAAACCCCTCGCGGTCGCGCATGCCGCGGTCGACATCGCCGATGAACAGGATCATCGGCTGCGAGTCCTGCATGGCGACATGCACGCCGATGCTGGCATTGGTCGCCCCCGGCCCGCGCGTGACAAACGCCACCCCCGGACGCCCCGTCATCGCGCCATCGGCGCACGCCATGAAGGCGACGCCGCCTTCCTGTCGGCACGTCACGGTCTGGATCGACGGCGTGTCATGCAACGCATCGAGCACGGCGAGAAAGCTCTCGCCGGGAACGTGGAAGATGCGGTCGCAGCCCTGAAGGATGAGCTGATCGACGAGAATGCGGCCGCCGGTGCGGGGAGTGTTGGTCATGCCTGGTGGATTGCCTTCACCACCATATAGCTGTCCAGCCCTTCCGGCCCGCCTTCGCTGCCGAAGCCTGAATCCTTGACCCCGCCGAAAGGGGCGTCGTGGCCCGAGATCGCGAAAGTGTTGATGCCGACCATACCGCTTTCGATCGCATCGCCGAGGAGGTTCGCGCGGCGGCCGTTTTCGGTGAAGGCAAACGCGGCAAGGCCATAGGGCAGGCGGTTGGCCTTTTCGATGGCCTCGTCGAAGATATCGAACCGCGCGGTGACGGCGACAGGGCCGAAGGGTTCGTTCGACATGATGTCCGCGCTGTCGGGTACGTCGGCGAGGAGGGTCGGCTGGAAGAAGAAGCCGCCGTCTCCCCTTTCGCCACCTGCCAGGATGCGCGCGCCCTTTGACCGCGCATCGTCGACCAGCGCGCCGATGGCCGAGGGGCGGCGAACGTTGGCGAGGGGGCCCATCTTCGTTGCCGCATCGAGACCGTTGCCGATCTTTACGTTTGCCGTGCGTTTGGCGAACCCATCGAGGAACGCATCGTAAATCCCTGACTGCACATAGAATCGCGTCGGCGACACGCAGACCTGCCCGGCATTCCTGAACTTCTGCGGCACGACCATGTCGAGCGTCTTTTCCAGATCGCAGTCGTCGAACACCAGCACCGGCGCATGGCCGCCCAACTCCATCGTCATGCGTTTGATGCCGTCGGCGGCGAGGTGCATCAGGTGGCGTCCGACCGGCACCGAACCGGTGAAGCTGATCTTCCTGATCGTCCGCGAACCGATCAGGTGGCGGCTGACCGTATCCGGTACACCGAAGACGAGTTGTGCGACACCGGCGGGCAATCCCGCATCGGCGAGGCAGTGCATGACGGCGGTGGTGCAGCCCGGCGTTTCCTCGGGCGGCTTGCAGATCACAGAGCATCCGGCGGCGAGCGCGGGCGCGAGCTTCTTCGCCATCAGATATACCGGGAAATTCCACGGGCTGAACGCGGCGACCGGCCCGACCGGCTGTTTGACGACGATGCTGCGCTGTCCGGCGGGGCGGACGAGGACGCGGCCGTAGTTGCGCTTGGCCTCCTCGGCATACCAGTCGAACATCGCCGCGCTGCTCAACACTTCGCCACGCGCTTCGGCTAGCGGCTTGCCCTGTTCGAGCGTCATCGTCTGCGCGATCGTGTCGGCACGTTCGCGCATCAGCGACGCCGCCTTGCGCAGGATGCCGCCGCGCGTCTCAACGTCGGTCGCGCGCCAGACGGCGAAGCCGCGCTCGGCCGCCGCCAGTGCCTCGTCGAGGTCTGCCGGACTTGCCAGCGGCAGTTCGGCAATCGTACCGCCGGTTGCCGGGTTGACCACGGCGTGCGCGTCGCGCCCCTCGCCGATCCGCCAGCTACCGTCGACGAACAGGGCGAGGTCGGCGTTGTAGTCGGTCATGCGGCATCCTTTGATGGGGTGACGCGCATGTAGGACGTGCTAGCCTGCAATCAAAGCAGGGGAGAGCGAGATGAGTTGGGAAACGATGACGTCGGGCCTGCGCTTTTCCGAAGGGCCGGTGGCCTGCGCCGATGGCAGTGTCATCGTCACCGAAATCGCGGCAGGGCGGGTGACGCGGTGTTTGCCCGACGGAACGACTCAGGTAATTGCAGAGACGGGCGGCGGGCCGAACGGCCTCGCCTTCGGGCCCGACGGCATGCTGTACTGCTGCAACAACGGCGGGTTCGATTATGTCGAGGCAGGCGGGCTGCTGATCCCGCATTGCATCGCCAGCGATTATTCGGGCGGGCGGATCGAGCGGATCGACGTCGCGACCGGCAAGGTCGAAGTGCTCTACAAGTCGGGCGACTTCGGCTGCACACTGCGCGGGCCGAACGATATCGTGTTCGATGATGCGGGCGGTTTCTGGTTCACCGATCATGGCAAGAACGACCAAAAAGCGCGGACGCGAGACATCACCGGGATTTTTTACGCCAAGGCCGATGGCAGCCATTTGGAAGAAGTCGTCTGGCCGAGCGAGAATCCGAACGGCGTGGGCCTCTCCCCCGATGGCAAGATGCTTTATGCGGCGGAGACCTACACCTGCCGCCTCATGGCGTTCGCCGTCACCGGTCCGGGCAAGGTCGACCTGACCGCAGGTCTAGGCGGTGCGGGCATCCCGCTTTACCGGCCTGCGGGGTACAAGTTCTTCGACTCGCTGGGTGTCGAGGCATCCGGTAACATCTGCGTGGCAACGATAGGCGAGAGCGGGATTAGCGTGGTTTCCCCGGCGGGCGAACTGGTCGAGTTCGTCGCGACCGACGACCCGTTTACGACCAATATCTGCTGGGGCGGCGAGGACATGATGACGGCCTATGTCACGCTGTCGGGCACGGGGCGGCTGGTGAAGCGGCAATGGGCGCGGCCTGGCCTCAAGCTGGCGTACTGAGATGCTGCGTCACAAGGAAGCGCACCTCATCGAACGCATCGGCTGGCTGCGCGCGGCGGTGCTGGGCGCGAACGACGGAATCGTCTCGACCGCGAGCCTGATCGTCGGCGTTGCCGCAGCCAATGCGACTCAGCAGTCGATCTTGGTGACCGGCGTCGCGGGACTGGTTGCGGGGGCAATGTCGATGGCGGCGGGCGAATATGTCTCGGTCAGCTCGCAGTCGGACACCGAGAAAGCCGACCGCGCGCGCGAGGCGACCGAATTGGCAACGGTGCCCGAGGCTGAACGCGAGGAGCTGGTCCGCATTTATGAGGGGCGCGGCCTCGACCGGGCGCTGGCCGAACAGGTCGCGACCAGCTGATGGCGCGCGATGCGCTGGGCACGCATTTGCGCGACGAACTGGGGCTTTCGGAAACAACGACAGCGCGGCCGATACAGGCGGCGCTGTCCTCGGCGGGTAGTTTCGCGATTGGCGCGGCGATGCCGCTGCTGATGGTGTTCCTGACGCCGGGCAAAATGCTTGTCCCGGCCGTGGCGGTTGCCTCGCTGCTGTTCCTCGCGATCCTCGGGATTGTCGGCGCACGCGCAGGCGGCGCGAACGTCTGGCGCGCGACGCTCCGCGTCACTTTCTGGGGCGCGCTCGCCTTTGCGCTGACCGCCGGGATCGGGCGGCTGTTCGGGGCAAGTGTCTAGCTGTGGAGGTTGCCCCTCAAAGCCGTGGCTCCTAAGGCGCGGCGAACTTCCATCGCTTCGAGGATTCGATGCAGAAACTCTATCCCGATGCCACCGCCGCGCTCGACGGATTGCTTTGCGACGGCATGACAATCTGTTGCGGGGGGTTCGGGCTGTCGGGGATGCCCGAGCGGCTGATCGACGCCATCGAGGCGTCGGGGGTAAAGAACCTGACCATCGCCAGCAACAATGCGGGCATCGACGGTGTGGGCCTCGGCAAGTTGCTCCGTTCGCGCCAGGTGAAAAAGATGATCTCTTCCTATGTCGGCGAGAACAAGGAGTTCGAACGGCAATATCTGGCGGGCGAGCTCGAGGTCGAATTCTGTCCGCAGGGGACGCTGGCCGAACGGATGCGCGCGGGCGGGGCGGGCATTCCGGGGTTTTACACCAAGACTGGCGTCGGCACGCTGGTGGCCGAGGGCAAGGAAGTGAAGGCGTTCGACGGCGAGGACTATATCCTCGAACGCGGCATCCGCGCCGATTTGTCGATCATCAAGGGGTGGAAGGCCGACGAGAGCGGCAACCTCATCTTCCGCAAGACCGCGCGCAATTTCAACCAGCCTGCCGCGACCGCGAGTTCGATGACCGTCGCCGAGGTCGAGGAGATCGTGCCGGTCGGGTCGCTCGATCCGGACGCGATCCATGTGCCGGGCATCTACATCAAACGCCTGATCTGCGGCGCGCCGTATGACAAGCAGATCGAGTTTCGGACGGTGCGCATGCGGGAGGTCGCATAATGCCCTGGACCCGCGACGAAATGGCGGCGCGCGCCGCGCAAGAACTGCAGGACGGGTTCTATGTGAATCTGGGTATCGGCATCCCGACGCTGGTGGCGAACCATGTGCCTGCCGGGATTACCGTCACGCTGCAATCCGAAAACGGGATGCTCGGCATCGGGCCGTTTCCCTATGACGACGAGGTTGATCCCGACCTGATCAACGCGGGCAAGCAGACGATCAGCGAGCTGCCGTCGTCGAGCTATTTCGGGTCCGAACAGTCGTTCGCGATGATCCGCGGCGGGCATATCGACCTGACCGTGCTCGGCGCGATGGAGATTGCGGAGAACGGCGACATCGCCAACTGGATGATCCCGGGCAAGATGATCAAGGGCATGGGCGGTGCGATGGACCTGGTCGCGGGCGTCAAGCGCATCATCGTGGTCATGGAGCATACATCGAAGAACGGCGACCCGAAGTTCATCCCGGCGTGCACCCTGCCGCTGACCGGCAAGAATGTGGTCGATATGGTGATCACCGATTTGTGCGTGTTCAAGCGTGACGATCACGCCAGTCCGTTCAGGCTGATCGAAATGGCTCCCGGTGTGACGGCGGACGAGGTAGCGGCGAAGACGACGGCACGTTATACGGTCTGAATGGACACGCCACGCTGGCATCTCAGGCTCGATAACTTCCTGGCGGCGCTGGCCTCGCTTGAAGCATCGGCACGACTGGCATCGGAACGCGAGCTCAGCGAACTGGAAAAGGCCGGGTTCGTGCAACAGTTCGAAGTCTGCTGGGAAGCAGGCTGGAAGGTGATGCGCGATTATCTCTGCGCGGCAGGCAGTCCCGTCGATGTGCCTGTGCCGCGCAACGTCATCCGGGCAGCGTTCGACGCCAATGTCATTTCCGACGGTGACATGTGGGTGGAGGCGATGAAGGCGCGCAATGTCATGTCGCACGATTATGACTGCAGCGCGTTCGGCGAAACCGTCATCCGGATAGGCGCCGACTTCGTGCCGCTTCTGGTCGCGCTGCGCGCTAAACTGATCGGGGAGCGCGATGCCGGAAATTGAGCTGACCGGACCGCAGCGTCAGGCGCTTTTGACAGCAATAGCGCCGTTCGCTGATACGTTCGATTCTGTCGGTGTGTTCGGATCGCGGGTCACCGGCAGCTCGCGACCCGGATCGGATATCGACCTGGTTTTCTATGGCGTGTCCGACGAGGCTATCATTTCACGGTTGCGTGAAGCGCTTGAAGAGAGCGACCTGAGCATCTTTGCCGACGTGCACCGTTACGAAACGATCGAGCATCCACCGCTCAAAGCCGAGATCGACCGATGGGCAACGCCGTTGTTCGCGCGTGAGGAGCTTCGCCGCGCGGCATGACCTACACGCTTGTCACCGCGAACCGGAACTATTCGAGCTGGTCGTTGCGCCCGTGGGTGCTGATGAAGGCGCTGGGGATCGCGTTCGAGGATCGTGTCGAGCCGTTTCTCGCGCCGGGAAATCCGCAGTTTCTGTCGTTCTCGCCGACGGCCAAAGTGCCCGTTCTGATCAACGGAAACCGGACGGTTCATGATTCGCTCGCCATCGCGCTCTATCTTGCCGAGCGGCACGATGGTGTCTGGCCCACCGATGACGATGCGCGGGCCTGGGCGATGAGCGCGGTCGCCGAGATGCACAGCGGATTCGGAGCGCTCCGCAACGACTGCACTATGAATGTCGGGGTCCGCGTCCGGCCCAAGCCGATGTCGGACGCACTGAAGGCCGATGTCGCGCGGATCGCGGCGCTGTTTGCGGAAGGGCTCGACTGCTTCGGTGGGCCATGGTTGGCGGGCAGAGCGTTCACTGCCGCCGACGCGTTTTTCGCACCGGTCGCCTATCGCATCCGCACCTACGGACTCGATGTCGGTGTTGGGCAGAGTTGGGTCGATCATTGTCTGGCGCACCCTGCCATGCGGCAGTGGGAGGCCGAAGCGCTGACCGAAAGCTGGCGCGAACAGGCGCATGAGGACGAGTTGCGCGACTGCGGCGACGTCATCGCGGATTATCGTTCCGCCTGATCGACTCGGTTGACAGCGTCCAGCCAACGACTCACCGAAAACGTGACATGCTTATTTGCATTCCCGCTTGCCCCGGAGCCAAGCACCTGATTCAATTGCTTAACGGGTTTGGGCTAGGGTCGCTGAATGTCGAGTAACCGTTATGTTCGCGGGGCAGCGCTCGCCGCGATTGCCGGAATGGGCATCACTTTTGCCGCATTCGGTCATGCCTCGGTGCCGGGCGCCGCTGAAGCCTGGCGGACCTGGGGCCAGTCGGCGACCGCCTATATCCCCGCCAGCATCGACACCCGGTTTCGCGGGCGTGTCGATTACCGCGACTTCGACGGCCGCGTTGCCGGCGTCATGGCCGATCCTTCGATGGTCGGGCTGTCGGTGGCGGTGATCGAGGACGGACGGATCAGCTTCGCCAAGGGGTACGGCACGACGCAGGCGGTCGGCGGCACGCCGGTCGATAGCCACACCGTGTTCCGCTGGGCCTCGCTGTCGAAGGGCGTTGCCGCAACGATGGTCGGCGAGCTGGCGGCAGAGGGCAAGGTGTCGCTCGACGCGCCGGTATCGGCCTATGCCACGACCTTGCGCCTGCCGATGGGCGGCGAAACGCGCGCGACCGTCGACGATCTGCTGTCGCACCGGCTGGGCATCGTCCGCAACGCGTTCGACAACAAGCTGGAGGCGGGGATGGACCCGCGTGTCCTGCGCCCGCAACTGGTCGGGGCCAAATTCCAGTGTGCGCCGGGCGCGTGCCACACCTATCAGAATGTTGCCTTCGACGCGGCTAGCGAGATCGTCCAGAACCTGACCGGCAAGACGTACCAGTCGGCCGTGCAGCAGCGCCTGTTCCAGCCGCTCGGCATGGTCGATGCGAGCGTCAGCCGCGCCGGGCTGGTGGCGTCGCGAAGCTGGGCAAAGCCGCATGTCGGCCTGCGCCGCACGGTCACAGTCAACGACAATTATTACCGCGTACCCGCCGCCGGCGGGGTCAATTCGTCGATCCTCGATCTCGCGCGCTGGATGCAGGCCCAGATGGGGGCAGCCCCCGAAGTCGTGCCGAACCGCGTGCTCGACGTGATCCACGCGCCGCGCATCTATACCGACCGCCATCGCGGCATGTTCAACCAGGCAATGGGCGCGTCGCAATATGCGCTGGGCTGGCGCGACTATAATTATCTCGGCCACCGGCTGATCGGGCATCAGGGCGCGGTGATGGGATACCGCGCGACGGTGCTGTTCGATCCGGTCAAGCGGTCGGGCATTGCGATGCTGTGGAATTCGCAGAGCGGCAAGCCGGTGGCGTTGCAGCTCGAACTGCTCGACCGGTTGTACGGCCTGCCGCGCCGCGACTGGCTGGGACTCGACAAGGCGCAGACGGTTTCGCCGTTGGCGCAAACGGTGACGACGCCGCTCGAGGATTGAGCATCGATCTTGGCTTTGCCGTGCGGCCTGTTACGGCGGCGGCATGAACCGCACCTTCCGCATTTCAGCTATCGTCGTCGCCATTCTGGGAATCGGCGTTGCCGGGGTCGCCTATACGGCAGGGCCAGGGACGCTGGACGTCATCGACCGCTTTACCCCCGGTGCGGGCGGGACAAGGGTCGCGGCGGATGTCGCCTTCGGCGCGCACGGACAGCGGCTCGACGTCTGGCGCAGCGGTGACGCCCAGCCCGGCGGCGCGCCGGTGCTGGTGTTCTTCCACGGCGGCGGCTGGGTGAAAGGCGACCGTCAGTCCTATGGCTGGGCGGCGCGCGCCTATGCGTCGAAGGGGTTCGTGGTCGTCGTCCCCGATTATCGCAAAGTGCCGCAGGTCCGCTTCCCCGCTTTTGTCGAGGACGGGGCGGACGCGGTGCGCTGGACAAAGGACAATATCGCGAAGTACGGCGGCGATCCCGGGCGGATCGCGGTCGCGGGGCATTCTGCAGGCGGGCATACTGTCGCGATTCTGACGCTCGACCCGCAATGGCTGGCGAGGGCGGGTGCGCCGGGGGCGATCAAGGCAGCGGTCGGCCTGTCGGGGCCCTATGACTTCTATCCTTTCACCGGACGTGCCGTGGCCGCGATGGGCGACTGGCCGCACCCGCAGGAGACGCAGCCGCTGAACTACGCGCGCAAGGACGCGCCGCCGATGATGCTGGTGACCGGGACCAAGGACACGACCGTGCGCCCCAAAAATGCGCGCAATCTGGCGGCGAAGCTGAAGGCACTCGGCGCGGCGGTCGAGGAAAAGGAATATGCCGGGCAGGGACATGAGGACATTGCGATGGCGCTGTCGCTGCCGTTTCGGGGGAAGTCGTCCGTTCTCGACGACAGCGCGGCGTTCCTGAACGCGCATCTTGCGAAGCGCGCCCGCCCCGCGCAATAGGCTCGGCCATGGCCAGCCGACCGCGCACCCTCTACGAGAAAATCTGGGACGACCATGTCGTCGAACGCCGCGATGATGGCACCTGCCTGATCTATATCGACCGGCACCTCGTCCATGAAGTGACCAGCCCACAGGCGTTCGAGGGGTTGCGACTGGCAGGACGGGACGTGCGGCGGCCCGACCTGACTCTTGCAGTGCCCGATCATAATTTGCCGACGACGCCGCGTGTGGGGGCGGACGGCAAGCGGCTGCCCATTGCCGATCCCGAAAGCGCGCAGCAGCTGGCGGCGCTGGAGGCCAATGTCGCGGCGTTCGGCGTGCCCTATATCGACGCGACGGCGGCGCGGCAGGGGATTGTCCACGTCGTGGGGCCGGAGCAGGGCTTCACCCTGCCGGGCACGACGTTGGTCTGCGGCGATAGTCACACCGCCGCGCACGGGGCGCTGGGGGCACTGGCGTTCGGCATCGGGACGAGCGAAGTCGAACATGTGCTGGCCACACAGACGTTGCAGCTCGCACCGTCCAAAACGATGGAAGTGCGCGTCGATGGTACGCTTGGCTTCGGGGTCAGTGCCAAGGATGTCGTGCTGGCGATCATCGGCAAGATCGGCGCGGCGGGCGGGACCGGCTATGTCATCGAATTCACTGGGTCGGTCATTCGCGATCTCAGCATCGAGGGACGGCTGACGATCAGCAACATGGCGATCGAGGGCGGCGCACGGAGCGGCCTGATCGCGCCCGACGAGACGACCTTCGCCTATCTGAAAGGTCGCCCGATGGCCCCGCAGGGCGCGGATTGGGACGCCGCAGTCGCGTACTGGCGGACGCTGCCGACCGACGCGGGCGCGGCGTACGACAAGACGGTGGTGCTCGACGCTGCCGACATCGGGCCGAACGTCACGTGGGGGACCAGTCCCGAGGACGTGGTCGCCATCGGCGGCGTGGTGCCCGACCCGATGAGCTTTGCCGATCCGGGCAAGCAGGAGGCTGCGGCGAAGTCGCTCGCGTACATGGGCCTGACGCCGGGCATGCGGATGCAGGACGTCGCGGTCGAGAACATCTTCATCGGCAGTTGCACCAACAGCCGCATCGAGGATTTGCGCGCGGCGGCGGCAGTGCTGAAGGGCCGGCACAAGGCAGCAGGCGTGAAATGGGCCATCGTCGTCCCCGGCTCGGGCCTGGTGAAGGCGCAGGCCGAAGCCGAAGGCCTCGACCGCATCTTCACCGACGCGGGATTGGAATGGCGCGAACCCGGCTGCTCGGCATGTCTGGGCATGAACCCCGACAAGGTGCCATCGGGCGAGCGCTGTGCCTCGACCAGCAACCGCAATTTCGTCGGCCGCCAAGGCCCGGGCGCGCGGACGCACCTGCTCAGCCCCGCCATGGCGGCGGCGGCGGCGGTGACGGGGCGGCTGACCGATGTGCGGGAGTTGGTGGGGTAAGCCGCTACTTTCGAAGGTGATTTATTGACCTTACACGACCATGTGCGTCCGTGTAGGTCCAACTGCCGTTCCAAACATTTTCAGCGCCGGCGGCTATCGACGCATTCAATTGATTGAGCGAGCGGTAGCCTTTGCCGCTGTCCAAGCGGACCCACTTTCCGTCCCGTGCCTCGGCGGCATATAACTTGCCTTTGTACTCCCGTTCAATTCTGAAGCCTGCCGGAAAGTCGACCATATTCCGACGATCAAAGAAGCCAAAGTTCGCCACCTTCGTCTCCGGCTTTCTATCGCTGGAGATTGGTTTGGCGGTGAGGATGCGCTCAAGGATTTGTGACTCGGTTTCCTCTCCGTCGCCCCGAGCAGCCCAAATCGCTGCATACACTGAGGTTGAAACGTCGATTGATCTAAGCATCTCGAATCTCCTTAAATCTACAAATAGTAGAAAAGAGAATCGTCGTCAATCCGTTTCAAACCAACCCCAGCTGCACCCGTCGCCCCACCAGCGCCGCCGCGCGCTGCAACGTCTCGATCGTCACATTGCCGTTCTCCGGATCGAGTACGCGATCGATCTGCGTCCGGCTCGTGCCCATTGCGGCGGCGAGGCCGGTCTTGGTCATCTTGCGGTCGCGCATCGCCTCGGCAAGTTGCCACGCGATCACTTCCTTGATCGCCTTGGCCTGAAATTCGCCGAGCACGCCATCGCTGTCGAGGAAGCTGTCGAGCGTCGAGCCGCGATGTTTGTTGTCAGCCATATTCACCACCTTCGCTTGCATATCCCATTGACATATCCCCATGCTCACATCAAGATAATGCGATGAACGCACCCGCAAAAGTCGGCCGGATGGCCTCGCTGTTCAAATCGAACCGCAATCAGGCGGTCCGCATTCCCAAAGACATGGAGTTCCCTGCGGACATCAAATCTGTGGTCATCCGCAAAGTCGGCAATTCGCGCATTTTGACGCCGAAGGACCAGATTTGGCTCGAGTATTTCGCCGAACCGGGTGTCGCCGACTTTCCGGATCGCGACCCACAGGGGGAATATGAAGAGCGCGAGTCGTTCTAGTGCCCCGCTTTATGCTCGACACGAATGTCTGCATCCGCGTGATCCGCAATCGCCCTGCGGCGGTCGCCGCGCGATTTCAATCTGAGGTCGACGATCTAGCGATTTCCACGATTGTCTGGCACGAACTGCTTCATGGCGCAGAGAAATCGGACCGTCCTGCGTACCATCGCGAGAAGGCTGAAGATTTTGCGACGCGCCTGACAATACTCAATTTCGATCAGGCTGCGGCAGCGGATGCGGCCAACATCAAGTTCGTATTGGGGAAGAAGGGGCAGATGATCGGCCCCAACGACCTTTTGATTGCAGGGCACGCGCGCAGCCTCGGTCTACAATTAATTACGGGCAATCTTGGCGAGTTCCGCCGTGTCGATGGCCTGCGCTGCGAAGACTGGTTAGCCGAGGAAACCGAATGACCCCCGTCACCACTATCGAAGGCCGCGCTTATCCCTTCGGGCGCAAGAACGTCGATACTGATGTCATCATTCCGGCGAAGTGGCTCAAAACCATCACCCGCGCGGGCCTTGCCAAGGGCGCGTTCGAGACGGTGCGGGCTGAGGACGGGAACGTGTTTGACGATCCCGCCTATGCGGGCGCGCCGGTGATTATCGCGGGCGACAATTTCGGCTGCGGGTCGAGCAGGGAACATGCCGCCTGGGCGCTCGACGACATGGGGGTGAAGGCGGTGATCGCGCCGTCGTTCTCCGATATCTTCTCGGGAAATGCCTACAAGAATGGCATATTGACCGTGGTGCTGCCGCAGGCCGCCATCGACCGGTTGATGGAGGTCGCCGCCGCAGGCGACCCTATCCATATCGACCTCGAGCACCAGAGCGTTACCACGCAGTTTCAGGACCGGTTCGGCTTCGACATCGATCCGTTCCGAAAGTCATGTTTGATGAACGGCACCGACGAGATCGGATTGACGCTTGCCAGCGACGCCGCAATCGGAAACTACGAAGGCCGTAAGGCCGGGGCGCGGCCGTGGCTGAAACCGGAGATCGCAGCGTGAAGGCACTTTTATCGACCACTGTCGGCGGCCCCGAAACGCTCGTGATGCAGGACATCGCCGAACCCGTCGCGGGTGCGGGCCAGTTGCTCGTCGCGGTCAAGGCCTGCGCCATCAACTTTCCCGATGTCCTGATCATCGAGGACAAATACCAGATCAAGCCGCCGCGCCCGTTCGCGCCGGGCGGCGAGATTGCGGGCGTGGTCGAAGCGGTGGGCGACGGTGTGACCGGTTTCAAGCCCGGCGACCGCGTGATTGCGGTTACGGGGCATGGCGGACTCGTTGAAAAGGTCGCGATTCCGGCAGCTTCGGCCTATCATTTGCCCGAAGGGCGCAGCTTTGCGGATGGCGCGGCACTGTTGCTCACCTATGCAACATCGATCCACGCGCTGGTCGACCGCGGGCGCTTGCAAGAGGGTGAGACGTTGCTGGTGCTGGGGGCCGCAGGCGGCGTCGGGCTGGCGGCGGTCGAGCTCGGCGTGGCATTCGGCGCGCGGGTGATCGGCGCGGTGTCGACCGAGGAGAAAGCGGTGGCGGTGCGCGCGGCGGGCGCGTCCGATGTGGTGCTCTATGGCTCGGCCCCGTTCGACCGCGACCAGTCGAAGGCACTGGCCGACAGCTTCAAGGGCGTCCTCGGCTCGGGCGGCGCGGATGTGATCTATGACGCCGTTGGCGGCGATTATTGCGAACCGGCGCTGCGCTCGATTGCGTGGGAGGGGCGCTATCTGGTCGTCGGCTTCCCGGCGGGCATCCCGAAATTGCCGCTCAACCTGACCCTGCTGAAAAGCTGCGACGTCTGCGGCGTGTTCTGGGGCGCTTTTGCGGCGCGTTCGCCCGCCAAGAACGCCGATCACATTGCGCGCCTGTTCCGGCTGTGGGCCGAGGGAAAGATCGCGCCGAAGGTCACCGAAACTTTCCCGTTCGAGCGCGGCGGCGACGCCATCGCGCACCTCGCCAGCCGAAAGGCAATCGGCAAGGTTGTCGTGACGCTCGGCTGACCCTATTTCTTATCCAAGCATCTGGAGGCCATCTTGACCCAATTCGACGAACGCGAGCGCGCCTTCGAAACCAAATTCGCCCGCGACGAGGACATGGCGTTCCGCGTCACCGCGCGCCGGAACAAGCTGCTCGGGCAATGGGCAGCGGGGCTGATGGGCCTGACTCCCGAGGAAACCGCTGCCTATGCGACCTCGGTCGTGCAGGCCGATTTCGAGGAAGCGGGCGACGACGATGTGGTCCGCAAGGTGCTGGGCGACCTGACTGCTGCTGCCGTCGAAACCGACGAAGCCGCGATCCGTCAGGCACTTGCCGACAAGACCGTCGAAGCGCGCCGCCAACTGATGGAATCGCAATAATGGCGATGGCCGCTGCCGAGATCGAGGCGCTGATCGTGGCGGGCATCCCCGATGCTGCTGTCGAAATCACCGACCTGGCCGGCGACGGCAATCATTATGCTGCCAAGGTGACTGCCGCGAGCTTTACCGGCCAGTCGCGTATCGCTCGCACCAAGGCGGTTTATGCCGCGCTCGGCGGGCGAATGGGCGGCGAACTACACGCATTGCAGCTCAGCTGCGCGACCCCTGAATAGGAACTGATGATGGACGACAGCCAGACCCGTATCGCCGACCTCGTCGCCAAGAACGACGTCCTGCTGTTCATGAAGGGAACCCCGCTGTTCCCGCAGTGCGGCTTTTCGTCGAAGGCAGTGGCGATCCTCGAACATCTCGGCGTCGAATTCGGCAGCGTCGACGTGCTGCAGGACATGGGCATCCGCCAGGGCATCAAGGAATTCAGCGACTGGCCGACGATCCCGCAGCTCTACGTGAAGGGCGAATTCGTCGGCGGATCGGACATCATGATGGAGATGTACGAGGAAGGCGAGCTGGCCCAGTTGATGCTCGACAAGGGAGTCGTGGCGGCGAGCTAGAACTTTGGTTGTGGGGCGAGAGTGTTCCCGCCCCACAGCGCATCAGCTACCGTTGAAGCGCTTGCCGTTTAGGACTTCTGATACCCGACCCTGATTGATGTCGAGTGCAGCCGCAATTTGGTGCTGATAGAGGTCTGTGTTCTGGTGCAACTGCCAGATTTTCGCCGCTAGTTCAGGCGTCAGCACCTTTCGCGCCCGCCGGTTCATTGAACCGCCTCCGGTTCTGCTGAAACAAGTCGTTCGGCAACTCCTGTCTTGGCCCGAACGTAATCAAGAATGTTCTGAACATTCGACCTTCCCGCTCCCGCAATCGACAATCTCCTTCGTCCGGAGCCATCGGTCACTTCTTCACCTGTTACTTTATCGATCTCGGGCTGTCCGAGCATCGGAATCCAGTCAGGGTTATAGCGACTCCAATCAATTTTTGCGGCTTCGCGCGCCACGTTCTGGAGATCGACCTCACCCAATTTCAGACGGTACTTCAAATCGTGGTGGAAAACGCCGAGCGCTTGCCAACCGGGTGACGTGAGATGCAAACTGTCACGGTCTTTCCACCTGTCGCCCATTGCCTCGGCAAAGGCGCTCAAAAACTGATCGACGGACACCACCGTCGCGTTGAAGTTCGACCGTGTGAGGTTTGGCTCATCAGTAGTGGCAAGGTTTGACTCCTGAAATGCTCGTCCTTCAAGCGCTCCGCGGGTGAAGCGCGCCAGAACAGTCTGGACGACCAACTCGGTACTCTTCTTGCCGAGGCTCGCCGCTCTTTCTGCGACCCCGCCATTGTCGGCGATCGCCGGTAAGTCCTTAAGGCGGGACGCAAAAGTGATATACAAGTCGCTTGTATCGAGCGCGATAGCATGACTCCGGGAAACCGGCTGAACCTTGAAATTCATGTCGTGGAAGAGCTGCCCTAGCTCCTTGTAGCTGAGCGGCTTTTGTCCCGGCCGTGGGGCAAAAATCGTAACAGGAAACACAACATTCTCAAGGACGTCTTGGCGGCCCTCGTCAAACAGATCGAGTGCACCCGTGACCCGGCCCAAGCCGTCAAGCATGACACGCATGTTTGACGGCGATAGATCTACCTGGAGCGTGCCTATTCCAGCCACTTCGGAACTCTGGGTGAACTCAAGATTGTCGATGAAGCCAACAGAAATAGCGGGAAAGGCGCCAATCGTCAGCGCGTCGGGGGCGAAGCGTTCTTCCATGTAGCCAGCAATGCTATCGCGGCGACTTTTCGCCGTTTTTCGCTGTAGGAATTCGTATATTTCGCGGACGTCTGGATGGAGCTGTTTCCAGTTCTTGCTGCGTGGATCATGACCCAAAAGAGAGACGATGCTTCGAGGCTTGGCCTGGGTGGCATACGTGACCAAGCGATCACCGAAAAACCCTTGGATCGCGGAGATGGGGAGCTTGTATTCAAGTGTTCCGAGTGTCATGTGAAATCATCCTATGGTGACGTGGGACTGCGCCGGCGGGGTCCAATCCCGACCGGCGCTTCTTTTTTGTTTATTCCCCGCAAGATTGCAACAGTTCCCCGCATATAAATGTGCGGGGAAAAGAAAAAGATTTGCGGGGAACGTGTAAGCAATTGGAATTCAAGTCAAAATTAACCGTTCGGATACCGGTGCAAGGTACTTTTCGTCCCCTTGCCCCCGCTCGCTCCTCCCGATACGCCGCCGTGCATCATACAAATTTCGAGGATGCCCGCCCCATGTTCCGTACGCTTGCCATGCTCACGCTTCCGCTGATTCCAGCCGCTGCTATCGCCGATGAAGGCATGTGGCTCCCGTCGCAGACCGGCCAGATCGGGGCGAAGATGAAGGAGCGCGGGTTGCAGATGGACCCCGCCAAGCTCGGCGATTTCAAGGCCGCGCCCTTGAACGCCATCGTCTCGCTCGGCGGCTGTTCGGCGGCGTTTCTCAGCAATCAGGGGCTGGTCGCGACCAACCATCACTGCGTCTATGGATCGGTCCAGTATAATTCGAAAGCGGGGCAGGATTACCTGACCGACGGCTTCACGGCGAAAACGCTCGCCGACGAACTGCCCGCCGATCCCGGCGCGCGCATCTATGCCATCGAAGACCTGCGCGATGTGACCAAGGCGATGAACGCGGGGCTGACCGCATCGATGTCCGGCCGCGCGCGCTACGACCGGCTCGATGCGAACCGCAAGGGCTTGATCGCCGCATGCGAGAAGCAGCCGAGCCGACGCTGCGACGTGCGGCCGTACTATGGCGGCGCGCTGTACCTGTTGCAGCAGCAGCTCGAGATCAAGGACGTCCGCCTCGTCTATGCCCCGCCGTCGGGCGTCGGCAATTTCGGCGGCGAGACCGACAACTGGATGTGGCCGCGCCACACCGGCGACTGGGGCTTCTACCGCGCCTATGTCGCGCCCGACGGGTCGTCGGCGACGTACAGCAAGGATAATGTTCCCTATCGCAACCCCGCCAAGCTGACGGTCGCGCGCGAGGGCGTCAAGGACGGCGATTTCGTGATGGTCGCGGGCTTCCCGGGCGTCACCAATCGCCTCGCGACGGCGGCGGAGGCGAAGTTCAACTATGCGACCTTCGCGCCTACGGACCAGAAAATGCGGTCGGACTATGCCGACCTGATCCTTCGCGAGACGGCCGGGGATCGCGAGGCCGACATCCGCTACGCGTCGATCGTGCGCGGGGTGGAGAATTACAAGAAGAAGATCCTCGGCGAAATCGCAGGGGCCGATGCCATCGACCTGAACGCGCGCAAGGCAAGCGCGGAAGCGGCGTATCGCGGCTGGATCGCGGGCGATGCGGCAAGGACGAAGCTCTATGGTGCATCGGTAGCGGCGCTCGACGCGGTCGTCGCCGAGGACCAGGCCGCGCGGCTCGACGCGTTGCGGACGGCGGCGGTCGGGCGCGCGCAGTTGTTGTCGGCGGCACGCAATGCCTATCGCTGGGCGAAGGAGCATACCAAGCCCGATGCCGCCCGCGAAAACGGCTATCAGGACCGCGATCGCGCGGGAACGGTCGCACGACTGACGGGCATCGAGCGGCGCTATGTCGCGCGGGTCGACCGGGCGATCCTTGCCCAGGCATTGGGCGAATATGCCAAGGCGGGCGCGGGCGCACGCAATGCGGCGTTCGAGGCGGCGATCAAGGAGATCGGCCTCGACCGGCTCTATGCGGATACGAAACTGGGCGACACCGCGACGCGGGTGGGCTGGCTCGACAAGACGCCGGCCGAGTTCGAAGCTTCGACCGACCCGTTCATCCGCCTCGCGGTTGCCATGTACGCGGGCGACATCGCGGCGGAGGCGAAGGCGAAGGATCGTTCAGGGCGGATGCAGGCGGCGCGCTCGGTCTATCTCGGCGGCATGCGCGCCTGGGGCGATGCGACGGGCAAGCCGCTGTACCCCGATGCCAATGGCTCGCTGCGCTTCACCTATGGCAATGTAGGCGGGCGCACGAAGGACGGGCAGACCTGGACGCCGTTCACGACGGCCGAGGGTATTATCGCCAAGCAGACGGGGAAAGGCGATTTCAACGCGCCCGCGCCGTTCATTGCCGCGCTGAAGCGCAAGGACTGGGGGCCGTACGCCCATCCGACGCTGAAGACGCTGCCGATCAATTATCTGTCGAATGTCGATATCACCAACGGCAATTCGGGGTCGTCGACCTTGAACGCAAAGGGCGAGTTCGTGGGCCTCGCGTTCGACGGGACACTGGACGGGGTGATTGCCGACTGGGCGGTCGATCCGGCGCTGTTGACGACGATCCACGCGGATTCGCGGTTTATGCTGTGGACGATGGACAAGGTCGATGGGGCGGGGCGGCTGTTAACGGAGATGGGGGTGCGCTAGCGCGGGAAGAAATAAGGGACTTATTTCTTCCACGCGCAAGCACGGCCGGCGTTGCGAAGCCAACGACCGACGGCGCGGCTTTGCCGCGACGGGCCTTCGAATGACTGCGTTGCGCCGTGGCAAAGCCACGTCGTCGATCCTTGCAAGAGCAAGGTCGGCCGCGCTGGCGCGAGGTAGAAATTACTTCGTGATTTCTTCCCGCGCTGCGCTCGACCCGGCAAAGCCGTGTCGTCGATCATTACTGCGTAATGTCGTCCACGCTGGCGCGTGTGCAATTTAGCGGAGTTAAATTGTGCCCGCGCTGCGCGGCGGGCGAGGGCGGGTCGGTGCGCGAGACCAGGGAAGCTGCACCGACCCGCCGCTCAGGCGGGGGACACCGCCGTTGGGACACGGACAGTAATGCAGAGCGCGTGCCAACTCGCGACTTTGCCGCTTTTCCGGGGTTTACGATGGTTAGCGAAACCCTACCGGTCCCTCCGGGTGTAAGGATTTCCGACATCGCATTGCGCGCAAGCGACAGTATCGCCACATGGGAAGCATGGAAGCGCCCGTCACCGACCAGATTTCCGACATCGCGCAGACACTGACCCCGAGCGTGCGGCGGGTGCTCGCGGCGAACCCGTCGGCGTTCACCTATACCGGCACTCAGACCTATATCGTGGGGATGGACGAGGTTGCGGTGATAGACCCCGGTCCTGCCGATCCCGCGCATATCGAGGGTATATTGCGCGCGACGGCGGGCGAGCGGATCGTCGCCATTGTCTGCACCCATACCCACCGTGACCATTCGCCTGCCGCTGCGCCGCTGAAGGTCGCGACAGGAGCGGAGATCGTGGGTTGTGCGCCGCTGGTGCTCGACGACGACGGCCCGCGCGCCGACGCGGCGTTCGACACCAGCTATGCGCCCGACCGCGTGCTGGCGGATGGCGAGCGGCTGACCGGCCCCGACTGGACGCTGGAAGCGGTCGCGACGCCGGGGCATACGTCGAACCATCTCTGCTATCACTTGATCGAGGACAATGCGCTGTTCACCGGCGACCATGTCATGGGCTGGTCGACCACAGTCGTGTCGCCGCCCGATGGCGATATGGCGGATTATATGCGGAGCCTCGACAAGCTCGCCGCACGGACCGACGCGGTTTATTACCCCGCACACGGCGAACCGGTGACCAATCCGCAGCAATTCGTGCGCGGCCTCGGCGGCCACCGCAAGCAGCGCGAGCGGCAAATCCTGAAGCTGGTCGGCGAGGGTGTCGGCGAGATCGCGGCGATGGTCCCGCGCATGTACAAGGGTGTCGACGAGCGGCTCTATCCGGCGGCGGGGCGATCGGTGCTCGCGCACCTGATCGACCTGCGCGACCGGGGCGCAGTGCGCGAAGGCGGGGGGCAATGGCACCCCGCCTGAAGATTGCCGTTGCGGCGATCCAGCTGCTGTTCGTGGCCGCCGCGATCTGGTGGGCGAACGACCGCGCCGACCGGGCCGAGCGGCAGCTGGGTCTCGACGCCGCGCGGACCTTGTCCGAAACCTTTGCCAAGGCGCGCGATCTGCGCGTGGCGACTTTGAGCGGCGAAGTCATCGCGCGCGGCAGCGACCCGGGTTTTGCGGGGCTGCTGCCGACCAGCATGACGGTGCGCTACCCATATAGCGTCGATTACTTCGTCGATCTGCGCCGGGTGGACAGGAGCGCCTACCGCTGGGATTCCGCCGCGCGCACGATGACCGTCCGCCTGCCCGATGTCGTGCCCGCGCGGCCCAATGTTGACGCTGGCGGGGGCGAGCGGATCGGCACCACCGGTGTGTTCATGTCGCGCGACGCGGCGCAGCGGCTGAACGGACAGGTTGCCGTGCGTGCGGCGTTGCGCGCGGGCGAAGCGGCGAAGAAGCGCGAACATCTCGACCGTGCGCGGGCGAGTGCGCGCGAGGCGATGGCGACGCTGGTCGGGACGCCCTTGCGTGCGGCGGGGCTGGGCGAGGTCAAAGTCGTCGTTCGCTATCCGTGGGAAGCCGACGGCAGCGGGGCTGCGGTGCGCTGGGACGAAAGCCGCACCCTCGATCAGGTGACGCACCGCTAGGGCATTGGACTCGGGCGCGACACCAGTTTACATTTGCCGGATCGATTGCCGCAGGGGGCATGAACATGGCGACACTGGCACCATCATTCGGCGCATCGGCGCGAAGCGGGCGTTTCTTTGGTCTGTTGGCAGTAGCGATGGCGCTGACCGTTGTTGCGGGGTTTTCCACGCAGGTGGCGATGGGACGTTCGACCTTTGCATCGCCGCTGCGGGTCCACCTTCACGCAGTGGTCTTCATGGGCTGGGTCGCGATCTTCGTGACGCAGACGTGGCTGGCGACGCGCGGGCCGATCGCGCTGCACCGGCGGCTGGGCTGGCTCGCGATGGGCTGGATGGTGTTGATGGTGATCGCGGCGCTCAATGTGATCGTAACGATGGCGCGGAATGGCACGGTGCCGTTCTTCTTCACACCGCAGCAGTTCCTGATCGGCGATCCGATGACCTTGGTCGGCTTTGTCGGATTGACGGTTGCGGCTGTTGCCATGCGAAAGCGCACTGACTGGCATTCGCGGCTCCAGATTTGCGCGACGACCATGCTGATGGGGCCGGCGTTCGGGCGGCTCCTGCCGATGCCGTTCATGACACCCTATTCGTTCGAGATCGCCTGTCTGGCCGGCGCGGTGTTTCCGTTGGCCGGGATCGTCCGCGACATCCGGCGGGGCGGGTCGGTGCACCCGGCCTGGGGCGTCGGACTGGCGACGCTGGCTGCCGTGCTGCTGTTGACCGACGCGATTGCCTATTCGCCGGTCGGCGACCGCATTTACGCGGCGACGGTCGCGGGGTCGCCCGGCGAAAAGGTGCCGGGCCTCGCCTTTGCGCCGCCGCCCCTGACGGCCTTGCGGACCGGGCGGTAGCTATCGTCGCCGACGGGCTGTAATTCGGGCTGGCGGTCGCTACATCGTGTTCAGCCCCGTTTCGGGGCGTACGGAGCGGACATGAGTTTTCAATCGGGCAAGTTGCAGGGCGTAAACATCCGCGAGGAAATCGACCGGCTGCGGAAGGAACGTAACGCGGTCATCCTCGCGCATTATTATCAAAAGCCCGAGATTCAGGATCTGGCCGATTTCGTCGGCGACAGCCTCGACCTGTCGCGGAAAGCAGCCGCGACCGACGCGGATGTCATCGCGTTTTGCGGCGTCAAGTTCATGGCCGACACGGCCAAAATCCTGTCGCCCGACAAGATCGTCGTGCTGCCCGATATGGACGCAGGATGCAGCTTGGAAGATTCATGCCCGCCCGAAAAGTTCGCGGCATTTCGCGCGGCGCACCCCGATCACATCGCACTCACCTACATCAACTGTTCGACCGAAGTGAAAGCGCTCAGCGACATCATCGTGACGTCGTCGTCGGCGGACAAAATCCTGTCGCAGATCCCGCTCGACCAGAAGATCATCTTCGGCCCCGACAAGCACCTCGGCGGCTATCTCGCGCGCAAGACGGGGCGCGACATGCTGTTGTGGCCGGGCGTGTGCATCGTGCACGAGGCGTTCAGCGAAACCGAGCTGGTGAAGCTGAAGGCGCAGCACCCCGGCGCGCCGGTCGCCGCGCACCCCGAATGCCCCGCGCACATCCTCGACCATGCGGACTATGTCGGATCGACCAGCGGGATTTTGGCGTTCGCGAAGGACTTCCCCGGCGACACGCTGATCGTCGCGACCGAACCGCATATCATGCACCAGATGGAAAAGGCGCTGCCCGAAAAGCACTTCATCGGCGCGCCGGGCGCGGACGGGAACTGCAACTGCAACATCTGCCCGTATATGGCGCTGAATACGATGGAGAAGCTCTACGTCGCGCTGCGCGATTTGCAGCCGCGCATCGAGATCGAGGAAGGGCTGCGGCTGCGCGCGAAGCGGAGTCTCGACCGGATGCTGGAGATGGCGGGGAGCACCGTCGGGCAGGGGGATTTGGGGGCGCGGTGAGTCGTTACACGGCAAAACTTTTGGTTCGAACCCTTGTCGGTGGCGTCCTGATTGTCGGTTTTTACCTGCTGTGGTGCGGGCTAACAGTTTCCAAGGCGCTGAATGAGGGAGCTCTCGCTGAGCGACCGGCGCTCTGTTTGGATCGAAAACATCTTCGTTTCGAACAGGCCAACACTACTCCAGATCGTATCGTCGATATCACTCTCGAGCGGCAAATATTGTCGCATGAAGGCATATCGTCGAACAGCGTTTCGCATCTGATCAAGGCCGTTTCTGTGCAGCTTGGTTGGTGGCTGTTTTGGTCAAGAAGCGAGCGACGCAGGCTCTATGACGAGCTTCGTGTCCGGCTGAAATCATGTCCCGGCATTGCCTTGCGACCGTCGCTGCCGTCACCCTAAACTTGTTTCAGGGTCCACCCCTCCACCCGAACAGGCCAAGCGATGAGGGGTGGATGCTGAAACAAGTTCAGCATGACGGTGATTGAGGGGTCACTCAGAAATCCGCACCACCGCGCCCACCTTTTCCCGCTCGACCTCCGCCGCCGAGAACGGCAACCGGTGCCACTGTTTCGCCGAGAAGGCCCGCGTCTGGTCGGCGTAGTGGGGCGAGGCCGGGTCGGTCGATTGCGAATAGCTGAGCATCGCATCGGCGACCGGGCCGTTCGCGTCGAAGCTCACGACCTGGATATAACTGCTACCATGTTCGGGCACGAGGCCGCCAGGGACCGCCTTCGACCGCTGCATGTTGAGCACGCCCAGCGACCCGTTTGCGCCGTGGATGGGGATATGGTCAGCGCCGCGCACCGCGAACTGCACGTCGCCCCAGCGCGCGTCGAGCGCGATGCCGTCCTTGCGCACCTTAGCAACTGCGTCGCGAAGCGCCGCCAGCAGCTTCGCCGCATTGTCGCTCGTCGTCGCCAGCGTGCGCGGCGTATTGACCGCGTCATTGGCGTCGAAGGGCACGGCCCAGAGCCCGGGCATGGCGCGTGCGGTTTCCCAGAAGGTCGCGAACAAATAGGCCCCCCGGCTGTCGAGATCGAACCGCCGGTCCCAGCGCGACAGGATGTCGCACGCCTCGTTGAGATCGCTGGCGCTGCGGCACATCCCGACGAGCGGATCGACCGTCATTTCGGCGGCAAGGCTTTTGCTGGCCAGAATCATCGACCGCGCGGTGGCCGCGTCGATCTTGCCGCCCGAACTGTCGAACTGCCGCTGGATTTCGAGCAGGCCCGAGCGCGTCCGCAGCGAGCGTTCGGTGCCATGCGGCCCCAGGATCGGCGACAGCGCGGCAATCGGTGCCCTGGGGTTGGTCAGCCAATAGCTGTCGTTCGAGTTGGCGACATAATCGCGGCGCACGAGGACCGCCTGGTCGCGCGCGGGCATCAGGCCCGGGACGGCCGTGCCCGGCGTCCGTGTCCAGTCGCAGGCGGCGCGGCTGCCGTCGAGCAGGACCAGCCGTCCTGCCAGCTTGGCGCCCGTCGGCGTCGCACAGGCCGCGATCTTGGCGGCGGAGACCCCGGGGACGCCGGTCATATCGGCCAGCATCGCGTTCCCGCTGCGGTCGGCGACGATGGTGTTGACCCAGGGGATTGCCAGCGACGCCTCGACCGTGCGGCGGACGTCGGCCACGTTGCGGGCGCGCCCGATGTCGATCCAGGTCGCGAGCGACCGCTGGTTGCCGGCATTGGCATCGCGCAGGGCAAAGGCCCTTTCGCCGTTCCAGACGGCGCCGATGAACGGGCTGACGACGACCGGACCATAGCGCGTCGTGTACAAGGTGCGCTGCACCGGCGCGGCACCGTCGGGCATCGGAACCGACACCGTCGTCGCGCGCATCCGCTCGCGCTTGCCGTCGACGAGATAGGCCATGGGGTCTTGCGGATCGAGCTTCAGCTCGAACAGCGTGAAATGCTGCGCGGCGGTGACGGTGTGCGTCCAGGCGATGTCGCGGTTGAAGCCGAGTGTCACGATCGGCGCGCCCGCAATCGACGCGCCCATCGCGTCATATTGCCCGGGGATCGTGACGTGCATCTGCCAGAAACGGCTCGGCCCTTCCCAGGGGAAATGCGGATTGCCGACGAGCAGGCCGCGACCGTCGCGCGTGACATCGCCGCCGAAGGCCCAGCCATTGCTGCCGTAACGCGCGGTCTCGCCCTGTTTGGGCAGCGGGTCGCTGCCGGGTACCAGCGCCGCGCTCTTGGCCTTGGGCGGGGCGGCACCGGCAACGAAGGGTGCAAAGGCCAGCGACCCGGCGAGGATCATCTGTTTCTCGTTGAGGCGCAGCATGTCGTCGATGCCGATCGGCCGCACCCAGGACTTGCCCCGGCACCCGGCAGGAACGCCAGCGGGGCCGAGGTCGCGCAGCAGGCGGTTGTAGCCGGCGACATAGCCCGTGAACAATGCCCGCGACCGCGGATCCATCCGCGCAACCCCCGCATGCAACTTCGACAGGTCGACGACGGCACGGAAATAGATGTCCGACGTCAGGTTATCGACCGGACCGAAGCCCAGCACTGCTGTTCCCTTTGGCCCGAAATGCAGCGAGCGTTCGCCCGCGACCGTCGCGAACTCCTCGGCGATCATGCACAGATTGTCCTGCGCATAGGCATAGCCGACGCCGTATCCGGCACTTCCCCAGCTGCGCGCGGTAATGTGCGGGATGCCGTAGGTGGTACGGACGATAGCGGCATCGTAGGTTTCGCGCCGCGCCTCGGCGGCAGTGCCGTGTGCGACGGCGGCAACGATCAGCGCGGCTTTCAGAATGTACACGACGTCACCCCCTCGAATGTCTTTGTCTACACTGTGTCGCGCCAACCGCACCGCAATGCAATTGCACCGCAACCATGCTACGGCAGCCTCGTTGAGGCTTAAAGCCCGTCCCGCTACGTCAGGATATCCCTTGCTCGAAGCCCCCGTCATCGCCGCCATCGCCTGGGCCGTCATTCTGGGCGGCGTGGGCGGCCTCGTGACCGAAATCGGGCCGTGGTACCGCAATCTGAAAAAGCCGAGCTGGCAGCCGCCCGACTGGCTGTTCGGCCCCGCGTGGACACTCATTCTCGGGCTGGCGGCATGGGCCGCCGTAAAGGCCTATTACGGCGCGACCGACGAGACCGGGCGCACGTCCGTTATCGTTCTCTATGCGGTCAATTTCGTCGCGCACTTCCTGTGGTCGCCGCTGTTCTTCAAGTTCAAGCGGCCCGACATTGCGCTGATCGAGGTCGTGTTCCTGTGGGGATCGGTCCTCGCGCTGTGCATCGCCTTGCGCGATTACTCGGTGACGGCGAGCTGGATGATCGTGCCCTATCTGGTGTGGGTAAGTTTTGCGGCGTGCCTCAACTTCATGATCGTCAAACTCAACCGGCCGTTTGCCTAGCCCGGCGACGCGGCGGACCCGGCGAGCAGTCCGCCGTCGATGTCGAGTTCGGACCCCGTGATATAGGGCGCTTCGTCCGACGCGAGGAATACGCACAGCGCCGCGACTTCCTCCACCGTGCCGAAACGCTGCAGCGGCGTGTCCCTGACCAGCGCGGCCATTTTCGCATCACGGTCGGGGCCGTCGCCGATCATGACTTCCCAGATGGGCGTGAGGATCGCGGCGGGGTGGACCGAGTTGCAGCGGATGTTCAGCCCCTGCTGCGCGCACCACAAAGCGACCGTCTTGCTGTGGTTGCGGATGGCGGCCTTCGACGAGGCATAGGCCGCCGCGCCCGGAATGCCGACCAGCCCGGACCGCGACGAGATGTTGATGATCGCACCCGATTTCGCCGGTCGCATCGCGCGGATCGCGTGTTTGCAGCCGAGCATGGTGCCGTCGAGATTGATGCGGTGCACCGCGCGCCATTCTTCAAGCGAGACGTTCTCGGGGTCGTGCGGGCCGCTGTCGGGACCGAAACCGGTGATCCCCGCATTGTTGACCAGCACGTCGAGCCGCCCGTGCGCCGCGAGCACTTCGGCCAGCGCGGATTCCCATTGCGCCTCGTCACCCACGTCGAGAGGGTGGAAGTGGTGCATCGGCCCCAGCGCATCGGCCCGCACCTGTCCGGCCTCGGTGTCGATATCGGTCACCCACACCGTCGCGCCTTCGTGGGCAAAGGCGGTGGCGATAGCGGCACCGATGCCGCGTGCGGCCCCGGTGACGAGCGCGATCTTGTTATTCAGGCGGTTCATGCGGGCTGCCCTAGCCCTATGGGCGGGGCGCGTCGAACTGCTAATCGCGGCGCATGGAATTTTCCCTCGACCGATTCGATCTCGATGCCTTCGTTGCGGCGACGCTTGCCGAAGACCTCGGCAACCCGCCGCGCGACGTGACGTCGGAGAGCGTCATTCCCGCCGATGCGCGCTTTTCGGGGGTGATGGACAGCCGCGATGCGATCGCCGTCGCAGGACTGCCGATCGCGGCGGCCTTCTTCCGCGCGCTCGATCCGTCGGTGGAAATCGAGGTGCTGGCGGGGGAGGGCGAGGCCGTCGCGGCGGGCAGCGACCTGATGCGCCTGTCGGGCAATGCCCGCGCGCTGCTGACGGCGGAGCGGTCGGCGCTGAATACCGTGCAGCATTTGTCGGGCATCGCGACGCTGACGCGCGCCTATGTCGAGGCGATTGCCGGGACGGGCTGTGCGCTGCTCGACACGCGCAAGACGATTCCCGGGCTGCGCGCTCTGGAGAAATATGCGACGCGGATGGGCGGCGCGACGAACCACCGCATGGGGCTGTGGGATGCGGCGATGATCAAGGACAATCATGTGGCCGTTGCGGGGTCGGTGGGCGAGGCGACGCGGCGGGCCAAGGCGGCGGGCGTGACCCGCATCATCGTCGAGGTCGATCGGATCGACCAGATCGAACCCGCGCTGGCGGCGGGGGCTACGCATTTGTTGCTCGACAATATGGACGCGGATGTGCTGCGCGAGGCCGTCGGCATTGTTGCGGGGCGTGTACCGACCGAGGCGTCGGGCGGGGTGACGCTCGAAACCATCCGCGCCAAGGCGGAAACCGGCGTGACCTATATCTCGGTCGGACGGCTCACACAGAGCGCGCCCGCCGTCGATATCGGCTTGGATTTTGCGCTGGCCTGATTAGGCTGGGCGCATAGCAACAACGGGGAGCAAGATCATGGAACGTCCGCAATCGATCGTCTGGTTCGAACGGCTCTATCTCGGTGCGGCAGCGGTGGGGATCCTGAATTCGGTCGTTAACTGGTCGGCGATGCAAGAACGGATCGCCGCGACACCCAATAGCGCGATGCTGCCGAGCTGGTTCGTGCCCGCGACGATGGGGGTCGGCCTGCTGATCACGCTGCTGTTGTGGTTTTTTGTCGCGCGCCGCGGCTCGGTCGTCGCGAAATGGATTGTCACCGTGCTGTTCGTGATCGGCTTGATCGGTGTGCCGACGCTGATTACCGGCGTGTCGAGCGGACTGATCACGCCGCTTCAGGCGGCGTTTTCGCTCGTGACCTTCGCCATGAATGCGGCAGCAGTGGTCATGCTGTTCCGTCCCGATGCCAAGCCGTGGTTCGGCGGCGCGGGCAGGACCGACCTGACGGACACCTTCTCCTGATCAGGATTGGCATCCTGTCGCTGGCATGGGCATCGCCCCTGTCGGCGCAGGCGCTGTCGTGCACGGTGCCGACCCGGATCGAGCGTCCGCGCCCTGATACGCCTGACGTCCGTACGCCCCGTCGGGTGTTGCCGACCGCAAGCTACACGCTCGCGCTCAGCTGGGCGCCGCAATATTGCCGCGAGCGGGGCGGCGGAAGTTTTCAGTGCGGCGCGGACAGCCGGTTCAGTTTCGTCCTCCACGGTCTGTGGCCCGATGGGGCAGGGCGCGACTGGCCGCAATATTGCCGCCCGGTCGAACTGCTGCCCGAGGCGACGATCCGCGCGACCCTGTGCGCGACGCCCTCGGCGCAGTTGCAGCAGCACGAATGGGCCAAGCACGGCAGCTGCATGAACGGCAGCGCCGACGATTATTTCCGCCGCTCGACCGGCCTGTACGGGCGGCTGCGCTTTCCCGATATGGACTTGCTGTCACGGCAGCGCGAACTGACCGTGGGGGCGCTGGCGGCGGCACTGGCGCGGGGCAATCCGGGTGTTGCGCCGGACATGGTGCGTATTACCACGACCAAAGGCGGCTGGCTCGACGAGGTCTGGCTGTGCCTCGACCTGAAATTTGTCTACGCCCGCTGCACCCGCGCACAGGGCGGCGGCGCGGCCTCAACGGCCCGGCTCAAAATCTGGCGCGACGAACGTTAGCCGTCGATGACCGCCGTCCCCGGGTGGTGCTTGTCGAGGTGCTTCTTGATGATTTTCAGATTGCGCGTGTTCGACCGGAAGAAGAAGTCGGGCACCGCGCCCACCAGCGGAATGGCACCCAGCAGCGCATCGACGCCGATATTGCCCGCGATCCGCAGATAGGCGTGCTTGGGCATGCCGAGGTTGCGCGCTTCCCAGGCCAGCCAGCTGCCCATCACCGCCGCAATCACGCTGCCGCCGACGGGAATGAAGTCGAGCAAGACGTCGAGGCCGACCCGCGTGCTGGTGCCGGGAATGACGAACAGTCCCTCCAGCAGCTTTTCCATCCCCTCGATGCGGCGACGGACAGCGGCAGGGTGTGTGCCAGCCAAGCCCGCCTTGGCGGTCAGCGCGTTGAAATCGATCGTGTCGGCCATCGGTGACGGTCTCCTTGCCGGACGAATATGGGAAGGGTGCGCGCGAATGCCAGCATTCTGCCCGGCAGCCACAGTTTTCTACAGTGCTGCGTTGCTCAGTTTGCCCGCTCGCGCGGTGGGCGCAGCTCGTTCAGCGGATGCATGCCGAGCGCATTCTCCTTCCAGCCGCTCAGCGCCGGATCGACCAGCGACCAGCGCATCGGCACACCGAGCGGAATGAAGCTCGCGCGCGTCGTCAGATCGGCGTCGGCATCGGCAATACGCGCCGACCGGGCGGCGAGCGTCGCGGCGCTGCGCGAGGCATTGAGCGATCCGTCGCCCTTGGCATCGCAGACCAGCCCCGCCGCGCACGACAAACGTGTCAGGAACCAGTTCGCGCTGGCATTGGGGGCCACCGCATCGATCAGGCGAAGATCGATGTCGCTGGCACCGGGCGATACGGCAACGGCGCGGACCCCGATCCGGCGCCAGTCGGCGGCAATATGCGCGAACAGGATACGCATTCCGGGTCCGGCGGGCAGGGCGATCCTCAATATGGGCGGCGTCCGCCCGCCGCTGCGCCAGTCCGCGATGCGTTCGGCCGCGGCGGCGCGGCGCTGGCCGATGGAATCGCCGGCCCAGTCGGGCTGTGCAGGCGGCTTGGCGCTATCGAACTGGATGGGCAGCACGGTGTTCGATACCGTCCAGCCGTCGATGTCGAGCGCGCGGGGCAGGGCGCTGCGGTCGATCGCCATCGACAGCGCGTTGCGGACGCTGCTTGTCGACAGGAATGTGGATTTGCCGACGACTTCCAGTCCGAACAGCCCCTGTCCGGCATCGAAGCGCAGGATGCCGGGGCGTGTCCGGGCGGCGCGCACGGTCGGCCAGTCGGCCAGCGTTCCGCCGGTGACGAGGTCGCTCTTTTCCGCCTGAAACCGGGCGATAGCGAGCGCCGCCCGTTCGTAACGGAGCAGCACGGCATCGGGCATCCGGTCGGGGGCATCGTCGTCATGAACGATCGGCACCAGCCGCACGCTGTTGCCGCGCAGGCGGGCGATGCGGAACGGCCCGGTGCCGCGCCCGTCGCGACGGATGCCGAGTTCGGGCTGGGCGAGCAGTTGCAGCAAATTGGGCCGCGGTACTTTCAGCCGCACTTCGACGACGCGCCCGGTCATGCCGACGAAGCTGTCGACGGCGGTCAGCAATGGTTTCATCGGGTTGCGGCTGTCGGCGGCGATGGCGCGGTTCAGGCTGCGTGCGACATCGTCGCCGGTGACGACGGTGCCATCGGGCCATTGGACCTGGCGTATGCGAAAAATCGTGCTGAGGCCGTCGCTGGTAACAATCCAGCTTTCGGCGAGCGCGGGTTCGACCTGTCCGTTGCCGTCGAGCGCGACAAGGCCCATCGCCGTCGAAGCCGCGAGCATCGTATCGCCGGATGACAAGGGCGCGCGATCGGGGTCGACCATTGCCGGCCGGGATCCGATCACGCTGACGTCGATTTCCCCGTCGTCGCGCGGATCGCTGCACGACGCCAGCAAAGCGGGTAGTGCGAGCAGGAGCAAGCGGCGCGCGGACATGCGCTCTTATGCGCTGGCCAGGGTGCCAGCCGCAACCACCCATCGCGTCGCATCCGCACCCGCAGCTGAAGCGGTTGCCGTCACGGACGTGTTGCATTCGGGTCTTGCCAGCGCGCACGAACGCCGCGAAGTCGGGATCCGCTACAAACCGGGAATGCAGTCATGACCCATATTCGAAATGCCTGGTATGTTCTGGGCTGGGATAGCGAGGTCGATACGGCACCGCTCGCCCGCACGATTTGCGGCGTCCCGGTGGTGGCGTGGCGAAAGCTGGACCGGAGCGTTGTAGCCATGCGCGATGCGTGTCCGCACCGCTTGTTGCCGCTGTCGATGGGGATCAAGGAGGGCGATTCCATCCGGTGTCGCTATCATGGGCTGAAAATCGGAGCCGATGGCGTTGCCGAGGAAATGCCGATCAAGACCGATCCGGTAAACCGGCGCGTCTGTACCGAGACCTTTGCTGTGGAGGAACGCCACCGCTTCGTCTGGATATGGGTCGGCGACCGCGCGCTGGCCGACCCGGCGCTGATCCCCGACCTGTGGCCCTGTTCCACCCCCGGCTGGGCGTTCGACGGCGGCTATTACCCGATCAAATGCGATTACCGGCTGGTCATCGACAATCTGATGGATCTGACCCACGAAACCTATGTGCACGCGGGGTCGATCGGCCAGCCCGAACTGATGGAAACGCCCATCGAGACCCGCGTCGAGGGCGACAAGGTCTTTGTGACGCGCTGGATGGCAGGGGTCGATGCCCCACCGTTCTGGAGCATGGCGCTCAAGCAGACCGGCAAGGTCGATCGCTGGCAAATCTGCGAGTTTATTGCGCCGTCCGCTGTCATCATCGACGTCGGCGTCGCGCCACTGGGGGCCGGTGCCACGCTTGCCGACCACGACCGGGGCGTTCGCGGGTTCGTCATCGACGTGATGACGCCCGAGACCGAAACCACGAGCCATTATTTCTGGGGAATGGCGCGCAATTTCCAGACCGACGATCCGGGCTTCACCGCACGGTTCAAGAACGGGCAGGGCGGCGTCTTCCTCGAAGATGTCGAGATATTGGAAGCGCAGCAGCGTTCGATCGATGCCAATCCCGCCCTCAAGTTGCGCGCCTATAATATCGATGAGGGCGGTGTGCGGGTACGCCGGATCATCGACCGGCTGATGACACAAGTTCCGGCGAAAACGACGTCGGTCGAGACCGCGCTGTGATGTCGATGCTGCCGGCGGTGAACCAACGACTGCTAACCACCTAGCGCTCGAGCAGCACCTTGCTGGAGCCAGTCTAACGCTGGTGCGGACGGTGGGACTCGAACCCACACTCCCTGGGGGAAGCGGATTTTAAGTCCGCTGCGTCTACCGGTTTCGCCACGTCCGCGCGAAGTTGCGCCGTCATAGCGTCACACGTTCAAACGGTCGCGCATTTCCTTGCCGGGCTTGAAATAGGGGACGCGCTTCGACGCGATGTCGACCGGATCGCCGGTCCGCGGGTTGCGACCGGTGCGGCCGTCTCGCGCGCGGGTCGAGAAAGTGCCGAAGCCGCGCAGCTCGACACGACCGCCATCGGCAAGCTGGGCGATGATGTCGTCGAAGAAACATTCGACGATGGCTTCGACGTCGCGGACGGTGAGGCCCGGATTTTCGGTCGCGAGTTGCGTGACGAGTTCGGATCGGATCAAGGCATTTCCCCGCTTGCTCGCCCCACCACCGGGACAGGCGCGTGCAGATGCCCAAACTCATCACGCAACGGGCAGTGCGCGCGGCAATCTAGCGAAGGCGGCACCAAGCGCAAGCCGGGTGCCGCCCTTCACAGTATTTGTTACGTTCCCGAACCTAATCAGGCAGTTACGCCTTGGGTTCGCGAGCCTTCAGCGCTTCGCCGAGGATGTCGCCCAGCGATGCGCCCGAATCGGACGAACCATATTGCGCGACCGCCTGCTTCTCTTCGGCCATCTGCATGGCCTTGATCGAGAAGGTCGGCTTTTTCGAACGGTCGAAACCGGTGACCATTGCGTCGAACTTCTGTCCGGTCTGGAAGCGTTCGGCGCGCTGCTCGTCACGGTCGCGACCGAGGTCGCTCCGCTTGATGAAACCGGTCGCGCCATCGTCGCCGATCTGGACTTCGAGGCCGCCGTCGCGAACTTCGAGGACCGTCACCGTCACGATTGCGTTCTTGGCAACGCTCGCGCCGCTGGTCGCCGCAGCCGAACCCGCCATGGCCGGCGCGCCCTTTTCAAGCTGCTTCATGCCGAGCGAGATGCGCTCCTTGTCGGCTTCGATGGCCAGCACGATGGCCTGAACCGTCTCGCCCTTGCGGTGCAGGTTGAGCGCGTCTTCGCCCGAAATGCCCCAGGCGATGTCCGACATGTGGACCATGCCGTCGACGTCGCCGTCGAGCCCGATGAACAGGCCGAATTCGGTCGAGTTCTTGACTTCGCCCTCGACCGTCGAGCCCACGGGATGATCGGCTTCGAACTGCTCCCACGGATTGCTGATCGCCTGCTTGAGGCCGAGCGACACGCGACGCTTTTCGCTGTCGACCTCGAGCACGATGACTTCGACTTCCTGCGAGGTCGAAACGATCTTGCCGGGGTGGACGTTCTTCTTGGTCCACGACATTTCGCTGACATGGACCAGGCCTTCGATGCCCGGTTCCAGTTCGACGAACGCACCATATTCGGTGATGTTGGTGACGCGACCCGACAGCTTGGTGCCGATCGCGTATTTCGCTTCTGCGCCTTCCCACGGATCGCTCTCGAGCTGCTTCATGCCGAGCGAGATCCGCTGCGTGTCCTTGTTGATGCGGACGATCTGCACCTTCACCGTGTCACCGATGTTGATGACTTCGCTCGGGTGGTTGACGCGCTTGTAGCTCATGTCGGTGACATGGAGCAGGCCGTCGATGCCGCCGAGGTCCACGAACGCACCGTAATCGGTGATGTTCTTGACGACGCCGTCGATGATCTGGCCTTCGCTGAGCGTCGAGATAAGGCCGGTGCGCGCTTCGGCACGGCTTTCCTCGAGGATCGCACGGCGCGACACGACGATGTTGCCGCGCTTGCGGTCCATTTTCAGGATTTGGAACGGCTGCGGAATGTCCATCAGCGGCTGCACGTCGCGGACCGGACGGATATCGACCTGCGAGCCGGGCAGGAAGGCCACGGCACCGTCGAGGTCGACAGTGAAGCCGCCCTTGACGCGACCGAAGATCACGCCATCGACGCGCGCCGACTTGGTGAACTCCTGCTCGAGCTTGTCCCATGCGGCTTCGCGGCGGGCGCGGTCGCGGCTGAGCATCGCTTCGCCGTGCATGTTCTCGACGCGGTCGACGAACACTTCGACTTCGTCGCCGACTTTCAGATCTGCTTTCTGGCCGGGAGCGGCGAATTCGCTCAACCGGACGCGGCCTTCGGACTTCAGACCGACGTCGATGACGGCGAGGTCGTTTTCGATGGCGGTAACGATGCCCTTGACCACTTTCCCTTCGAACGTGCCGTCGGCACCGAGGGTTTCTTCAAGGAGGGCCGCGAAATCGTCGCGGGTCGGGAGTGCGGCTGTCGCCATAAAAGATAGATTCCTGTATCGAATTTTTCCGGCCAGGCGGTTGGTTCCGCCGGTCTTTTGACCAGAACGACCGCGCAGACCCCATGTCTGGCACGGTGTCCGGCACGCGGCAGGGGACTTGGCACGAAGGACAACGCTAAAGCGAAAACGGCGCGCAGATTGCTCCGCACGCCTTCCTCCGCGAGGCTCCCGACGCCCGCTGGACGCCGCGCCCATAGCGAAGGAGGGGGCGAAAGACAAGCGCGCTTACCGGAGGCATGCCGCGCTGCTGCCGTCGTCCATCGAGATGCGCGACAGGCTCGACGAGCGGTCAGTGCCGATACTGATCCCGTCGGACTGGCAGCGGCGCAATTGGAAGCGGACCTTGCGCGCGCGAAAGTCGAGCGACACGCGGCGAAACGCGTCCATCATGTCGGTGCCGAGCAGCATCGCGGGCTGATCCGAAAGACCGAAGACGGCAAAAGGCGGCACATCGGCAAAGGCGAGCGGGACATCCCCAAGCACGACCGGCCCGAGACGTAATTCGCGAACCCGCGCGATCTTGAGCTTCATCGAGACACCGGTGACGCCGATCGCCTCGATCTCGGTAAATTTGGTGCCGCGCCGCAGCAACTGGTCGCGCAACACCGAATTGCCGATGGTGATTTCGGAGCCCGTGTCGATGACGGCACTGAGAAGTTTCCCGTTGGCGCGCGCCTGAGTCAGGATCAGCTGTCCTTTGCGGAGGCGGGCCGTGACGACGATTTCGCCGTCATAGCGCGGGGCAGGGCGGCTGGCATCCTCGATCTTGATCAGGCGCTTTTCGAAATCGAGCATCAACCGCTGCTCCGCGAGCGCATCGATGCCGAGCATGCCGTCGCCGCCGAGATCGCGTTCGGCGAGCACGGGCAGCTCGAGATTGGGGACATGCGTGTCGCCGATCGTCAGCCTGTCGACGAGGACGCGCTCGACGCGGCTGGTGGCCGTGATGCCGTTGAGGATCGCGGAGCGACCGGCAGGAAGCGCGAGTGCTTTCGCAATGCGTTGCCCGACCACCGATGTATCGGCGCCGCTGTCGACGACGAAGCGGTAGGGGCCAGTGTCGTTCACTTTCACCGCGACCGTCATGCGCGTGTCGACCTTGCGCGCGGCGACCTCCTTGCCGGCGATGGCGAGGGTGGCGTCGTGTTCGGCAGGGACGAGTGGCGGCATGGGAGCGGGCGGCAGGGATTTCGGCGGTGCCGCGCCGATGCCGAAGGCAGCAACGGTAAAGAGGACGAATGTCGTGCGATGGCCCGCCATGGGGCGAAACTATCAGGTCCGGCGCGTCTCGACGAGCCGGATTGCTTCGGCAACAGCCTCGGCGATGCCCATGGCACTGGTGTCGACCAACACCGCATCGTCGGCCTGTCGCAAGGGCGCCGCATCGCGCCCGGAATCGCGCGCGTCGCGGTCGAGGATGTCGGTCAGGACATGGTCATAGGCGACATGGCTGCCTTCGCCGACGAGCTGGGCGAAGCGTCGCTTCGCGCGGATATCGGGCGTCGCGGTCACGAATAATTTGGCGTCCGCAGCCGGTGCGATGACGGTCCCGATATCGCGCCCGTCGAGCACGGCCCCGCCGGGCTGAGACGCGAAATCGAGCTGTCGCTGGAGCAATTTGGTTCGCACCGCCGGATGCGCCGACACCACCGAAGCGGCCTTGGAGGCGGCTTCGCAGCGGATATCGGGATCGTGCAGCATTGCGTCGCTGAACCCGCAGGCGCGAAGGGCATCGATCTCATGCGCAGGATCGCCGCCATGGCGTAGCACCGACAGCCCCACCGCGCGGTAGAGCAGGCCGGTATCGAGATGCGGCAGGTCGAAATGCCCGGCGAGCGCGCGGGCAATCGTGCCTTTGCCCGATGCGGCGGGTCCATCGACGGCGATGATCATGTCCGCCTTCTACGCGCGTTGAGCGCCGTAACCAGCCCCGCCAGCGCGATGCACGCCCATGCTCCCTCGAGCACGGCCGCCGCCAGATTGAAATTTACGGAGAGCGAGACGAGCAACAGGATGGCGCCGACCAGGTTGAGGATGTTGAACAGCACCTTGTCCATCGACGGAGAGATATTGGCATAGCCGAACGCGCCGATGAAGACTGCGCTGCCGCACAGGCCGATAATGTCGGCGATCAGCGGACTCACGACACACCCAGTTCGCGCAGGCTGGCCGCGAAACCGGGATAGCTGGTGGCAACCGGTGACATATCGTCGATGGTCACCGCCGCGCGGCTCACCAGCCCTGCCACGGTCATGCTCATTGCAATGCGGTGGTCGAGGTGCGTCGTGACAGTCGCGCCGCCCGCCAGAAAATCTCCGCCCGTGCCGTCGACGATCAGGCCGTCGGGGAGTTCCTCGACCCGCGCGCCGCAGTCGGTGAGTGCCTTGGCCATGACCGCAATCCGGTCCGATTCCTTGACGCGCATTTCCTCGATGCCGCGGATCACCGTGCGCCCCTTGGCGAGTGCTGCGGCAACGAACAGGACAGGGTATTCGTCGATCATGGTCGCGGCGATCGCCGGGTCGGGTTCGATGCCGCTCAACGCCGAATGCGTGACGATCAGGTCGGCGACCGGCTCGCCGCCGACGACGCGTTGCTGGCCGAAGGCGATGTCGGCCCCCATGTCGCGCAGCACGTTATACAAGCCCGCACGCGTTGGGTTCATCCCGACATTGGCAATGGTCACCGCCGACCCCGGCACGAGCAGCGCCGCAACAGTGGCAAAGGCGGCGGACGACGGGTCGCCGGGAACGATGATATTCTGGGGCCGCAGTTCCGCCTCGCCGCGTATCGAGATCGTCCGCACGCCCGCGCTGTCGGTTTCGACCGTCAATTCCGCCCCGAATCCGGCCAGCATCCGCTCGCTATGATCGCGGGTCGCGACAGGTTCGATAATCCGGGTGATGCCGGGCGTGTTGAGGCCCGCGAGGAGCACCGCCGACTTCACCTGTGCCGAGGCGACCGGCAGGCGGTATTCGATGGGAATGGCGGGGCAAAGCCCGCGCACCATCAGTGGCAGCCGTCCTCCCGGACTCGCAGTTATGTCGGCTCCCATGGTCGAGAGCGGATCGATAACGCGGCCCATCGGGCGGCCGCTGAGCGAAGCATCGCCGGTGAAGGTCGCGGTAATCGGATGGCTGGTGACAAGGCCCATCAGCAACCGGGTCGATGTCCCCGAATTGCCCATGTCGAGCGCGGACTGCGGCTGGAGCAGCCCGCCGACGCCGACGCCCCGGACGTGCCAGCTATCGCCGCGCTTTTCGATGGTTGCGCCCATCGCCCGCATGGCCGCCGCCGTCGCGAGTACGTCCTCGCCTTCCAGCAGCCCGTCGATCACCGACTCGCCGACTGCCAGCGCCGACAGCATCAAGGCGCGGTGCGAAATCGACTTGTCGCCGGGGACGGTAATGGTGCCACGAAGCGGGCCCGTGGCCGCAAAAGATGCCGGTGTCGCCATGGCGCGCGGCTTTGACAGTGGCCTTATGCTATGGCAAGGGCGCCCGCCTTACGTCGGTGCGGCTCTCTGTCGCCAGCACGAAACCAAATTTTCCGGAGCATCGAAAACCGATGGTAAAGCCTGAATGGGGCACGAAGCGCACTTGCCCGAAATGCGGCACGCGCTTTTACGATCTGACCAAGGAAGATCCGGTCGTCTGCATCAGCTGCGGCAACCAGTGGATTCCCGAACCCGTGCTGAAGTCGAAACAGCCGTTGCCGTTCGATGCGCCCAAGAAGGACGCCGAGAAGGACGATGCCGATCTCGAGGTTGCGGACATCGATCTGGATGTGGTCGACGAGGACGCCGAGAAGTCGCCCGACGATGAGGTCGATCTGGGCGGCGACGACGATCTGGGCGTCGATACCGGACAGGGCGACGACGACGTCTAGGCGATTCGCTGGTAAACTGCTTGCAAGGGCGCGCGTTATTGCATAGGCGCGCGCCTCTGGAATTGGGGCCTTAGCTCAGCTGGGAGAGCGCCACACTGGCAGTGTGGAGGTCAGCGGTTCGATCCCGCTAGGCTCCACCAATTCCAATCAGATTTACTAGAGCACGAAGTCGGTGCCCGCGAAGACATACCCCGGTCCCGCCGTCACCAGCAGCGCGAAGTCGGCAATGCCGTCGCCGTTTACATCGCCTTCGATGTTGAAGACGCCGCCGCCGACATCGGTGAAGCGCAATTGCCCGGCGATATTGCCGAAGGCCGCATTGCCGATGAAGCTGAAGGCGTCGTCGGTACCGCCGGTGATCGCGTCGATCCGCGAGAGGTCGATCCTGTCGCCTGCGGTAAAGTCCAGAATGCGGTCGCGCGTCGCGTCGGTCGTGCCGAATGAATCGGTCAGGCTGTCGTAGCGGAAGATGTCTGCACCCGCGCCGCCCTTCAGCGCGTCACCGCCACCGCCGCCCGAAATTGCATCGGCACCCGCACCACCGGTCAACGTATCGGCTCCCTGTCCCCCGAAGAAGACCAGTCGGCCGTTCGATTCCGCCGACCCGTCTATCGTCATCGCGGTCGATACCTGTGCGCCCCAGACCGTCTTGGTTGCGCCTGCCGCCGTCCACACATCGGTCAGCGTGATGTTGAAATTGTTCGGCGTCCCGCCCGGTCCGGGCAGCAGGGACAATGTTTCGACATCGGCATTCGCTCCGATCGAGATCGTAAAATCGCCGTCGAGCGCGAGCTGGTCGTTCGTGCCGCCGCCGCCGGTCACCGTATCGCCTGCACCCCATTTGCCGGGGCCGAAGTAAAACCCGTCGTTGCCCGCTCCGCCGGTAAAGCTGTCCGTGCCGAGACCGCCATAGACCCGGAAGCTGCCATCGGTTTCCGCCGACCCGTTGAAGGTGAAACTCTCCCCCACGCCCAGATTGCCGCCGAATACCGACAGGGTCTGCCCCACCGCGACATTGGCGTCGTCAGTCGTGATGTCATAGCTGAGGCTAGAGGCATAATTGCCATAGCGGCTATCCGCGCTTGGGAGCAGCGCGATGGTTTCGATGCTGGTCAGCTGGTTCGGCCCAAAACTGACGGCATTGGCCCCTGCGAAATTGCCCTGCAACGCGACCGAGTCCATCCCCCCGCGGCCATCGAGCCGGTCCTGCGCCGAAAAACGCCCTTCACCGAAGTAAAAGGCATCGTCGCCGGCCCCGCCAGTGATGGTCTCCACACCGAAGCCGCCATAGGTGAATATCCGCCCATCGCTCTCCGCCGACGCGTCGAGGAAGAAATTCTCCCCCGGGCGCAGCGTGCTCGCCTGAAAGGTCAGCGTGGCCCCCGCGGTGATATTGGCATCGACCAGGGTGAGATTGTAACTGGTGCTCGCTCCACCCAGATCCGCAAAACGGGTGTCGCTGCCCGGCAGCAGCGCGATCAGCTCGATCCCCACCGTCGCTTGCGTGCCAAAGGTCATGCCGAACGAATAACTGCCCTGCAGGACGATGGAATCGAGCGCGCCCGCCCCGCCATCGACCTTGTCGGTCCCGTCGAAACTTGCCCCGAAATAAAAGCTGTCGTTGCCGCCGCCGCCGATCAGCGTGTCACTGCCCCCGCCACTGTGGATCAGGTCGTCGCCGCCGCCGCCGGTAATGACATTGTCGAAGCGGTTGCCGACCAGTGTCGCATTACTCGTACCGATGTAAGTGATATTCTCGATATCGTCGGGGATGATCGCCAGCGCACGTTCGATCATCAGCGTGTCCACGCCCGCGCCGCCGATGATGTTTACGCCGAAACTGCCCGCGCGGACCACCAGCATATCGTCGCCGTCGCCGCCGCTCAGTGTGACGGGGGCTGTGGCAAGGGTGCCGGTATCGAGGGTGTTGTTGACGGCATTGCCGGTCAGCACCGCGCTGCCTGTGCCGGTGTAGATCAGGTTCTCGACATTGGCGGGCAGCAGATAGTCGGTGCCGGCATAGATCGTATCATTGCCCTCGCCCGACTGCTCGACGATCGCATCGTTGCCGTCCCTGTCGTAATAAATATCGTCGCCCAGGCCCCCGGCGACTGTGAAGTTGCCGCCGCCCAGTCGCGCGACATCGTTGCCGCTGCCCAGCACGAACGCCTCAATCCCGGTAAAGGGCAGGACGCTGCCGATGGTCTGGACCGTTACGGTATCGGTGTCGAGCGTAAGCGTCGTGGCGAACGCCGACAGGTCGAGCGTGTCCGCGCCCGCGCCACCCGCCACGGTAGCGGTAGAGGCACCGGGGCGCACGATGAACCGGTCGTCGCCGCTGCCGCCGGTCAGCGCGATTGCGCCGGTGGCCCCGGTGCCGGTGTCGAGCGTACCGCTACCGCTGCCCACATAAACCAGCTTTTCGAAATTGGCGGGCAGGACAGTGCTGGCGAGCGTGGTGCGGAGTTCGTCCGTGCCTTCGCCCGTCAGCTCGGTGACCGTGTCGCCGACATTGTCGATGAAATATACGTCGTCGCCCTTGCCGCCGGTCAACATGTCCGCGCCGGTGCCGCCATCGATGACATCGTCACCGCCGCCGCCGTCGATAGTGTCGACGCCGCCGTTGCCGAACAAATGGTCCGCGCCGAGCCCGCCGCTGATCGTGTCGGCAAGGTTGCCGCCATAATAGGTGTCGTCGCCCGCGGTACCGACCAGGTTCAGCGCGGGGATATCGGCCATCGTCAGCACCGTGGTCGCCGAGCCGCTGACGGTGCCGACCGGCGATGTTGCCGTCTCGTCGATTGCCGCCCGGCCGCGCAAATCGGGCAAGGCAAAATTGGCAGCGTCGCCACTGCCGTAAGTGTTGCCAAACAGGAAATTCAACTGCGGGTACGTGCTTCTGGACAGCAATTGCCCATTGGCCAGCGCATAGCCCAGCGGCACGGTGCTGCCCGCGAACAGGATGATTTCGCCGACTGTCGAACTATCTATCAAACCATCGGGCGGCGATCTGCCGGTTCCGTCGGTGTCCGGGAATAGTCCGAGGGTCGCCACCAGAAAATTGATGCCAAGCGACGGGCCGTAATTGCTGATCGGGGTCGCGCTGCCGCCCATTTCGACAGGCAGGTTCGCCGCCGTCAGCGCGATCTGGTCGCTGCCGAACTGCCCGCCGAGCGCAATGCCATTGCCCGCGCCGACCGGCACCCGCCCGCGCAGATCGGGCAAAGCGAAATTGGTCACGCCATCGCCACCATAGGTCGTGCCGATGGCGGCGAACAGCTCCGGAAAGTCAGAGATGAGCCGCAAAGACCCGTCGCACCGGAGAACGCCGTCGTGGAAGAAATCAAAAGCGTAGGCAGAGGCCAGGATCTGCCCGGCAAAACCGACAATGGGGGCTGTCGACGTTCCTCGCGTAATAATGCCATAGGCGATGGTCTGCGCCGGTTCGGCCGTCGGCAGCGCGGTACCCGTGCCGCCAAGCGCCACCGGCAGCATGGATTGCACCAGCGATGCCGATGCCGCACCGCGGGTCTGGCCGACACCTAACGGGTTGGATGGGGGGGAAATGGCCGCGCGATCATCGAGATTGGGCAAGGCGAAATAATCGTTGCCCAAGCTGCCAAAAGTTCTTCCGATCAGGCTGAATAGCGCGTCGTTTGCGCCGTAAACATTGAGCCCCTGCAGCGCGCCGTTGGTATCCACGGTGCCACTATGGTTGGCGGCGAACCCCCAGAACCGCAGGAAGCCAATGCCAAAGCCACGGAAAACATCATATGGATTGGAGTAGGTGCCGGCGATCGTGATCGTCGTGTTGATGGTCAGCGAGGGCTGGCGTGTGTTGAATGGCATATAGCTTTCCCCCGGGCACCCTGTGAAATCCGGCAGACGCACCCGCCGGAAACCGATTGTTACGGTTCCGGCTAGCAGAACGAGAAGGCTTGTGGGTAATCCACCCAAATTTGGACAGAATAGCTTTCAGGAGACGAGCATCGGAATGGCGAGCAAGCGGCAGGGTTGATGTAACCGGGGCTAACGCTCGAAGAACGAGGCAACCCGACGAAATCGATCTTCAGGTGCTGGACGTGTCATTCCTCCCCAGCGTAGCGCCGGGGAGGAATAGAAGCGGACTTGCCGCTCAACCCTCGCGCGGGTGGAGGACGATCTCGACGCGGCGGTTGGCGGCGCGTCCGGCAATGGTGGCATTGGTTGCCACCGGTTCCGATTCGCCCATCGCTTCCACCACCAGCCGCGACGGTTCTGCCGAACGGTTGACGAGGAAATCGGCCACGCTGCGCCCGCGCCGTTCGGAAAGCGCCAGATTATAGTCCTCCGACCCGATCGCATCGGTGTGGCCGACGATCTCGACATCGGTTGCGCGGTAGCTGTCGAGCGAACGCGCGAGCGCGTTAAGCGTGCCGTAGAAGCGCGGCTGGATATCCGACTTGTCGAACGCAAAGGTCACGTCCGCGGGTAGCTGCACGACCAGGTCGCGCCCGCGCCGCACCACGGTGGCCCCGGTCCCCTGCATGTCGCGGCGCAGGTCGCCGTACTGGCGATCCATATACGGGCCGACCTGCGCCGACGACAGGAACACGACATCGGGGCCGCCGTAATAGACGCTGCGATCGTAGACCGGATAGGTCGTGACCACCGGCGCCGCGATCACCACGGGGGCGGGCAGGGCCTGTGCCCGGACGAAGACGGGAACGCCGGTCGAGGTCTGGGCGACCCGGCGCAGGCCGCGCGCCGAGGCGGCGGCGATGCCCCGGGTCCGCAAATTGGGCGCGTCGAGCATCGCTTGGCCGTTCGCGCTGCCTTGTGCGGAGAGTACGCCCTTGTCGCGGCTCACCATGCCGTCGACTGCCGCCGATCCGGTAAGTCCGGCTTTCTGGTCGCGGACGCGCTGGCGTTCGGCCTGACGCTCGGCGCGGCGGGCGGATTGCTCGGCCTGCCGCGCGGCGTCGCGGGCACGGTCGGTGGCCGTGGTCGCGGTCCGGGTCGTATCGACCATGCCGCCGACTGTGCCGCCGACCGAACCGCCGACGCCGCCCAGTCCGCCGCCGAGGCCGCCACCGCCGAGGATCTGTGCGGCTGCAGGTGCTGTCGACGCGAGCGCGATAACGGCGGCACCGATCAGGAATTTGGTCATCGTCGTTCTCCTTGAAATTGCCTGTTCAAGGGGCAAACGGATGCGGCGGGCGGTTTAATCCAGGCCGCGGAGAAATTTATTTTGGCGGCGTCCGGCACGGCCCGCAAACGAGGCCGCGTCCGTACCGCGGGCCGAGGCGTTCGGCTGCGGCATCGACACCAGCCAGCGCAGCGGCGCGGCGGGCAGGGTCCGGGGTCGTATAACTGCGGGCAATCGTCGCGGCGACGAGCGGTGCGGCGAAAGACGTGCCGCGCACGACTGACGCATTGCCGCGTTCGTCGGTGGCGAGCATGTCGGCACCCGGCGCGGCATAGTCGAGGTGCGTCGCGCGGCCGGCCTCGATCAGGATACGCTTGCGACCGTCGGTCGCGGTCACGGCGACGACGCCGGGGTAGGAGGCGGGGTAGCTCGGCGGCGAGGCTGCGCCGTCATTGCCGACGGCGGCCACGACGATCGTCCCGCGCATCTGGGCGGCGGCAATGACTCGCCCGAGCAAGGGGTTGGGCGGGCCGACCAGGCTGATCGTGACGACGGGGATACGCTCGCCGACCAGCCAGCCGAGCGCCTTGACAATGGCGGTCGCATTGCCGCCCGCCGGATCGCTGCCATAGACATCCGCCACGAACAATCGCGCGCCCGGGGCCGCGCCGCGAACGCGGCCCGATCCGGCGATCAGCGAGGCGATAGCGGTACCATGTCGGCTCGCGCGCGGTGCGCCGCTGGCGAACCCACGCTGGGTGGCGGTCGATCCGACGACGCCACCGTCGATGATCCCGATGCGTGGGCCATTGCCCGACGCGGGGGGAGGTGCGGTGTCCACCGCGCCGCTCCCGGCATAGAGTTGATCGGCGGAGACGTCCTTTGCCCCCAGCGCCTTCAACAGGCGGATTGCAGATTTGAAGGTAAGCCCCTTCGGCACGGCCAGCCGCGTATAGCCGACCCCCAATGTCTCACTGCGTTCGATGACGGCGAACCCTTTGGCCGTTGCTGCCGCCAGCAGCGCGTCATCGACATCGCCCATCACCAGCTCGCCGCTGCGCGCGGGATAGCCGTCGGGGTCGAGCGCGATCCGGCCCGGATTGGCGCGGACCAGTGCCGCGATGCGCGACAGGCGTGCGTCCGCGAGGTCGCGCACCGTCCGCGTGCCGGTCTCGACCGTGCGGTCGATCATGCGATCGACGGGCCGCAGCACGTCGCCGGTACCGGGAAGCGACGGCAGCAACTGTGCCCCTGCTGCCCCTGAGATCAGCGCGCAAAGCCCCGCCATCAGGATGCCAGTGGTTTTCATCGGATAAAATATGCCATGACAGGGATGAAACGCCCACTCCCGTCCGTTTCATCCACGAACAAGGACTATTTTTCGCCTTTGCCGACGTTCGAGACCGAGCTGCTGGCCCTGTTGCCGCGATTGCGCCGCTTCGCGCAGTCGCTGTCGCGCAACGCCGCCGATGCCGACGATCTCTGCCAGGTGACGGTGGAAAAGGCTTTGAACGCCCGCGTGCAATGGGTGTCGGGAACACGGATGGACAGCTGGATGTACCGGATCATGCGAAATAGCTGGATCGACACGACGCGGACGCGGCGGCGGGCTGCGGAAACATTCGTTGCGGAGGAAGCAGGCGCGACAGTCGTGGGCGACGATGCCGCGACGGTCGAGGCGGGCGTGCTGGGTCGCGACATCGCCGCCGCCATGAACGCGCTGCCCGACGAGCAGCGCGAAGCGGTGGCGCTCGTGCTGGTCGAGGGGTTGGCGTACAAGGAAGCGGCGGCGGTGCTGGATGTGCCGATGGGTACGCTGACTTCGCGACTGGTGCGCGGACGGCAGGCGCTGATGGCGCAACTGGAAGAAGCGGCATGACGTCCTCCGAACCGATCGATGACGAGATGCTGATGGCCTATGCCGATGGCGAACTGGGTCCGTTAGAAGCGAAGCGTGTCGAACGCGCGATGGCGGACGATCCGGCGCTGGCGGCGGCGGTCGAGGCGCATCGCGCCTTGCGGCAGCGGCTCGACACGGCGTTTGCGCCGATCCTCGCGGCACCCGTACCCGACCGTCTGGCCGCGATGCTGGACACGAATGTCGTGCCGTTCGCGCCGCGCCCCGTTGCCGCGCCCTCGCGGCGCCGTTGGCTGGGCGGACTGGCGGTGGCGGCGTCGCTCGTCGCGGGGATTGCGCTCGGCACGCAATGGCCGGGCGCGGAAGGTCCGGTTAGCGCGCAGGGAAGTACGCTGGTTGCGTCGGGCACGCTGGCGAAGTCGCTCGATACCCAGCTCGCCTCGGCGGCGGGGGAGACGCGCATCCTGGCCAGCTTCCGCGCGCAGGGCGGCGGTTATTGCCGGGTGTTCGCCGCACCTGCGCTCGACGGGATCGCCTGTCGGAACGGCGGGAGCTGGCAGTTGCGCCAGACCCGCGCCCCGGCGATGCCGCAGGATGCGGCTTACCGGCAGGCAGCTTCGGGCGACGCGGCGCTGCTGGCTGCCGCACAGGAGATGATGGCTGGCGATCCGCTCGACGCGGCTACCGAAGCGCGCGCGCGGGCGGCGGGCTGGAAGTAGCGCCCGAATCTACCCCATTGTCGGGATGACGAAGCTCTGGTCCTGAACCGCGCCGCCGGTCGGCCAGCGCTGCGTGACTTTCTTGGTGCGGGTATAGAAGCGCACGCCGTCCATGCCGTACTGGTCGAGGTCGCCGAAGCCCGAGCGTTTCCACCCACCGAAGCTGTGATAGGCGACGGGGACGGGGATCGGCACGTTGATGCCGACCATGCCGACCTCCACCTGCGCGGCGAATTCGCGTGCGGCAGGGCCGTTGCGGGTGAAGATCGCGACGCCGTTGCCGTACTGGTGGTTGGTCGGGTGCTGGAGTGCTTCCTCGAGCGTTTCGGCGCGCATGATTTGCAGGACGGGCCCGAAGATTTCTTCCCTGTAGCTCTGCATGTCGGGCGTCACATGGTCGAGCAGGGTGGGGGCGAGGAAATAGCCGTCCTCATAGCCCTGCAACGCGAATCCGCGCCCGTCGACGACGAGTTCGGCGCCTTCATCGACCGCCATCTGGATATAGCCTTCGATCCGCGCTTTGTGCGCCGCGCCGACGACGGGGCCGTAATGGGCGTCGGGATCGGTCGAGACGCCGACGCGCAGCTTGCCGATCTCGACGAGCATGCGCTTGCGGAATTCCACCGCCGTCGCTTCGCCGACAGGAACGACGACGGGCAATGCCATGCAACGCTCGCCGGCCGACCCATAGGCGGCCCCCACGATATCGGCGACAGTCTGGTCCATGTCGGCATCGGGCATGATGATGCCATGGTTCTTCGCGCCGCCCATGCACTGCATGCGCTTGCCGGCGCCGGCACCGCGTTGATAGACATATTGGGCGATGTCGGACGAGCCGACGAAGCTGACCGCCTTGATATCCTTATGATCGAGGATCGCGTCGACGACGGTCTTGTCGCCATGGACGACGTTGAGGATGCCCGCAGGTAGCCCCGCCTCCAGCGCGAGTTCGGCGAGGCGGACAGGGACCGAAGGATCGCGCTCGCTTGGTTTCAGCAGGAAGGCGTTGCCGCAAGCGATGGCGACCGCGCTCATCCACAGCGGGATCATCGCGGGGAAGTTGAACGGCGAGATCCCCGCCGCAATCCCGATTGGCTGGCGCATCGAATAGACGTCGATGCCCGGCCCCGCGCCCTGGCTGTATTCGCCCTTCAGCAGGTGCGGAATGCCGCAGGCGAACTCGACGACTTCGAGGCCGCGCTGGATATCGCCCTTCGAGTCGGCAATGACCTTGCCGTGTTCGGACGAGAGCAGATGCGCCAGCTCGTCCATGTTCGCCTCGATCAGTTCCTTGAAGCGGAACATGACCCGGGCGCGGCGCTGGGGGTTGGTCGCCGCCCAGGCGGGTTGCGCGGCAAGCGCATTGGCGACGGCGGCGTCGACAGTCGCGGCGGTGCCGAGTTCGACCTGCGCCTGCACCTGTCCGATGCAGGGGTCGAAGACGTCGGCCTTTGCGGCGGTTGCCGATGTGACGGCACTGCCGCCGATGAAATGGGTGATCTGGCGCATATCGGGAAACTCCTGAAGTGCGCTGCCCATAGCGGGGCGGCTCCGCCAAGGCTATCGGCGCGCGCCGGAACGAACGCCAGTTATCGCCCTAGGGATGCGGTCAGGCGGCCTCGGTCACCGGGGCGAGGCGCGGGCTGAGCATGTGGACGATCGCAAGCGCCACGAAATAAGCGCTCCCTGCCACGATGAAGATCGGCGTGTAGCTGCCGATGCGTTCGAGGATCTGCCCGACATAGAGCGAGAAAATCATCCCGCCCACGGCACCCACCGTGCCCCCGATCCCGACGACCGACCCGACCGCGGCCCGCGGAAACAGATCGGACGGCAGCGTGTAGAGGTTTGCCGAAAACGCCTGATGCGCCGCCGTGGCAATGCCGATGACGAGCACCGCGACCCACAGATTGTCATAGGATTGCGCGAAGAAAATCGGCGTGACGGCAAAGGCGCAGATCAGCATCGTCATCTTGCGCGCGTAATTGACCGTCTTGCCTGCCTTCATCATCCGCGACGAGGCCCAGCCGCCCGCGATGCTGCCGACGTCGGACAGCACATAAATGGCAACCAACGGCGGGCCGAACGTCTTGAGATCGAGGTGGTAGCGCGTGCCGAGATAGCCCGGCAGCCAGAACAGGAAGAACCACCAGATCGGGTCGATGCAGAATTTGCCGAGCGCATAGGCCCAGGTTTCCCTGACCCGGACGAGCTGCGACCAGGGCAGCGGCACCGACGGGTCGGCGGGATCGCTTTCGATCCAGGCGAGTTCGGCGGCGGACACGCGTTTCTGCTCGCGCGGACGCCGGTAGATCGCGAACCATGCAACCAGCCAGATCACGCTGACCGCCCCGGTCACGACAAAGGCGGTGCGCCAGCCATAGGCCAGCGTCAGCGCGGGGACGACCAGTGGCGTGATGATCGCGCCGACATTTGCCCCGGCGTTGAAAAGCCCGACGGCAAAGGCGCGTTCCTTGGCCGGGAACCATTCGGTCACGGCCTTGATCCCGGCGGGAAAATTGCCCGATTCGCCGAGTCCCAGCGCGACCCGGGCCAGCGCGAACTGGGTCACAGTGTGGACGGCACCGTGCATCATGTGCGCAGCCGTCCAGATGATGAAAGCGACCGAATAGCCGATCCGCGCGCCGACCCGGTCGACGATGCGGCCGAAGCCGATATAGCCCACGGCATAGGCCGCCTGAAACCAGAAGACGATTCCCGCGAAATCGCTCTCGGACCAGCCGAGTTCGGCCTGCAACGTCGGCTTCAGTACGCCGATCATCTGGCGGTCGACATAGTTGATCGCGGTGGCCGCAAACAGCAGCCCGACAATGACCCAGCGGTAGGAGCCCGCCTTTTGAACGGCGCTGCCGACCGCGTCCGTGCCTGCCTCGACTGTCGCCATCCTGCTGGTCCTCAGTTCGTGTCGGGAGTTGCCGCAACGATGCGACATGCGATGCTATCTGAACTGCCGAATTCGGCAACGGCGGTGCTGCCCGCCGCGATTTCATGGACGCCGGTGACGGCCCCCGTCGACACCCAGGTGCCGGGTGCGATGGCGATTCCGCGACGGGCGAGGTTGCCCAGCAGGAACGCGATCGAGCCGCCGCAGCCGCCGGGGAAGCTTGCGGCCTGACCGGTGCCGACGACAGCGCCGTCGATAAGTGTCGTCACCGTCATGCTGTCGATTCCGCCGTTCTGCCAGTCGTCGACGGCAGGGCCGACCAGCAGGCCGTTGTTGTTGCCGAAATCGGACGCTGTGACCGTCGGTCCCATCCGGTTGATCCCGGTGAACGGCGAACTGGCGATCTCGAAGCCGATATGGACCGCCGTCACGCAGTCGAGCGCGTCGGGAATCGACCAGTCGGTGCGTCCGGTGGGGACCGTGCCCAGTTTGAACAGGAACTCGGCCTCGACTGCGCCGAACCCGCCAGTGAATATCGGCGCATCGCGAACCGGTGCGACCGGGTGGACGAGGTCGGCGAAAATGGGACCGGCCAGCCGGGTGGTGCCGAAATGCAGATCGAGCGGCGGCTGAATGCGACCGACTTTCCAGCCCGCGATGGCACCGCCATGCAGCCGGATCGCGGCATCCTGAATGCGGTAAGCTTCCTCCAGCGTCACCGGCACCTCGCCGGGATATTCGGTCAGCGCCTGCGCCGTACGGCGGGCGCCGACAAAGGCACGCGCGGTCGCCTCAGCTCCAAACATCACATCGGCGTCGCTCATGGCGTGCGTTTTCTCCCCTGGCTCTTGCGCTAAAGGAAACCGGTGTCATTGTCGATACCCCTTGCTCCGGCTATGTCCGGGTCGAGTGCAGGAGGCAGGTTTGAGCGACGACAGCATCGGCGACAGTAACGGGGACGCTGCCTTTCGCGGCAAGGCGACGATCAACGATATCGCGCGGCTGGCGGGGGTTTCGAAGAAAACGGTCAGTCGCGTCATCAACCGGTCGCCGCTGCTGAACGAGGCGACGCGGGCCAAGGTCGATGCCGTCATCCAGAAGGCGGGTTACGTCCCCAATCCGCAGGCGCGCGCGCTGGCGCTGCGCCGCAATTTCCTGATCGCGCTGGTCCATGACAATCCCAATGCCCAGATGGTGCTGGGCATGCAGACGGGGTTGCTCGAGGTGCTGGCGGGGACCGAATACGAACTGATCGTTCGACCGGTGAACCGCGGATCGCCGACGATGGTCGACGATCTGCGGCATTTTCTCGAACGCCAGCGTCCGCACGGGATCGTCTTGCTCCCGCCGATTTCGGAGAACGACGCGCTCGCCGCGCTCTGCGACGAACTCGACTGCCGCTATGTGCGGATGGGGTCGGCGCAACTCGACGTGCCCGAGCGGATGGTCGGGTCGAACGACCGCGAACTGGTGCGCGAGGCCGCCACCTTCCTGATAGAACAGGGGCATCGCCGCATCGGTTTTGTCGCGGGGCCGCGCGGATTTCGCTCGGCATTCGAGCGGCGCGCGGGGCTCGATGCAGCGCTGTCGGCGGCGGGGCTGAATCTACCTGACGCGCTGGTTGCGGAGGGAAGCTATCGATTCGACTCGGGCGTCGCGGCGGGGAACCGGTTGCTCGACGCCGACCCGCGCCCGACCGCGATTTTGTCGTCGAACGATGAGATGGCGGCGGGGGTCGTGCACGCTGCGCGTGCCCGCGGTCTCGATGTGCCGCGCGACCTGTCGGTGGTCGGCTTCGACGATACCGCGATTGCCGCGCATCTCTGGCCGCCGCTGACGACGGTTCGCTGGCCGATTGCCGATATGGCGCGCGCGGCGGCGCATAAATTGTTGAGCGATACGCCCGATGCCGATCCGGTCGCGGCGGCCCCGTCGGTGTTTCCGTCGGCGCTGATCCAGCGCGCTTCGGTGGCCCCACCGCAGAGCTGAGTCTTGCTTCACTTCATGACACCGGTTACCTAAAGCGCAACAAACACCAAGATCGACCTTCACGGAGAGAGCCATGTTCGACCGCACCTATTACGCCACCCATCCCGATATGATGGAGTGCGTGTCGAACGACGAACTGCGCGACCGCTATCTGATTTCAGGGCTGTTCCGCACGGGCGAGTGCGTGCTGAACTATACCCATGCCGACCGGTTCGTGATCGGCGGCGTCGCAGTGGGCGATGCGCCGGTTGCGCTGCCCACGCAGACCGAGCCGCCCTCGGCGGTCGGGCATCCGTTCCTCGAACGGCGCGAGCTGGCTGTGGTCAACGTGAGCAGCGTCGAAGGCACGGTCACCGTCGATGGCGAGGCGTTCGCGCTCGGCAACAAGGACTGCCTCTACGTCACGATGGGCGCGAAGGACGTCGTGTTTTCGGGTGCGGGCGCACGCTTCTATCTGGCGTCCTGCCCGGCGCACAAAGCGTTCACGACACGCAAGCTGGGCATTGCCGACGCCAATGCGCTGGCACGCGGCAGCCTCGAGGAATCGAACGAGCGGACCATCTACCAGCTCGTCATTCCCGGGATCTGCGATTCGGCGCAGCTCGTCATGGGGCTGACCGTGTTGAACCCCGGGTCGGTGTGGAACACGATGCCGCCGCACATCCATGAGCGGCGCAGCGAAATCTATTTCTACTTCGAGCTCGACGGGCCGAACGACCGCGTGTTCCATTACATGGGCGAGGGCGAGGCGATGCGGCACATCGTCATGGCGAACGAGGAAGCCGTGATCTCGCCGCCCTGGTCGGTGCATATGGGTTCGGGGACCAAGGCCTATGCATTTATCTGGGCAATGGCGGGCGAGAACCAGGATTATACCGACATGAACGTCCTCGACATTTGCCAGCTCGCATGAGCGCGCCGTTCGACCTGTCGGGGCGGGTGGCGGTCGTCACCGGGGCCAATACCGGCATCGGGCAGGGGATTGCGGTCGCGCTGGCAGCGGCGGGGGCGGATGTGGCCTGCGTCGGCCGATCCCCGTGCGACGAGACGGTGGCGAAGGTGGAGGCGCTGGGGCGGCGCGGCGTGTTCATCGCGGCCGATCTGTCGAGCATCGAACCTGTCCAGCGGGTTGTGGACGAGGCTGTGGAAAAGCTGGGGGCGATCGACATCCTCGTCAACAACGCAGGCATCATCCGGCGCACCGACGCGGTCGATTTCAGCGAGGCCGACTGGGACGCGGTGGTGGACACCAACCTCAAATCGGTGTTCTTCCTGTGCCAGGCCGCGGGGAAGCACATGATCGCGCGCGGGCACGGCAAGATCATCAACATCGCCTCGATGCTGAGCTTTCAGGGCGGCGTCCGCGTGCCGAGCTATACCGCGTCGAAATCGGGGGTGGCCGGGCTGACCAAGCTGCTCGCCAACGAATGGGCGGCCAAGGGCATCAACGTGAACGCCATTGCGCCGGGCTATATCGCGACGAACAATACGGCGGCGCTCCAGTCGGACGAGCAGCGCAACAAATCGATCATGGACCGCATTCCCGCCGGACGCTGGGGCAGTCCCGATGACATGGGCGGGGCGGCGGTGTTCCTCGCGTCATCGGCGTCGGACTATGTGAACGGGCATATCCTCGCGGTGGACGGCGGGTGGCTGGCGCGGTGACGGGCAGGGTTGTCGCCTTTGGGGAGTTGCTGATCCGGCTGACCGCACCGGGGCGCGAGTTGCTGATGCAGTCGCCGAGCCTTGCGCTGCACGTCGGCGGCGCGGAGGCCAATGTCGCGATCGGGCTTGCCAATCTGGGGCATGCAACCGCAATGGTCAGCGCGGTGCCGGACAATGCGCTCGGACGCGGCGCGGTAGCGGCGGTGCGCGGGCAGGGGGTGGATTGTTCGGGCGTACAAATGCGCGACGGGCGGATAGGGCTGTATTTCCTCAGCGTCGGCGCGGGGCTGCGCGCGTCGGAAATCGTGTACGACCGTGCGGGGTCGAGTTTTGCAGACGCGTCTTTCGATGAGTTCGACTGGGATACGCACCTCGCGGGCGTGGGGCTGTTGCACCTGTCGGGGATCACGCCCGCGCTCGGGCCGCAGTCTGCGGAGGCGGCGCTGACGGCAGCGCGCGCGGCGAAACGGCTGGGCGTGCCAGTGTCGTTCGACGGCAATTACCGCGCGATGCTGTGGGAAAGCTGGGACAGCGACCCCAAGGCGGTACTGGGCGAATTGATCGGCATGGCCGACATTTTGTTCGGCAACCACCGCGATATCGGGCTGGTGCTGGGCCGCGATTTTTCCGGTGACGGCCCCGATCGGCGGCGCGAGGCGGCAGATGCTGCCTTCGCAGCGTTCACCGGTTTGAAGATCATCGCCTCGACCGCGCGCCATGTCGTCGATGCCGATTGCCACCGCATCGCCGCGCGGGTCGATACGCGCGACAGGGCGGCGCAGACCGAGGAGATCGCGGTCAGCGGGATCGTGGACCGGATCGGCGCAGGCGATGCCTTTGCGGCGGGTGTGCTCCACGCGCATCTGGGCGGCGGCGATGCAGAGGGGATGGCGCGAACGGGGCTTGCGCTGACGTGCCTGAAACACTCGCTGCCGGGCGACGCGAGTCTGTTCGGGCAGGCCGATATCGATGCGTTCAACGCAGGCGGGCTGGATGTCCGGCGGTAGCAATTTCAGCCGTCGCGCTGTTATCGGCAGCCTTGCAACGCTAGTAGCAGCAAAAGCGATAGCAGCGGAGCCGGTGCAAAGCTCGGACCGTGTGCTGATCAAACTGCCCGCACGAAGCGCCAACGCCACGACGGATGATGGAGCCGTTGCGTTTCTCGGCATCCGTTACGGGCAAGACACGAAAGACCGGCGGTTCCAGCCAGCGGCGCCCACGCGGGATCGAATTCCGCAACTCCGATTTGCGATAGACGAAAACCAGCCTGAGGCTGCGCTTGCGAGTTTCCGGACGGCTTTCGGTGAAGATGTAGTGGTCGAGCGCTCGGCATTTGGTCCCGTTTCTCCGCAACAGGGGAGCCGCTACGTACCGCAGTCCGAGGACTGCCTGTTCTTGAATGTGTGGACGCCAAATCACTACGTCCGCCAACCCCGTCCCGTCATGGTCTATATCCACGGCGGTGCCTATTCGAACGGGTCGGTCACCGATCCTCTTAACGACGGCGCGGCGCTCGCCGAACGCGGCGATGTCGTCGTCGTCACCGTCAATCACCGGCTCAACGCGTTCGGCTATCTCTCGCTGGGGCGAATCGATCCGCGATTTCCCGACAGTGGCAATGTCGGGCAGCTCGATCTGATCCTCGGGCTGCAATGGGTGCAGCGCAACATCGCGGCGTTCGGCGGCGATCCACATAATGTCACCGTGTTCGGCCAGTCGGGCGGCGGCGCGAAGATCGCGACCTTGATGGCGATGCCCGCCGCCAAGGGGCTGTTCCACAAGGCGATCACGATGAGCGGGCAGCAGGTGACGGCGTCGGGGCCGCTCAATGCCGAGAAGCGCGCGCGGGCGTATCTGGCGAGGCTGGGCTTCGATCCGGTGACCGCGCCGGTCGAGGCGCTGGTCGCGGCGCTCGATACCGTCGATCCGGTGATGGGGGGCGGGCTGTATTTCGGGCCGGTGCTCGACAGGCGCAATCTGCTGCGCCACCCGTTCTGGCCCGATGCCGCGCCGCAAGGCAACAGCATCCCGATGATGATGGGCAATTGCATCGCCGAAACGCGCGCGTTCTTTCCGCCCGATCATCCCAAGCTGCGCGGACTCGACTGGTCGAACATTGCAGCGCGCATGGGACCGGAACTGCGCGTCGATATCGACCCCGAGATGGTCGTGCGGACCTATGGCGGCTGGTATCCCGACCTCTCGCCTGCCGATATTTTTATCAAGGCGACGACAGCGGGACGCAGCTGGCGCGGGCAGGTGATCGAGGCGGAGGAACGCGCGAAGGCGGGCGTCCCGGCGTTCGTCTATCAACTCGATTTCGAGCAAGCGATGCACACCGGCGACATCGGCCTCGTATTCGGGACCAAGCCCGACATGACCCCCGCGCAACAGGCGATGAGCGACCGGATGATGGCCGCGTTCGTGCGCTTTGCCCGCACCGGCAATCCCGGCTGGCCTGCTTACGACCTGACCGCGCGCAAGACGATGGTTTTCGACACCGACTCGCGGGTCGAGAGCAACCCGCGCGGGCGCGAGCGGGCGTTGTTCGGGGTCGTGCCGTATATTCAGCCGGGCACCTGACCCTATTGCCGCATCGCCGCGTCGCGGGGGCTGAGCTTTTCCTGGATCGGGCCTTTCTGCCCCGGATACAGGCCGGACTTTGGCTCCATCGTTGCGAGATCCCAGTCGCCGTCCACAAAGGGCGCGCGGGTTTCGGCCTGCACCGGATAGGCGCTCCAGTCCTTCTCGTCGTTGATGATCGTCCCGCGCCCTTCCGCGACGAAGAACAGCACGCGGATGTCGTCGCCATCGCGGTCCCACGGGCGCGCCCCGGCGTGGGCCAGCACATGCGTCTCCACGTCGCGCACCGGCAGGACGGCAATGCCGGCAGGCCATGACACCGGAGTCTTGCTGACAATCAGCTTTGCGCGCGTCTCGCCATATCGGCCGAACATCGGCAGCGGCGCGCCCCATTTGTCGACCGCGATATTGTCCTTGCCGTAATATTCGAGATCGCCATCGCCGCCGAGCGTGAGGAAGGGCAGGCCGACCGCCGTCGATACGCCCCCGCGCAGGACGTTGCCGACCGCGCTCAGCTGGCCGTTCTGATAGGGGTAGCTGCCCCATTCGAGCGCCATCAGGTTATAGTGCACTGCCCGCTCGCCGGGATCGTAGATCAGATTGTTGATCACGGCACCGCGTGCGCCGCCCTTGAACAGCGGATTGCGCTCCTGATTATGCGCCCAGATGTTGCGGTAGAACAGGATGTTCGAGGTGTTGTCGTGGATCAACGACCCCTTGCTGTGTTCGCCCTTGGGGTGGCTCGCATCGGCGAGACCCTCGCTCGCCAGATTGTACGAGAAGGTGATGTTGTGGCTGGTGTTGGCACGCCATTCGTCGGGCGTCTTGCCGTTGAAACGCGGGCCGCTGGCGGACATGTTTTCGTCGATCGCCCAGCTGAATGTGTTGTGGTCGATAATGACATTGTACGCGCCGACGGTGGAGAAGGCGTCCGCCTCCCACCCGCTGCGTTTGGGCTGGTTGTCGGCACCGGTGCGGACGCGGATGTGGCGGATGACGACGTCGTGGCCGTGAACGTCGATGCCGCCCTTGATGATCGTGATGCCGGGCGAGGGGGCGGTTTGCCCCGCGATGGTCAGATATGGCTCGCGGATTTCGAGTGTTGTCCGCTTCAGGTCGATCACGCCGCCGACTTCGAAAACGACGATTCGCGGCCCCTTGGCCTGAACGGCTTCCTTGAAAGAGCCCGGGCCATCGGCGGCAAGCGTCGTGACGCGGATAATGCGACCGCCGCGCCCGCCGACAGTGGTAGCGGCCCAGCCGACCGCGCCGGGAAAGCTGGCCTGCTGCGCGGCGGCAAAGCTCGGCAATGCAAGCGCAAGCGCCGCCAAAAATGTCACACCCAGCCGCATCTTCGCTCTCCTGAAACCGCCGTCTTGACATCGGCGTGCACTCGTCGCTAAACCTTATGACACCGGTTACTTAGACGCAAGTCTGCCGGAAAATCGATTGCCGCAACAGGCAACGATCATGGGATTCGAGGGGCTGAAAGTTCATTTCCGCCAGGAAAAGAGCAGCGAGGCCCCTGTAAGGTCGATTGAAAAAGACACCGGTGTCATAACCGGTAATTGGGGAGGTTTCTAATGACGAGCACTGTCCGGCGTACCGCCACCTTGTTGCTGGGATCGACGGCGCTTATCGCGTTCGGCACGAGCGCCGCGTTCGCGCAGACCCCGGCCCCCAAGGCAGCAGCGCCCGCTGCCGAACCCGAATCGGACACCGCAGAAATCGTCGTCACCGGCTTTCGCGCCTCGCTCGAAGCCGCGCTCAATCTGAAACGCACCTCGGTCGGCGCGGTCGATGCGATTGTGGCCGAAGATATCGCCAAATTCCCCGACCAGAACCTCGCCGAGTCGCTGCAGCGCATTCCCGGTATTTCGATCCAGCGCGATGCGGGCGAGGGCCGTGCAATCACTGTGCGCGGATTGGGTGCCCAGTTCACGCGCGTCCGCGTCAATGGCCTCGAGACCGTCGCGACATCGACCGACGGTGCGTCGTCGAACCGCGACCGTGCATTCGATTTCAACGTGTTCGCGTCCGAACTGTTCAGCAGCATCGTCGTCCACAAGACTGCCGAAGCGTCGCTCGACGAAGGTTCGCTCGGCGCGGTCGTCGATCTCAACACCGGCAACCCGCTGGCGGGCAAGGCGGGCTTGCGCGGCGCGCTGTCGGTCGTCGGATCGTACAACGACCTGTCGAAAAAGCTCGGGCCGCGCGTGGCGGGGCTGCTGAGCTGGCGTAACGAGGATGGCACCTTCGGGGCGTCGTTCTCGGCCGCCTATTCGAAGGTGAAGACGCTTGAGCTCGGCAACAACAGCGTGCGCTGGGCACAGGCACGCTTCGACAGCGTCAACGGCGCACCGTGCTTCACCACAACGGCAACCAGCGGCATCGGCTCGCCCAACGCAGGCGGTGTCTATACTGTCGGGCGCAATGCCGCATGCGACCAGGCTGCGCTCGCCTTTCACCCGCGCATCCCGCGTTACGGCGAGATCGGCCATGACCGCGAACGGCTGGGCCTGACCGGATCGATCCAGTTCGAGCCGACCACGAGCACCAAGATTTCGATCGACGGCCTCTATTCGCGGTTCAAGGAAGCCCGCGAGGAGAAGTGGGGCGAAGTGCTGTTGCGGACGCTCGAGCGGCCAATCGACGTGGTCAATCCGGTCTATGACGCCAACAACAACATGATCGCGGCAACGCTCAACGATGTTTACGTCCGCACCGAACATTATCTGCGCCAGTCGAAGACCGATTTCTACCAGATCGGCGGCACCTGGGACCAGCAGCTGGGCGACAAGTTCCGCTTTACCCTGCTTCTCGGCGCGTCGAAGTCCAACGCCGATATTCCGGTCGAAACGACGATCCTGTTCGACGATCGCGACGCGCAGGGATATTCGTACGACTATCGCACGATGGCGACGCCGAAGCTGACCTTCGGCACCAGCGTCACCGATCCGACGGTGTTCCAGCTTGCCGAAATTCGCGACCGTCCGTCGAACGTGACCAACAAGTTCCGCACCGCTCAGTTGCGGACCGAATGGGACGTCGTCGAAGGGTTCACGTTGAAGGCGGGCGCCGTCTATCGCCGGTTCAATTTCGACACGGTCGGCTTCCTGCGTGATACCGTCGTGTGCGGCAACGGCGGGACCAGCCTCGTCACCAGCACGTCAGGGACGATTGCCTGTTCGCCCTCCGCCCTGTTCGGCGCGACGGCGATCTATGGCTTCCCGGTAACCGCCGCGTTGTCGGAGACGTTCAATATCGGCAATGGCGGCCAGCCTGCGGGGACGACCAGCAGTTTCCTGATCGCCAACCTGCCCGCTGCTGCGGCCTTTACCGGTCTGTACAGCCGCACACCGACGGTCGATGCGGGCAACACCCGTTCGGTCACCGAAACGACCAAGGGCGGTTACCTCCAGGTCGACGTGAAGGGCGATCTGTTCGGCCTCGAATATGCAGGCAATGCCGGCATCCGCTATGCGCGCACCGAACAGAGTTCGACCGGCGTGCTCAGCGGGGCGACGGTGACGGTCGAGCGGTCCTACGAAGACTGGCTGCCGTCGTTCAATGTGGCGTTCTATCCGTCGCGCAACTTCATTATCCGCGGTGCTATCGCGAAGGTGATGACGCGTCCGTCGCTCGGCAATCTGACGCCGGGCGGGACGATCGACGGGTTCAACTTCCGGATTACGTACGGCAATCCGCAGCTCAATCCGTACCGGGCGACCAATTTCGACCTCGGGGCCGAATGGTATTTTGCACCGGGCGCGATCCTGTCGGTCGCGGGCTTCATCAAAAAGGTCGAGAGCTTCCCGATCAGCCAGGCATTCACGGCAACTTATGCCTCGACCGGCCTGCCGCGTGAGGCGCTGCCGACCAGTTCGCCCGCCTATATCAACTTCGACCCGAACCAGCTTTACACGATCACCGCCAACGTCAACGGGACGGGCGCGACGCTGAAGGGTGTCGAGCTTGCGCTGCAATTGCCGTTCAGCACCTTCATCAAGGAGGGCTTCTTCAAGAACTTCGGCCTTCTCGCCAATGCGACGTTCATCGATTCGTCCGCGACCTACAACGTGCAGGGTCCGGCCACGGTCCCCGGCGGCGGGCTGACCAACGCCGTGCGGACGGCCACGCTGTTCGGTGTTTCGAAGAAGGCCTATAATGCCACGCTTTATTATGATGACGGCAAGTTCAGCACGCGCGCCTCGGCAAGCTATCGTGACCGGTACATCGATGCGAATTCGGGCACGGGCAACGTGTTCGAGGGTTATGGGGCAACCTGGAACGTGGATGCGTCGATCCGTTACAAGTTCACCGACTGGATGGAACTATCGGTCGAGGGCACCAATTTGCTCGACACCTATCGTTATCGCTACACCGATTTCGACGCCGACCGGAACTACGAGAACAACCATTTCGGTCGGACGATCCTGTTCGGTGCGCGGTTCAAGATGTAGGCTGCGCGCGTGATTACCCGCCGCGCCGGATTAGTGGGAGCCGGGGCGGCGGGACTGACACTGTCTTTGCCCTGCGGGTCGCACGCGCAAGGCAGTCGGGCGACGGCGTCGCTCGACCCCTATGAGGGGATGCGCTGGGGGACGGGGTATGAGGGACAGCGCAAGGCCGATCTCGGCAACGGGCGGTTCCTCAACCCCGTCTTCGCGGGCGATCACCCCGACCCGACGATCCTGCGCGACGGCGACGATTATTACCTGACTTTCTCGAGCTTCGACGCTTATCCCGGTATCGTCATCTGGCACAGCCGCGATCTGGTGAACTGGACGCCGGTAACTGCCGCGCTCACCACGCCCATCGGGTCGGTGTGGGCGCCCGAACTGATCAAGCATGGCGGCAAATATTATTGCTACATTCCAGCGCGCAGTCCGTCGCGCCGGTCGATCTATGTCATTACCGCCGACCGGATCGAGGGACCGTGGAGCGCACCGGTCGATCTGAACCTGCCCGACCATATCGATCCCGGCCATGCCGTCGACGCAAGCGGCACCCGCTGGCTGTTTCTGTCGGGTGGCGACCGGGTGCGGCTGACACCCGACGGTCTCGCAACCGTCGGCAAGGTCGAACATGTTTACGACCCCTGGCGTTACCCCGCCGACTGGGTCGTCGAGGGATTCTCGCCCGAAGGGCCGAAGATCGTGCGGCGCGGCGCGTGGTATTACATGATTACCGCTGTCGGCGGGACCGCGGGGCCACCGACCGGCCATATGGTGATTGTCGCACGTAGCCGCTCGCTCGACGGCCCGTGGGAGAACGATCCCGGCAATCCGGTGATGCGGACGACATCGCCGCGCGAGAAATGGTGGTCGCGCGGGCATGGCACCTTGTTCGAGGGGCCGGGCGGCAAGTGGTGGATGGTCCTCCATGGCTATGAGAACGGCTATTGGACCCTGGGGCGGCAGATGCTGCTCGCGCCGGTCGAATGGAGCCGCGATGGCTGGCCGCGTCCGGGCGGCGGCGATCTGTCGAAGCCGCTGACGATGCCGCAACGGGCAGGCGGCGCGCAGCACGGACAGCCCCTGAGCGATAATTTCGGCCGCGACCGGTTCGGCGCCCTCTGGGCGTTCTACGACCCCGCCACGAACGAGGCCGCGCGGGTAAGCTATATGCCGGGCGCAATGCGCCTGGCAGGGAAGGGCACGAGCCCTGCCGACAGTTCGCCGGTCTGCGCGATCGCGGGCGACCAGCGCTATGCGATCAGCGTCGGGATCGAGCTGGAGGGCAGTTGCGAGGCGGGGCTGCTGCTCTTCTACAGCCGTCGGCTTTATGCGGGGCTGGGTTTCGGGGCGGACGGGCTGGTCATGCAGCGCTATGGCGTCCGCCGCCCGCGCGCGAAGAGCATCGTGCCGTTGCGGCGTCTGGAAATCAGGCTGGTCAACGACCGCAACATCGTGACGATCTACACGCGGTCCGATGGTAATGCCGCATGGGACAAGTTCGATGTGCAGATGGAAGTCAGCGGCTATCACCATAATGTCGCGGGCGATTTCCTGAGCCTGCGCCCCGCGCTCTATGCGGCGGGACCGGGTGCCGCGCGGTTCTCGAACTTTCGTTACGAGGCGTTGCCATGATCGATCGACGGACACTGATGGGGGCAACGCTCGCGGCGAGCCTCGCGGCGCGGGCCTCGGCGCAGACGCCGCCGCCGGTCAAGAGCGGCGCGCTGCCCGCAGGGCTGCCTCAACCGGTCGAGACCATCGACCTGTGGCCTAAAGGTGCGCCGGGCGCGCCCAAGGTGCCGCTGGTCGAAACCGTCAACGAGCGCAGCACTGACCCGCAACTCACCGACCGCGCGGTGTTCGGCATTTCGCGCCCGCGACTGGTCGTGTTCCGGCCCGACGTCCCCAATGGTGCGGCGGTGCTGATTACGCCGGGGGGCGGCTATAAATGGGTGGTGATCGACAAAGAGGGTTATGAACTCGGCCGCTGGCTGTCGGCGCGCGGGTTCACGGTGTTCGTCCTGTTCTACCGTTTGCCGGGTGAAGGCTGGGCAGCGGGGCCGGACGTTGCGCTGTCTGACGCGCAGCGGGCGATGCGGCTGATCCGCCAGCGCGCCACGCACTATGGCGTCGATCCTGAACGCGTTTGCGCGATGGGATTTTCGGCGGGGGGGCATGTCTGCACCGATCTGGTCGCGCGTTTTGCGGCCCCGACTTACGCGCCGGTCGATGCCGCCGACGCGCTGTCTCCGCGCCCGTTCTGCGCTGCGCCGATTTATCCGGTGGTGTCGATGGACCGCAAGAACGCGCATCCGGGGTCGCGCAAGCTGCTGATCGACGATAACGATGCGCTCGAGGCGGCACATTCCCCGCACCTCAACATCGCCGCAAACAGCCCGCCATGCTTTCTGGTTCATGCCGAAGACGACGATGTCGTGCCGGTCGCCAACACCCTGATGTTTCGCGATGCGCTCAAGGCAAAGGGCATAAAGGTGGAGACGCATTTGTTTGCCAATGGCGGCCACGGGTTCGGGTTGCGCAAAGCCATCGGCAAGCCGGTCGGGATATGGCCGGAACTGTTTCTCGGCTGGGCGAAGAGTGTTGCGCTGATCTAGCGCTCGACCATCCGTGTGTAGAGGTGCCACGTCGCATAGCCGAGCGTCGGCAGCACCACAGCCAGCCCGATAAACGCCGGCAGCGCACCGAGCACGAGCAGGATGCCGACCCGCAGGCCCCATCCGGCGACCGGCCCCGGATTTGCCGACACCGCGCGCAGCGAGGTTTCGACCGCATGCCCCGGATCGACATCGAGGTCGACCGCCATCGGGAACGAGACGAGCGTCGTCATCAGGGTCACGACCGCAAACACCGCGCCCGCCAGATTGCCGAGGACGATCAGCGTCCACCCCTGCGGCGTGGTGAAGACGCGGCGCAGGAAACTCGCGACGCCGGTCGGGAAATCCGGCCCCATCGTGGCGGCATAGATTGCATAGGCCGCGCCGAGCCAGAACAGGAACAGGACGCCGAGGCCGGTCGTCAGCATCAGGATCGTCGATCCCTGCTTGCCCCGCATCGGATCGAAAAAGTGCCGCCAGCTCGATTCGAGGCCCGCCTCGCGTCGTCGCGCCAGCTCGTAAAAGCCCGAGGCCGCAGCAGGGCCGAAGATCGACAGGCCTGCCGCAAAGGGGAAGACCAGCGGCAGCGCCGCATCGTTCAGCGCAAACGCCGCCGCGATCAAGCCGATGGCGGGATACAGCAGCGCCACGAAAATCAGGTCGCCGCGCTTGGCCTGAAAATCGCTCCAACCCTCGCGCAGCGCCCAGTCGAGATCGGCAGTGGTAATTTTACGGACGGGCAGCGCGCCACTTTCCTTCGGTGTCGAAACGGTCGCGGACATGGTCGCACTCCTCGCAGGACGTACGAGCGAGGCTACGCCGATGGTTACATTTTGCAAGACTGTCGCGATGCAGCGACTTGCCGACTGTCCAGCGCATGTTACACGTGAACGCAATGCGGGCGGCTTTCCCCTTTTCGGCAATCGTCGGTCAGGACGAGATGAAGCGCGCGCTGCTGATTGCGGCGGTCGATCCGAAGATCGGCGGCGTGATGGTGTTCGGCGACCGGGGGACGGGAAAATCGACCGCCGCTCGCGCGCTCGCGGCACTGTTGCCGCCGTTGGGTAAGGGCAAGCCAGTACCCTTTGTGGACCTCCCGCTCGGCGCCACCGAGGACCGTGTGGTCGGGGCGCTCGATATCGAACGCGCGCTGGGCAAGGGGGAAAAGGCGTTCGAACCGGGGCTGCTGGCGAAGGCCGATCAAGGCTTTCTCTACATCGATGAAATCAACTTGCTTGAGGATCATATTGTCGATTTGCTGCTCGATGTGGCGGCATCGGGCGAGAATGTCGTCGAGCGCGAGGGGTTGAGCGTGCGGCATTCGGCGCGCTTCGTCCTGATCGGCAGCGGCAACCCCGAGGAAGGCGAATTGCGCCCGCAATTGCTCGACCGGTTCGGCTTGTCGTTGGAGGTGCGAACATCGCAGGATCTCGACACGCGGGTCGAGATATTGCGCCGCTGCGACGCATTCGAACGGACGCCCGACGCGTTCGCGGCGGACTGGGCCAAGGCCGAGAAGAAGACGCTGAACAAGATCGCCAAGGCCAAGAAGCTATTGCCCGAGCTGACGGTTCCCGACGATGTACTGCGTGCCGCATCCGAACTGTGCATCGCGGTCGGGGCCGACGGGTTGCGCGGCGAGCTGACCCTGATGCGTGCGGCACGGGCGGCGGCGGCGCTCGGTGGGAAGACGCTGGTCGGTGTCACGCAATTGCGTGCGGTCGCGCCGATGGCGCTGCGCCACCGGCTGCGGCGCAATGTACTCGACGAGACCGGCTCGACGGCGCGGATCGAACGCGCGCTGAGCGAACTCTTCGACTGATGGACCCGTTCGGCGACGCCTTGCTCGCCGTGCGGTTGCTGAAGCGCGACCCGGCGGGGTTGGGCGGGATGATCCTGCGCGGCGCGGGACCGGGGCGTGATGCCGTGCTCGCGGAACTGGGGCCGATGCGGCGCTTGCCAGTCGGGATCGATGACGAGGCGTTGATCGGGGGCCGCGATCTGGCGGCGACGCTGGCGGGGCAGGGCGGGACGGTTCGCCCGGGGCTACTCGCGCAAGCCGATGGTGGGTTACTGCTCGTGTCGATGGCGGAGCGGATGAGCGATGCGGTGGCGGCGCGGATCGCGTCGGTGATGGACATCGGCGAAGTCGTGATCGAACGCGACGGGGCAGGCGCGCGGCATCCGGCGCGGTTCGGGCTGGTGTTGCTCGACGACGGGCAGGGTAAGGAGCGGGTGCCCGACCGTTTGGCGGAACGGTTGGCGTTCCGGTTCGATCTTTCGGACGTGCGCTTGATGGAGCAGGCACCCGTCACCCCGGCCCTGAGCCGGGGAACCGCTTCTTCAAGCAATATCGCGCCTGTGAGCGGGACCCCGGGTCAAGCCCGGGGTGACGGGATAAGGGCTTTGGCGTCCGTATCGTTGGCCCTTGGGATCGACTCGGTGCGGGCGCCCGTCATGGCTTCCCGCGTCGCGAGCGGGCTCGCTGAACTTGAGAACCGCGCCGAGCCCAATGAGGCCGACATTGCGACCGCTGCCTGTCTCGTCCTCGCCCATCGCGCGACGCGGATGCCGAGCGCAGCCGAGGATGACGCACCGCCACCGCCGCCCTCGTCGAGCGATGGCGAGTCCCAAATCGGCGACACGCTTGACGATGTCGTGCTGGAAGCGGTGACCGCAGCCCTGCCGCCCGATGTCCTCGCCGCCATTGCGGCAGGTGCAGGACGCTGCACGTCGAACAGCAGCGGGGGTGGCGAGCGGCGCAAGTCGCCGATGCGCGGGCGGCCGCTCGGTGCGAGGGCAGGCTTGCCGAGAGGTGGGGCGCGACTGGCGCTGATCGATACGTTGCGCGCGGCGGCACCTTGGCAGAAACTGCGCGGGGCCGATCTGGCATCCGGCGACCGCATTGCCATTCGCCGCGACGATCTGCGGATCAAACGATTTGAGACGCGCGCCGATGCGACGACGATTTTCGCCGTCGATGCCTCGGGCTCAGCTGCGGCTGCGCGGCTGGGCGAGGCGAAGGGCGCGGTCGAACTGCTGCTTGCCGAGGCCTATGTGAAACGCACCGAAGTCGCGCTGATTTCGTTTCGGGGTGACAGTGCCGAGGTGTTGCTGCCACCGACGCGGTCCTTGACCCGCGCACGGCGCTCGCTGGCCGATCTGCCGGGCGGGGGTGGGACGCCGCTGGCCGCCGGAATCGATGCGGCGCGGCTGTTGGGCGAAGCGGTGCGCGGCAAGGGCCGGACGCCGTTTGTCGTGTTGCTCAGCGACGGTCGCGGCAATGTCGGCGCTGAGGCGACGATGCCCGCTGCGAAGGCATTCGGCGCGAGCGGGCTGGGCGCGGTGTTCGTCGATATTTCGAACCGTCCGCGGTCCGAGGGGGCCGAGCTCGCTGCCGCGATGCGTGCGCGCTATCTGCCGCTGCCGCGCGCCGATGCGGTGGGGCTGCGCGATGCAGTGAAGGCCGCGCAATGAGCCTGCCCCCCGCCGACTGGCCGAACGCGACCGACAGCCGGTCGGTGCGGGTCGGCGGGATCGACTGGCATGCGCAGATCGCAGGCGATGGACCGGTATTGCTGCTGCTCCATGGCACCGGTGCAGCGACGCATAGCTGGCGTGATATGCTGCACCCGCTGGCGCAGCATTTTCGTGTCATCGCGCCGGATTTGCCGGGGCATGGCTTCACCAAAGGACGCCCGCCGAACGGATTGACGATGCCGGGTGTGGCACGCGCACTTGCCGGATTGCTCGGCGAGCTCGATGCCGAACCGGCGCTGGTAGTCGGCCATTCGGCGGGTGCGGCAATCGCGATCCGCATGGCGCTCGACGGGTTGGTGCGGCCCGCTGGGATCGTGGGAATCGCGCCCGCACTGCTACCGTTTCCCGGCATCGCCCAGCATCTGTTTCCGACGATGGCCAAGCTGTTGTTCGTCAATCCGTTTGCGCCGCACATCTTTGCGTCGGTCGCGCGCGGGCCCGGCGCCGTCGAACGGTTCCTGGCGCGCAGCACCGCGTCGAAGATCGATGCGGCCGGGAATGCGGCTTACGCCAAATTGTTCGCAACTTCGGCGCATTGCGCGGGGGCGATCGGGATGATGGCCGATTGGGATCTGGTGCCGCTCAAGCGCGATTTGCCCAAACTCGCGGTGCCCATGCTGGTGCTGCACGGCGAAAAGGACGCCGCCATTCCGGTGTCGGGTGCGCTCGACTCGGTCGCGCTGATCCCCGATTGCGCGCTCGAAGTGCTGCCCGGCCTCGGCCACCTCGCGCATGAGGAAGCACCGCACCTGGCGGTCGATCGCATCCTGCATTTTGCGCGCACGCAAGCTATACTGGCGACCGAGGGAGCAGTGGCATGAAGGGCTATTTCGGGATCATCGAGGCGGGGCTGACGCTCGCCATCGTGTTCGGGTTCGGCTTCTGGCAATTGCGCTCGTTGAAACGGATGAAGTCCGATGATCAGCCGGCGAAGAGCGATGACGACCGGCCGTGAGGGTATAAGTGGGAACGGCAGCTAGTTCATGGTTTGGCGACAGGCGGCTCTTTCGGGTGCGCGGCTTTCCATTCCATGGACATACGCATCCGCCGTTCGACCGAGGGATGGTCGTAGAATAGCCATTCCTCGATTAATCCGGGGCGGGGATTGCGATATTCGGCACTTTTGAGCAGCGCACCGACCATCGCGTCAGGCAGGTTGACCGTCTCCAGCGAATAGAGATCAGCCGATGTTTCATCAATGCGAATGATCGTGTTGACGATCGGCATCGCGAGCAGGCCGAGAAATGACAGAAGGATCATCATCACTGGAAAGCCGCGCGCGTCTTCGATCGCCGCGTCGCTGCCGAACAGCCGCGCCGCGCGCGGAAACAAACGGTCGGCAAGGAAGAAAAGCAGGATCGCGAGCAGCGAGAAGGCGACAATCGCGTACCAGATATGTCCTTCAACATAATGGCCGATTTCGTGTCCGGTCACCGCCTTCACCTCATCGAGGGATGCCTTGCCGAGCGCGACGTCCGAAATGGCGATCCGCGCCGATGAGCCTATTCCCGAGACATTGGCGCTGAAATTGTTCGACTGGCGCGATCCATCGAACATCAGGATATGGCTGTGCGGGATATCGACGCGGTCAGCCATGACAACGAGTGCATCGCGCACCGGGCCAGCCGGAACAGGCCTATATTCGTTAAATATGGGCTCAATAACGATCGGCGAGACGAGCAGCAACGCCGAAATTGCGACCCCCACCAGCCCGCCCGTCCAGACCCACCAGCGCCTACCGGTTCGCCGGATCAGCGCATAGATGGCAAGGAAGAACAGGCTGCCGAGCAACGCAGTGATGACTGCCGAGATTGCTGTCTGCCCAAGCCAGTCGCCAAACGGCTGGCTGGTCCGGTCATAGGCCGCCTCGCGCCCCCAGTCTGCATAGGCGTCCCACGGAAGGCTGGTAATCGCCGAGAGGAGGAAAAAACTCACACAGAGAAGGAATGTCCGGAGCGCCCAGCCGCGCCGCGCCAGGCGCGCATCAAGTCGGTCGAGAATGCGCAGCCGCACGAAGAGGATCGTGACGACCGCTGCGACCAGAAGACCCCACAGCGAAAGCCAATGACTACCCTGCGTATAGTTGGCGGCTTTTGCGAGCGCGTCGGGCCCGAGGCTGTCGATAGCGGCTTTGGTGGCGGCGGCGGGATCGAAACGCATCATGCTCTCCCTGCTATATCGCTCCTTGGTAAAGGTCGGATCGCTTTGCGCAACCCGGCGCGGTCAAAACCCCGGCACCTGCGTCATCGCATCATGTTCGCTTTCAACCCACCTCCGGCCGTTCGCAGTGTTAAGTGAACGGACGGCAGCTTCCGAGGCGGCCAAGGGCTGCACCGAATGGCCGTTTTGTTGACGAAAGCCGCCATGCGACAGACCGCTCCTATCTCGGTACACAACGTGAACAAAAGTCCTTTCCTACATCCTTTTCGTCACTTATCGTACCTGTCGGGACGCTGCGTCCCTTGCTCTTTGAACTGTAGTAAAAACTGCGCCTAACCCGGTGAAGCGAGGGAAGCTAACGCACGCAAATACGCCGTGTTCGAAGCCGTTCGCGAGTCGTTCAGGTGTGACTTTCGTGTGACCTTTGGCGGTTTTCCGCCATTGGGCGGCAGACTCTAAGCCTTGCGCGGCATCCGGTAGGGCAGCATCCCCTGCACGATCGGCGTCACCAGCCGGTCGAGCGACAGGCTCTCGTGCACCCCTTCGCCTTCATGCCCGAACATTTTCGTGCGCAGCGCCGAGCGTGCGTAGAAGGGGGCGTCGAGCCAGGTCTTGACGATGCGCGGGCGAAAGCCTGCATCGGCCCTGGTGCTGCGCCCGATGGCGAACGGGGTCGGCATCAGGCGCTGGTGCGGCGGCAGGGGCTCGTCGGCCCAATGGCCGGTCTTGTCGCAGCGCAGCGCCATTGCGAACTCGCTGCCGTCGCGGCGCACGCCTTCGTAGATCACGCCGACGTCAGGGCCGACATGCGCGCGCGACCATTGCCAGTCGCGGAAGCCGTCCTCCAACGGTTCGCTGCCCTGGTTCGAATCGAAATAGCCATTGCCCGACCAGCGGATACCTGGCGCGCCGAAATCGGCCTCGACACGCGCGCGCGGGGAAATCGGGTGCCACATATGCCCGCCGCCGAGGTCGAACGCCGTGGTGCCCATGACTTGCGGCGTGACGCGGACGCGCCCCTTCACATTGAACGGCATCAGCGCGCAGCGTTCGTCGATGTCGATGACCAGCGCATCGCCGTCCCAATGCACCGCGCTGGGGCCGACCGAGAAGCTCGCCGCTTCGCGCGACACGCTGGCTTCACCGCGTTCGGTCATTGCCCAGCGGTTCCCACGGGGGCCGGTCAGCGCGACGTTGATGCTGCAATGGTCGAGCGGGTTTTCGCGTCCGCTGGCCTTGTAATAGGGCGAGAAAACGCTGCCGATGAACGCGATAATCGTCAGCCCGTACCGGCCGTCGTCGGAGATCGCGTCGACATACCACCAGCTATATCCGCCCCCCGGGACGTCGCGGTCGAAACGCGGTCCGAGAGCAGGGCTGCGGATGCCAGCCGTCCCGAAAGCGCGGCCATCGGTACGCCCGCCCCAGGATGGGTGCTCCCGCCCGCGCAATAGAGCCCAGGCATCCGGGTGCGCGACCCCTGGCGGCGGAAGGAGGCCGCCCACCCGTGCGAGGCCCGTCCATACAGGGCCCCACCCGTCGAGGGATTGAGCCGCTCGAAATCGTTCGGCGTCAGCACCGAAAGGGACGTGGGCGAGAGCGTCAGCCCGCAGCGTTCCAGTGTCGCCAGCATCTGCGATTGGCATATCTCGATCTCCTGCGGGGTGTAGCTGTGGGTGTCGCCATTGGCGGGCGCATTGACGATGATCTGGAACGCGTCGTTTTCCTGCGCGCAGACATAGACGCTTGGCGCATCGGGCACTTCGCCGCACGCAATGGCGTCGAATTCGGCGCGGTAATCGTCCGAAAAGAACACATTGTGGCGGGTGAGGGGCAGGCCGGACGTGGTCCCCTTTGCCAGCCACACCAGTGCCGATAGCGAGCGAGCGTCGACTGGAACCGCGCCGACCGCGCGCGCTGCGGCCAGCCCGAAACGGCCTGCGCCGAGTGCGGCAGGATCGGCGTTGACGATGACCTTCTCAGCCGCAACGCGCTCGCCGGTCGCGGTCAGGACGCCTGAGGCGCGTCCGCGTTCGGACAGCACTTCGGCCACGCGCTCGCTGTAACGCAGCTTTGCGCCCGCGCGTTCAGCGAGGGCGGCGAGGGCAGACCCCAGCCGGTGCATCCCGCCCTCGACCAGCCACACCCCCTGTGCCTCGACATCGGCGATCAGCATCAGCGTCGCGGGGGTTCGGAATGGCGAAGAGCCGCAATAGGTCGTATAGCGCCCGAACAACTGGCGCAGGCGCGGGTCGGGGAAATAACTGCCCAGCGCCGACCACATCGACCGGTAGGCGCGCAGGTTCAGCCAGTCGGGGAGTCCACGCCAACCCATCCGCCAGCCGAGCGTCAGCGGGTCGGTTTTGGAGTCGCGCAGGAACGGACGGTCGAGGGCATCGTGCAGTCGCCGTGCTTCCATGCGAAATCGGCGGAACCCACGCGCAGCGTCGGGTCCGGCAAAAGCCACAACATTGGCCTCACTGACTTCTGGGTCGGCGTGAAGATCGAGCGTCGATCCGTCGCCCCACGCATGACGCGCGAGCGTTGCTGCCGATGTCAGGGTCAGATGATCGGCGAGGCAGGCGCCGCAGTCGTCGAAAATCTGGTCGAACACATCGCGCATCGTGAAGACCGTCGGCCCCGCGTCGATACCGTCGATGGCACGGAGTTTTCCGCCGGGCATTGCTTCCGATTCGAGCACCGTTACGTCCAGCCCGCGAGACGCCAGCAGCGCGGCGGACACCAGTCCGCCGACTCCGGCTCCGACGATCACGACGCGTTCGGCCATTCGGTCTCCTTGACCGGGCGCACCCTAGCGTCCAGTCAACTGGACATATGGCTACGTCACTTCGTTCGGACATTAAAGTGCGTTGGGTCGGTTGGCGCAACGCAATTCTGGCGAGCGACAAATTCCGCCGCTGGGCCGCGAAGTTTCCGTTGACCCGGCCGGTGGCGCGTGTGCGGGCGCGCGAAACATTCTCGCTGGTGGCGGGGTTCGTCTATTCGCAGGTGCTGGCAGCGTGCGTCGAAGGGGGCGTTCTCGGGCTGCTGGCGAAGGGGCCGACTACAGCGGATCAGGTTGCAGCGGACTGCGAGTTGTCGCCTGCTGCTGCGTTGCGCTTGCTTCGCGCGGCTGCGTCGCTGCGTCTTGCGGAAGATGTCGGCGCGGGGCGCTACATGCTCGGTCGCGTCGGGGCGGCGATCCACGCCGATCCCGGCATCGTCGCGATGATCCGTCACCACAGTTTGCTTTACGCCGATCTCGCCGATCCGCTCGCGCTGCTGCGCAGGGAAGGGGGCGGCGGGGCGTTGTCGGGGTTCTGGCCCTATGCCGAGGGGCAGGGGGGCGGCGTATCGGACTATTCCGCGCTGATGGCCGCATCGCAGCCGATGGTCGCGGCTCAGGCGACCGATGCCTATGATTTCGCGCGTCACCGCAGGATGCTCGACGTCGGCGGCGGGCAGGGGGCGTTCGTGGCGGCCGTCGGCAGTGTCGCGCCCAGGCTGCATCGCGCCGTGTTCGACCTGCCCGATGTCGTCGCGCGCATTGCGGACCCAGCAGTGGAAAAACACGGCGGCAGCTTCCTGACCGACTCGCTGCCGCGCGGTTACGACCTGATCACGCTCGTCCGCATCCTCCACGATCATGACGACGACTCGATGTTGCGGATTTTACGTGCAGCAAAGTCGGCACTCGATTCGGGCGGACGGTTGCTGATCGTCGAGCCGATGGCGGGACTTCGCGGCGACGAGGCAATGGGCGACGCCTATTTCGGCATGTACCTGTTGGCGATGGGATCGGGGCGGGCACGCACCCCGCAGGAACTACGTGTGGCCCTGCAAAACTGCGGATTTTCGCGCACCCGGATGGTCGCCACGTCATTGCCGCTGATCGCGCAAATCATCGCCGCGGACGCCTGACACTACCGACTGTCAGAATTTATTGACATTGATTTTCGTCAACCTAGAGTGACACTCAGGTTGCAGTGGATATCGCTCCACGGAAGCAGCCGGGGGAGACGGCGTTGAGCGCTTCGGCGATCATCTTGGAGGGACCGGGCGATCTCTCGCTTCGCATCCTCTCGCTCGCTCCCACCCAGAATTCAGATGTCGTCGTCGATATCGCCTGGAGCGGAATCAGCTCGGGGACCGAACGCCTGTTGTGGGAAGGGCGGATGCCCGACTTCCCCGGCATGGGGTATCCCTTGGTGCCCGGATACGAATCGGTGGGACGCATTGTCGATGCGGGACCGGAAGCGCGCGGGCGCATCGGTGAGTGGGTCTTTGTGCCCGGAGCCAATTGCTACGAAGGTGCGCGTGGGCTGTTCGGCGGCGCATCGAGCCGCGTCGTGGTGCCGTCGGCGCGGGTCATCCCGGTGCCCGAAAGTCTCGGCGCGCGGGGCGTCCTTTGTGCGCTTGCCGCGACGGCGCAACATGCGATTGCGGGTCATGCAGCGCCCGATCTGATCGTTGGGCACGGCGTGCTCGGACGTTTGCTCGCCCGTGTGACCATTGCCTCGGGCGCACCGGCACCGACCGTGTGGGAAACCAACCCGGTCCGCCACGACGGCGCGCAGGGCTATGTTGTCACCGACGCCGAGCACGACGAGCGCCGCGACTATCGCGCGATCTATGACGCGAGCGGCGCGGAGGGGTTGGTCGATAGCCTCATCATGCGGCTGGCGCGGGGCGGCGAGCTGGTGCTCGCGGGCTTTTACTCCAAACCGGTCAGCTTCGCCTTTCCCCCCGCGTTCATGCGCGAAGCGCGCCTCCGTATAGCCTCCGAATTCCTGCCTGCCGATATGGCTGCCGTTTCGGCGATGCTCGACAGCGGCGCGCTCGATCTGGGCGGTCTCGTCACCGACATCCGCCCCGTTGGCGAATTCGACACGGCTTACCCGCAGGCGTTCACCGATCCTGCCTGCCTTAAAATGGTGCTCGACTGGAGTGCGCTATGAGTATGTTCGATCCTAGCGACCTGCGCGAAGAAGCCAGCCATGAGCCCGATCCCGTCCACACCGGCCCAGTGACAAAAGAAACGCAGATCATCGCGATTTACGGCAAGGGCGGCAGCGGCAAGTCGTTCGCGCTGGCCAACCTCAGCTACATGATGGCGCAACAGGGCAAGCGGGTTTTGCTGATCGGCTGCGACCCGAAATCCGACACGACCAGCCTGCTCTTCGGCGGCAAATCGACGCCGACGATCATCGAAACCTCTTCTGCGAAGAAACTCGCGGGCGAAGAAATCGGCATCGAGGATGTCTGCTTCCAGCGCGACGGGGTGTTCGCCATGGAACTGGGCGGACCCGAGGTCGGACGCGGCTGCGGCGGGCGCGGGATCATCCACGGGTTCGAGACGCTGGAGAAGCTGGGCTTCCACGAATGGGGCTTCGATTACGTCCTGCTCGATTTCCTCGGCGATGTCGTCTGCGGGGGCTTCGGCCTGCCGATCGCGCGCGACATGTGCCAGAAAGTCATCGTCGTCGCGTCGAACGACCTGCAGTCGCTCTATGTCGCGAACAACGTCTGCAAGGCAGTCGAATATTTCCGCAAGATGGGCGGCAATGTCGGCGTCGCGGGGATGATCCTGAACAAGGACGACGGGACGGGCGAGGCGAATGCGTTTGCCGAAGCCGTCGGCATTCCGGTGCTGACCGCGATCCCGGCGAATGAGGACATCCGCAAGAAGAGCGCGAACTACCAGATCATCGGCAAGCCCGGCGGCCAATGGGCGTCGCTGTTCGAGGAACTGGCGGTCAATGTGGCGGAAGCGCCGCCGCTGCGTCCGACGCCGCTCGATCAGGACGGGCTGCTCGGCCTGTTCAGTGCCGACATTACGGGGGCGGACTATTCGCTGAAGCCCGCAACGCAGGCCGATATGCGCGGCGTCGAATTCGTCGCGAAGCCCAGCCTCGAAGTGGTGTACGACACTGTCTGAGCTCGCAACTCCCTTGCCCGAAGGGGGCTGTTCGAGCGCGGACACGCTGCGCGCGGCTGCGGTGCAGGCAGGCAAATCGGATGTGCTTGCGCGCTATGCAGCCGACTATCCGCAGGGGCCGCACGACCAGCCGCAATCGATGTGTCCGGCGTTCGGTTCGTTGCGCGTCGGTCTCCGCATGCGCCGCACCGCGACTGTGCTCTCGGGGTCGGCCTGCTGTGTCTATGGCCTGACCTTCACGTCGCATTTCTACGGCGCGAAGCGGTCGGTCGGCTACGTCCCGTTCTCCTCCGAAACGCTGGTCACGGGCAAGCTGTTCGAGGACATCAAGGAAGCGGTCGAGGGCCTTGCCGATCCGGCGCTTTACGACAGCATCATCGTCACCAATTTGTGTGTGCCGACCGCGAGCGGGGTGCCGCTGCAGCTGCTGCCCAAATCGATCAATGGCGTCCGCATCATCGGCATCGACGTGCCGGGGTTCGGGATTCCGACCCATGCCGAGGCGAAGGATGTACTCGCCGGGGCCATGCTCAATTACGCGCGGATGGAGGCCGAGACCGGCCCCGTTGCTGCGCCCAAAGAACGATCGGCCCTGCCGACGGTGACGCTCCTGGGTGAGATGTTTCCCGTTGACCCGGTTGGTATCGGGCAGATGCTCGAACCCCTCGGCCTTGCGGCCGGGCCGGTCGTCCCGACCCGCGAGTGGCGCGAACTGTATTCGGCGCTCGATTGCGCGGCGGTTGCCGCGATCCACCCTTTCTACACTGCCAGCGTTCGCGAATTCGAAGCCGCCGGACGCACCGTCATCGGATCCGCCCCGGTGGGTGTGGACGGGACGGCGGCGTGGCTCGACGCGGTCGGCAGCGCGTGCGGTATAGCACAGGCTAAAGTGGATGAGGCGAAGAACCGCTTCGTGCCCGCCATCCGCGCCGCGCTCGCCGCCAAACCGATTTCGGGACGCATCACGGTCTCAGGCTATGAAGGCTCCGAACTGCTGGTCGCGCGCCTGCTGATCGAAAGCGGCGCAGATGTTCCCTATGTCGGCACGGCCGCACCGCGCACGGTCTGGAGCGACCCCGATCGCGAATGGCTGATCGCCCGCGGTGTGCACGTCGAATATCGCGCGAGTCTGGAAAAGGATTTGCAGGCGGTCGATGCATTCGAACCGGACCTCGCCATCGGGACGACGCCGGTCGTGCAGCACGCCAAGGCGAAGGCCATTCCGGCGCTGTATTTCACCAATTTGATTTCTGCGCGGCCGCTGATGGGCGTCGCGGGGGCGGGCAGCCTCGCGCAGGTGGTCAATGCCGCCATGGGCAACCGGGCGCGTTTCGACAAGATGAAGGCGTTCTTCGCTGGCGTCGGCGAAGGGCCGACGGCGGGGGTGTGGGAAAAGCAACCGGTCGACCGGCCCGAATTTAAGGCCAAGCTTGCGGCCAAGCGCATCGCAGCGGCCAAGGCCGAAGAGGCGGTGGGCGTATGACGCTCATCCTCGATCACGACCGCGCGGGCGGTTACTGGGGGGCGGTTTACGCGTTCACCGCGATCAAGGGATTGCAGGTCATCATCGACGGCCCGGTCGGGTGCGAGAACCTGCCGGTCACCAGTGTCCTGCATTACACCGATGCGCTGCCGCCGCATGAACTGCCTATCGTCGTGACCGGTCTTGGCGAGCAGGAACTCGGCCGCGACGGCACCGAGGGCGCGATGAAGCGCGCGTGGAAAACGCTCGATCCCGATCTGCCCGCGGTTGTCGTCACCGGCAGCATTTCGGAAATGATCGGCGGCGGCGTAACGCCCGAAGGGACGAACATCGTCCGCTTCCTGCCGCGCACGATCGACGAAGATCAGTGGCAGGCCGCCGACCGGGCGCTAACCTGGCTGTGGACGCAGTTCGGGCCGAAGAAAGTGCCGGGGCCGCGCATCCTGCCCGAAGGCGCGAAACCGCGCGTCAACATCATCGGTGCGCAATACGGACAGTTCAATTGCCCGAGCGATCTCGCCGAAATCCGGCGGTTGATCGAAGGGATCGGGTGCGAGGTCAACATGGCCTTCCCGCTGGGAAGCCATCTCGCCGATGTTCGGAAGCTGGCCGATGCGTCGGTTAACGTGTGTCTGTACCGTGAGTTCGGGCGCGGGCTGTGCGAGACGCTTGAGCGGCCTTACCTTCAGGCACCCATCGGGCTGGAGAGCACGACGCTGTTCCTCCGCAAGCTCGGCGAGCTGACCGGCGTCGATCCCGAGCCGTTCATCGAGCGCGAGAAGCACACGACAATCAAACCGCTGTGGGATCTGTGGCGCAGCGTCACCCAGGATTTCTACGCAACCGCCAGCTTCGGCATCGTCGCGGGCGAAACCTATGCGCGTGGGATCCGGTCGTTCCTCGAGGACGACATGGGGCTACCCTGCAACTTCGCGATTGCGCGGACGGCGGGGACCAAGTCGGACAATGCGGCGGTTCGCACCGCGATCCACAACAATGGCCCGCTGATCCTGTTCGGCAGCTTCAACGAGCGCATGTATTCGGCAGAGGCCGGTGGGCGCAGTATGTTCGTCCCCGCGTCGTTCCCTGGTGCTGTTATCCGCCGTCATACCGGCACACCGTTCATGGGTTATGCGGGTGCGAGCTATCTGATTCAGGAAGTGTGCAACGCGCTGTTCGATGCGCTGTTCAACATCCTGCCGCTCGGGACCGTGCTCGACAAGGTCGAGGCGACGCCCGCACGGAACTTGAGCGAGCTGGCGTGGGACGTGACCGCCAAGGACAGCCTCGATGCTGCTGTCGAGCGCGCGCCGGTACTGGTCCGCATCTCGATGGCCAAGCGCATCCGCGATGCCGCCGAGCGCGCAGCACGCCGCGCAGGCGAAGCGGTCGTGACGCAGAGCCGCGTCGACGAAGCCATGCTGGAGGCGAATGCGTGAGCGCGCCCCGCACCCTTTCGGTCCAGATGGACCTCAACAAATCCTCGCGAAGGGCATGCCCTTCACGCGGATACCGCCCGGGGGCGCACCCGTCGCTCCATCTTTCCAAGGGCATAATGGAGACGGAAACATGAGCGATAACAGAGACGGGGTCGGGACCTACCTGACCGCCGACGAGGCGAAAGAGTTCCACAAGATTTTCGTGAGCAGCTTCATGGGCTTCACGGCGGTCGCGGTGGTTGCCCACGTCCTCGTCTGGATGTGGAAGCCCTGGCTGGGTTGATCCGCAAACGACGACCGGTTTGTCGTTGCCCGATCTCGGTCGGGGGATAAGAGGCCGGAATTGACACCTCAATACAAGGAACCACGACGATGTGGAGACTTTGGATGATTTTCGACCCGCGGCGTACGCTGGTCGCACTCGCGATTTTCCTGTTCGTGCTGGCATTGCTGATTCACTTCATCCTGCTGAGCACCGACCGGTTCAACTGGCTCGACGGCCCGCATGCGGCAGCCACCGTTGCGGCAGCCCCGGCGACCACTACGCCGTAGCGATACGGCACGGGGAAGCGGAGCGGGGCCGGGCGCGACACCGGCTCCGTTCCGCGACCCGGAATTTGGGTTTGCGTACAAAAATGGACTTCGCCCGACGACCGGGTGAAGCACGCGGAGACGTGCCATGGCGCTGTTGAGCTTCGAGAGGAAATACCGGGTTCGGGGAGGGACGCTGATCGGTGGCGACCTGTTCGATTTCTGGGTGGGCCCGTTTTACGTCGGATTTTTCGGCGTCACGACGGCGCTCTGCGCGGCCCTTGGCACGGCGCTCATCTTTTACGCGGCCTCGCTGGGACCGACGTGGAACCCGTGGCTGATTTCGATCGCGCCACCCGATATCTCTTATGGCCTGGCGCTGGCGCCGCTCAAGGAGGGCGGCTTCTGGCAGATCATCACCATTTGCGCGATCGGGGCCTTTGTGTCCTGGGCTTTGCGCGAGGTAGAGATCTGTCGCAAACTCGGCATTGGCTATCACGTCCCCTTTGCCTTCAGCGTCGCGATTTTCGCGTACATCTCGCTGGAGGTGATCCGCCCGGTGCTGCTGGGCGCGTGGGGTTTCGGCTTCCCTTACGGGATTTTCAGCCACCTCGATTGGGTGTCGAATACGGGGTATCAGTACCTCCACTTCCACTACAATCCCGCGCACATGATCGCCGTGTCGTTCTTCTTCACGACGACGATGGCGCTGGCGCTGCACGGCTCGCTGATCCTGTCGGCGGTCAATCCCGCCAAGGGCCAGGACGTGAAGACGCCCGAATATGAGGACGCATTTTTCCGCGACACCATCGGCTACTCGGTGGGGACGCTCGGCATCCACCGCCTCGGCCTGTTCCTTGCGCTGAGCGCGGCATTCTGGAGCGCGGTCTGCATCATCATCAGCGGCCCGTTCTGGACGCGCGGCTGGCCCGAATGGTGGACCTGGTGGCTCAATCTGCCGATCTGGTCGTGAGGGGGAGATAGGACATGGCACGCTATCAGAATATCTTCACCCAGGTTCAGCTGCAGGGCGCACCCGAAATCGGCCCCGCGCTCCCGGCAGGCGACTTTGGCCGCGACGGCAAACCCGGCTTTTCCTACTGGATGGGCAAGTTCGGCAACGCGCAGATCGGCCCGATCTATCTGGGGCGTCTCGGCATCGCGGCGATCCTGTGTTTCTTCATCGCGTTCGAGATCACCGGGCTGAACATGCTCGCCTCGGTCAACTGGGATCCCATCCAGTTCGTCCGGCAGCTGTTCTGGCTGGCGCTCGAACCGCCGGGGCCGGAGTACGGTTTCCAGTTCTTCGTGCCTTTGGCCAAGGGCGGGTGGTGGCAGATTGCGGCGTTCTTCATGACGGCATCGGTGCTGCTCTGGTGGGCGCGCATCTATACCCGCGCCAAGGCATTGGGGATGGGCACGCACGTCGCCTGGGCGTTTGCGAGCGCGATCTTCCTGATGCTGTCGATCGGGTTCATCCGACCGATGCTGATGGGCAGCTGGGCGGAAAGCGTGCCTTTCGGCATCTTCCCGCATCTCGACTGGACCGCAGCTTTCTCGATCCGCTACGGCAATCTCTTCTACAACCCGTTCCATGCGCTTTCGATCGCGTTCCTTTACGGGTCTACACTCCTGTTCGCGATGCACGGCGCGACGATCCTTGCGGTCGGACGTTACGGCGGCGAGCGCGAGCTGGAACAGATTACCGACCGGGGGACGGCCACCGAACGTGCCGCGCTGTTCTGGCGCTGGACGATGGGCTTCAACGCCACGATGGAATCGATCCATCGCTGGGCGTGGTGGTTCGCAGTGCTGACGACCTTGACCGGCGGTATCGGCATTCTGCTGACCGGCACGGTTGTCGATAACTGGTATCTGTGGGCGCAACAGCATGGCTATGCGCCCAGCTATCCGTCGACGGGTGTCGTCGATCCTGCCACTCTTCCGGGAGCAGCAAAATGAGCCAGACGCGCCTCCTTATCGCTTCGGTCACGGTCGTTCCCCTGCTGCTTGCCGGGTGCGAAGTCGGACCGAAGCAGACAACGCAAACCGGCTATCGCGGCACGGGGATCGACCAGGTCGTCAACCCGAAGCTGGTCAAGGCACAGGTACCGATCCCGGCAAACGTCTATGCGACGCCTGACGACAGTGGGCCGCGTGCCAGCGAGACCTACAAGAATGTGCAGGTGCTCGGCGGTGCTTCGACCGAACGGTTCAATCATCTCATGGCGCAGATGAACAACTGGGTTGCGCCGCAGACCGGCAAGGATCCGAACGAGGTCGGCTGTAATTACTGCCACAATCCCAACAACATGGCGTCTGACGAGAAATACACCAAAGTCGTCGCGCGGCGCATGATCCAGATGACGCAGAACATCAACGCCAACTACACGCAACACGTGCAGGGGACGGGCGTGACCTGCTGGACGTGCCACCGCGGGAATGCCGTGCCGCAGTATAAATGGGCGACGGCTGCACCGGCGAAATCAATGGGCTTTGCAGAGGTCAACACCGGGCAAAATCATCCATCACCCTCGGCAGCTTATGCCTCGCTGCCAAGCGATCCGTTTTCGGCCTATTTGAAAGACGACGGGGTCAATAACATCCGCGTGGCTTCGAGTATGCCGTTGCCGTCGTCCAATCATGTCGTTTCGGTGAAGGAAGCAGAGAAGACCTATGGTCTGATGATGCACTTGTCATCTGGCCTCGGCGTCAACTGCACCTATTGCCACAACACGGCATCGTTCCGGGCGTGGAACATGAGCAGCCCGCAGCGCGCGGTGGCGTGGTATGGCCTGCGGATGGTCGCCAAGACCAACGCCGAATATATGACGCCGCTTGCCAGCGTGTTCCCGGCGGTCCATCCTGGCGGCGGTGACAGTCCATGGCGCAAGGGGCCGATGGGCGACACCTACAAGATCAACTGCGCGACCTGTCACCAGGGCGTCAACAAGCCGATGAACGGCGTGTCGATGCGTGCGGATAATCCGCTGTTGTGGCCCGCTGGCGGCCTTGTCGCCACCACTGCCGCATTGGTCGCGCCCAAGGCCGATCCCAATGCGACTGCGGCGAGTTGCAATGCCGATTTCGACAAGGCCTTGCTCGGCAAGACGGTCGAGTTCGATACGGGCGCGGCAACGATCCGGTCCACATCCGCACCATTGCTCGACAGTCTGGTGCAGGTTGCCGGGCGCTGCTCGAACTTCAAAATGGCGGTCGAGGGACACACCGATGCGGTGGGCGATGCGGCATCCAACCTGAAGCTCAGCCAGGCCCGCGCCGATGCGGTCGACAAATATCTGGCCGAACGCGGCGTCGCGGCAACACAGCTGTCGGCGCAGGGCTTCGGCTCGTCACGGCCGCTGGATAGTTCGGGGACGCCTGCGGGTAACCAGAAGAACCGGCGGATCGAGGTGACGGTCGCGGCGAAATAGGAGCCTTAGGGACTGTCTCCCGCTACGGCTGTGAGGGACAGTCCCCAAGCAGGGACAGTCCCTACTCGCTATCGAGAACCTACCGTTTCCGCGCTTTGCGCGCGGCATATTTGGCGTCGCGGATCGCTTTTTGCTCTTCGGGCGTGGGCACCTTCGGCGGGGGCGGCGCATTGGCTGCTGCCTCGGCCGCGCGCTCCTTGCGCGCCAGCTTCTCTGCTTCGAACGCTGCACGCTTTTCGGCGCGGGCCTTCTCGGCTGCGACTGCCTTGGCTGCCGCTGTTTCGCGCCGCGCGGCCAGTTCGGCCTCGTCCACAACGGGCTTCGCCTTCAGCTTTGCAAGTGCCGCCTCCTTGGCTTTGGCGGCAAGCGCGGCGCGCTCCTGAAAGGTCGGCTGTTTGAACGCAGGCATGAAATCGGTTCCGGTCGGGTGATGACAATGCCGCGCTGATAGTCGCGTGACGATTTCGCGCAAGGGTGTGTCGTACATGGCAATTGCCGCGCGCTGCCCCTATCGCCATTCACATGACCCCCCGCGAACTCCTCGGCACCGCGCATGTCCCCGGTGGCGAGCCGCTGCGCCTGTTCCGGCGCGGCGAGGATTTCATGATTGTGCTCGACCGCAACGAGCTGATGAACAGCCGGATGAGCGGGTCGGAGGAAGCGCTGGCGATAATGACCTGCGACCGGCTCGGCATGCGGGCCGCGCCGCACCTGCTGATCGGCGGCTATGGCATGGGCTTCACCCTGCGCGCGGCGCTGGCGCTGCTGTCGGCCGATGCGCGGGTGACGGTCGCCGAACTGGTGCCAGAGATCATCGACTGGGCACGCGGCCCGATGGCGACGCTTGCGGCGGGGTGCCTCGATGACCGCCGGGTATCGCTCGACATGCGCGACGTGGCCGACGTCATCGGCGATGCGCGCGGCGCATATGACGCGATCCTGCTCGACGTCGACAACGGCCCCGATGGTCTGGTCCGCGCCGCGAACGACCGGATTTACTCGCGGACAGGGCTGGCGGCGGCAAAAGCGGCCTTGAGGTCGGGGGGTGTGTTGGCTGTGTGGTCGGCGGCACCCGATGCGGTGTTTGCGCGGCGGTTAAGCGAAGCGGGGTTTGCGGTCGACGAAGTCGTGGTGCGCGCGCGCAGTAACGGCAAGGGGCCGCGCCATGTGATCTGGTTCGCGGTGCCGCGTTAGCGATCAGCGAAGGCCCGAGCACGGGCAAAGACCGCGCTTCGTCGGTCGGCTTTGCCGCCGGCCGGGCTTGTCGGCGTGCAAAATAGCTGTGCTATTTCGTCTCGCCGCCTACGCCGCCATCGGCACCCTTGCCAACGCGCACATTCCCCAGATCTCGCTCAGCGCCTCGGTCAGCTTGTCGATATCCCCATCGGTGTGAACCGGCGAGGGCGTGATCCGCAGGCGCTCGGTCCCCTTGGGCACGGTCGGATAGTTGATCGGCTGCACATAGATACCGTGGTTGTCCATCAACCAGTCGCTGATCATCTTCGCATGGTGCGCGTCGCCGACCATTACCGGGATGATGTGGCTGGGGTTATCGAGGTGCGGGATGCCCATCGCGTCGAGCCGCTGGCGGACGATCTTCACGCGGTTCTGGTGCCGCGTGCGTTCGATCTGGCTTTCCTTGAGGTGCCGGATCGACGCCGCTGCACCCGCCGCGATCGCGGGGGGCAGGGCGGTAGAGAAGATGAAGCCGCTGGCGAAACTGCGGACGAAATCGCACAGGTTTTTCGACGCGGCGATGTAGCCGCCCATGACGCCATAGGCTTTGCCGAGCGTCCCCTCGATCACGTCGATCCGGTCCATCAGCACTTCGCGTTCGGCAATGCCGCCACCGCGCGGGCCGTAGAGGCCGACGGCATGGACTTCGTCGATGTAGCTGAGCGCGCCGTGCTTTTCGCAGACGTCGAGAATCTCGGCGATCGGGGCGATGTCGCCGTCCATCGAATAGACGCTCTCGAACGCGACCAGCTTGGGGCGGCCGGGTTCGACCTGGCTGAGCAGTTCGTCGAGGTGCGCGACGTCGTTGTGGCGGAAGCGCAGGCACTCGGCGCGGCTGTGGCGGATGCCCTCGATCATCGAGGCGTGGTTGAGCGCGTCGGAGAGGACGACGCAGTTCGGCATCCGTGCGGCGAGGGTGCCGAGCGCCGCCCAGTTCGACACATAGCCGCTGGTGAAGAGCAGCGCGGCTTCCTTGCCGTGCAGGTCGGCGAGTTCGCGTTCGAGCAGGACGTGCTGGTGGTTGGTGCCGCTGATATTGCGGGTGCCGCCCGCGCCCGCGCCGCAGCTGTCGAGCGTTGCGTGCATGGCGCCCAGCACCTTGGGATGCTGGCCCATGCCGAGGTAATCGTTCGAGCACCACACGGTGACTTCGCCGATTTCGACCGAATCGCGGTAGCGGCGCGCGTTCGGGAACTGTCCCTGTTTGCGTTCGATTTCGTGGAAGACGCGGTAGTTGCCGGCTTCGCGCAATCCGTCGAGCTGCTCGCTGAACAGGGCCTCGTAGTCCATTTTTTGTCCTCCCCTCAGAGTTCTTTGACAGGCGCAGCGGGTATTGCCCAGCGCCACAATGCGCTGTCGCGGAGCGGCAGCACGAGAAACAGATGTTCGACCACGCCGAGCAGGGCGAGGCCGGTCAGCAACGACCACATCACCGCCGCATCGCCGGTGCTGGCGAGCGCCGTCCGGGCGAGCCAAACCGTCGTGCCGATCCCGAGCGCGAGCGAGACAGGCATCAGCGCGTTGAACGGGCGGCTGCGGAAATAGCTCTTCAGATAGGCCAACTGCGGCGGCAAAATCTCGGTCGAGAAATTGGGCACGCCAAGAAACACGTTGAACTTGGTCGACAGGCGCATCGCGAACAGGATGCCGAAAGCATAAGCGCCGGTCGGATTGGCGCTGCCCCAGGTCAGCACGAGCAGCAAAGCCAGCGTGGCGACCAGTGCCAGCTCGTGGTGGATGACGGTAGCTGCCGACATGCGGAACCGCGTCCAGCCGCGCGCGTCGTCGGGGCAGGGGGTGCGGCGCGGGCCGGTGGTGGTGCCGGTCAGGAAGCTCAGCTCGTGCCAACCCCAGACGGCGAAGGCGGCTACGAAGGAAGCGTAGGTGGCGAGCAGTGTGACCGAAGGTGCTGCCGCCGCAATGATCCCGACGCCGAACAAGGCGGCCATGCCAGTGACCGTCAGGCTGTTGGTAAAACTGACCGTCGGCCGGTTATCGAGCCATACGACAAGGGCCGTGGAGGCGAACCACAGCAGCGCCACGAAAACGAGCGGCAGGATATGACCCGTCGTGCTCACCAGGCGGGCACCAGCCGGACTTTGGCGGGCAGCGCATTGTGCTCGGTAGGCATGAAATAGAGGCGGACCATATGGTAGCCGATCTTGGCTTTGCTCAGCAGGCGTCCGACCGCACCGGCGCTCTGTCCCTCGACATGCGCGATGCGGATCGCTTCCATGCGGTTGCGGAATACGGGAGAGTCGCTGTCGAGCACCACCGGGAACACCTGCCGCGTGATCGCCGAGCAGGTGCGGAATACGGTGTAATCATATTCGGTCGGGTCGATGCCGAGCGCGGCGTGGAAATGCGGACGGGCGTGATCGCGGACGTACATCGTCGCATAGACCGCGACGAGGAAGAACCGGATCCATAATTTGTTGAGGCCGCTCAGCAGTTTCGGGTCCGAACGCATGACCAGTGCGAACGCCTCGCCATGGCGGAACTCGTCGTTGCACCATTGTTCGAACCAGTTGAAAATCGGGTGGATCATCCGGTCCGGGTTGCGCTGCAGATGGCGGAAGATCGTGATGTAGCGCGCGTAGCCGATCTTTTCGCTCAGGTATGTCGCGTAATAGATGAATTTCGGGCGGAAAAAGGTGTATTTCTTGGTCTTGGTCAGGAAGCTCAGGTCGATGCCGATCCCGGCGTCCTTCAGGCTGTCGTTGATGAAGCCGGCATGGCGGCTCTCGTCGCGCGCCATCAGCTTGTAGAGCGCCTTGGCATCGGGGTTTTTCGTGCGCTTGGCGATTTCGGCATAAAGGATGCAGCCCGAGAATTCCGACGTCAGCGACGACACGAGAAAATCGACGAACTCGCGGCGCAGGTTGGGCTCCATCGCATCGATCAGCCCTTCGAAGCTTTCCGATTTCTTGAAATGCTCCTTGTTGGGGTCGGCGGTCATCTCCGCAATCAGCGCATCCCATTCGCGGCGGACGAGCGACACGTCGAGCTTGTCCATCGCGTCGAAATCGGTGGTGTAAAAACGCGGACTGAGCACCGTGTCCTGCGTGGCGATGGCGTGCGCGTCATCCTTGGTGAAGTTCTGCGCGGTTGCGAAATTGTGCGTCATGTCGTTCATAGCGCGCGTCCGTTGGAAAAGCTGATTTCGTACAATTCGGTAATCTCGAAGCGTGCCTTGAGCCGGGTCCAGAAGCGGCCCAGCGGCGTCGCCCGCGTGACGGTCGCCATGCGGTGTTCGACCAGCCGCTCGCCATAGGGCAGGCGGATCGAGGTGCCGTGGACGCGGACCTTGTCCCCCGGGTAAATCTGCACATCGCCGTCGAGTTCGACATGCGCGTGCAGATGATCGAAGCCATGTTCGACCTCGATCGTGCAGGGCGTGTCGAAGGAGCGCGTCACTTGAGCAGGTCCGCCATGAAGGCGCGGTTGGTCGAACCGAACGCCGACAATTCGATGCTGCGGCCCGTGCCGGTATCGGTCAGCGAGAGCTGGCCGTTGGGCCAGGATTCGAGGTGGTAGGGCACTGTCATGCCGACGTGCTTCATCCGCCGTTCGCGGCTGAGACCGCGCAGCAGGCCGCGGATGAAGCCGCTCGGCTCGCCGGGCGCGATGTCCTTGACCACGCCGCCCGTCGCGGCATCGGTGATGAGCAGACCGCCGCCCGCCTGATCGCCGAAGCTCAGGCTGCGCGTTGCCGTCGGGGTCAGATGTGCCGCCGTGCGGATCGCCACCGGCGAGGCTGTAACGGGCGCATAGCCCAACCGGACCGCGCTTGCCGCGATCAGCGTAAAGGCGATGACACCCGCGCCGAACCAGATTGCGCCCTTCGGCACCGTCTGTTCGTGGCTGTGGTTGACCAGACTCATGCCGCCACTGCCAGCACCGGAGGCGTGGCCGCGGCCGGCGTCCCCTGCGCCGCGCCGACCGTACGGGCGAGGAGGCCCGCGACGTTCTCCGCTTCGGAAATGCTGCGCAGCATTGGTTGCACTTCGGTAAGTGCCCAAGGGCGGGCATGCGGCCACAGCTGCATCCAGCCGAGCCGTTGCTGCTCGGTCAGGCGCAGCGCGATGTCGCCGATGCCTTTGCCCTGCATCGCAAGGTCCGCCGCCGCAATCGTCCCGAGCGGCAGGTTGACGCATTTGGGCAGCGCAATGCCGAAGCGCAGCACGATCCGCTTGTTGGTCAGCGTATAGACCGTCGTCCGCGCTGCGCCCCAGGCGATCGCCCCGATGACCGCGAGGCCGATCGCCCCGATGCCGAGCGTCATCAGCGTCCCCGTCCAACCGTTCACGCCGCGCAATGCACCCACCGCGCCCCATCCGGCGAGCAGCGCGAAATAGATCGCGACTGCCCGGATGTGATAGGCATGCACCGCCAGTCGCCACGCGTCGGGCGACCCCTGCCACAGGATGCGTTCCCCCTGCGGCAGGTCGCCCGGCAAGCCGCGCACCGGCTCTACATCATATTCGACGATCACAGGTACGGTTCCTGCCGCTCGGGTGTGGCGTAGAGGTAGCCGCCGCCGAAATAGGCCTGGGCGCGTTCTTCCTCATAAAGGGTGATCGTGCCTGTGGTCGGGGCGAGCGGCGCGCCGGCGAACTGCGGCGCGGTCAGCGCGTCGCACACGACTTGTCGTGCGCGACCGTTGATTTTCGACATGGTCATCGGGACCAGCACATGCTGACCCGCGACGCCGTTGACCGCCATTTCGAGGTAACGGATCAGGCGGTCGGCCTTGTCGACCCAGATGTCGGTCACCGTTCCGGCAAGGCCGCCACCGGCACCGATCACTGCCATGCCGCGCGGGTCGGGGTCGCGCCCGTCGATCCAGATGGCGTCGGTCGAAGCGAGCGGCACGATGCGCGGATGCCCCTCGATATCGAGATCGGGCAGTTTCGCGCGGTTCGCCCAGGCCGCCGGACCGATGCCGTCGGTCAGCGGGTTACCGGTCGGACGCAGCGGCGAACCGGGGAAGCGCTCGCGCGCCACCGGCAGGTCGATCGGCTCGCGCGGATAATCCGCTGTCGAGCGGGTGCCGCGCCCGAAGGGCAGCTTGAACGTCTTGGGGCTGGCATCGTGGATCAGCGCACGGCTGTGGATCTTGCCGCCGAAGTCGTCCTCGAGCGGAAACCCTTCGCGGCGGCTCTCGCGGTTCAGGTAGATCACGAGCCCGATGAAGAACAGCACGAACGCATTCAACGTGATGAGAGCCACATCGATGTTCCCAGAAATCACGGGTGACATGGGCGTTTCCTTTCGTTTCTCAGGCCGGAAATTCGGCAAGGCCGAACGGCCGGTTGGTACGCAGCGACTTTTCGGAGGCGGGGCGCACGAGCGGCCCCACAGCAATCAATGTGGCGATCAACAGGACGATCTCGGCCGTGTAGACCGTGGCATAGCCCGACGCGCCGAGCGCATCGCGGACGAGCCCGCCGAGCAGGATCGCGCTGCCCGCGCAGCTTGCCTGCACCGCGCCCCAGGCCCCGAGCGCGAGGCCTGAGCGCTTGCCGTCCTGCGACAGCGCCATCGTCGCGGTCAGCGTGCCGACCGAAAACAGCCCGCCGCCAAAGCCCATCAGCGCCGCGCCGATGCCGAGCAGCGCGGCGTTTTGCGCGGGGGCAGCGAAGATGATCATCGCGAAAGCGGCAATGCCCGCGACGCAGCCGAAGCCCGCAAGGCGATGCGGTTCGCCACCACCGCCCAGCGCGCGCGCCGCCAGCGCGAAGGCGAGCAGAGTGCCGGTCGCCCAGAGCGCGGTGAGCGAGGTGGTCGCACCGACCGACAGGTGCAGCATCTGCCCGCCATAGGGTTCGAGCAGCACGTCCTGCATCGCGAACGCAGCCGCGCCGAGGCCGACCGCGACCAGCAGGCGCAAGTTGCGCCCCTCGCGGATGAAGCGCTGCCATTCGGCGCTGAAGGCTGGGGCGGGAACCGTGCTGCGGACCCGCGAGCGCGCTTCCTGTTTCCACAATGCGATCACGTTGAAGATCACGGTGAGCACCGCTGCGCCCTGCACGACTTGCGCGAGGCGGGTCGGGGTATAGTCGATCAGCACGCGGCCCATCACCAGCGCACTGACCATCATGCCGACCAGCAGCATGACATAGAGCAGCGCCACGACGCGCGGGGCGGTGTCTTCATCGGCAAGGTCGGTCGCGAGCGCGAGGCCCGCCGTCTGGGTCGTGTGCATGCCTGCCCCGACCAGCAGGAACGCGACCGCCGCGCCGACCTGTCCGACGATGGCGCTGTTGCCGTCCAGCGTCATGACGAGCAGCGCAAAGGGCATGATTGCGAGCCCGCCGAACTGCGCCATCGTGCCGAACCAGATGTACGGCACCCGCTTCCAGCCCAAAACCGAGCGGTGATGGTCCGACTTGTGCCCAATCAGCGCGCGCAGCGGCGCGAACAGCAGGGGCAGCGAGACCATTGCGGAAACAACCCAGGCGTGCAGGCCGAGTTCGACAATCATCACGCGGTTCAGCGTGCCCGTCAGCAGCACCGCGCACATGCCGACCGAAATCTGAAACAGCGACAGGCGCAGCAGACGCGACAGGGGCAGTTCGGCCGACGCCGCATCCGCGAACGGCAGGAAACGGGTGCCGATGCGGTTCCAGAAGGAGGGGCGAGTGGCGGCGGTCACGCGGGGAGCACCTCCAGCGCATGGCTTTTATAGAAGCCGCTGCTGATCCGGTCGCCGCGCTTTGCGGTCGCCCCGAAATGCGCGCGCAGCTTGTGCTCGGTAACAGGGATAATCGCGGGCGCGCGGTCGCTGCGCGGGAACATCAGCCCCGCCATGTGCATGACGGTGAGCAGCGGCGTCCGCGGCGCGAAGGTGAAGATCACGGAGCCGCTGGTGCGGGCGCGAAGCGCCTCTACGGCGGCGATGATGTCGGTGCTGTTGTAATGGATCAGCGAGTCCATTGCGACGACATGGTCAAACCGGCCGAGATCGGCGCTCAGCATGTCGCCGCTACGCCAATCGATGTTCATGCCGCTCGGCGCGCGATCGCGGGCGATGTCGACAAGGCCCGCCGCGACATCGATCGCGACGACTTCCGCGCCGCGCGCCGCCGCTTCGACCGCCAGCGCGCCGGTGCCGCAGCCTGCGTCGAGCAGGCGCAGGCCGGTCATGTCGGCAGGCAGCCACGACAAGATCGTCGCGCGCATCCGGTCGCGCCCGGCGCGCACCGTCGCGCGGATGCCGCTGACCGGGGCGTCCGACGTCAGCCGCTCCCACGCATCGCGAGCCGTCGAGTCGAAATAGGTTTCGAGGGCGTCGCGGCGGGCGTCAAAGGCAAGCGTGCCGCTCATTCGAAGCCCAAAAACTCGAAAATGTCGCGGTCCTTCATCGGCATCGCGTCGAGCGCGTCGGTTCCGGCCCACAATGTTGCGGCAAGGCGGAGATACTCAGCCTTCACCGCTTCGATCTCGGGGGTCGTATCCATTTCGAAGATCGTGCACTTTTTCAGGCGCGAGCGGCGAATGGCGTCAAGATCGGGGAAGTGCGCCAGCGTCTTGAGGCCTGTCGCTTCGTTGAAGCGGTCGATCTCGTCGGTCGCGGCGCTCCGGTTGGCAATGACGCCCGCCATACGGACTTCGTAGTTCTTCGACTTGGCTTTGATGGCGGCGACGATGCGGTTCATCGCGAAGATGCTGTCGAAGTCGTTCGCCGCGACGACAACAGCGCGCTCGGCATGTTGCAGCGGGGCGGCAAAACCACCGCAAACGACATCGCCCAACACGTCGAAGATCACGACGTCGGTTTCTTCCAGCAGGTGATGCTGCTTGAGCAATTTCACCGTCTGGCCGACGACATAGCCGCCGCAGCCGGTACCTGCCGGGGGGCCACCAGCTTCGACGCACATGACGCCGTTGAACCCCTCGAACATATAGTCCTCGGGACGGAGTTCCTCATGGTGGAAATCGACGGTTTCAAGGACGTCGATGACGGTCGGCATCAGCTTCTTGGTCAGCGTGAAGGTGCTGTCGTGCTTCGGGTCGCAACCGATTTGCAGCACGCGCTTGCCGAGCAAGCTGAGTGCGGCGCTCAGGTTCGACGAGGTCGTCGATTTGCCGATGCCGCCCTTGCCGTACACCGCGAACACTTTCGCGTTGCCGATCTTGTCGGCGCCGTCGAGCGCGACCTGCACGCTCCCTTCGCCGTCTAACCCTTTTTTCAGGTTATCCATCAAACGATCAGGAACGCGGACGGGTGGGTCCATCAAAGCCATGCAAAATTCCTCATGCCGCGATACCTTCGAGCCGGTCTTCGATCGCGTCCGAAGCGGCGTGGAGCGCGGCGAGGGTCGCCGCGTCGGGAGTCCAATAATGGCGGTCGCTGGCTTCGAGCAGCCGCCCTGCGACGCGGGCGGTCGCCTTGGGATTCAATGCCGAGAGCCGTTCGCGCATGACGTCGTCGAGAACGAACGTCTCGCTGATCGCCTGATAGAGATAGGGGCTGACCTGTCCGGTGGTTGCCGACCAGCCCGAGATGCAGGTCACGCTAGCCTCGATATTGCGGACGCCCTCGAACCCGTGATCGAGCATCCCCTCATACCATTTCGGGTTGAGGACGCGGCTGCGTGTTTCGAGATCGACTTGTTCGGCAAGCGTGCGGACTTTCGCGTCGCCTTGCGTAGCGTCAACGATATAGACCGGCGCGGCTTTGCCCTTGGCACGCGCGACCGAGCGGCTGATGCCGCCGAGCGCGTCGACATATTGGTCGATGGTGGTGACGCCGAGTTCGACCGAGTCGAGGTTCTGATACGCGAAATCGACCGTGGCGAGTGCGGATTGCAACAAGTCGGACTGGCGTACCGGCGCGCCTTTGACGCCGTATGCAAAGCCTTTTTTGGCCTCGAACATGTTCGCCAGCTCGTCGGGATCGGTCCAATTGCCGCTGTCGATCAGCTGGTTGACGTTGGCACCGTACGCACCCTCGGCATTCGAGAAGACGCGCAGCGCAGCCGTTTCGAGGTCGCAGCCGTGCTTGGCGGCATGAGCAAGGCTGTGCTTGCGGACAAAGTTCATATCCTCGGGCTCGTCGGCCTGCGCCGCAAGCAGCGCAGCTTCGGCCATCATGCGCGTCTGAAGCGGGAGCAGGTCGCGGAAGATACCCGACAGCGTGACGACAACATCGATGCGCTGGCGACCCAGCTCGGCCAGCGGGATGAGTTCGGCACCCGACAAACGCCCATAGCCGTCGTGGCGGGGCCGCGCGCCGATGAGCGCGAGCACCTGCGCGATCTGCGCGCCTTCGCTTTTCAGATTGTCGGTGCCCCACAGCACTATCGCGAGCGTTTCAGGGAAAGTACCGCCATCGGCAAGGTGGCGGTCGATGAGCTGTGTCGCCTGCGCGGTGCCCTCTGCCACCGCGACGCGGCTGGGCAGTTTGAACGGGTCGAAGCCGTGGAGGTTGCGTCCGGTCGGCAATACCTCAGCGTTGCGGAGCAGGTCGCCCCCCGGAGCAGGGCGCACGAACCCGGCGTCGAGTGCATGGACGATGCCGTCGAGTTCGCCGTTCGTGTCGAGCAGCGCATTAATCCGCGCGCGGTCGGCCTCGGGCGCGGCATCGAGGATCGCCGCACGCTGCGACGCTTCCATCGGCGCGCCGACGACGTGCAGGCCGTGCGGGATGAGCGCGCGTTCGATGTCGTAGAGATTGGCGGCAAGCGCGGCGACATTGCTAGCGTCGAGGTCCATCTCGGCGGCAGCCGCGACGATCATCGGCTCGATGCCGACACGCTCCGCATCGGTCGAGGTCCGCCAGCGTTCGACCAGCGCCTTGAGGTTGGCCAGCCCCTTGTAAAGTCCGGCCTCCTCGAGCGCGGGCGTGATGTACGAGATGAGCGTCGCGCCCGAGCGGCGCTTGGCGAGCATCCCCTCGGACGGGTTGTTCGCGGCGTAGAGGTAGAAGTTCGGCACATCACCGATCAGTCGGTCGGGCCAGCAATCGCCGGTTAGGCCGACCTGCTTGCCGGGCATCCATTCCATCGCGCCATGCGTGCCGAAGTGAAGGATCGCGTCGGCACCGAAATCCTGGCGCATCCAGCGGTAGAAGGCGCTGAACGCATGCGTCGGGGCGAAATCGCCCTCGAACTGCAACCGCATCGGGTCGCCCTCGAAACCGAACGCAGGCTGCACGCCGACGAAGACATTGCCGAATTGCGCGCCGAGCACATGGATATGGCCGCTCGATGCCTGCGCCTTGCCGGGGGCGGGGCCCCAGACCTTCTCGATTTCGCGCAGGAACGGCTCGTCGCGGACATGGTCGTCGGCGGAAATGCGGGCATGGACGTTGCAGTCCGCGCCGTAGCGGTCGGCATTGCCTTTAAGAATCGCGGTGCGGAGGGCGTCGACCGTTGGCGGCACGATGACGTCATAACCTTCGGCGTAGAGCCGAACGAGCGTGGCGCGGACGCTTTCGAACACGGCGAGATGCGCGGCGGTGCCGACCGCGCCAGCGTTCGGCGGAAAGTTGAACAATACCAGCGCGACCTTGCGCTGGGCGCGCTCGGAGCGGCGAAGCGCGATCATTTTAGCGACCTTGCCTGCCAGCGCTTCGGCGCGTTCGGGGCAGGAGACCATTTCGCGGACAAGGCTCGACGCCGGAAAAGTGCAGTTGCACGCGCAGCCGGTGCAGGCCGCACCCGACGCATCCGACCGCCCGCCAAACACGGTGGGGATGATCGCGCCGTCGAGTTCAGGAATGGCGACCATCATCGTGGCTTCGAGCGGGAGCAGCCCCTGCCGCCCTGCGCCCCACGCCTGCAGCGTCTGGAATTCGAGCGGGTGCGCCGCGATGTAGGGCACGTCGAGCTTCGACAGGATTTCTTCGGCGGCGGCTGTGTCGTTGTATGCGGGGCCACCGACGAGCGAGAAGCCGGCCAGCGAGATCACGGCATCGACTGTCGAGACGCCGTCCTTCATGAAGTATTTTTCGATGGCGGGACGGCTGTCGAGGCCGCTGGCGAAGGCGGGGACGACCTTGACGCCCTTTGCTTCGAGCGCCGTGATCACTCCGTCATAATGGCCGGTGTCACGCCCGAGGATGTACGAGCGCAGCATCAATATGCCGACCGTGCCGGTCTTGCCCTTGGCCGGGAGCGCCTTCGCGTCCTCGACGATCCGCAGCGGCAGGGCAGGGTGGTAGAGGCCGACCTCGGGATATTCGACCGGGTTGTCGGCTTTCATCGTCCCGCGCAGGTCGCGGCGCTCGCCGTCCGCGTAACGGTCGACCAGCATACGGACCATGTTCACGACATTGTCGTCGCTGCCCGCCAGCCAATATTGCAGCGTCAGGAAATAGGCGCGAACGTCTTGCGCGGCACCTGGGATGAAGCGCAGGATTTTGGGCAGGCGGCGCAGCATCTTCATCTGCCCTGCGCCCGAACTTGCGGCGGGCTTGCCGTCCTTGCCAGGCTTGCCGCGCAGCCGCTTGAGCAGCGCCATCGGCCCGGTGGCGGGCTTGTCCATCCGGTAGCCGCCGATCCGCGTCAGCTTCACCACCTCGGCCCCCGACATCAGGCCGAGCATCGCATCGCACGCCTCGCGGCGCGCTTCGAGCGCGGGCAGGACGGCGCGGATATGGTCTTCGAGGAATAGCATCGTCGAAACAACGATATCGCCGGTGGCGATGTCGGCCTTGCAACGTTCAAGCGAGTCGGGCGCGCGTTCCCAGTCGGCGGCGGCGTGGAACGCGATGCTGATGCCACTGCCTTCGCGCGCCAGCTGCTGCGCGGCGCGCTCGACCGCACCCGACAAATGATTGTCGAGCGTCACGATGACGACCCGCACTTTGGGGGCGAGGCTACCGTGCATAATGCGCTTTCGCGTCATACAAGGTGTCGAGGCTGATCGTCGCCAGCCCCTGTTCGGCGGCAAAGCGTTCGGTGTTCTTGCGCGCCTTGCCGCGCACGAAAAACGGGATTTTGCGGAGTTCGGCTTCGGCTGCGGCATCCCAAAGATTGCCGTCACCCTGAACTTGTTTCAGGGTCCACCCCTCCGCCGGAACCGATTGCTCGGGTTGAGGAGTGGATGCTGAAACGAGCTCAGCATGACGGGTGCTGGTGGAAGCAGCATGCCCAGCCGCCCCGTGATGGCTCGCCCCATTGGCATCGCTGAATTCGAAATCGTCGCGGAACATCGTCAGCAGATGCTCTTCCAGTCCCATCGTCAGCGGGTGAACCCAGCTGTCGAACAGGACGTTCGCGCCTTCCCAGCCCATTTGCGGCGAGTGGCGTGCGGGGAAGTCCTGGACATGGACCGGTGCCGAAATAACCGCGCAAGAAATCCGCAGGCGCTTGGCGATGTGGCGTTCCATCTGGCTGCCGAGCACCAGTTCAGGCGCGGCGGCGATGATCGCGTCTTCGACTTCCATATGGTCGTCGGTAATCAGCGGCTCGACGCCGTATTTAGCCGCTGCCTCGCGCAGGTCGCGGGCGAACTCGCGGTTGTAACAGCCGAGGCCGACGACTTCGAAACCGAGTTCCTCATGTGCGACGCGGGCAGCGGCGATGGCGTGGATTGCGTCGCCGAAGATGAAAACCCGCTTGCCGGTCAGATAGTTCGAATCGACCGAGCGCGACCACCACGGCATCCGCGACTGCGCGGCGGCAATGGCGGGCTCGGGGTCGGTCCCGGCAAGTGCGGCGACTTCGCGGACGAATTCGGTCGTCGCGCCGTGTCCGATGGGGACGGTGCGGACGATGGGCTGGCGGAAGGTCCGCTCCAACCAGCGCACCGTGGTATCGCCGATTTCGGGATACATCAGCACGTTGAAATCGGCACGACCGATGTCGGCGATCTGCGCGGCGCTCGCTCCCAACGGCGCGACGAGATGGACATCGACCCCGACCGAGTCGAGCAGCGTAGTCACTTCGATGATGTCGTCACGGTGGCGGAATCCGAGCGCGGTCGGGCCGAGCAAATTCGCGCGCAGCCGACGCCCCTCGACAGGCGCGCGCACTACGTCGCGATCGGCGAGTTTGCGGACCAGCTGGTAGAAGGTTTCGCCCGCGCCCCAATTCTCCTTGCGGCTATAGCTCGGGAGTTCAAGCGCCACGACCGGGCAGGGCAGATTCATCGCATCGACGAGCCCGGCCGGATCGTCCTGGATCAGTTCGGCAGTGCACGACGCGCCGACCAACATGGCGGCAGGCTTGAACCGCTCGTACGCATCGCGTGCCGACGACTGGAACAGCTCGGCAGTGTCCTTGCCCAGATCGCGCGCCTGGAATGTCGTGTACGTCACGGGCGGGCGCGCGCCGCGCCGCTCGATCATCGTGAACAGCAGGTCGGCATAAGTATCGCCCTGCGGCGCATGCAGAACATAATGGATATCGGTCATCGCGGTCGCGACGCGCATCGCGCCGACATGCGGCGGGCCTTCATATGTCCAGACGGCGAGTTGCATCAGACCCTCAAGACGTCGCGCCGCCGCAGCGGGCGCGCAAAGAGTTCGGCGAGATCGCCCGCTTGGTCGAAGCCGTGGATCGGCGAGAACACCAGTTCTATCGCCCATTTCGTCGAGAGCCCTTCTGCCTCCAACGGATTGGCGAGGCCGAGGCCGCAAACAGTCAGATCGGGCTTGGCCGCACGGACACGGTCGAGTTGCTTGTCGACGTCCTGTCCTTCGCTGATCTGCGTGCCGGCGGGCAGCGCGGCGAGGTCGCGGGCAAGATGGCGGCGGTGAAGATACGGCGTGCCGACTTCGACCGGGATCATGCCGAGCTCGTTGGCGAGGAAGCGTGCCAGCGGCACTTCCATCTGCGAGTCAGGCATGAAGAAGATCGACTTGCCGTTGAGGCGGCTGCGGCTGTGTTCGATGGCTTTGACGGCGCGGGCGCGCGGGGCGGCGATGACGGCGTCGAATTTGGCTCCCGGTATGTCGAACGCATCGGCGGCAGCGCGCAGCCAGTCGGTCGTGCCTTCGACCCCGAACGGGAACATCGCGTCGAGCCGCACCGCACCGCGATCGTCGAGCGCCATCGCGGTTGTGCCGAGGAAGGGTTGCGCGAGCAGATAACGGGTGTTCGGCCCAATGGAGGGAAGGGCATCGGCCCGGCGTCCGGGGAGGACATGTACCGGGCCGATACCCAACTCGGCAAACAGGCGGAGGAACTGGTCCTCGACGATATCGGGCAGCGCGCCGACGATCAGGAGTTCGGTGGCGCTCGTTGCCGGGGCGGGGCACTCCGGGACCAGCGCCGCGAGGCAGGCATCTTCGCCTTCGGTGAAGGTCGTCTCGATGCCGCTGCCCGAATAGTTGAGCACCCGCACCGCAGGGTTGTGCTTGACCGACAGGCGTTGCGCCGCGCGGCTGAGGTCGAGCTTGATGACTTCGCTCGGGCACGACCCGACAAGAAACAGCATCTTGATGTCGGGCCGCCGCGCGAGCAGCCGGTCGACGACGCGGTCGAGTTCCTCGTTGGCATCGGCAAGGCCCGCCAGATCGCGCTCCTCGATGATCGCGGTGGCAAAGCGGGGCTCGGCAAAGATCATAACGCCCGCCGCCGATTGGAGCAGATGCGCGCAGGTCCGCGAACCGACGACGAGGAAGAAGGCGTCCTGAATCTTGCGGTGCAGCCAGACGATCCCGGTCAGCCCGCAGAACACTTCGCGCTGGCCGCGCTCGCGCAGGACGGGCAGGTCGGCGGTGGCGGGCATCACGGTCATGCCGTGGCCCCGCCGGGCAGCTGAGCTTCGAGTCGTGCGGCGCGCAGCTTCAGCAGGAATTGCGTCGCGTTGACGATATAGGTGGCATAGGCGGCGAGGGCGACGAGCATGCGCGCCTCGACCGTGCCGATGTTCAGCAACAGCATCGCCAGATAGGTCGTGTGCAGCGCGATGACGATCATCGACACCGCGTCCTCCCACCAGAACGGCTCGGCGAACAGCCATTTGCCGAACACTGTCTTTTCCCAGATCGAACCAGTAATCATGATCGTGTACAGGGTGAAGGTCTTGATAATGATGGAGATATCGGCTGCGCCCTGTCCCTGACCGGTGGTCAGGTACCGCAGCACGAGGACAACGCTGACGAGGCAGACGAGGAACTGGATCGGTGCGAGAATGCCCTGAACCAACGTCCAGACAGAGGCGTCGCGGCGCATACGTTCTTGGTCAGTGTAGAGACCCTGCCGTGCGCTTTGCTGCGCTGATATGCTGCGGCTCGTCATTGCGGTTGCGACACGCCTCTCCACCCAGAAATCGAGACTGGCGCACCCTCTGGAAAGTGTCAAACTTTTTTGACGTAAAAGAAAAACGACAGTTTTTTTGTGCCGAAACGTGGCGGGGGAATTGCCAAGCAATTCGAACGGGCATAGCATCCCGAGTCGCTGGAGGTGGCAGTCAACGGGTCGCCTCATGAGATTGCGATATCGTTTGCAATCCGGCCGGTCGGGAGAACCGGGAATGGCATCGGTGGTCGGGATGATGGAGCAGGCACGTGCCTTCCTCCCCGATTTCGTCGCACGTCGTAAGCGGGGAGCGGGGCCTCGCGGCCCCGAACCGCGCGAACCGCAATCGCCGGTTTCTGCCCTCAAAATTGTCGGCGCGTCGCCGCTGCCGAATTTTGCCAATCCGCTTGCCGACCTGATCGAACGGGCCGTTATCCCGCGGGTGGTCGAGGCGCATCTGGCCGATACGATTCCGGTGGACGTCCGGAACCGCTGGCATGATGAGGCGCTGTCGTTCGCGGCGATGGCGATCGATGCCGATGCCAAGGAACTGCTCGACCGGCTCGATACGATGCTGGACAGTGGGACCGAAATCGAAGCGATTCTTGTCCACATTCTGGCCCCTGCTGCTCGACGTCTGGGGATCATGTGGGAACAGGACGATTGCGATTTCGTCGATGTCACCATGGGGCTTTGGCGACTGCAGGAGGTCGTTCGCGAACTTTCCTCGCGGATACCGGCGCGGCCCGGTCTTCCAACGGGTGGCTATCGCGCCGTTTTCTCGGCGATGCCGGGCGAACAGCATAATTTCGGGACAGTGATCGTCGAGGACATCTTTCGACGTGCGGGCTGGTCGACCGAATTGCTGCTTGAGGCACAACAGGGAGCCTTGCTCGCTGCCGTTGCGTCCGACCGCTACGACCTCGTCGGCTTGACCGTCAGCCTCGACGTACATACGGATCGCCTGCCGTCGCTGATTTTGGCGATACGCAGCGTATCGAGAAATCCACGGCTATGCATATTGCTTGGCGGCCGCGTTCTGATGAACGATCCCCAACTCGCTCTCCGCGTCGGTGCCGATGGAACGGCAGCCGATGCACAGTCGGCGGTCGCTTTGGCCGACCGGCTGGTTACCGCGAATGCCTGTCGCGAGGTATTCACCGCCTGACTGTGAAGGGCATGGCGATGAAGAAGGCATTTGATCGTGCCGGATAACGGCGTTGGGTTCCGCGCCCCCGAACAGGGGCTTGGCGGCTTCGGGGCGGCGAGCGTGGGGCGGCTCGCGTCGGCTTCGGGCGATATCGCGCTCATTATGGCATCCGATGGGCGGATCATCGACGTGTCGTTCGCGTCGGGCGATCCCACCGGGGCCGGACAGGATGGCTGGATCGGGCGCAACTGGGCCGACCTAGCCAATATCGAAAGCCAGCCCAAGATCGCCGAGATGCTGGCGGCGGCGCATAGCGACGCCGTGCCCCGCTGGCGGCAGATCAACCATCCGAGCAACGACGGCGATGTGCCGGTGCGCTATCTGGCGGTCGGGTCGGGCAGCGATGGCAATATCGTGGCGATCGGGCAGGACATGCGCGCGCAGGCGGCGCTGCAACAGCGCCTGATCCAGGCGCAACAGTCGCTTGAGCGCGATTACCTGAAGTTGCGTCAGGCCGAAACGCGCTACCGGATGCTGTTCGATCTGGACAGCGAAGCAGTGATGATCGTCGAGGCCGACACCCGCCGCATCCGCGAAGCCAATCCGGCGGCGACGGCGCTGGCCAAGGTAAAGCCCGGAGCTCTAGTCAACCGCACGCTGACAAGCCTCATCCATAGCAGCGATCACGAGGCTCTGTTCGCCTACCTCGGGCAGGCGACAGCGAGCGACACGGCGGAGCCGGTCCAGCTGCGGCTCGCGGGTGGTAAGGCGAATATCGGCGTGTCAGCTATGGCGTTCCGGCAGGATCGTACGGCATTCTACCTGATCCGGTTCCTGACGAAATCGCACGGCGACACGGCCGACATCCAGCCGATGCGCGACCTGATCGAGCGGCTGCCCGACGGGTTCGTCCTGACCGACGCGAAGCTGTCGATGCTGTCGGTCAATGCCGCCTTCGTCGATATGGCGGGCGAAGTTTCGGCGGCGCGGCTCAAGGGCACATCGCTTGGAGACTATCTCGGTCGCTCGGGCATCGACGTCGATCTCATCGTCGACCAGATCCGCGAATACGGCAATGTCCGCAACATCGCGACGATCCTGCGCGGGCGGGGCGGCAACGTAGAAGAAGTCGAAGTGTCGGCGGTAGCGGCCCCGACCATCGAGGGCGACGGCTATGGCTTCTCGATCCGCAGCATCGCCCGCCGCGCCCGCGATTTGCCGCCGCAGCCCAAGGACATGCCGCGTTCGGTCGAACAGCTGACCGAACTCGTCGGGCGCATGTCGTTGAAAGACATCGTCCGCGAATCGACCGACCTGATCGAGCGGCTCTGTATCGAGGCGGCACTCGAATACACCAGCGACAATCGCGCCTCGGCGGCTGAAATTCTGGGCGTGTCGCGGCAATCGCTCTATTCGAAACTGCACCGGCACGGGCTGGGCAATCTGGTCGGCGACGGGGATTAGTCCGCGCGGCTTGGGACGCTGAATTAACTGTCCATTCTTCTTGACGCTCTCCAGTGTCAGGCATAGCCTCGCACCCATGGCCAGCTCGCTGTCCCCGCCCGCTCCGGTGCCGGTTCCCGCCGTGCGCGATGTGCTTGCGCTGCTGAAGCCGATCACTTGGTTTCCGCCGATGTGGGCGTTCCTGTGCGGGGTGGTGTCGTCGGGCGTGCCGGTGGCCGAGCGGCTGCCTTTTCTCCTCATCGGCGTCGTCCTTACCGGCCCGCTGGTGTGCGGCACGAGCCAAGCTGTGAACGACTGGTTCGACCGCCATGTCGATGCGATCAACGAGCCCGACCGTCCGATCCCGTCGGGGCGGATTGCGGGCAACTGGGGCCTGCGGATCGCGATTATCGGCACGGCGCTGGGGGCGGTTGTCGCCTGGCCTGCCGGAACCTGGGTGTTTGCCGCGACCTTGCTCGGGCTGGCTTGCGCCTGGGCATATAGTGCGCCCCCGCTGCGGCTGAAGGCCGATGGCTGGGCCGGACCGGCGGTCGTCGCGATTACCTATGAAGGTCTGACGTGGTTTACTGGCGCGGCGGTAATGCTCGGCGCATTGCCCTCGGCACAGATACTCATTGTGTTGCTGCTCTACAGCCTTGGCGCGCACGGGATCATGACATTGAACGATTTCAAGGCGGTCGAGGGCGACCGCGCGACAGGCGTGCGCTCGCTGCCCGTACGCCTCGGCGTGACGAATGCGGCGCGGCTGGCGTGTCTGGTCATGGCGGTGCCGCAGGCGGCGGTCGTCGCGTTGCTCATGCAATGGGCGCTGGTCCTGTCGGCGGGAGTCGTCGGTGCGCTGTTGCTTGTCCAGTTCGCCCTGATGGCGCGGATGCTGAGCGACCCCAAGGCGCTTGCCCCTTGGTATAACGCCACCGGCACGAGCTGTTACGTCCTCGGCATGCTCGCCGCCGCCCTCGGCCTCGGGGGCGTGATATGACGCCACTGTCTTGGCCGCAGATTGCGCGCCTCGGACTTGTCCAGAGCGCGATCGGCGCGATGGTCATGCTGTCGACGTCGCTGCTCAACCGGGTGATGGTCGTCGAATACGCGATGGCGGCGGCCATCCCGGCAGGGCTGGTGGCGTGGCACTATGCGGTGCAATTGTCGCGCCCGGCCTGGGGGTACGGTTCCGACAAGGGGCGGCGGCGGACCCCGTGGATTATCGGCGGGATGGCGGTACTGGCGGGCGGGTCGATGCTCGCGGTCACGGCCACGGTTTGGCAGATGCTGGCGCTTGCCATCCTCGCCTTCACCCTGATCGGCGCGGGTGTCGGCGCGGCGGGGACATCGCTGTTGGCGCTGCTGGCGACGCGGACGGCACCCGAACGCCGCGCGGGCGCGGCGTCGCTGACGTGGATCATGATGATCGTCGGGATCATCGTGGCGGCAGGTGTCGCGGGCAAGTTGCTCGAACCCTTTTCGGTGCAGCGGCTGTTTGCGGTGGTCGGCGGGGTGGCGCTGGTCGCTTTTGCGCTGGCCCTGCTCGGGGTGTGGGGTATCGAGGGCGTACCGGTCGCCGAGCCGCGCGCAAGCCCCGAAACCGGTTTCGGCACGGCGCTCCGCGAAATCTGGGCCGACCCCGAAGCGCGTAACTTTACGGTTTTCGTCTTCATGTCGATGCTCGCCTATTCGATGCAGGACATGATCCTCGAACCCTTTGCGGGCCTGATGTTCGCGTACACGCCGGGGCAATCGACCGGCCTGTCGGGTATCCAGCATCAAGGCGTGCTGGCGGGCATGATCCTCGTCGGTTTCGGTGCGCGGACCTTCGGCGGCGGGACCGCGCGCGGCCTTCGCGGCTGGACGGTCGGGGGATGCCTCGGCTCGGCGGTCGCTGTGGCGGCGCTGGCAGCGGGCGCTCAACTCGCGCCACACTGGCCGCTAGCTGCCAATGTCGCGCTGCTCGGCTTCTGCAATGGCGTGTTCGCGGTTTCGGCTATCGGCGCGATGATGGCGCTGGCCGGGCAGGGCGGTGGGCAAAAGGAAGGCATCCGTATGGGCGTATGGGGGGCGGCGCAGGCGATTGCCTTCGGCCTCGGCGGGCTGATCGGCGCGGTCGGTGTCGATGCCATGCGCGCGATGACCGGGGCCGATGGCCTCGCCTTTTCCAATGTATTCGCGGTCGAGGCGGGGCTGTTCCTCGTTGCGGCCTGGCTTGCGGCGGGGGCGGTATCGTCTGCCCCGGCGCGGGCGCGGGAGGTACTGGCATGAGTTACGATTACGATACGATTGTCGTCGGCGGCGGGCCGTCGGGTGCGACAGCGGCGACCGATCTGGCGCGGCTGGGGCGGCGGGTGCTGCTGATCGACCGCGCGGGACGCATCAAGCCATGCGGTGGCGCGATCCCGCCGCGCCTCAACCGCGATTTCGAGATTCCGGACAGCCTGATGGTCGCCCAGGCAACGACCGCGCGGATGATCGCGCCGTCGGGAAACTGTGTCGATATGCCCGTCGGCAACGGCGCGGTTGGCATGGTCGACCGCGAAGTGTTCGACGAATGGCTACGCGCGCGGGCGGCGCTCGCGGGTGCCGAACGCGAAACCGGAACGTTCGAGCGCATCGACCGCGATCCCGACGGTGCGGCGCGCGTGGTGTGGCGCGGCGAGCGCGGCGGCGCGGAACTTAGCGCGCGCGCAAAGACGGTGATCGGTGCGGACGGCGCACGCTCGGGCGTCGCGCGGCAGGAACTGAAAGGGGCCGACCGCATCCCCTGCGTGTTCGCCTATCACGAAATTGTCGAGGTACCTGAGGGCGGCGTGCCCGGGTACGACCCCAACCGCTGCGACGTGCTGTATCAGGGCCGGCATTCGCCCGACTTTTACGCCTGGGTGTTTCCGCACGGGCATACCGCCAGCATCGGTTTGGGCAGCGCCAATAAGGGGTTTCCGCTGCGCGAGGCGACGGCGGAACTGCGGCGGCAGACCGGTCTCGACGCGCTGAAAACGATCCGCAAGGAAGGCGCGCCGATTCCGCTCAAGCCGCTGAAACGCTGGGACAACGGGCGCGACGTTGTGGTCGCGGGCGATGCGGCTGGCGTTGTCGCACCTGCCTCGGGCGAGGGGATTTACTACGCGATGGCGGCGGGGCGCGAAGCGGCTGACGCGGTCGAGCTCTGCCTCGCCACCGGCAAGGCTTCGGCGCTCAAACAGGCGCGGAAACGTTTCATGCGCCAGCATGGCCGGGTGTTTCTGATCCTCGGTATCATGCAATATTTCTGGTATTCGTCGGACAAGCGCCGCGAGCGCTTCGTCAAAATGTGCGCCGATCCCGATGTCCAGCGGCTGACGTGGGATGCGTATATGAACAAGGCGCTGGTCCGCGCCGACCCGATGGCGCACGTCCGCATCTTCTTCAAGGATCTCGGGCATTTGCTGGGCATCGGCAAGGTCGACGGACCGCCGATAGTTCCCGCCGAATGAGCTGGTTCTTCGCCAGCGGTCACGCTGTCGATGTCGTGCTGGGGTTCATGTTGATCGAGGGCATCTGGCTGGTCGTACGACGATGGTCGCCGCTCACTGTCTTCCTGACGCTGGCCCCCGGCGCGCTGATGCTGATCGCGCTGCGCGCCGCGCTTACGGGGGCACCGTGGTACTGGATTGCCTTGCCGCTGACGGTGTCGCTGCCGGTCCATCTGGCCGACATGCGACACCGCCGACAGGCGTAGTTACTTCAGCGTATTGAGGTACGCGATCAGGTTCGCTCGCTGCTGCGGATCCTTTACGCCGGTATAGGTCATCTTGGTGCCGGGAATCACGCGCTGCGGATTTTCGAGATACTGGAACAGTTTCTCGTCGCTCCACACGATGCCGCTCGCCTTGTTGGCGGCGGAATAGCTGAAGCCCGGGATCTCGCCCGAATGACGACCCTGGATCGAGTGCAGCGAGGGGCCGACCATGTTCTTGCCGGCTTCCGATGAATGGCAGGTCTTGCAGTTGAGGAAAACCTTTTCGCCGGCGGCCGCGTCGCCAGTAAAGCTCGCGAATTTGCTGCCGTCGAGCGTATCGGTGTTGTCCGCGGCAGGCGCGACCGCCGCAGCCGGTGCCGCAGCATTGGTTTCTGCCGTTGCCGCAGCGGGTGCCGCATCGTCTTCGGCCTTTTTGGAACAGGCCGGCAAAGCCAGTAACGCAACGATACCCAGCGAAACGCCCAGATATGCCTTCACACTCGCCATGTGCTTCTCCATCCGCAAATTCTTGCTGACGCCATAGTCAGGCGGCGGAAATTGCATGAAAAGGATGCCCGCGCAATCACAATAGCTTGTGTCCAAAATGCCATCGTCTAGCGTGGTCGGAAGAGGGGACGGCAGCGATGCAGCAGAGCACGGGTTTCGACTGGCACGCCGACCGGGATCGCCTGTTGGCGGAGGCGCATGCGCGGCCCTCTACTCCGCTCGATGCGCCGGTCGTCGCGATCCGCCTCGCCAATGTGTCCGGACAGGAAGCTGCCGATAGCGATCGCGCCCATATGGCCGATCTGTGTGCCCGTTTCGACGCGCAAGTACCTGATCGCCGTGCCCGTTGGTGGGCGCTTGAGGGGCCGGGCTGGTCGCTGCGCTGGGAGCGCCATACCGAATTTTCGAGCTGGACGTTCTTTTGCCCGCCACCGACAGCCGCCGATCCGCGCGGTCCGCTCGAACGCCTTCCTTCGGACTGGCTCCTGCAATTTCCGGAGGATGTACTTGTTGCGACAATGCTCGAGCTGCGGCGCGACGATACCGGCGACCGGTCGCCGCCGCTGGCTTCCGATGGCGTGATCATCGGTGCGGAAGTGCTTGAGAGAGCCGCTCGCGTCTTCACCGACTTTCGCGCCGACGACAGCGGCATGACGCGGTTCCGAGTTATGCTGCGCTCTAACGATGCAGCATTGGCGGGACGGCTGGCGCTGATTCTTCTCGAAATCGAGACCTATCGGTTAATGGCGCTCCTCGCCTTTCCGCTGGCGGGCGAGGCGACGGTGAAGTTGCGCGCGATCGAGGCTGAAGCGGGCGAGCTCGCCTCGCGGCTGGCGGCGGAAGAGGGGGTGGAGGCCGACCGCACTTTGCTCTCGCGGCTGATAACGCTGTCGGGCGAGGCGGAAGGCTTGAGCGCGCGCACCACCTTCCGCTTCGGCGGTGCCAACGCCTATCATGACCTTGTCCGCGACCGCGTTGCGTCGTTGCGCGAAGAAAAGATCGCGGGCGTCCAGACCATCGCCGAATTCATGGAGCGCCGCCTCGCGCCCGCAATGCGGACCTGCAATTCGGTGGCGGAACGCGAACGCGCGGTGATTGCGCGTATCGCGCGGGCAGGGGCGATGCTCGACACGCGGATCAAGGTGGCGGACGAGGCGACGAGTGCCGAACTGCTCAGTTCGATGAACGCCCGCGCCGACGCTTCGCTGCGCCTGCAACGCACGGTCGAAGGGCTGTCGGTGGCGGCCATCAGCTATTATTCGCTGATGCTGTTGTCCTATCCGATCAAAGCGCTGGAACATGTCCAGCATGGCTTCGATGCGACGCTGGCGCTTGGGATTGCCGCACCCGTAATTGCCGTGCTGGTCTGGTTGTCGCTGCGTGCGATCCGGCGCAAGATCGAAGGCCATTAAGCGTTTGCCGTTATCGATTGCTAAAACGTGCCGTTACCGGACAGTTGCAGTTTAACCACGAATATGGCTGGTCACGATGGTCAACGGCGCGTTTACGTTTGCGCCTATGACACGTCGCCTAGTCCTGACCAACGAGTCGGCCCGCCACCCCTTCCGGCAGATCCTGCCGCCTCCCGTCATCGAGGTGAGCGGCACGCGGGAGCCGCTGTCGGATCGCGCGCTTTTCGCGCTGACGTTCATCGCTGCATTCATGGCGTTTTCGACCTTCCTCGCCTGACGCGAAGGGAATTGCCTCCCGGTGCGTAATATCGTCCAACAGGGACGACCATGGCATCCGGCGGAGGGACGTGACACAGGCGCAACCGGCACTGCGGCGTGACGATATGGTCAGCGACGATGCGCTGATGGCGCGGGTGCACGCGCGCGATGCGACGGCATTCCGTATCCTCGTCGACCGCCATGTCCGCCCGCTTCACCGCATCGCCTATCGCATGATCGGCGACGCGACCGAGGCCGAGGATCTGGCGCAGGAGGCGTTGCTGCGGCTGTGGCGCGACGCTGCCAAATGGCAGGCGGGCGGCGCGGGGACGGGCGCGTGGCTCAAGCGTGTGGTCGTCAACCAGTGCCTCGACCGGCTGCGGCGGCGGCGCTTTGCCAGCGACGCCGAGGTGCCCGACCGCGTCGACGAGGCGCCGCTCGCACCCGACGAAATGGACGCGGCACGGCTGCGCGCAGTGACGGTCGCCGCGATTGCCGCGCTGCCCGACCGGCAGCGCGCGGCAATCGTGCTGACCTATTATGAAGAGGTATCGAACCAGGTGGCGGCAGAGACGATGGACATGAACATCAAGGCGTTCGAGTCGCTGCTGCTCCGTGCGCGTACCGCGCTGCGCGCAGCGCTGACCCCGATCAAGGAGGCGGCGCAATGACCGACGCCCTTAACGCGGCACTCGCCAAAGAACTCGACCGCTTCGACGTCCCGCCGTTGTCGGCAGGACTTGCGGACCGGATCATTGCTGCCGCCGCGACGCCGACCGCCGCGCCGTTCGCCGTGCCGCGCCGTGACCGGCGCGGCATGTGGCGGCGCGGGCGGCAGGTCGTGCTGGGCACCTGCGCGGTCGCGCTGTTGAGCGCGGGGGCGGTTGCTTCGGGCCTGCTCGGCAGCGTCGGGATCGAGGTGCCGGTACTGACCGCAATGCTGGCACCCAAGCCGAGGCCGGTCGCGAAGCCCGTGCACGTCGCGCCGAAACCCGCAGACGTGCGGAGCGCGATTGCACCACTGCCGCCCGTGGTGCCGCTCGCCGATCCGACTCCGGTGGGCTTGCTCCCGCGCCCGCTGCTGCCGGGCGAGCGCATGGCGTTGCGCGAAGAACGGCGCGAGCGGCGTGAGGTCTTCGCCGCCGAGCACCCTGTCGCGGCGGCCCTGATCCGTGAGCGTGTTCGCCAGCAACTTCAACGACGTGCCGCCGAACGACGTCAGGCGCTGATGGGGCCGGGTATCGACCCGTCGATCCCCGGTACCCGCCCGCTCGACCTGGCCGACCGCGCGGCGCTTGCCCGGGCCGCGCGGCGCGACCGGCTGGTGGCGGAAAAGATGATCGACCGGCGTATCCAGGCGCGCGAGGCAAAACTGGCCGATCGGCAGGCAGCGGATACGCCGGCTGCGGCCGCTCCGCCGACCGTATCGATGCCGCTACCGCTACCGGTTGCCCAAGGCGACGCGGCACCCTTCGGCCAACGCCTGCAGCACATGACGCCCGAAGCGCGCGCTGCCCGCCGCGAGCGGCTCCAGGCGCTGTCGCCCGAACAGCGCGCTCGACTTCGCGAGCGCGCGCAGCAACGCCGTGCGCAACGACTGGGCCAGCAATAGCAAGTCTGCCCCCCGAATGGTTCTCCCGAAGGGTTTCTCCGCCTTCCGCGTTCTCCCCTTCGAGCGATCGGCCGATCCTCCCACACTTACACCCCGATGGTCGGGGACAGGTTCAGGAGCAAGTTCGATGAAAACACTTATCCTCGTTTCGATTGTCGCGCTGGCGGCGTCCGGCGCAGCCCTGGCCGAGCCGGTCACCCGCACGACCACCTATGACGGGCCGAAGGTCGATGCGACCCGGGTGACCGTCCGCGACAAGGCGGCGGGCACCTACAGCCGCGATATGACCGCGATCCGCGCCAGCGATGGCGCTATCGCGACGCGCAGCTACGACCGGACACGTGCTGATACCGGTGTGACGGCGAGCGGCAGCGCCACCGGCTTCAACGGCAAGACGCGCAGCTTCGATTACGAACGTACCCGCACCGACACCGGTTATACCGCCAGCGGCACAGCGACCGGGCGCGGTGGGGAAACCTACACGCTGGCCGGACAGGGAATGCGGACCGACAGCGGTTACACCCGCGACCGGACCGTCACCAACAGCGCGGGCGCTACGGTGTTCGATAAAAACGTTACGGCGACCCGCGCCAACGGCCAAATCACGCGCGATGTCAGCACGACCCGCGCGGCGGGTTTCCACCGGCCCCGGTTCGGCGGCGGACGGCGTCACTAGCGCCGTCGTCGAGGCGGTCGACCGGGTGGATGCACCCCCTTACCCGGTCGGCCGTCTAGTTTGTCGGGAAACAATCCCCGGCCGGACACGCCTTGTGCAGCATCCAGGCGAGCCATGCCGACACGACGCACATTGCCGCTGTCATGATAAACTGATCGGTCGCCGAGACGCCGAGGGCGCTGAGCGCGACCGCCAGCACCGATCCCACGACCATGCATCCCGCGTTGACGAAATTATTGGCGCCCACGGTGCGCGCCGTCTCGCTCTTCGCCACCGTCGTCGTCAGGAAAGCATAAAGCGGCACGACGAACATGCCGCCCGACACGGCAATCGCCAGCAAACAGGTGAGCAGCACGGGCGCGCCGGGCAGATGCGCGAATTCGACGATGTTGTAGAGCGACCCTTCCGGCCCGCGCGTCCAGAATTTCGCGATAAAGTGAAAGCCGAGCACGAAGGCACCCATGAACAGCACGCAGACCGGCGCAAACCGCGCCGAAACCTCGTTCTTGAGCAGTCGGTTGATCCAGACCGACCCGATGGCGATGCCGATCGAAAAAATGGCGAGAAACAGGCTGGCGACGCTTTTGTCGGCTTGAAGGACGTTCTTCACCAATGGCGGAAACTGTACGAACAACACTGCCCCGATCATCCAGAAAAAGCTGATCGAGACGATCGCCAGAAACAGGTGCCGGACATGCATCGTCGCCGAGATCAGACGGTAGGACGCGCGGAAAATATTCCAATCGATCCGGTGATCGCTGCCCACGGGTGGGGCTGAAGGTACCTCGCGGCCTGCGAACCAGCCGATGACGGCGATAATGATGACGCCGGCGGCGGCAACATGATGGTTGATGAATCCGGCCAGGATCGTGCCTGCCAAAATCGCAATATAAGTGCCCGCCTCGACCAGACCGGTGCCGCCAAGCACCTCGTCGGTGGCAAGATGCTGGGGCAGAATTGCGTATTTTATCGGCCCGAAAAAGGTCGAATGCACGCCCATCGAAAACAGCGCGATCATCATCAGCGGGATGTTGCCGATCAGCAGTCCCGCACCGCCGATCACCATGATGCCGATCTCGCAGGTTTTCACGATCCGCACCAGCCGCGCCTTGTCATAGGCATCGGCCAGCTGTCCGGCGACGGCCGACAGCAGGAAAAAGGGCAGAATGAACACGGCGGAGGCGACCGCGCTGAACATCTCTTCCTGCTTGGGATCGTTGTAGATGTTGTAGATCACGAACAGGACCATCGCGGTCTTGAACAGATTGTCGTTCATCGCGCCGAGGAACTGCGTGACGAACAAGGGCAGGAAACGGCGCCGGTTCATCAGCGCGAGCGACATCTGCATGGGGGTGGGGCGATCCTTAGCCGGTTTCGCGAGCGCCATAGCGGGCTTTGCGCGCGCGTCCAATGGCGGTTAGAGGGTCGATCCGTGCTAAGCCTGCCCAACATTCTCACCCTGTCGCGGATCGTTACGGTCCCGTTGCTGGTGGCGCTGCTGTGGTGGCCGACCTGGCAGCTTGGCTACGGGCTGGCGTTCGCGGTTTATTGCCTGATGGGTATCACCGACTATTTCGACGGCTATCTGGCCCGCGCGCAAGGGACGGTGTCGAAGTTGGGCCAGTTCCTCGATCCCATCGCCGACAAGATCATGATCGCTGCCGTAATCCTTGTGCTCGCGGCGCAGGGCGTGCTGCGCGGGCCGTATGTCGGCGACATGCATGTCATCGCCGGGCTGATCATTTTGATCCGCGAAATTGCGGTGTCGGGCCTGCGCGAATTTCTCGGGCCGTTGCGTGTTTCGATACCCGTGTCGCGGCTCGCCAAGTGGAAGACGACGCTGCAGATGATCAGCCTTGGCGCGCTGATTCTCGGGCGCGCGCTGCCCGAATGGACCGTGCCGCTGGGCAGCGATGTCGCCAACTTGCCGCATACCGTCGGCCTGACGACGCTGTGGGCGGCCGCTGTGCTGACGGTCATTACCGGCTGGGACTATCTGCGTGCCGGCCTGAAGCACATGGACTGAGCGGCTTGGTCACGTTGCTCTATTTCGCCAGGGTGCGCGAAGCGTTGGGGACGGGCGAGGAGCGGATCGATCTGCCCGACGGTGTGGCGACGGTCACCGATCTCGCCGACTGGCTCGCCACCCGCCACCCGGTCTTCGCCGACCGCGACCGTCTGCGCGTGGCGGTCGATCAAGTCATGGCGCGGTTCGACACCGACATCCGGAGCGCAAAGGAAATCGCGTTCTTCCCGCCGGTAACGGGCGGATGATCGCCGTCCGCGTCTCTGCCGAGCTGTTCGATACGGGCGCAGAAATCGCCGCGCTCGGGAAGGATGGCATGGGCGCGGTGGCCAGCTTTACCGGGATCGTGCGCGGCGATGGCGGGCTGACCGCGCTGACCCTCGAACATTATCCGGCAATGACCGAAGCGGCATTGCGCGCGCTGGCCGGGGAAGCGGCGTCGCGCTGGTCGCTGGGTGGCGTCACACTTGTCCACCGGGTCGGGCGGCTGGTCCCGGGCGACCCCATTGTTCTCGTCGCTTGCGCGAGCGCGCATCGCAGCGACGCGCTGGAGGCATGTGCGTTCCTGATCGACCGGTTGAAGACCGATGCCCCGTTTTGGAAGCGTGAAAGCTTCGCCGACGGGCGCGAGGTCTGGGTCGAGGCGCGGACGAGCGACGACGCGGCAGCGGCGCGCTGGAGCTAGGCGAGCGCGCGATACAGGCTGAACGCACTCGTCGCTGTCAGCACGATCCCGACCAGTCGCAACAGCATCGTCGGGGCAATACGCTTTGCCAGCAGCGCACCGAACGGGGCAGCGGCAATGCCGCCGATCAGCAATCCGATCGTCGCGGTCGTGAACGCCTCGAATCCGATTCCCACGATGAAGGCAATCGAGATGCTGGTGGTCAGGAAGAACTCGGCGGTATTGACCGTGCCGATGGTCTTGCGCGGGTCGCTGCCCTGCAGCAGCAGGTTCGACGTTACTACCGGTCCCCAGCCGCCGCCGCCCGCCGCATCGAGGAACCCGCCGATCAGCCCGAGCGGCGCGATCACGCGCGGGCGGCGCGGTTGCGGCGTCACCCCGAACGAGCGCGCGAGCAGGTAAATGCCGATCAGCGAGAGATAGGCCATGACGAACGGTCGCGTGATCGAGGCGTCGAGGCTGACCAGGATATAGGCGCCGAGTACACCGCCGATAATGCCCGGGAACACCAGCCGCACGAACAGCCACCAGTCGACATTGCGGTGCGCGACATGGCTTATCCCGCTCGCCGCCGTGGTAAACATCTCGACGAGATGGACGCCCGCCGATCCCTGTTTGGGCGGCACGCCGAGGACGCTGACCAGCAGCGTGTTCGAGATCACGCCGAACGCCATGCCTAGGGCACCGTCGATCAGCTGCGCGGCAAAGCCGACCGCGATGAACGGCAACAGCGCTTCGAACATCGCAAGGTCGAACGTCATGGGTGCCGGTGTTGCAGGGCTGCGCGCGCCCGGCAAGCACACAAGCACTCGCTCCCGCAAAAGCCCAGCTTTCGGCTTGGGTTTGAAACCGCTCGTCGTCGTGCCTAAATCGCGTCCTCACAACAGTGCCGGGGAGGCACCTATGGCAAGCGGCCTGATTTCCTATCTCGACTCGATCAAGGCGCGCGACCCTGCGGCGCGCTCGCGATGGGAAGTGCTGCTCTATCCAGGGGCCTGGGCGCTGGCGTTCCACCGGCTGGCGCACTGGCTCTATGGCGGAGAGCTCTACTGGGCGGCGCGCTTCGTCAATCATGTCGGGCGGTTCTTCACCGCGATCGACATTCACCCGGGTGCGAAGATCGGGCGGAATTTCTTTATCGATCATGGGTTTACCGTCATCGGCGAGACGGCGGAGATCGGCGACGATGTGACGATCTACCAGTGCGTGACCTTGGGCGGTACCAACCCGGCCGATGGCATCCCCGGCAAGCGCCATCCAACCATTTCGGACGGCGTTATTATCGGTTCGGGCGCGCAAGTGCTGGGTCCGATCACGGTCGGCGCGGGTGCGCGGATCGGCGCGAACTCGGTGGTGACGAAGGATGTCGTGCCCGGCGCGACGATGGTCGGCATTCCGGCGCGGTCGACTTTGGTCGAGGCGAACAGCGGCTTCGTCCCCTATGGTACCCCGTGCAGCGAACGCTTCGACCCGGCGACGCAGCAGCTCGAAATCCTGAAATGCGAAGTGGAAACGCTGCGCGCGAAACTCGCCGCCTATGTCGACGAACGCGAAGAGGGGCGTAAATCCGCTTGAGCGTCCTCGCGTTTCCCAACCGTGCGCCCCCGCAAGTCGGTTTCGACCGTGCCGAACTGACCCGCATTCTCGATCTCTATGGCCGCATGGTCGCCGCCGGACACTGGCGCGACTATGCCGTCCAGTTCGACCGCGACGCTGCTGTGTTTGCCGCCTACCGCCGCGCGACCGAACGCCCCGAATATCGCGTTGAGAAACACCCAGCTTTCCGCAACCGCCAGGGCCAATGGGCGCTGATCGGCGAGCATGGGAATGTGCTCAAGCGCGGGCAGGAGTTGGGGCCGGTATTGGCCCCGGTCGAGCGGCGGTTGATGAAGCTGGTTGAGGGTTAGTAGTATGAGGGCCACTCCAGGTTCCGCAGCGAGCAATTTCTCCTTTGCGGTAGCATGGCTTTGGGCGGCAACGCTTTCTGTGCCGTCAGCGACTGCTGCTCAAACGTCGATCATGCTCGAAGAAGCGAGGGCCGCGTCTCCCGACGATTTGGCGCGCCGCTTTCTGCCTCGCGCCAGCGTGAGGATCGTCAAAGCGATTGTTTCTCCAAACGGTATGGATGCGCCATTGCCATGGGTAACTTCGATCCAGCTGTTCGAGGCGCCCGTTCCATCGGAAGATCGCGAATTTTGTGCGACACGTTCCTACGTCATCGATTTTGCGACTATCAACCCAGCCACTGCGATGGAGCCGCAACCTGCTGCACCAAAGGGCACGCGCGTCCAATCCTATGCTCGTTGGGTGCCAGACAGTCGGCTACAGGGTGTCTGTGATGCTCCGTTGAAACCATCGTTTGCAGTGGATACGAGTGACCGCGCAAATGCGCTTACGCTTGTTCGAAACCTTGCAGCGCTTTGGATTCGCGCACGCAGAGGCAAACGACTGGCACTGGATTTGGCGTTTGCCGATGAGTATGCCGACCAATTGGATCGCTATCAGCAGTCGCGGATTGCATCGGGACAGGTTAGAACAGCGGTATTGACTCAACGGTTTGCCAGTCCGCTTGCGGCATTCCGGGAGTTTCCGATCGATGAAATCGCGTATGTCGATCCACTCCGTGGCGTGCTGTTCGCTGGTGGCCTATGGGAGGCCGAGGTGAAGTGGGACGGTCGAACAGTGACGGCGTTGACGCTAAAGCGCCGGATTCCTCCCCCATTTTAGGACCACGAGTTCCTGCTTACCCCTGCATCGTCTTGAAGATCAGCATCGACTGCTCGTTCCCCGATGCGGGAACGATCTCTCCTGTCCGGTCGGTGATCTTGTCCCACAGGCGTGCCACCGCCTCTGGGGTGCGGTCGTCGGCGGGCAGGAACGCGCCGGGGGTCAGCGTCACATAGGCCGCCTGCACCACGCCCGCGCCCGCGCCGATAATGGCGTTCGAGGGGGCGTCTTCGCTCACCAGATAGAGCGCGGCAGGGACGACGTTTTCGGGGGCGAACGCCTTGAAGGCTTCGGCGGGAAACAAGTCTTCGGTCATCCGCGTGCCCGCGACCGGCGCGATGGTGTTGACGCGGACGTTGTACTTCGCGCCCTCCAAATAGAGCGTCTTGGTCAGCCCCGCGAGGCCCAGCTTGGCCGCGCCATAATTCGCTTGCCCGAAATTGCCGAACAGGCCGGTCGACGACGCGGTCATCAGGATACGGCCATAGGCCTGTTCGCGCATCGTGTCCCACACTGCTTTGGTCACATTGGCGCTGCCGCTCAGATGGACTTTCACCACCAGATCGAAATCGGCCGGCTCCATCTTGGCAAAACTCTTGTCGCGCAGGATACCCGCGTTGTTGATCAGGATGTCGACGCGGCCCCATTCGGCCTTGGCCTGTTCGACCATTGCGACCATCTGCTCATATTCGGTGACGCTGCCGCCGTTCGACATGGCGGTGCCGCCGAGGCTGCGGATTTCTTCGACCACGGCCAAGGCGGCGTCCGAATGGCCGGTGCCATCGCGCGCAACGCCCAGATCGTTGACCACGACTTTCGCGCCGCGCTTGGCCAGTTCGAGTGCATAGGCGCGGCCCAAGCCGCCACCGGCACCCGTGACGATGGCAACGCGATTTTCGAATGAGATAGTCATGACCGGAACCCCTGATGCATCGGCAAAAACAAGCCCAGCCGATGCACCGGGTTTCCGTTTACGTCAACCGCGACGCTTGCGCGGGCCGCCCTTGCGATCGCTCTCGCGCGCCGAATTCTGACGGCACTCGTCGGTCACGGTCGCCGAGCAGCGTGGGTAGCTCGCCTGTGCCGTGGGAGCGGGGGCCGGTTCGGCCATGGGAGCCGCAGGTGCAGTCGGGGCCGCCATTTCCGTAGCAGGGGGTGCGGCATGCGGCATCGGGGCAGCGGCAGGGTCAGCCGGCGGGGCAGGCGGGGGCGGCGTCATGGCCGGATCGGTCGGGGGCGCGGGCGGCGTGGTCTGCATCGCATCGGCAGGCGGTGTGCCCGGGGCGGTCTGGGCAAAGGCGGTGCTGCTCGCGAGCAGCGCGGCAGCGATGGCAATCATTTTCATTATCGATCTCCGTCGGGGCGGCGCAGGGGGCGTGCACCGTCGTGGAGATCAATGGCCATCAACGCAGAAAGTTTCCTCGTTTCGCCTCGCCGACGGTTCGACTGGTCTAAAGACGCCCCTCGGCATCGAGTGCATAACCCGCCGACCGCACCGTGCGGATGATGTCCGCATAACCGCCCTCGTTGATCGCTTTCCGCAGCCGACGGATGTGGACATCGACGGTGCGCGGCTCGATATCGCTGTCATGACCCCAGACGCTGTCGAGCAACCGCTCGCGTGAAAAGACATGCGCGGGGTGTTCGAGGAAGTGCTTGAGCAGGCGGAATTCGGTCGGCCCCAGCGGCACCATCTTGCCGCCGCGCTTCACCTTGTGCCCGACGGTATCCATTTCGAGATCGGCATAAACCAGGGCCTCGCCCGCCAGCGCCGGACGCACACGGCGCAGCACCGCGCCGACGCGCGCGACGAGTTCGCGCGGCGAAAACGGCTTGGTCACATAATCGTCGGCCCCGGTTTCCAACCCGCGCACGCGGTCCTCTTCCTCGCCGCGCGCGGTCAGCATGATGATCGGCACGTTGGCGGTCTCGGGCATCCGGCGCAGGCGGCGGCAGACCTCGATACCCGACAGCCCCTCGACCATCCAGTCGAGCAGCACGATGTCGGGCGCATTCTCCTGCGCCAGCAACAGCGCCTCTTCGCCGTCCGCCGTCTGCTTGACGTCGAAATCCTCGCGGCGGAAATGATAGACCAGCAGTTCGGCTAGCGCCGCATCGTCCTCGACCAGCAGCATTTTGGCGCGTGCCATTGGCGTCAGGCTCCTTCGTCTTCGGCAAAGGGGTCGCCCTTGTCGCGCTCGGCCATATATTCGCCGGTGGCGGCGAAATAGACCATCTCGGCGACGTTGGTGGCATGGTCGCCCACCCGCTCGATGTTCTTGGCGACGAACAGCAGGTGTGCGGCATTGCCGATGCTCTGCGGGTTCTCGACCATATAGGTGACGAGCGTACGAAAGATCGAATTGTAGAAATCGTCGACCACCTTGTCGCGCTCGTTGACCGCGACTGCCAGCGCGGCATCGCGCGCGGCATAGGCGTTGAGCACGTCGTGAACCATTTCGGTCGCGATCTTGGCCATCGACGGCAGCAGCGAGATCGGTTCGATCTTGCGCCGTCCCTCCAGCGCACCGGCGCGCTTGGCGATATTCTTGGCATAGTCGCCGATGCGCTCGAGCACGGCGGCGATCTTCAGTGCGGCGATCACATCGCGCAGGTCGTCGGCCATCGGGGCGCGCAGCGCGATGATGCGGACGGCCAGTTTCTCGACCTCGCTTTCGAGGCGGTCGATGGCCTTGTCTTCCTCGATGACCTTGCGGGCGAGATCAAGATCGCGCTTGACCAGCGCTTCCATCGCACTGGCAATCGCGGCTTCGGCGCGACCGCCCATCTCGGCGATATGGCCGCGCAGCTCGCCGATCTCGTCGTCGAAGGCTTTGACGGTATGCTCTGTTCCGATGGCCATCAGCCGTACCTTCCGGTGATATAGTCCTTGGTGCGCTCCATCTTCGGATTGGTGAAGATGTCCGACGTTACCCCGTATTCGACGAGCGTGCCGAGGTGGAAAAACGCTGTCCGCTGCGACACGCGTGCCGCCTGTTGCATGTTATGCGTGACGATGACGATGGCATAGCGCCCGCGCAGGGCGTGGATGAGCTCCTCGATGCGGGCGGTGGCAATCGGGTCGAGCGCCGAACAGGGCTCGTCCATCAGGATGACTTCGGGATCGACCGCGATGGCGCGCGCAATGCACAGGCGCTGTTGCTGACCGCCCGACAGCGCGGTGCCGCTGGCGTCGAGCCGGTCCTTGACCTCTTCCCACAGCCCGGCGCGCACCAGCGATTCCTCGACGATGCGGTCCATGTCCGACTTGGCCGAGGCGAGGCCGTGGATGCGCGGGCCATAGGCTACGTTTTCGTAGATCGATTTGGGGAAGGGGTTGGGCTTCTGGAACACCATGCCGACGCGCGCGCGCAGCTGCACGACGTCCATGCTGGGCGCGTAGATATTCTCGCCGTCGAGCGTAATGTCGCCTTCGACCCGCGCGCTCGCGACGGTGTCGTTCATGCGGTTGAGCGTCCGCAGGAAGGTCGATTTGCCGCAGCCCGACGGGCCGATGAACGCGGTGACATTTTCCTGCGTCACATCGATCGACACATCGTCGATGGCCTTTTTCGGGCCGTACCACACCGACACGTTGCGCGCGGTCATCTTGATAATGGACTCTGTCACCAGCGTGTCTCGAATTTGTTGCGGAGGTAGATGGCGATCCCGTTCATCGCGAGCAGGAAGACGAGCAGCACGATGATTGCGGCGGAGGTTTTCTCGATAAAGCCGCGTGAGATTTCATCGGACCACAGGAAAATCTGGACCGGCAGCACGCTCGACGGATCGGTGATGCTGCCCGGCGGCGTGGCGACGAACGCACGCATCCCGATCATCAGCAGCGGCGCCGTCTCGCCCAGCGCGCGCGCCATGCCGATGATCGTGCCGGTCAAGATGCCGGGAAGTGCGAGCGGCAGGACGTGATGGAACACCACCTGGATCGGCGACGCGCCGACGCCAAGTGCCGCGTCGCGGATCGACGGCGGTACCGCCTTGATGGCGTTGCGGCCCGCGATCACGATCACCGGCATCGTCATCAGCGCGAGCGTCATCCCGCCGACCAGCGGCGCCGAGCGCGGCAGGTCGAGCGTGTTGAGGAACACTGCCAGCCCCAACAGCCCGAAGATGATCGAGGGGACCGCCGCCAGATTGTTGATCGACACCTCGATCAGGTCGGTCCAGCGGTTTCGCGGCGCATATTCCTCAAGATAGACCGCCGACAGCACGCCGATGGGGAAGGCGAGCACGAGTGTCACCAGCATCGTCAGCAACGAGCCCTTGAACGCGCCCCAGATGCCCGCCTGTGTCGGGTCGGTCGCATCGCTGTCGGTCAGGAACGCCAGATTGAACCCGCGCGACACCGCGCCCTTTGCCTTCATATCGGCGTAGAGTTTTTGCATCGCCGCATCGCCTTCGCTGCTTTCGGCAATGCCGAGCGCGGGGGAGGCGGGGATTGTGATCGTTGCCTTGCGCGTCAGGATCGACGGGTCGGCCTTGATCGCCGCCCGCAGCGCCAGCCAGCCACTGTCGGACAGTGTCGCCGCACCCTGCGGCCCGAATGCGGCTTCGGCAGCACGGCTCACCGCTCCCGGCAGGTCGGCAGCGGCAAATTGCGAATCGACATCGCCGCCGCCCGACAAAGCGGCAGGCGACAGCGGAATGGCGAGCGCGGGAAAGTCGAACGGCACCGCGATATTGAGGCGCGTGAAGCCGCGCGCCCCGCTCGATGCCATGGTCAGGATCAGGAACGCGAGAAAGCCAGCCGACAGCAGCACCGCAAACAGCCCGAGCGCCTTGAAGTTGCGTTCCGAGCTGTAGCGCTTGCGGATGCGCCGCTGCATCGCGTCCGACCGCCATTCGGTAGGGGTGCGGGCTTCAGTCATAGGCTTCGCGATACCGTTTGACGACGCCGAGCGCGACGATGTTGAGCAACAGCGTCACCACGAACAACACGAGGCCGAGCGCGAACGCCGCCAGTGTCTTGGCGCTATCGAATTCCTGGTCGCCGGTCAGCAATTGGACGATCTGCACCGTCACTGTGGTGACGCTGGCGAAGGGATTGGCGGTCAGGTTGGCCGCAAGGCCTGCGGCCATCACCACGATCATGGTTTCGCCGATCGCGCGGCTGACGGCGAGCAGGACACCGCCGACGATGCCGGGCAGCGCGGCGGGAACGAGTACACGGCGGATGGTCTCGGACTTGGTCGCGCCCATCGCGAGGCTCCCGTCGCGCATTGCCTGAGGCACGGCGGCAAGCGAATCATCGGCCATCGACGACACGAACGGGATGATCATGATCCCCATGACGAGGCCCGCCGCGAGCGCACTTTCCGAACTCGCGCCGGGAATGCCGATCCAGTCACCGAAGCCTCGGATGACGGGGGCGACTGTCAGCGCGGCGAAATAGCCGTAAACCACCGTCGGTACGCCCGCGAGGATCTCGAGCAGCGGCTTCATCCATTTGCGCGTATTCGCGGCGGCATATTGTGTCAGGTAGATCGCGCTCATCAAGCCGAGCGGGATCGCGACGAGCATCGCAATGATCGCGCCGATGAAGATCGTCCCCCAGAACAGCGGGATCGCCCCCAGCGCCTTCATGTCGCCGCCCGACGCCGCCTGCGGACTCCAGCGCGTGCCGAACAGGAAGTCGAAGACGCCGACCTTGCCGAAGAAGCGAACCGATTCGAACAGCAGCGACGCGACGATCCCGACCGTCGTCAGGATCGCGATCAGCGAGGCAAGCAGCAGCGTGATCGTCACGGCCCGCTCGACCCGCGTCCGTGCGCGGAAATCGGGCTTCACCCGCGTAAAGGCGAAAAAGCCGCCGGCGAATGACAGCACGGCGGCGAGCGCGAGGCCGATCAGCCCGTAGTGCAGTTTGGCCGCCTTATACTCGGGTGCCAGCGCTTCTGCCGCCGGGTTGAACGCGCTCTGCAACGTCCCTTCGGCCAGCCCGCGTGCTTCAGATAGCACCGCGCGGCGCGCGAACGGGTCGGCCGCGAGCGGGGCCGCCGCAGGGCTGGCGATCACCCGCTGCGTCACCAGTCCCGGCGACACACCCGTCCAGACGGCGGCAAACAACAGCGCGGGCAGCGCCGTCCAGAGTGCAACATAGGCCCCGTGATACCCCGGCAACGAATGCTGCGCGCGGGCGGGAACTGCAAAGCGTCCCGCCCGTGCACGGCCGACCAGCCACGCGACCGCGCCCAGCCCGACGGCCAACACGAAGAGCAGTGTCAGCGACACCGACGCGGTTTCCCGATGCTTACTTCAGCACCGAAGGGTCGAGCGGCTTGAAATCGCGCGCGGCGGTGGCGGCTTCGGCGCGCACTGCTTCGGGCGAGATCACCATGCCCTTTTTGGCGAGGAAGCCATCAGGCCCCCAGGCTTTGGCGAATTCGGCAACGAATTCCTTCAGGCCGGGAATGGCGTTCAGGTGCGCCGCCTTCACATAGATGTAGAGCGGCCGCGCGCCGGGGTAGCTGAAGTCCGAAATCGTCGCATAGGTCGGCGCGATCCCGTTCAGCGTGTTCGCCATCAGCTTGTCCTTGTTCTCCTCGGCAAAGGAGAAGCCGAAAATGCCGAGCGCCTTGGGATCGGCCTCGATCTTCTGGACGATCAGATTGTCGTTCTCGCCGGCATCGACGAACGCGCCGTCTTCGCGGATCGTGGTGCACACCTTCTTGTGCGCCGCCTCGTCGCTTTTCTTGAGCGCGGCCATTGCCGGGTCGCTGTCGCAACCCTTGGCCAGGATCAGTTCGGCAAGCGCATCGCGCGTGCCCGAGGTCGAGGGCGGGCCGTAAACCTTGATCGCTTCTGCGGGGAGCGCCGGGTTCACGTCCTTCCACGTCTTCGCCGTCTGCGGCTTGCCGAACGGGGTCGCGGCCAGCGCCTTATACAGATCGACCGTGGTCAGCGGGATTTTCAGCCCCTTGTTCGATTCGGCAAAGGCAATGCCGTCGAGGCCGATCTGGATTTCGACGATATCCTTGACGCCCTTGGCCGCGCACGCCTCATATTCCGATTTCTTGATCCGCCGCGAGGCATTCGAGACATCGGGGAACGCCGCGCCGATGCCGCCGCAGAACAATTTGAAGCCAGCGCCTGTTCCGGTCGACTCGACGATGGGCGATTTGAACTTGGGGTTGGCGTTGACGAACTGTTCGGCAATCGCGGTTGCGAACGGATAAACGGTCGACGAGCCGACGGCGCGGACCTGATTACGCGACTCGCCGCCGCCGGCAGTCGAATCGCAGGCAGAAAGCGTCGCAAGCGCGAGCGTCAAAACGGCGGTGGCGCGGAAAAAGGTCATCGGTCCCCCAAAAATATCATCGGGCGGACGCGCCCGGTCGTGCAGCGCCGTTAGCGGCACCCCGCGTCGCTTAAGTTTCAGTTCGGTGACACTATTGTGACAGCGTCCGGCGCGGCAGTGGGCAATATCGCCGGATGGGCCGCGGGTGGCAGCAGGATCGATACCGTAGTACCCACGCCCGGCGCGCTCGCGATGTCGAGCCGCCCCCGGTGTCGTTCGACGATATGCTTGACGATCGCGAGGCCGAGGCCGGTGCCGCCCTGCGCGCGGCTACGCCCCGGATCGACGCGATAAAAGCGTTCGGTGAGGCGGGGGAGGTGCTCGGCGGCGATTCCTTCGCCCTGATCGGTGACCGACAGGCGGATCAGTGTGTCGCCATCGCGGCGCAGCGCAATCGTCACCGGTGTGCCGCGCTTCCCGTATTTCAGCGCGTTGCCGACGAGATTGTGAAGCACCTGCGCCAACTGTGCCGCATCGCCCGCGACCATCGGCACGTCCGGCGCGAGGTCGAGCGTCAGGTCCGCCCGGGCCGCCTCGTCGCTGTCGCGCAGGTCGGCGGCGACTTCCTCGACCAGTCGCCCCAGCGCGACTGGCATCTCGGGCAGGCGGTATTTCTCCGCCTCGATCCGGCTCAGCGAGATGAGATCGTCGATCAGACGCTGCATCCGCCGCGCTTCCTTCATCATCACCGACAGGAAACGGTTGCGGACCTCTGCATCGGCCCCGGCCTTTTCGTCGTCCAGTGTCTCGATAAACCCGATGATCGCCGCCAGCGGTGTCCGCAGTTCATGGCTGGAGTTCGCCACGAAATCGACCCGCGCGCGCTCGGCGGCATGACTGGTCGTACGGTCGATCAGATGGACCAGCCGCCGCCCCGGCGCGATCGTGGCCACCTGCATCTCGACCCGCTGGTCGCGCCCGCCCAGCCCGATCAGCTCGGTCGCCCCATCGGCCCCGCCCGCGCCCAGCCGCTCCGCCGCCGCCGGATGACGGATGGCAAGCCGGACATCCTCCCCGATGACATGACCGCCGAGCAGCGCGCGCGCGGCGGCATTGGCAATGCGGACGCGCCCGTCGACGACCAGCAGCACCGGCTCGGCAATGGCGTCGATCACCGCCTGTTCGGAGACCGGGGTCGCGGCAGCAGCGGGTTGCGGGCTATGCGACCGGTCGTCGGGCGCTCCCGTCGCCGAAACGAGCACCGCCGCCAGGCCGCCGACCAGCACTGCCACGATCCGAAGATCGGGCGCAAGCGCCGCTACCGCCGCCGCAGCGCAGACGATCAGCAGGGCGACGGTGATACGGATCATGGCGCGGCGTTTTTCCGTTGTAGACCGACTCGATAGGATGATCTGTCCCGACTAGGGCCACATGCCAACCAAGTTAACCAATCATCATCGCCACGCGCCGAATTTATGGTTATGCACCGCAGAAGAACGAACGGGGCAGCGCGACGAGATGGCCGGACAGGAAGAATTCGACGAAGGCACTCCCGAAGCCAAAGGGGTGGCCGACCGCCGTCAGCTGTTGCGTCTCGGCGGCCTCGGCGTTGCCGCCGTCGTGACGATCCGTCCGGCTATCGCGCAGGCGGCGACGTCTGTCCTTACCTGTCAGGTGCCGGTCCCCGATGCCGGTCGTAGCGGCAGCTATATCGCTGCCGATGGCAGTGTGGTCCCGACTGGCACCGCGGGTGCCTTCCCCGGTTCGCCGACGCCGCTGAAGGGCGAGGACGTGAAGGCGGCGCTGGGCGGGCGTTCCTTCCCCGGCACCGATCCGGCGAAGAGCCAGGCGTGGACGAACTACATCCGCCGCCTCCAGCGCGGGCAGAGCGGGTTCACCTGTTACGCTTCGCTCCAGATGCCGCGCTGAGCCGATTGCTGTGAAATTCCGCGCGCCCCCTGACGGCGTGCTCAGACTTGTCCGCCTCGACGCGATGACCGCGATTTTCGACCGGCGTTCGGGCGCGACGCATCTGGTGGCGGAAGCGGTACCGACGATCCTTGCGGCGCTCGCGAAGGGGGAGGCAGATGTCGCTGCTCTCGCGCACCGGCTCGGTACGGACGAACGGCTAGCGCTGTCCGCGAGGCTTAACGAACTCGCGACAACGGGTCTGGTCGAACGCGTATGAACTACCGCTTCGACGTGCAGGTCGGCCCTGTCGCCTTCCGCATCGGCTCGGCGTGGCGCGCGCCGATAGCGGCGCTCGAAACTCTATACCGCGACTTTCCGAAACCGCCGGGCGTCCCCGATTTTACCGTCCGCCTCGAACCGTCAAAGCCGTGGCGGCGCTGGTTGCGGCCTTCCGTCGCGATTGCAGGGGACTTCACGCTGCCTGAAGCTTTGCCGCTCCCGCTGCGGCTCGGCCTTCTCGCTGCCGAAATGGGCATGAACCTGCAACTGGCACTCGGCGAGCGCCGCTTCCTGCTGCTCCATGCCGCCAGCGTAGAGCGCGACGGCCGTGCGCTGATCTTGACCGGCGAAAGCGGCGCGGGGAAATCTACGCTGGCGACGTTGTTGGGCAGCGAGGGCTGGCGCTTCATGGGCGATGAGTTCGCGCTGATCGAACCGGCAACCGGCATGGCTCACCCGTTCCCACGCCCCTCCAGCTTGAAGAACGAGAGCATCGACGCCGCGCTGGCAACGCTCGATCCCGCGCGCTTCGGCCTCACGCTAACCGACACGCCCAAGGGTCGCATCCGCCATGTCATCCCGCCCGCCGATGCGCTGGCGGCCATGCACGTCCCCGCAGCGCCCGCGCTCGTCCTGTTTCCGCGTTTTGGCCTGCCCGAGGCCGCGCGATCTGTGCCGCCGAGCGAGGCGTTCGTGCGGCTGACGCAGGCCTCGACCAACTATGTCGCTCTGGGTGAGCGCGGGTTCGGTGCGCTGACCGACCTTGTCGAAGGGGTGCCCTCGGTCGCGCTCGATTACCCCGACATGCGCACCGCGCGCCGGATGATCGACGATTTGTGGGGTGCGCTATGAGTGCCGCAGGCGTCGCCGCGCTGCTGTCCCATCCGTCGCGCGCGGCCGGTCTCGACACCGAAACCTGGACCGGCATCCTCTGCGCCGCGCGCGCCGAACTCCTGCTGGCGAGCCTCGCACACCGGCTCGACGGTCTCGACTTGCCCGACGCCGTGCAGTCCATCCTCGACAGCGCCCGTACCGATGTCGAGGCCGGGCGGACCGAGGCGCTGTGGGAAGCCGAAATGGCGCGCCGCGCGCTTGGCGATCTGGGTGTGCCAGTCGTGCTGCTCAAGGGGACGGCATTCGTAGCGGCTGGCCTCGATGCGGGGCAGGGGCGCAATATCGGCGATCTCGACATCCTCGTGCCGCGCGACCGGCTGGGCGAGGTCGAGGCGGCGCTGATCGCGGCGGGGTGGGAATGGGTGAAGCCCGACCCCTATGACGACGATTATTATCGCCTCTGGATGCACGAACTACCCCCGCTGATCCACCGCGACCGCGACCGGATGATCGATGTCCACCACACGATCCTCCCGCCGACCGCGCGGCCCACCCCCGATGCGGCAGCGCTGATCGCGGCGAGCGTTCCGCTCGAAAATGGTCTGCGCGTGCTGTGTCCGGAGGACATGATCGTCCACGCCGCCGCACACCTGCTGGCCGATGGCGATCTGGCAGGCGGCTTGCGGAACCTGTGGGATATCGACCGGCTGCTGCGTGATTTCGACGAAGAGGGTTTCGCGGGTCGCCTTCGTGATCGCGCCGCGATCCACCGCCTGTCGCGCGAGGTCGCTCGCGCCTTGCGGCTCTCGAAAGCGCTGTTCGCCACGCCGGTCGCGCCAACGGGCAACCGGAAGGGCAACGACCATATGTTCCGCGCCCGCCTTCTCGCCCGCGACGGATGGGGCCGCCCGACGCGTCCGCTGCTTCGGCTGATGTTCTACATCCGCTCGCACTGGCTGCGAATGCCGCCGCTGCTGCTGGCACGGCATTTGTGGACTAAGTGGCGGAAAACGTCTTGAGCACCGGCACCAGTTCCGCATAGCTGTCGATTACCGCGTCCGCACCCAATTCGCCGACCGGCCGGTCGAGAAATCCGAACGACACCGCAACGCTCGGCACGCCTGCGTTGCGCGCCGCCAGCGTGTCATAGGTCGAATCGCCGACGAACGCCGCGCGTCCGCCGCCGAGTCGCGCAATCATTTCCAATATCGGATCGGCGGCGGGCTTGGCACGTCCCGGCCCTAGCGTGTCGCCACCGATCAAGGTCGCGAAACGGTCGATCAGGCCGAGTTCAGCCAACAGCTTCCGCGCGAAACTCTCGAACTTGTTGGTGACGACTGCCAGTCTCACGCCCAGCGCCTCAAGCTCGTCCAGCGCCGCGACCATGCCCGGGAAGGGTCGCGAGTGCACCGCAATATTCGCCCCGTAGAATTCGAGCATCAGCTTGTAGAGCCGCCGCGCTTCGTCCGCTTCGCACCCGCCGGTCGCATCGAGCCCGCGTTGCAGCATCGCCTTCGCCCCGCCGCCGATCATGGCCCTGACCGTTTCCGGTGCGAGTGCTTTTCGTCCCGCGAGAGCCAGCGTGTGATTCACCGCCGCTGTCAGATCGCCCGAAGTGTCAACGAGCGTGCCGTCAAGGTCGAATCCGACGATATCGAAAGGAAATGCTGCCATGGCCGCGCCCATCGGCGAAGACGCTGGCAGTGGCAAGCGGGCGGGTCTAAACGCGCGAACGGACAGGACGGAGACGGGATTTGCGGCAGGTAGCAGTAGTGGTGCTGGCGGCGGGGCAGGGCACGCGGATGAAATCGGACCTGCACAAGGTGCTTCACCCGATCGCGGGACGGCCGATGCTGCTGCATTTGCTCGCGAGCGCCGCCGAACTCGCGCCCGCGCGCACCGTTGTCGTCGCGGGCGCGCGGCGCGAACAGATCGAGGCGGTCGTCGACCCGATGGGGATCGACGTCGCGGTGCAGGAACCGCAGCAGGGGACCGGCCATGCGGTGCAGCAGTCCCAGGGCGCACTTGCCGGCTTCGATGGCGACGTGCTGATTCTTTATGGCGACGTGCCGCTGGTCCGCGCCGAGACAATGCGCGCCATGCTCGACCGGCTGCGCGCCGACGATGCGCCCGCTGTGGTCGTGCTGGGCTTCGAACCGCGCGACACGTTGCGCTACGGCCGGGTGGTTGCGCAGGGCGGGCTGATCGAAAAGATGGTCGAGCACAAGGACGCGACCGAAGCCGAGCGCGCAGTGCGCCTGTGCAATTCGGGCCTGATGGCGGTGCGCGCCGCCGATCTGTTCGCATTGCTCGCGCGCGTGGGCAACGCCAATGCGGCGAGCGAATATTACCTTGTCGACATCGTCAACATCGCCAACGCCGATGGCCGGAAATGTGCGGTGATCACTTGTGCCGAGGGCGAAGTCGCCGGCATCAACAGTCGCGCCGAACTGGCCGGGGTCGAGGCCGACTGGCAGGCCGCCCGCCGCGCCGAAGTTATGGCCGACGGCGCGACCCTGATCGCTCCTGAGACGGTCTGGTTCGCTTGGGACACGAGGGTCGGCCGCGATGTCCTTCTCGAACCGAACATCTTTTTCGGCCCTGGTGTCACGTTGGCCGATCACGCGACGATCCGGGCAAGCAGCCACCTTGAAGGCGCAACTGTAGGCGAGGGTGCCGAAGTCGGTCCCTTCGCTCGCCTGCGCCCCGGTGCGGTACTCGGGGAAAAATCGAAGGTCGGAAATTTCGTCGAGGTCAAGAAAACTACGATAGGGGCAGGTGCGAAGGCGAACCACCTGACCTATCTCGGCGATGCTGAAGTCGGCGCGGGCGCAAATGTCGGCGCGGGAACGATCACCTGCAACTACGACGGGTTCTTCAAATATAAGACCGAGATCGGTGCGGGCGCCTTCGTCGGTTCGAACAGCGCACTTGTCGCGCCCGTGACCATCGGCCCCGGCGCCATCGTCGCGGCGGGCAGCGTCATCACCGCCGATGTCGCCCCCGACGCGCTCGCCGTCGCGCGCGGCAAACAGGAGTCCAAGTCGGGCTGGGCCAAGGGGTTCCGCACGATGATGGCGGGGCGGAAGAAGAGTTGACATGATATCGCGATATGATATCGATATATCATGCGCTTCCTTGCCGATATTCCCGACGATGACCTGAAGTGGCTCGACGGCCTTGCGCGCGAACAGGGCAAGTCGCGCGCCGCCATCGTGCGCGATGCCGTGTCCGCCTTTCGCCATCGCGAGGACAAGGCGGGTATCGAGAAATATTTCGGCTTGTGGGAACGGCACGGCTCCAAAGTGGATGGCCTCGCTTATGAGCGGGCGTTGCGCGACGAATGGCCCGACGTTGGCGAAATGCCCGATGCAGCCGGGCGCGACATCGCGTGAGCGAGCGCTTCTTCGATACCAACATCGTCATCGACATGCTGCACAACCGGCCCATAGCCTGGTCGGAGTATCGCAGCGCGTCGCGCGCCTGGATCAGCCGTATCACCTGGATCGAAACCATGTCGGGTGTTGCCGACGAGGCCGCTGCCGAGACCGAGGAATTTCTGCGCTTCTTTTCGATGAGCGAGATCGACGAGGAGATCGCACGCAGGGCGGCCGCGATCCGCAACCAGCGCAAGTCGCTTAAATCTCCCGACGCGATCATCCTCGCGTCGGCGCAGGTGCGCGGACGCATCCTCGTGACACGCAACACCAAGGATTTTCCGGCGAACATGCCGGGTATCCGTGTCCCCTACCAACTCTAAGCGAAAGCCTGATCGACCATGTGCGGCATTATCGGAATTGTGGGCAAGGACAGCGTCGCCGACCGGCTCGTCGACGGGCTCAAGCGGATGGAATATCGCGGCTATGACTCGGCGGGCATCTGCACCGTCATCGACGGCCGGCTGGTCCGCCGCCGCGCCGAGGGCAAGCTGGCGAACCTCGCGCGCGTCCTTGCCGCCGATCCTGCGCCGGGCAATACCGGCATCGCGCACACCCGCTGGGCGACGCACGGCGTGCCCAACACGACCAACGCCCATCCGCACGCCACCGGCGAGGTCGCGCTTGTTCACAACGGCATCATCGAGAATTTCAAGTCTCTGCGCGAAGAGCTCGAAGCGCGCGGCCGCACCTTCGAAAGCCAGACCGATACCGAAGTCGTCGCACACCTCGTCAGCGAACAGGTCGAGGCGGGGAAATCGCCGCAGGACGCGGTCAGAGCGGTGCTCCCGCGACTGCGCGGGGCTTTCGCGCTTGCCATCGCTTTTCGCCAGCATCCCGACATGCTCATCGGTGCGCGGCTCGGCTCGCCGCTCGTGGTCGGCTACGGCGAGGGCGAGACCTACCTCGGCTCGGATGCACTGGCGCTCGCGCCGCTGACTCAACGCATCGCCTATCTGGAGGAGGGCGACTGGGTCGTCATCACACGTGGCGGCGCAGAGATATTCGACTGCGACAACAATCCCGTCACCCGCGAGATCACCTTGTCGGGCGTGTCGGCGGCACTGATGGAAAAGGGCAATTACCGCCACTTCATGCTCAAGGAGATTTACGAACAACCCACGGTCGTCGCGCAGACCTTGCGCTCCTATCTGCGCCCGCTTGAGGAGCAGGTCGGGTTGCCGCAAATGGATTTCGACCTCGCCAGCATTGAACGCGTGGTCATCGTCGCCTGCGGTACCGCCTCCTATGTCGGCATGATCGGCAAATACTGGATCGAACAGCTCGCGCGCATTCCCGTCGAGGTCGATGTGGCGTCGGAATATCGTTACCGTGACCCAGTCCTGCTGCCGAACATGCTCGGCGTCGTCGTGTCGCAGTCGGGCGAGACGGCGGACACGCTTGCGGCGCTGCGCCATATGAAGAGCGGCGGCCTGACCACGGCGGGCATTATTAATGTCCCGACGTCGAGCATGGCGCGCGAAGTCGATCTGCTGATGCCGACCCACGCCGGCCCCGAAATCGGCGTCGCCTCGACCAAGGCGTTCACCTGCCAGCTCGCAGTCATGGCGGCGCTCGCGGTCAATCTCGCCCGCGCCAAGGGCAAGCTGCCTGCCGCCGAGGAGCGCGAGATCGTCGAACATCTCACCGAAGTGCCTGCCGCGATCAACGCCGCGCTGGCGCACGATGCCGAGATCGAAGCCATGGCGCACACCATCGCGGGCGCGCGCGACGTGCTGTACCTCGGGCGCGGGCAGGACTATCCGCTCGCGCTGGAGGGCGCTCTGAAGCTCAAGGAAATCAGCTATATCCACGCCGAAGGCTATGCGTCGGGCGAAATGAAGCACGGCCCCATCGCGCTGATCGACGAGAATGTCCCGCTGATCGTCATCGCGCCTAGCGGACCGTTGTTCGAAAAGACCGTCAGCAACATGCACGAAGCCATGGCGCGCGGGGCAAAGGTCGTGCTGATCTCCGACGCCGAAGGAATCGCCGAGGCCGGGGGCGACGCGATGGCGACCATAGAAATGCCCAAGGTCCATCCGCTGATCGCGGCGCTTGTGTACGCCGTGCCGGTGCAGTTGCTGGCCTACCATGTCGCCGTCGCGAAAGGGACGGACGTCGACCAGCCGCGCAACCTGGCGAAGTCGGTGACGGTGGAATAGTGCACCTGATCCCCGATCCTGCCGCACCGCCCGCCGACCCCATCGCTTTCGACGATTTCCTCCGCGTCGATATCCGCGTCGGGACGATCGTCGCGGCAGAGGCCTTCCCCGAGGCGCGCAAGGCCGCGTTCAAGCTGACCATCGACTTCGGCCCCGCCATCGGCACCCGTCGGTCGAGCGCGCAGATCACCGAGCATTACGACCTCGATACTCTGGTCGGGCGGCAGGTCGCGGCGGTGGTCAATTTCCCGCCGCGCCAGATCGGCAAATTCATGTCGGAAGTGCTGACCCTCGGCTTTCCCGACACCGACGGGCATGTCGTGCTGTTCGCGCCGGATATGATCGTCCCCAATGGATCGCGCCTGTTCTGACAGCGCCCTTGCGGCGACCAGCCTTCGCACCCTAGTGTCGCGGGCAGGGGGAGTTGCATGACCGATACTGCCGTTACCGCACCCGATACGCTCGATCCGAAACGCGACCGGCTCGTTATCGTCGCCTCGTCGCTGGGCACGGTGTTCGAATGGTATGATTTCTTCGTGTACGGCATCCTTGCGCCGCTGCTCGGAAGCCTGTTTTTTCCTTCGACGAACGCAACCGCAGCAACGCTGGCCAGCCTTGCCGTCTTTGGTGCGGGCTTCGGCGTGCGACCGGTCGGTGCCCTTGTCTTTGGCTATTTCGGCGACCTGATCGGGCGCAAATATACGTTTCTGGTCACGATCACCCTGATGGGCGGCGCGACGGCTGCCATTGGTTTCCTGCCGACCTATGCGACCGCCGGGATCTGGGCGTCGGTGATGCTCGTGGGACTGCGCTTGCTGCAGGGCTTGGCACTGGGCGGCGAATATGGCGGCGCGGCAATCTATGTCGCGGAACACGCGCCCGCCAAGAAGCGAGGGCAATACACCAGCTGGATCCAGGTTTCGGTCGTCGGCGGCTTCCTGCTCAGCCTGATCGTCGTGCTGACCTGCCGTCACAACCTCAGCAAAGAGGCCTTCGAGACGTGGGGCTGGCGCATTCCCTTTCTTGCCTCGCTCGTGATGCTCGCGATCTCGCTCTACATCCGGATGAAGCTCAGCGAGAGTCCGGTATTCAAGGCGATGAAGGAAGCCGGCACCACGTCGCGCAACCCGATCATGGATTCGATCCGCGCGCCCGGCAATCTCGGGCGGGTGCTGGTCGCGCTGTTCGGCGTCGCGGCAGGGCTGACGGTGGTGTACTACACATCGCAGTTCGCGACGCTGGCGTTTTTGCGGGACACGACGCGCCTCGCCGAAGAGGATGCGCTGCTTTATATGGCGATCGGAGCTTGTCTCGCGGCGCCGCTTTATGTGCTGTTCGGCGCGCTTAGCGACCGCATTGGGCGCAAGAAAATCCTGCTGACCGGCTACGCCCTGTCGGCGCTGTTCGTCTTCCCGATTTTCCACATGATGGCCGATGCCGCCAATCCGGCACTCGCCCGCGCCAATGCGGCCTCCCCGGTGCGACTCGAACTGCCCGAATGCGACTTCAGCATCTTTGCCGCAAAACAGGAAACGCCCTGTGCGAAGGCGCTCGGCTATCTCGCCAAGCGCGGGATCGGGTATAGCAAGGTTGCGCCCTATGCCCCGGGCGAGGTGGCCTTCACTGTGGGCGAGCGCCGCATCGCAGGCTTCGATGAAAAGGCCTATACGGCGGCGCTGGTCGCGGCAGGCTATCCCGACAAGGCCGACCCCAAGGAAAAGCAACCTTGGAAAATCATCCTCGCCATTGCGTTGATGGTCGGGCTGTCGGCCATGACCTACGGCCAGGTCGCGGCGATCCTGGTCGAGATGTTCCCTGCCCGCATTCGTTACACGTCGATGTCGGTGCCCTATCACATCGGGTCGGGCTATTTCGGTGGCTTCCTGCCGTTTATTTCGCAGCTGATCGTCATCAAGAGCGGCGATCCCTATGCGGGGCTATGGTACACCGTCGTGGTCGTGGTGATGGCGTTTTTCGTGAGCCTGTTCTTCCTGAAGGAGCGGTCGGGCCAGCCGCTCGATTAGTCCGAAAACGCCATGCCTGCCCCCCTGCGCCTGCGCCTCGACGGCAATGCCCTGACCTCGAACTGGCGCTGGCTGGCGGGGAGAAGCGGCGGTGCGGCGTGCGGTGCGGCGGTCAAGGCCGACGGCTATGGCCTGGGTGCCCGTCAGGTCGTGGCGCACTTGGCGGCGGCGGGGTGCCGCGATTTTTTCGTGGCGACCTGGGCCGAGGCAGTGGCACTTGGGCCGCTACCCGACGGGCGCGCGCTGTCGGTGCTCCACGGCGTCCGGGCAGAGGATATGGGTGTCGCCGTGGCCTCGACCGCGCGGCCGGTGCTCAACACGGCCGAACAAGTGGCGCGCTGGCGGCCGACCGGGCGACCCTGCGACGTGATGATCGATACCGGCATGAACCGGCTCGGCCTGTCGTCCGCCGACGATCTGGCGGGGCTGGAGATCGACACGTTGATGAGCCATCTCGCCTGCGCCGATGAGGACAGCCCGATGAATGCGGCGCAGCGCGCGGCGTTCGCGGCACTCGACGTGCCTGCCAAGCGTCGCAGCCTCGCCAATTCGGCCGGAATTTGCTTAGGTGGCGAATATGCCTTCGACCTGACGCGTCCGGGCCTTGCGCTGTATGGCGGCCTCCCGCGGGCCGATGCGACGGGGCACATCGCCCAAGTGGTTTTCCCCGAAGCCCAGATCGTTCAGCGCCGCTGCGTTCCCGCGGGGCAGGGCGTCGGTTACGGTGCGACCTTCGTCGCTGCCCGCGACACCGACGTCGCCATTCTCAATATCGGCTATGCCGACGGCTATCTCCGCAGCTTCTCTTCGCGCGGTTCGGCAGGACAGAGGCGCTTTCCCGTACTCGGCCGCGTGTCGATGGACCTGACCGCCATCGACGTGACGGGCGCGGACATCGGGGAGGGCGACTGGGTCGTGCTGGATTACGACCTGCCGACCGCAAGTGCCGCATCCGGGCTGTCGCAATACGAGCTGCTCACCGGGCTGGCGTCCCGCTTCGAACGCATCTGGTCCTGACAAAAAAAGGGCCGCTTCGAGAAGGAAGCGGCCCTGATTCTTCGTCAGTCGGTTGACTACAGGTCGGCGCGGAACGCGGCGTAGAAGTAGCGACCGGTCGCATCGAAGATGCCGCTGCCGGCACCGGTACCGAGCAGCCCGAGCGGCGGTTTGCGGTCGAAGAGATTGTCGATGCCAACCGATAGCCGGAACTTCTTCGTCACGTCGAGGCTGAAGCGCACGTCTGCATACACCTGCGACGGGTAGTAGACCTCGGCAGTCTGGTCGGCATTCTGCGGTTGCAGCAGGACGATACTTCCGGCCGTGCAGGCACCCCGCAGGCCCTGGCCTGCGGTGACCCCTGCAGCAGCGTTCGTCGCTGTCGGACAGAGCCCGTAATAGGGATTCTGCGCCTCGTAGGTACCGATGGTTTGCGGCCCGATGTAGCGAACGGCCAGTCGCCCTTCGACCGGTCCGTGCTTGTACGACGTGCTGGCCGAGAACTCGAACTGAGGATCGCCAAGCTCGCTCAACTGGCGGTCCGGGATCAACGGATTGGTCGGATCGACGAAGTTGTCGATCGCTAGCTTCCATCCCGCGATCACGCGATAGGCGAAGCGATCACCGTTTTCAAATTTCTTGCTGTAGGCAAGATCGATGTCGATGCCCTTGGCCACCTGCCGCGCGAAATTGACCGGCCCCGACAGCACGGCACGCGGCCCGAAATTGCCGCCAGCGACACGATTGACCAGCGGGCAATACTGGTTGTTGAGCGTCGGAGAGTCATAGCACAGGTTGATGATCGTGTTGGCGCCCAGCGTCGCGATCAGGTTGCTGACCTTGATGTTGTAATAATCGACTGTGATCGACAGACCCGGCACGAACCGTGGTTCGAGGACGGCACCTAGCGTGTAGCTGTCCGACTTTTCAGCGGTCAGAAACGGGTTTCCGCCCTGAGAGAAGCTGAGTGTTGCCGCCCGCGCAGCCGTATTTACGAATCCAACAGGAATACCTGCCGCCGCGCAGTTGGCAGCACGCGTCGCCGAACCCGAGTTGATGAACAGAACATCGCAAGGGTCGGAAATCGATGCAAAGTTCTGGCCCACCGGCGCGAACAAGTTTGCTTGCGTGGGGGTTCGCACCGAACGGGCATAAGCGGCGCGGAACTTCAGGTCGGCGATCGGCGAATAGACCACAGATGCGTTATAAGCGTGTGTGCCGCCGGCATTCGTATTGTATTCCGAATAGCGGTAGGCGCCATTGAACTCGAGCAGCTGGAAGCCGGGCGTATCGCGGAGGATCGGGACGCGGACCTCGCCGTAAATGTCCTTCACAGTGAGCTTGGGATAGTTCACCCCTTGGAGCGCTGTAAGGAATGTCAGACCGAGACTCGTGTTGTCGTCGACGGCACGGCTCGCCCGCTCCTCGCGATACTCCCCGCCGATGGCGAAACCGATTGGACCGCCGGGTAGTTCGAACAGCTGTGACAAGTCGCCGCCGAGGTTGGCCGATATGACGAGCTCCGATGCCGTGTCACGGAACTGGCTGTTGACGTTCACATAGTTGCGAACTGCTTCCAGATTGGTCGACGCACCCGACCCGAAAGGATTGTACGGTACGCAGGCCGGGTCGGTAACCGTGACCGCATTGATGCGGCAAACGATCTGGCCCGCTGCATTGCGTGTGGCGTCGATGGCGTTCAGGAAACCGGCGTTGCTGCCATCGGGTTTGAACAGCAGCAGGTTATTGGTGGAGGTCGTGTTGCTGATCAGCTGGCCGTAGTTGACCGCGATTTCATAGCGCCAGTCGTCGTTGAACCGACCCTCGATCCCTGCAACAATGCGGAATGTGTCGCGGGTGTTGAACTCGCCGCGCGACCCGAGATCGACATTGTTGCGACCGGTCAGATTGAAAGTCGCTGCGTTGGTTGCGCCAAAGGCAACTCCGGTCGGGCAGCGTCCGATCGTGACCAGCTGGTTGAAGGCCTGCTGCGTCAGATAGGGGTTGTCGCAGCGCAGGTTGGCACCGCCGCCGAAGAAGCCAGGGATCGAACCTTGGAAGAAGCTCGGCGAAGTCTCCGAGATGACCTTCAGCCGATTGTACTTGGCCTCGACGAAGGGTTGGAACGCATCCGACACCTCAAAGCGAGCCAGCACGTTTACGGTAAATCGTTCGAGTTCAGGAAAAAGATCGCCGTAGTTCGACAGCGTCGAGCCAAGGCCTCCAACGGTGTTTGAAGTTGCATTCCCCGTTTCTACCCGAAGATCGCGAATCACCGGGTTCACGATCAACGTACCATCGGGCTGAAAAACGTACATCTGGGCGAGGGGCAGTGCTGTGGTAGCACCAACAGCGCAACGCGTTGAATTTGTTAGCAGCGTCGAATTGCATACGCCCGTGATCAAGCCGCCATCCGAGATGTTGCCGTTGCGGACACCGGTCAGATAGACTTGATCGGGAATGCCGTCGCCCGACTGGGGTTCACCTGCGGTCGGCTCGTTGGTGTTGAACTGATTACGGCCCGAAAATGCGCCGGTCAGATAATCGCGCCCAACAAACTTGATCGGATTTTGCTTCGAATATTCGGCTGAAACCGCAATATTGCCGCGTCCGTCGGCGAAATTGCGCCCGAACGTGCCGGCAACGAAATAGGAGCCGCGATCACCGCGCTGGGAAACGCCGCTCTGTCCCGAAATGCGGAAACCGTCAAAGTTGCGCTTAAGTACGAAGTTGACGACGCCGGCGATGGCGTCCGACCCGTAAATGGCGGAGTTGCCGCCGGTGACGACATCGACGCGCTCGAGCAGTTCGCCCGGGATGGTGTTGACATCGACGATATAGCTGCCCGGTGCGACGGTGACATGGCGGCGACCGTTCACAAGGACGAGCGTACGCGCGACGCCGAGGCCGCGAAGGTCAAGCTCGTTGAGACCGGCGGTGCCGATGAAGCGCGTCGAGTTCGACTGGCTGAAGGTCGAACGCAGCGACGGCAGGTCGTTGAGCGCGTCGCCGACATTGAGGTCGCCGCTCGACAGGATATCCTCCGCGCTCACGCTCGTTACCGGAACGGGCGACGAGAGCGTGGGGCGCGCAATGCGCGAACCGGTGACGACGATCGTGCTGCTGGTCGACTCCGAGCCATCGGCGTTGGTTGTCGGGCAATTTGCGAGCTGCGGATTGTCTTTGCACTGCTCGGCGGTCGGCGCCGTACCCTGTGCGAGGGCAAATCCGGGCAGCGCCAAAGCCGCGCCAGCGAGCGCGGTCGCGCTCAGGAAACGTACTACGTTCATATGACAAACCCCTGTCATGTATCTTTGTGCGCGGGATTCGCGCCATATGTACTTGAAAGGGGGAATCGGCGGGCGGCACAAGGCCGCCCGTTCATCTGCCGTTAAAAAACGCGGGCGGTGTCACCCAATTGCCACATAGGGAAACCGCACACCGTCAGCCGCGCTCGACCGCCAGTGCAATGCCCATGCCGCCGCCGATGCACAGCGTCGCCAGACCCTTTTTGGCATCGCGCCGGCCCATTTCGTGGAGCAGGGTGGTCAGCACCCGTGCGCCGCTTGCACCGATCGGGTGGCCGATCGCGATCGCCCCGCCGTTGACGTTGACCTTGTCGGGATCCCAGCCGAGTTCCTTGCCGACGGCCAGCGCCTGTGCCGCGAATGCCTCGTTCGCTTCGATCAGATCGAGGTCGGCGACAGTCCAGCCAGCCTTGGCGAGCGCAGCGCGGGTGGCGGGGACCGGGCCGATACCCATGATCGAGGGATCGACCCCCGACGTCGCCCAGCCCGCGACTCGTGCCAGCACCGGCGCGCCGCGACGCGCGGCTTCGTCGGCCGACATCAGCACCAGCACCGCGGCGCCGTCGTTGAGGCCGCTCGCGTTCGCCGCAGTCACCGTGCCGTCCTTCTTGAACGCGGGGCGAAGCCCGGCAAGCGACTCTGCCGTAACGCCGTCGCGGATGAACTCGTCGGTATCGACGACCGTATCGCCCTTGCGTCCCTTGACAGTAACAGGTGCGATTTCCGCCGCGAATACGCCGTTCGCACGTGCAGCAGAAGCAAGGTTCTGCGAACGCGCCGCGAAGGCATCCTGCATCTCGCGGGTGATCTGGTGCTGCTCGGCCAGATTTTCGGCAGTGATGCCCATGTGATAGCCGTTGAATACATCGGTCAGGCCGTCCTTGATCATCGTATCGATCAGCTCGAGACTGCCCATCTTGGTGCCCGGGCGCAGCGTCTGAGCGTGGGTGCTGAGCGACATGCTTTCCTGTCCGCCCGCCAAAACGATGGACGCATCGCCGGCCTTGATTGCCTGCGTCGCGAGGGCAACGGCCCGCAGACCCGAACCGCACACCTGGTTGATCCCGAATGCCGGAATTTCCTTGGGAATCCCTGCAGCCATCGATGCCTGACGCGCCGGGTTCTGGCCTTGCGCGGCCGTTAGCACTTGCCCGAGAATGACGTCGGAGACTTCCCCCGGGGCAACGCCGGCGCTTTCCAGCGCGGCGAGAATGGCTACCCGACCGAGCTCGTGAGCGGGTACGTTCGCAAAACTGCCCATAAAACTCCCGACCGGCGTGCGGCGTGCGGCAGTTATGACAACCTCAGTCATGCGAAAATCCCCTACGTAACGCGTTTGTCTTGCCTCCATATGGCAGAGAGTAGGCAATGTCACCGCCCGTTAGCGGCCCTTGTTGCTGTGCAGCATGATATGGTGATACAGAACGACTTTCCGTATCGGGACATACCTACAATGGCCAAAGCAGCACCTGAGGGCGAAGGCGGCGAACGCCCCGCCGTTATCGTCAAGAAATACGCGAACCGCCGTCTCTATAACACAGAGACATCGAGCTATATTACGCTCGAACACCTCGCCCAGCTGACCCGTGAAGGGCGCGATTTCAAGGTGCTGGATGCCAAGACCGACGAGGATATCACCCACAGCGTCCTGACCCAGATCATCATGGACGAGGAGAGCCGCGGCGAGACGTTGCTGCCGCCGACCTTCCTGCGCCAGCTGATCTCGATGTACGGCGACTCGATGCAGTCGATGGTCCCGCAATATCTCGAAGCGTCGATGGACGCGTTCCGGTTGAACCAGTCGAAGTTCAACGACGCGATGAAAACCGCATTTTCGGGCGGTCCGTTCGCGGAGATGGCCAAGCGTAACATGGCGATGTTCGAAGCGGCCGCCAGCGCGTTCGTGCCGGGGACGAAAGCCGAAAACGCGACCGAGATTAGCTCGCTGAAGGCACAGATTGCCGAGCTTCAGGCGAAGGTCGACAAGCTCGCCGACTAATGCACGTCTGTTCAGCGGCGCGGCTTGACGAACTTTAACGTCATGCGGTCGCTTTCACCGATGGCGGCGTATTTGGCGCGGTCGGTGTCGCCTTCGGCAAAACGCGGGGGCAGGGTCCACACACCTTTGGGATAATCATGGGTGTCGCGCGAGTTGGCGTTGACTTCGCTCGACCCGGCGAACTGAAATCCTGCGCTCTGGGCGAGCATCCTGATCGTCGACACCTTCATATAGCCGCTCGACCGTTCGCGGGCGGTGTCCATGTTTTCGGGCAGACGGTGATCCTCGATGCCGAGCACCCCGCCGGGTTTCAGCATCGCGTAGATTTCGCGAAAGGCGGCCTCGCTGTAATCTACGTCCTTATTGTACGCCCCCATCCGCCAGTTGTGGACGTTGCGGAACGTCATCACGACGTCGGCGCTGCCGGGGGCGACGCCTGTGCCGCCCAGCACAGACGGGAAATTTGCCCGTGCAACCTTGCCATAGGTCGCGGCATTTGCGTCCAGCTTCTTGGCGATGCTGTCGCTACCGCTTCCCGGCGGTGACACTACCGTCAGCTGCCCGTTGTCGCGCAGATAGGGCGCGAGGATTTCAGTGTACCAGCCGCCGCCCGGCCAGATTTCGACCACGTTGTCGGTCGGCTTCACGCCAAAAAACGCCAGAGTTTCGGCGGGCTTGCGGTATTTGTCGCGTGCGACGTTTGTCGCGGTGCGCGTCGGCGCGGCAACAGCGGCGGCGAGCGCCGTCCGCATCGACGGCGTGGTTTTGGCGGTTACCGCAACAGTCGTCGCGACGCTCCCTGCCCCGATCATCAATACAGCTGCAATCAGGGAAGGGCGCATCGTCGGGCTCCGCATACGAGGTCAATACACCTCTGAATGGGGCTGCGCCGCTATGTGTGCAAGGGGAGTCTGGCGGTTACAGGCAGGATTCGAGATACGGCTGGTCGAAGCCGTATTGCTTGGCCTTTTCAAGCGTATAGGGGCGCAAACCCATGGCGCGATACTCGCCGATGATCTTGCCGTCGGCGCTCTCGTCGAGATATTCGAACTTGAACAGCTGCTGCGTCACGATCACCGGCCCTTCCATCCCGACAATCTCGGTGATGTCGGTGACCCGGCGTGAGCCATCGCGCAGGCGCTTGACCTGCACGACCAGGTCGACCGAGTCGGCGATCTGGCGCGAAATGGCTTCCTTGGGCATCTTGATGTCGCCCATCATCACCATGTTCTCCATGCGCGCGATGGCCTCGCGCGGGGAGTTGCTGTGGAGCGTGCACATCGACCCGTCATGGCCGGTATTCATCGCCGCGAGCAGGTCGAAACATTCCTGACCGCGAATTTCGCCGAGGATGATGCGGTCGGGGCGCATACGCAGTGCGTTCTTGACGAGGTCGCGGATCGAGATTTCGCCCTGTCCCTCCAAGTTCGCCGGGCGCGTTTCGAGCGGCAGCCAGTGCGGCTGTTGCAGACGAAGTTCGGCGGCGTCCTCGATGGTCAGCACGCGCTCGCCCGGGTCGATCATTTTCGACAAGGCGTTGAGCATCGTCGTCTTACCTGAACCGGTACCGCCCGAGATGACGATGTTGAATCGACATGCGCCCGCGATTTTCAGCGCGGTCGCCATCTTTTCCGACATCGATCCGCCCTTGGCCATCATGTCGAGCGTGATCGGCTTGGCGGAGAATTTGCGGATCGAGATCGCGGTACCGCGCAAGCTGAGCGGCGGCACGATCACGTTGACGCGACTGCCGTCCTTCAAACGGGCGTCGGCGAGCGGGCTGGTCTGATCGACACGGCGACCGACCGAGTTGCAGATCCGCTGCGCGATCTGGAACAGATGTTCTTCGTCGCGGAACTGGATCGGCGCGATCGTAAGCTTGCCCTTTTGCTCGATGTAGGTCTGGTCGGGGCCGTTGACCATGATGTCGGTAATCGTCGGGTCGCTGAGCAATTCCTCGAGCGGCCCGAGGCCGAGCAGTTCGTCGACCAGCACTTTTTCGAGCGCGAACTGCTCGCGCCGGTTGAGCGTGAATTTCAGCTCGGCCAGCACTTCGCCGATGATCGGGCGAAACTCCTCGGCCAGCTCGTCCTTGTTCAGCGTGGCCGCTGCTTCGGGGTCGATGCGTTCGAGCAGGCGCGGCAGCACCTGTTCCTTGATCTTGTGAACGCTCGCCTCGAAGCCTTCGGCCTTGGGGGCTGCTTCCATTTCCGCCGACTGGCGGTCGTTGAGGCGCGACATTGCATCGGCCGACGAGTTGGGACGCCCTTGCGACGGTTCGGGTTCGGCACCGGGCAGCGGTACGGTTTCGAACGGGGGAAACTGGCTGCCGCCTTCGACGGGGCCGTTGACCGGCGTCGGGCCGCCCGGACCCTGCATCGGGCGTGCGACGCCGAAGGCGGGCCGGGGTGCACCCGTGCCGCTGATACCGCCTCGCTTGCCAAATGCACTCATCAGTCCGCCCCACAACAAAGGGATGCCACGTCAAAACTCTGTGGCCAGAGACGGTGAATAGGACGTAAACTTTGACGAAACGCTAATGCGTCGGTCGATTTCGCAGCACGCGCAACGGAACCCGATTTCGAACGTTCATTTCCGCGAACGCCCCCGAAGGAGATGGACCGTGGAAATTACCAAAGCGTTGAAAGAAGATCATAAAGAGCTGAAATCGATGCTCGACACGATCAATTCTAGCGAGGACGCCGTCGAAATTCGTACGACGTTCGAGGCATTTGCCGAGTTGCTCGGCAAGCATTCGAAGGCGGAAGAAAAAGTCGTCTATGATGCCCTGATCGGCACGGGTGACGATGAGACCGAGGTCGACGCGCACGAAGGCTACACCGAGCATATGCTCGCCGACACGCTACTCAAGAAGCTGAAAGCTGGTACCGATCCGTTGTCAGCGGAATGGCGCGCCGAAGCGCAGGTGATGCAGGAAATCCTCGAGCATCATATCAAGGAAGAGGAAGACACGATCTTCGACGATGTAAAAGACAATTTCGAAAGCAACGAGCGCGAAGAAATGGGCGCGGCATTCGAAAAGCTGAAGGAAGCGGTCGCGGTTTAGGCTACGACCGACGCGCGTTCGGCGAGGAGGGTCACGCCCTTCTCGCCGATTTCGGCAAAGCCGCCCTCGACCGCGATCCGCTGCGGCGTCGCGCCTGCGCTTGCATAAACGCGGACTTCGCCGTCGCGGATTGTCGTCATCACCGGCGCATGGCCCGCAAATACGCCCATATCGCCTTCGCTGCCGGGCAGCTCGACCAGATAGGCCGAAGTGCTCAGCACCGCGCGCTCGGGCGTGACGAGTTCGAAGGTCAGCACTTAGGCGTCCTCGGCCAGCTTCTGCGCCTTGGCAACGGCTTCTTCGATGCCGCCGACCATGTAGAACGCGGCTTCGGGCAGGTGATCGTACTCGCCGTCGACGACCGCCTTGAACGACTTCACCGTGTCCTCGACCTGCACGAACTTGCCGCTGATGCCAGTGAACACCTCGGCGACGTGGAACGGCTGCGACAGGAACTTCTGGATTTTGCGCGCGCGGCTGACGATCAGCTTATCTTCCTCGCTCAGCTCGTCCATGCCCAGAATGGCGATGATGTCCTGCAGCGACTTGTACTTCTGCAGCGTTTCCTGAACGCGGCGGGCGGTGTCGTAGTGCACCTGACCGACGACGGCGGGCGTGAGAACGCGGCTGGTCGAATCGAGCGGATCGACGGCGGGATAAATGCCGAGTTCCGAAATCGCGCGGTTGAGCGTGGTCGTCGCGTCCAAGTGGGCGAACGACGTGGCAGGCGCCGGATCGGTGAGATCGTCGGCAGGCACGTAGATCGCCTGCACCGAAGTGATCGAGCCCTTGTTGGTCGAGGTGATGCGTTCCTGCAGCGCACCCATGTCGGTCGACAGGGTCGGCTGATAGCCCACCGCCGACGGAATACGGCCGAGCAGTGCCGACACTTCCGAACCCGCCTGCGTGAAGCGGAAGATGTTGTCGACGAAGAACAGCACGTCCTGCCCCTCGGTGTCGCGGAAATATTCGGCGATGGTCAGGCCCGACAGCGCGACACGGGCACGCGCGCCCGGGGGCTCGTTCATCTGGCCGAACACCAGCGCGACCTTCGACCCTTCCGGCGTCGGATTGCCGTCGGCATCCTTGGCGATGACGCCCGCGTCGAGGAATTCGTGATAGAGATCGTTGCCTTCGCGCGTGCGCTCGCCGACGCCGGCGAACACCGACACGCCGCCGTGGCCCTTGGCGATGTTGTTGATCAGTTCCTGGATGAGCACGGTCTTGCCGACGCCCGCGCCGCCGAACAGGCCGATCTTGCCGCCGCGCGCATAGGGCGCGAGCAGATCGATGACCTTGATGCCGGTGACGAGGATCGCGCTCTCGGTCGACTGGTCGACGAACTCGGGGGCCTTGGCGTGGATCGGGGCGGTCTGCGTGGCACCGATGGGGCCGCGCTCGTCGATCGGCTCGCCGATGACGTTCATGATGCGCCCGAGCGTCATCGGGCCGACCGGCATGCGGATCTGCGAACCGGTGTCGGTGACGCGCTGGCCGCGGGTCAGACCCTCGGTCGCATCCATCGCGATCGTGCGAACCGTGTTCTCGCCGAGATGCTGCGCGACTTCGAGGATGATGCGGTTGCCGTTGTTGAAGGTCTCGAGCGCCGACAGAATTGCGGGCAGCTGGTCCTCGAAGGTCACATCGACGACCGCGCCGATAACCTGGCTGATTGCGCCGACGTTGTTCGACGTCTGGACGGGGGCGGATGCCGTTGCTGCAGCCTTGGGTGCGGCAGCCTTTTTGGCGGCGGGCTTCTTGGTGGTGGGGGCTGCGGTAGCCATGATCTCGGTCCTTATCGTCAGAAGTCGTTTATTCGTAGTCGGTTCGACACTTGCCGTTGGCCATATAGACCTCAACGGTCGAGCCAGATGTGCCGCCAGATTTACCTAAAGCGCAAATCGCTTTGCGTGTTTTCAACGGCCGCTTATTTGCTTCGATCACGATGCAATGATCGAACTTCTCTACCGGCAATTGCGCTATTGGCGCGGGCGCTGGTCCCTCTGCAGCTTTGACGCATTTGCTCTGCGCCTCGGCAACGGCTTTCGACATACCGGTCGATCCTGCCGCGAGCGCCGTTGCAAAGAAAAGCGCGAAAGACATCAAAGCGCCTCCGCCCCGGCGATGATCTCGATCAGTTCGGTCGTGATCGCGGCCTGACGGGTGCGGTTGTAGAGAACGGTCAGCTTGTTGATCATGTCGCCTGCGTTGCGCGTCGCATTGTCCATGGCGGTCATGCGGCTGCCCTGTTCGGAGGCGGCGTTTTCCAGCATCGCGCGGAAAATCTGGATCCCGACGTTGCGGGGGAGGAGGTCGGCGAGAATGGTTTCCTCGTCTGGTTCGTACTCGACCGCCGCCTGCGCGCCCACGGGGGCAACGGCAGGCGCGGGCGCGAGCGGCACGGGAATGATCTGGATGCCTGTCGGCTCCTGCACCAGCGCAGAGCGGAACTTCGCGAAGAACAGGTGGGCGACGTCGAACTCGCCCGCCTCGAACCGCGCGATCAGATCCTGCGCCACGATCTGCGCGTCGGTGAAAGCGACGTTCTTGATGTGGCCGACTTCCTGATCGTGCAGAATCTGCTTGGGGTAGAAACGGCGAAGAACGCGCCCCTTTTTGCCCGCGAGGTAGAACTTCACGGTCTTACCCGCGGCTTCCAGCTCGACCGCCTTGGCGCGTGCGGCGCGGACGATGTTGGTGTTGAACGCACCTGCCAGCCCGCGCTCTGAGGTCGCGACGACGATCAGGTGAACCTGATTCTTGCCGGTGCCCGCGAGCAGTTTTGGGCTGTTTTCGCTGACCGTCACCTTGGCGGCGAGGCTCGACATCACCGCTTCGAGACGCTCGGCATAGGGACGTCCGGCAACCGCCGCTTCCTGCGCGCGGCGCAGTTTCGCGGCGGCGACCATCTTCATCGCCTTGGTGATCTTCTGCGTCGACTTCACCGAGCCGATGCGGATCTTGAGGGCCTTCAGACTGGCCATTTACTTACGCAAACGTCTTCGCGAACGCATCCAGCGCCTTGACCAGCCCGGCCTTGGCATCGTCGCCCAGGTCCTTGCTGTCGCGGATCAGCTTGAGCACGCCGCCATGGTTCGCGCGCAGATCGGCGAGCATCGCTTCCTCGTAGCGGGTCACGTCGGTTGCCGGGATGCTGTCGAGATAACCGTTCACGCCCGCGAAGATCGACGCGGTCTGTTCCTCGAACGGCATCGGCGCGTACTGCTTCTGCTTGAGCAGTTCGGTGAGGCGCGAACCGCGGTTCAGGAGCTTCTGGGTCGAGGCGTCGAGGTCCGAGCCGAACTGCGCGAACGCCGCCATTTCGCGGTACTGCGCCAGCTCCAGCTTGATCGAACCGCTGACCTTCTTCATCGCCTTGGTCTGCGCGGCGGAGCCGACGCGCGACACGCTGAGGCCCACGTTGATGGCGGGACGGACGCCCTGATAGAACAGGTCGGTTTCGAGGAAGATCTGGCCGTCGGTGATCGAAATCACGTTGGTCGGGATGTACGCCGACACGTCGCCCGCCTGCGTCTCAATGATCGGCAACGCCGTCAGCGAGCCGTTGCCATTGTCGTCGTTCAGCTTCGCCGCACGTTCGAGCAGACGGCTGTGGAGATAGAACACGTCGCCGGGATAGGCTTCGCGGCCCGGCGGGCGGCGCAGCAGCAACGACATCTGGCGATAGGCGACGGCCTGCTTCGACAGATCGTCATAGACGATGACGGCGTGCATGCCGTTGTCGCGGAAATACTCGCCCATCGCGCAGCCGGTATAGGGCGCGAGGAACTGCAGCGGCGCAGGCTCCGACGCGGTTGCGGCGACGACGATGGTGTATTCCATCGCGCCGCTCTCTTCGAGCGCGCGGACGATCTGCGCGACGGTCGAACGCTTCTGGCCGATGGCGACATAGATGCAGTAGAGCTTGTTGTTCTCGTCGGTGCCCGCGTGGCCGGCCTTCTGGTTGATGAAGGTGTCGATGGCGACGGCGGTTTTACCCGTTTGACGGTCGCCGATGATCAGTTCGCGCTGGCCGCGACCGACGGGGACGAGCGCGTCGAGCGCCTTGAGGCCGGTTTGTACCGGCTCGTGCACCGATTTGCGCGGGATGATGCCGGGCGCCTTGACTTCGACGCGCGAGCGCTGGTCGCTGACGATCGGCCCCTTGCCGTCGATGGGGTTGCCAAGGCCGTCGACGACGCGCCCGAGCAGTCCCTTGCCGACGGGAACGTCCACAATCGTGCCGGTGCGCTTGACGACATCGCCTTCCTTGATTTCCGAGTCCGACCCGAAAATCACGACGCCGACGTTATCGGCTTCGAGGTTGAGCGCCATGCCCTGTACGCCATTGGCGAACGCGACCATTTCACCGGCCTGGACATTGTCGAGGCCGTGGATGCGCGCGATGCCGTCGCCGACCGACAGCACCTGTCCGGTTTCGGAAACTTCGGCTTCCGTGCCGAAGGACGCGATCTGGTCCTTGATGACGCGGGAGATTTCGGCGGCGCGGATATCCATCGTTCTAACTCAGCCTTTCATCGCATGCGCGAGGGTGTTCAATTTCGTGCGGATCGACCCGTCGATCATCTGGCTGCCGATCTTGACGATCAGCCCGCCGAGAATCCCGGGGTCGGTTTTCATGTCGACCGCGACATCGCGCCCGACACGGGTCTTGAGCTTGGCCTTCAGCGCCGTCACCTGATCGGCGCTCAGCGGATGCGCGGTCGTGACCTGCGCGGTCGTCTCGCCCCGGTGGTTCGCGGCCATTGCACGGAATGCGGCGATCACGGCAGGGGCCTGACGCAGGCGGCGGTTCTGGGCGAGCACGCCGAGGAAATTGGCGGTCAGCGTATCGAGCTTCAGCGTCGATCCGACCGCCTTGATCGCGGCGGCGGCGGCATCGCGACCGACCAGCGGGCTGGTGACGAGACGCTTCAGATCGGCCGACTGGTCGAGTGCCGATTCGAGCGTCTTGAGGCTCGTCTCGACCGCGTCGAGCGCCTTGTTCTCGCGCGCGAGATCGAACAGCGCGGCTGCGTACCGCCCTGCAAGGCTAGCCTGAATACCGCCGGAATTCTCCACGCGCGAACGTCCCCAAAGACTCGTTGAACCCGCGCGAAAGCGCTCGATAAAGCGCCTGTGCATCGGAATGGCGCGCGCCTAGCATCGGCCTTGCTGCGATGCAAGGTGGGGCTTGCGGATAGCCCCGACTTCCGGAAAGGAAGCGGGCGGGCGATGCATGAGAGAGCGATATGACCGGCACCTATATAGACTATTTCGACGGCGACACTGTCTGCGAAGCCTATGTCAGCCTGCCGGCGGGCCCGCTTGCCGCGCCGGTCCCCGCTGTGCTCGTCGTCCACCAATGGGCGGGGCAGGGCGATCAGGAGCGTGAGACCGCCGACCGGATGGCAGCACTGGGCTATGTCGGGATCGCGATCGATGTGTTCGGCAAGGGGGTGCGCGGCGACCCGGCGGGCGACAATAGCGCGCTGCTCGGGCCGTGGTTCGGCGACCGCGCCGGATTGCTCCGGCGGCTGACCGCGGCAGTCGACTTTGCGAAGGGCCATATGGCGACCGATCCGCAGCGGATCGGCATGATCGGCTATTGCTTCGGTGGGCTGTGCGTCCTGGATGTCGCGCGCGGCGGTGTGCCCGGTGTCGTCGGCGTCGTCAGCCTGCACGGCGTTTTCGCCAAGCCGAACCTCGGGCCGCAGGGGCCGATTTCGGCGAAACTACTCGTCGGCCACGGCTATGACGACCCGATGGCCGACCCGGCGGCGATGGTCGGCCTTGCCGACGAACTGACGGCTGCGGGCGCGGACTGGCAGATCCACGCCTATAGCGGAACGACACATGCCTTTACCCGCAAGTCCGCCAACGAGCCCGAACGCGGTATGAACTATAGCGCGACCGCCGACCGGCGGTCGTGGGCGGCGCTGACCGATTTCTTTGCCGAAGTGTTCGGATAAGCCGGTGGCCGACATCCTCGCCATCCTGCCGCAGCGCGACTTCGACCCGAGCGAAGTCGCGCTGCCGTGGCTGGTGTGGACAGAGGCGGGGCATCGCGTCCATTTCGCGACCGAAACCGGCGAAGCGGCGGATTGCGATCCGGTAACGCTGACGGGGGACGGGCTGCCCTCGGTGGCGCGGTCGTTGCGGGCGCGTCCGTTCGCGCGCGATGCCTATGCCCGGATGGTTGCGGACCCCGTTTACCGTAAGCCGCTGCGCTGGACCGACGCCCGTGCGATCGATTTCGGGGGACTGCTTTTTCCCGGCGGCCACGCGCCCGGGATGCGGTCCTATTGCGAGTCCGCCGAAGTCGCCCGACTGGCGCGCGAGGCATTTGCGGCCGCGATGCCGGTCGCGGCCATCTGCCACGGCGTGCTGCCACTGGCGCGTGCCGGCGTTTTGGCCGGGCGGCGCACGACGGCGCTGACCGCCATGATGGAAAACACCGCCGTCGTCCTTACCCGGCGCGCGCTGCCAGGTCATTACCGCACCTATCCGCAGACGGTGGAAAGCGAAGTCCGTGCCGCCGTTGGCCCGACCGGCGCGTTCGCGCGCGGACCGATCGTGCCGCGCTACGCCGACGCGGGCAATCCCGATGCCGGCTTCGTCGTCACCGACGGGGCGTATCTCTCTGCGCGCTGGCCGGGCGATGCCTGGACGCTGGCAGTGCGACTGGCCGCAATCCTCTAGCCGCGCCCCGGCAGCATCCGGGCGAACGTGCCGTCGCCGTCGAGGAAGACATGCTTCATCGCCGCGCCGATGTGGAGCAGCAGCAACGCGATCAGCAGGAACGACAGATTCTCGTGCGCGCCGCCCCCGCCCGCGGCCAGCATCTTGTCCTGTGCGACAGGCAGGAAGGGGATGTCGAACAGCCCGTACCAGCTCAGCCCGTATTTGCGCCCGCCCGCCGAGGTCATCAGCCAGCCGCTGAACGGGATTGCGATGATCAGGATATAGAAGGCCCAGTGCGTGATCTTGGCCGTCGTCTTTTCCCAGCCCGCCAGCGTCGCCTCATAGGGAGGCGGGCGATGGCCGAGCCGCCAGAACAGGCGGAACAGGCTGAGCGCGAGGATCGTAATGCCGGTGGCCTTGTGCAACCCCATCACCACACCCTGCATGTCCTTCGGCACCGATTCATGCGTCAACCCGCCCGCCAGATTGCCGATGACGGCAAGCCCGATCAGCCAGTGCAGGGCAATGGCGACGTTGGTGTAGCGGGTTCGGGTAGCGGCTTCGATCATGCGGGGCGTTCCTCGGTTGCGGAGAGAGAATGCCGCGCGCCCGCTTTGGCCGCAAGATGCGGGATGCGGGGCGCGATTCGGGTTGCTAGACAAAGGGCATGACGACCATCGACACCGCCGCCGCCTGGGCCGCCTTCACCGCCCGCAACCGTGCCTTCGACGGCATGTTCGTCGGTGCGGTCAAGACGACGGGCATCTACTGCAAGCCGTCGTGCCCCGCGCGCCACCCGCTGCCGCATAATGTCGAATACTTCGCCGATGGAGAGGGCGCACGGGCGGCGGGATACCGGGCCTGTCTGCGCTGCAAACCCGACGAGATCGGCCGCGACCGCGAGGCGGTGGCGAAAGCCATCCGCCTGATCGAGCGCGCCGCCAAAATCGATGGGGAACTGCCGCTGCTCGACGATCTCGCGGCGGCCGTCGGCTATGCCCCGCACCATTTCCACCGCCTGTTCAAGCGCGATGTCGGTGTCACCCCTGCCGCTTATGCCCGCGCGCTGCGTGCCAAAAGGACCGAGACCATGCTGAAGGATGCCGCCACAGTGACCGAAGCCATTTACGACGCCGGGTTCGAAAGCCCGAGCCGCTTTTACGCCGCCGCCCCCGACCGGCTGGGCATGACGCCCTCGGCGTGGCGTCGCGGCGGGGCGGGGGTGACGATCCGCTATGCCGTGGTCGATACCGTCCTCGGCAAGATGCTGCTCGCCGCGACCGAGAAGGGCATTTGCCGCCTGTCGTTCGACGAGGACGAAAGCGAACTCCGCCGCCGCTTCCCCAATGCCGCGATCGAGGCCGGCGGTGCCGCGATGGCCGATCTGGTCGAAGGCGCGGTCAAGGCATGTGCCGACCCCGCCAACATGCCCGACCTGCCGCTCGACGTGGCGGGCACCGCGTTCCAGCAGGCGGTGTGGGACGAACTCCGCCGCATCCCGCCCGGCGAAACGCGCAGCTATGCCGCGATTGCGGCAGCGGTCGGGAAACCGGCGGCGGTGCGTGCGGCAGGCTCTGCCAATGGCGCGAACAATGTTGCGGTGCTGATCCCCTGCCACCGCGTCATCCGGACGGACGGGACGCTGGGGGGCTATGCCTATGGGCTGGAGCGCAAGAGCGAGTTGCTCAAGCGCGAGCGGCAGAGCTAGCGCCGGGAGATCCCCTCGGGCAGCCGGAAAAATCGATTTGGCGGGATTTTTCATCATGCCCGTATTGTCCCGCATCGGCGGCGTGTAGGACAGGGCAGCGGTTTTCGGGTTCTATATCAAAGCGTTGCGGCTCCGATGCGCTATGGACAGTGGCGCACAATGGCTCGAAGCCCAGCGCCGGACCCGTAGCGCCAGTTGCGAACGGGTTTCGCAATAAGCGAAAAATGGCAGTTTTCCGCGCAGGCGACCCCTGCCGCCCTGCCGCGACGATGTGTGCCGCCAATGCAGGCATTTTTTGTTTCGCTATCAATAACTTGGCGGGAGGCAGCGTTGGCAGGAGAGCGTCGGACGGGTCTCCCCGCACAATTTGCGAATTAGCGTTCCGGATCAACCAGTTGGCGGCGGGGAGACCGTCAGGTGGGCCATGCCCCGGTTTTTCCGAGTCGATGGCGAAAATCTGCGGCGGGAGGGGGTTTTCGGGTTTCGCGCGGAGGCGCGGAGAGGCGGAGAGTTACGCGGGCAGGAAGCCGAGCTCATAGACCATCGGGCGCAGCTTGGCGGTCAGTGCGGCATAGGCGGCGTCGAAGGGGTCGAAATCGGTCACCACCTCATGCGCCTTCAACGACCGGCGGATCTGGTACCAGCCCGCATCGGGGCGACCGAGCTTGAACTCGTCGCGAATCCTGTGCGGGAATTGCGTGGCGTGGAAGCGCGTCCAGATGACACGTCCCGCGTCGAGCACCGCTTGCGCTTCGGGCGAGAACGCAATGCCCGCCATGTAACGAACCATGAAGTCGCTCTCGAACCGCCCCTGCACGCCGACTTCGCCTTCGGTGAACGGGATGAAGTGATTGACGAGGCTCCAGTCGCGGTCGTTCCAGCGCAGCCCGTCGGCCCCGGCGGTCAGGTTGCTGCCGTTGAACAGCATCCAGACGAGGCAGTCCGATTTGAAGTCGTCGGTCAGCGGTTCGCTTGGTTGCAGGAACTGGTCGCGGTCGTTGAGCCAGGTCGGCTTGATGAGACGTCGGACGCTGAAGACGATGGCGGCTTGCCCCAGGTTTTCGGCGTTGACGAAATACCCTCTGCCGCTGCCGAATCCCGACGATAACATCATGGTCAGCTTTGCCGCTTGCTGGAGGTCGTTTCCCGCACAATTGAACCAAGCGATTGCGTCATCCGACCACCGCGTTCCACGAACATCGCCTTTTGCAGTCGCGGGGTCGACAGCCCCCTTTAGTGGAAGGGCCGGTTGCCTGTTAGTGGCGGGCCGATGAACCCAAGTGGCGAGGAGGCGCTCATTCCCTATATTGGCGAACATTTTTTCGCCTACCAGTTCGCCATTCCGATCAAGGGCAACTGCCTCGATTTCACCAATCGGCTCATGGAGCGATGTGTCCCAAATGAGAAAACCTATCGGAAAATCACCTTTCAAGCCGTCAAAGGCACGACTGTGAACGACAAAACCGCCAAGGTATTTTGCCTGCCAGACTGACCGAAATTCCTCGAATGCTTGCGAGTTCACATACTTTAACGTGCTAAACGTCGCCACTGTCGCAGTAGGTAGCTCCTGGTGCGCCCGTGCTAGAAATTGCGTGAAGAGTTCGTTGCTAGCCTTTCCATACTGGTCCATTCCCGCTAGCGAAAATCGAGATCGCGCAACTCCCTTTTTGCTGCGGTCGTCGCCTTGGCTTACGGCATTGTCAGAGCTTGTCGCCTCCGCATAAGGCGGATTAATCAGCACCAGGATCGGCTTCGCGCCCGCGACGCCCATTTTCGCATCGGCAATTGCCCGCCGCAGGGCCATCGGCACCTTGTTCGACAGGCTGTAATCGATCTCGCCGAAATCGGTGACGTCGTCGTTGAGGTAATCGTACTGGAAAATCTCCGCCCCCGGAAACAAGCCGCGCGCGCGGATATTGTCGATATCGGGCTGGTCGAGCGTGGACATGTACAGGTTGCGCGGGTTGCTGTGCGCCAGTTCCAGATTGCCGACGCCGCAGCACATGTCCCAGATGATGCATTTTTCCTGCCACCCCTCGCCCAGCGTCGCGGTCAGCAGGTCATAGGCTTTGTCGACGATGTGCGGCGGGGTGTAATAGGCACCCTTGAACTTCTGCTCGTCGATCGGCAGCAGCATGTCGCGCCGTTCGAGCAGGTAATGCCGGTGCCGCGTCTCCGGCGGGCGGTGGTAGAGCCGCCAGAAGTCGCGATAGCCGCGCTGGCTGGCGAGGTCGTACAGCTTGCCCTTCAGGTGAAAGACGGGCTTGCCGCCGTCATAGACCAGCCGCGCCGACAGGTTGGTCATCGCCGCATTGTCGCCGTCGTGCATGATGTCGGCGAAGAACAGCTCGGCATAGTCGCCCACCGCAGGCACCGCGATTTCGCGCCCGATCATCTCCACCCATTTGTTGAACACCTGCCGCAGATTGTCGGGTGTGATAGGGGTGCGGACGATGCGGCCTTCGCTGATGGCAGCCTTGACCGCAGCGACGAACGCAGGCTCGTCGGTGGCGACAGTGTAGGGGTTAAAATGCCCTTCGATATGCGCTGCCACCTGCGCGATGCAGGCTTTGCTGACAGCAGACGCGGCGGCGGGCCACGCAATGTCGGGATCGTTCAGTACGGGTCGTGCAAGTTCGGTTTCGAGGATCGCCGCTTTCTCGCGGTCCACCACCGCGAGGAACGGCGGGATCGGCTGACCGACCGCATGCGCTTGCCGGACGTAGAACAGCAACTGCGCGAACATCGCCGTGACCGGTTTCGGATCGCATTTCGCCTCGAACCAAATGTCCTTGGTCTGGATGTCGACCTGTCCCTTGGTGACATCTTTCAGCCCAAGCGCGCGGACATAGGCGTCCTTCACGTCCTCTTCGGAGCGGGCGCGGGCGAGGCTGTCGGCGAGCTGGGTCAAGCGGCGACCTTGGCGGCTTTCGTGCGGGTGGGCAAGAATGGGTTCACGCGGCGCGGAGAAGCGGAGGGTCGCTGGGGGTGGAACTATAGCCCCTCTCCCCCTTCGCTCCGAGAGGGGGGCTTCGACAAGCTCAGCCAAGTCGGACAGAAAACTGCGTCCCCAAGCCGACTTGGCTGAGCTTGTCGAAGCCCTTTACTTCTCTGCTGCGATGGTACGGCATGAATAAACCAGCTTCTCGTTCGGCTGCGTCGGCAACACTGCGCGGATCGCGCTTTCCATGTCGGCGACCGACTGGCGCTGGGCGGGGTCGGGGGTGCAGGCGTTGTTCTTGTAGCGCGCGCGGATGGCGCGGGCCTTGTCCATCGCGTCGGCGCCCATCAGGAAGCGTTCGACGCTGTAGCGCGCCTTGGCCGGGTCGTAGCTCTGGATCGTCACCGTCGCCTCGCCATTGGGTACGAAGGTCCGGCTCCATGTCCCTGCATTCGCGCCGTACTGCGTCTTGCCGTTGACGCAGCCGTCGTCGCGCCAGTCGAGCGGCACATCGTCGGTCTTCGACAGCTTCACGATGCTGCGGTCCATATCGATGACGCAGAGCTTGTCGCCCTCGACCGCCTGGAGCGCGGCGCTGCCGCCCAGCACCGGCGCGGGTTCGGACGGATGCAGTTTTGCGTAACGGTCCTCGACCTCCGACATTTTGGGCCGCGCGAGGAAGGCTACGATGGCGCCGAGCATCAACGCGCCGCCCAGCGCGAGCGTTGCCCAGGCCGCGCCCTTCGACTTGCGCCGCCGGTCGCCGAGCAGGATCATCCCGCCGACGGCGCACAGTGCCCCGAGGACGAGCAATCCCGCCGCGAGCGCCATGCCGTTGTCGCGCTCGCTCGCGATATCGTCGCGGATTCCTTGTTTGGCGGCGGTGGCGCGCTCGGCCTCGACGGCAGCACGACGTGCCTCCTGTGCCTGCTGCGCGGCTTCGGCCTGCGACAGCGCCCCCGCCCGCGCCCCGATCTCGCCTTCGCTGAGGCAGGGTGAGGTGACGACCGTCGGCGCGACCTTTGCCTTGGCCAGGAACGCCGCCAGTTCCTTCACAGACAGCGCAAAGGCAAAGGGCGAATCGATGCCCTCGCTGACCGACAGGAAGGAGTTAATCCCGATCACGCGCCCGCACGCATCGACCAGCGGGCCGCCCGAATTACCGCGGCCGATATTGGCATCGTGCAGGACGGTATCGTAGCGCGCGTTGGTCCGCCGCCCGCCGACATGGCCTAGGGATTTGACCGGGGCCTGCGGCCGGATGAGCTCGTCGAGGCCCGACGCCATCGCGCGGTCGACGCCGTAAGGATAGCCGAGCGCCGCGACCGCCGCGCCGTCGGCCACCGGGCCGCCGTACAACGTCGCCGGCTCGATCCGCCCGCTGGTGATCGCGATGACGGCGAGGTCGAGATCGGGCGCATAAGCGACGACCTTGCCCTCGTATCGCTTGCGCCCTTCGCTCGGCACGACCCCGACGAACCCGCCGCTCTCGACCGCGCGCTCGACGACATGCGCGTTGGTCACGATGCGCGTCGGGCTGACCGCGACGCCCGATCCCATACCGAGATCGCCCTCGTTCGCGTCATCGGTGACGACGACCCGCACGACACTGCGCGCGGCGGCGTCCACATCCGCGTTCGACTGGGCGAGCGCGGGGAGGGGGAGGAGGAGAGCGAGAAGGGCGAGGAGGCGAATCATGCGAACTTTCCTACCCTCTCCCTGAAGGGGAGAGGGACAGCCTGCGGTTGCAACGCAGGCAGGGTGAGGGTGTGACGTTCACTCGTGCCCTCACCCTGAGCGGCTTGCAACGCCGCTCTGTCCCTCTCCCCTTCAGGGAGAGGGAAAATTAAACGAACGAATAGGGATCGACATCCACCGCGACGCGCACTTTCGCGCTCCACTCCACGCCGCCCAGCCATCCCCGGATCACGTCCTGCACGTCGAGCGCGCGGCGGGCGTGGATGAGGAGGCGGATGCGGTGGCGGCCGCGCAGCATCGCGAGCGGGGCGGGGGCGGGGCCGAAGACTTCCATGCCGTCGATCTGCGGTGCCGATTTGGCGATGCGCTGCGCGGTGTCGGCGGCTTCGCGCTGGTTTTCCGAGGAAATGATGATCGCCGCGAGCCGCCCGAACGGGGGTGCGCCCGCGTCGCGGCGGCTTTCGGTTTCGGCGGCGTAGAAACTGTCGGCGTCGCCCGAGACCAAAGCCTCGATGACCGGCGCGCCGGGTTCGTGCGTCTGGACGAAGACCTTGCCCGGCTTGACCCCGCGCCCCGCGCGTCCGGCGACCTGCATGATCTGCTGAAAGCTGCGCTCGGCCGCGCGCAGGTCGCCGCCCTGCAGGCCGAGGTCGGCATCGATGACGCCGACCAGCGTGAGGTTGGGGAAGTGATAGCCCTTGGTCACCAATTGCGTGCCGATGACGATGTCGATTTCGCCCGCTTCCATCTTGCCGACGAACTCGGCGGCCTTGGCGGGGGACCAGAGCGTGTCGGACGTGACGATGGCGCGGCGCGCCTCGGGGAAGAGCTCGGCCACCTCGTCGGCGATGCGTTCGACGCCGGGGCCGCAGGCGACCAGCGAGTCCTCTTCGCCGCATTCGGGGCACTTCTTCGGCGGCGACATGACATGGCCGCAATGGTGGCACTGGAGCCGCGCGAGCAGGCGGTGCTCGACCATCCACGCGGTGCAATTCGGACACTGAAAGCGGTGGCCGCAGTGGCGGCAGAGCGTCAGCGGCGCGTAGCCCCGGCGGTTGAGGAACAGCAGCGCCTGTTCCTGCCGTTCGAGCACGTCTTCCAATGCAGTGACGAGCGTGGGGGCGAGCCAGCGTCCGCGCGGCGGCACGTCCTGCGTCAGGTCGATGGCGGCAATGCTCGGCATCTGCGCCGCGCCGTAACGGCCGGGGAGTTTCAGTTCGTTGTAATTGCCCAGCGCGACCTGTTGCCGCGTTTCAATGGCGGGGGTCGCGCTGGCGAGGACGACGGGGCACCCCTCGAACCGCGCGCGCATCACTGCGACGTCGCGGGCGTGGTAATGGACGCCGTCCTCCTGCTTGAAACTGGTCTCGTGCGCCTCGTCGATGACGATCAGCGCAAGGTCGCGATAGGGGAGGAACAGGGCGGAGCGCGCACCGACGGTGACTTTCGCCTCGCCGCTGGCAATCGCGCGCCACGCACGGCGGCGCTGCGACTGGCGCAGGCCCGAATGCCAGGCGACCGGCTGATGCCCGAAACGCGCCTCGAAACGGCGCAGGAACGGCTCGGTCAGCGCGATTTCGGGGAGAAGGACGAGGGTCTGGCGGCCTTGGCGCAGTGCTTCGGCAATGGCTTCGAAATACACCTCGGTCTTGCCTGAGCCCGTGACGCCGTCGAGCAAGGTCGGGGCGAAGGCGCGGGCGGCGACATCGGCGACGAGCGCAGTGGCTGCGGCGGTTTGGGCATTCGACAATTGGGGTGGAGCGAAGCCGGGGTCGGGCAGGGGGTAGGGGTCGTCGACGGTCACCTCGACGGCCTCGATCAGTCCCGCCTTGACGAGGCCGCGGATAACGCCGTCGCTGACGTCCGCGATGGTGGCGAGTTCGCGGACGAGACCCTGCCGCTCGCCGATGCGTTCGAGGGCTTGGGCGCGTTGGGGGGTGAGGCGGAACTGCCTACCCTCTCCCTCCAGGGGAGAGGGTCGACTCGCGCGAAGCGCGGCGGGGTGAGGGGTTGAATCCTCACTCGCGCCCTCACCCTGCGCGGGTTGCAACCCCGCGCTGTCCCTCTCCCCTGCAGGGAGAGGGAGCTGTGCGACCCGATACTCCACCACATTCCGCCGGTCATCGAGCGCGCTCGCACTTGCCAGCGCCATCCGCAGCACCGCTGCCGGGGGGGCGAGGTAATAGTTTGCCGTCCATTCGATCAGCCGCCTGAGCGGCGCGGCTAGCGGCGGCAGGTCGTACACCGACAGCAGGTTGCGGAGCCGGTTGTCGCCGACCTCCGCGTCCGAGGGCATATGTTCTGCCTCCCACACCACCCCGGCCAGCTGGCGCGGTCCGAGCGGGGCAAGCACGATGCTGCCCGGCTCGACCTGCATGCCGTGCGGCACGCGGTAATCGAGCGGCCCCAATGCGGCGTTCAGGGTAAGGACGCGGGCGCGTGACATCGCCCTGCAACTAGGGTTTAATCACCCGCAAGCAACAGGGGGAGGTTGCCATGACTGACATCATCGGACGGCGGGCACTGCTCGCGACGGCAACACTGGCACCGCTGCTCGCGCTGCCGGGATGCGCGACCATGGGCGGCGGGTTCGACCTGACCGAGGCGATCCGGCGCTTGCTCGGTCTTTCGGCGCAGCGCGCCTTGTCATCGCTGATGGCCGAGAACGGGTTTTTCGACAGCCAGGTCGCGCGCATCGCGTTGCCGCCGCAACTGGGCGGCGGGCAGGCGACCTCGATCCTTGGCGCGATCCTGCAATCGACCGCGTTTCGCGACCGGCTGTCGCGTTCGCTCAATCGCGCAGCGGAAAAGGGCGCGGCGCTGGCGGCCCCGGTCGTGACCGATGTCATTCAGGGCATGCCGATCCGCGACGTGGTGTCGATCGTGCGCGGCGGGCCGACCGCGGCCACGACGCTGCTGCAGGGCGCATTGGGCCAGCGTCTGGTCGAAACAATGATTCCCGGCATCGGCGACGGCTTGCGGCTGTTCGATTCGGGGGTCGTGACGCAGGCGCTGCGTGCGGCGACCGGCATCGACATCACGGGGCTGCGCGCCGATGTCGCGCAAAAGGCCTCCGACGGGATCTATCGCGCGATCGGGCGCGAGGAAGCCGCGATCCGCGCCAACCCGTCATCGACCGGCGATCCGCTGATCGCCGCCGTGTTCGGGCTGGCGCGGTAGCTAGGGCTTAAAACGGCACGTCGTTCGGCCCCCGCACGCCGTTGCGCTTCGCCGTACTGATATGGAACTGGATCCGGTCGAGCCGGTCCTGAACGGCGCGCTTTTCGGGGCGCGTGAAGCGTCCGCCGCTGTTTTCGTAACGCTCGACGATGCGCTTCGTCGCCTTGATCTCGTTGGTCAGGCGAACACGTTCGCCGATGCTGAGCTTGCCCGAACGCTTGCCGGCATCGACCTGTCGTTGCAGATCGACGATCCGGATATCGATCCCGACATCGGCGAAGGCAGGGACGCTGACTGCCAGACTACCGAGCACGGCAATGAGGGTAAGTTTTCGCATCGTTTTTCTCCTTGGAACTGGATAGACGGGCACCGTAACGCACGGGCGCGGCATTAGTCGCATCCGCAACGACCGACAAAGGTGAGCACTCCCATGAAGTTTTTCGTCGATACCGCCGATACTGCCGACATTGCCGAGCTGGCGGCGACGGGATTGCTCGACGGGGTGACGACCAATCCCTCGCTGATCGCCAAATCGGGGCGGCAGTTTCTGGATGTCGTAAAGGAGATTTGCGCACTGACCGACGGGCCGGTGTCGGCCGAAGTCGTGGCGATCGATCATGCGGGCATGATGCGCGAGGCCGAAATCCTGCGGAAACTCGCCGACAATGTTTGCGTGAAAGTGCCGCTGACGCTGGACGGGCTGAAGACGTGCAAGGCGCTGACCGGCGAGGGGACGCAGGTCAATGTGACGTTGTGCTTTGCGCCTGCACAAGCGCTGCTCGCGGCCAAGGCTGGTGCGACCTTCATTTCGCCGTTCGTCGGGCGGCTCGACGATATCGGGCAGGACGGGATGGACCTGATCCGCGATATCCGGCTGATCTACGACAATTACGCGTTCGACACCGAAATTCTGGTCGCGAGCGTGCGGCACCCGATCCACATCCTTGAGAGCGCGCGCATCGGTGCCGACGTGATGACTGCGCCGCCGGCGGTGATCAAGGCGCTGTTCAACCACCCGCTGACCGACAAGGGGATCGCCGGGTTCATGGCTGATTGGGCGAAGACGGGGCAGACGATTGGGTAAAGGGCAGACTAGCCCCTCCCCCCTCGCGGGGGAGGGTGCCCGCTGGGCGGGAGAGGGGCCAGCCGCGTCTGCGGCTGAAAGACTCGTTCTGTCCGCAAACACCGCTGTCTTTACGGGCGCAGACGCGCCCGACCCCTCTCCCCGCCGCGCTTCGCGCGAGTCGCCCTCTCCCGCAAGGGGAGAGGGGCAGAGCGTTCTCGCCTTCGCCGCCCACCTCACCCGCGACCGCCGCCGGTCGCCGCACACCGTCCGCGCCTATGTTGCGACCGCTGAGCGGCTGGTCGAACATCTCGGTGGTACCACCGCGCCCGACGCCCGCCAGCTGCGCGATTACCTCGCCAGCCGCCGCGCCGATGGCCTGTGCAACGCCAGCGCCGCGCGTGAATTGTCGGCGGTGCGGGCGTTCATCCAGTTCACCGGCGGCGATGATGCGATGCCCCGGATGCGCGGGTCGAAGGTCAAGCGCGGCGTCCCGCGCCCGGTCTCGCCCGCCGAGGCGATGGCATTGGCCGAGGACGTGGCAGGGCAGGGCCGCGAGGAATGGATTGCGGCGCGCGACTGGGCGGTGCTGATGCTGCTCTATGGCGCGGGGCTGCGGATCGGCGAGGCGCTGGGGCTGACCGGCGCGGTGCTGCCGCTGGGCAAGGTCATGGCGGTGACCGGCAAGCGCGACAAGACGCGGATGGTGCCGCTGCTCCCGCAAGTCAGCGAGGCGATCGAAATCTATGTCGCGGCATGCCCGCACCCCTGCGACCGGACGACGCCGCTATTCCGCGGCGTGCGTGGCGGGCCGCTCGATCCGTCGACCGTGCGGCGCTCGGTGCGGATCGCGCGGACGCGCCTGGGGCTGGCGGAGCGAACCACACCGCACGCGCTGCGCCACAGCTTTGCGACGCACCTGCTGGCGCGGGGCGCGGATTTACGGTCGCTGCAGGAGCTGCTGGGCCATGCGAGTTTGACATCGACGCAGATCTACACGTCGGTTGATACGGCGCACTTGCTCGATGTGTATCGGAACGCGCATCCTCGGGCGATGAGTGACAATCTCAGTTAAGTGGCGCAATAGTCCCGAATGAAGCGAACTGTTCTTCTTGCTTGCCTGTTGGCATTGTGCGGCGCTCAAGCCCACGCTGCCAGCGATCCGAAGTATCCATTCTGGCCATGGGTTCAGGCTGGACGCTACGACCCACCCCACGCTCCGCACATGACGATGTGGATTAACATGGAAACGATACGTCGCGCTGGCGATGGCATGATTGATGTTTGGTTCAAATACGACAGTGACGTTCCCGATCAGAAGGGAGTGATACAATCGCTGGTGTATGAACGCCTCGACTGCCGCAGAAATTGGCATTCAACCGTTTTGTTGCTCAATTACAATTCCGCTCGGCAAGTGGTCTATCAATCCAAAGGTAAGCCGGAAGATTTGGAGCCAATCATACCGGATTCACTGCTTGCGGGCATGGTGCCATTCACATGTGCAGCCGGCTCGATGCCCCAGTAACATCAGCCCAAAGCCAACCGCCCCTCGACCGCTTCCCAAATCATCCCCGCCGTATCGGTCCCGTTGAACCGGTCGATCGCCACGATTCCCGTCGGCGAGGTCACGTTGATCTCGGTCAGCCACTCGCCGCCGATCACGTCGATGCCGACGAAGATCAGGCCGCGCTTCTTGAGTTCCGGCCCCATTGCCGCGCAGATTTCGGCTTCACGCGGGGTGAGCTCGGTCTTCGCCGCGGTGCCGCCGACCGCGAGGTTGCTGCGGATTTCGCCTTCGCCGGGGATGCGGTTGACTGCGCCCGCGACTTCGCCATCGACGAGCACGATGCGCTTGTCGCCTGCGGTCACGCTAGGCAGGAAAGCCTGCACCATGTGCGGCTCGACGTACGCGCCGTTGAACATTTCCATCAGCGACGACAGGTTCTCAGCCGAGCGGCCGATCTTGAAAATCGCCTTGCCGCCATTGCCGTGCAGCGGCTTGATGACGATCTCGCCGTGCGTTTCGAGGAACTTGCGCGTCGCGCCCAGCGACCGCGTGATCATCGTCGGCGGCATGAAGCGGGCGTAATCGAGCACGAACAGCTTTTCGGGCGCGTTGCGGACGCTGGCGGGGTCGTTGGCGACGAGCGTTTCGCCATGAATGCGTTCGAGCAAATGCGTCGCGGTGATGTAGCTCAGGTCGAACGGCGGATCCTGCCGCATCCACACGACATCGACGTCGCGGCCGAGGTCGAGGATTTGCGGTTCGCCGAGGGTGAAATGGTTGCCGACCTCGCGCCTTACCGCGACCGGCCACGCCATCGCGTAGAGCCGCCCGTCCTGCCACGTCAGGTCGTTCACGCCGTAATAGTAGAGCGTATAGCCGCGTGCCTGCGCCGATAGCATCAGCGCGAAGGTGGAGTCACCGGCGATATTGAGCCCCGGCAGGGGGTCCATTTGGAAAGCGATGCGGAGGGTCATGGGTACCTCCTATCGCCCGTCCGGCACTTCGTCACCCCGGCGAAACCGCTTTCATGCCGTGGCATCGTGCCGACTGTCACACGAAGCTCACGAAGGCACAAAGTAAGGCGTTCTTCCTCGTGTCTTCGTGAGCTTCGTGTGAACCCGCTCCTTTTCGGCAAGGCGAAATGCCTGCGGCGAAGGGCGCTACTCCTCCCACACGTTCGACAAATGCTTCGGCATCCGGCCCGGTGCGACGAGGATCACGTCGATGCGGATGTCGCCGCCCGGAAAGGCGTGCCGCGCCGCCAGCGCCGAGGCTGCCGCCGCGACGCGCCGCAAGCGGTGCTTGTCCACCGCATAATCGAGTTCGGCGAGCGTTCCGCGCGTCTTGACCTCGACGAACGCCGTCGTGCGAAAGCGCCGCGCGACGATATCGATCTCGCCCACGGGCGTGCGGACGCGGGTGCCGACGATGCGCCAGCCCTTCATCCGCAAATACCACGCCGCAATGCGTTCGGCGCGGCGACCGCGTTGTTCGGCAAGCGCGCGGCTCATGCCGCGCCCTTGAGTTCGAGCGCGCGGGCGTAAAGCGTCCGCCGGTCAAGGCCGGTCGCATCGGCAACTTCGCTCGCGGCGCGCCCGACGGACAGGCGGGTCAGCGCCTCACGCAGCGCTGCGTCGCTGTCGATGGCGACTTCGCGCACCGCTGGCGGACCGACGAGCACGACGATTTCGCCCTTGGGCGGGGCGTCGGTGTAGCGCGCGGCAAGGTCGGTCAGCGTTCCGGTCACGCACTCCTCATAGGCCTTGGTCAGCTCGCGCGCGACTGCGGCGTCGCGGTCGCCGAGCACGTTCAGCAAGGCGGCGAGTGTCGCCCCTAGCCGTGGTCCCGATTCATAGAACACCAAAGTCGCCGGAACATGCGCGAGCTCGGCAATCGCGTCGGCCTTTGCCTTGGCCTTGACCGGCAGGAACCCGCCGAACAGGAACCGGTCGGTCGGCAGCCCTGCCAAGGTCAATCCCGCAATCGCGGCACAGGCACCGGGGACCGTCACGACATTGTGCCCCGCCGCGCGGGCGTCGCGGACCAGTTTGTAGCCGGGGTCTGAAATCAACGGCGTCCCGGCATCGCTGACCAGCGCCACCGATTCGCTGCCCATCCGCGCGACCAGCCCGGGGCGCACCGCATCGGCGTTGTGATCGTGATAATTTGTCATAGACCGCTTCACACCGAGGTGATTGAGCAGTTTTCCCGTGACTCGGCTGTCCTCCACGCACAGCACATCGGCGTGGGAAAGCACCGACGCGGCGCGCGGGGTCAGGTCGCCAAGATTGCCGATAGGCGTGGCGACGATATAGAGGCCGGGCGAGAGCGGTGCGTTCATAAGGGAAAAAGGGTCATGACAGGAGCAGGGGCGCTGGCGCAATTCGGCCGCGCGGGCAAGTGGCTTGCGCTGCTGGGAGCGGCGGCACTCGCGGGCTGCCAGGTCGTGCCGAAGGGGCCGCCGCGTCCTATCGATGTCCCACCGCCGGTCGTCGTCGAGCCGGTCGGGCCGTCGCTGCCGAGCGATACCCAGCGCAACCGCGTCGCGTTGCTCGTCCCGCTGACCGGTCCGAATGCGGCGGTTGGCGAATCGATTTCGAACGCGGCGAACATGGCGGTGCTCGACACCGGCGGCAAAACCATCCGCGTGACGATGTACGACACGGCAACCGGAGCAGCAGCAGCGGCGCAAAAGGCGATTGCCGAGGGTAACAAACTGATCCTCGGCCCGCTGCTGGCCGAGGACGTGCGGGTCGTGGCCCCCATTGCCCGCGCGTCGCGGGTGCCGGTGGTGACCTTTTCCAACGATGTCGGCGTGGCCGGAAACGGCGTTTATGTGATGGGCTTTGCGCCCGCCCAGTCGATCGAGCGTGTCGTCGCCTATGCGAAGAGCAAGGGCGCGACAAAATTTGCCGGGCTCGTGCCGGCGGGCCTTTACGGTCAGCGCGCCTCGACCGCGTTCCTGCGGAGCGTCGAGGCAGCAGGCGGGCAGGTCGTCTCGCTCCAGACGTTCGACCGCACGGCGGGATCGATCACGGCGGCGATCACGCGCATGTCGAATACCTCGCCTTACGATGCTGTGCTGATTGCCGATTCGGCGCGGGTCGCGGTGCAAGCCGGGCCGGTCATCCGGGCGCACGGCGGGGCAGGGGCGCGGCTGCTCGGCACCGAACTGTGGAACGCCGAAGGGGCGCTCGCCGCCAATCCGGCCTTGCGCGGGGCGTGGTTCGCGAGCGTGTCCGACGGCGTCTATACGCAGCTGGCGGGTAAATACCGGACGCGCTTCGGCAAGGGGCCGTACCGGTTGGCGAGTCTGGGTTATGACGCGGTGCTGCTGGTGACGCGCATCGGCGGCGACTGGAAATTCGGCAGCGCATTTCCGGCGAACCGGTTGAGCGATGCGGGCGGATTTACCGGGATCGACGGCGCATTCCGCTTCGGTCGCGACGGCATCGCCGAACGCGCGCTCGAAGTGCAGCAGGCCGGGCCGAGCGGGTTCGTCGTGGTGGACGGGGCGCCGCGGGGGTTTTGATCTCCTTCCCTCTCCTTAAAGGGGAGAGGGGCAGGTCGGCGTTGCCCGCCGACCAGGGTGAGGGCACGAGTATTGCCTCAACCCCTCACCCTCCCGCGCTCCGCGCGAGGACCCTCTCCCCTGTAGGGAGAGGGGTTAAGCAACTACCTCCGCCAAAATCGCATCGAGAACCCCGAACCCTCGTTCGGTAACCGCCAATCGCGGCGGCGCGAATTCGATCAGCCCCAGCTTCACCAACCGTTCCACCGCCCCGAAATCCACCGGCTCCGCCACGCCGCTCCGCGCGGCAATCCGGGCTACATCGACCCCCTCGCCCAGCCGCAGCCCCATCAGCAGCGCCTCGACCGCCCGGTCGCGCGGGGGCAGGGCGTCCTCGCTGACCATGCCATGGCCGTTGCGGGCAACCGCCGACAGCCAGTTCTCGGGCTTTTTATGCCGCACCGTCGCTTGCCCCAAGCGTCGTCCGTGTGCGCCGGGGCCGATCCCCGCATAATCGCCGTAGCGCCAATAGGTCAGGTTGTGGCGGCTTTCCGCGCCGGGTTTTGCGTGGTTCGAGATTTCATAGGCGGGCAGCCCCGCCGCCGACAGCCGTGCGCGGGTGCTCTCGAACATGTCGGCGGCAGCGTCATTATCGAGCGGGGTCAATTTGCCCTGCTGGAACAGAGTCGCAAAGCGCGTGCCGGGCTCTATGGTCAGCTGGTAGAGCGACAGATGTTCGGTGCCGAACGACAGCGCGCGTTCGAGTTCGGCTGCCCACGCGTCGGGCGTCTGGTCCGGCCGCGCATAGATCAGGTCGAAACTCACCCGCGCAAATGCCGCCTGCGCTGTCTCCAGCGCGCCCAGTCCCTCGGTAACCGAATGCGCCCGCCCCAGAAACGCCAATGTCGCGTCGTCGAGCGCCTGAAGTCCCAGCGACACCCGGTTCACGCCTGCCGCTGCCAGATCGGCAAACCGCGCTGCTTCCACCGAGGATGGGTTGGCCTCCAGCGTGATCTCGACATCGTCCGCGACGCGCCAGTTCCCCGCCACGGCGTCGATGATCGCTGCGACAGTGGCGGGCGGCATCAGCGATGGCGTGCCCCCGCCGAAAAAGATCGACCCGAGCGTTCGCCCCGGCAGCATCGTCCCTTCATGCGCGAGGTCCGCCAGTAGCGCCGCCCGCCATGCGGCCTGATCGACGGTTTCGCGGACATGGCTGTTGAAATCGCAATAGGGGCATTTCGACACGCAAAACGGCCAGTGGACGTAGAGCGCAAAGGCCTCGTCCGGTTGTTTTGCGTTAAGCAGTGGCAAGGTATGGGCGGTCGCCATGATGATCCGCGCGCTCCTTACGTCGCTCGCCCTGCTGACGCCACTCGCGGTATCGGCCCAAGTGCAATCGTACACCCAGGAATGGGACGGAAAGGCTGCGCCGCGCAGCGATGCCGCGATGCGCGCGGCGATGCTGGTGTCGCACAACCGCGCGCGGGCCGCGTTCGGGTCGATGCCGCTGGTCTGGAACGATGCGCTCGCGGCGAACGCGCTTGCCTATGCGCGGGTGCTCGCCAGGGAAAACCGCTTCGGCCACGACCCGCAAAAGGGCGCGAAAGTGCGCCAGGGCGAAAATCTGTGGGTGGGAACGCGCGGCGCGTTCGATTATGCGGCGATGGCGGCGAGTTGGGTCGACGAGCGCAAGGATTTCAAACCCGGCCGCTTCCCCGATGTCAGCCGCACCGGCAATTGGGGCGTCGTCGGCCATTATACGCAGATCGTCTGGCCCGCGAGCGCCAGCGTCGGTTGCGGCCTTGCCAGCAACGCCGACGACGATTTCCTTGTCTGCCGTTACCTGTCGGCGGGCAATGTCTATGGCAGCGACTTGCGCCCGGTTGTGGTTGTCGTTCCGCGCAAACCGTAAACAGTTGTTACGTCGGATAACTTGTCGTTGATCGATCGTATCGCTTACGTCATGATTTGCATTCGATTGCATTTCGAGGCGGGCTGACCATGGATATGACGGCAATCTTCAAGCGTTTCAGCGGACTGCTGGCGATGCTGGGTGTGCTCTCGCTGGGGCTGGCACCGGTGCCGGTCATGGCCGATGCCTCCAACCCGCGTTATGTCCCGCGCCACGCCAAGGCGAAGGCAAAGCCGCACGCGGTTCGCCGGGCTGCGGCCAGACCTGCCGCTGCAGCCGCGCCGCAACAACCGGCGCCGGTCGAGGTCGCTCAACCTGCACCGGCCTCTGCGCCTGCTGCCGAAGCGCCGCCGCCCCCGGTCGTGGCGGAAGCACCGGCACCGCCCGCTCCGGCGGCCGCCAAACTCGCTGTCGCGAAAAAAGGCGGCAACGGCACGATCATCGCGCTGCTCGCCGCCGCAGGTGTGGCGACCGGCATCGCGATCGCCAGCAGCGGCCGGTCGGTCAGCCGCTAGTCACTTAGAAGGCTGCCGCGACGAGCTTTGCGAACGCGTCGGCGCGGTGGCTGATTGCGTGCTTTGCGTCCGGGTCCATTTCGCCGAAGGTTTCGGTGTGGCCGAGCGGCACGAACACCGGATCGTAGCCGAAGCCCTTGTCGCCGCGCGGCGGCCAGACCAGCGTCCCCTCGACGCGTCCCTCGCAGAACAAGTCGCTGCCGTCGGGCCAGACCAGCGCGAGCGTGCAGGTGAAATGCGCCGACCGCGAGACGTCGGGCCCCAGCGCCTGTAGCCGGTCCTCGACCTTTTGCATCGCGAGCATCCAGTCGCGGGTGATCGTTCCGTCTGCGGCCGCGGTTTCGGCCCAATTGGCGGTGTACACGCCCGGTTCGCCGTTCAGCGCCTCGACCACCAGCCCGCTGTCGTCCGCCAGCGCGGGCAGGCCGGAGAGGTCGGCGGCGGACTGTGCCTTAAGCATCGCATTCGCGACGAAAGTGGTACCGGTTTCCTCGGGCTCGGGCAGGTCGAGCGATTTTGCCGACACGGGTTCCATGCCGAACGGTGCGAGCAGTGCGCGGATTTCACGGACCTTGCCCTCGTTGTGCGACGCGATGACGAGGCGACCGGGGGTGAGTTTTTTCAAATTTTTTTCCTTCTTTCCCTCTCCCTCTGGGGAGAGGGCGACACGCGCCCCCTAGGCGCGGCGGGGTGAGGGATAACACTGCTCCAATTGAAGCACCGCACTTCCCTCACCCTCCCGCGCTGGAGCGCGAGGGCCCTCTCCCCAAAGGGAGAGGGAAAAAGTTCACCGCCCCGTGGCCGCCTTTTGCGCCGCGAAAATCTCCGCGCAGCCGATACGTGCCAGTCGCAGCAACCGTAACAGCGCTTCCTCGTCGTACGTCGCGCCTTCCGCCGTCGCCTGCACTTCGGCGATGTTGCCGTCGCCGATCAGCACGAAATTGGCGTCGGCATGAGCGTTCGAATCCTCGATATAATCGAGGTCGAGCACCGGCGTGCCTTCGTAAATGCCGCAGCTGATCGCGGCGACCTGCTGCTGGATCGGATCGACAGTCAGCTTGCCCTCGGCAATCAGCTTGTCGACCGCGAGGCGCAGCGCGACCCAGCCGCCCGAGATCGACGCGGTGCGGGTGCCGCCGTCGGCCTGGATGACGTCGCAGTCGATCGTAATCTGGCGTTCGCCGAGCAGCTTCATGTCGACCACCGCGCGCAAGGAACGCCCGATAAGCCGCTGGATTTCCTGCGTCCGCCCCGACTGCTTGCCCTTGGCCGCCTCACGCGATCCGCGCGTATGCGTCGCGCGCGGCAGCATGCCGTATTCCGCCGTGACCCAGCCCTCGCCCTTACCGCGCAGGAACGGCGGGACGCGTTCCTCGACGCTGGCGGTCACCAGCACGCGGGTGTCGCCGAAGCTGACGAGCACCGATCCCTCGGCGTGAATCGTGAAACCGGGTTCGATGGCAATCGTTCGCATCTGGTCGGGGGCGCGGCCGGATGGGCGCATAGGGGCTGTCCTTTGAAAATGAATGCGGGCATCTAGCGGGGCAACTGGCGAGATGCCAGCGGCGAACAGGGGACGTTGCCATGAAGATTGTGCTGAACATCGTCGGAGTACTCGCGGTGCTGATGGGCCTGCTCTGGATCGGGCAGGGGACCGGCCTCGTCATGTGGCCGCAGTCGAGCTTCATGCTCGACCAGCGCATCTGGGCGATGTGGGGCGTCCTGCTCGCGACCGTCGGCGTCGGCTGCCTGATCTTTGCACGGCGGCGATAGCGCCCCATATAGCGCGGCGATGTCCGCCCCCGTTCAGGAACTGACGACCCGCGCGCGCGACGTGTTTCGCGTTGTCGTCGAACAATATCTCGATTCGGGCGCGCCGGTCGGGTCGCGGACGATCTCGAAGCTGTCGGGGCTCAACCTGTCGCCCGCCTCGATTCGCAATGTCATGCAGGATCTGGAGGAAGCGGGGCTGCTCGACCATCCGCATACCTCGGCTGGGCGTATGCCGACGCAGACCGGGCTGCGGCTGTTCGTCGACGGCATGATGCAGGCCGCCGAACCGACGGTCGAGGAACGTGCGGTCATCGAGGGGCGGTTGGCTACGGCGGGTCCGGTCGAGGAGGCGCTGGCGGCGGCGACGGCGGCGCTGTCGGGCCTGTCGGCTTGCGCGGGTCTGGTGCTGGTGCCGACCCGCGAGGTGCGCGTGCGCCAGTTCGCGTTCGTGCCGCTGTCGCCGGGGCAGGCGCTGGCGGTGCTGGTCGGCGACGACGGCTCGGTCGAGAACCGCGTCATTGCGCTGCCCGACGGCCTGAGCGCGGATGCCCTGACCGAGGCGTGCAACTATATGTCGGCGCGGCTCGCGGGGCTGACACTCGTCGAAGCGCAGGCGCGGATCGCGGGCGAGTTGCGCCATGAGAAAGCGGCGCTCGACAGTGCATCGCGCGAACTGATCGAACGCGGGCTGGCAATCTGGTCGCAGGATGGCGCAGCGCGGCCAGTGCTGATCGTGCGCGGGGCCGCGAACCTGATCGACGACACTGCGATGGCCGACCTCGACCGCGTCCGGCAGTTGCTCGACGAGATCGAGGGCAAGGAAGCGATTGCGTCGTTGCTCGGCTCGGCCAGCAACGCTTCCGCCGCCAAAGTGTTTATCGGCGCGGAGAACAAGCTGTTTGCGCTGTCGGGCTCGTCGGTGATAGCGGCCCCCTATCACGGGCGCGATGGCCGCGTCGTCGGCGTTGTCGGCGTGATCGGCCCGACCCGCTTGAATTACGCCCGTGTCGTCCCGATGGTGGATTTCACGGCACAAACCCTATCACAGAGACTTTGGCGAGAATGACCCAGATGAACGAAAACGACGCGGCACAGGATTTAGCAGCCGAAGACGAAATGGTTGCCGAGGGCGCGCCGTCGGAACCCAATCCGGAGGCGCAGTACGCCGCGCTCGAGGCCGAACTGGCCGAGACCAAGCAGGCCGTGCTCTACGCACAGGCCGAGACGCAGAACGTCCGCCGCCGCATGGAAAAGGACGCGCAGGACGCCCGCGCCTATGCGGCCACGAATTTCGCGCGTGACGTGCTGTCGGTCGCCGACAACCTGTCGCGCGCGCTGGATGCTATTCCGCAGGAATTGCGCGACGACGACAAGTTCAAGGGGCTGGTCGTGGGCCTCGAAGCAACCGGGCGCGAACTCGACAAGGTGTTCGAGCGCAACGGCATCACGCGGATTTTGTCGGTCGGGGAGAAGCTCGACCCGAACAAGCACCAAGCGATGATCGAACTGCCGAGCGATGCGGAGCCCGGCACGATCGTGCAAGAGATGCAGGCAGGCTATATGATCCGCGACCGGTTGCTGCGTGCGGCGATGGTCGGGGTTGCAAAGACCACTTAATTGTAGGACGTTTCTTGAGATTAGGGTCGCCCGGGGGGGGGGTAAGTGACAAGTCTCTTAGTTGATAGTATTTTGGTCATCGGAGCGGCGTTAGCTGTCTTGTTCGTTTGCGTGGGTTGGTTGGGAAAGACGCCGCTTGGAAAAATTCTATGGATTTTAGTACCTATTGCGTTTGCTGTTACCGACGTGTTTCTAAGATCGACCACCGGTAGAGATTTGAAAGACACACTTATATGTTTAGCTCTACCTTTGTCGGTAGATTGTGATCCGGTCGAACCCGGTTCTGGTAAGCTATCGTTTTCAGTCGCTACCATCGAACCAGAACCTAAGCTCGACTGGCGGGATGGTGGATTTTTTCGACAACAAGGAATCTATAAGGTTCAAAACGCCAAAGAAACCTTATTTGAAGCTCGACAATTTGCACCATCGATTTACTCTGTTTCTCCCGATGGAAAAAAAATTGCGCTTGCTAGCTCAAAAGAAATTATTGTGCTTGGAATAGTTCCAAATATGAAAACGAAAATCGATTTTCATCAACCTTTTTCATATGTGAATATTGAAAAAATAGTTTGGACAAATACCAATCAATTTCATTTTTCGGTATCTACTGGATTGGATGCATACAATATAAACAATGCTTACATAATTTATATAAAAGGCAATGAGTCATTTATTTTTGGAAATATGAAGCGAATCCCAGTTACTGATATGAGCGTCCCGATTAGAATTGATTTAGGTGAATGGGGCGGCATAAAAAATGTATCTGCTCTCGAATAACTTTTGGTCAATAAATTTCGAGATTGCTGGAACTCTTGTTCGTTATTTTTCGCTAAACCCCTCGCCCCCGACATCCAGTTCACGCACCCGTCGCTTCACCCGCGCAGCTTCGACCAGCCGCCGCAATTTCTCGCGCCGCGTGTTCGCATTGTCGACATCGCGGATGACCAGTGGCGCGTCGCGGGTGGTTTCATCGCTCGATGATATCGTGATCGTGCCGATGTTCGCCCATTGGTTGATGAGGGTGAAATCCAGCCGCACGTCCTTCACCCGGTATAGTTCGACCTCGTCGATGCTTTTGACGAAAATGCCCTTGCGGAGGATCAGCCGGTCTTCGGAAATCTCGTAGGTCGTTGCCAGATTTTCGATCCATTTGATCAGGACGATGACCAGTCCGATCCCGACGAGGCACAGCGCCAGCGTTGCCCAGCCCGCGAGCGTCCCGCGCAGCCAGCCCCAGGTCGAGGAACGGAACGTGTCAAGCGGCTGGTCCAAGGCGATACTCCTTCGCCGCAACGATAGCGCCCGTTGCACTGGCGTCCAGCCACCGCACGGTGCCACCATTGTTTGCAATTCACGCCCGAAATGATTCCGGCTTACCTTTTGCAATCGATACGCTAGCAATGTGTCGGACTGCGCCGCGACGCGGCGGGCGACGGGGAGGAAGATATGGCCAAGGACTGGGCAAGCGACGTCAAGAAATATGCGCCGGACGCCGATGACGGCGTGATCGCGGGGATCGTGCGCTATTGCGGGATCGCCCTGCAAAAGGTCGATTCATCGCTGGTGGCGTTCAGCGACCCTGTCGAACTCGCGCGCGTCCGCAACAACTTCCTCAAGAAGAAATGCGGGCTGACCGATAGCGATGCGGTGCTCGATGCCGCGATTGCCGAGGTCGGCGAGCGGATGAAGGCCGACCGTACCAAGAACCGCGTGACCGTCTATTACCTGCTCTCGGACAAGTTCGGGATGCACGGCCTGTTCGTGAAAGCAGCCAAGGCGACGGCGGCGAAGGCCGCGCCGGTGGCGGCGGCTGCCGGACTGGCGGCGGCAGCGGGTGTCGCAGCGGCTGCGGCCAAAACGCCCAAGCCGAAGGCTGCTACCGCCAAGGCAGCGGCTACAAAGGCAGCAGCGCCCAAGGCCACCGCGCCCAAGGCAGCAGCGAAAACGGCCGCGCCTAAGGCAGCTGCCCCGCTCGCCGCACTTGCCGCCGCGCCGGTCGTTGCTGCGGCAGCCCCGGTTGTCGCCGCCAAGCCTGCCGCGCCGGTCGCAAACTCCGCCGTCGCAGCAACTGCCGCAGGCGCCGCCGCTGCAGGCGTTGCGGCCTCTGCAATCGGGAACTGGAAAGGCGATTCGAGTCCGCTCGGGCGCAGGCTGAGCCTGTTCAGCGACGGTGGCGGCGGCAAGGAAATCCGCATGTTCATGTGGCTGGCGCTTGGGCTGCTTGCACTCGCGCTGCTCTGGCTGTTGTTCATGCACAAGCCCGCTGCCGTTGCCACGGCAGCGCCCGAGACGGCACCTGTCGCGGCACCGGTGGTCGAAGCAGCGGTGCCGGAAGGTGCCGGGATCGTCGCCGAAGTGCGCGACGAAAAGCCCGTCGTGAAGGTGTATTTCGCGACCGGAAAGGCCGATGTCGCGCCCGAATTCGCGGCCGAGGCCGCGAAGGTGAAAGCCTATCTCGACGGCCATGCGGGCAGTTCGCTCGGCGTGTCGGGCTACAACGATCCGACCGGCAATGCGGCAGTAAATGCGGCGCTGTCGAAAAAGCGGGCGGAGGCGGTGAAGGCGGCGCTGGTCGCAGCGACCATCCCCGACACGGCCATCGAACTCATCAAGCCCGAAGCGGCGACCGATGCGACGGTGACGGCGGCGGAAGCGCGGCGGGTCGAGGTTTACGTCAAGTAACAGTGCTGGGGACTGTCCCCGCTTGGGGACTGTTTCCTGCCAAGGTGAAGAGGGACGGTCCTCAAGCAGGGACAGTCCCTTGGTCCTAGCTGCCGAGGAACGGCAGAACCGACCTGTACTGATCTAGCGGGGGCGCGCCGGGAACGGTGCGCCCTTCGCGAATCAAAAAGGCGTGACGCACGATTTCGGCTTGCTGCTCCAGCCCGTAGCGTCCGAACCGCTGGCCGGGTTTCAGCACATAGCCGTAGCGACAGAATGCGTGCCGTCGGAGGGGCAGGTAAATCCCCTGCTGCCGCTGCCAGACATGCGTCATCTCGTGCAGGAACAGCCCCTGCATATCCGGTGCACAACCGCAGAAATCCGCGCTGTACCGGCTGTCGGCGGGATGGAACCAGATATGCCCGTCGGGGGCCATCACGACATTGCGCGGCTGAAAAAACGCCCATTTGCGCCGGTGGACCCGCACCGGCACATAGTCGATCGCATCGCCGAACATCGACCGTGCCAGCGCTACTTCCGACGGCGTCAGCGGCCGTCCGTCCATGCGCTATTCCGCCGATCCGGCCGCGCGCAACGGGGCATAGGCCGATAATTGCAGGCCGCTGGCGAAGACGAAATCGAGCCGCATCGTCTGGCCGACCTTCATGCCCGGATTGATGTTGTAGAGCATGATGTGCTTGCCGCCGGGTTCGAATTTCACATCGCTGTTGGCGGGTACGACAACCCCGCCGTCGAGCGGCTTCATGCTGGCCATGTTGCCGCCGGTCATGCTCTCGTGCATCTCGACGCGGATGACGACGGGCGAGGTGACGGTCAGCAAGGTATCGTCCTTCGGTCCCCCTTTCAGGGTGAAGTAACCCGCAGACGGCGCCTTGGGATTGGCGGCCATGCGGACAATGGCATCGGCGACCGTCGGTTCGGTCGGCTTGGCGGCGCACCCGGCCAGCGCAATCGCCGAAACGGCTCCGATCAATCCTAAAGCACGCATTCAGAACCCTTTCGTCGCTGTTCGGCACGATAGCTAGGGTCCACCGCTTCTTGCGGCAAGGGAATCGGCACCTATATCGCCCCTGAACCTCTTCAACCGGGCTCGGCGTCTCGCCGTCCCACCAACATGCAGGGCAAGACACGGATATGGCAAAAGTTATCGGGATCGACCTCGGCACGACCAACTCGTGCGTGTCGGTCATGGAGGGCGGCAAACCCAAGGTGATCGAGAATGCCGAAGGCGCGCGCACCACGCCGTCGATTGTCGCCTTCGCCAAGGATGGCGAACGGCTGATCGGCCAGCCCGCCAAGCGTCAGGCCGTCACCAACCCCGACAACACGATTTTCGCGGTGAAGCGGCTGATCGGTCGCCGGTTCGACGACCCGATCACCAAGAAGGATACCGAGCTGGTTCCCTACACCATTGCCAAGGGGCCGAACGGCGACGCCTGGGTGAAGGCCGGTGGCGAGGATTATTCGCCCGCGCAGATCAGCGCGTTCATCCTGCAGAAGATGAAAGAGACCGCCGAAAGCTATCTCGGCGAGAACGTCACGCAGGCGGTTGTGACCGTTCCGGCGTACTTCAATGATGCCCAGCGTCAGGCGACCAAGGACGCAGGGAAAATCGCTGGCCTCGACGTGCTGCGCATCATCAACGAGCCGACCGCGGCCGCGCTGGCCTATGGCCTCGAGAAGCAGGACGGCAAGACGATTGCGGTTTACGATCTCGGCGGCGGCACGTTTGACATTTCCATCCTCGAAATCGGCGACGGCGTGTTCGAGGTGAAGTCGACCAACGGCGACACCTTCCTGGGCGGTGAGGATTTCGACAACAAGATCGTCGAATTTCTCGCAGATGCCTTCAAAAAGAAGGAAGGCCTCGATCTCAAGACCGACAAGCTCGCGCTGCAGCGGCTGAAGGAAGCGGGCGAAAAGGCCAAGATCGAGCTGTCGTCGTCGGCGACGACCGAGATCAACCTGCCGTTCATCACCGCGCGCATGGAGGGCGGCACGACGACGCCGCTGCATCTGGTGGAGACGCTGACCCGTGCCGACCTCGAAAAGCTGGTCGAAAGCCTTGTCACGCGCACGTTGGAGCCTTGCAAAAAGGCGCTGGCCGATGCGGGCCTGACGGCGGACAAAATCGACGAGGTCGTCCTCGTCGGCGGCATGACGCGCATGCCGCGTGTCCGCGAAGTCGTGAAGAACTTCTTCGGGAAGGAGCCGCACACCGGCGTCAATCCCGATGAAGTCGTCGCGATGGGCGCCGCGATTCAGGCGGGCGTGTTGCAGGGCGACGTCAAGGACGTGCTGCTGCTCGACGTGACGCCGCTGTCGCTCGGCATCGAGACCTTGGGCGGGGTGTTCACGCGGATGATCGACCGCAACACGACGATCCCGACCAAGAAGTCGCAGACCTATTCGACTGCCGACGACAATCAGGGCGCGGTGACGATCCGTGTGTTTCAGGGCGAGCGCGAAATGGCGGCGGACAACAAGATCCTTGGCCAGTTCGATCTCGTCGGCATTCCGCCTGCGCCGCGTGGCGTGCCGCAGATCGAAGTCACCTTCGACATCGACGCGAACGGGATCGTCAACGTCAGTGCCAAGGACAAGGGCACCGGCAAGGAACAGCAGATCAAGATTCAGGCATCGGGCGGCCTCAGCGACGCGGACATCGACCAGATGGTCAAGGACGCCGAGCAGTTCGCCGAGGAGGACAAGGTCCGTCGTGCTGCCGCCGAGGCGAAGAACAACGCCGAATCGCTGATCCATTCGACCGAGCGCCAGCTCGCCGACAATGGCGACAAGATCGACGCAGCGCTCAAGGCCGAGATCGAAGCGGCGGTGGCCGAGGCCAAGACGGCGGTCGAGGGCGGCGATGTCGAGGCGATGACCGAAAAGACCAATGCGCTGACGCAGGTTGCCATGAAAATGGGGCAGGCGATCTACGAGAAGGAACAGGCCGCAAGCGCGTCGCCGGGGGCCGAGACTGCCTCAGCCGAGAGCGAGGACGTGGTCGACGCCGAGTTTTCCGAGGTCGACGACGCGCCGAAGGCGTGATCGTTCAGGTGTGACTTTTGTGACCTTTGACTGCCCGGCCTGTGCCGGGCAGTCAAAGCGTGTGAGGGGCGGCAGTGGCTGACACCGACTATTACGAGCTGCTGGAGGTCGAACGGACCGCCGACGACGGGACGATCAAATCGTCCTATCGCAAGCTCGCGATGAAATTCCATCCGGACAAGAATCCCGGCTGTCATGAGTCCGAATCGAAGTTCAAGGCGATCTCTGAAGCGTACGACTGCCTGAAAGACCCGCAAAAGCGCGCCGCCTACGACCGGTTCGGCCATGCCGCGTTCCAGAATGGCGGCGGTGGCGGGCAGGGGCAGGGGTTCGAGGGCTTCTCGGACATTTTCGACAATATTTTCGGCGAGTTCATGGGCGGGGGACGCGGCGGTCGCCAGCGCGGACCGCAACGCGGGGCGGACCTGCGCTACGACCTCGAAATCACGCTCGAGGACGCGTTCCACGGCAAAGCCACCGAAGTCAGCGTCGAAGTTTCCACCCAGTGCGGGCCGTGTGGCGGTTCGGGAGCCAAGCCCGGCACCTCGGCAAAGCAATGCGGCACCTGCGGCGGGCACGGCAAAGTCCGCGCGCAACAGGGATTTTTCGTCGTCGAGCGGACGTGTCCCGCGTGTCACGGCGCGGGGCAGGTCATTGCCGACCCGTGCCCGTCCTGTCGCGGCGAGGGCCGCGTCGACAAGGCCAAGACGCTGTCGGTCAACATTCCGGCAGGCGTCGACGAGGGCACGCGCATCCGCCTGTCGGGCGAAGGCGAGGCGGGCGCGCGCGGCGCACCGGCGGGCGACCTTTACATTTTCCTGCATGTGAAGCGCCACGCGATCTTCGAACGCGAGGGGACGACCCTGTTCTGTCGCGCGCCGATCAGCTTCACGACGGCGGCGCTCGGCGGCAGCATCGAGATACCGGGGCTCGACCAGACCCGCCACGAGATCCGCATCCCGGCGGGCATCCAGTCGGGCAAGCAATTGCGTCAGCGCGGGGCAGGGATGCCGGTGCTCAACGCGCGCGGGCAGGGCGATCTCGTGGTCCAGATCGAGGTCGAAACCCCGACGCGGCTGACCGCGAAGCAGCGCGAGCTGCTCGAATCCTTCCGCGAAACCGAAACCGGCGAGGAATGCCCGAAGTCGACGGGCTTCTTCGACAAGTTGCGCGCGGTGTTCGACGATATCGTGTGAGGAGGAGCGAGCTGTCCGCCCACCCCGGGCGGTTACGCGCGGGGCGGGCGGTTCGCCCGGGTCTTACTTAAGCGACGATCGCCGTCGCGAGCAGGACCTGGGCGAGGATCGCAGCGACGGTGAAAACCGCCAATTCGAAATTCTGCACCTGCAGTCTCCTGTTATCCGGAAGAGGCCGGCCCCCAGTTGCAAACCTTATGCTGCAACGCGGCAATACCTAGTAATTCAGTGTTGTATTACAACCGCAACGATTTCAATCTCGAATGCAGTTTATGCAATCCATGCCCGTTCGATCTGGCAATGCCGCGTCGGCGTGATAGTCTCGCCGGGCAAGGAAAGGGGGCGTCATGGAGCGGGTTCGGCAGCATCGCCGCACGATCCTGAAAACCGGCGCGGCGGCTCTGCTGGGAGTCGCTACCGGATCGAGTGCCGCTGCCCAGGCGCGCGATCCCGTCTCGGCGCTGCTGCGCATGCTCGGCCTGCTGAAGACACCTGCGCCACCGCCGCCGCAACCGGGTAAACCGGTCGATGTCGCCGGTATCGTTGCCGCCATGACCGTGCTGGAAAATCAGGTATCGGCCCTCGGCCTGAAGCCGACACCGCTTTCGCTCGAACCTGCCGCCGATCCGACTGCGCCTACGCCGGTCAACGCCGACGACCTTTACGCTGCGGGTGTGCCGCGGCTGGTATCGATCATCGAGCGGACCGAGGCGAGCAACGTCGAACTCGGCGACCGCGCGGGCGAGTTGCTCGCGGACGTCAACGCCACGCAGCATGTCATTCCAGAGGCGTTCGACGAGAAGCGCGTCCCCAGCCGCGCCCGCGATTTCGCCGGGTTGAAGGACGAATATGCCGCGCTGTTCGCCTCGGCCGCCTTGCGGCCAGAACGCGGCGACCTTGCGCGCTGGCATGTCACGGCGCTGCGCCAGTTCCGGCGACGCTATGAAGCGGTGACGCGCGCTACCGACGTGCCGTGGTATTTCATCGGCCTGATCCACGGACTGGAGGCGAGCTATAATTTCCGCGCCCACCTCCACAATGGCGACGCCCCGCTTAGCCAGCGGACGCGGCAGGTTCCCGCTGGCCGACCCAAAGCCTGGACCGCGCCCTATGACTGGGAAGCGAGCGCCGTCGATGCGCTCAAGCTAATGGGCTTTGCCGGCGCGACCGACTGGTCGCTCGAACGCACGCTCTACCGGCTGGAGGCGTATAACGGCTTCGGCTACCGGCGGCTCGGCGTCCCGACTCCCTATCTGTGGAGCTTCTCGAACCATTATGAGGCGGGCAAATTCGTCGCGGATGGCAGCTTCAATGCCAGGGCGAGGTCGCAGCAATGCGGCGCGGCGACGACGCTCAAGCTGTTGACCGAGGCCGGTGAGGTTGTCTGGGCATAGTCCCGCCTCGAAAGGCTGATCGTCACGTTGCCGTTCCGAACCGCGACTGTTAGCGTGACATTTCCCCAAGCGGAGACACGCGCATGGCCACTGCTTCCACACTTGCCCTGACGTCGCTAATCGCCACCTGGGGCGATTATCCGCGGCGCGGCACCGGCAACACCACGCCCGTATTCACGCTCGGCATGATCCAGACAATGGCACCGGTGCTCGATGCGTTCGGCGCGCCCGATGCCCAGGGGCAACAATTTGCGATCGCCGCCCATACCGGGCTGTTCTCGGTGGTCGGTCCCGCTTTCGGCGGTGACGGGCAACAGCACTTCGACTTGCCGAACCTGACGAACCGGTCGGTGGTCGGCGGCACCAATCTCGGGGCGACGACCGCCGACACGCTCGAAATGACCTGGCTGATCGCTGCCGACAATCTCGTCGGCGCGCCGCCCGTCGGTGCGCTCGTGCCTTTCGTAGGAAATTTTGCGCCGGATGGCTGGATGGTGGCCGACGGCCGGACGCTGTCGATCGGCGCGCACGTCGATCTGTTCATGACGATCGGCACGCTGTTCGGCGGCGACGGTCAGGCCGATTTCATGCTTCCCGACATGAATGGCATGGCGGCCTATGGCGCGGGGCAGGCGGGTGGCGTGACAGTCGATGTCGGCGCGAAGGTCGCGGGCGCGGTCCCCGGCATCGCCCTCAACTACCTCATCGCGACAGCCGCACTGTACCCGATGAGCGGCGGTGACGGCGGTTTTCCCGACAATGAGCCGGTGCTGGGCCAGATCATCGCTTATGGCGGACTTCAGGCACCGAAGGGCTGGTCCTTCTGCGACGGATCGCTGCTGCCGATCGAGGATAACAGGGGTCTGTTCACCCTGATCGGCACGAGTTTCGGCGGCGATGGCAAAACCGACTTCGCGCTCCCCGATTTGCGCGGCAAGCGCGTCGTCGGGCGTTAGGCGTTCCCGAATACCCGTTCGAAAATCGTATCGACCTGCGCGAAGTGATAGCCGAGGTCGAACTTGTCCTCGAGTTCGGCCACAGAAAGATATGCGGCGACATCGGCGTCGGCCTTGAGCAATTCCATCAGCGACAGCGCGCCGTCGGATTCCCAGACCTGCATCGCGTTGCGCTGCACGGCTTTGTAGGCATCCTCGCGGCTCATCCCAGCCTGGGTCAGCGCGAGCAGGACACGCTGCGAATGGACGAGGCCGCCCATACGGTCGAGGTTCTTCTGCATCCGCACCGGATAGACGAGCAGCTTGTCGACGACGCCGGTCAGCCGCGCGAGCGCGAAGTCGAGCGTGATCGTCGCGTCGGGACCGATATAGCGTTCGACCGACGAATGGCTGATGTCGCGCTCGTGCCACAGCGCGACATTCTCCATCGCGGGCGTCACGGCACTGCGGACCATGCGGGCGAGGCCGGTGAGGTTTTCGGTCAGCACCGGGTTGCGCTTGTGCGGCATGGCCGACGAGCCCTTTTGCCCGGGCGCGAAATATTCCTCGGCTTCGAGCACTTCGGTGCGTTGCAGGTGGCGGATTTCGGTGGCGAGGCGTTCGATGCTGGAGGCGATCACCCCAAGCGTGGCAAAAAACATCGCATGGCGGTCGCGGGGAATAACCTGCGTCGAGACGGGCTCGATGCCTAGACCCATCTTGGCGGCAACATGCGCTTCGACACGCGGATCGATATTGGCGAACGTCCCAACCGCACCCGAGATCGCGCAGGTCGCAATATCGGCGCGCGCCGTGACGAGGCGGGCGCGGTTGCGGGCGAACTCGGCATGGGCCTGCGCCAGTTTCAGACCGAAGGTGACCGGCTCGGCGTGGATGCCGTGGCTGCGTCCGATTGTCGGGGTGAGCTTGTGCTCGAATGCGCGCCGCTTGAGCACCTCCAACAAGGTGTCGAGGTCGGCGATCAACAAGTCGGCGGCACGCGCCAGCTGCACCGAAAGACAGGTGTCGAGCACGTCGGACGAGGTCATCCCCTGATGCAGGAAGCGGGCCTCATCGCCGACGTGGTCGGCAACCCAGGTCAGAAATGCGATGACATCGTGCTTGGTCACCGCTTCGATGGCGTCGATAGCAGCAACGTCGATCATCGGGTTCGTCGCCCACCAGTCCCAGACGGCCTTTGCAGCCGATTGCGGCACCACGCCCAGGTCGGCCATCGCGTCGAGCGCATGCGCCTCGATCTCGAACCAGATTCGGTAACGGCTTTCGGCGCTCCAGAGCGCGGCCATGGCGGGGCGGGAATAGCGTGCGATCATGGGCGGCGCGCCTAGCAGGGACAAGGCGAGCCGACAACGCGGTCGGTCGAGCAACGGCTTTTATCCCGCATCGTTGACCCGGTGGAACGGCTGACTGCCGTGCCGAGTGTTTTGAAAAACAACGGAGAAGACCGATGAAAACCCTTCTGATCGCAGTGAGCGCGCTGGCGCTCGCCACCCCTGCGCTGGCCCAGATGGAACCCGCCACGCCGGGTGCCACCACGACCCAATCAACGACCACAACCACCCAGACTCCGGCCACGCCGCCGAGCGACCCGGCCACCACGACGACCGACACGACATCGACGACTGTCACGCCGTCGGATCCGAAGGCGCTAATCGCATCGGAATTCCCGGCTTATGACAAGGACAGCAACGGGACGCTCAACAAGAGCGAGTTCGCGACGTGGATCGGCGCGCTGAAAGAAAAGGCCGACGGCAAGCCGACGCCGCCCGCCGAACTGACCAAGTTCGCCGATGGCGCGTTTGCGACTGCCGACAAGGACAAGAGCAAATCGGTGACGCTCGCCGAGTTGCAGACCTACCTGACCGTCAAGGCGTAAGCCTGTCGGGTCGCAGGGACGGGCCGCATCGCAAGGTGCGGCCCGTTTTGCGTTTACATCAACCCTTGCGCGCGCAGGCTGGTATGGCCGTTCGCCCCGATGATGACATGGTCGTGCACGGCGATGTTCAGGCGCTTGCCGGCCTCGACAATCTCGCGCGTCAGCTGGATATCGGCCCGGCTCGGTTGCGGGTCGCCGCTGGGGTGGTTGTGAACGAGGATCAGGCCCGACGACCCGATTTCGAGGGCGCGCTTTATGATCTCCCTGACGTGGACATTTGCCTGGTCGACCGAGCCCTCGCTCACGATCTCGTCGCGCATCAGCGTGTTCTTGCTGTCGAGATGCAGCACGCGCACCCGCTCGTGCACCAGCCACGCCATATCGGCGCGCAGGTAATCGAGCAGCGCCTGCCAGCTTGCGAGCATCGGCGCGTCGTGAAGCGGTGCAGCGAGCAATGCTTGGGCAGTGGCGCGCGCGATGACGAGCGCTCCCGCCCCTCCTTCGCCCATTCCCTTAACGCGGGCCAGCTCGTCGGGTTTGGCGGTCAGTACGCGGCGGAGGTCGCCGAACTCCTTCAGCAATGCCTTGGCGAGCGGCTTGGTATCGACGCGCGGCAGGCCGAGCATCAGCAGATATTCGAGCAACTCATAATCGGCGAGCGCCGCGCCTTTGCTCTCCAGCAACCGCGCCCGCAGCCGCGCACGGTGTCCGGCGGTGTCGTTCGGGGGCGGTGCATCGGCCATTCAGGATGACTAGCCGATGCGGCTCCGGGGTCAAACCGCTTGCCGATGGCCGATAAAGCGCGAAAAGTAACCCGAGCGTCGAAGAGGTCAGTGTGGGTTTCGCGAAGGTCAGGATCGGGCGCGCCCTGCTGGTGGGAACGGCCATCGTTGCGGTGGCGCTCGCGCTCATCTGGTCGCAGCGCCGCCCGATTGCTGCCGGGGCCATCGACCGCGCGCTGGCGGCGCGGGGCGTGCAGGCGAGCTACGAGATCAGGGACATCGGCTTCCGGACCCAACGGATCGAGAAGCTGCGCCTCGGCGATCCCGCCAACCCCGACCTGACAGCGGACTGGGCGGAGGTGTCGCTCGCGCCGACATGGGGCGGCGTCACGGTCACGGCGCTGAATGCCAGCGGGGTACGCCTGCACGGTCGCGTGGTGGATGGGCGGGTCAGCTGGGGCGCGGTCGACAAATTGCTGCCCGCGCCGACGGGGAAGCCGCTGGCGCTGCCCGACATCGACGTCCGGCTGGCGGATACGCGGGTGACGCTGGCGACCGATATCGGGGCGTTCACGGCGGATGTGACGGGCGCGGGGCAACTGAGCAGCGGGTTCAATGGACAGGTGCGCGCTACGGCACCCTTTGCGGGGCGCGCGGTCTGTCGGCTGGAGTCTCCGATTGCTCTGACACAGGTGACAATTACGCGGCGACGTCCGCACCTTGTCGGCACGCTGGGCGCAAGCTCCTCGGGCTGCGATGGTATCGCCACCGGTCCGCTGCGGACACGGTTCGAGGTGACGCTGGGCGAGGCGTTCGACACGTGGAAGGGCACTGCGGATGTCGCCGCTGCGGGCCTCCGGCAGGACGCGCTGCAAGTCGCGCAGCCGATAGTCCGGCTGGCATTTTCGGGCACAGCGGCGGACACGAAGGGCAGCTTTACCATCGCCTCGCCTGCTGCCCGCTATGCCGGAACCCGATTGGCCGGGTTGACCGCGAACGGCACATTCGATGTCGGGAAGTCGATCACGGCCGATGGTCGGGCGAACGTCGCGCGCGCCCTTGCCGACCCGGTTCAGCTGGCCTCTCTGCGCCGCGCGTTTGCGGGAGCAGCCGGGACGCCGGTCGGCCCGCTGGCCGCTGCGCTGTCGCAAGCGATCGGTCGCGCGGGAGATGGGGCCGCCGTCGATGCCGTCTTCGCCTATCGCGATGCGACGGCGCGACTCTCCGATGTGCGGGTCGCTGCGCGGGGTGGCGGTATGTTGACGCTCCGCAACGGGGCTGTCGTGATCGGTCGGGGCGGGGTGGCCGCCGACGCCGATATTTCCCTGACGGGCGGCGGCTTTCCGGCGGTTCGCGGTCGGCTGAACCGCGCCGCCGATGGAACGACCCGGGGCTTGTTCGACGTGGCGGTCTATCGGGCGGGAAGCGCGCAATTGGCGCTGGCCCCGGTACGCTTTGCCGCCCGCCCTGACGGCACGATGCGGGTGGAGACCGTGGCACTGCTCGACGGCCCACTCGGCGACGGGCGCGCGGAGGGGATACGGATGCCGCTGGCCGTGCAGCGCGCTTCGTCGGGGGATATATTTGTCGCGCCGGGATGCACGCCCGTTGCCTGGCACCGGGTCGCAATGGCCGGGACGATGCTGGCACCGGGCAGCGTGACGCTGTGCCCGACACAGGGCGGCGCGTTGGTCCGCAGCACGCGCGGCGGGTTTGCCGGTGGCGCACGGACCGGGCCGCTGCGCCTGACGGGGCGGGTCGGCGATCAGCCACTGGCCTTGTCGGCGGCGCGGGCATCGTTCGACCTCGGCGGGCCGGTGTCGCTCGCGGACTTTGCGGCCCTGATCGGGACGGCGGATCGCCGGACGCAGCTCCGGATTGCGCGGCTCGACGGCGTGTCGCGCGCATCGGGCCTGTCGGGCCGCTATGCGGGTCTGTCGGGCAATATCGCGCGGGCGCCGTTCCTCGCCAGTGCCGGGCAGGGCAACTGGACCTTCGCGGGCGGGACGCTCGACGTCGGTGGAACTGTGATGTTGGCCGACCAGGCCGAAACCATACGGTTCAACCCGCTGTCGGCGCGAGGGGTGAAGCTGCGGCTCAAGGACGGACGGATCGCCGCGAGCGCAGTCCTGACCGAACCCGTTTCCGGTCGCGCCGTCACGACGGTTACCGTCGCGCACGACCTGTCGCGCGGCGTCGGCGAGGCGCGGCTGGCGGTGGAGGGGCTGACATTCGGCAAGTTGCTGCAACCCGAAGCGATTACGCCGCTGACCAAAGCGATTGTCCCGAGTGTCTATGGCACGATCGATGGCACCGGCCTCGTCCAGTGGCGCGGCGACAAGGTGACCAGTTCGGGCCGGTTCCGCACCGACGGCCTCGACCTCGAGGCGGGCTTCGGCACAGTTACCGGGGCGTCGGGCGAAATCGAGTTCGACGACCTGATCGCGCTGTCGACGCCGCCCGGCCAGACGGTCAAGCTGGCGCTGGTCAACCCGGGCACTGAAGTGAAGGACGGCGTGATTTCGTACCGTCTGCGGCCCAACCAGATCGTCGAGATCGAGCGTGGGCGCTGGCCATTTGCGGGCGGCGAGCTGCTGCTCGATCCGGCGTCGCTCGATTTCGGCAGCCCTCGTGAGCGCCGCCTGTCGTTCCGCGTCACGGGCCTCGATGCGGCGAAGTTTATCGAACAGCTGAAGCTCGAAAATATCGCGGCGACCGGCACTTTCGACGGCACCCTGCCGATCGTCTTCGGCACCAGCGTTGGCGGTATCGTCGAAGGGCGCATTGTCGGCGGGCAGATTATCGCGCGATCCGGCGGCGGGACGCTCGCCTATGTCGGCGATGTGTCGAATGCCCAGACCAATGCGATGACCCGGCTAGCCTTCGATGCGCTCAAATCGATCCGCTACAAGAATCTGATCATCGAACTCGATGGCTCGCTCGACGGCGAAATGGTGAGTCTCGTCCGCTTCGACGGGGTCAATCGGTCGCCGGTCGCCCCGAGCGGACTGGCGCGGTCGTTCACCGGGCTGCCGTTCCTGTTTAACATCCGCGTACGCGCGCCGTTTCGCGGGCTGGTGGGGACGGCGCGCGATTTCCAGGATCCGCGCGGTGCAATCGACAAAGCTGTTAAGGCTGAGGCAAGCGGCAAGCAGCCATAGGTGTAACAAGATTGACGAAGGGGACGGGCAATGCGAATCGGACAGGCATGAAAAATATCGCTTTGCTTATCGTTCCCGCGATACTGCTGGTGCCACTGTTCCTGGCAGGCTGCATCAGCGTGAAAGCGCCCGACAAACCCATCGAGATCAACCTTAACGTCACGATCAAACAGGAAATCATCGTCCGCCTGCAAAAAGATGCCCAGGACCTGATCACCTCGAATCCGGAGTTGTTCCCGAAATGAACGCCAAACCGATGATTGCTGCGCTGCTCCTCGCCACTGGCGGGGTTGCCTTGGCGCAGGGTTCCGAACTTGCTGCCGCCATCGACGCAGGCCAGGTCGGCGAACAGGCCGATGGTTTCCTCGGCGTGCGGGGCAGCGTGTCCGACAAAATCCGTGCGGAGATGGAAGCGATCAACATCAAGCGCCGCGCCGCCTATACCGACCTCGCGGGCCAGCGCGGCGTGACGGTGAAGGATGTCGCGGCGGCCGTCGGCTGCACCACACTCAAGACGCGCGTGGGGGCAGGCGAGGCCTATATGCTGCGCGACGGCGTGTGGCGGGTGCGGCAGGGCGCGGCCCCGATCCCGCTGCCCGATTATTGCAGCTGACCGGCGAAGCGTCGGTGCGCGATCTGCCGCACCGCACAAGAGTTGACTTGAACCTGTCACCTTCCTAGACGCGCGCCCAGCAAGGCGGGGTCGTTCGCGCCCGTGTCGCGTCGTCCGTAACTGGAGGATCGATATGGGTAACGATGATCCCGGGCAGGACGGCCTAGACCGCGAAGACCCGAGAATCACGTCGCTGAACAAGCGGCTGGACGCGGCGAAGCGCGACGAGGCGATCAAGTCCGGCAAGGTGGGCGAAGGTCAGGGGAAGGGATATTCCCAAGGCAATCGCGTCCTGTCGCAACTGATCGGCGGTCCTGTCGGCGGTGCGGTGATCGGCTGGTTGTTGGACCGGCTGTTCGGCACTTCCCCCGTTCTCCTGCTTGCCCTGATGGCCCTCGGGATCGTCGTGGCATTCAGGAACATCATCAGGATTTCAGGCGAGCGGCCGGAGTAGTCCGACCGCTCTCGACGTATAAGGGTTTGAACGACGTGGCGGCTGAAGGCGGCAAGATCGATCCGATGCACCAGTTCACGGTGGAACCGCTGGTTCCGCTGCACGTGGGCGGTTACGATCTGTCGTTCACCAATTCGGCGCTGTTCATGGTCGTCGTGCTCGGACTGATCTGGGTGTTCATGCTCGGCGGCATGAAGCGCGAGCTGGTCCCCGGCCGCTGGCAGGTCGCGGTGGAAAGCGTGACCGGGTTCATCTCGAACATGCTGGCACAGAACATCGGGCCGCAGGGCAAGGCCTATGTGCCGTACGTCTTTTCGCTGTTCATGTTCATCATCGTGGCCAACATGCTGGGCATGATGCCGCTGGGGATTATCCCCGGCGTCCATGCCTTTACCGTGACGAGCCATCTGACGGTGACCGGTGTGCTGGCCGTCATCAGCTTTTCGATCGTGCTGGTCGTCGGCTTCTGGAAGCACGGTTTCCACTTCTTCTCGCTGTTCGTACCGCATGGCACGCCGACGATCATGGTCCCGTTGCTGTTCGTGATCGAGCTGTTCTCGTTCCTGATCCGCCCGTTCTCGCTGGCACTGCGACTCTTTGTCGCGATGACGGCGGGACACATCCTGATGAAGGTGCTTGCGGGCTTCGTCATTAACGGGCTGAACGCCGAGGCGCTGTGGGTCGCGCCGGTCGTGGCGCTGCCCAGCTTCATCCTGATGATCGGAATCACCCTGCTCGAACTGCTGGTGTGTGCCATCCAGGCCTATGTTTTCGCCCTGCTCACGTCGTTGTACATCAACGACGCGGTCAATCTTCACTAGTTTCAACAAGATATACGAAGGAGTTACGATAATGGACGCAGAAGCAGCAAAGCTCGTCGGTGCAGGTCTCGCCGCCATCGGTGTCGGCATGGCCGCGCTCGGTGTGGGTAATGTGTTCGGCTCGTTCCTGGAAAGCGCGCTGCGCAATCCGGGTGCTGCCGACGGCCAGCAGGGTCGTTTGTTCATCGGCTTCGCGGCCGCCGAACTTCTCGGTCTGCTCGCGTTCGTCGTCGCGATGATCCTGATCTTCGTCGCCTAAGACTTTAGTCGATGCCCCAGATTGCCCAGATCGCGAGCACCTATGCAGGCCAGATTTTCTGGCTGCTGATCGTTTTCGGCCTCATCTACTTCGGGATCGGTCGCGCCATGCTGCCGAAGATCGAAGCGACGGTCGATATGCGTGCTCGCAAGGTTGCCGACGATCTGGCGGCGGCGGAGGCGGCGCGGGTCGCTGCCGACGCCACCGAAGAGGCATGGCGCACCAAAATGGCGGCGGCCAAGGCCGAGGCTCAGGCGGAAACCGCTGCAGCCAAGACCAAGGCTGCCCTCGCCGCTGAAAAGCGGGTGAAGGCTGCCGACGTCAAGGCAGCGGCCAAGGTTGCCGAAGCCGAAACATCGATCCGGTCGGCAACGGCCATAGCCCTGTCGAGCATCGAAAGTGCCGCAGCCGAAGCCGCGCAGGATATGGTCGCAAAGCTGTCGGGCGCGAAAGTGACCGCCGCTGCTGCTGCGTCTGCGGTGAAGGAAGCAATGGTCCATGGCTGAGGAAGCACACACCAAAGCCGGCACGGAAGCGCACGGCGCGGCACCGCACAGCGACCCCTCGGCGCTGGGTCTGGACGCGACGATGTGGGTCGCGCTGGCGATGCTCGTCGTCATCGGTCTGGCGATCTGGAAAAAAGTCCCGGCGATGGTTGCGGGGATGCTCGACAAGCGTATCGGCGAAATCCGCCATCAGCTCGACGAGGCAACCCAGTTGCGCGCCGAAGCCGAGGCGCTGAAAGCCGAATATGAGGGCAAGGCCGCTGCTGCCAGCGCCGATGCCGAAGCGATGCGCGCCCATGCCCATGCCGAGGCTGAAGCCATTGTTGCCAAAGCCGAATCGGATGCCACCGCGCTGATCGCGCGCCGCAAAGGCATGGCCGACGACAAGATTGCCGCCGCCGAGCGTGCCGCGATTGCCGAGGTCCGTGCCAAGGCTGCAGCCGCCGCCGCCGGTGCCGCTGCATCGCTGATTGCCGCGCATCACGATGCCGCGACCGACAAGTCGCTGGTTGACAGCGCCATCGCACGGATGAACTAAGCCGTTCGGAAATTTTTCCCGAAAGGCCGATCCATGCGCTTTCTTGTTGCTGTAGCTACTGCCCTGACCTTCGTTGCGCCGCTGGCCGCCCAGACGACGGCACCCGTGCCTGCGGCGGCTCCTGCCGCTGCAGCGAAATATTCCATCGACACGCCGATCGAGACGATTGCCGCCGATCCGGCCGGAAAGGCTGTGCTCGATACGGTGATGCCCGGCGTCACGACCCATGCGATGTACGAGCAGTTCAAGGCGATGTCGCTGAAGCAGCTCGCGCCGATGTCGGGCGGCAAGATCACCGATGAGGGGCTGGCCAAGGCCAATGAGGCGCTGGCTGCGGTGAAGTAGCCGCAAGCCGGTAGCATCCCGCGGGCGCGCGCCCTAGATCGCTGGAATGTCGCGCCCGCAGTCCCCTGATCGTTTCAACGAAGATGCCGCGACCTATACGGTCAAGGGCAGCGATGCGCCCGATCTCGATGCCGGGGTCGCGGCGATCCGCAATGTCCTGAAAACATTGCCATCGAAGCCCGGCGTCTATCGTATGACCGACGCGCGCGGCGATGTATTGTATGTCGGCAAGGCGCGCGTCCTGAAAAACCGCGTCGCCAATTATGTGCAGGTCGCGCGGCTCCCCAGGCGGCTCCAGCGGATGATCGCGCAGACGCGTGGCATGACCATCGTCACGACGAATAACGAGGCGGAAGCGCTGCTGCTCGAAGGGCAGCTGATCAAGCGCTATCGCCCCGCGTACAACGTGCTGTTGCGCGACGACAAAAGTTTCCCCTTCATTCTGCTTCGCGCCGATCATGCTTTCCCGCGCATCTCGAAGCATCGCGGCGCGCGGCGGGCAAAGGGGAATTATTATGGCCCGTTTGCGAGTGCCGGGTCGGTCAACACCACGCTGAACGCGTTGCAAAAGCTGTTCCTGCTACGGAGCTGTTCTGACGGCTTTTTCTCGCGCCGCGACCGGCCGTGCCTGCTCTACCAGATCAAGCGGTGTTCGGCGCCGTGCGTGGGTCGCATCAGCGAGTCGGACTATGCCGAGCTTGTCGCCGATGCGAAGGCGTTCCTGGGCGGCAAGAAGACGCAGGTTCAGGCCAAGCTTGGCGCGGCGATGCAGGACGCAGCCGAATCCATGGATTTCGAACGCGCGGCGATGCTGCGCGACCGGCTCAAGGCTTTGACCTTCATCCAGGGGTCGCAATCGATCAACGCCGATGGCGTGGGCGATGCCGATATCTGGGCGCTGGCGGCGAAGCGCGGTGTTACCTGTGTGCAGGCGTTTTTCATCCGTGGCGGGCAGAATTGGGGGCATCGGGCATTCTTCCCGCAACACACCGCCGACGTGCCCGAGGACGAAGCGCTGGCGAGTGTCATGCTGCAATTCTACGACGAAGTGCCGCCGCCCGCGACGATCCTGACCGACCAGCTTGTGTCCGAACAGGAATTGCTGTGCGAGGCACTGGGTGAGCGGGCAGGGCGCAAGGTAACAATCGCCCAGCCGCAGCGCGGAGACCGCGTCCGCCTCGTGGCGCAGGCCAAACGCAACGCCGAGGAAGCCCTCGACCGCCGCGCCGCCGAATCGACGACACAGGCGAAATTGCTGGGCGAGATTGCCGAGCTGTTCGACCTTGAAGGCCCGCCGCAACGGATCGAGGTGTACGACAACAGCCATATTATGGGCACCAACATGGTCGGGGCGATGATCGTGTCGGGGCCGGAGGGGTTCCAGAAGGGCCAGTACCGCAAGTTCAACATCAAGCGCCCGGAGACCATCGCAGGCGACGATTTCGGCATGATGCGCGAAGTGCTCGAACGCCGGTTCTCCCGCGCCATGGAGGAAGACCCCGACCGCGAGAACGGCACCTGGCCCGATCTCCTCCTGATCGACGGCGGCAAGGGGCAGGTGTCGGCAGTGAAGGGTGTGCTCGACGCGATGGGGGTCGAGGACGTGCCCATCGTCGGCGTCGCCAAGGGGCCGGACCGAAACGCCGGACGCGAAACGTTTCATTTGCCCGACGGGCGCGAGATTGCGTTGCCGATGAACGCCCCCGTGCTGTTCCACCTCCAGCGCCTGCGCGACGAGGCGCACCGCTTCGCCATCGGCGCGCACCGGACGAAGCGGGCCAAGGCGCTGGTGACGAGCACGCTCGACGATGTGCCGGGTATCGGTCCTGCACGGAAAAAGGCGCTGCTGATGCACTTCGGCACCGCGCGCGCTGTGAAGAACGCATCGCTGAAAGACTTGCAGATGGCACCAGGCGTGAGCGAGGCGGTCGCGCTACAGGTTTACGACTATTTCCACGCCTCGGCGCTGGCCGAGTGACGGACGTCAGCTACGACGCGATCGTCCTGGGTGCGGGCGGGGCAGGGCTGATGTGCGCCGCGACTGCCGGGAAGCACGGGCGGCGGGTGCTGGTCGTCGATCACAATGACGAACCGGGGCGCAAGATCCTGATCTCGGGCGGCGGGCGGTGCAATTTCACCAACCTCCACACCGCGCCTGACCGGTTTCTGTCGGCGAACCCGCATTTCGCCAAGTCGGCGCTGGGGCGGTACCGGCCGCAGGACTTTGTCGATCTGGTCGAGCGGCGCGGTATCGCATGGCACGAAAAGACACTGGGGCAGCTGTTCTGCGACGGGTCGGCGAAGCAGATTGTCGCGATGCTGATGGATGAATGCGTGCGCGGGTCCGTGGTTTTCGCGTTCGGGCAAGGGGTTGCGGAGGTTTCCCATGCCGACGGGCGGTTCGTCGTCCGTCATGACGGGCAAGTCTCTTCCGCGCCGTCGCTGGTCATCGCGACGGGCGGCCCATCGATCCCGAAGATCGGCGCGACGGGCTTTGCCTATGACCTCGCGCGGCAGTTCGGTCTGAAAGTGGTCGAGCCGCGACCGGCGCTCGTACCGCTGACGCTCGGCGGCGATGACGTGCTGTTTCGCGAACTGTCGGGCGTGGCGACCGAGGTCGTGGCGCGTGCCGGCAAGGCAGCGTTCCGCGAGGCAGCGCTGTTCACCCACCGCGGTCTGTCAGGGCCGTCGATGCTGCAAGTCTCGTCCTACTGGCGGCATGGCGAGGCGGTGACGGTGGATTTCCTGCCCGATGCGCCGCGCGATTGGTTGCGCGCAGCCAAACGTGCAACGCCGCGTGGTTCGGTCAAGGCGGCGCTCGGCACGGCGGTTCCCGCCCGTCTGGCCGACACTCTGGCGGACCGGATCGGTCTCGTCGGCGACCTTGTCAGCCACAAGGACGAAGCGCTGGAAGCGGCAGAGCGGCTTCTGGCCGCCTGGGCTTTCCATCCCAACGGGACCGAAGGGTTCGCCAAGGCAGAGGTCACCGTCGGCGGCATCTCGACAGCGGAACTGTCGTCTCAGACAATGGAGGCGCGCCGCGTGCCGGGACTTTACGTCGTCGGAGAGGCGGTCGATGTCACCGGCTGGCTGGGGGGCTACAACTTCCAATGGGCCTGGGCGAGCGGCGTTGCGGCGGGGCAGGCGGTTTAGCGACCGATCCCCATCCGCCGCATTGCCCGCCAAGCGAGAGCCTTGGCGCGGTTCTGTGCGGGGTAGCGCGCAGGTCGCGCGGGGCTAAGCCCGGTCCGCCGCAGTACCGCATTCAGCGCGTGCGCGTCCGCCACCGCATACGTCCAGTCCGAGCGCCAAGTCACCGAAAAGCTGATCGACACACCCGGCCCGTTCTGCACCCAGTGCGGGGCCATCACGGGCACGTACATGCCGTCACCGGGGCTGAGGTGGAACGCATGCCCGCGTGGCGCATAATCGTCGTGCCAGGGCAGGTTTCTGTGCGCCAGCCCCTGATAAAAGCGCTCGTGCGCGTCGCCGGGCGCGATCTCCTCGTCGGTTTGAGGGAATACCGTCATCGTCTTGGTGCCGCGCAATTGCATCAGGATATTGTGCTCAGGGTCGAAATGCAGCGGCGTCACCGAATTAGGACTTGAGACAAAGATGAACGCCTCAAGCTGGTGCATCGCCCCGGTGCGCGGCGTGACGACGGGCAGCAATTCGTCGAGCGTCGCCTTGAGCAACGCGCCATAGGCCGGGTCGCGCTCGACGAATTTCAGCACCATCCACGATCCGTTGGTCTCGATTCCGCGAATCGTCTCCGCGATCGACAGGCCGTTCTGCGGGATCGCGTCGGGATCGACGCCGGTGGGCAGGTCGCCGCGATTATACTCGACCGTTGCCGGGTCGAGCCGTGCGGCGAGTGCGGCCAGTTCGTCGAGGCCGAACATCGGATGATCGGCAAGACTGTGCGCCACGATGCCGGGCGTTTCCGGATAGAGTACGTCAAAGCGGTCGAGCTTGGGGAAGGCAGTCACAGCGCTTTCCTGACCAGCGCCGAAGCCGTCTCCAGAGCGCGACACGCGGCAAAGGTCGCGCGGCGGCGCTTGCCCTTCAAGGGCACGCTGATCCGCACGATCTCGCGGCGCTCGGCCCACAGGCTTTCGATCATCGGATGCCCCTCGACCGCGCAACTGTCCATCCAGCCGATCCCCGGCGTTTCGAGGATTTTGAGGTTTTCAAGCTGGATCAGAACGCCGGGCGAGAAGCGCGCATAGTCCTCGTCGAACGCGATCTTGAAACTGAAACTGCCGGGCGGCGTCAGGAAATTGACCAGCATTGCAATCGTGCGGCCATCGACGTCGAGACGGATCATTTCCAGCCGTCCCGCCGCAAACGCGCCGCGCAGCGCGTCGCGCACGAAATTCTCGGTATCGCGCGCGTTGGCAAGTGCCGCGCCGTCGCGGCCCTTCCACCCGCTGGCCTCCAGTGCGAGGAAGCTGTCGATCCAGCCGTCGAGGTCGCTCGCGACTGTAAGGCGGCTGAATCCGACATTACCCAGTTCGGCGAGCCGGTGCTGCAAACGACCGATTTCCTTGCGCTTCTTCTTGCGAACGGTCGCTTCGTAATAGTCGTTCGGCGAAAGGTCCGACTGAAGCAGCGCGCGCTTGCTCCGATGGACGACGGCTGTTCCGGTCCGTGCTCGGCGCAACGCCTGGGCAAGCGGCCCCTGTCCGTCGAGCGCGACCAGGTGCAGAAAAGACGGCGCATCGGGATCGGCGTCGAGCAATGCCAGCGCGCGGTGCCAGAAATAGGCCTCGAAACTGCGCCGGACGAGCGGCGCGCCGAGGAAGCTGTTGTAATGCAGCCAGTTTTCTACGTGCCGCACCGGCATCCGGCCGTATTTCGGCGCGACGATAATCGGCAGCATGCCGATCAGCTGTCCTTCCGCACGGACGACGAGCATCCGCGCGTCAGCAGGGACATCGAGATGGCGCACGCTTGCTTCGACAAACCAGCGCTCGGCAAAGGCATTCGGTTCGCTGGGCCGCGCCGCAATCGCGTCCCAGCTTTCGTCGGGATCGGCGAGATAGGCGCGCAACGGCACGATTTCCGAACGGCGTCGTACCGCTACCTGCGCGGGCGCGGGCAGCACCGGATGACGCAGCGGGGCGTTCATGCCGAAACGCCATCGGCGGCGCGGAACGCCGCGACGATCTCGTCCGAACCGACCGCCGTCACGCCGCGCGCCGCGAACCGGTCGAACACCCCGTCCCACCAGCGCCAGAAGGTCGCGAGATCGGCGGCATCGCGCACATAGGGCGTATGTCCCGGTACCAGCGAGGGCGTGTGGAACGACAAGCTGAACAGCCTGTGGCCCTCGCCAAGCAAAGCCTCGATGGCTTCGAGTGCATCGGCCAGCGGCACGCCCTCGGGCGTCAACGGAATGCGGGCGAGCAGGCCGGTTCGCGCCAGCGTCCCGCGAATCGATTCGGCGAGATACAGTCCCGGCCAGCGGTTGAAGTGTCCAGTATAGGCGGTGCTCAGCGGCAATTCGTAGAGGCCGTCACCGACCTTCCACGGCCATAGCGGGTGGCGAGAAAAATTCGGCCCGCCCTGGCTGCGATAGTCGAAGCACGACCGCACCGACACGTCGAGCGCATAGCCGAATTCGCGGAGCAGGCTGGCGGTATGACGCCCGACTCCGTAGCGACCGGCGCGATAGGCGGTCGGGCGCGCGCCCGTGACTTCTTCGATCCGGTCGGTCAGGCGACGCAGCTTTTCGCGCTGAAGGTCATAGGGCAGGTTGCAGGTATAGCTGTTGCGGCGCGTCACTTCCTCTTCGAACGGCGGCGACACCCAGGGGTGAAGCTGCGTCCCGACCGTACATTCGCCGCTGGCGACGAGTTCGCGCATGATCGTGCCGCTGTCGGGGTTGTCGACGACCGGCCAATCGACCATCCAGCACGGATCGAGCCCGGCTGCGCGAAACCGCGCGTTCGCTTCGGGCAAGGCGCGGATCGTTGCGGTCGATGTCGATTCGCGCCGGAACGGGCCGTTCCAGTCGAACTCCTCCTCGGCATCGCCGAACATCGCGAAGCGGGTACCGAAGCTGTCGGGCAGGTGCAGCCGCGCGTCCTCCGACGGCGGCACGTCCAGCCTCGCTTCGATGTCGATCTGTTCGGCCTGCACGCAAAACCCCTGACGAATGATGTCGCTATGCCATATGGGCTTTACAAAAGCGTCAACGACGGCGTTTGCTCGTTCGATGCGGATCGAGTGCGAGGCCATAATCGTCGGGGTGCGCGCACACGGCGAGCGCGGGGCGATAGTGCGGCTGCTGGCGGGCGAGCACGGGCTGCTCGCGGGCTATGTGCGCGGCGGGCGGTCGCGCCAGCTGCGCCCGGTGCTGTCGCCGGGAAATGTGGTCAAGGCCGAACTCCGCGCGCGGGTCGAAACGCAATTGCCCGCGCTGACGGTCGAGATGGTGAGGGCACGGACCGCCCTGCTCGGCGAACCGCTGGCTGCCGCCGCCATCGAATGGACGACGGCGCTGGCCGCAGCGGCCCTGCCCGAGGGGCAGCCCTATCCGCGCATTCATTCGGCGCTCGACGGGGTGCTGACAGCCATCGAATCGGCTCCCTCGGCAAGGACATGGGCAGCGGCGCTGATCGGCTATGAGGAGGTCGTACTCGCTGAACTGGGCTATGGTGCGGAGGCGGCAAAGCCTGTCGATGCGCTCGCTGCGCTGCGCCGCAACGGACAGCGTCTTGCCGACAATATCCTGACCGAACGCCGGGCGCGACCGCTCGATGCGCGTGGGCGGCTTGTCGAGCGGCTTGCGCGCGCCTTGGCGTGAAGGCAAAGCGGCGGCCATGAAGCGCAGAGACGGCCAGAACCCCGAGATCACCCGCCATTGGCGCCCCGCGACGCAAGCCGTGCGCGGCGGTACCGTAAGGACCGAATGGGGCGAAACCAGTGAGGCGCTGATCCTGTCGTCGGGCTATACTTACGACGACGCCGAAACGGTTGCAGCGCGGTTCGCAGGCGAGGCGGAGGGGATGACCTATTCGCGGCTGCAGAACCCGACCGTCGAGATGCTCGAACACCGGATCGCGCTGATGGAGGGAGCCGAGGCGTGCCGCGCCCAGGCGACCGGCATGGCGGCGATGACGGCGGCGCTGCTCTGCCAGCTCGATACCGGTAACCATGTCGTGGCGGCGAGGGCGGCATTCGGGTCGTGTCGCTGGCTGACCGACAGCTTGCTGCCGCGCTGGGGCATTACCACGACGACCATCGACAGCCGCGACAATGCGGCATGGGAAGCGGCGATTCAGCCGAACACCAAGGTCTTCTTTTTCGAGACGCCCGCGAATCCGACGATGGACATCGTCGACATGGGTTTCGTCTGCGGGCTGGCCAAGGCGCACGGCATCACCACGGTCGTAGACAACGCATTCGCGACTTCGGTGCTGCAACGCCCGCTCGATTTCGGCGCAGATGTCGTGGCCTATTCGGCGACCAAGATGATGGACGGGCAGGGTCGTGTGCTGGCCGGGGCGGTGGCCGGGTCGGCTGAGTTCATCAACGAGAAACTGCTGCCGTTCCAGCGCAATACCGGGCCGAACCTGTCGCCGTTCAATGCCTGGGTCGTGTTGAAGGGGCTCGAGACGCTCGACCTGCGCGCGATGCGTCAGTCGGAAAACTCGATGAAGGTCGGGAAATTTCTGGAGGGACGCGTGCCGGTGATGCTCCACCCGGGGCTGCCAAGCCATCCGCAGCACAATCTGGCAGCGGCGCAGATGAAGGCATGCGGGCCGATCTTCTCGTTCGTCCTCGACGGCGGACGGCGACAGGCGATGGACCTGCTCAACGCGCTGGAGCTCGTCGATATCTCGAACAACATCGGCGATTCGCGCAGCCTGGCGACGCACCCGGCCTCGACGACGCATCACAGCGTCGGTCCCGAAGCGCGCGACATCATGGGGGTCGGCGAAGGGATGATCCGCATCAACATCGGCCTCGAAGACCCGCTCGACGTCATCGACGACCTCGACCGTGCGCTGACGAAAGTGGGCCTGTGAAAGGCTTGTTCCCCTATTCCGAAACGACGCGGGGCGTGACGGTGCGCGTCTCGGTCAGTTTCCTGCCCGAACAGTCCGAGCCGGAAAAATCGCGGTGGTTCTGGGCCTATCATATTCGCATCGAGAATGACGGGCCGATGGCGGTACAGTTGATGACACGCAGCTGGACCATCGCCGACGGGCGTGGTGCGCGGCACCAGGTCGAGGGCGACGGCGTCGTCGGCGAGCAGCCGGTCATCGCGCCGGGCGCGTCGTACGACTATGTTTCGGGGTGTCCGCTGACAACACCGACCGGCTGGATGCAAGGGAGTTACCAGATGGTCGGCGAGGACGGATCGTCCTTTCCCGCCGCGATCCCGAAGTTCGCGCTGACGGCACCCGTGACGGCGCGGGGATAGGTCGGGTGAAGCGTACCCACCTGCCGCTCAACGGCCTGCGCGTCCTCGATGCGGCGGCGCGGCATCTGTCGTTCACGCGTGCTGCGGACGAACTGGCGGTGACGCCTGCTGCGGTCGGGCAGCAGATCCGCGCGCTCGAGGATACGCTCGGGACCGTCTTGTTTCGGCGCACACCCAAGGGGCTGGAACTGACGCCGGAAGGCGAGGCGGGGCTGGTCGAGTTGCGCCGCGGTTTCCTGAGCTTCGAGGAATCGGTGCGCGCGATGCAGGCGGGGCAGTCGTCGAAATCGCTGACCATTGCCGCCCCGCGCGACCTGACCGCCAAATGGTTGCTACCCCGGCTCGAAGCCTATCGAGCGACCGATCCAGAGCTTCGCTTTGCGCTGGTCGCCAGCGATCACGGCCTCGATTTCACCGAGGCCAATCTCGATCTCGCGATCTGCTTCGATGCATCGCCCGGCGGGCATGAAGGGGCCGAGATCGGTCCGCGCGGTTTTGCCGCCGTGGGGGAGGGAGAGGTCATCGGCTGGCCCGACAGTCCGGAACCGGCGACCGGCGGTCTAACCGTCGCCGATGCCGGGCTCGCGCTCGATGCTGCGCATGCGAGGCTGGGTCGGGCACTGGTCCCGGCGATGCTCGCCGCAACCGCGCCGACGCTCGAAGATCCGCGCGGTTACTGGCTCGTCGCACCGCTACCGCAATGGCGACAGAAGAAAGTCAGGGCGCTGGTCGCCGCGCTGATCGGCTAACCCGTCGTACCTGCCGACTTGGGTGTCTCGACGATCTGGTCGGGCGTCAGGTCCATGCGTTCGATGCGCGGAACCGGCGACCGCATGCGGATGCGGGTGCCGGTGTTGTCATCGACCCACAGCGACGTCATCGAGTAGCGCTCGACCGCATAGACGCCGGGGTCGCCGGGTTCGCGCTTCAGCGGCGCATAGACACGGCTCTGGATCGAGTCGATCACAGGCTTCACGAAAAGATTGTCGGCACCGCTTTTGCGGATGACTTCGATCTCCGACGTATGTCCGTCGGGCGTGATCCAGAAGCCGATGTCGAACCACTGCCCGTCGAAACTCTTGGTTGCCAGCTGTGTGGTCTGGGTGCGACCCTCGCCCGCGCCACCGCGAGGTGCCTCCGCTTGTTTGATCGGGGCGGCGAACAAAAGTGTGGGAGTCTGGGTGCCTCCGGCGGCGGCATATTCGGCGAGCAGCGCCTTGGTCGTGCTATCGTCGCGTCCAGCCTTCCGATCGCTTCGCGCAAGCAGGATTTTGGCTGCGATGCGGGTGCCGCGATAGGCCGGGTCGGTGCCCTGCGACAGGCGAACAAGGCGGTCGCGACCTTCCTTCTGATCGGTCGGCAGCTCGCTCGCCAGCTTCAGCATCGCCTGGCGGATTTCGGTCGCCGAGACGATCCAGGGCAGGTTTGCAGCGGCGGCGCGTTCGCCGACACCCTTATAGATTCGTTCCGCCTCATCGGGATAGCCGAGTTTGGCGCGCATGTCGCCGACCTCGATGTCGCCGACCAGCGCCTTGGCATCGTTCGCGCCGAAGCCCTTTCGCAGGATGTCGCGCGAGGCGATGGTCGAGGACTGGAAATTGCTGCCTTCTCCCAGATGGGCTGCGACACGGGCGTTGCCGCGCATCAAGTCCGATACGGGGATGGGATAGGCGTCGCCATGCTTGCGGTTGCGCGCGACCGATTTGAGCAGCGTCGTGCGCGCATTCTTGTAATCGCCTGCGACGAACTGGTTTTCGGCATGCGCCAGCGTCGCTTTCACATCCTGATCCGGCGGACAGTTGCGCGCGAGGCAGGCGGCGAGATCGGCTGCCGTTTGTTTCAGCGACTTTGCCGTGACAACAATTGTGTCGTCGGATGCGGCATAGGCCGGTGCAGCCAAAAGCAACGCCGCAAGGGCGACAGACGAACGAAAGCCAAGCATCGCAAACAACTCCGGGGGGTGTATTATCGAAATAGCACGGGGTTTATTTGCCGACAAGCGCAACCGTACGTGCCATCAGGGCGGAAAAGGCGGTTCCATCGACGGCATTGGCTGGATCGTTCCACGCACCTGCAACGGCATACCAGTCGCCCGATCTGGTTTTGAGCAGCCAGCTAATCGCAATCACCCCTGTTTCCGAGCCGCCCTTGTATCCCACCGCGTCGAAACGCGCCCGCTCGGTTGGCGAGAGCGAAGGATTGACGCCGAGGATGCCGAGCGCGGTTGCGTCGCTCGAACGGCGCAGGCGGTCGAGTACCCTCGCGATTTCGGTCATTGTTGCGGGCCATTCGACGGTGTCGATGTGCAGCGGCGGCCCCGCGAGCGCGGCGGCATCGATCTCGCCCGCGACCGGTTCCAGCTCGTTGAGCACCTGGCGTCGCTCGGACAACCCACCCGCGATCCAGCGTTTCCGCAAAGCGTCGCGGGCGGGCATTTTGAGCGCGAAGGCATCGAGTGTGGTCAGCAACGGCAGTGATCCCGGCGTGGTCCCAACGCTTGCACGCATCGCGTCGACTTTTGGCCGCCCCAGTGCGGCGACCAGGGTATCGGTGGCGGTGTTGTCGCTGATCGAGATCATTTGCGTTGCCAGCGTCGCGAGCGTGACGGGCAGTTCCTTCGGCCAGCTCTGGGTGACTCCCGACGGCAGCGACGGCGGTCCCAGCGGGACGACATCGGACCATTTGCGTTCCTTCACCTCGACCGCGCGGGCGACCTCGGCGAGCACGAACAGCTTGAACACCGATCCCGTTGCCAGCGGCGTGTCGGGGTTCAGTGCGGCGAACGGCACAGGCTTGTCCTCGCCCAGCTTGGCGACGATCAGCGCGGCCGTGCCGGGCAGTTTCTTGAGGTCGCCGATGACGGCGTCGAAACTGTCGCCGCGTCGCGCGACGCCGGTGATCAGCAACCCGATCAGCCGGTGCGGCTCGGGGGCTTCGATGGCGAGGCGCACGGTGACGGTCGCATTGGCATAGTCGATCGTCGCCACGCCTTGCAGCGCGCTTTCCGGATCGAGCCTGGTCAGGCCGATCACCGGACCGTTGGCGGTGCGGAGTTCCTTCGCGATGCCCTCGACCTGTGCGGCGGGCACCTGCGCGAGGAATGCGGGCGCGAATGCCGTTTCGTCGGCCTTGGCGTCGCGCAGCAGTGCGAGGACGCTCTGGGCGCGTGCCGCGAGCGCGGGAGAGGGGGTATCCGCATGGGCCATCCCTGCGACAACCAACAGCAGGAGCGCGAGGAAGCGGGCCATCGATGAAAATCCTTTGCATCGGCGGTTGCCGGATGCCGCTGCTATCGCCACTTTGCCGCAAGCACGCAACGACGGAGAGCAAGATGGCCAGCAATCCCTGGACGCACCACAAGGCAGCAGGCAGTGCCGACGATATCGACTTCGAGATCAAGGGGCAGGAACTCCAGTTCGTCGAGATCGAACTCGATCCCGGCGAAAGCGCGGTCGCCGAGGCCGGGGCAATGGTGTGGAAGGACGCGAGCGTCGCGATGAGCACCGTGTTCGGCGACGGCAGCGGCGATCAGGGCGGCGGGTTCATGGGCAAGCTGCTCGGCGCGGGCAAACGACTGGTGACGGGCGAGAGCCTGTTCACGACGGTCTTTACGCACGGCGGGCAGGGCAAGGCGCGCGTCGCGTTTGCGGCCCCCACGCCGGGGTCGATCCTGCCGCTTCGGCTGTCGGACTATGGTGGTACGCTGATCTGCCAGAAGGACGCGTTCCTCGCCGCGGCCAAAGGCGTGTCGATCGGCATCCAGTTCCAGCGCCGCGTGATGACCGGGCTGTTCGGCGGCGAAGGCTTCATCATGCAAAAACTCGACGGCGACGGCTGGGTGTTCGTCCAGATGGGCGGCACCGTGGTCGAACGCGAGCTGCGCGCGGGCGAGGAACTCCATGTCGATACCGGGTGTCTGGCCGCCTATACGCCGAGCGTCACCTTCGACCTGGTGCAGGCGGGCGGCATTAAATCGATGGTCTTCGGCGGCGAAGGCGCGTTCTTCGCGCGGCTGACCGGGCCGGGCCATGTGTGGATCCAGTCGCTCCCCTTCTCGCGGCTGGCGGGGCGGATCGCAGCGCAGATCGGACCGACGGGCGGGAGCAACGCGGGCGAGGGGAGTGTGCTTGGGGGACTGGGGGATTTGATCGGGGGGAATCGGTAGGGCCAACGGTCCGGCCTGAGTTAAGGCGGCAAATCGATGCAGTCGACCAAGGTTCAAGGCGGTTTTCGCGAAAAGTTCGGGCACCTCGTGCCGAGGACTATCGAAGCCCTGCCACGTCGTTCTCTGTTCCAAATCCAGGGCATCTGGCTGAAGCTCGTGCCATTTCTTGCAGGTCGACACGAGAACGAAACGTCGCCCTTGGCCGTCGCGTTACGAGATGCAATCTTGTCCGAGTGGGCCAGCCGGTCCCGATTGGCTTTGCTGGACCCCGATCGTTTTCCTTGGCCATCGACCGAAGTCACGGATGGTGGTGGCGGGAACGGCGTTGCGGGCGAGTTAGAACCTTTAGGAATGCTGGCATTCCTCGGCTATCATGTTGGCATCGCGCAGGGTCTAAGCCCACAGAATAGAAGAGCAATTCTGGATACGGCTTATGCAGAAAGCCTGCCGCCGCTGATTGGTCCTGCCTATATGCGGGGATGGGGCGATCCAGAAAGTGGCACGCGTTTGCGCAAACTGGCCGAATCTCTTGCCGCCTTTGCTCGCAGTGCAAAACGTCGCCGTACGGACACCCTTCAACAGGCCATTTCCGATTGGGAGGCTGACCTGAGGTATCTGAAGGTGACTTACTATGACGGTCGTTATGGCTTTGGCTGGCCGACACAACTGCCATTGCCTCGCTAGCGGACTCAGGCTCACCTGAACAAGTTCAGCGTCACACCTGCCGCACTTGCGATCTTGGCCATCGGATGGTCGCCGGTCAGAACCGGGATGCCGAGGCGTTTGGCCAATGCTACGCAGCAGCGATCGCCCAATGAAGAGTTGAGATCGACGGGCCTGAGCATTGCGACATCCAGTGCAAGTCCTTCGTCTAAGGGCACGATCCGCATTTCGAGGCGGTCGAGCATGGCGTGGATCGCATCGCGGTCGAGACCGAGGCGCGCGAAATAATCGGCCGACTCCGAATAGTTGACCGCCGAGATCGGATTTCCGGCGAACATCGCCGCGAATTCATCGGTTACCGGTTCCGGCTTGAGAAGTGCGACGACGGCCGATGCGTCGATGACGTGATCCGCCATGCGGCTAACGGTTTTCTGCTCGCTCGCGTTCGCGAATCCGCTGCTCGGCACGATCTTTCAGAAAATCGTCAAGCGGATCGCCTTGGTATCCGGCGAACGCTGCAGCCGCGATGGCCCGCGCCTCGGTCACTCTCTGGGTTCTGGATTGCAGGCTAAACTTGCTTCCGTCGTTATCGAGGATCAGCGTGCCGCCCTTCTCGACACCGAGTGCGCGCCGCACGTCGCGAGGAATGACAATCCGGCCATTTGCGGCAATTTTCAGTTCGATGCCCATATTCCAGAAAATGACATTTATATACTAAAATGTCAATCAAGCATCGATCGCCTCTTCATCCACCCTTGCCGCATTCTCCTGGATGAAGTTGAAGCGGTGCTCCGGATTCTTGCCCATCAGGCGGTCGACGAGGTCGCGGACGCTTGCGCGTTCCTCGTATTCCTGCGGGAGCGTCACGCGCAGCATCGTCCGTGTGCGCGGGTCCATCGTCGTTTCCTTGAGCTGCGACGGGTTCATTTCGCCGAGCCCCTTGAAGCGCGCGACCTCGACTTTTTTGCCCGCGAAGATCGACGCCTCGAGTTCGGCGCGGTGCGCGTCGTCGCGGGCGTAGGCGGACTTGGCACCGACGGTCAGGCGATAGAGCGGCGGCTGGGCAAGGTAGACATGCCCCTTGCGCACGATGTCGGGCATTTCCTGAAAGAACAATGTCATCAGCAGCGTCGCGATGTGCGCGCCGTCGACGTCGGCGTCGGTCATGATGACGACGCGCTCGTAGCGCAGGTTTGCTGCGTCGCATTTGTCGCGCACGCCGCACCCGAGCGCGAGGATCAGGTCGGCGATCTCGCTGTTCGCGCGGATTTTGTCGGCGGTTGCGCTCGCGACATTGAGGATTTTGCCGCGAATGGGGAGGATCGCCTGTGTTTTGCGGTCGCGCGCCTGTTTCGCGCTGCCGCCCGCGCTGTCGCCCTCGACGATGTAGAGTTCGGTGCCCTCGGGGCTGTCCGCCGAACAGTCGGTCAACTTGCCGGGAAGGCGCAGCTTTCGCGCTGAAGTCGCTGTCTTGCGTTTGATTTCGCGTTCGGCGCGCCGCGCCAGCCGCTCGTCCATGCGGTCGATAACATAGGTGAGGAGCGCGCGGCCACGCTCCATATTGTCGGTCAGGAAATGGTCGAAATGATCCTTGACCGCATTTTCAACGAGCCGCGCCGCCTCGGGCGAGGTCAGCCGGTCCTTGGTCTGCGACTGGAATTGCGGGTCGCGGATAAAGACGCTCAGCATGATTTCGGACGGCGCGATCGCGTCTTCGGGCTGGATGTCGGCGGCCTTCTTGACGCCGACCAGCGCGCCGAACGCGCGCAGCCCCTTGACCAGCGCCGCACGCAGCCCCGCTTCGTGCGTCCCGCCATCGGGTGTCGGGATGGTGTTGCAATACCAGCTGAAGCTGCCCTCGCTCCACAACGGCCAGGCGACGGCCCATTCGACGCGGCCCTGTTGCTCGCCCGGAAAATCCTGCCGTCCCGCGAAGAATTGTGCCGTCGCGCATTCGCGCTCGCCGACTTGTTCGCGCAGGTGATCGGCGAGGCCGCCGGGAAACTGGAACACCGCTTCGGCGGGCGTGTCGTCGGAAATCAGTTCAGGCGCGCATTTCCAGCGGATTTCGACGCCGGCAAACAGATACGCCTTCGAGCGCACCAGCTTCATCAGCCGCGCAGGTTTGAACCCCATTTCGGGGCCGAAAATCTCGGTATCGGGGACGAAGCTGACCGTCGTGCCGCGCCGGTTGGGCGTCGGTCCGAGCCTTTCGAGCGGTCCGAGCGTTGTCCCGCGCGAGAAGCTCTGGCGATAGAGTTGCTTGTTCAGCGCGACCTCGACCACCGTCTCGCTCGACAGCGCGTTGACGACGCTCACCCCCACGCCGTGCAGGCCGCCCGAGGTAGCATAGGCCTTGCCGTCGAACTTCCCGCCCGAATGAAGCGTCGACATGATGACCTCGAGCGCCGACTTGTCGGGGAATTTCGGGTGCGGATCGACGGGGATGCCACGCCCGTTGTCGGTGATCGTCACGCGGTTGCCGGTGTCGAGCATCACCTCGATCCGGGTCGCATGGCCCGCCACCGCCTCGTCCATCGCATTGTCGAGCACTTCGGCGGCGAGGTGGTGATAGGCGCGCTCATCGGTGCCGCCGATATACATCCCGGGGCGGCGACGGACGGGCTCCAATCCCTCCAGCACCTCGATCGACGAGGCGTCGTAATTGCCGGATTGCGGGACGGGCGCGGCTTCGAACAGGTCGGTCATCGCGCACAGCCATAGGGCCGCGCGAGTCCGTCGCGCAAGCGGTCCCGCGCGCTCGATATGCGGCGAACCGCCGTGACATTCGGGCCACATGAAAAAATATTGCACCGCAGCACGCATCCATCCGCGCCGCCGTTCGTATCTGCGGCTCCCCCAACACACGCAGAGGTATTGCGATGTTTAAGTATGCTTTGATTTCAACGGCCGCGCTGGCAACCGTTCTCGGTGCCGCTCCGGCCATGGCGCAGGACACCGACGACAAGGGTTTCAGCGGTTTCTACATTGGCGGCTCGGTGGGCGCAGCGGTCCAGCCCAATGACGGCGCGACCTCGTCGATCCTGTTCGACCGCGACCTTAACGGGTCGTTCGGCGACACGGTGACCACAGCGGCGGGTGCCAACGCGTTTTCGCCCGGCTTCTGCGGCGGCGCGGCGACATCGGCCCAGCCCACCGCCTGTACGAAGGACAAGGACGCCATCGAATATATGGGCCGCGTCGGGTTCGACATCCAGCGCGGACCGATCGTGTTCGGGCTCGTCGCCGAGGGCGGCCGTGCCGAAATCACCGACAGCGTGTCGGCATTCAGCACTACGCCCGCTTTCTACACGATGACGCGTGACTTGCGCTACAACGCCGGGCTGCGTGCCCGTGTCGGCTACACGCCGAACAACTCGACGCTGTTCTATGCGACCGGCGGCGGGGCCTATGGCAAGGTCCGCAACAGCTTTACCACGTCGAACACCGCGAACAGCTTCACGGTCAGCGGTAACAGCGACGCCTGGGGCTATGCTGGCGGCGGCGGCGTCGAGCAGAAGATCGGCAAGAACTTCTCGATCGGCCTCGAATATCTCTACACCGATTTGAAGGACAACAAGGGTCGCGTCCGCGTCGGCGCGGGCACGGCGCCCGCGACCAACCCGTTCCTGCTGGCGGGTGCCGGCGGCACCGATTTCCAGCGCAGCGACAACCGCTTCCGCTGGCACGCGATCCGCGCGGTCGCGACGTTCCGCTTCTAGGCGATGGTACAAGGGGGCGGGTATCGGCCCGCCCCCTTGCAAGTGCCGCGCCGTGCCCCCACCAACGGGTGAACGCGAAAGGCGAACCCGATGGACCTGCCGGACCCTGAAGACAGTTTCGTCGTTCTCGCTGACGCGCCGCTGGCCGACCGCGCGGAGCAGATGTTTCCGGCGCTCGACGCCGGACAGATCGACCGCATCGCCAAACTCGGTGAGCGCCTGAGTTTTGCTGACGGCGACCTGCTATTCGAGCGGGGCAAGGAAGGCCCGGGCTTCTTCGTCATGCTTTCGGGATGGGTGGTCATCACCAACCGCGACGCCGGGGGCCATGACGTCACCATCGTCGAGCAGGGGCCGGGCCAGTTCCTCGCCGAAACCGGTCAACTCGCCGGGCGTCCCGCACTGGTCGACGGGCGCGCACGCGGGCCGGTCGAGGTGCTGCTGCTGACGCCTGAGGCGCTCAGGCAATTGCTGATCGTCGATGCCGCCATCGGCGAAATGGTGATGCGCGCGCTCATTCTGCGCCGGGTATCGTTGATCCAGAGCGGGGCGGGCGGCCCGATCCTGATCGGTACGGCTGGAATGCCCGACCTTGTCCGGCTGGAGACGTTCTGCGAGCGCAACGGCACGCCCAAAACCGTGCTCGACCCCGCGACCGACGACGATGCCAAGGCGCTGATCGAACGCTTCGGCGTGTCCGACGACGACCTGCCGATTGCGGTCTGTCCCAATGGCGAAGTGCTACGCAACCCCACCGACCGCGCGCTCGCGCATTGTCTGGGGCTCGATACCATCGATACCGCGACGACGTTCGACGTCGCGATCGTGGGGGCTGGCCCTGCGGGGCTGGCGGCGGCGGTCTATGCCGCATCGGAAGGGTTGAGCGTCGTGGTGCTCGACGCGCGCGCCTACGGCGGACAGGCGGGGGCATCGGCGCGGATCGAGAATTATCTCGGTTTTCCGACCGGTATTTCGGGGCAGGCGCTCGCGGGCCGCGCGTTCGGACAGGCACAGAAATTCGGGGCGCAGATCGCGATTCCGGTGACCGTCGAAAAGCTCGATTGCAGCCGCAAGACGCCCAGCCTTGTGCTCGGCGACGGACGCCGGGTGCGGGCGCGCAGCATCGTTGTGGCCAGCGGTGCGGCCTACCGCCGCCCGTCGGTGCAGGGGCTGCAACGCTATGAAGGGCGCGGCGTATCGTACTGGGCGTCGCCCATCGAGGCGCGATTGGTGAAGGGCGAGGAAGTCGCGCTGGTCGGCGGCGGCAATTCGGCGGGGCAGGCAGTGGTGTTCCTCGCGGGCCATTGCAACAAGGTGAACCTCGTCGTCCGCCGTCCGCTGGCGGAGACGATGTCGAACTATCTGATCGAACGGATCGCCGCGCTGCCCAATGTCACCCTCCATGTCGGCAGCGAGATCAGCGAACTGCATGGCAACAAGGACGGGCTGACCGGGGTGACATGGCGCAACCGCGATACGGGCGAGGAGGCAAGCTGCGACAGCCGCTACCTGTTCCTGTTCATCGGGGCCGATCCCAATTCGGCGTGGCTGGGCGAATGCGACGCGGTGCGCGACCGCAAGGGGTTCGTGATGACCGGCGACGCGTTGGAGGGTGAGGCGCTGAAAGGGGCGGGGTGGCATCTGGACCGCAAGCCGATGCCGCTCGAAACCAGCATCCCCGGTGTATTCGCCATCGGCGACGTGCGCGCCGGTTCGGTTAAACGCGTTGCGGCGGGGGTGGGCGAGGGCGCGGCCGTCGTCGCGCAACTGCACGGTTATCTGGCCGATGTCGGGGGGACCGGCTGACGCGGGGCTGTTCTGTTGTCCTCTTCTTCGAGCGTTAGCGAGTAGTCCGGCCGAGCGTCAGCGAGGTCTCTCGTCGTAAGCGAAGTGTTCTCGCTAACGCTCGAACGAGCACCTCGCTGGCGCTCGGCGAAGAGGTAAGTTCACGCCGTCGTTTTCGGCAAAGTCAGCGTTACCGCCAGCCCGCCGCTGTCCGCTTCGCCAAGTGCCAGCGTGCCGCCATAAAGCTCGGCCAGTTCGCGGGTGATCGACAGGCCGAAGCCGTGCCCATCACCGCGCTCGTCGAGGCGGCGTCCGGCGACCAGCGCGGCGTCGCGCGCTTCCGCCGTCAGCCCGGGGCCATCGTCGGTTATCGTGATCGCCACGGTCGTGCCTGCCGGTGTCGCCGAGATGCGGATCGTCGTGCCGGCCCAGCGCCACGCATTATCGAGCAGATTGCCGAGCATCTCGTCCAGGTCCTGCGGGTCGCACGCGACGGCCAGATCGGACGCGACCGCAATTTCGACTGCCCGTTTGCGGTCGCCGTGGATGCGGGCCAACGTGTCGACCAGATCGGCAACATGCGGGTGCAGCGGCGTCGCCTGCCGCTCGGGTCGCCCGGGGGCTGCGGCACGCGCACGGGCGAGGTGGTGGCGGATGCTCGCATCCATCCGTTCGGCAAGTTCGCGCAAGGCACCGTCGGGGTCGTGTCCACCTTCATCGAGCTTGACCCTGAGCGCGGCGAGCGGCGTTTTCAGGCCGTGCGCCAGATTGGCAACATGGCGGCGCGCATTCTCCAGCCCCGCCTCGTTCTGGTCGATCAGCGCGTTGAGTTCGTCGACCAGGCCGCGCAGTTCGAGTGGCTGGTCGGGCGGCACGTGCCGCGCCTGCCCCTGTCGCACCGCCGCCAGCGACGCCTGTAGCCCGCGTAACGGGCGCAGGCCGAAGCGGAGTTGCAGGAAGATCGCGGCGATCAGCACGATGCCGAGAATCAGCAGCGACCAGGTCAGCGGTACCAGTGCCTGTCGCAAGGGCCGTTCGGCAATGGCGCGCGGACCCGCGGCGGTAATGACGACCGGCCCGCGCGGTGTCTCCAGCGTGAGAATGCGGAAATGCACCGCACCGCCGCTGCGGCTGATGCCGTCGACCGGTCGCGGCTCGTTGCCGCGCTCGCGCCAATGGCGTTCGCGCCGCGGTTGCAGCACCGGATCGGGCATCGCCGCCGTGCCGAGCGACTCCGAACGCAGCACCTGATCGGGCGCACGAATCTGCCACGCCCAGTCCGACCCGCGCCGGTCGAACGGCGGGGCATCGACCGCGAGCGCCGTATCGAGACTGCCATCGGGCCGCACCGCGCGCACCAGTAGCGAAATCTGCGCGTCGAGCCGCGCATCGAGCCCGCGCATCACGAAACGTTCGAGGACATTGCCGATCGACAGCCCCGCCGCGACCAGCGCGATGACGATGAACAGGCCCGCGCTGGCGAGCAGCCGTCCGTAAAGCGAGCGCGGCACCAGTCTCATTCGCGCTTCCCGGTCAGCTCGTACCCGCGCCCGCGCACTGTCTCGATCATTGCCGGGCCCAGCTTTTTCCGCAGCCGCCAGACGATGACGTCGAGCGTGTTCGAATCGACATCGGCATCGCCCTCGTACACCCGCTCGATCAGCTGGCTGCGCTCGACGACCGTGCCCGCGCGCAAGGCAAGGCACGACAGTACGCGCCATTCGAACGCCGTCAATTTCAGCGGCAGGCCGTCGAGTTCGAATACGCCGGTCTGCGACTCAAAGGTCAGCGGCCCGCTGACGATGCGCGTCGCCGCATGACCCGCGGCGCGCCGCACCGATGCGCGCAGCCGCATCACCAGTTCCTCGACGCGGAAGGGCTTGGTCATGAAATCGTCGGCCCCGGCCTTGAACCCCTCGACCTTTTCCGACCAGCCGTCGCGCGCGGTCAGGATCAGGACGGGCATCGTCCGGCCCTCTGCCCGCCATTCGCGCAGGATCGACCAGCCGTCGCGCTTGGGCAGGCCGAGGTCGAGCACCACCGCATCGTAGATTTCGGTCGAGCCGAGATGCCCGCCATCCTCGCCGTCGGGCGCAATATCGACGGCGAAGTTCTCGGCGCGCAGCGCACGGGCGATGGCCCCCGCCAAAGTCGCATCGTCTTCCACCAGCAAGATACGCAAACGACGGTCCTTTCGCGGGCGGCGGGATAGGCCGCCAACCTCAACCCAATCTGAACGGCGCGGTTCAGCGCAGGTGACCGTCGATACCCTAGAACGCCGCCATCAACGACGAAAAGGAGTCGCATTTTGGAAAATGAAACCGTCAAGCCGCGCTGGTCCGCGTCGCGTACCAAGCTGGCCTTGGCCGCCGTCGCCCTTGTCGGCGTGGGGGCCGTCGGTGCCTATACCGTCGGCGCAACCCGGCCGGGGATCGAGATGGCCCCGCTGACTCCGGTCGCGATCAAGTCGCTGGCGGACGGCAGCAATGTCATCACGGTGAAGGGACAGGTCGCCGAGGTTTACGGCAGCCGCTTCATCCTCGCCGACGCCAGCGGCAAGACATTGGTCGATACCGGCAAACCGCGCCGCGATTTCGGCGGGCTGATGTCGCCTGCGCCGCTGGTCACGACCGGCCAGCCCGTCACGGTGCAGGGCCGCTTCGGCAACGGGTCGCTGCATGCGAGCTTCCTGATCGGTCCCGACGGCAAGGTCGTGGCGCTGCGCGGGATGCACGGCGGGCATGATCGCGATGGCGGCGGCCGCCACGGAGAACGCGGCTGGCGCGGGGATGGCCCGCGTGGAGAGGCTCCGCCACCGGTTGCGCCTGCGACAACGCCCGAGACGCCACCGGTTGCCGCCAAGCAATGAAGAAAAGGGTGCTGCATCGACCGATGCAGCGCCCTTTTCGTATCTACCCTCCGGCACGAACGCCGTTCAGCGGACGCGCGGCCCCCCGAAGGGTAGCGGCGGCGGGGCGCGGCGGTCGCGGCGCGGCATTTGGGCCTGATACGCCTGCCCGCAATGCGCGACGCAATAGGGGAAGCCCGGGTTCACCGTGTCGCCGCAAAAATGGAAATCGGGCTCGCCGGGATGACCCAGCGGCCATTTGCAGATGCGGTCGTTAAGGTCGAGCAGGCTGGTCTTGTCGGCAATCTCGGGACTGGGCCGCGCGGGGACAAGGCGGCGCGGCGGTGCGGGAGTCGCCGGCGGGGCCTGATCGCCCGGACCCTGACGCAGGAAGCCGCCGGGGCCGATGGAGCGCAGCTGTGCGCCGGTCGGGCCGCTGGGGATCGCGGGCGGGAAGGGCGAGGGCGGCGGCGCGGGCTGGCGCGCCACGACCTCTGTCACGACGCGCGGTGCAGGCTTGGGCGCGGGCGGCGTTGGCGTAACCGGCGAAGGCGCGGGGGCCGGTGCCGCGGCCTTTGGCTCGGGTTCGTTCGCCTTGACCGGCGAAGGGCGCGCTTCCAGCGCCAGCCGGTGGGCCTTGCCGATCACCGCATTACGGCTGACCCCGCCAAGGGTTTCCGCGATCTGGCTCGCGGTCATGCCTTTTTCCCACATCGTCTTCAGCTGGTCGATGCGCTCGTCGGTCCATGCCATCTAAATCGGTCGTCCCAAAGCTTGCCCGTTGCAGGGTGAAAGCGGAGCCGATAGTCGCTCATGCCATGAACGACCAGCCCCAGAAAATCGCACCCGCCAGCGCCATCCGTGCCGAACCGGGGGTTCCGGTCATCACCAACGTCAACTGGGGCGGGTTGCAGACGCTCTATATCAAGGAGGTGCGCCGTTTTTTCAAGGTGCAGCTCCAGACGATCTGGGCACCGGCGATTACCACCCTGCTGTTCCTTGCCATCTTCACGGTGTCGACCGGCGGGCGCACGCCAGTGGGCATCGGTGGGGCGACCATTGCGTTCGCCGACTTCCTCGCGCCCGGCCTCATTGTCATGGGGATGATGCAGAACGCCTTCGCCAATTCCAGTTTCTCGCTGCTTGTCGGCAAGATGCAGGGGACGATCGTCGACTATCTGATGCCGCCGCTGTCGGTCGGCGAATTGCTGACCGCGCTGGTCGGCGGGGCCGTGACCCGCGCCATATTGGTTGGCGCGGCGATCTGGGTCGTCATGCTGTTCTGGCCGGGGGTGCATGTCGGTGTGACGCATTTCTGGGCGGTGATCTGGTTCGGGCTGATGGGTTCGGCGATGCTGTCGCTGATCGGGGTGCTGACGTCGATCTGGGCAGAGAAGTTCGATCATGCCGCGGTCGTCGGTAATTTTGTTGTGGCGCCGCTGTCGCTGCTGTCGGGGACATTCTACGCCATCGACAGGCTTGCGCCCGCTTTCCAGACATTCAGCCGGTTCAACCCGTTCCATTATGTGATTTCGGGGTTCCGCTACGGCTTCATCGGCGCGGCAGACTCGCCAGTAGCAGTGGGTGCGCTGGGCCTGCTCGGCCTCAACCTGGTGCTTACCGCGATCTGCTACGCCGTGCTCAAAAGCGGGTGGAAATTGCGGAGCTAGGATTCGGTTGCAAACTGCTACCGGCATGATACCACCAGCGTAATGACGGGGAGTAGCATGCGCGGTGCGATAACGGTGTTGGTGACATGCTTGCTCGCAGCGTGCGGGCAGCAGCCTGCCGTCCCGACGACTTCCGCGCCGCCGCAAGTTCGTATCGCGCAAGTCGGCGGTGCGACCGTCCCCGATGCGATCACGTCGACCGGGACGGTAGGCTGGCGGCGCGAAACAACGCTCGGCTTTACCAGCTCAGGCCGGATCGCGGCAATGCGCGTCGATGAAGGCGACGATGTCCGGTCCGGCCAGTTGCTGGCCGCGCTCGATTCGACAACGGTCGGCGCAGCGGTGTCCGCTGCGCGAGCCGAACGCGACCGTGCCGCCGCCGAGTATGTGCGCAGTGCCAAGCTGCTCGAACAAGGCTGGGTAACGCGGCCCCGGGTCGATAATGCCCGCGCGGCATTGATTGCAGCCGAGGCCAATGTCCGCAGCGCGGGGTTCCAGTCCCGCAACGCAGCCATTGTCGCGCCGGGCGCGGGTGTCGTACTCGCGCGGCTGACCGATACAGGACAAGTGGTCGCGGCAGGGACACCGGTGCTGGTCGTCGGCGAAGCAAGCGGGGGCCGCGTCATCCGTCTGCCACTGGCCGACCGCGATGCGGCGCGACTTCGCATCGGTGCGCCTGCCACCATCCGCCTTGCGGCTGTAGAAGGCGAATTTGCTGGATCGGTCGTCGAGATAGGCGGACGTGCACAGCAGGCAACGGGCACCTTCACGGTCGAGATCGCATTGCCCAATGATGCGCGGTTGCGCGCAGGGCAGATCGGCACAGTCTCGATTATCGCCAGTGGTGTTGGCAGCCTGAGCCTCGCCGTTCCGCCCGCCGCCGTTTTCGCCCCGCGCGCCGGACAAGCGTTCGTTTATGTCGTCGATTCCAAGGCCAAGCGGGTCAAACTACGCCGCGTCAGCATCGGCGAGGCTAGCGACAGCGCCATACGCGTCACCGGTGGACTTCAACCCGGAGAATGGGTGGCTACATCGCGCATAGACCGGCTGGCGGACAATATGGCGATCGAGCCGCTGCGGTCCACCAAATGAATCTGACTGCATTTGCGGTCCGGCGCTGGCAGGCGACGTTGGTCGTCTTCCTGCTGATCGCGGTGCTTGGCATTACGGCCTTCATCGGCATCCCACGCTCGGTCGATCCGCATTTCCCGTTCTCGCTTACGATCACGACGGTCGTCCTGCCCGGTGCCGACGCCGCCGAGGTCGAAGAGACGATTGCCAAGCCGCTCGAAGAGGCGCTGCAAAGTCTCGATCATGTCCGCGAGATCCGCTCGACGTCCAGCGAAGGAATTGCGCTCATCGCGGTCGAATTCGAACACGGCACCGACGCCGATCAGGCGCTCGACCGCACGGTGCGTGTCGTCCAGTCGGCGCGCGACCAACTACCGCAAGGTATTGCGCGCATCAATTTCCGTCGCCCGCGTCCGACCGAGGCAGCAGTGCTGCAACTGGCGTTGGTTAGTGACAGTGGATCGTGGCGGCGGATGGCGAAATACGCGCAGGATTTACGCGAACGGCTTTATGTCGTGCCGGGCGTGCGCCAGGTCGCAATCGACGGCGCGGCGAACCCCGAAGTGCGCGTAGCTATCGACGCGGGGCGACTGGCCGAGGCGCGCATCCCAGCGTCGACGGTTGCCAATGCCATCCGGCAGGGCGGTATCGATCTGCCCGCCGGAGCGGTCAGCGCAGAGGGTCGGCGGTTCAACATCGACGCGGGCGGCGCGTACCGCGATGTCGAGACGATCAGGCGCGTCCCGGTGCGCGCAGGCAGCGGTGCGCTTACGACGGTCGGCGACCTAGCGACCGTAGATTGGGCGGAGGCCGAACAGACCCACATCGCGCGCTTCAACGGCAAGCGCGCACTCTGGGTATCGATCCGGCAAAAAGACGGCGTCGATGCGGGCACCTTGCGGAATGCGCTGGTCAAGGCGGTCGGCGACTTCCGTGCTGATTTGCCGCCCGACATGAATATCGAAGTCGGGTTCGACCAGAGCCGCGATATCGCGCGGCGTCTTGGGGAACTTGCCCGCGATTTCGGCATTGCGCTCGCGCTGGTAATGATCACCATTCTGCCGCTCGGACCCCGGCCCTCACTGATCGTAATGATCTCGATCCCGCTGTCGCTCGCGATGGGTATATTGGTGCTTGCGCTGTGCGGCTTCACGCTCAACCAGATCAGCATTTCGGGGTTCATCATTTCGCTCGGCCTGCTCGTTGATGACTCCATCGTCGTCACCGAAAATATCGAGCGCCACATCCGCGATGGCGATCCTCCCGAAACGGCGGCAATCAGGGGCACGCGCGAGATTACTGCTGCTGTCATCGGGGCGACCGGCGTGCTGATTTTCGCCTTTCTGCCACTCGCCTTCCTGCCCGAAGGGTCGGGCGATTTCGTGCGCGGGCTGCCGCTGGCGGTGATCTTTACCGTCGCCAGTTCGATGATCGTTTCGCTGACGCTCATCCCCTTCGTCGCGAGCAAGCTGCTCAAGCCCCACGCACCCAAGGGCAACCGGTTGCTGCGCGGGCTAACCGGATTGATCGAACGCTTCTACGCGCCGCTGCTGCACCGCGCGCTCGACCAGCCGCGCCGCTGGTTTTGGGGGGCAATGACATTGTGCCTTGCGGCGTTCGCGCTTGTGCCAGTGTTGGGGTTCAGCCTGTTCCCCTCCGCCGACGTCCCCTATTTCCTCGTGCGCGTACAGGCCCCGGAAGGCAGTTCGATCGCGGCGACGGACAAGGCGGTGCGCGATGTCGCGCAAATCCTGAAGCGCGAGACTTCGGTTGCGGCGCTGATGGAAAATGCGGGGAGTGGCAACCCGCAGATTTATTACAACATCCTGCCGACCGAACAGCAGCCGCGCTACGGCGACATCTTCGTCAACATGAAGGAATGGGATGTCCGTGAAAGCCCGGCGATGATCCGGCGGCTGCGCGCGACGTTCGACACCTATCCCGACGCTCGGGTTAGCGTGGTCCGGTTCGAAAACGGGCCTCCCGTGGAAGCGCCGATCGCGGTCCGGATCAGCGGGCCAGACACAAATGTCTTGAAAGACCTCGCGGCAAAGGTTGCGACGGCGCTCGAGGGACTTGAGGGCGTTCGCGATGTCGACAACGCCGTGGGTTACGACCGCGTGGATATCGATCTGGGGTTCGACGAGGGCAAGGCCGCGCTGCTCGGCGTTGCCCCCGGCGAAGCGCGCCGCGCGCTACGGCTGGCGATTTCCGGCGAGCAAGCAAGCAGCCTGCGCGATGCCGAGGGCGACAGCTGGCCGGTTATCGTGCGTTTGCCTACGGTGGAGGGGCAGCGGGTCTCGGCGCTTTCCCAGGTCTACGTGCCGACCACGGCGGGTGGCAGCATACCCCTGACCGAAATCGCACAACCGACGCTGAAGAGCGCCATCCCCGTCATCAACCGGCTGAAACTGCAGCGCACCGTCACCGTCCGCGCCTATAACCGCGACGGCTATCTCGCGTCGTCGCTCACCCAAAAGGTCGAGGATAAATTGGCCACAATCCCCCTGCCGACCGGTTACCGGTTCGGCCTGGGCGGCGAGGCCGAACAGGCGACGCGCAGCTTTTCCGGGTTGGGTCCGGTCATTCTGCTGACAGTGTTCGGCATTTTCGGCGTGCTCGTGCTTGAATTCGGGCGCTTTCGCGAGACTATCGTTGTCGCGGGCGTCATCCCGCTCGGGACGTTCGGCGGGCTGATCGCGCTGTTGCTGACTGGCTATTCGATGTCGTTCCTCGCGATAATCGGGTTCGTTGCGCTGATCGGGATCGAGATCAAGAATTCGATCCTGCTGGTCGATTTCACCGCACAACTGCGGGAACGCGGGATGCCGTTGCGCGAGGCCATCGAAAAGGCAGGCGAGATCCGTTTCCTGCCCGTGCTGCTGACCTCGGTGACCGCTATCGGTGGTTTGCTGCCCCTCGCGATCGGCGGCAGCGCGCTATACTCGCCGCTGGCATGGGTCATAATCGGGGGGCTGGTGAGTTCCACGCTGCTCAGTCGCATCATTACGCCGGTCATGTATTTGCTCGCCGCTCGCGGCGAGGAGGCGCGGGCACGGGCGATTGACGGCGCAACCCCCGCTTCGGTATAGTCTGCCTTCGCAACGAGGCGGCCATTCGGGTCGCCTTTTTCATTTTTGCGCGAAAGGCCGTTCCGATGACGATCACCGCCCTCATGCCCGTCTATCCCCGCTGCGGGGTACGGCCGGTGCGCGGCGAGGGGGTGTATCTCTATGGCGAACGAGGCGAGAAATATCTCGATTTCGCAGCCGGGATCGCGGTCAACGCGCTCGGCCATGGCCATCCGCATCTGACCAAGGCGATTGCCGATCAGGCGGCGACGCTGATGCATGTGTCGAACCTTTACGGGTCGCCGCAGGGCGAGGCGCTGGCGCAGCGGATCGTCGACAACTCGTTCGCCGATACGGTGTTCTTCACCAATTCGGGCGTCGAGGCCATCGAGTGCGCGATCAAGACGGCGCGGCGCTATCATTTCGTCAACGGCGCGCCCGAACGGCACAAGCTCATCACGTTCAAGAATGCGTTCCACGGGCGCTCGCTCGGCGCGATCTCCGCGACGGACGGCAAGATGCGCGACGGGTTCGAGCCGCTGTTGCCGGGTTTCGCCTATGCGAAAATGAACGATCTGGAGGGCGCTCTCGCGCTCATCGACGACGAGACCGCCGCGTTCATGGTCGAAACGGTGCAGGGCGAAGGCGGGATGACGGCGGGAACGCCCGAATTCATCCGGGGCCTGCGCAAGGCATGCGACGACCATGGCCTGCTGCTCATCCTCGACGAAATCCAGTGCGGCTATGGACGCACCGGCAAGATGTGGGCGTATGAGCACTACGGCATCACGCCCGATATCATGACCGTGGCAAAAGGCATCGGCGGCGGCTTTCCGCTCGGCGCGTGCCTCGCAACCGAGGAAGCGGCCAAGGGCATGGTCGCGGGGACGCATGGCTCGACCTATGGCGGCAATCCGCTCGGCATGGCGGCGGGGATGGCGGTGCTCGATGTGATGCTCGAACCCGGTTTCCTCGAGCATGTCACCGCCATGGGCGAGCGACTGCGCGCGAGTTTCGAGCAGCTGTTGCCGAACCACGACCACCTGTTCGAGGAAATCCGGGGCAAGGGCCTGATGCTCGGTATCAAAATGAAGGAGCCGGCGGTCAGCCGCGATTTCGTGGCGCATTTGCGCGACAATCACGGCTTGTTGACGGTCGCGGCGGGCGAAAATGTGTTCCGCGTGCTGCCGCCGCTGGTGATCGAGGAAAGCCATATCGCCGAATGCATCGAGCGGCTGTCGGCAGGCGCGGCGAGCTACGCTCTCCCGCTAGCAGCCTGATGCGTCACTTCCTCGACCTGTCGTCGGCGGGGGCGGACGGGATCGCGGCTATGATCGCCGATGCGCTCGACCGGAAAGCAGCGCGGGCAGGGTGGCCGAAGGGCCGGACCGATGCCGACGCGCCGCTTGCGGGGCATGTGCTGGCGATGATCTTCGAGAAATCGTCGACGCGCACCCGCGTGTCGTTCGACATGGCGATGCGCCAGCTGGGCGGCACGACCATCGTCATGGACGCAGGCTCGATGCAGCTTGGGCGCGGCGAAACGGTAACGGACACCGCGCGCGTCCTGTCGCGCTATGTCGACGCGATCATGATCCGCACCGACGACCCGGCGAAGCTCGCCGAGATGGCGACGCACGCGACGGTGCCGGTCATCAACGGCCTGACCGACGCCTCGCACCCGTGCCAGATCGTCGCCGACCTCCAGACGATTGTCGAAAGCGGCTACAGCCTGCCGGGGCTGAAGGTCGCTTGGTTGGGCGACGGCAACAATGTGCTGGCGTCGCTGATGGAAGCGGCCGGTCTGATGCACTTCGATGTGGTCGCGGCTTGCCCGCAGGGATTTATGCCGTCCGAAGCGGACGTCGCGCTCGGCAAAGGACGCGCGCGCGTCGTCGGCACGCCGCAGGAAGCGGTCGAAGGGGCCGATATCGTCGTTACCGACACCTGGATCTCGATGGGTCAGGCGCAAGCCGAGACCAAGCTTGCGGCAATGATGCCGTTTCAGGTGACGAGCACCCTGATGGCGGGTGCGAAGCCGGGTGCGAAGTTCCTCCACTGTCTGCCCGCGCATCGCGGCGAGGAAGTGACGGCCGAGGTCATCGACGGCCCGCAGTCGGCGATCTGGGACGAGGCGGAAAACCGTTTGCACGCGCAGAAATCGGTGCTGTTATGGTGCTTCGGGCTGCTGGGTTGAGGGTGCGGCGACGCGTCCCCATGTTGCGCGCATGACCACCCACGACATCGACCGCACGCTCGGCTTCACGATCACGCACCGCCACGCGCGGGGGCGTGTGGCACGGCTGGGGCCGGTGCTCGACACCATCCTTGCCGCACACGCCTATCCGCCTGCGCTCGAACGCCTGCTGGCCGAGGCACTGGTGCTGACGGCGCTGCTCGGTGCGTTGCTCAAGAATAACGACGGACAAATGACCCTGCAGGCCCAGACCGAAGCCGGTATCGTCGATCTGCTGGTCTGCGACTATAAGGGGGGCGAACTGCGCGGCTATGTGCGCCATGACGGCGACCGCCTGGCCGAAGCGCCTGCCGACCCCTCGCTGTTCGCGCTGTTCGGCAAGGGCTATCTGGCGATCACGTTCGACCAGGCGGTGTCGGGCGAGCGTTATCAGGGTGTTGTTCCGCTCGAAGGGGGCTCGCTCGCGGATGCGGCGCAAAGCTATTTCGCGCAGTCCGAGCAAATTCCCAGTCTCGTCCGCATTGCGGTGGGGCGCGACGAGCACGGCTGCAAGGCGGGTGGGTTGCTGCTCCAGCATTTGCCCGAGGGCGAAGAAGGGCGCGAAAGGCTGCATACCCGGCTCGATCATCCCGAATGGGAGCATGTCGCGATATTGGGCAGTACGCTCGGTCCCGACGAGCTGCTCGACCGTGCCCTGCCGCTCGAAACCATCGTCTGGCGGCTGTTCAACGAGGAGGACGAAGTGCGGTTGCTCGGCGGTGCCGCGCTCGCCAAGGGGTGCCGCTGCGACGCCGCGCACATCCGCAGCGTCCTTGCCCAGTTTCCCGAGGACGAACGCATGGCCATGGCCGATGGCGACGGCAATATCGGGGTCGATTGCGCCTTTTGTTCGCGCGTCTTTCCCATCGCGGCACGGGAAATTGTAACGCCTGTGTAAACTCGCCCCTAACAATCTGTTTTCGAATCGCCTATATCGGCAACCGGTCGCAATACAGGGGCAGGAAGCGCGGGTGCGCTCGACCTGCTGTGCAGGGGTGCATAGGTGACCATGTCGATACGCTATTTCGTGTTGCCGCTCGTCGGCCTGCTTGCCACAGCGGCCGACGCGCCGCCCTTGACCGCGCTTGCCCAGTTGCAGCCGGGCAAATGGACGTTGACCTCGCGCGACGGCGATTTCGCGACCCGTTCGGTGTGCATCGGCGACCCCAGGGTGTTGATCCAGATCCGCCAGCCCCTGCCAACGTGCAACCGCTTCGTCGTCGCCAACGATCCCCGCCGCGCCATCGTCAGCTACAGCTGTGCGGGGGCGGGGAACGGCCTGACGACCATTCGCGTCGAAACGCCGCGTCTTGCCCAGATCGAGACACAGGGCGTCGCCGGGGGCGCGCCGTTCGATCTCGCTATCGAGGCGCGGCGCACGGGCGAATGTCCCGCGTTATCGATGCGTTAACCATTCCGGGATATACGAAAGACTGCGGATCGGGTTCGAGACGCATTTTCCTCCCTAGTGGGCCGAAAGGCCATGACTGGGCCGCCTTTCGGGGCGGCCTTCTTTTTTGAGCGCCTTGCGATGCGTGATTGAGCGGCCTAGCGGCGCGTGATGACGCTCTCCGCCGCACCCGAAAACGCCATTGCCGTTGCCCTTGTCTCGGGCGGACTCGATTCGATGGTTGCCGCCGGCATGGCGCGGGCGGCGGGATATCGGCTGTTCGCGCTGACCATCGACTATAACCAGCGACACCGGATCGAACTGGCCGCGGCGTCGCGCGTGGCTGCGATGCTAGGGGCGGAACGCCATGTCGTCCTTCCCCTCGATCTCACGCGTTTTGGCGGTTCCGCGCTGACCGACGCGACTATCGCTGTACCGGGAGGCGGGGTCGAGCCGGGCATTCCGGTCACTTATGTCCCGGCGCGTAATACGATTTTCTTGTCCGTCGCGCTCGGCTGGGCGGAGGCAGCAGGCGCGAACGACCTCGTCATCGGGATCAACGCCCTCGATTACTCGGGATACCCCGACTGCCGCCCCGAATTCATTACCGCGTTCGAGGCAATGGCGCGCACCGCAACCAAGGCCGGAGTCGAGGGGGCGACGCTCACCGTCCACGCGCCGCTCGCGGCGATGAGCAAGGCCGATATCGCCCGCGCGGCCGCCGATTTGGGGCTGGACGCAGGGGCAACCTGGTCGTGTTACGATCCGACGCCGGCGGGCAAGCCCTGCGGCATCTGCGACAGCTGCCGCCTGCGCGCCAAGGGCTTTACCGAAGCCGGACTGGTCGACACGTCGCTATGAGCTATGCGGTCAAGGAGATGTTCCTGACGCTGCAAGGGGAGGGGGTGCAGGCGGGGCGCCGCGCGGTTTTCGTCCGCTTTGCCGGATGCAATCTGTGGAGCGGGCGCGAGGAAGACCGGGCCACTGCTGTCTGCCAATTCTGCGACACCGACTTTGTCGGGACGGACGGGGCCGGTGGTGGGCGCTTTGCCGATGCCGGTGCGCTGGCCGATGCAGCACAGGCCTTTTGGGGCGAAGGCACCGTACTTCGCTACGCCGTGCTGACCGGGGGCGAGCCGATGCTTCAGATCGACGATGCGCTGATCGATGCGTTCCACGCGCGCGGCTTCGAGATCGGCGTCGAGAGCAATGGCACGATCGCGGCCCATCCCGGTATCGACTGGCTATGCATCAGTCCCAAGGCCGGAAGCCAGGTCGTCCAGCATAAAGGCGACGAGCTCAAGCTCGTCTGGCCGCAACCCGGCAGCGATGTGGCGGCGATGGAATCATGGGCCTTCGACCATTTTCTGATCCAGCCGATGGACTGCGCCGAGGCCGCCGCCGCGCGCGATGCGGCGATCGCGCTGGTGATGGGACGCCCGCAGTGGCGTCTGACGACACAGGCGCACAAAATGCTGGGCCTTCGTTAGTAGATATACCCGCAGCTGCTGATGTAACGGCCCCGCCGGTCCCAGCATTCGTTCGCCAGATTGACCGCCGGCAGGTTGATGCGCGTCGAACGGAAGAGCTGCTCTCCGCCGGGTACCATGCTGTTGCGGAATTCGCGCAGTCGTTCGACCGTGAAGATCGTAAAGCCGCCGCGCGGGGCAAAAAGGGCCTTTTTGCCGATGCGCGAGGCCGTCTGGCAGAACCCGTATTGGCTGCTGACGGTCGAAAAGCCGCTATAAGTTTTCGTCCCGTATTTATCGAGGGCACCCTGTGCGGCCTTGGGTGCCTTGTTCATCCGCACGAAGTATTTCCGCAGCGTGTCATAAGCGGCGGCGAGCTCGACCGCGTGGTTGATATAGACCCCGTCGTAGCTATCCGACGTCAGCAGCGTCGCATCGAACTTGCACTGCAGCTTGGCGACGTTCAGCCCGGCGCGCATCTGCCACGCCCAGTTCGCGCGTTCCTCGGCAACGGTTGCACCGGGCAGGGTAACCCCCATGGCGGGCTCGCCCGGCATCAGCGCAGGCCCTGTCACCGGCGGCGACTGCCAGAAAATCTGGGCGGCAGCAGGCACAGGCACCAGCATCGGTGCCGCCGCGATCAACAGGGGTGCCAGGATCGGCAAACGCATCGAAAATTCCCTCTCATCGGTCTTCGCGCCACTCTCTAGGCGGCATCGGCCAGTGACGAAACCCTTAGCGGGTACGCGCAATTGCCCTGCGATGAACGGCGCGACTTCTACGGCAGGCAAAAGAAAAGGCCGCCCGGTCGCCCGGACGGCCCTTTCCAAAAAACAATCGCTCAAAAGCGCGAAATTACATCGCGTTCGTGGCGTTCGTCGCGTTGGTCATCGCGTTCGCCGCGTTGTCCATCGAGTTGGCAGCGTTGTCCATCGCGCCGTCGGCGTTGGTCATCGTGTCGTTGACGGTGCCTTCCATGGCGTTGGCAGCGTTCATGTCGGTGGCGTTGTCGACGGTAACGTTGGTCGACTCGGTCTTGCTGCAGGCGGCGACGGCGAACGCGGCGGCGGCAATCATCGAAACAGTAGCAATCTTGCGCATTTTTGTGCTCCCTAGGAAATGGCGGACTTGGACGGCCTTTGCCCTAATACCCAAATCGCGGTGGGCTTTAGCTTTTCTTGTTTCGGTCCTCAAGCGAATTGTGTCAATTTTCCGGCAATCGCGTCACACTGTCCAGAAAATGGCTGAATTCTGCCATTAGCGCGGTGTCGAATTCCGCCATTTTTGCGGCGACACCGAGTTTTTCGAGGCTGGTGACCGCGAATTCGGGCAAGCCGCAGGGCACGATTCCGCCAAAATGCGACAGGTCGGGCGCGATGTTGACGGAAAAGCCGTGGAGCGACACCCAACGGCGCACACGGATGCCGATCGCGCCGATCTTTGCTTCCTGTCCGCCGTCGTCGGTCCAGATGCCGATTCGGCCGGGCGCGCGCCACGCGGCGACACCGACACGCGCCAGCGCGGCAATCACCCACCCCTCGACGGCATGCACGAAACAGCGCACGTCGCGGCCGCGTTTGCCGATGTCGAGGACGAGATAGCCGATCCGCTGACCCGGCCCGTGATAGGTGTAACGCCCGCCGCGCCCCGCCGCATAAACCGGAAAACGTGGATCGAGCAGTTCGGCAGGATCGGCGCTGGTCCCGGAGGTGTAGAGCGGCGGGTGCTCGACCAGCCAGACGGCCTCGCGCGCTTCGCCTGCGGCAACCGCCGTGGCGCGTGCCTCCATCCACGCCAGCGCTTGCGGATACGGCACCGGCGCTTCGGCAACGATCCACTCTATCGGCCAGTCGATGTCGGAAACGATGTTCACTTGTGCGTCATGCACCGATTGCCTAGCGCCGGTCAAAGCAGCGACGGAGCGCGACAAGCATGAATTTTACCTATGACCGCGTCTGGGCCGACCTTGTCGCGATGGTGCGGGCCAATGCCGCGCTGCTCGCGACATTGGCGGGAGCTTTCCTGTTTCTGCCGTCGTTCGCGCTCTGGCTGTTCGCGCCGATGCCAGAGCCGCCGACCGGGGGCGGCGGAGACGGTGGCGAGGGGCTTCGCTTCATCATGGACTATTACCGCGGCAACTGGCCGGGGCTGCTCCTGGTCAGCGTCGTGAGCACGTTCGGGCAGGCGGCTATCGTCTCGTTGCTGCTCGACAGGAATCGGCCGACAGTCGGCGAAGCGCTGGCCAAGGCAGGGCGGTTGTTTCCGATGTATTTCCTGCTCGGGATTATGACCAGCCTGGCGATGGGCTTCGGCTTTTTCCTGCTTTTCGTGCCGGGTATCTACCTGCTCGGACGGCTGACCGTCGCAGGCCCGGTGATGATCGGTGAAAATGTCGCGAACCCGATCGAGGCCATCCGACGGGGCTGGATCTACACAAAGGGTCTCGGTTGGCGGATCGCTGGGCTGATCCTGCTGATCGGGATCACCGGCTGGATCGGTTTTTCGGCGATATCTTCGGTTCTGGGCGTTGTCGCCGGTCTGGTCCTGCCCACCGAGGCAAGCGCCCTGGTAAAGGCGTTCGCCGATGCGCTCGGCGGCGCGGCGCTGGCGCTGCTCGTCGCGGTGCTGACTGCGGCAATCTACCGCCAGCTCAGAGGCGGCGATTCGGCGCTCCCCGATATCTTCAGCTAAGAATCGGCACTTGCGGCGCGGCGTTGCGGGGCAGGTGGCCGGTCAGGCGAGGGTCGGGGAAGGTCTCGATCTCGCGCTTGAACGCCACAAAGCCCTGCGCGCGATAGAAATTCAGCGCCGACGGATGGTCGAGCGAACAAGTGTGCACCCAGACGCGCGTCACGTCCTTGCGCCACGCGCGCGCCAGCGCCTCGCCCATCAGCCAGCGGCCGTGTCCGTTACCGTTGAGTTCGGGCACCAGTCCGAAATAACCGATCTCGCAATTTCCGGGCTCGCGAAAGTCGAGTTCGAGGATGCCGACCTCGATTCCGCGCGGGTCGGCGACCGCATAGACCTCGACCGCCGGATCGCCGATGATTGCCGCTACCGCCGCGCCCGGCATCACCGTGCGCGAGAACCACAGCCAGGGCGTGCCGACTCGGCTGAACAGCGTACGGTACTTCGCGAGATCAGGCTGCGGCCATGCGACCAGCCGCAACGGGTGCACCCGCAGCGGCTGAGGGCGCGGGCGTTCGGTCATCTCCAGATGCGTGACGATGGCGGCGCAATGGCCGGGCGGGACCGCCGTCAGCGCCATGTCAGCTCCACGTGGCGCGCGGCGGCAGGCTCATCAGAATCGCGTCGATATTGCCGCCGGTCTTGAGGCCGAACGACGTACCGCGATCGTAGACCAGGTTGAATTCGGCATAGCGGCCGCGCCATTCGAGCAGCGCCTGTTCCTCGGCTTCGGTGAAGGGCGTCGCCATCCGTCGCCGCACGATCATGGGATAGGAGTCGAGAAACGCTTCGCCCAGCGCGCGGGTCAGCGCGAAATTGGCGTCGAAATCGCCTTCCATATGGTCGTAGAAGATGCCGCCGACCCCGCGGTGGACCTTGCGGTGCGGCAGCCAGAAATAATCTTCGGCCCATTGCTTGAAGCGCGGATAGTCGCCGGTCGGGCTGGCGGCGCAGGCGCGCTCCATCGCCGCGTGGAAATCGGCGGTGTCCTCGTTCTTGGGCAGCGCAGGATTGAGGTCCGCACCCCCGCCAAACCAGCGCTTGGTCGTGACCAGAAAGCGGCAATTCATGTGCACTGCGGGGACGTGCGGATTGGACATATGCGCGACCAGGCTGATCCCGGTTGCAAAGAAATTGGGGTTCTCGCCCGCACCATGGATCGAGGGCGCGAATTCGGGCGCGAACGCACCGCCGACGGTCGAGACATTGACGCCGACCTTCTCGAATACCTTGCCCTTCATGACGCCGCGCACGCCGCCGCCGCTGTTGCCGCTGGCGTCGTCGTCGCGGAACCACTCCAGATAGTCGAACTTCGCCTCGCTCGCCGCTTCGCGCTCGATGCTTTCGAACGACGCGCAAATCCGGTCGCGTAAGCGTTCGAACCAGTCGCGCGCCTGTTGCTGTTCGGCGTCGAGTTCGATCATGCCGGCAATTCCCCCGTTTGTCTGAGCGCCTCGGTTAAGGCGATTGCGGCGGCGACCGCAAGGTTGAGCGAGCGCACGTCCCTCGAAATCGGGATGCGGACAGCCGCGTCGCAGGCGGCAGCGACGTCGGCGGGAACGCCCGAGCTCTCGCTGCCCATGACCAGTGTGTCGCCGGGCATGAACGCGAAATCGTGGAGGCGCTGTTGTGCCTTGGTTGTCAGCAGGATCAGGCGGGCAGGGCGGACCGCCCGGAAGGTTGCCCAGTCGGCGTGGCGCTCGACCGGCACCTGCGCGGCATAATCCATTCCGGCACGGCGCATCCTGGCATCGGACCAGACGAATCCGCACGGCTCGACCACATCGACCGGCACGCCGTAACAAGCGGCGAGGCGCAGCACCGCCCCCATGTTTCCGGCGATTTCGGGCTGATAACAGGCCAGACGCATGCGCGATGCCGTAGGGGCAGCGGCAAACCGTCACAAGCCTGCCATTTTCGCATTTGCAAGCCACGAGCGAGACGCTATCAGCGCGCCGACAAGCGCCGTCACGCGGGCCATCCTGCTTTCGCGTCGGCCAACTTGGGGACAAATCTTTATGGCCGGAACGGCTGTTACAGACGCCGACGCCGTTATCGCGGCAGAACCCGAACTGCGCCGCCGCGATGTTATCAACATTGCGGCTGTTGCCTTTGCCGGGGTCGGTGTCATTCCGATCGCCGCTGTCGCGATCAACCAGATGAGCCCGTCGGCCGACGTGCTCGCGCAGGCGACGACCGAAATCGACATCTCGAAGATCGCAGCCGGTCAGGCGATCAAGACGATCTGGCAGAAACAGCCGCTCTTCGTCCGCAACCTGACGCCGGTGGAAATCGCCGAAGCCAACAAGGTGCCGGTCGACAGCCTGCGCGATCCGCAGTCGCTCGCCGACCGCACGAAGCCAGGTAAAGAGAACTGGCTGATCACGCTGGGTGTCTGCACCCACCTTGGCTGCGTGCCGCTGGGCGCTGGCGAGGGCGAAGTGAAAGGCGAGTTCGGCGGGTATTTCTGCCCTTGCCACGGCTCGGTGTACGACACCGCCGCGCGCATCCGCAAAGGCCCGGCACCACAGAATCTGCATGTGCCCGACTATGTGTTCCGGTCGGACACCCTTGTCGAAGTGGGAGCAAAGGCATGAGCTTTCCCTGGGCCCAGCATTATGCGCCGAAGCATCCCTTCATGCGCTATCTCGACGAAAAGCTGCCGCTACCGCGCTTCGTCTATAATGCCATCGGTGGCGGTTATCCGGTGCCGCGCAACCTCAACTATTTCTGGAACTTCGGCGTCCTCGCCGGGCTGGCGCTGGTCGTACAGATCGTGTCGGGGGTCATCCTTGCGATGCACTACCGCGCCGACGGTGGGATTGCGTTCGACTCGGTCGAACACATCATGCGCGACGTGAACGGCGGCTGGTTCTTCCGTTACCTGCACGCCAACGGCGCATCGATGTTCCTTGCGGTCGTTTATGTCCACATGGCACGCGGGCTCTATTACGGTTCGTACAAGCCGCCGCGCGAAGTCGTCTGGCTGCTCGGCGTCGTCATCTTCCTGCTGATGATGGCCACCGCGTTCATGGGTTATGTGCTGCCGTGGGGCCAGATGAGCTTCTGGGGTGCACAGGTCATCACGGGGTTCTTCTCGGCGATTCCGCTTGTCGGCGATACGATCCGCGTGTGGCTGCTGGGCGGATTCGCGCCCGACAATGCCGCGCTCAACCGGTTCTTCTCGCTGCATTACCTGCTGCCATTCGTGATCGCCGGGGTCATTATCCTCCATATCTGGGCCCTGCACATTCCGGGCTCGTCGAACCCGACCGGTGTCGATGTGAAGGGCGAGGTCGATACCGTCCCGTTCCACCCGTATTACACGGCGAAGGACGGCTTCGGGGTTGGCGTGTTCCTGATCATCATGGCGCTGCTGGTGTTCTTTGCGCCGAACCTGCTCGGGCATCCCGATAACTATATCGCGGCGAACCCGCTCTCGACGCCGGCGCATATCGTCCCTGAATGGTATTTCCTGCCGTTCTACGCGATCCTCAAGAGCTTCACCTCGGACTTCCTGTTCATTCCGGCAAAGCTCTGGGGCGTGCTGGCGATGTTCGGGTCGATCCTGCTGCTGTTCTTCCTGCCGTGGCTCGACACCTCGCCGGTGCGGTCGGCGAATTACCGGCCGACCTACCGCAAGTTCCTGTTCGTGCTGCTCGCCGACGTCTTTGTCCTCGGCTATGTCGGCGGTGCGGAGCCGACGGCAGTCAACGTCATGCTGGGACAGGTCGCCACGACATATTACTTCCTGCACTTCCTGATCATCCTGCCGCTGGTTTCGATGATCGAACGGCCGCTGCCGCTGCCCAATTCGATCACCGAAAGCGTGCTTGCGAAATACGGCGTCACGGGCGGCGCGGGGGCATCGCCCACGCTCCAGCCCGCCGAATAGGGGTTACAAATGGTTCGTCCGATCGGAATGCTGGCCGGTGCCGGCTTCGTCCTCGCCCTGCTTTGGTCGCTGGCGTGGAACGTCGTCGCCTATGTGCAGGACCCGCCGGTCCCGACGGTGGAGCATGAGTTCCACTTGAAGCCCAAGGAGAACATCTCCTGGTCGTTCGAGGGCGTCGGCGGTAAATACGATAACCGCCAGCTGCAGCGCGGCTTCCAGGTTTACAAGGAAGTCTGCTCGGCCTGCCATTCGCTCAAGCAGGTGGCGTTCCGCGACCTCGAGGAAATCGGTTTCAACAAGGCCGAAGTGAAAGCGATTGCCAAGAACTGGGTCGTCGAAGTGCCGTCGATCAACCCGGAAACCGGCGAACCGGCCACGCGCAAGGCGATGCCGTTCGACAAATTCCCGTCGCCCTATGCGAACGAGACGATGGCGCGCGCGTCGAACAACAATGCGCTGCCGCCGGACCAGTCGCTGCTGGCCAAGGCGCGCGAGGGAGGGCCGCACTATCTCTATTCGCTGCTGACCGGGTATCAGGACCAGCCGGCGGAACTGCTCAAGAAGTTCCCCGACGCGAAAACGCCGGACGGGTTGCACTACAACCCGTATTTCCCGAACCTGAATCTCGCCATGGCGCCGCCGCTGGCCGATGGACAGGTGACCTATGCCGACGGGACGCCGAACACGCAGAAGCAGATGGCCAAGGACGTGTCCGCCTTCCTGATGTGGGCCGCCGAGCCGAACCTGCCGACGCGTCACGCGGTTGGCTGGGCAACGCTGGCCTATCTGCTGGTGCTGACGGGTCTGGCTTATCTCGCCTATCGGAGCATTTGGGCAGACAAGAAGCCCAAGAAGGCCAAGTGAACCGCGACCAGCTGAAGGCGCTGGTCCGGACGATCCGCGACTTTCCGAAGCCGGGGATCCAGTTCCGCGATATTTCGACCCTACTCGCCGATGGACCCGGGTTCGCGGCGGCAGTGGCTGCCATGACCGATATCGCGCGCCCGCTGGCTCCCGACCGCATCATCGCCATCGATGCGCGCGGTTTCCTGTTCGGCGCACCGGTTGCGGTGGCCCTGGGGGCAGGGGTCATACCTGCGCGCAAGCAAGGCAAGCTGCCCGGTGCCACCCTGGGCGTCGATTACGACCTCGAATACGGGACCGACCGGCTGGAATTGCACGTGGGCGCGGTGTTGCCCGGCCACCGCGCGCTCATCGTCGACGACCTGATCGCGACTGGCGGGACCGCCATGGCATGCGTGAAGCTGCTCCGCGAAGCCGGGGCCGAAGTCGTCGGCGCGGTGTTTGCTATCGACCTCCCCGATCTGGGCGGTGCCGACCGGCTGCGCGCCGAAGGCGTTCCGGTCGAGAGCCTGATGGCGTTCGGCGGACACTAAGCCACGGAACCGGCAACGCTTTTCGCCGTTTCCGCTTCATGTCCTTCACTCAGCTCAATCCGCCACTGCCGCTGACCGTCCTCGACATGGGCAAGGGCTACGCCATCGGCGTGATAGATTACGGGCAGGAGCATAATCTGATCTGGGTCACGGCGCTCGACGAGTCGGGCGAAATCTGGTGCGCGCCCAACCCGATGGTGCGGTTCCAGTCGAACTGGACAATGGGACGCGGACGCCAACCCGCCAACGACGCGAAATTCCCAAAGGCCTGTTAGGCGGGCCGCCGCCGGATCAACCCGATTGCCACAGTCGTCATCACCGGTTCGTCATGCTGGTTGAACACCGTGGCGCGCGACAGGAACGATCCGATGTCGGGCTTGCTGCGCGACGGCGTCTTTTCGAGGACTTCGGTTTCGACGCGCAGGACATCGCCGGGATAGACCGGTTTCAGCCAGCGTAGCTCGTTCTGCCCCGGCGATCCAAGACCGGCCTGCTGCACCGTCGACATATTCTCGACCAGCATCCGCATCATCATCGCACACGTATGCCAGCCGCTCGCGGCGATCCGCCCGAAATGCGTCTGCGCGGCGGCCTCGTCGGACAAATGAAAGGGTTGCGGGTCGTATTTCTGCGCGAATTCGAGCACTTCCTCGCGCGTCACTTCATAGCGACCGAAGGCGGCCTTGGTGCCGATGACCAAGTCTTCGAAATAGAGCATCAGACGTTGAACCTGAACAGCAGCACATCGCCGTCGTGGACGACATAGTCCTTGCCCTCCGACCGCAATTTCCCTGCCTCGCGCGCGCCGCTTTCGCCGCCGCAGGCGACATAGTCGTCATAGGCGATGGTTTCGGCGCGGATGAAGCCGCGTTCGAAATCGCTGTGGATCGCCCCTGCGGCATTGGGGGCGGTGGCACCCTTGTGCACCGTCCACGCCCGCGCTTCCTTCGGCCCGCAGGTAAAGAACGTGATCAGGTCGAGCAGCGCATAACCTGCGCGAATCACGCGGGCGAGACCGGTTTCGGTCAGCCCGAGATCGGACAGGAACTCGGCGCGGTCCTCCGGCGGCATAGTCGCGATTTCGGCTTCGATCGCCGCCGAGACGACAACGGCCTGCGCACCGACTGCCTTCGCCATGTCGAACACCTTGGCCGACAGGGCATTGCCCTCTGCCGCCGCACTTTCCTCGACGTTGCAGACGTAGAGCACCGGTTTCGACGTCAGCAGCTGCGCCTGGGCGAAATGCCGCGCCTCGTCGGCGTCGCCGATGGCGGTCAGTCTTGCAGGCTTCCCAGCCCGCAATAACTCAAGCGCCTTGCCGAGGACGCCCGCCGCCGCCTTGGCCTCCTTGTCGCCCTGCTGGCCCTTTTTGATCAGGTTCGGCACGCGCTTTTCGAGCGACTCGAGATCAGACAGCATCAATTCGGTCTCGACCGTCTCGGCGTCCGCTATCGGGTCGATCTTGCCCTCGACATGGGTAATGTCGCCGTCTTCGAAACAGCGCAGCACATGGACGATGGCATCGACCTCGCGGATATTGCCAAGGAACTGGTTGCCCAGCCCCTCGCCGGTCGATGCCCCGCGCACGAGGCCCGCAATGTCGACGAACGCCAGCTGCGTCTCGATCTTCTTCGCCGACTTGCCGATCTCGACCAGCTTGTCGAGGCGCGGATCGGGCACCGCGACATTGCCGACGTTCGGTTCGATCGTGCAAAACGGATAATTCGCCGCCTGCGCCGCCGCCGTCTGCGTCAACGCATTGAACAGGGTGGACTTGCCGACATTGGGGAGTCCCACGATCCCGCATTTGAAACCCATGATCTTCTCTCTTGAGGTAAATGCTGCGGCCTTAGGCGGGGTTGCCGAGCGTGGCTATCCAATGATTGAGGTCCGCAGGAGTCTTCAACCGGATGACCTTGTCCTCATGCCCCCGAAGCACCGCTTCTGTCCGCACACGCGGGCCGCTGTTCCACCGGACGAGATACCACAGGAACGCTAGGTCGAACCGCTCCGGGCAGCCCTCGGGCATGTCGGGGCGGCTGCGCCCGCGATAGGTCCAGATGCGTCGCAGCAGGCGCGCGACGCACAGGCCGACCGGGTAATCAAGATAGACGACCGTGTCGGCGCGTGCCAGCCGCTCGGCCAGCGTGCCGCCGTAATTGCCGTCGATCAGCCAGCGGTCGGTCGTGACGATATCGTTCAGCCGCGCGCGGATCTCGTCCTTGGTGCTTTCGACCCAACCGGGTCGCCAGTTGAGCTGGTCCATATGAAACACCGGCAGCCCGAGCTGCTCGCCGAGCGTGCGCGCCAGCGTCGATTTTCCCGCCCCGCACGGGCCGATGATGAGGACGCGCTGCATGGCCTCACGCGCCCATCCGTACGGCGACTTCATTTATGAAACGCATGTCGTCGCTGTCTGCGTCACCCGCGATGAATGGCGTAGACTTGCCAACATTTGGCAGCCCAACGATCTCGTATTTGAAACTCATTTCTTGCCTTATATCCAGCGTAAATCGAGTTTTCGCTTAGGCGTGACCGCAAGCTTTGCCACAAGGAAATCGTGATATTCCCTAAGCGTAATTGATCGGCGCCAAGGGCCGCGAACGCGTAGAATTTTTCTCAGTTTTTGGATAGATTTTGTAAGGGTCTTGCAGCTCCCTAGGTATGCATCGCTCACGCGCATTGGACTGTCTCCTGCCGACGTTGACGACATCATTTGAATGCCGTAACTTACGACATGACCGATTAAACTAAATGCATCAAGTGATATTTATGTTTAGAAACTGAGGTTCATGTCACCGAGAAAGATCATCCTGCGTGAGTTAAAGCGCCTTGAGGCAGATGCCGAATTGCTCGCTGTGCTGAGAGGCTACGCCAAGAACGAAACGGGGACGCGATTGAGCGCGTTTGGTCAGGCGGTCTTGCGCGCCGGTTTCGAGTCACGTGATGAAGTGACAGCTGCCGACATTGCAAAGCTCTTGGACATTACTCCCGGCGCGGTATCGCAGCATTATTCCAAATTTCGAGCCGGTGGCTAGGTGGTTCGCATTGCCACATCGCTCATAAATCGTACGTCGTCGCCCTCGGCCAGCCATTTCGTCTCTGCCGCAATCGCCCCGAGTAGGTGCGCGAGGTCGTCCATTTCTGTCTTGGCATAATTGCCCAGCACATGCCCCGTCACGCGGTCCTTATGGCCCGGATGGCCGATGCCGATCCGCACGCGGCGAAAATCCTCGCCGATATGCGCCATTGTCGAGCGGATGCCGTTATGGCCGGCCGCGCCGCCGCCGGTACGGACCTTCACCTTGAACGGGGCGAGGTCGAGTTCGTCGTAGAATACCGTCACCTGCGGCGCTTCGAGTTTGTAGAAGCGCATCGCCTCGCCGACGCTGCGGCCGCTGTCGTTCATGAAGGTGGCGGGCTTGAGCAGCAGGATTTTCTCGCTGCCGATACTGCCTTCGCAGATCGAGCCCTTGAACTTCGCCTTCCAAGGCGAAAAGCGCCATTCCTGCGTGATCGCGTCTGCGGCCATGAAGCCGACATTGTGCCGGTGCAGCGCATATTCCGCGCCCGGATTGCCGAGGCCGACCCAGAGTTGCACCTAAATCCTCCCCCAAGCGAAGACTTGGGGGAGGGGGAGTTTGAGGTCGAACTGCCCCCGGCAGTTCGAGGTCGTGCCGGGGGCACGACCGACCTCAAACTCGTAGCGGTGGTGGAGGGGCGTGCGCTGGTCGTACCTGCTCTGAAGCCCGGACATTGCTCGCCCCTCCACCATGCTTCGCATGAGTGGCAGGTCGAACATGCCCCGCATGTTCGAGGATCGTCCGGGGGACGATCCGACCTGTCACTCCCTCCCTTGCGTCTGCGCGCAGGGGAGGATCTCGATTACTCCGCTTCGGCTTCGCCCTCGGTCGCGGTATCGCCTTCGCTCGACTTGAGCGCCGACGGGGCGACCAGCGTCGCGATGGTGAAGTCGCGGTCGGTGATTGCCGAGGCCACGCCCTTGGGCAGGGTCACGGACGAGATATGGATCGAATCGCCCACATCGGTGCCGGTCAGGTCGATCTTGATCTCGTCGGGGATTTCCGCCGCATCGCAAACGAGCTCGAGTTCGTGGCGGACCACGTTGAGCACCGCTCCGCGCTTGATGCCGGGCGAGGCGAGTTCGTTGACGAAGTGCACCGGCACGCTGACCGTAACCTTGCTGTGCTCGCCGATCCGCAGGAAATCGACGTGCAGCGGGCGTTCGGTGACCGGGTGGAACGCAACGTCCTTGGGCAGGGTGCGAAGCTCGCTACCGCCGACCGTCAGCATCACGACCGAATTCATGAAATGCCCCGTGTGCAGCGCCTTCATCAGCGCCTTTTCCTCGAGGTGGATGCCCATCGGGGCTTCGCCTGCGCCATAGACGACGGCAGGAACGCGGGCCTCACGACGCAATGCCCGGCTGGCTCCCTTACCCGCCGTCTCGCGCGCTTCGGCCGACAAAGTCAGCTGATCGCTCATTTTATTTCTCCAAGTGTTGCACCCGCCGCGCCTCCAGGGATGTCAAAGCGACGGGGAAGCGCGCGCATAGCGGGGGAGGGGGCGATTTGCAACCGACCGTGCTCCTGCGAAAGCAGGAGCCTTGGAGACGGGAGGGATGCCAGGGTCAGCAGGGCTCCTGCTTTCGCAGGAGCACAGATTCACTGCACCCGCGTCACCCGGAACCCGCGCTTCGCAACCAGTTCTTCGACCGACCCCTTGCCCGCAAGGTGCCCCGCGCCGACCGCGACGAACACCGTGCCCGGCCGCTTCATCCGCTCGCTCACCCAGCCCGCCCAATTGTTGTTGCGGCGGTGGAGCAACACATCGGCGAGATCGGGCGACAGTTTCATCTCGTCGTCGAAGGTGACGGCGATCCGGCGCACGTCGCCTGCTTTCCACGCGCCGATCATCGCGGCGAATTCCTTGCCCGCGTCGGCGGTATCGTCGGCGATGCTGGTCAGGAACTGGCGCTGCGACGCTTCGGGCAAGGTATCGAAATAGCCGAGCTGCTGTTCAGCGGTTTCAAGGCCGCCGACCGGCTTGCCCATTTTCTCGAACGCATCGGTCAATTGCGTTTCGGCTCCGTCGGCATAGCTGAGGTTGAGTTTGGCGTTGGTCGCCGACGCAATGCCGAGCGCGGCTGCCCAGGTCTCGAGTCCGTCGAGATAGGGGAGCGACAGGCCGCTGCCGTCGATCACTGCCTTCAACGCCGCCCGCTTTTCCGGCGGCACGCGGTCGAGGATCGGGGGCAGTCCGGGCGATTTTGCCAGCTTGAGCATTACCGCACCGAGCTTGGCCGGATCCTTGTCGAGCGCGACCTCGAGCACCAGTCCCTGCGACGCGGCCATCGCCTTTGCCATTGTCGGCGTCGTCCACTTCAACCCTTTGGGCAGCAGGTGGATCGTGCCGAAGAGATAGATCGTCGTATCGGCGTCGGCGACTTTCCACAGCGCAGGGCGCGCGGCGGTCGCGGGGGCTTTCGCCTCGGTCCCCCCGCAGGCGGCGAGGGCGAGGGCGGCGGTTGCAAGCGTCGGAATGCGGATCATCGGCTTTGCATAGCGCCCCGGAAGCTACGAAGGAATGCGCTTCGCCTTAAGCCGGTACGCCTTCAACCGGTCCTGGACGCTGCCCTTGCCCGCGAGATGCCCCGCGCCGACCGCGATGAAAATCGTGCCTGGCTGTTTCATCCGCGCATCGATCCACTTCGCCCAGCGTTCGTTGCGCTTGACCAGCAGCACGTCGAGCAATTCGGGCGACTGGCCCATGGCCTCGTTGAGCATTCGCGCCAGCGCCTCGGGGTCGCCCTTTGCCCAGTTGGCGACCATGGCATCGAAGAACGTTTTCGTCTCAGGCATTTGCTCGATGGTCCCTTTCAACAGGGTGAGCTGCGCCGCCTCGGGCAGCGACGCGAAGAAGCCGAGCTGTTCGTCCATTGTTTCCAGCGCGCCCAATTTCTTGGCATCGCGTTTCGCCGCTTCGGTGATCTGGCGCTCGACGCCGCTTTCGGGGTTGTAGCCCGCCTTCCCGATGGCCGTCAGCGACAGGATGGTGCTGACGAACCAGGGTTCGAACTTCTCGAACGCGGGCGCGGGCAAGCCGAGATCGGTCGCGACCTTCTCGTATTTCGCGCGCAGTTCCGGCGACAGTTTCTGGCTGAGCGGCGGGCCGTCGGGGTCGATGGCGTATTTGCCGACCAGCGCCTGCGCGACCGCCGGTTCGGGCTGGATCAGCTCGAGCACGACTTCCGACGACGCATCATAGGCCTTCTTCACCCCGCCATCGAGCCACACCGTTCCGGGTTTCAGCACATGGACGGTGCCCATCAGGTAGATCGTCGTATCCTTGTCCTTGACCACCCACAACGCCGGGTCTGCCATGAGTTTGGGTGCAGGGGCAGGGGTTTGCGCGAACGCAGGGGCGGCGAGCAGGGCAAGGAGGATAGTCTTGATACGCATGTGAAACTCCATGGCGAAAATCAGAAATAGCGGCGGTAGAACCAGACGCCGGTCCAGACGAAACTCATGGCGACGACCAGCGCCATGACATCGGGTTCGGGCACCAGCCTCGCGCGGGCGAGCACCCACCAAGCGATACCGCCGAGCAACGTGAAATGTCCTGCGACGTTCGCGCCTTCGGTGTATGCCGCCTGTTCATGCTCGTCGATCTCGCGCCACCAGCGCCAGGTCAGCCATGGCGCGAGTGTCGCGAGCAGCACCGCACAGGCAATGGCAAGGGCGGGAGACAAGGTGCCGCGGGTGTCGGTCAGCCAGCCGGCATCGTCCGACACGACCGTGGCGACCCCGCCAACCAGACCGGCCCCTAATGCAATACCGAGCCAACGCAACGATGCCCGTTCGCGCCGAGGCAGTCCGGACACGCCGGTGAACAGGCGGCGGCCGTCACGGAAAATCTGGAATGCGGCTGCGGCGCTCGCCAGCGCGACAGCGGCAAGGATGGCGAGCGCGCGCAGGCTCATGTCGGGATCGCCCCGGTCGCGGTGCGCAGCCATGAAGCCGACGACAAAACCGGTTGCGGCAATGAGCAGGAAGGCCAGCAGCGTTATCCGAAGGACGCGGACCGTCGTCGAGGGTCCGGTCGGCGCGTAATCGGTCGAACTGGTCATCCTTCGGCTCCATCGTCGAATATGGTTTCAATGGGCATGTCGAACAGCCGCGAAATCCGGAATGCGAGCGGCAGCGAGGGGTCGTGCTTGCCCGTCTCGATGGCGTTCACCGCCTGACGCGACACATCGAGCCGGTCGGCCAGATCGGCCTGACTCCAGTCGCGTTCGGCGCGCAGCACTTTCAGGCGGTTCTTCAACGGCTCGCTCTCCAGCGGTGCCATTGAAAGGTAAAGGTGAACAACGCGGGGGTTAACAACCAAAGCACGACCATCGAACGGATAATGCCGTTTATCGCACCGGTCGTGCGCTCGCTGTCGGTCAGCAATGAACCTGGAGGGATGTGGATTGTCCCCGTCGCGAGGGCAAGACTGACAAAAAACGCTATCGGCACCGGCAGGATCACCAGACATTTGAGAACGCTGCCTGCGGTTTTTTGCCATAGTTGTTCGGAAAAATCGTCGCGCATGAAGCGACAGAAGATCAGGATTGCAGGAATCAAAATCGACAGAACGAATGCGGTCACGGCAACGCTCTTTGCCGCTCCGGACAGAAAAACGCGACCGGACACAATACGAACGAAAAACTGCGCCAAGCAGAAAAGTTGGACGACAAAACTGATGTCGATCAGCCGGTAATAGAGATCGTGCCGGTTGATCCGCGCCATCACGCTGTTCCTTTCAAAATTGCTGGCACCCGGCACGGCCCGGAGGCAGGCGGGGTTGCCCGCCTCCGGACCGGCCCGGGCACCGACCGGATCAACCGCCGCGCACCGGCGCGAGGGCGGCGATCTGCACGGCGGACGAGGCCTTGGCGACTGCAAGATCGACTTGCGGCGCGGCTTGTTTCATCGCCAGCGCGACGCAGCGCTTCTCGGCGTCCAGCGCGGCGATACCGCGTTCCGACAGGGCACACAGCTGGCGCGCGGCGCGACCGACGCGGGCTTCGAGCCGCGTGCGTCCGGCGGCGGTGCCCAGGTTCAGATCGTCGGTGCGGACTTCGCTGGTGACGGGCGTTTCGGCGGGCGACGCCCACGCCGGCGCGGCGGCGGCAAGCAGGATCGTCGAAGCGACGAGGAGCATTTTCATGACTGGTTCCCTTCCTGAGGCTATACGGTCAACCTGTCAAAATGTCAGGTTGTGCTGACTATATGTCGCGATTCGCTGACTATGTCAAGCATACCTTACTTTTGGTCATTTTTCCCTGACATCCGCCATTGTTCGCCTAGCTTGACCCCCCAAAGCCGGTTCGCCAAAGGGGCGGGCGATCCCGTGCTGCACGTGCACATACCGCGACTCGAAAGACCCCCCGTGGCCCAGCCGCTCAGTTTCCAGCGCCTGATCCTGACGCTCCACGATTACTGGAGCGCGCGCGGCTGCGTCATTTTGCAGCCGTACGACATGGAAATGGGGGCAGGGACGTTCCACCCCGCCACCACCCTGCGCGCGCTCGGCCCCGATCCGTGGAATGCGGCTTTCGTCCAGCCCTGCCGCCGCCCGACCGACGGGCGCTATGGCGAAAACCCCAACCGCCTCGGCCATTATTACCAATATCAGGTCATCCTGAAACCGAGCCCGCCCGACATGCAGGAGGCCTATCTCGGCAGCCTCGACGCCATCGGCATCGACCCGCGCCTGCACGATATCCGCTTTGTCGAGGACGACTGGGAATCGCCGACCTTGGGCGCATGGGGACTTGGCTGGGAAGTCTGGTGCGACGGGATGGAAGTCACGCAATACACCTATTTCCAGCAGATGGGCGGGTACGACTGCAAGCCGGTTGCGGGCGAACTGACCTACGGGCTCGAGCGCCTCGCCATGTATGTGCAGGGCGTCGACAGCGTCTATGATCTCGCGTTCAACGATACGGGCGTGACCTATGGTGACGTGTTCCTCGAAAACGAGCGCCAGATGTCGAAGTGGAACTTCGAGGTCGCGAACACGGAGTCGCTGTTCGACGGGTTTCGCAAGGCCGTCGCTGAATGCGAAAACAGCCTCGCCGCCGAACTGCCGATCCCGGCTTACGAACAGGCGATCAAGGCGAGCCACATTTTCAACACGCTGCAAGCGCGCGGGGTCATCTCGGTCGCCGAACGCCAAGCCTACATCGGCCGCGTCCGCGATCTGGCGAAGGGCGCGTGCGCGGGCTGGATGGCGAAGAACGGATGGGCGGCGTGAGCCGCCTCGCAAATCCTCTCCTGCGCGCAGACGCAGGGGAGGGGGACCGCCGCGAAGCGGTGGTGGAGGGGCGTGCTCGCTCACGAAATCGTGCCAAGTTCGAACAGTGCACGCCCCTCCACCACCCCGTCTTCGCGGGGCGGTCCCCCTCCCCCAGACAAGCTGGGGGAGGATTTCAATGACCGACTTCCTTCTCGAACTCCGCTCCGAGGAAATTCCCGCGCGGATGCAGGTCAAGGCCAAGGACGATCTCGCGCGGCTGTTCGCCGAGGAGATCGCCAAAGCCGGCCTAACCGCGACGGCCATCGAGACTTTTGCGACGCCCCGCCGCCTCGCGCTCATCGCGCGCGGGCTGCCCGACCAGACGGCAGCGGTCAGCGAAGAACGCAAAGGCCCCCGCAGCAACGCGCCCGAGCAGGCGCTCGCCGGATTCCTGCGCTCGACGGGCCTGACGCGCGAACAACTCGTCGAACGCGACGGCGTGTTCTTCGCGGTGATCGACAAACCTGGACGCGCGACCGCCGAAGTCCTCGCCGAAGCCATCCCCGCCGTCGTCCGCGCCTTTCCCTGGCCCAAATCGATGCGCTGGGGCGATGCGTCGTTCAGCACCGAAAGCCTGCGCTGGGTGCGCCCGTTGCAGGGCATCGTCGCGCTGTTCGGCGACGCGGTGGTCTCGTGCGAAGTCGACGGCATAACGAGCAGCGCGGCGACGATGGGGCACCGTTTCCACCACAGCGGACCCTTAATTATCCGCAACGCAGACAGCTATGTGGAACAGCTGCGCGATGCCCATGTCATCGTCCATTTGTCCGAACGTACGACCCTTATCCGCGACGGTGCGCGGACCGCTGCCGCTGCAGAAGGGCTGGTGCTCGTTGAGGACGAGGGGCTGGTGCTCGAAAACGCGGGCCTCACCGAATGGCCGGTGCCGCTGCTCGGGCGGTTCGATGCGGCGTTTCTCGACGTGCCGCGCGAAGTCATCCAGCTGACGATGCGGACCAACCAGAAATATTTCGCGTGCACGGATGCCGACGGCGCGCTGGCCAACGCCTTCGTCTGCACCGCGAATATCGACGCGAGCGACGGTGGGGCTGCGATCGTTGCGGGCAATCGCAAGGTGCTGGCGGCGCGGTTGAGCGATGCGAAGTTCTTCTGGGAAAACGACCTGAAAGTGCCGCTCGCGATGCAGGCGGAGAAGCTGTCGCAGATCGTTTTCCACGAAAAGCTAGGCACGGTGGCCGATAAGGTCGAGCGCGTCGCGAAGCTGGCCCGGTGGTTGTGCGAGGAGGGGATCGTCAAACCCTCTTCGCTTCGCGGAGAGGGCGATGCGAAGCATCGGGAGAGGCCCGAGTTGCACGTCACTTCCTCTCCCGGCTCCGCTGGCGCTGCGCCGCCCTCTCCACAAAGTGGAGAGGGTTTGGCATCCCTCGCCGAAACCGCCGCCCGCCTGTGCAAGGCCGACCTCGTCACCGGCATGGTCGGCGAATTCCCCGAGCTTCAGGGCATCATCGGCGGCCACCTCGCCCGCGCGCAGGGCTTGCCCGATGTGATCGCCGACGCGATCCGCGATCACTATAAGCCGGTCGGGCAGGGCGACGACGTCCCGACCGCGCCGGTGGCGGTGGCGGTGTCGCTGGCGGATAAGTTGGATACATTGGTTGGATTTTTCTTAGCTGAGGAAAAGCCTACTGGATCCAAGGACCCGTTCGCCCTGCGGCGCGCTGCTCTTGCGATCAATGCAATAAGCATTAGCCTGAATTTGCGGGTTGGCCTGCGAGACGCCTGTGCAGTTTCGGAAATCGAGCTCTTGTCTCAAGTGAGCGATGACGCTGATGACGTCATCGAGCAATCAGAAGCACATATGGACTTCCTAAAACAATGGGAAGCAACGCTAGACTTTGTCCGCGCAAGCGATTTTGACCTTGTGGAAAAGAAGGTCATGGGGCTGTTCGTCAGACGTAATCAGGTTGATCGTTTCGCTGGATTGAGAGCCTTGATTTCCGAACGCTCGGACGACGTAAATGCCTTTGACCCGGTGATGGAATTTCTTACCGACCGCCTCAAAGTCCAGCAGCGCGAGGCCGGTGTCCGCCACGACCTGATCGACGCGGTGTTCGCGCTCGGCGGCGAGGACGATCTCGTCCGCCTGCTCGCGCGGGTGAAGGCGTTGCAGGCATTTGTCGGCACGCCCGAGGGGGCGGATTTGCTCGCCGGATACAAGCGCGCGGCGAATATTTTGAAGAAGGACCAACCCTCTTCGCTTCGCGGAGAGGGCGATGCGAAGCATCGGGAGAGGAACGAGCCGCCGGTTCAGGCCTCTCCCGGCTCCGCTGGCGCTGCGCCGCCCTCTCCGCGAAGCGAAGAGGGTGAAGAAACCGCCCTCACCACCGCGCTCGACACCGCCGAACCGCTGGCCGCCGCCGCCATCGACGCGGAAAATTTCGAGGCCGCGATGTCCGCGCTCGCCACGCTTCGTACCCCCATCGACGCGTTCTTCGAAAACGTCACCGTCAACGATCCCGACCCCGCCAAGCGGGCGGCGCGGCTGGCGCTGCTGGCGCGTTTCCGCGATGCGGTCCACCGCGTCGCCGACTTCTCCAAAATCGAGGGCTGAATGACCCAATATGTCTATCGTTTCGGCGGCGGCGTTTCGGACGGCAAGGGGCTGTCGAAGGAACTGCTCGGCGGCAAGGGTGCGAACCTCGACGGGATGGCGTCGATCGGCCTGCCGGTGCCTCCCGGCTTCACGATCAGCACCCCGATGTGCACCCGCTATTACGAGGAAGGCGAGAAATTCCCGCCCGAACTGAACGCCGAAGTCGCCAGCGGGATCGCGCATATCGAGGGTGTCACGGGCAAGAAATTCGGCGACGCGAGCGACCCGCTGCTCGTCTCGGTCCGCAGCGGCGCGCGCGTCTCGATGCCCGGCATGATGGACACCGTGCTCAATCTCGGCCTCAACGACGCGACGGTCGTTGGCCTCGCCACGGTCAGCGGCGACGCGCGCTTTGCGTGGGACAGCTATCGCCGCTTTGTCCAGATGTACGCCGATGTCGTGCTTGGGCTCGATCATGGCGCGTTCGAGGAAGCGCTGGAAATCGCCAAAGAAGACAAGGGCTACTACCTCGATACCGAGATGGAGTCTGAGGACTGGCAGGCGCTCGTTGCCAAATATCTGGCGCTGGTCGAAGAGCTTTGGGGCAAGCCGTTCCCGCAGGACGTCCACGACCAACTGTGGGGCGCGGTCGGCGCGGTGTTCGGCTCGTGGCAATCCGAACGTGCCAAGGTGTATCGCCGGATCAACAGCATCCCGCACGACTGGGGCACAGCGGTCAATGTGCAGGCGATGGTGTTCGGCAATATGGGCGACACCTCGGCGACGGGCGTCGCTTTCACCCGCGACCCCGCGACCGGCGAGCGTGCCTATTACGGCGAATATCTGATCAACGCGCAGGGCGAGGACGTCGTCGCGGGCATCCGCACGCCGCAATATCTCACCACTGCTGCCCGCGAACGGGCGAAGGCCAAGCCGCTGTCGATGCAGGAATCGATGCCGGTGGTGTATGCCGAGCTGGCCAAGGTGTTCGACCTGCTCGAGGCGCATTACCGCGACATGCAGGACATCGAATTTACCGTCGAGCGCGGCAAATTGTGGATGCTGCAGACGCGGTCGGGCAAGCGCACCGCCAAGGCCGCGCTCAAGATCGCGGTCGATATGGCGGCGGAAGGGCTGATCACGAAGGACGAGGCGGTGATGCGCGTCGATCCGTCGGCGCTCGATCAGTTGCTGCACCCGACGCTCGACCCCAAGGCCAAGCGCGATGTGATCGTGAAGGGTCTGCCCGCGTCGCCCGGTGCCGCCTCGGGCATTGCCGTGTTCGACAGCGACACGGCGGAAAAGCGCGCCGACAAGGGCCAGTCGGTCATCCTCGTCCGCACCGAAACCAGCCCCGAGGACATACACGGCATGCACGCAGCCAAGGGCATCCTGACCGCGCGCGGTGGCATGACGTCACATGCGGCGGTCGTGGCGCGCGGCATGGGCCGTCCGTGCGTCTCGGGCGCAGGATCGCTCAGCATCGACGCGGCGGCCAAGGTTGCGCGCGTCGGCAGTCGGGAAATCCGCGAGGGCGACATGCTGACCCTCGACGGCTCGACCGGCGAAGTGATGGCGGGCGAAGTGGCGACGATCCAGCCCGAATTGTCGGGCGATTTCGGCACGTTGATGGTCTGGGCCGACGGGTCGCGCCGCATGAAAGTGCGCGCCAATGCCGAGACGCCCGCCGACGCCAAGGTCGCGCGCGACTTCGGCGCGGAGGGCATCGGGCTGTGCCGCACCGAGCACATGTTCTTCGACGCGGGCCGCATCACCGCGGTGCGCGAGATGATCCTGGCCGAGGACGAAAAGGGCCGCCGCGTGGCGCTGGCCAAGCTGTTGCCGGAGCAACGCGCGGATTTCGTGGGGCTGTTCGAGGTGATGGCGGGTCTGCCCGTGACGATCCGCCTGCTCGACCCGCCGCTGCACGAATTCATGCCGCATGCCGAGGCCGATTTCGAGGATGTGGCCAAGGCGACCGGGCTGACCGTCGACATGCTCAAGCGGCGTGCGGCGGAACTGCACGAGTTCAACCCCATGCTGGGGCATCGCGGGTGTCGTCTCGGCGTCACTTACCCCGAAATCTACGAGATGCAGGCGCGCGCGATCTTTGAGGCCGCGTGCGATCTCGCCGTCTCCCCCATCCCCGAAGTCATGGTCCCGCTGGTCGCAACCAAACGCGAGCTCGAGCTGATGAAGGCGGTGATCGACCGCACCGCCGAAGCGGTGTTCGCCGAACGCGGCAAGCGCATCGACTATCTGGTGGGCACGATGATCGAACTGCCCCGCGCCGCGCTCAAGGCCGGCGAAATCGCCGAGGTCGGTGCGTTTTTCTCGTTTGGAACCAATGACTTGACCCAAACTACGCTCGGCGTCAGTCGCGACGACGCGGCCCGCTTCCTCGGTGTCTATGTCGACCAGGGCATCTACGAACGCGACCCCTTCGTCAGCCTCGACATCGACGGTGTGGGTGAGCTTGTTCAAATTGCCGCCGACCGGGGCAGGGCGACGCGCCCCGACATCAAGCTCGGCATCTGCGGCGAACATGGCGGCGACCCGGCGAGCATCGCCTTCTGCGAGAAGGTCGGCCTCGATTACGTCAGCGCCTCGCCCTACCGCGTTCCCATCGCCCGGCTCGCAGCGGCACAGGCGGCACTGGCGACAGGATAGCGGGAAAGGCCTTGGCGAATCGGCGTTCCGTCGCCCAAGGTGGCCCATGGCCCACGCGCAGTTCGTTCCCCTTCGTATCTTCTCGTCGTACACGATGCTCGAAGGGGCGATCGATCCCAAGGATATTGCCGCCAAAGCCCGTGATATGGGCTTTCCGGCGGCGGCGATCTGCGACCGCAACGGGCTGTACGGTGTCATGCCGTTCAGCGAGGCGGCCGCGAAAAAGGGGGTGCAGCCGATCATCGGTGCGCTGCTGTGCGTGGCGCGGCCCGATGTGCCGCAGGGCGGCGCGCAAGCCTATGACTGGCTGGCCCTGCTCGCGCAGGACGCGACCGGGTACGACAATCTGTGCCAGCTGGTGTCGGCGGCGCATCTTGCGCGACCGGTCGAGGAACCGGCGCATGTCGATTTCGAGCGGCTGGCGCGTCACACCGACGGGCTGATCTGCCTGACTGCCGGGGGCGAGGGCGCGCTGGCGCGGCTGCTGGCGGATCGGCAACAGAGTGCTGCCGATGCTTATGCCGACCGGTTGATCGCGCTGTTCCCCGACCGGCTTTATGTCGAGATCGCCCGGCGCGGCGATGCGGTCGAGATGGCTGCGGAGCCGCACCTGATCGCCATGGCCGACGGGCGCGGGCTGCCGCTCGTGGCGACCAATCCGGCGTGCTATGCCGATGCCGATTTCCACTGCGCGCACGACATCATGCTCTGCATCGCGGCATCGACCTATGTCGAAAGCGACGACCGGACCAAGTCGAACCCCGACGCGTGGATCAAGCCCGCGCACGACATGCGCGGGCTGTTCGCCGACCTCCCTGACGCGCTGGAAAACACGCTGGTGGTGGCGCAGCGATGTGCCGTGGCGGCACCCTCGCGCAAACCCATCCTGCCGAGCTTGGCGGGGGATCGTGAGGCCGAGACCGAACAGCTGCGGCGCGACGCACGTGTAGGCCTGACCGCACGTCTCGAAAAGACGCCTGCGCCGAACCCGCAGGATTATTTCGACCGCCTCGAGTTCGAACTCGATGTGATCGCGGGCATGGGCTTCCCCGGTTATTTCCTGATCGTCGCCGATTTCATCAAATGGGCCAAGGCGAAGGGGATTCCGGTCGGACCCGGGCGCGGTTCGGGCGCGGGGTCGGTTGTTGCCTGGGCGCTGACGATCACCGATCTCGATCCGTTGAAACTGGGGCTGCTGTTCGAACGCTTCCTCAACCCGTCGCGTGTTTCGATGCCCGACTTCGACATCGATTTCTGCGAAACACGGCGCGGGGAGGTCATCCACTATGTGCAGTCGAAATACGGCCACGACCATGTCGCGCAGATCATTACCTTCGGGCGGCTGAAATCGCGGGCCGTGCTGAAGGATACCGGCCGCGTCCTCCAGATGAGTTACGGGCAGGTCGACCGGCTCGCCAAGCTGGTCCCGAACCACCCGACCGATCCCTGGGATCTGAAACGCGCACTCAATGGCGTGTCGGAACTGGCGTCGGAGTACAAGAACGATCCCGACGTGCGTCGGCTATTGGACCTGGCGATGAAGCTGGAGGGGCTGCCGCGCCACTCGTCGACGCATGCCGCGGGTGTTGTCATCGGCGACCGTCCGCTCGACCGCCTCGTGCCGCTCTACCGCGATCCGCGTTCCGACATGCCTGTCACGCAATTCGACATGAAATACGCCGAAGCGGCGGGGCTGGTGAAGTTCGACTTTCTGGGCCTCAAGACGCTCAGCGTCTTGCAACGCGCGCTCGACCTGATCGAGGCGCGCGAAGGGCACCGGCCCGATCTCGATACGCTCGGCTGGGACGACGAGGCGGTCTATACGCTATTGCAAAAGGGCGACACCGTCGGCGTGTTCCAGTTGGAATCGGACGGGATGCGGCGTGCATTGTCGTCGGTGCGACCGAGCAATTTCGGCGATATCATCGCGATCGGCGCGCTGTATCGGCCTGGCCCGATGGACAACATTCCGCTGTTCGCCGACCGCAAGAACGGGCGCGTGCCCATCGAATATCCGCACCCCTTGCTCGAGGAGGTGCTGGCTGAAACCTATGGCATCATCGTCTATCAGGAACAGGTGATGAAGGCCGCGCAGCTCCTCGCCGGCTATTCGCTCGGCGACGCCGATTTGCTGCGCCGCGCGATGGGCAAGAAAATCCAGAGCGAGATGGATGCCCAGCGAGCCGGGTTCGTCGATGGCTGCGGGCGTAACGGCATCGAGCGCAAAAAGGCGAACGAGCTGTTCGACCTGATCGACAAGTTTGCCAACTACGGGTTCAACAAGAGCCACGCGGCGGCCTATGCGGTGCTGACCTACCAGACGGCATGGGTGAAGACGCACTATCCGGAAGACTTCTTCGCAGCGTCGATGGCCTTCGACCTCGGCAACACCGACAAGCTGGCAATCTATGTCGATGACATGCGGCGCTCGGGCGTCACCTGCCTGCCGCCGTGCATCAATGCCAGCGGTTCCGACTTCACGGTCGAGCCGCACGGAGAGGGGCTGGCTGTCCGCTTTGCCTTGGGCGCGCTCAAGGGCGTCGGCGAGGGCGCGATGGAAATGCTGTGTGCCGGACGCGCGGAAAGCGGCGTGTTCGCCTCGCTCGACGAATTGGCCAACCGCATCAATCCGCGCCTGCTCAACAAGCGGCAGATCGAAAGCCTTGCCGGGTCGGGGGCATTGGACGGGTTGAACGACAACCGCGCCGGCTGTTTCGCCGTCGCCGAGACGCTGCTGGCCGTGGCATCGCAGGCCGAACACGGTCGTACCAGCGGGCAGGGCGGGCTGTTCGGGGAGGGGGAGGCCTCGGTCGTCGCCATACAACTGCCCGGCAGCGTGAAATGGTCGATGGCCGAGCGGATGTCGGCGGAGAAAGAGGCGTTCGGCTTCTATTTTTCGGCCCATCCGGTCGATCGGTACCGCCATGTCGCGGGCGCGCACGGTGCGCGCAGCTTCATGGCGTTATCGGGATCGGGTGGAGAGGGGCGGACCTCGGCGACGATGGCAGCCCTGGTCGAGGATGCGCGCTGGCGGACGTCGAAAAAGGGCAACCGTTTCCTGTCGGCAACGCTCAGCGACGAAAGCGGACAGTTCCAGGCGAACTGCTTCGACGACGACGCCTGTGTTGCGCTCGAGGAACTGGGGCGGAATGGCGGCTGTGCGCTGCTGCGGGTGGAACTGGAGCGCCAACCGGGCGAAGAGACGCCGCGGGTGACGGTGCGCGGGGCTCAACGGCTGGATGCGCTTGCCGGATCGGCGCGGCTGAATGCAGTGGTTTCGGTGGAAAATGTCGACGCGGTTGCGGGGCTTGCCGAATTGCTGGCAAATGCGCGCGGCGGGCGCTGCGAGTTGGTCCTTCAAACGGTGACAGCGGCGGGCCAGCATGCGGCAGTCCGGCTGGGCCGCGACTTCCTGATCGACGGCGAACTCGCCGCGATGATGGGGCGCGCGCCGGGCGTGATCGATGTCGAATTGAAAGCACAAGAAGCGCCACGACTGGCGCTCGTATCCTAGGGGAGGGTGGTCCGATGCTGTCAGGCAAGCTCGGCGGAATGCAGGACTGGTCGTTGCGGGTCACGCACCTGATCGATCATGCCGCGCGCGAATGCGGCACGCGCGAGATCGTGACGCGCTGGGCCGACGGCAGCATCGAGCGGACCAACTGGTCCGGGGTCGGGCGCGACGCGCGCAAGCTCGCGCAGGCCTTTGCCGCAATGGGCTTGCAACCCGGCGACCGTGTCGGGACGTTTGCGATGAACCACCATCGCCACCTGACGGCTTGGTATGGCGCTATCGGCTTTGGCGGCGTGATCCATACGATCAATATTCGCCTGTTCGACGAACAGCTGATCTACATCATCAACCACGCCGAGGACCGCGTGCTGATGTACGACGCGGTGTTCGCATCGATCATCGAGCGGTTGAAGCCGCATCTGACCAGCGTCGAGCATTTCATCTGTTTCGACACCGATTACCTGCCGCTGATGGCCGCGCATGACGGCAATTTCGAATGGGCGACGGGCGACGAACGCGACCCGTGCATGCTCTGCTATACAAGCGGCACGACCGGCAATCCGAAGGGCGTGTTGTACGAACATCGCTCGACCATGCTGCACGCGATGGCCGAAATCGCGCCGTCGGTGTTCGACCTCAGCCCGCAGGCGGCACTGCTCCCCATCGTGCCAATGTTCCACGCCGCCAGTTGGGGCTTGCCGTTTGCCGGGGCGGCAGCGGGCGTGAAGTTCGTGTTTTCGGTCACTAACGAAGCGCCGGTACTGTGCGACTTGTTCGTCAACGAGGGCATTACCCATTCGGCAGGCGTCCCGACCGTGTGGCTGGCGATGTTCCAGCACCTCGACACGTTGGCGGACAGCGGCCGCAGCGTCGATCTGAGCAAGTTGCGCGTTGTAACCATCGGCGGGTCGGCCTGTCCGCGTTCGATGATCGAGCGGCTGATGCGGATGGGGATTCGCGTCAACCACGCCTGGGGCATGACCGAGACCAGCCCGATCGGTACGATGGGCGCGCCGTCGGCAGACTGGGACGATCTGAGTTTCGACCAGCAGGTTGCCGTGACGGTGCGGCAGGGACGGGTACCCTTTGGGGTCGAACTGCGTATCGTCGGTGACGATGGGGAAGTCCTGCCGCGCGACGGCAAAGCATCGGGGCGGCTCGAAATCCGGGGACCATGGGTCGTCAAACGCTACTTCAAGATGAGCGAGGATGCGGTCATCGACGGTCAATGGTTCGACACCGGCGACGTCGCGATTCTGCACCCCGATGGCACGATGCAGATCACCGACCGGTCGAAGGACGTCATCAAATCGGGCGGTGAATGGATTTCGTCGGTGGAGCTGGAAAACGCCGCCGTCGGTTGCCCCGGCGTGCAAGAGGCAGCCGCTATCGGCATCGTCCATCCGAAATGGGACGAGCGCCCGATCCTGCTGGTGGTTCGCAAGGCGGGCGCTGATGTCAGCGCTGCCGATGTAACCGCTTATCTGTCGGACAAAGTCGCCAAATGGTGGCTGCCCGACGAAGTCCTGTTCGTCGACAGCCTGCCGCATACCGGCACGGGCAAAATCTTGAAAACGGCGTTGCGGGCGGAATACAAGGATTACCGGTTGGCGAGCGCAGCTTGAGAGGCGTATTTGCGGGATTGATGCTGGGATGCTTAGTCTCGTCTTGTGCTCCATCTGAGTCTGGCAGCGCTAATTGGCGGGTCGATCCGGGTTGGCGATACAAGTGGGACTCGTACCGTAATGTGGTCATTTATGGGCTAAACGATTCAAGCGGCGCGTGGTTCGTAGGCGTTTGTGACAGCTTGCCAGTTTTTACTCTGGTGAATGGTGATTACGGCTTAGGCGTCAAGAAGTTCACATTAACAATCGATAGTCGTCGGTGGATATTTCCAGCTTTTGACGGTCAACACGGCCGCAGTTTGATGGTCGATCCAAGCGATGAAATGGTCGATGCTTTTGTTGAAGCTAGTCAGCGAATCCGATTTGAAACTGATGATGGCTGGGCACGCGAATTCAAGCCATCTCCGCAACTTTCCCGTATGATCTATGAATGCCGATTAGTCCGCCAACGTGATCCAAATGCGGAAGGATATTATGCGTCGGTGGCTCGAGCATCTCGGTAGCTAAGCTGACTAAAACAGCCGCCCCTGCGCGCCCTGTGGCGGACGAAACAGGTCGCAGCGCAGTTCCACTCTCGGCCCTTCCAGCCCGTAGCGCCGCCGCGCGAGTTTGAAGCGGGTAAGCATCAGATCGTACCAAGGCCCCGATCCGCGCATCCGTTCGCCGAACAGGGGTTCGTTGTCGTGCTGGCCGCCCCGGATCGACTGGATGATCGACATGACCTTGCCCGCGCGGTCGGGGAAATGGGTGTCGAGCCATGCGCGGAACAAGGGCGCAACTTCATGGGGCAGGCGGACCGGAATGAACGAACAGCGCGTTGCGCCCGCCTCGGCGGCGGCCTGCAAAATCGCTTCGGTTTCATGGTCGGTGATCGCCGGGATCAGCGGCGAGACCGATACCTGAACCGGGACTCCCGCGTCGGCGAGCGCCCTGATCGCTGCTAGCCGCTTCCTAGGCGACGGCGCGCGCGGTTCCAGCGTCATGGCGATTTTCGGATCGAGCGTTGTCACCGATACCATCACCGACGTCAGCCCGTCTGCCGCCATCGGTGCGAGCAGGTCGATGTCGCGCACGACGCGGTCCGATTTGGTCGTGATCATCAACGGGTGGCGGCATTCGGCCAGCACCTCGATGCATTGCCGCGTTATCTGCCAATCCCGCTCGATGGGCTGATAGGGGTCGGTATTCGTCCCCATAGCAATGGGCGCGCATCGATAGGTGCGTTTCGACAATTCGGCGCGCAGCAAGTCGGCAGCATCCGGCTTGGCAAACAGCTTCGTTTCGAAATCGATTCCCGGCGACAGGTCGTGAAACGCATGCGTCGGCCGTGCGAAACAATAGATGCAGCCATGCTCGCACCCGCGATAGGCATTGATCGACTGGTCGAACGGCACGTCGGGCGATGAATTGCGGGCGAGGATCGTCTTCGGCCTTTCGACCGTGACAGTCGTGTGCGACGGGGTGGGCACACCGTCGATCTGCAGCGCGTCGTCGAGCCAGTCGCCATCGGCAATTCGCTCTGCCAGCCCGAACCGGGCGCTGGTCTGGTTGTGCGTGGCACCTCTGGCTGGCCGGACGGGTCGCATACTTCACGATAGACGATTGTGAGAAACAAACAAGGAACAAACCTCTCATCCGTTTCGGATGCGATTTGCAAAGACTATCACGCCACGCCCGTCATTATGCTGCCGTAACGGATCGAACCTCGGGGGCGGTCATGAGTCACGCAGACCGACGACGACACAGGCACGCGTTCAGGACGCCCACGCGTCCGGGGTGGCATCGCCACCACCTGCTGCCGAACCACCTTCGGCATTATCCCGATCTGCGCGACTATCTGGCCGGTTTCTCCGAGATGGGCTTTTCGATGGACGATTTCAGCACGAACGGCATGTTCCTGCCGGCCGACGAAGCTATCGCCTGTGCCACGAGGTTACCCCTCCATCGCGGTCCGCACCGGACGTACAACGCGATGGTCATCGATGCGCTCGACACGATCCGCTTCGATGCCCGAAGGGCCGGGCTGGACCGGTCGGCCCAGATGGCGGCGGTGCGGGGCTTGCAACATCGCCTTCGTCATCTGCTGCAACTGTCGGCTGTAGATGCCCATGTTGCACTGGCCAGCCGCAATCCATTCGGCGCGTCCGTGGCGCTGGCGAAGATAGACGCTCAGACCGATGCGCTGTTTGCGGCAGCCCTAAGCGGCGAACTGCCCCAGACCGTCGCTTGAGAACCCGGTCACGCTCAAAACACCGGATCGTGGATCCCGCATTCGGTCTTGTCCCACCCACGCCAGCGCCCTGCGCGCGGGTCTTCACCTGCCTGCACTTGCGATGTGCACGGCGCGCAGCCGATCGACGGATAGCCTTGCGCTTCGAGCGGGTGGCGGGGCAGTTTATGCTCTTCGAAATAGGCGTTGAGCCGTGCCTTGTCCCAGTCGGCGAGGGGATTGATCTTCAACCGTCCCTCGTCTTCCTCGAAGCGGGGCAGGGCATTGCGGGTCTTGCCCTGAAACCCCTTGCGGCCCGAAATCCAAGCATCGAACGGGGCGAGTGCGCGGCGCAAGGGCTCGACCTTGCGCAGGTCGCAGCAGCCGTCGGGGTCGTAGGACCAGCGCAGGCTCGTCGCGTCCTTCTGCGCGAGCAGATAGGGGTCGGGGCGATAGACGCGCATATCGGTGAAGCCTAGTCGCTCGGCGAGTTCGTCGCGATAGGCCAGAGTCTCGCCGAAAATCTTCTGCGTGTTGATGAAGATCAGTGGCACCGATTTGTCGATCTGCGACACCATGTGCAGCAGCACCGCACTTTCCGCGCCGAATGACGAGACCAAAGCGAGGTCGTCATAGGGCGGCTCGTCGAACAGACGGCGCAGCATTTCGGTCGTTTCGACGCCGTCGAACCGCGCGTTGATTTCGGCGGCGGACACGGGCGTGAATTTCGGCGCGATATCGATCAGATCGAGTTTGCGTAAGGGATTAGCCATGACGCAGCTTCCACACCGGGACGGCGTCATCGGCTGCGCGCTGATAGACATGGTCGTAACGCGCGATCACGGCTTCGGCGGCGGCGCGGTCGATGGCCTGCATCGGTGCGAAACTGTCGAATCCGCAGCGGCGCATCGGGGCGATCTGGTCGAGTAACACGTCGCCCTCGGCGCGGAGTTCGCCGGTATAGCCCGCCTCGCGCAGGACGCGGGCAGACGAGTAGCCGCGCCCGTCGCGGAACGACGGGAAAGCAACCTCAACCAGCGCGAGCTGCTCGAGATGTGGAATCAGCTCGCGCGCATCGTCACCAGTTTCGAGGCGCACCGCATTGGCATTCGACTGGCCCGCGAGGAAGGCGTCGAGCGTGACCGCGGGTTCGTCGTGTGCTTCGTCGTCGCGGAAGCGTAAGGGGTCACCCATAGATCGCCTCCTTGAAGGGTTCGAAGCCGACACGGCGGTAGGTGTCGAGGAAACGCTCGTCGCCTTCGCGCACGGTGAGGTATTTGCCGGTCACGCGTTCGACAGCATCGACGATGCCGTCTTCGTCGAAGCCGGGGCCGGTGATCTTGCCGATGCTGACGTCCTCCGCGCCCGAGCCGCCGAGCGAGAGCTGGTAATTCTCCACGCCTTTGCGGTCGACGCCGAGGATGCCGATGTGCCCGGCATGGTGATGGCCGCAGGCGTTGATGCAGCCACTGATCTTGAGCTTGAGCTCGCCCAGTTCACGCTGGCGACCGAGGTCGGCGAAGCGCGTCGCGATTTTTTGCGCGACCGGGATCGAGCGGGCGTTGGCGAGGCTGCAATAATCGAGGCCTGGGCAGGCGATGATGTCGCTGATCAGGTCGAGGTTGGCGTCGGCGAGTTCCGCTGCCGTCAGCGCCTGCCAAACCGCATAAAGGTCGCGCTTGGCGACATGCGGCAGGACGATGTTCTGGGCATGTGTCACACGCAGTTCGTCGAAGCTGTAGCGTTCCGCGAGGTCGGCCATCACGTCGATCTGGTCAGCGCTGGCATCGCCCGGAATGCCGCCGATGGGCTTCAGGCTAATGTTGACGATGGCATAGCCGGGCACCTTGTGCGCTTTCACATTCTGGTCGAGCCAGACGGCGAAGTCGGGGTCGCTGCGGTCGGGTTCGTCGCTCAGCGTCTCGAACGCGGGCGGCGCGAAGAACGCGCTGATGCGGTCGAACTCGGCCTTGGGTGGGTCGAGGTTCAGCGTCTTGACGTGAAGGAACTCCGCCTCGACCTGCCGGCGGTATTCGTCGGCACCGATTTCGTGGACGAGAATCTTGATCCGCGCCTTGTAGATATTGTCGCGCCGTCCGTAGCGGTTGTAGACGCGCAGGCACGCCTCGACATAGCTGAGCAGGTCGTCCGCAGTGACGAAGCTGCGGATTTCCGGCGCGATCATCGGGGTACGGCCCATGCCGCCGCCGACGAACACCCGGCCGCCGAGTTCGCCGTCTTTCTTCACCAGCTCGATGCCGATGTCGTGCAGGCGCATCGCGGCGCGGTCCTCGGCGCTGGCGATCACCGCAATCTTGAATTTGCGCGGCAGATAGCTGAATTCGGGATGGAAGGTGCTCCACTGGCGCAGCAGTTCGGCCCAGACGCGCGGGTCTGCAACCTCGTCGGCCGCGGCACCGGCATATTGGTCCGAACTGATGTTGCGGATGCAATTCCCCGAGGTCTGGATGGCGTGCATTTCGACGGTTGCCAGATCGGCGAGAATGTCGGGCGCGTCCTCCAGCTTGATCCAGTTGTACTGAATGTTCTGGCGCGTGGTGAAATGCCCGTAACCGCGGTCGTACTTGCGCGCGATGGTGCCCAGCATCCGCATCTGGCGGCTATCGAGCGTGCCATATGGGACCGCGACGCGCAGCATATACGCATGCAGCTGCAGGTAGAGGCCGTTCATAAGGCGCAGCGGCTTGAACTGGTCCTCGGTCAGGTCGCCCGCGATACGCCGCGCCACCTGGTCGCGGAATTCGGCGACGCGGGTGTCGACAATGGCCTGGTCGTAAGAGTCGTATTTATACATTCAGATCACCCATTCACCGGCGGCAGGGTCGGCAGGCTTCAGTGTCAGGTCGGGGCGCACAGTGGGGCCCAGGGCGCGAATGCGGTCCTTGATGTGGGCGGGGCGCGGCCCCTCGGGCGTGGCGACCGCCTCGATCAGGTACGAGGCGTTGACGCGGCGTGCGCCTTCCTCGGCGGACCGCACGGCCTCGCCATGGTCGCCGACGTCGGCGGCGTCTTCGACATGGCGCGACCAGCCATTGCCGGTCCACCAGGTGACATCGCCGGTTTTGAGGTCGTTGCCGGTGAGCAGTTTCATGAAAAAGCCTCCGCCTGCACAGCAAGCGTCTTCAAATGGTTCTCTGCGTCGGACAACAGCACGACTTCGCCGATCACGAGGATCGCCGGGCTGAGCACGTTCTCGCGTTCGACCAAATCGCCGAGGTCGGCGAGCAGGGTCCGCATTGCGCGGCTGCCGGGCAGCGTGCCGCGTTCGAGGACCGCGACCGCAATGCCGGGGTCGACGCCATCGGCCATCAGCTTGTCGGCAATCGCGCGCGCCGCCGTCACGCCCATATAGACGACCAGCGTCCGGCCATGGCCCGCAAGGCCCGCCCAATTCTGTTCGGCCAGGCCCTTGCAGGTCCCGGCAACAAAGCTGACCGCCGACGACCAGTCGCGGTGGGTGAGCGGCAGCATCGCCTCTGCCGCGCAACCGAGCGCTGCCGACACCCCAGGGATCACTTCGACGCGCAGACCCGCCGCGCGCACCGCCTCGACCTCTTCGCCGCCGCGCCCGAACACGAACGGGTCGCCGCCCTTCAACCGGACGACGATTGCACCGGTCTTCACATGCGCGACGATCAGCGCGTTGATCGCGTCCTGCGACAAGGTGTGGCGGTCGCGCTTTTTGGCGACCGAGATACGCTGGGCAGTGGCGGGCACATGCACGAACACGCGGTCGTCGACCAGCCCGTCATGGACGACGACATCGGCTGATTGCAGTGCTGCGACGGCCTTCAGGGTCAGCAGGTCGGGATCGCCCGGCCCTGCACCGACGAGGATGACGCGACCGCGTGCGTCGGGATCGAGGAGACTTGCCATGAGTTGCCCCTGCGCCCGAGTGTAACGCACCGCAACATAGCGATACTTGTTACGCGACCAGCGTCGCTTTCACCTCAGTCCTGCCGCAACCCGATGCCGATACTCGCCCGCGGGTTTTCCTCCTCGGTCGAAACCACCGGATAGGCGCAATAATCGGCGGCATAATAGGCCGAGGGGCGGTGGTTGCCCGACAGGCCGATCCCGCCGAAAGGCGCCGAAGACGAGGCACCGTTGGTCGGCTTGTTCCAGTTGACGATGCCGGCGCGGCTGTTGGCCCAGAACCGGTCGTACAGTTCGGGCGAGCCGCCGATCAGCGAGGCCGACAGGCCGAAGCGGGTGTTGTTCGCCTCGGCAAGCGCGGCATCGAAATCGGACACGCGGATCATCTGGAGCATCGGGCCGAACAGCTCGATATCGGGCCGGTCCCGGACGTCGGTCACATCGATGATCGAGGGCGACAGGAAGGGGCGGTTCTCGATGGGGCGTTCCATTTGCACCACCGGGCGGCCGCCCTTCATCAGCAGGGCGAGGAAACTTTCCTGCAGGCCGTCGGCGGCCTCGTTGTCGATCACCGGCCCCATGAACGGGGCGGGCGAGGAGTGCGGCTCGGCGACGATAAGCCGCGCGAGCAGCTTGCGGAGTTCCGCGATCAGCGGCTCGTGCGCGCCGTCCTTGACGATCAACCGCCGCGCCGCCGTGCAGCGCTGCCCCGCCGACAGGAATGCAGACTGTGCGACAAGAACCGCCGCAGTGTAGGCGTCGGGCGCATCCCAGACGATGATGGGATTGTTGCCGCCCATTTCCAGCGCGAGAATCTTGTTCGGCTTGTCGGCAAACTGGCGGTTGAGGATCAGTCCGGTGTTGGCGGAGCCTGTAAACAACAGGCCGTCGATGCCTTCGCTGGCGGCAAGCGCCTTGCCCTCGGCTGGGCCGCCGATGACGATCCGGACCAAAGCTCCGGGAATGCCCGCTGCGTGATAGCATTCGACCAGCTTGATCCCCGACAGCGGCGTTTTTTCGCTGGGTTTGAAGACGATAGCGTTTCCGGCAAGCAGGGCAGGCACGATATGGCCGTTCGCCAGATGCATGGGGAAATTATATGGCCCGAGGACCGCCAGCACCCCATGCGGTTTGTGACGAAGCGCCGTGCGCGTGCCCACCGCGCCGTCGATCCGGCGCTGGGCCGTCCGCTCGTTATAGGCAGAGATCGAGATATCGACCTTGGCGATGACCGACTCGATCTCGGCCTTGGCTTCCCACAACGGCTTTCCGGTTTCGCGCGAGATCGTGTCGGCAAGGTCTTCGGCGCGGCCGCGCACGACATTGACGAAACGGCGCAGCATTTCGACGCGGACCGCGAGCGGTCGTGCCGCCCATTCGGCCCATGCGCCGCGCGCCAACTCCACTTCGACTTCGACATCGCTCGCCGATCCGCGCCACAGGGTCGCGCCGGTTGCCGGTTCGGTCGAGATGATATCGGTGGCCATGAGATCGGTGGTCTTACCCGGCGTTCGTGGATTTATCGTTATCATGGCGTAAGCCATGTGCTGCGCCCATCCGGCGGATTTCGGTAACCTTAGTTTCGAGCGCGGTCCAGTCATCGCAATCGGCAATCTGCGCCCAGATGTCCTCGACTTCGTCGATGTGCATCGAGCAAGGCCCGGGTTGCGACCAATAGGGGTGGCCCGTGTCTGCAACCGGCGCAAAGGGTGCAACGGCCACCCGGAACGGTGCGAACTTATCACCCGCATAGGCGGGGCTTTCGCGCCGCAAATCGCCGCCGCGCCAGTCGAAGAAAAATTCGTCGAGCGGACATTGCGTGGCGACCAGCGCGGCTTCCATCGCCTGCACCAGCACGACGTTCGACCCATTGTCGATCGGCACGACGCCGAGCCGCCACAGCATCCGGTCGACAATGGCGTTGCGATAGGCGGGGCCGAACCTGTCGACGGCTTCCGCCAGCGCGTCGCTGTCGGCAATTTCGGCGAGCGCGATGGCGAGCTGTACCAAGTCCCAGTGGATCGCCTCGGCCTGTCGCCCGAAGGCATAGAGCCCGCTCGAATCGAAATAGGCAGCGGTAAACCCGGCATCGAAGGTCGGCGCAAACCGCCACGGGCCGTAGTCGAAACTCTCTCCGGTGATGTTGATATTGTCCGAATTGAGCACGCCATGGACAAAGCCTGCGGTCATGAAGGCGGCAGCCATGCGGGCGGTGCGTTCGGCGACCAAGCCGAGCAACCGGACGGGGCCGTCTCCGCCCATGTGTTCGTCGAAATAATGCTTCAGGCTATACGCGACGAGACGTTCGAGTTCGGCCCTTTGCCCCAGCGTCGCCAGCCGCTGGAAACTGCCGATGCGGATGTGGCCATGGTTGAGTCGGACGAGCACAGCGGAGCGTGTCGGCGAAGGTTCGTCGCCCCGGTGCAATTTCTCGCCGGTTTCGATCACCGAGAAAGTGCGCGAAGTGGGCACGCCCAGGGCTTCGAGCATTTCGGTGGCGAGGATTTCGCGCACCGCGCCTTTCAGGGTCAGCCGTCCGTCGCCGAACCGGCTATAGGGTGTGGTGCCTGACCCCTTGGTCCCGAAATCCATCAGTCGTCCGTTCAGGTCGCGACATTGCCCGAACAGGAAGCCGCGCCCGTCACCGATATCGGGATTGTAAACGCGGAACTGGTGACCATGGTAACGCAGCGCGAGCGGATGCGGCAGCGAACCGGGGAGGGGGACGAACCGCCCGAAATGCTCGATCCACGCCTCGTCGGTGAGGCCATCGAGTCCGACTTCCGTCGCCGCCCGGTCGTTGCGGAAGCGCAGCCGGGCTTCGGGGAAATCCGCCGCTTCGACAGGGTCGGCAATGAAGTCCGCAATCTCTTCGATCGCGCGGGCGGGTGTGAATGCTTGCGGTGTCGCGGCCATGCGGCGATATGGACGCAGGGGTCAGGAGCGGCAAGTCTTGGGTTTTACCGACGGTTACTGGTGGTCGAACGATGGCTTGCGCCTCCACTACCGCGATTATGCGGCAGGGCGGGGTGTCGATCCGGCGCGTCCTCCGATCCTGTGCCTGCCGGGGTTAACCCGCAACGCGCGCGATTTCGAGACCGTGGCGGCGCGGCTGTCGCACGACTGGCGGGTGATTGCCGTCGACCTGCGCGGGCGGGGCGAGAGCGCTTACGCCAAGGACGCGATGACCTATGTCCCGTTGACCTATGCCCAGGATGTCGAGCGGTTGCTGGCCGAACTGAAAATCGAGCGGTTCGTTTCGATCGGCACCTCGCTCGGCGGGATCGTGACAATGCTGCTGGCAGCAACGGGCAATGCGCGGATTGCGGGGGCGGTGCTGAACGATGTCGGGCCGGTGATCGAAGCGGCGGGGCTCGACCGGATCAGGGGCTATGTGGGGAAGGGCGGGGCCTATCCGACCTGGCTCCATGCGGCGCGCGGGATTGCCGAGACCAATGCGGGGGTGTTTCCGCGCTACGACCTGACCGACTGGCTGGCGATGGCCAAGCGCACGTCACGCCTGTCGGGCAACGGGCGGATCGTGCCCGATTACGACAAGAAGATTGCCGAGCCGTTCCGCCTGCCGGGCGGCGAGGCGGGGATCGACCTGTGGCCGGCGTTCGATGCGCTGGCCGATGTGCCGACGCTGATCGTGCGGGGCGCGCTGTCGGACCTGCTGGCCCCGGCAACGGTCGCACAGATGGTCGGGCGGCTGAAGGACGCGAAGACGGTCACTGTCGCCGATGTCGGCCATGCGCCGGTGCTCGACGAGACGGAGGCCGCTGCCGCCATCGACGCGCTGCTCGCCCGGATCGTCTGATGCCGGTCAATATATTGCACTGCCATTCGACGTTTTCGCTCGGCGGCAAGGAAGCTCGTGCAGTGGCGCTGATGAATGCGTTCGGCGATGCCGCACGGCATACCATCGTCAGTTCGGTGCCGGGTGCGCTCGATGCGCGCGCGTCGATTGCACCGGGAATCGACGCGCGCTTCCCCGACAATGTACCCTCGCTCACCGGACGGACTTCGGTCGCGCGCTATCGCGACATCGCCGAATATATGCGCGGGTTCGATCTGGTCCTGACCTATAACTGGGGCGCGATGGACGCGGTAATGGCGCGGCGGATGTTCGGCAAGGCGCTGCCCCCGCTGGTACATCACGAGGACGGGTTCAATGCCGACGAGGCCTTACGGCTGAAGCCCGAGCGTACCTTGATGCGGCGGCTGGCTTTTCCGGCGGCAAGCGCGGTGGCGGTGCCGTCGGGGACCCTGGAGGATATCGCGCTCAAGACGTGGAAACAGCCGCCGGCGCGCGTCCACCGTATCCCCAACGGCATCCGGACCGCGCGCTACGCAGTGAAGCCGAAACCCAATGCCATTCCGGGCCTTCGCAAAAAGGCGGGGGAGATCGTGATCGGCACCGTGGCGGGCCTGCGCCCGGTCAAGAACCTGCCGCGGCTGGTCGAGGCGGCACTGATGATCCCGGGGACCCGGCTGGTGATTGTCGGCGAGGGTCCGGAGAAGGACGCGATTGCCGCCAAGGCACGCGAGATGGGGGTGTTCCAGCGGCTGGTGATGCCCGGCTTCCTGCCTGAGCCTCATCGCTATATCGGCCTGTTCGATATTTTCGCGCTGTCGTCCGATAGCGAACAATTCCCGATTGCGCTGGTCGAGGCGATGGCGGCGGGGTTGCCGGTCGCGACCACGCATGTTGGCGATGTTGCGGTAATTCTGCCGCCCGAACAATTGCCGCTGGTCGCCGAATGCGACGAATATGCGCTGGCGGCGGCGCTGCGCCAGCTCGTCGCGGACAAGGCATTGCGCGCGCAACTTGGAGCAGCGAACCAGAAACTGGCGGCTTCCGCGTACGACGAGAAGGCCATGGTGGCGGCTTATGCCGCGCTTTACGACAACGCGCTCGGCAACGGCGTGCATTTTGCGTCCGGCACCCTATAACGCCCGTATCTTAGGGAATGGAGACTAGCGGCTTGTTTAAGGGTATATCGCCGATCGTGTATCGGGGCCGTGAAGTCTGGCCGCTGATCGAGGGCGGCAAAGGTGTAGCCGCCACCAATCACGCCAGCGCAGGTGCCTGGGCGGCGGCGGGCGGGATCGGCACGGTCAGCGCGGTCAACGCCGACAGCTATGACCCGACCGGCAAGATCATTCCGCAGGTCTATGCTGCACGAACCCGCACGGAACGACATCAGGAGCTGATCGCCTATGCCATCGAAGGCGCGGTCGAACAGGTGAAGCGCGCCTATGATATCGCCGGAGGCAAGGGCGCGATCAACATCAACGTGCTGTGGGAAATGGGCGGCGCGCAGACGATTTTGCACGGCGTGCTCGAACGGACGAAGGGGCTGGTCGCGGGCGTCACCTGCGGTGCCGGGATGCCCTACAAGCTGAGCGAGATCAGCGCGTCCTATGGTGTCAGCTATCTGCCGATCATCAGTTCGGCGCGCGCCTTTCGCGCGCTGTGGAAGCGGGCCTATTCGAAGGCGGCGGATTATCTGTCGGCGGTCGTGTACGAAGACCCGTGGCTCGCGGGCGGGCACAACGGCCTGTCCAATGCCGAAGACCCGCGCGTGCCCGAGCCGCCGTATCCGCGCGTAAAGGCGCTGCGCGAGACGATGCGCGAGGGCGGCATTCCCGATTCAACCCCGATCGTCATGGCCGGTGGCGTCTGGCATTTGCGCGACTGGGCGGACTGGATCGACAATCCGGAACTGGGAAGCATTGCGTTCCAGTTCGGCACGCGACCGCTGCTAACGCAGGAAAGCCCGATCCCGCAGGGGTGGAAGGACGCGCTGATGACGCTGGAGGATGGCGATATCCTCCTGCATAAATTCTCGCCGACCGGCTTTTATTCGTCGGCGATCCGCAACCCGTTCCTCCGCAATCTGGAAGCGCGCAGCGAACGCCAGATCGCGTTTTCGGGCGAACAGGCGGGCGACCATACCCACCAGCTCGACGTGGGCGTGAAGGGCAAGAATTTCTGGGTGACGCGCGGCGACCTGATGCGCGCGCGCGAATGGTACGGTTTGGGCTATACCGATGCGCTCAAGACGCCCGACAACACGCTGGTGTTCGTGACGCCGGCCGAGAAAGCGACGATCCGCAAGGATCAGGCCGACTGCATGGGCTGCCTGTCGCATTGCGGCTTTTCCGCGTGGAAGGACCATGACGACTGGTCGACCGGCTACCTCGCCGATCCGCGCAGCTTCTGTATTCAAAAGACCTTACAGGATGTCGTCCATGGCGGACCGCTCGACGAGAACTTGGTATTCGCCGGGCACGGCGCGTTCAATTTCAAACGCGACCCGTTCTACTCGAACGGATTCGTGCCGACGGTGAAGCAGCTGGTCGACCGGATCAGGACGGGCGACTGACTTTCGCGAGCCGGATGGGCGCGACCGTTGAGACCAGCAGCGCGGCGATCACGGTTGCGACGGCCGTCCACAGCATCACTGCCAGCACGGCGATCCCCTGTGCCGCGAGCTGGGCAACCAGCCCGCTGCCTTCGTCGAATCCGGGCCCGCCGAGGACCGGCAGGAGGAACACTGGCAACAGGACCGCCCCGACCAATGCCGGTGCACCGTGGATCGAGAAGGCAGCAGCGGTGCTGCCGAGCTTTGCCCGGCTGACCAGCATGCCCGCCAGCGTCGCTGCCACTGCGCCGAGCGCGCCCAGTGCCATCGCGCCCCCGGCACCGACCAGCCCCGCACCCGCCGTTACCGCCGCCAGACCCGTCACCGCATTATTGGCGACGCCGTAAACCGACACACGCCCATGCGTGAAGCGTTCGACCGCCATGCCGGTAACGACGGCAGCGCTGGCCGCGAGATGTCCGTTGATAATTGCGGTCGCGGCGTCATCGCTGCCGCCCAGCGCCGCCGCCCCCATCAGTGCCAGGAACCCCACCCACAGCAGCGCCGCGCCGGTCACCGCAAGGCGCGAATCGTGCTGGATTTCGGTCGACGACGGCGCGCGCATCAGGAATGCCACCGCCAGCGCGGCCACGCCTCCCGCAATCTGGACGGGTAGCGCGCCCGCATAGTCGATGACGCCAAGGTCGCCGAGCCACCCCGCCCACACCCAGCGGGCCACCGGCACATAAACGATCAGCATCCAGATGCCTGCAAAGGGTATCAGCCATGCCGGACGCGCATTCTCACCGAGCGACGCACACAATATGCCGACTGCGAACAGCGCAAGCATCGTTTCGAACACGACATAGACCGGTTCGGAGATTGTCAGCCCGTCGACCAGTTCGGACAAATTGCCGAGCATCGCATTGCCCGCGCCACCCAGATATGGGCTGCCGTCGCCGAAGGCGATGCTATAGCCGATGACGGCGAACAGCAGCGACGCAACCGCTACCCCGCCGAACAGGGCGAACCCCGTCGGCCCGGCGCGGCCCCGACCGTAAAACATCGCGAGACCCGGCAGAATGGCAATCAGACCGAGGATCGATGCCGCCAACACCCAGGCACTGTCGCCGCTGTCGGCAACAACGACCGGCTGTGCGAACGCCGGTGTGGTCACCAGCGCCGCAACCACCGCAGCAATCGAACCGGATATCCGCATCGTCCCCAACTCCCGTGGCTCTCCGGTGGTTGCTAGGCGGTTCGGGTTAAGGCTTCAACAAAACGGTGCCGCACTTGTCGTAGCGCTATGGATTTGGCAGGTCGCACGCATCGTGGATGGTGAGGAGAGAACCGCCGTGCGAACCCGATTGCTTGCCTTACTTGCTGCGACGGCGCTCGCGGCGAGCGCATCTCCGGCGCTTGCGGCGAAGAAAATGCCGTACTGGGCCTCGCTCAACGCTGGCGAAGTGATGATGCGGAAAGGGCCGGGGCGTAATTTTCCTGCCGATTGGCTTTACAAGCGCAAGGGGCTGCCCGTGAAGGTGGTCAAGGCGTACAAGGCCGAACATGCCGAATGGCGGCGCATCCAGGATCCCGATGGCGCTGAAGGGTGGGTGCAGGCCAATTTGCTGAGCGACAAGCGCAGCGCGCTGGTCGTCGGCGATGTCAGGCCGTTGCGTGAGAAGCCCTCTGCCGATGCCGCAATCGTCTGGCGTGCCGAGCCGGGCGTGGTCGGCGCGGTCAGCCAGTGCGGCAAGGGCTGGTGCCTGTTCGACGTCCACGGCCGCGCAGGCTATATCGAGATCGCGCAACTGTTCGGCGTGGCAGCGGACGAAAAGCTGCCGTGATCTGCCGGAAATGATTTGGCTGTGGCCCGCGCTTGGCGCAGGGGCGGGCCTGATTGCGGGAAGTTTTCTGGCGACGCTGGTCGTGCGCTGGCCGATGGGCGCGGGGCTTGGCGGACGGTCGATGTGCGATTCCTGCCATGTGCCGCTGGGTGCACGCGATCTGGTACCGCTGGTGTCGTTCGCGCTGGCCAAGGGGCGGTGCCGGACCTGTGGTGATCCAATCGATCCGGTACATCCGATTGTCGAGGGATTGTGCACAGCGGTCGGGTTCGTTGCCCTTGCCGTGTCGCCCGACGCGGCTGGAGCGACTGCGATGTTCATCGGCTGGCTGCTCGTCGCGCTCGCGGCGCTAGATGTTCGTGAATTCTGGCTCCCCGATGTGCTGACGGCGGCGCTCGGCATGGTGGCGGTGCTGTCCTCGTGGGTGGTCGATCCGCCGGGAATTACCGACCGCGTCATCGGCGGCGCGGTGGCATTCGTCAGCCTGTGGCTTATCGCGACGCTTTATCGTCGGCTGCGCGGTCGCGAAGGGCTTGGCGGTGGCGACCCGAAATTGTTCGGCGCCGTCGGGCTGTGGCTCGGCTGGCAGCCGCTGCCGTTCGTCCTCTTGGGTGCCAGTGCGATAGGGCTGATTGCCGTTCTCGCGATGATGCTGCGCGGAAGGGCAGTGAGTGCGACGACGCGCCTGCCGTTCGGGACGCTGCTGGCGGTGGCGGCGTTTCCGGTTTGGCTGATTATGCGCTGAGCGCCGCTGCTGCCGCCGCTCGCCGCCGGATTTCTGCCGTATCGGGTGCGCCCTTGGGTACGATCCAGCTCCCCCCGACGCACAACACGGCTTCCTCGGCCAGCCACTCGGGCGCGGTCGCTTCGGTAATTCCGCCCGTCGGGCAAAAACGCACATTGCCGAACGGTGCCGCGAGCGCCTTGAGCGCAGGCAGGCCGCCGCTTGCGGTCGCCGGAAAGAACTTGAACCGGTTCAGCCCCAGATCGAGACCTCGCATCAGGTCGCTGGCGTTGGCTGTGCCGGGCAGGAACGGAATGCCGCTGGCAATCGCCGCGCGGGCGAGCGGATCGGTCAGACCGGGGCTGACGATGAATTTCGCGCCCGCATTCAGCGACGCATCCAAATCGGCAGCGTTGAGAACTGTGCCCGCGCCGACGATAGCGCCGTCAACCTTGGCCATCTCCGCGATCACATCGAGCGCGACGGGGGTTCGCAGAGTCACTTCGAGTACCCGCAAGCCGCCTGCCACCAAGGCCTCGGCAATCGGCGCGGCGTGCGCGATGTCGTCGATCACCAGCACTGGAATGACCGGTGCGGTCCGCATGATCGCTTCGATATTCATGACGTGTGCTCCCGGGCAAAGGCGGCGGCGGCACCCAACAGGCCGGGCTGCGGATGGGTAATGAGTTTCACGGGCACCGAACGCATCAGCGTTTCGAACCGGCCCTTGGCGGCGAAGCGTTCGGCAAAGCCCGAACGCGGCAGATGGTCCTTCAGGCGCAGCCCGACACCTCCCGCGATGACGACCGCCGTCGGACCGTTGATGAGCGCGCAATCGCCCGCAACTGCGCCGAGGGTGAGGCAGAAACGGTCGAGCGCGGCGGCGGCGAGGCTCTCGCTGCCGTCGAGCGCGGCTTGCCAGAGTTGCTTGTCGTCGCGTTCGGGAATGGCGCGACCCTCGAGTCGGGCGAGCACCGCATGGATCGCGGCAAGCCCCGGCCCCGACACCACGCGCTCGACCGACACCCGCCTGAAGGTCTTGCGGAGATCGGCGAGCACCGCATCCTCGATGGCGTCGAGCGGCGCGAAATCGACATGCCCGCCTTCGCAGGCAATGACGTGATAGGCCGCGCCGTCACGGAACAACTGGCCGACGCCGAGCCCCGTCCCCGGCCCCACGATGCTGACGATCCCACGGTCGGGCAGGGCAACGTCGGGGCCGCAAATATGATGCAAATCGTCGGCGCCGACCTGTGCCACGGCATGGCCGACAGCTTCGAAATCGTTGACCAGCACATGCGCGTCGACGCCGAGCTTTTCGGGGATCAGCGAAGGGCGGATGATCCATGGGTTGTTGGTGAGTTGCAGCACCTCGCCCTTGATCGGGCAGGCGATGGCAATGGCAGCCGCGCGGGGCAGGGGAGCAGGCTGCCCCGCCGCGAAGGCTTCCCAGGCAGTTTGAAAACTGGCGTGCTCGGCGGTCTTGAGCGTGACGGGTTCACCGAGCGCCTGAACGCGACCGCCCGCGACTTCGGCGAGCGCAAAGCGGGCGTGCGTCCCGCCGATATCGACGGCGACAACCTGTGTCACAGCCCAGCACCCGCCAGCATGGCCGACGCGCCGCGCTCGGCATCGTCGGCACCGTGGCGCATGAAGGCGAACAACTCGCGGCCCGTGCCGTCGGCGGCGGGCGGGGTCGGCGCGGGCTGGCGTGACGACAGGTCTGCCGTCGTCGAGAGCGCGCCCGTCACCGCACAGACGCGCACCACATCGCCATCGACCAGCTTGGCGAGTGCACCGCCGAGCGCAGCCTCTTGGGTGACATGGATCGCGGCGGGCACCTTGCCGCTCGCGCCCGACATACGGCCGTCGGTGACGAGGGCGACGCGATACCCCTTGTCCTGAAGCACCCCCAACGCCGGCGTCAGCTTGTGCAGTTCGGGCATGCCGTTGGCGTGCGGCCCTTGGAAACGCACCACGACGACGACATCGCGGTCGAGTTCGCCCGCCTTGAACGCGCGCAGCACATCGTCCTGCCGGTCGAACACCGCACACGGTGCCTCGATGGTCCAGCGTTCGGGCTGGACCGCACTGGTCTTGATGACGGCGCGACCGAGATTGCCCTGCAACAGCCGCATCCCGCCATCGGGCAGGAAGGGATCGGCAACCGGCGACAACATCGCCGGATCGCGGGGCGATGCGGGGGCGGGCGTCCACATCAGCGCCTCGTCCACCAGCACCGGTTCGACCGCGTAATCGGCCAGCGAGCCGCGCGCGACCGTCATGACGTCATCGTGCAGCAGTCCCGCACCGATCAGCTCGCCGATAACATAACCCATGCCGCCCGCTTGGTGGAAATCGTTCACATCGCCCGACCCGTTCGGGTAAACGCGCGCGATCAGCGGCACGGCGGCGGACAATTCGTCGAAATCTTGCCAGTCGATCACGATCCCCGCCGCACGCGCCATCGCGGGCAGATGGATGGCGTGGTTGGTCGATCCGCCGGTGGCGAGCAGGCCGACGATGGCGTTGACGATGGCTTTCTCGTCGACGACCCGCCCGAGGGGGCGGTAATCATCGCTGTCCCAGCCGATATCGGCGACGCGGTGGGTCGCGGCGCGGGTGAGTTCGCTGCGGAGCTTCGTGCCCGGATTGACGAAGGCAGCAGCGGGCATGTGGAGGCCCATGACCTCCATCATCATCTGGTTCGAATTTGCGGTCCCATAGAAGGTGCAGGTGCCTGCGTCGTGGTAACTCGCACTTTCGGCTTCGAGCAGTTCGGCCGTGCCGATTTTCCCTTCCGCGAACAGCTGCCGGACGCGCACCTTTTCCTTGTTGGCGAGACCCGAGGGCATCGGGCCTGCAGGCACGAAGATCATCGGCAGATGGCCGAAGCGCAGCGCACCGATCAGCAGGCCGGGCACGATCTTGTCGCAAATGCCGAGAAGCAGTGCGCCTTCGAACATCGCATGGCTGAGCGCGACCGCCGTCGACAAAGCGATCACGTCGCGGCTGAACAGCGACAGGTCCATGCCCGCCTGTCCCTGCGTCACGCCGTCGCACATCGCGGGAACACCGCCTGCGACCTGCGCCGTCGCGCCGACTTCGCGGGCGTAGAGCTTGATCGCTTCCGGATAGCGCCCGTACGGCTGGTGCGCCGACAGCATGTCGTTGAACGCGGTGACGATGCCGATGTTCATCGCCTTGCCGCGCTTGATCGTGTCCTTGTCCTCGCCCGATGCGGCAAAGCCGTGGGCGAGATTGCCGCAAGCAAGGTTGTGGCGGTTGGTCCCGCTGTCGCGCTGCCGTTCGATCAGGTCGAGATAGGCGGCCCGCGTCTGTGCCGACCGCTCGACGATGCGCGCGGTGACCGCCTCAAGCACGGGATGCATCACTGCGCGCCCTCGTGCCAGCTTGCGCCGTCGCGTTCGATCATACCCATCGACGCCGACGGCCCCCAAGTGCCCGCCGTATAGGGCTTCACGATGACCCCCGCCGACGTCCACGCGTCATGGATCGAATCGACCCAGGTCCAAGCCGCCTCGATCTCGTCGGCACGCACGAACAGGGTGGTGTCGCCCTCCATCAGGTCGAGCAGCAGCCGTTCGTAGGCGATGCGTCGCCGCTGTCCGGCAAAAGCCGCGGTCAGCGACACGTCGAGCTCGACCTCGCGCAAGGCGACCCCGCCCCGGTCGAGGCCTGGCTCCTTGGTCATGATCGACAGGGACATGCCCTCGTTCGGCTGCAAACGGATCAGCAGGCAGTTCGCCTCCAGCCCCGGCCCGCGTCCGCTGAAGATCGAATGCGGGACGGGTTTGAACTGGATCAGGATTTCGGAATGCCGCATCGGCAGGCGCTTGCCGGTGCGGAGATAGAAGGGAACGCCTTTCCACCGCCAGTTGTCGAGATGCGCCTTGACCGCGACGAAGGTCTCGGTGTCCGACGCTTTGCCGAGTTCGTCGGCATAGCCCGCGACGGGCTTTCCATCGACTGCACCCGAGCGGTACTGACCCTTGACGCTGTGGGTGTTTGCAGTCGCCGCGTCGAGCGGTCGCAGCGACCGTAGGACCTTCACTTTTTCGTCACGGACGGCGGTGGCGGTATAGCTAGCAGGCGGCTCCATCGCCACCAGCGCCAGCAATTGCAGCATGTGATTCTGCACCATGTCGCTGAGCGAGCCAACGCCGTCGTAGTAAGAGACGCGGCCTTCGAGACCCACGGTTTCGGCAACCGTAATCTGGACGTGTTCGATACCCTGCGAATTCCACAGCGGCTCGAACAACATATTGCCGAAGCGCAGGACGAGCAGGTTCTGCACCGTCTCCTTGCCAAGATAATGATCGACGCGGAACACCTGATCTTCGTCGAACCCGTGCGCCACCGCCGCATTGACCTCGCGCGAGGAGGGCAGATCGTGGCCGATGGGCTTTTCCATGGCGACGCGGGTTGCAGGACCGGTCAGTCCGACGGCCTTCAAACCAGCAACGACCGGGGCGAACAGCGACGGCGGGGTGGAGAGGTAGAAGGCGACTCCGGCCCCTTTGGCAGGGCCGATTTTGGCGGCGAGACACTCGAAATCGGCGGGCGTATCGACATCGACCGTGCAATAGCCGAGCCGGTCGAGGAAGCGCGCTTTCACCGTGGCGTCGAGCTGCCCCTCAGGCAAATGGCTGTCGAGCGCTGCCGCCACCTGATCGCGGAATGCCGCGTCATCGAGCTTCGATCGTGCCGCGCCGTGGATACGCACTTCGGTACCCAGCAACCCGTCGGCGTCGAGATTGTACAGCGAGGGAAACAGCATCCGCTGCGCCAGATCGCCGGTTGCCCCGAAAATGACGATTGTCGCAAACGATTGCAGCAACTCAAAACTCCCGATTTCCCTTACAGTTCCCATAGCGCACGCGAACCGTTCCGCAAGGCGGCGGGAACCGGTTGCGAATTGCGACGAAAGAGCACATTCGTATTCATCGAATAATAGTAGGAGAGCGACGTGGCCGATATGGATACAGGCTTGTCGGGCGAGGCCGCGACGCTGGCGCGCCTCGCATCGGTGCGCGCGGCGCAGCGCGCAGCCTTCGATGCCGAATTGCCCGTCTCCGCCGATGTGCGCCGCGACCGGCTGAAACGCTGCATATCGATGATGCAGGCGCATGGCGACGATTTTGCTAGGGCGATGTCGGAGGACTTCGGCCACCGCAGCCACGACCAGTCGATGCTGACCGATATTGCCGCGTCGATCACGCCCGCGAAACAGGCACTGAAGAACCTTGATAAATGGATGCGCGCCGAACGCCGCAGCGTGCAGTTTCCGCTCGGCCTGCTCGGGGCGAGTGCGCGGGTCGAGTACCAGCCGAAGGGCGTGATCGGCGTCATCTCGCCGTGGAATTTTCCGGTACAGCTGACGATGGCCCCGCTCGCGGGCATTTTTGCGGCGGGCAACCGCGCGATGGTCAAGTCGTCTGAATTTACGCCGGTGACAGCGGCGCTGTTCGAGGAAGTCGGTGCGAAGTTTTTTGCCGAGAACGAGCTGGCGTTCTTCAGTGGCGGGCCGGACGTCGGGCAGGCCTTTGCGAAACTGCCCTTCGATCATCTGATCTTCACCGGGGCGACGGGCGTGGGGCGGCACATCCTCCACGCCGCTGCCGACAATCTGACGCCGGTGACGCTCGAACTCGGCGGCAAGTCGCCGGTCATTATCGGCAAATCGGCGGACATGAAGCAGGCGGCCGAACGCATCGCCATCGGCAAGATGATGAATGCGGGGCAGATCTGCCTTGCCCCCGATTATCTGCTGGTGCCGCAAGACCGCGAGGCGGAGCTCGTCGGCGAGCTGACCAAAGCCGTGTCGATGATGTACCCGACGTTGCTCGATAACGACGACTACACCTCGGTCGTGAACGCGCGCCACCGCGACCGGCTGCGCGGCTATCTCGACGATGCCCGCGCCAAGGGCGGCGAGGTGATCGAGGTCAATCCGGCGAACGAGGATTTCGCCGCGTCGAACGGCAACAAGATGCCGCTCTATCTGGTCCGCAACCCCACCGACGACATGAAAGTGATGCAGGAGGAAATCTTCGGGCCGGTGCTGCCGATCAAGGGTGTCGCCAGCACCGATGCGGCAGTCGCCTATGTCAACGCGCACGACCGCCCGCTCGGGCTCTATTATTTCGGGAAAGACAGCGGCGAAGAGGCCCGCGTGCTCGAACGCACGATTTCGGGCGGTGTCACCGTCAACGACGTGATCTTCCATGTCAGCATGGAAGACCTGCCGTTCGGCGGGGTCGGACCGTCGGGCATGGGCAGCTACCATGGGCATGACGGGTTCAAGACGTTCAGTCATGCCAAGAGCATCTACCGCCAGCCCAAAATCGACGTCGCAAAACTTGCCGGGCTCAAACCGCCCTATGGCAAGGCGACACGCAGGACCGTGGCGCGCGAGATGAATCCATAATTGGTCACCGGACCAAACAAAATCGACGTTTCGCTAACCATTTTTTCGCAACCTGCGGGTTAGTGCGCTCGGGCATAGGAAAGCCCGTCTGTCGATGACCCGACCCGATTGCCCGAAGCCGCCTGCGGCGACCGCGCGGTGAAGCGCTTTTCGCTCCGTGCCCTGTGGCGCCGGTTCAGGGCCGCGCCGCGCGCACGGATCATGACCTATGCACTGCTGGTGGCGGTGCTGTGTGGGGTGACGGGGTTTCTCGATCCGCTCGACGATTTCGCGCGGAACATTCGTTACGCTGCTCGTTACGTAAAGGCCGACGGGTCGATCGTAGTGATCTCAATTGATCAAAAGAGCGTCGGCGAGCTGGGGGGGAAATTTCCTTGGCCCCGCACCGTCGATGCAACAATGATCGAACGTCTCAAGGAAGCGGGTGCAAAGAAGATCGTCTTCGATCTGTCGTTTTCCGACACCGACACTTCTCGCAATGACGCCGAACTCATTCGCACACTCGACCGGTTTCGCGGCGATGTTTATTTTGGTTCGGGCATGTTGACCTTCGAAAAGGGTGCCACCACCTCTACCTTTCAACCTTCACCTACTTATGTGCCGCACGTCGAGATCGCGACGTTCGTCTTTCGAACCAATCCTATAGGCCAGCTGTCTCGCCTTTATACCGAAAGTCCGCTGTCCCCGGGTCGTTATCCGGGGATTTCCGTGGCCCTGTCCGGCAAGCGAAAGCCGGACGCACGGCTCTTTCGTCCCGATTTTGCCATTCGATACGAGACGTTTCCCGTCTATTCCTACTCAGATATCGTACGCGGCCGCGTCCCTGCGAGCCAATTGGCCGGACGTGACGTTCTTGTAGGGCTTGGCGAGCCATCTTTTCAGGATACACACTACCTCCCGGGTCAGGGCCGAGCGCAAGGTGTATTTGCACACGCTATCGGCGCGCAGACGCTCAAGACCGGCACGCCGATCGATCTTGGATGGCTCCCGGCGGCGATTATGGCTGTGTTGTGTTCCGTGGGCCTCCTATCGACTACACGCGTTGTTACGACAGGCATTACACTGGGTACGACGCTCGCGGGGTTTACCCTCGTGCCCTTAATTCTAGACGGGAGACTGGTTGCCGTCGACATCGCTCCCGGGTTGCTGCTGTTTGCAATCGTAGCTGTTCAACATGCTCGTCTGACGTTCGGTCGCCGCAAGAGCCGGACGCACGAGCCTTCCGGCCTCCCCAACCTGGTCGCTTTGAGGGAGGTCAAACTAAAGCGCCCTCAAGCGCTGATCGCCGCTCGCATCGACAATCATGCCGCAATCGTTGCGAGCTTTGCAAAGGATGTCGAGCCGCTGATCGCGGCAGAAATCGTCGGGCGTTTGAAAGTCGGCGATACGACAACTGAGGTCTTTCAGGGCGACGAAGGCGTCTACTACCTGTTGTCGCCGATCACGGATCGTGCGTTGCTGTCCGAACATCTCGACGGCCTGCATGCGCTGTTTTCCCAGCCGATCCGGATCGGTGAACGGCAAGTCGATATCTCGATTACTTTCGGCGTCGATGATCAGCCATCGCGAGCGATGTCTAGCCGCATCGGTGCCGCACTGATGAGTGCGGAATCTGCCCGGCAAAAGGGCTTGCGCTGGAAATTCTATGACGATGTGGGCAACGAGGATGCGGCCTGGCACCTTTCGATCGGCAGCGAGATCGACCGTGGCATTGACGGGGGAGAGTTCTGGCTTGCCTATCAGCCCAAGCTGGATCTGCGTACTGGGGACATTGTAGGAGCCGAGGCGCTGGTGCGCTGGTCGCATCCCGTGCGCGGCGCGATTCCGCCCATCGAGTTCATTCCGGCCGCCGAACGCGACCACCGCATCGAAACGATCACGCGCTTCGTCCTCGAACGGGCGGTGGCCGACCTGGCATCGCTGCCTGCGGAGTCGAAGCTCTCGGTCGCGGTCAATCTTTCGGTGCCTGTACTGCGCCAACCCGGCTTCGCGCAATATGTCAGGCAGCTACTCGAACGCGCGCGGCTCGATCCGTCGCGGTTCACCGTCGAAATCACCGAATCGGTCTTCCTTTCGGTGGACGAGCATATCGTGATGACCAACCTCAATGCCTTTGCCGAGGCGGGGTTCGGTATCTCGATCGACGATTTCGGAACGGGCTTCTCGACGCTCGAAACGCTGCAACGCATACCGGCGACCGAAGTCAAAATCGACCAGACGTTCGTCAAGTCGCTAGCCGTCCGTACAGCCGATTCGATCATTGTCGGCTCGATCATCAAGATGGCGAAGGGACTTGATCACCGCGTCGTTGCCGAGGGCATCGAGGATGCGGCGACGCTGCGCCAGCTTACCGCCATGGGATGCGACCAGGGGCAGGGATTTCACATCGGTCGACCGCAAACCTTTGCAGCTTTTTTGGCGCTCGCTGCAGAGGTTCGGTCGCGCCGCGCAGCATGAATTCCTTAACAACTTGATAAGCATTTAACTTTTTGGTAACCAAGCCCTGCGGACGCATGTGCGAGCCGTAAGACTAGGGGTCCAAAATGCGTAAGGTTAATCGCCCGGCGCGCGGGTTCTGGGACTGGCTCTTCGGAGACGGTAACGCTGGTGGCCGCAACTAACCGGGATTAAGGAAAAGGCCTCGGTAACCCGGGGCCTTTTCTGTATCTGGCGTCCATGACTGCGTCCGATTTCACACTCCGCCGATTCGCCGCGCCCGACGGGGCCGAGCTGGTTTTCCACGAAGCAGGGCAGGGGCGACCGGTCGTTCTGCTGCACGGCCTGTTCTCCGACGCGCAGACCAACTGGATCCGCTACGGCCAAGCCAAGCTGTTGGTAAACAACGGATTTAGGGTAATTCTGCCTGACCTGCGTGGGCATGGATCGAGCACGAAATCGCATGATCCTGCAGCCTATCCGGTCGATGTATTGACCGATGATGGCTTGGCGTTGGTCGCGCATCTTGGCCTCATCGACTATGACTTGGGCGGCTATTCGCTGGGCGGGCGAACGGTCGTGCGGATGGTGGTGCGGGGGGCTGCGCCGCGCCGTCTGGTGGTGTCCGGTATGGGCCTTTCGGGGCTCACCGACACCTCTCCGCGCACCGATCATTTCAAGCATATTCTCGATAACCGGGGCACGTTCGAGAAGTTCACACCCGAATGGAATGCCGATTCGTTCCTCAAGACGACTCGGGGTGATTCGGGTGCACTTCGGCTGCTGCTTGACACATTTGTTGACACTTCAGCGGAATCGATTGCAAAAATTTCGGTCCCGACCTTGGTCCTGTCGGGCGAGGATGACAGCGATAATGGGTCGGTCGAGGCTCTGGCTGCGCTGCTGACCGATACGACCGTCGTCCGTACGCCCGGCGGGCATATGAGCGCCGTCACCAAACCCGAACTGGGGCAGGCGATCGCCGATTTTCTGACCGCTTGATTCCGCTCCGGCGCGCGCCCAAGCTGCGCGCATAACAAGTTTGCCGGAGGACTTACGTGAAACCGATTTTCGTCTCCGCGTTGGCGCTGGCCATCGCGACGCCCGCCGTTGCGCAAAATGCGGCACCCGCCGCCACCCCGACCGTCGCCGAGGCAGATGCCTTCGTTGCCGCTGCCGAAAAGGAATATTTCGATTATAGCGTATTCGGCAGCCAGGTTGCTTGGGTCAACAACACCTATATCACCGACGATACCGACGCGCTGAACGCACGTGTCGGCGCGGAGGGCACCGAACTGGGTGTGAAATACGCCAAGGGTGCTGCGCGGTTCAACGCGGTGCAGGGGCTATCCTACGATACGAAGCGCAAGCTCGACATGCTCCGCAACGGCCTCGTCCTGCCCGCACCCTCGATTCCTGGCGCGGCAACCGAGCTCAACACCATCGCGACGCGGCTCAACTCGACTTACGGCAAGGGGAAGGGGACGCTGAGGGGCCAGCCCGTCAACGGGTCGGACATCGAAGCCGCAATGGGCACCGATCGCAACCCCGACGAACTCAAGGAAATGTGGGTCAGCTGGCACACCAATGTCGGGGCGCCGATGAAGAACGACTATGCCCGCATGGTCGAGATCGCCAATCAGGGGGCCAAGGAGCTCGGCTACGCCGACGTCGGCGCGATGTGGCGTTCCGGGTACGACATGACCCCCGAGCAATTCGCGACGCTGACCGACAAGCTATGGGCAGAGGTCAAGCCGCTCTACGACCAGCTCCATTGCTACACGCGCGCCAAGCTCAACGAGAAATACGGCGACCGCGTACAGGCGAAAACCGGGCCGATCCGCGCCGACCTGCTCGGCAATATGTGGGCGCAGGAATGGGGCAATATCTATGACGTCGTCGCGCCGAAGGGTGCGGGCGATCTCGGCTTCGATACCGGGGATCTGCTCGTCGCCAAGGGGTACGACCATCTCAAGATGGTCAGGACCGGGGAGGGTTTCTACTCGTCGCTCGGCTTCGCGCCGCTCCCCGCGACCTTCTGGGAACGCTCGCAGTTCGTGAAGCCCCGCGACCGCGAGGTCGTCTGCCACGCCAGCGCCTGGGACATCGACAGCAAGGACGACCTCCGCATCAAGATGTGCATCAAGGTCAATGGCGATGATTTTGTGACCATCCACCACGAACTCGGCCACAATTACTACCAGCGCGCCTATAACAAGCAGCCCTACCTGTATCTCAACGGGGCGAACGACGGATTCCACGAGGCAATCGGCGACACCATCGCGCTGTCGATCACCCCGCAATATCTCGTCCAGATCGGGCTGCTCGACGCCGCCAAGGTGCCCGCGCCCGACAAGGATATCGGGCTGCTGCTCAAACAGGCGATGGACAAGGTCGCGTTCCTGCCGTTCGGCTTGCTCGTCGACAAATGGCGCTGGGGTGTGTTCTCGGGCCAGATCGCGCCGGCCAGTTACAACAAGGCGTGGACCGATCTGCGCCGCCAATATCAGGGCATCGTACCACCGGTCGAGCGGACCGAGGCGAACTTCGACCCCGGGGCCAAATACCACATCCCAGGTAACACGCCTTACACCCGCTATTTCCTCGCCCGCTTGCTGCAGTTCCAGTTCTACGAGGCGGCGTGCAAGCAGGCCGGGTGGAAGGGACCGCTGCATCGCTGTTCGTTTTACGGCAACAAGGAAGTCGGCAAGCGGTTCAACGCGATGCTTGAAATGGGCGCATCGAAGCCGTGGCCCGACGCGCTGCAAGCCTTCACCGGCAGCCGCGAAATGAGCGGCAAGTCGATGATTGCGTACTTCAAGCCGCTGATGACCTGGCTGCAAACGCAGAACAAGGGACGCAATTGCAGCTGGTAGGCAGAGGCGGCCGTAAATAGCGGCGCTATTTACGGCCTCGCCCTGAGCTTACCGAAGGGCGAGGACCGGCGGCGCGGCTCTGCGGCGGCGAGATGCCACGGGCGGCTTGCGGCCCAATTGCGGACATGCCAATCATGTCCGGGTTGGGTCCGCACGTCAGTGTCTCTCGTCGCTCGTGAGGTTTGCAATCGGAGCGACGCGTGCTTTGGGCGGTGTCCAACAGGGAGGGGGCTCTCGTTTTGACTTCACGGCTTTTTGTTTTGCGCACGTCGTCCGGGCTGCTTGCAAGTCTGCCGAGCAACGCCCTCGCACGTGCCAGCTGTGGGTACTGAAATTTCGCCAACGCGGCACGCCCAGGTCGAAGGCCGCGACGTCTTCGTGTTCGACGGACTGATCGCGGACGCAGACCTCGGCAGCTACGCCGAAGCACTCGGACGCGCGTCGTTCACACGCACCGAGTTCGCGAAGCCCGAAACCGTCGACTACAAACATTGGGCCAGCGAGATGCCTCTCGCGAACGCGGTCCGGTTGCCGCTATGGCCCGCCACCGAGCGCGCGGTCGCTCATGCGCGGCCGGGCGAGGCTTACCGGCCGTATCGCGCCTATACGAACTACGCTGCGTACGGCGACATGCTCTATACGCATGTCGATTGCCCGCCCGATCGGCGCGGGCTCACCGCGCTCTGGTTTCTGTCGAACCACTGGGAGCCCGAATGGGGCGGCGAGACCATGTTCTTCGACGCCTCGGGCGACGCGATGTTCTGCGTGAGTCCCAGGCCCGGGCGGCTCGTTCTGTTCGACGGCGCGATTCCGCATGCCGGTCGCCCGCCTTCGCGCATCTGTTTTGCGCCGCGATACAGTTTCGCGATCAAGCTCGATCCAGCGACGGCCAACTGAACGCACACCTGAGCGCGGTGACAGCCTTGCGCTCAATTTTGGACATCGCCAGAGCGCGAAAACGTCTTGGATTCCAATCCCTCCCGACGACCACCTTACCCCCGCATTGCGCCCCTCGCATCGCTTCCCCATATACCGGCGCATGAGCGAAACCTTTCCCGTCCTCCCGCTGCGCGACATCGTCGTGTTCCCGCAGATGATCGTCCCTCTGTTCGTCGGTCGCGACAAGTCCGTCTCGGCGCTCGAAGCAGCGATGGCAGCCGACAAGGAGATTTTTCTTGTCGCTCAACTCGACCCGGCCGAGGACGATCCCGACCGCGACGATCTGTACGATCTGGGTGTGGTCGCGAGCGTTGTGCAGCTGCTGAAACTGCCCGACGGCACCGTGCGCGTGCTGGTCGAGGGTAAGCGGCGCGCGAAGCTGGTCGAACTGATGGGCACCGACGGGCATCTCAGCGCAACGATTGCCGAAGTTGCAGATCTCGACGCCGAAGGTGACGAGGTTACCGCGCTGATGCGCTCGGTCGTCGACCAGTTCGACAATTACGCCAAACTCAACAAGAAACTGCCGGCCGAAACCGCCGTGCAGCTTGCCGATTTCGAGGAACCCGGGCGGCTTGCCGATGCGGTCGCGGCGAATATCTCGGTCAAGGTTGCCGACAAGCAGGCGCTGCTTGCCGAGGCCGATCCCGCCAAGCGGCTCGAGATGGTGTTCGCCTTCATGGAAGGCGAGCTTGGCGTGCTTCAGGTCGAAAAGAAGATCCGTGGCCGCGTGAAGCGCCAGATGGAAAAGACTCAGCGCGAATACTACCTCAACGAGCAGTTGAAGGCGATCCAGCGCGAGCTGGGCAACGACGGCGAGGAAGGCGATGGCAACGAGATTGTCGAGCTGACGCAAAAGATTGCCAAGCTGAAACTGTCGAAGGAAGCGCGGATCAAGGCAACGGCCGAGCTCAAAAAGCTCAAGACGATGGCACCGATGTCGGCCGAAGCGACCGTTGTCCGCAATTATCTCGACGTGCTGCTGGGGCTGCCCTGGGGCAAGAAATCCAAGGTGAAAAAGGATCTGGTCGCGGCACAGGCGGTGCTCGATGACGACCATTATGCGCTCGACAAGGTCAAAGACCGCATCGTCGAATATCTCGCGGTGCAGGCGCGGACCAACAAGTTGAAGGGTCCGATCCTGTGCCTAGTCGGCCCGCCGGGTGTGGGCAAGACGTCGCTGGGCAAGAGCATCGCCAAGGCGACGGGGCGCGAGTTCATCCGCCAGTCGCTGGGCGGTGTGCGCGATGAAGCAGAAATTCGCGGGCATCGGCGCACCTATATCGGCTCGCTGCCGGGAAAGATCGTCACCAACCTGAAAAAGGCCGGGGCCAGCAATCCGCTTTTCCTGCTCGACGAGATCGACAAGCTGGGCCAGGATTTCCGGGGCGACCCGGCGTCGGCGCTGTTGGAAGTGCTCGACCCCGAACAGAACGGCAAGTTCAACGACCATTATCTCGAGATCGATATCGACCTGTCCGACGTGATGTTCGTGACGACCGCGAACACGCTTAACCTGCCGCAGCCGCTGCTCGACCGCATGGAGATTATCCGGCTCGAAGGATATACCGAGGACGAGAAGGTCGAGATTGCCAAGCGCCATCTGATCGAAAAGCAGATCGAGGCGCACGGGTTGAAGGGCAAGGAATTCGTTCTGACCGATGAAGGCCTGCGCTCGCTGATCCAGCACTACACCCGTGAAGCCGGCGTCCGCACGCTAGAGCGCGAGATCGCCAAGCTGGCGCGCAAGGTGCTGCGCCAGATACTCGAAAAGAAGGTGACGGGCGTCACGATAACGGCCGACAACCTTCACGAGTTCGCGGGCGTGCGGAAGTTTACGCACGGTCTTGGCGAAGAGGAAAACCAGATCGGCGCGGTCACTGGTCTCGCCTGGACCGAAGTCGGCGGCGAGTTGCTGACGATCGAAGCGGTGACGGTGCAAGGCAAGGGCGCGGTGCGTTCGACCGGCAAGCTCGGCGACGTCATGGGTGAATCGATCCAGACTGCGCTGAGCTATGTGAAGGCACGCGCGCCCTCCTATGGCATCAAGCCCAGCCTGTTTGCGCGCAAGGATTTGCACATCCATTTGCCCGAAGGGGCTGTGCCGAAGGATGGCCCGTCGGCGGGCGTCGGCATGGTCACCGCCATGGTTTCGACCCTGACCGGCACGCCGGTGCGCCGCGATGTTGCGATGACCGGCGAAGTGACGTTGCGGGGCAGGGTGCTCCCCATCGGGGGGCTGAAGGAAAAGCTGCTCGCGGCGTTGCGCGGGGGCATCACGACGGTGCTGATCCCGCAGGAGAACGAGAAGGATCTGGCCGAAATCCCCGCGAACATTCGCGACGGGCTGAAGATCGTGCCGGTGCGCCATGTCGACGAAGTACTGGCGCTGGCGCTCACCGAGCCGCTGATCGCGATCGAGTGGACAGAGGCCGACGAACTCGCCGCGCAGCCGCCGATTGCAGCTGTGGTCGGCGAGGAGGCGGTCCGCCACTGACCGCTGCAAAACACTGTCTGCGTTCGCTAACCGGTTATTCCATCCTTTGTGACGTTTTTGCTTTGACAGGTCGGCGCGAGTCGGCGTTATGTCGCGCCTTCGCGCCCGATTCCGTAGGGGTGCATTGACATAGAACAGGGGTTCACAGGGCATGAATAAACAGGAGCTGATCGGTCATGTTGCGGACGTCGCGGGCCTGTCGAAGGGCGATGCCGTCAAGGCCGTCGAGGCGGTGTTCGACACGATCACCGCAACGCTGAAAAAAGGCGGCGAAGTCCGTCTGGTCGGTTTCGGCACGTTTACGGTCTCCAAGCGCAAGGCGTCGACGGGCCGCAATCCACGCACCGGCGAGCCGATGGAAATCAAGGCGTCGGTCCAGCCGAAGTTCAAATCGGGCAAGGGCCTGAAGGACGCCTGTACCGGACGTTGAGGATGGCGTCGTGTCGGCCCGCCGGTCAGGCGGCACCCGCACATATTCCCATTGACCCGCCGACCGGCAACGCTATCAGCGCCGCTCGGCTCCGGGTCTCATGACCGGTCGGGACCGGGCGCGTAGCTCAGCGGTAGAGCACTCCCTTCACACGGGAGGGGTCACAGGTTCAATCCCTGTCGCGCCCACCACCGCGCCGCGCGGGCACAAATTAGCGGAGCTAATTTGCCCACGCGCAAGCGCGGCCAGCGAAACGAAGTTTCGACTGACGGCGCGGCTTGGCCGCGACGCCGCCTCTCGCCAAAAATTGCGTGCCGCGGCAAAGCCGCGTCGTCGGTCCTTCGGCTGCGCGAAGGCCGTCCGGGCTTGCAAGAGGGGCGATTAGCGCCGCTAATCTTGCCCCGCGCTACGCCTCAAACGAAGCCCAAATTCCACGTCGACGCGTTGTAATTCCCCATATTGGGCAACACCGTCGTCATGTCCGAATTCGCAACCCCGAACCAGCTGGCCAAGGTCGATGCATATTGATCGACCGAGGTGGTCGGCAGGAGCCTCCCCTGGCCGACGTCGCTCGGGGTATTGTTGCCGTATTCGGGGGCGGTGCCGTAGAGTTGCTTGCCCTTCACAGCGCCGCCCATGACGAAGTGCATCGATCCCCAACCGTGATCCGAGCCGTCGGTGTTGGCGAGCAAAGTCCGCCCGAAATCGGAGCCGGTGAACGCAGTGACCTTGTCCGAAATGCCGAGTTCCACCGTCGCATCGTAGAACGCGCGCGCGGCGGTCGCGACGCCGTTGAGCAGCCCGGGATGCAGGGCGACGAGATTGTCGTGCAGATCGAAGCCGCCGGTCGAGACGAAAAATACCTGCCGCCGCGCGCCGAGCTGGCTCGACATCGAGATCATGTTCGCCACCACCTTCAGCTGCTGACCCAGCGAACTCGTCGGGAATGCGGTCGTCAGTACGGGGGCTGCGGTAAGCGCTGTCGAGACCTGGGCATAGGCATCGAGCGACCGCTTGCTGACTTTGGCATGCTCGTTCGCCAGCAGGCCGGCATTTGTTCCGCCCATCAGATTCTGGAGTGCCGTACTGGCCGCCGTCGATCCGTAGAGCGTGGTGCGCGCGCTCAGCGCAATGGGCCCGCTGGTGCCGACGGAATATTGCACGGCCTGTCGTCCGGTCAGGAATACGGCATTGCCGCTCGCATTGATGCAGGTCAGCGTCGCATTGCCGTTCCCGGCCTGCATCAGGTCGCCGATGCGACCGCCCCAGCCCGAATTCGCGCCTTCGGGATTGCTCGCCTGCCAGAACGACTGCTGGTCGTTGTGCGAAAACAGTTTCGGCGGCAGCGGCACCGATTTCGCGGTGTACTGGGCCTTGGTCGTCGGCTGCATCAAGGTGCCGACGTTGAGCACCGGGGCCATTTTTCCCGCATCGAACACGGGCAGCAGAGGGGCGAGCGACGGCGACAGCGCGAATTGGCGTCCGCCGGGCAGCGCCGTCGTCGGATTGAGCAGGGTCGGCGCAAGGTCGGTGCGAAGGTAAGCGAGCGCGCTGCGCTGCGCCTGATAGGCGTTGTAGCTTGCCTGGTCATAGGGGGGCAGGGTGTTGGCCCAGTCGTTCCCGCCGAACAGGAATATGCACACCAGTGCCTTGTAGTCGGTATTGACCGAGGCTGCCGCCTCACCGATCGCCGCGAGATTCATCACGAACGGACTGGCGGCACCCACGATACCGAGCGAGCTGGAGCGTTGCAGGAAGGCGCGACGCGATTGATCTTCGAACATCTGTCCGTCCTCCTTATTTCTGCGCCAGATAGTCGGGCGATGCCATCGTCAGCAGGATGGCGGTGTATACTCGGTTATTGAGCAGCGCCGCCGTTGTCGTGCCGATGCTGGCGACGGCGGTCTGGATCGCCGATACCGTTGCCGACCCGAGCTGGCCGTTGGCGACGAGCAGGTTGACCTCATCGACCAGGGCGTTGGTATCGGTGGCCTTGGTCAGGATCGCGGTATAATCGGCGCGGACGTCGCCGGTGCCCGACTGGATCAGCGTCTGCATGTAATTGACATAGGCGATGACGCTGGGTTCGTTGGTGATCTGCATTTCCGGTGCGACCAGCCCGGCCGTTGCGATGGCCGTATTCGGCGGCGCATAACCGGGCCTGAAAAAGTTGAAGACGCTGGGACTGTGGCCCGGCGATTCTGCAAGGCGATTGAGCGAGGAGCTGGTGTTGCCGATCGCCCAGGCGTCCGACGCCGACGTCACCCCGAACGCGCGCGCCCAGTTCGTCAGGCGCATGACCGGCTCGCGCAGATGGCCGAAATTGGCATTGGTGAGGTTGGTGTCGCTGCGTGCCTCAGTGTCGGTCAGGATCGCCCGGATCACCGCTTTCATGTCGCCGCGCACGCCGCTGCCGTTGTTCGTAAACACCGCCGAAACGCGCCCGACATAGGCGGCGGACGGGTTGCTCGTGACAAAGCGCTGGATCAGCTGCTTCGACACGAACGGAGGAACATTGGTGTGCGCGAAAATCGCATCGAGCGCGAGGCGCAGGCTTTCGAAAGCTGTCGTTCCGGCCGGGATCGTCGCCCCGAGAAAAGCCTTGGCCCCGGTTTCGTAGTTAGCCGCTACATTGATGAGCGGACGCCGCAGCCGGTCGGGCGTCGTCGAATCTGTCGAGTCGAGCGTGAAGCCGGTGAAAACGCGGGCAAGCTGTTGCACGTCGTCCTGCGTATAGGTTTCGACCGGATTGCCGCCCGTCAGCTGCTGCGTCCCGTCGGCGTTCAGCTTGTACAGGCCGATGGTGAAAAGCTGCATTAGTTCGCGCGCGTAATTCTCGTCGGGCTGCGCACCGGTGGTCGTGTTGGCCTTGCGGTTGCCGATATAGGTCAGCCAGTACCCCATCGCCGCGTTCAGCGAAATCTTGTCCATGATGTCGCGGTAATTGCCGAAAGCATTGTCCCACAGGACATCCATGTAACCTGCCTGGGCGAACGCTTTCCAGTTGGTGTTCAACCCGTCGATGCCGACGACCAGCATGTTGAGCAGCGCCATCCCCGTACGTTGGCGCAGCTGGTCCTGCCCCGAGATCAGCTGTTTCCAGACTGCCGGATCGAAGCCGGCCTGTCCGTTGATATTCGCCGCCGCATTATAGCCGCCCGCCACCAGCCAGTCCCAGAAAGTCGTCGCGCGCGGCGTTGCGAACTGCTCGGCGATCCAGGCATCATAGCCTTGCGCGACGACCTTATCGACGTCGGCGCTCGCCACCCCCATCGTCGTCTGGCCGAGGAAGCGTGACGCCTGCGTCTTGGTCGGGGCGACCACCGTGGGGGTGGGCGTCGGGGTCGGGGTTACCGACGTTGGCGCGCTGCCGCCGTCACCGCCGCATGCCGCCAGCGCAAGCGCCGGAAGGGTCGCTGTGACGATCCCCGTCAGCGATTTCGGCACGGCGATTTCGTCCGGCGCGCCGTCGGGAAGGGCAGGCGCGAAGAGCGTATCGGTATCGGTCCGGAATTCGGCGTCGTCGTGCACGGCCACCCCCTGTTTTGGCGATCGAGTCCATAACGGCGGATCTCTGTCCGCTTGCATCACGACCGGCGGAACTCTGCCCGTCGTTCCTTAACAACTTGTTGCACCTGACAACGCACGGTTCGTGAAAACCCTTCGCTGCCGTCAATATAATCCTTCGTCGCGCATCCTTGCGCGGACGCATTCGTCGCGGTCGTAACCGTTGTCATAGTCGCGGCGGCATTCTTTGCGCGCCTTTTCTTCGGCTTTGCGGAGTTTGCGACCGCGATTGCGGTCGGCCTCGGACTGGCTGGTGGTTGCCCAGTCGACACCTTTTGCGGCGACGCGCACCGGTGCCGTGACCACCGACGCCACCGTCGAAACGCAGCCGCCCAGCAACAAAGCGGGCAGGGCGAGCGCGGCGGCGGGTCTCATGCGGCAATCGTTTACAGCATCAACGGGCCATGGTCGAGATGCGGCAGCACATGTCGGCTGAACAGGTCTGCTTCTGCGGCGTGTGGATAGCCTGACAGGATGAACGCTTCGATCCCCTCGGCCTGATAGGCGCGCAGTTTCGCCAACACCTGACCGGGATCGCCGACAATGGCGGCACCGCAACCCGAACGCGCACGACCGATGCCGGTCCACAGATTGTCCTCGACGAAACCCTCGTCGCCCGCCGATGCGCGCAATTCTGCCTGGCGTTGAACGCCGACGCTGGTCGAATCGAGCGATTTGGCGCGGATCGCGTCGCCGGTATCGGCATCGAGCTTCGACAGCAGCCGTGACGCATAGGCGCGCGCTTCGCTCTCGGTCTCGCGGACGATGACGTGGGCGCGGTAGCCGAATTTGAGCGTCCGGCCATGCCGCGCAGCACGGGCGCGCATGTCGCTGATAATCTCGCGGACGGCGGGCATGGTGTCGGGCCACATCAGATAGACGTCGCACCCCTGCGCGGCAGCTTCGCGCGCATCCTCCGACAGGCCGCCGAAATACAGCGGCGGGCATTTGCCGCCGACCGTCGTCATGCGGGGCGGATCGATCTCGATATCATAGTGTTCGCCGTGATGGACCAGGTGCTCGCCGTTGAGCAGCGCCTTCAGGATCTGCATGACCTCGAGCGTGCGGGCGTAACGCGGCGCGCTCGCCAGCTTTTCGCCGGGCAGGTCGGACGAGATGATATTGATCGTCATCCGCCCGCCCGTAATGCGGTCGAGCGTTGCGATCTGGCGTGCCAATTGCGGCGGCCAGCTCTCGCCGATGCGGACCGCCATCAGCAGGCGGATGCGGCTCGTCAGTGCAGCAATCGCTGCGGCGAACGCAGTCGTGTCGAGCCCGAGCTGGTAACCGCTCGGCAACAGGATGTTGTCGAACCCGCCTTTTTCGGCGGTCAACACGATATTGCGGCAATGCTCCCAGCTCGAAGCCAGCGCAGGGTCTGGTTGCCCCAGAAATTCGTAATCGTCGTCGCACAGTGCCGAGAACCAGCTGACTTCCACCGGTGACGTCATGGCAATTTCTCCCCGCGCGACGCGACCAGTACCTTGTACCAGTCCTCACGCGTCCAGGTGACCTTGTACGCGTCCGCTGCCTCGCGGATGCGGTCGACTTGCTGCGACCCGACAATGGGAATGGGGCGCGCAGGATGCGCCATGATCCAGCTATAGGTTGCTGCCGTGCGCGATACGCCGTGCGTCTGTGCGACGGCGTCGAGCGCAGCGGCAACGGCTGTCGCGCGGGCGTCGGTCGGACTCGCGATGCGCCCGCCGCCCAACGGCGACCAAGCCATCGGGGCGAGATTGTGCTGGAGCGCGAGGTCGAGTGTCCCATCGGTGATGGCATCGAGGCACAGCGGCGATAGTTCGGGCTGGATCGTCGACAGCGGCAAATCGCGCGGCATGAACGCCAGCAGCGCCGCGGTCTGCGCTACCGTCATGTTCGACACGCCGAACGCGCCGATCTTGCCGAGCGCATAGGCTTTCTCCGCAAACTTCGCGATCTCGTGCGGATGGGTCAGGATGTCGGGCCGGTGGATCTGGTAGAGGTCGACGCGGTGTACGCCCATACGCTTGAGCGAGGCGTCGAGCGCGGTGTCGAGATAGGCGGGCGAACTATCATAGGGCAGCGGCGGCATGATCCCGCCCTTGGTCGCCAGCACCATCCGGTCGCGCAGGGCAGGGGCCTCGGCGAACACTTGCCCGAGCAGCGCCTCGGCATTGCCGAACCCGCCCTTGCCGTCGAAGCCGTAGATGTCGGCGGTGTCGAGCAGTGTAATGCCGCTGTCGAGCGCCGCCTCGACCAGTGTCCGCGCCTCGGCAACGCTGCGCCCGGCAAAGCGCCACATGCCCCAGGCCATCGACGACACGACAATGCCGCTCTTGCCGAGCAGGCGTGTCGCGGGAACAGGGGGCAGGGTGGACATATTCTGTACGCGCTCCGGTATGACAGCGATGTCTTATAGGCGCGGAGAGGGGGGCGGGGTCAAGCCACCCGCGCAGTGCTCCCTCGCACAACCAGTTCGTGCTGCAACCGCCGGTGTTCGACCCCGTCGAGCTTTTCGAACAGCAATGAGGCTGCCGCGTGCGCCAGATCGCGGGTCGGTTGGCGGATTGTCGTCAGCGGGGGCCAGACGAGTTGTGCGAGGGGGGTGTCGTCGAAACCCGCCACCGACAGGTCGTCGGGCAGGGCCAATCCTTTGCTGTGCGCCACCGTCAGCACACCTGCCGCCATGTCGTCGTTCGAAGCGAAAATCGCGGTCGGGCGGCGGGGGTAGCTGAGCAGTGAATGTGCTGCGACCACGCCGCTCGCGAAGTCGAACTCGCCGGGGTGGACCAGCCCCGGCTCATAGGCGATGCCCGCGCGGTCGAGCGCGCGGCGGTAACCGAACAGGCGCTGCTCGCTCGCCATATGGTTGGGGTGGCCGACGATGAAACCGATGACGCGGTGACCGAGGTTGATCAGGTGCGTCGTCATGTCATCCGCCGCCTGCACATCGTCCATATACACCGAAGAGGTCAGCGCGTGGTTGGTGCCGGGCGAAATCCGGACGAACGGGATGCCGCGGCGTTCGAGTTCGTCGAGCACCTGCGGACAGTCGGTGACCGGCGACGACAGAATGATTCCGTCGACATGCGTTTCGTCGATCAGCCCGCCGACCTCCGCCGCGATCGTCGGCGAGGCGACATCGGCCGGCTGCGCGAGCATCCGCACCTCTGCCTCGCGGCACCGCGCCCACACGCCCTCCTGCACGGCATGGATGTAATAGGGCGAATGGTTGTCATAGATCAGCGCAATCTGGTGCGACCTTTTCCCCGCCAGCGACCGCGCGGCAAGGCTGGGTGAAAACGACAGTGCTGCCATCGCCGCCTCGACCTTGGCGCGCGTATCGGCGCGGACATAGCGTTCCTTGTTAAGGACACGGCTGACCGTCTTGATCGACACGCCCGCTGCTTTCGCGACGTCGTTGATCGTGTTGCGCGATGCCATCGGCTTCCCCTGTCGGCATTGTTGTAACCGCGCAACACCGCTCCATGCAACGAATCTCGGGCCTTGCAGAAGCGTATCCGTCCGTGCGAAGAGCGCTTTCAGACATCGCTGTCATAAATGGCGATCGGGAGAGACGATGACGTTGCGCTACGGCCTTGTGGGTACCGGCATGATGGGCGTCGAGCACATCAACAATGTCGCGATTACGCCGGGTGCGGAGATCGTCGCGCTCGCCGATCCAGTGGGGACGTCGCTCGGCTGGGCAAAAGGCGCGCTGGGGGCCGAGGCTAACCCGCAGGTCTTCGGCAGCAGCATGGAACTGGCGAAAGCAGAGCTCGACGCGGTCATCGTGGCCAGCCCGAATTACACCCACCGCGACGTGCTGGAGCCGTTGCTTGATGCGGGGTTGAACATCCTTTGCGAAAAGCCGGTCGCGACGACGCTCGAGGACGCGCGCTGGATCGTCGAGCGTGCCGCTCAATCGCCGGGCATCTTCTGGACCGCCATGGAGTATCGCTTCATGCCGCCCGCCGCCGAGTTCGTGCGGCAGGTGCATGACGGACGCACCGGCAGGTTGCAGATGCTGAGCATCCGCGAGCACCGTTTTCCCTTCCTGCCGAAGGTCGGCGACTGGAACCGCTTCAGCGCCAACACCGGCGGCACAATGGTCGAAAAATGCTGCCATTTCTTCGACCTGATGCGCTTGATCGTGGGTGCCGAGGCAGTGCGCGTCTATTGTTCGGGCGCGATGGATGTGAACCATCTCGACGAGCGCTACGACGGCCGCACGCCCGACATCATCGACAACAGCTACACGACCGTGGACTTCGCCAATGGCGTCCGCGCGATGCTCGACCTGTCGATGTTTGCGGAAGGGGCGGAGAACCAGGAAGAGATCACTGCGGTCGGCGACAAGGCGCGGCTCGACTGCCTGATTCCGACCGGCGACCTGGTGTTTTCCCCACGCACCGGTTTCCATCAGCCCAAGGCGGTGACGCGCGAACATGTCGCGGTCGAGGCCCATGCGCTGAATGCCGGGCACCACCATGGCGCGACCTTTTACCAGCATCAGAAATTCTGTGCAGCGGTGAAGGGTGAAACGCCGGTAGAAGTGACCGCGACCGACGGGATGATGGCGGTTGCCATCGGTACCGCCGCCGAAATCAGCGCGCGCGAACACCGCGTTGTCGAGATGAGTGAACTGGGTTTCTAACGACACAAAAGGCGACGGCCACAGGCCGCGCATCACGCAGGAAGGAAGACCGATGACCAAGACCCTGATGCTGGCAGGTACCGCCGGTTTCGCGATGATCGCCGCCAGCCCCGCGCTCGCGCAGACGCCTGCACCGGCTGCCGATGACGGCGCGCCCACCGAAATCGTCGTTACCGCGCAAAAGCGCACCGAGCGTCTGCAGGACGTGCCGGTCGCGGTGTCGGTCGTGAGCGGCAAGGATCTGCAACGCCTGTCGACAAACAACATCGAGGATTCGACGCGGCTCGTCCCCGCGCTGACCTTCGTCAAGGGGACGACGGGCCTCAACTCCGCGCTGTTCCTGCGCGGTCTGGGTACCACCAATTTCTCGATCGCGGCCGAGCCCAGCGTGTCGGCAGTGCTCGACGGCGTCGTGCTGGCGCGCGCGGGCGAGGCGTTCGGCGACCTTTACGACATCGAGCGCATCGAAGTGCTGCGCGGTCCGCAGGGCACGCTGTTCGGCAAGAACGCCTCGGCCGGTGTCGTCAGCATCGTCACGCGCGAACCCGGCGACACGCTGGGTGGCTATGTCGATGTCGGCTATTTCGACCGCAGCGAGTTCAAGGCCAAGGCGTCGATCGGCGGCCCGATCGGCGAAAACTGGAAGGCGGGGATCACCGGCTTCTACGGCAACTACGACGGTAATCTCTACAATGCGACGACGCGGCAATATGTGAACGGGTATCTGCACTACGGCGGCCGGTTGCAGCTCATCGGCCAGCTGACCGACGCACTGCGGATCAAGGTGCTGGCCGATTACCGCCGCGCCGATGACGATTGCTGTGCCTTTGTCGTGGGCGCGCTGAACCCGACCGCCGCGACGATTCCCGCGGTGACGGCGGTGCTCGCGCCGATCCAGGGTGCCGACACCCGTCGCATCGTCCAGAGCCGCAACACGCGCACGACCGAGGAAACCTGGGGCGCATCGCTGCAGGCCGACCTGTCGCTCGGCGAGCACACGCTGACCTCGATCACCTCGTATCGCAAGTGGAACAACACCGAGATCCGCGACGGCAGCTGGGTCGATCAGGTCTATACGACGATTCCGCTGATCTATGATGATGGCCCGCAGCGTTCGTCGACGTTCACGCAGGAACTGCGCCTGACCTCGCCGGTCAGCGACACCTTCGACTATGTCCTCGGGGCGTTCTATTATAAGGCGAAGGCACGGCGCATTTTTACGCGTACCGACACTTATTGCACCGCATCGACCGGCGTGGCGCTGCCCAGTGGGCTCATCCCGTGCCCGGCAGGCTCGACCATCGTCAATCCGCGCGGTACTGCCGATTTCGGATCGATCTTCGAAAACTACGCATTCTTCGGCCAGGGCACGCTGCACATTTCGCAGCAGCTGAAGCTGATCGCGGGTCTGCGCTACACGCACGATAATGTCAGCACCGACCATATCCGTACCACCAACTTCACCGGAACCACGTTCCCGGGCGTCGGTGCTCCGGCGGGGATCGGTGCAGCGTTCGACGCCGGTGTCAATGCGGCGCTCAACTCCACCGGTACCGGTGCCAACGGCGTGCCGTTTACCGCGTCAACCAGCGCCAATAACCTGTCGGGCAAGGTCGCGCTGAATTACAACATCAACCCCGACCACATGGTCTATGCCAGCTATGCACGCGGCTATAAGGGACCTGCGTTCAATACGTTCTTCAACATGCAGTTCTTCAACACCGCGCCGATCGCGCCAGAGCTGTCCGACTCGTTCGAAGTCGGTCTGAAGAACAGCATGTTCGGCGGTCGCGTGATCCTGAACCTCACCGGATTTTACGTGAAGGTGAAGAATTACCAGTCGAACTTCCCCACGACCGTCAACGGCGCGGTGACGACGACGATCATAAATGCGGGCGACGTGTCGAGCCGCGGGTTCGAGGCCGACTGGCTGGTGCGCCCGTCGCGCAACTTCACGATCAGCGGCGGCATCGCCTATGCCGAGGCGCGCGTCGATGCGTTCAACCCGCCACCCGCCGCCCAGGCTGGCAATGCGATCCTGCCGGGAACGCCGCTCGCCTTCGCGCCGAAGTTCAAAGGTTCGCTGGGTGTGACGTACACCATCGAACCGGCCTCGCTGCCCTTCGGCATCGAACTCGGCGCGCAGGCAACCTTCACCGACAAGCAACTGTCGCAGCTGCAGGCGCTGAACACGGTCGCGCAGATTCAGACGCAAAGCGCAGTTACGATCCCTGCCTATGAGCAGATCGACTTCACGCTGGCGGCGGTCGGTGCCGACGACAAATACCGGGTGTCGTTCATCGTAAAGAACGTGCTCGGCAATGCCTACCCGTCGACGATCGGGACAGGCGGACCGGGCGGCACGCTGCTCTATCAAATCCCGCGCGATGCCGACCGTTATTTCGGCGTGACAGCGCGCTTCAATTTCGGGAGCAAATAAGGCGTGGCCGGGGTCGGGAGCGGCGGGGCTCCTACGCTCCTGACCCCGGCACGTCGCTGGATCCTGTTCGTCATTCTCGCGCTTGCGGGGATTTCGAACGCAATGGATCGTCAGATCATTGCGTTGCTGAAGTTCGAGATGTCTGGCGATCTCGGCTGGACCGACCAAGACTACGCCAATCTCGCCGCCTATTTCCAATATGCATCGGCCGCCGCCTTCCTGTTCACTGGCTGGCTGGTCGACCGGCTGGGCGTGAAATGGGGCAACGTTGTGGGCGTCGGCGCCTGGAGCATTGCCGCCGCTGCGCATGGCTGGGCGTCGAGCATGTGGCAGTTCATCGCTTGCCGGATCGGGCTCGGTGCGACCGAGTCGATGGGCACGCCGCTGAATATCAAGACGATTTCGACCCTGTTCGAGCCGGACCGGCGGTCGTTCGCGGTCGGTTTGCTAACCCTGATCGCAGCGGTGGGGCTGGTATCGATGCCGTTCGTCATTCCCTGGCTCGAAAGCCTGGTCGGGTGGCGCGGGGCTTTCATTCTGGCCGGACTCAGCGGGATCGTCATCATCGTGCTGTGGCTGGGCGCGTTCGGAACGATCAAGGTCGACGACGGCCACGAAACGGTCGTTGCCGACGGCGGCACGACGGGCGACAGCTATGGCCCGATCCTCGCCAATCGCCAGACGTGGGGCATTGCGGTCGCGAAAGCGCTGTCGGACGCGACCTGGTGGCTGATGCTTTACTGGCTGCCCGATTTCTATCGAAAGACTTTCGGGCTGAAGGGTACCGATCTTGCCGTCGCGATGGCAATCGCCTTCATCGGTTCGGGCGTCGGCGCCTTCTTCTGGGGCTGGCTGTCGACCCGACTGCTCGATCGCGGTTGGAACCTCAACCGGGTCAGAAAGGGCGTGATGCTCGCCTCGGCGCTGGTCGTGCTCCCGGTTCCGTTCGTTCTGTATATCGGGCAATTCTGGCCGGTCGCGATCATGATGGCCTTTGTGCTCGCGGGGCATCAGGGTTTTTCGCTCAGCATCTTCTCGACGATCACCGACATCGCCCCGCGGGCGAAGGTCGCGCGGCTGACTGCATTCGGCGCGTTTGTCGGCAATGTCGGCGGCGGCCTGATCCAGCCCGTCACGGCCGCCGTGCTCGGGGCTGGGCTCGGCTATTTGCCGCTGTTCGTCTTTGCCGGTTTCTCCTATCTGTTGGCGCTCGGATGGCTTCAACTGTTCATTCCCGTAATCCGTCGCGCACCCGATGCAGGGTCGACGCCGGTCGCTGCGCACTGAGGGTTGCGTGAGCGATACGCGGCGCTTGCCGCTGGCCGCCGACCTGTACGGCGACGTGTTGGACACCGCGCCCGCCGAGCGGCAGGGCGTTCGCGCCTATCTGCCTGGCCTGCTGCTGACCGGGATTGCGTCGCTGGCGGCGGCGTATCTCTCCGAACATTATAGTGCGCCGATAATGCTGATGGGGCTGCTGATCGGCCTCGCGTTCAATTTCGCCAATGCCGATGCGCGGCTCCACGCGGGGCTGGGGTTCGCTTCGAAGACCCTGTTGCGCTGGGGCATTGTGCTCGTCGGGTTGCAAGTGACGTTCGGCCAGATTGCCGGTCTGGGCGTGCCCGCCTTTGCCGCGATTGCCACAATGGTTGCGCTGGTGACGTTGAGCGGCACCGTCATGTCGAAATGGATCGGGCGCGGCGCGGCGTTCGGCACTTTGGCGGGCGGCGCTGTCGCAATTTGCGGTGCGTCAGCTGCGCTGGCGCTGTCGAGCGTGCTCGGCGAGAAGCGCGCGTCGCAGGCCCAGCTGACACTTGTTCTGGTCGCAGTTTCAGCGGCGAGCGCGCTTGCGATGTCGCTCTATCCCGCGCTCGCGCACATGCTGCACCTCACCGACCGGCAGGCGGGGTTCCTGATGGGGGCGTCGATCCACGACGTCGCGCAGGCATTGGGGGCGGGCTACAGCTATTCGCCCGAGGCGGGCGCGACCGCGACAGTCGTGAAGCTCACCCGCGTGGCCCTGCTCGCGCCCGCGCTGGCGGTGGTCGCTTATGCCTATCGCGACGAAGACGGTGTGAAGCGCAGCGGCGTCGGCGTGCCGTGGTTCGTGTTGGGCTTCCTTGCGCTATGTGCGCTGCACTCGCTCGTCACGCTCCCGCAGCCGGTGCTCGACATCGCCAAACCGACCGCCACCGCGCTGCTCCTGCTCGCTGTCACCGCGACCGGCATCCGCTCGCCGATGAACCTGCTGCTCGAACAGGGCTGGCGCGCATCGATGCCGGTCATCGCCGCGACGATCGTGTCGTTCGTGCTGGCGCTCGGGGCGGCGTTGCTGCTCGTTTAGAGCATGTTTTCAGGTTCTTCTTCTTCGAGCGCCAGCGAGAAGCTCGTTCGAGCGGTAGCGAGAACTCTCTCAGGCTGAGAGCGTTATCTCGCTGACGCTCGAAGAAAAAATCAGCTTGGCGTGATCAAACTCTAAGCCATCCCCAGTGTCACATTGCCGTAACGCCAGAGTCTCCGATCTGTCGCCGTAACTGCGCCGTCCTGTCACACGTCCCGCCTAACCGACCGGCGGGGCGGAAAAGGGGGCCGGGTGAGTCGGCCATCTCCGCAACCTCGATATTCACTCGAAGCCGGTGCGCCGGAGCGGAGATACTATGGCCTCGTTCAAACGCCTTACTCAAGTCATGCTGTCGGGTGCCTCGTTTGCGGCGCTCGCCGCATGTGGTGCCAGCGATATCGCCTCGCCCGGCACCGGCGGCAATGTGACGATCAATAATGTAACGCCCGCACCGACCCCGACACCTACCCCGACTCCGACCACAGTCGCCGCCGCCTCGGGCTGCCCGACAATTCTCGATCCCCAGGGGCTCACCGACAGCGGCACGATTTCGGGTCCGACTGGCAGCTATCGTGTCTGCACGCTGCCGTCGGTCATCCGCACGTCGATCACGCTGCCGAAGATCACGGGTCTGGTCTATGCCATGAATGGCCGGGTCAACGTCGGTTGCGACGGCGGCTTCACCGCGCCGACGGCGGCGGCTCCGGTCACCTCGACGACGGTCGGCTGCACTACGCCTTTGACCGCCGACACCAATGTGACGCTGACGATCAATCCGGGTGTCATCCTGTTCGGTAACACCGGTCAGTCGTGGCTTGCCGTCAATCGCGGCAACAAAATCAGCGCTATCGGCACTGCTGCTGCGCCCATTGTCTTTACCAGCCGCGACAACATCCTCGGCCTCAACGACGATACATCGCAGGGGCAGTGGGGCGGCGTCGTGCTACTGGGTCGCGGCGTCACCACCGACTGCAACGTCGGTTCAGTCGCGTCGAACACCTGCGAGCGCGACACCGAAGGCGCGGCCGACCTCGCGCGCTTCGGCGGCACCAACAACGCCTATGACGCGGGCCGCATGAGCTATGTCCAGATCCGCTATTCGGGCTTTGTCCTCGGTGCGAACCGCGAATTGCAGGCGCTGACGACAGAAGCGATCGGGACTGGAACGACCCTCGACCATATCCAGTCGCACAACAGTTCGGATGACGGGGCCGAATTCTTCGGCGGCGGCGTCAACCTGAAATATTATATTGCGACGGGCGCGGACGACGACAGCCTCGACGTCGATACCGGCGCGCAGATGAACGTTCAGTATGCGCTGTTGCTGCCCCGCTCGGGCCGTGGCGATGCGCTGTTCGAAATCGACAGCAACGGGCTCGAAACCGATACGCCGCGCACGCGCCTCAACGTCGTCAACTGGACTGCGATCCAGCCGGTTGCGAGCGCCGATAACGAGGCGAACGACCTCGCGGCGGGCCTGTTCCGCGGCAATTCCGACACGACGCTTGCGAACGGCATCCTGCTGTCGCCGAACAACGAATGCATCCGCATGAACGGATCGGGGGCGACCCCGGCGACGCTCGCCGCGCGGTCGGTGGTGCTCCAGTGCAACGCGACCAAATATCTCGGTTCGGGCACCTTGACGGCGGCGCAGGTTGCGGCGGCTTTCGCGACGGGGACGAACTTCAATAGCGATGCCTTCACCCCCTCGCTGACCAGCGTGTTCATCAACGGCGCGAACGAGACAGCGGTGACCGGGTTCAACGCGACTGCGCTGTCGACCTTCTTCGATGCAACGACATGGATCGGTGCCGTCCGCAACAGCACCGACACCTGGTACGCGGGCTGGGCCTGCAACAGCGCAACGGTGAATTTCGGTACGGGCTCGACGTCGTGCACGTCGCTGCCGACCACCTGATCCCGAACGTCACGATACCGGCGGGAGCAGCCTGTTGCGGCTGTTCCCGCGCCTGCACCCATATCCGGGGGACCGAAGAATGTTGAAGCCGCTGCACCTCGCGCGGATCCTGCTGGCTTCGTCGGCGCTGGCGGCACCGTCGCTGGCGCTGGCCCAGGCGACGACCTCGCTCGGCACAACACCGCCTGCCGAAGCGCCCGCGACAGCACCCGAGCCGGCGGCGGAACTCCCGGCGCAGGAAGAAGTCGACATTTCGGCCCCCGGCGCGAACGAGATCGTCGTGACCGGTCGCCGCGACCGTAACATCGCCAAGACGTCGGACCAGGTCGTGTCGGTGCTCGGCACGGCGGAAATCGCGCGGACTGGCGAAGGCAATATCGCAGGCGCGCTGGGCCGCGTTACGGGCCTCAGCGTCGTCGGCAGCGGTTTCGTTTATGTGCGCGGTCTCGGTGACCGTTATTCGCTGGCGCTGCTCAACGGCTCGCCATTGCCCAGCCCCGAACCGCTGCGCCGCGTCGTCCCGCTCGACATCTTCCCCAGCGGCGTGATCGCGTCGTCGCTCGTCCAGAAAAGCTATTCGGCGAACTACCCGGGCGAATTCGGCGGCGGCGTGATCAACCTGACCACCCGCGCTGTGCCGCGTGAGCCGTTCTTCAATATCGGCATCGGCCTGTCGGGCGACAGCGAAACGACCGGGCATGTCGGCTATAGCTATTTCGGCGCGCGCTGGGACAATACCGGCTTCGACAATGGCGTGCGCGACATGCCTGCACCGCTCGCCGCCTTCATCCGCAGCGGCGCACGCACCAGCTCGGGCACCGTCAACACCTCGGCGATCGCCAATGGCCTGGTTACGGGGCAGAATGCCGTCGTCCAGCGTTGGCAGGTTGTGCCCAATTTCTCGGCCAACATCACCAGCGGCCGGTCGTTCGCGGTCGGTGCAGGCGATCTCGGCATCATCCTCGCGGCAGGCTACAGCAACAAATACACCACGCGCCAGTCGCTCAACCAGGCTTCGCTCAGCGCCGATGTCTCGACGCTCGAATCGAACTTCACCCAGGTGAACACCGACCAGCGCGTCGTCGTGAACGGCTTGCTCGGTCTCGGCTATGAGTGGGACTCCAACAAAATTCGCGTCACCAACCTGTATATCCGCGACACGATCAAGCAGGCACGCCTGTCGCTCGGCAACCGGCAGGGGACGGGCGTCGATTACATGCAGCAAAAGACTGCCTGGTACGAACGCCAGCTGATCAATTCGCAGTTCGTCGGCGAGTTCAAGCTGGCCGACGGCCTCAGTCTCGACCTGCGCGGCGCCTATGCCAATTCGCAGCGTGAGGCACCGGGCGAGTTGTTCCTCGAATATGTCCGCACCAACGCCGCCGTCGATCCCTATGGTGCTCTGTTCATCAACACGCTGAACAACGGCAACCGTGGCGATGCGCGCATCACCTATTCGGACCTCAACGAAGACCTTTATTCGGCGAGCGGCGATCTCAGCTACCGGTTCAACGACCGGCTGAGCGCGACCGTCGGCGGGGCGTGGTCGGACACCAAGCGCACCAGCTCGCGTCGCGATTTCCAGTTTCAGGCACCGAGCAATTTTCCGGTCGGCGTCGGCCTGTTGCGGCCCGACCTGCTGCTCGGCGCGAACGTGATCAACGCTTTCCGGATCGCGCTGATCGAAACCGACGAAGGCAATCCGGCGTTTTTCGCGCGCCTGCGAAACTACGCTGGCTACGCGAAGGTCAACGCCAAGTTCACCGACACGCTAAGCCTCGATGCCGGTGTCCGCTACGAGAGTGCGACACAGACGGTCACGCCGATCCAGGTGTTCACCACACCCGGCGCATCGACGGCGGGAACCAGCCTCAAGCGCAACTACTGGCTGCCCGCCGCAACGCTGACCTGGGAAGTCGCCAACGGCATGCAGGTGCGCGTGAGCGCGTCCAAGACCATTGCCCGTCCGCAATTCCGCGAACTGATCAACCAGCCGTATTTCGACCCCGATTCGAACCGGCAGTACCGCGGCAATCCGCTGCTGGTGGACAGCCAGCTCTATAATGCGGAAGGGCGCTTCGAATGGTATTTCGCGCCCGAACAGCGCCTGTCGGTTTCGGCGTTCTACAAGAAAATCGACAAACCGATCGAGGCGTTCATCACCGGCGGCGACCTTGTCACGTCGTTCGCTAATGCGCCCACGGCGACACTGTACGGGGCCGAGTTCGAGTTGCAGAAGAACTTCAACCTCGACGGGCTGTTCAAATCGGGCAGCCTTGCCGAGCGCCGCATCGTGCTGACCGCGAACTACACCTACACCAAATCGAAGATCAAAGTGGCGGCGGGCGACACGACCACGGTGTTCGGGGCGTTCTCCTCTAGGGCGTCCGACTATTTCCGCGACGGGGGGCCGCTGACCGGCCAGTCGGACCATGTCGCCAACCTCCAGATCGGCCTCGAACATCCCGACCGTCTGTCGCAACAGACGATTCTGCTGAGCTATGCCAGCAACCGTGTCGTCAGCCGCGGCCTCAACGGTTCGGTGCCGCAGCCCGATGTGATCGAACGCCCCGGCTTCCGCCTCGATTTTGTCGCACGCGAGGGGATCGAAGTGCTCGGCAAGGAAATCGAACTGAAGTTCGAGGCGCGCAACATCACCGGCCAGCGCCACGAGGAATTCCAGCGTTCGGGCAACAACCGCATCGACATCAACACTTATTCGGTGGGCACGACGCTCGCGCTGTCGGCGACGGTCAAGTTCCAGTAACGGACAGCGCACGATCACAATCTTGTCGCATGTCACCGGCGGTTCCGGCATAGAGCGACGCTGATCGAAGGGCGGAAGGGCATCGGCGCGACATGCAGTTCAACCGCGGTGCGTGGCCGCTTCCCGCCCTGCGCGGCACGACGAGGTTCTCGGCGACGACGTTCGCCGAACTCCTGCTGATCCTCGGCATTGCTGGCGCTGCGGTCGCGCTTTTCTGGGCGCTCTTCCGTCCGCTCGGGCCGGTCGGGCCCTGGCACGCGCCTGGTGGATCGGTGGTGGTCACCGACCCGACGCTGTTGACCCGCTTCGATCCATTTTTCCGCAACGCCGGAGGCGGCGGTCCCTCTGCCGTCACCTCGCTGCCCCTGAAGCTCTACGGGATCCGGCTCGACCAGGCGATGGGGCGTGGTTCGGCGATCATTGCGACGCCTGCCGGGGTGCAGAGCAGCTATGCGGTCGGTGAAGAGATCGTCGGCGGCGTGAAGCTGAAGTCGGTGGCCTTCGACCATGTCGTTCTCGAACGCGGTGGCGTCGACGAGCAATTGTTCCTCGACCAGTCGGTAGCTGCCCCTGTTGCGGGAGCGCCCGGAACGCCTCCTCCGCCTCCGGGCCTGCCCGGTGCGCCGGTACCTTCGGCGCAAATCTCGCCGCAGGCCCTTGCCGAGGGCATCGCCTTTGCGCCACGAAGCGAGAAGGGTGCTGCCCCCGGCTTCGTTGTCGCACCAAAGGGGAGCGGCACGTTGTTCGCACAGACCGGGCTGGTGCAGGGAGATGTCGTGACGCAAATCAATGGACAGCCGGTGCGCTCGGTCGACGATATCGCCAATGCCGTGGTGCGGGTGCCGCCCGGAGGTCGCCTGACGTTCATGATCGAACGCAACGGGACGACGATGAACGTGTCGGCGGGAGGGGCCAAGTGAAGCGTCTGGGCCTGATCGCCGCGATTGCGCTCGCAGGAGCCGCACCCACGGTGTCTCTCGCGCAGCAGGTACTCAACCTGCGCGACGCCGATATCCGCGCGTTCATCCAAGACGCGGCTCGGGTGACCGGTCGCACGTTCATCATCGACGCGCGCGTGGCGGGGAAAGTGTCGGTCGTGACCGATCGCGCCTTGAGTCGTTCCGAATATTTCGAGGTGTTCCTTTCGACCTTGCGCGCCAACGGCTTGGTCGCGGTACCGACCGGCAATGGCGCCTACCGCATCCAGCCGGTGGACGGCGCCGCCGCCCAGCCGGGCCGGGTCGGATCGCAGGGTGCCGCGCGCAACAGCTTCGTCACCGAAGTGTTCCGGCTGCGCTCGATCGACGCCGCACAAGCCGTGGAGACCGTGCGCCCGCTGGTCAGCCGCGAGGGATCGGTGACCGCCAATGCGGCGGGCAACAGCCTGGTCGTCGCCGATTACGCCGACAATATCCGCCGCATCCGCAGCGTCATCGCGCGGATCGACAGCGATTCCGCCGAGACGCGCATCGTGCCGCTCCGCAATGCGGGAGCCCGCGAAATCGCGACCGCGCTGCAGGCGCTGACCAGCGTCGGCGGCCCGCGCGGGACGGTGGCGGTGTCACCGGTCGATAGTTCGAATGCCATTGCCTTGCGCGGCGATGCGCGGGCGGTGGCGCGTTTTGCCGAGATCATTGCCGATCTCGACCGGCGCGCGGCGGCAGGGTCCGAAATCCGGGTCGTGTTCCTGCAACATGCGGATGCCGAAAAACTGCTGCCGGTGCTGCAAACCCTCGTCGGCCAGACGCCGAGCATCACGCCTCAAGTCGTATCGAACGCGCAGACGCGCAGCCTGCCTGGAACGACCGCGGCTCCTGCCGCCACGCCCGCCGCGACCTCAAGTGCCGGAGTCTCAGGTACCAGCCGCTCGCCTGCAATCATCGCGCGGTACGAGGGCACCAATGCGATCATCATCTCGGCATCGGCCGATGTGCAGCGGACACTTGGCGAAGTCATCCGCCAGCTCGACACCCGTCGCGAGCAGGTGCTGGTCGAGGCGATCATCGTCGAGATTTCGGACACGGCGGCCAAGAAACTCGGCATCCAGCTCGCGTTCGGCGGTCCGAACGGCGGTGCGTTCACGACCTATTCGAACGTCACGCCGAGCATCGTCCCGATCGCAGGCGGGCTGCTCCAGAACCAGCTGAGCGGCGGGACGACGACCACCACGACGGTCAACGGGACGACGACGACCACGACGACGGGCAACAGCAACGGCAGCACATTGCTTCAGGGTGCCCTGAGCGCCGTCAACAGCGCGACCGGTGGTACGGCAGGGGCAGCGTTCGGTCTCGGCAACAACCTGTATCTCGGCGCGATCATCAATGCGGTATCGCAGGATAACCAGTCGAACCTGCTCTCGACGCCTTCGGTGGTCACGCTCGACAATCAGGAGGCGAAAATCCTGGTCGGGCAGGAAATCCCGGTGACCACCGGCGAGGCATTGTCCGGTAATTTCGACAATGCGTTCCGTACCGTGCAGCGCCAGAATGTCGGTATCCAGCTGGAAGTGAAGCCCCAGATAGGCGAGGGCGGGGCGATCAAACTGTTCCTGCGGCAGGAAGTCAGTTCAATTGCCGGGGCCGTCACCAATAACTCGTCCGACCTGATCCTCAACAAGCGCGAAATCCAGACGACGATGACGGTCGACGACGGGCAGATCATGGCCATCGGTGGGCTGCTCGATGACAATGAGCGGCGCACGCTGGAGAAGACCCCGGTGCTCGGGGACATTCCACTTTTGGGCGAGCTATTCCGGTCGCGCAGCCGCTCGCGCGGCAAGACCAATCTGATGGTCTTCATCCGCCCGACGATTCTGCGGACGGCTGAGGACGCCAAGGCGTTTGCCGAGCGCCGCTATGGCTATGTCCGCTCGCAGCAATTGCTAGGTAATCCCGATCAGGAACCGAGCATCGACGAACTGATGCGCGATTATATGGGTGTGCAGCCGCCGGGTCCGGTCGTGCCACAACAGGCCGCGCCGGGCGAAGCGCCGCCGCCCCCGCCGCCGCAGATCGTTCCGTCGACGACCTCGCGACAGGTCATCCGCCCCGCACCCGTGCCGAAGGACAAATGAGCGAAGCCGACGCCCCGACGCTGCCGTCCATTCCCTATGCCTTTGCGCGCCGGTTCGGCGTGGTGATGCAACCGGGGACCGGGAATCGTCCGTCGGTAGCGTTGCGCGAAGGGGCGGACCCGCAGGTGTTGCTCGAAGTGCGGCGGCATCTGGCGCAGAGTTTCGATGTCGTGCCGGTCGGTGCCCCGACTTTCGACCGATTGCTATCCGACCACTACATGACCGACGGCGAGGCGGCAGCGGTGGCAATGGGCGCCGAGGAGATCGACGCGCTGGCGAGCGGCATCCCGAGCGCCGAGGATTTGCTCGACACCGCTGACGATGCCCCGGCGATCCGCCTGATCAACGGCATCATTGCCGAAGCTGTGCGGCAGGGCGTGTCGGACATTCATATCGAGCCGTATGAGAGCGGCCTCATCGTGAGGATGAGGATCGACGGGGTGCTGCGCGAAACCTTGCGGATGCCGCCGCATGTGGCCCCTGTCATCGTCAGCCGCGTCAAGGTGATGGCGCGGCTCGATATTGCCGAACGCCGCATTCCGCAGGACGGGCGGATCGGCCTGACGCTCGGTGGCAAGCTGCTCGACGTACGCGTCTCCACGCTGCCCAGCCGCGCGGGAGAGCGTGTCGTGCTGCGTATCCTCGACAAGGAGAACGCCGGGATCGATCTCGACGTGCTCGGCATGACACCGGGGACGCTGGCGCTGCTGCGCGATGCGCTTGCCGAACCGAACGGGATCATCCTTGTTACCGGGCCGACCGGCAGCGGCAAGACGACCACGCTTTACGCCGGGTTACGCCTGCTCAACGATGGCACGCGCAACATCCTGACCGTCGAAGACCCGGTCGAATATGCCATCGACGGCGTCGGGCAGACCCAGGTGAATGCCAAGGTCGGGCTGACCTTTGCGGCAGGGCTGCGTGCCATTCTGCGGCAAGACCCCGATGTCGTGATGATCGGCGAAATCCGCGACCGTGAAACGGCGGAAATCGCCGTGCAGGCGTCGCTGACCGGGCATCTGGTGCTGTCCACCGTCCACACCAACGATGCGGCGGGCGCGATCACGCGTATGCGCGACATGAAGGTCGAGCCGTTTCTGCTGGCGTCCACGCTCCGCGCGGTCATCGCGCAGCGGCTGGTGCGGCGGCTGTGCCCCGAGTGCCGTCGCGCGCTGCCTGCGGATTCCGCGGTCGCCGCGCTGCTCGGCGTCAAGGAACGGACAGTCATCTACGAACCCGGTGGCTGCGCGTCATGCGGCAACACCGGGTTCAAGGGCCGTGTCGGCGTGTTCGAGGCAATTCGTATCGATGACACCGTCCGCCGCCTGATCAACGATGGTGCCGATGAGGACGCGATTGCGAAATACGCCTTTGCGAAATCGCCAAACCTCGGTGCTGCGGCCCGCGCGCTGGTCCGCGAAGGGCTGACTACCCCCGAGGAAGCAGTACGGATTTCGCGGCGCGGCAGCGACGACGGCTGATGGGCGATGGCTGAATTCGACTATCACGTCATCGACACCGCCGGGCGCGAGCGGCGCGGCTCGCTGGCGGCGGCCAGTCTCGACGATGCCCGGGTCAAGCTTGGCGCGCGGCGCTTCTACATCGTGCGGCTCGACACCGCCTCGGGCGATAAACCGCGCACCGCTTCGCCGCTGGCCTCGTTCAACACCCTCATCGGCCCGCGCCGCTTGAGTGCAAAGGCGCTGACCCTTTTCACCCGCCAGCTCGCGACGCTGTCGCTGGTCACGCCGCTCGAGGAAGCGCTGCGGACTATTGCCCGCCAGACCGAAGGCGATCATGTCCGCACGATCCTCGACCGCGTCCATGCGGGCGTCGTCGAGGGGCGCCGCCTGTCCGACGCGATGGGGCGCGAGCCGCGCAGCTTTCCGCCGTTGTACCGCGCGATGGTCCAGGCGGGCGAGGGCGCGGGGACGTTGCCGACGATCCTCGAACGGCTTGCTGCCTTGCTCGAGCGCCAGGCGCAGATGCGCGCGAAAATCACAACCGCCATTGCCTATCCGGTCATCCTTGCCATCGTTGCGACCTTCGTCGTGATGGCGCTGATGATCTTCGTCGTCCCCAAGGTCGTCGAGCAGTTCGATACAGTGGGGCAGCAACTGCCGCTGCTCACCCGTATTGTCATCGGCATTTCGTGGTTCCTCGCCAGTTACTGGTGGGCGCTGCTGATCGCGCTCGGTCTGCTGGCTGTCGGTGCGAGTTTTGCGTTGAAAGACGAGGCGATCCGCCTGCGTGTCGACCGCGCGCTTCTGCGCTTCCCGCTGATCGGCCGCCTGACCCGCGATCTGCATGCCGCGCGGATGGCACGCACACTCTCGACGATGGTTGGCAGCCGCCTGCCGCTGCTCGAAGGGCTGACCCTGACTGCGGCGACCGTACACAACCGTGCGTTGCGGGCAGCATCGGACGAAATCGCGGAATCGGTCCGCACCGGTGGCAGCCTGTCGGCGGCGCTCAAGCGGTCGGACATCTTCCCGCCGCTGCTCGTCCATATGTCGGCATCGGGCGAGGCGTCGGGCCAGCTCGACACGATGCTGGAACGCGCGGCGGACTATCTCGAGCGCGAATTCGACACATTTACGGCAAGTGCGCTGTCGCTGCTCGAACCCGCGATCATCGTCGTCATGGGCGGCGTGGTGGCGGCAATCGTGCTATCGATCCTGCTCCCGATCCTCCAACTCGAAACACTGGCTGGTACATGATGAAAAAGTCGCTTCCCGCCCGCGCCACCAGCGAAGAGGGCTTTACCCTCGTCGAACTGATGGTCGTCATCGTCATCATCGGCCTGCTTGCGACGCTGGTCGCGCTGACCGTGCTGCCGCAGCTCGGCAAGGCGAACGACCAGAAGGCGAAGGCCGATATCGCGACCCTCGACCAGGCGCTCGAACTCTACCGGCTCAACAACCTGACCTATCCCGCAACCGCCGAAGGACTGGGCGCGCTCAAGGCACCGCCGCCGTCGCTGAGCGATCCGTCGCGCTACCAGGCGGGCGGCTATATCAAGAAGCTGCCCAAAGACCCCTGGGGCCGCGACTATAAATATGAAAATCCCGGCAAGCACGGGCCGTACGACATCTACACGCTGGGCGCGGACGGTGCGGAAGGGGGCACAGGCGAAAATGCCGATATCGGCAACTGGCAATAAGCGAAGCCTTCGCGACGCGGGCTTCACGCTGATCGAGCTGATGGTCGTGCTCGTCATCCTCGGTCTTGCGTCGGCAGCGGTCGTGCTGGCGATGCCCGATCCCGGCGGACGGGTGCGCGACGAGGGCGAACGGCTCGCCGCGCGCGCTCTGGCGGTGCGCGACGATGCGATATTGGAGGGGCGCAGCACGCGGATCGTGGTCGAATCCGGGGGCTATACCGCCGAGCGGCGATTGCGCGGGCGCTGGCAGCCCTATGGCGGCAAGGGATTCGGTACTGTCGCCTTCCCCGCCGGAGTCGCGGCAGCAACGGGCGAAACGGGCCGGGTTGTAGTGACCTTCGACGCCACCGGTGCGGTCGCGGAACCGGCGGCCATCGATCTGTCGAAGGACGCCGTGCGGGTGCGGATCGACATTCCCGCGAACGGAGCTGTCCGTGTCACGTAAAAACGGTTTTACGCTTATCGAAATGCTGGTCGCGCTCGCGATCTTCAGCCTCGCTGCACTCGCATTGCTGCGGCTTGAAGGTGCAACATTGTTCAGCACGCAGCGGCTGGCCGACACGACGGTCGCGCAGATCGTGGCGCGCAATCTGGCGGTGAACCTGCTCACCGATCCGCGCCCACCCGCGTTCGGGACCGATGCCGGCGAGGTGACGAATGCGGGCGTGACATGGCGCTGGACCCGCGAGACCAAGCGTACCGACGACGTCCGCATCGTGCGGATCGATCTCGCGGTGACCGATGCAGCGGGCCGCCCGATGACGCGACTCTCGCTGGCGAGGGCCGTGCAGTGAAGCGGGGCGACGCGGGCTTCACCCTGATCGAACTGATGGTCGCGCTGTTCATCTTTGCGATGCTCGCAACTGCGGGCGTTTCGCTGCTCAGCTTCGGCGTCCGCGCGCAGGCGGCGGCGACGCAGCGGCTCGAGGATACGGCCGACTTGCGGCGCTTCTCGACCTTGATGGCGAACGACCTTGCCCAAGCGCTGCCCCGCATTGCCCGTGCGCCTGATGGACAACCGGTGCGCGCCTTCACCGGCAATGACGGGCGCAGCAACCCCCTTGTCCTCGGCTATGTCAGGGGCGGCTGGACCAATCCCGACGGTGCGGCGCGCGCGGGCATCCAGCGCGTCGACGTGACGCTGAACGAGGGCCGCCTGACCCGCACCGCCTATCCGATGGTCGACGGCAGCGCAGCACCTGCCGGGATCGTCCTTGCCGACCGGGTCGAGCAACTGACGATGCGCTACCGCGACCGGCGCGGCGAATGGCGGCCGCGCTGGGACGATCCACTGCTCGATACGCTGCCTGCTGCTGTCGAAATGACGGTGAAGCGCACCGGCGAGCCGCCGCTCGTTTTGGCTTTCGTGACCGGACCCGCTTACCCGTGAGACGCCCCCCCGATCATGAAGAGGGCGCGGCACTCCTCACCGTCCTGCTGATCGTGGCGGTCATGGCCGTGCTTGCTGCTGCCGCACTCGAACGGCTGAAGATTGGCACGCGGCTGACCGCCAATGGCGGGGGCATCGAACAGGCGCGCGCCTATGCGATGGCGGCGGAAACCGTCGCGCGTTACCGCATCGGCGATCTGATCCAGCGCGACGCGGCAAAGACCACGCTTGCCGGGAACTGGGCCGGCCAGCCGACCAATTTCCCCATCGACGGCGGCACCGCCCTCGCGCGGATCGATGACGGCGGCAATTGCTTCAACCTCAATTCGCTGGTCGACAAGGCGCAGGACGGGGTACTGACCGTGCGGCCCTTTGCCGTCACCCAGTTCGCCCGACTGATGACTCTGCTCGACGTGCCCGGCCGCGATGCCGACAGCCTTGCCGATGCGACCGCCGACTGGATCGACAGCGACGCCATACCACTGGCGGGCGGGGCCGAGGACGCGGCCTATGCCAATGCGCGTGTCGCCTATCTCCCGGCCAACACTCTGATGGCCGATACCAGCGAGTGGCGCGCGGTTGCCGGGGTCACGCCCGCGCTCTATGCGCGGCTTCGTCCCTATGTCTGTGCCCTGCCGGTGACCGATCTGACCACCATCAACGTCAATACGCTTCGCCGCGAACAGGCACCGTTGCTGGCGGCAGTGGTGCCGACGCTCGACACCGCGCGCGCCGCCGCCGTGGTCGAGGCGCGGCCCGAAGCGGGGTGGGACTCGCTCGCGACGTTCTGGAGCCTGCCGCAACTCGCCGCCAGCGCAGCTGATGGCGGGCGGGGCCAGGTGAAGCTCGCGACACGCTGGTTCGATCTTACCCTGATGGTCGAGCTGGAGGGTGCAGACCTCGAGGAACATGCGCTGATCGATGCGGCGCTCAAGCCTGCCAAAATCGCGCGGCGCAGCTATGGCGAACCGTCATGAGCACGCTGGTCGTCTTTGCCGACGGACGCTGGCTGCGGATCGTCGCGGGCGATATTCTGGCGCGCGGCGAGATGCTGGCCGACGCCCTGCCGCAAACCGACGCCGAACGCAGCGTCGCTATCGTCCCCGCCGCCGACGTCATCGTCCGCACTGTCGATCTGCCCGATCTCGCCGACCTTCAAGCGCAAGGCGCGGCCCGGATCGCGCTCGCCGATGTCAGCATGTTGCCGCCCGAGGCGCTGCATGTCGCGGTCGGTGCGGCGGATACCGAGGGGCATCGACTTGCGGTCGGTGTGCCTGCGGCCCACCTGAAAGCCTATCTGGCGGCGCTTGCCGAAGCGGGCTTCGATCCCGAACACCTGATTGCCGCGCCCCTGCTGCTGGCGCGCCCCGAAACCGGTTTCGTGCGCGGCGATCTAGGCACCGAAGCGGTCGTGCGCGGCACCGACACGGCCTTTGCCGACGATCCGGTGTTGACACCCTTGCTCACCGGCGATGATCCGCTTGAAACGCTCGATCGTCCCGCGCTCGAAGCAGGTCTCGTCGCTGCTGTCGAATTTCCCGAGGCCGATCTGCGGCATGGCCTGTTCGCCAAACGCCGCCGCTGGCCGGTCGATATGGCACGTCTGCGCCGCTATGCCCTGATGGCGCTCATCATCGGCGTGCTGGTGCTCACAACGCAGCTCGTAACCATCGTCCGCCTCAATGCGCGCGCCTCGGCGCTTGAAGCCGAAACGCTGGCGCAGGCCACCGCCGTGCTGCCCCCCGGCACGACCGTCACCGATGCTGTGCTCCAGTCCGAGGCGCGGCTGGCCGCGATGCAGGGGGCCGGTGGCGGGTTCGAGTCGCTGGCCGCTGCCGTCGGCGCGGCAGTCAACGCTACGCCCGGTGTCGAGCTGGGCTCGATGGTTTTCGACGGAGAGGGTGGCTTGCGTGCCACGGTGCGCGCAACCAGCGCGACCGACCTTGGCGCGGTCGAAGCCCGGCTGGCGGCGAGCGGACTCCAGGTCGTCCCCGGCCCGGTCGTCGGCAACCAGGGGCGTCCCTACCGCGACATCACGGTGCGTGCGCGATGATCGCACAGGCCCTCCTCTGGTGGTCGGGACGCAGCGAGCGCGAGCGGATGCTGCTCGCCGTCATGGGGACCCTGATCGCGCTCCTGCTGTTCTGGTTGATCGTCATTCGTCCCATCGACAATGCGCGCGCGCAGGCCGAGGCACGGCTCGAAGCGGCCACGCTGGCGGCAGGCAGGGTTGCCGCTGTCGCCGACCGTGTCCGCCTGTCGCGCCTGACCCCGGCACCGGCATTGTCGTCGCCGCTGCCGCTTGCGGTCGGCACGACGGCAGAGGCGGCCGGCTTTACCCTGTCGCGGCTCGATCCGGTCGCACCCGACCGGGTGAACATCGGCATTTCGACCGCGCGGGGACCGGCATTGTTCGGGTGGCTGGCCCAGCTCGCGCGTCAGGGGGTCATCGTCGAGCGGATCACGCTGCGGACGAACAGCGATGCCACGCTCGCCGTCGAAGGGACGCTCAGGGTGCGGGCGCGGTGACTAAACGGCAACGCTGGATCGTGGGCGGTGCGGCCGCAGCGCTGATCGCGCTGGTCTCGCTGCCGCTCGCGGTCGTGCTGCCGCTGGCCTTGCCCGACGAAAGCGGCATCGCCGCAAAACGCGCCGAGGGCAGCGTGTGGCGCGGGATGCTGCGCGAAGTCGACGTCGCCGGACTGCCGCTGGGCGACATGCATGTGGCCCTCCGCGTCCTGCCGCTGCTGGTCGGCGAGGCACGGCTGGGTTTTTCGGCATCCGGATTGCGTGGCACTTTGGTGGCGTCGTCGGGCAGTGTCGGCATCGCCGAGGCAAGGGGTGTCCTCGATCTCGCCGGACGCCTGCGCCCGTTGCCGCTGGCACGCCTCAATCTCGACGGGGTGACAACTTCTTTCCGCGACGGGCGTTGTGCCCTGGCGCGCGGACGCATCCGGGCCGAAATCGCAGGCGATGTCGGCGGACTCGCGCTGCCCGGCGGGATGAGCGGGGCGGTGCGGTGCGACGGGGCGATGCTGCTGCTGCCGCTTGTCGGTCAGTCGGGCATGGAGCGGATCGACCTGCGTATCGCCGAAAAGGGGGCATGGCGCGCCGATCTGTCGATCCGGACGACCGACCCGGTGCTGATGGCCAAGCTTTTGTCGTCGGGTTTCGTCGCAGGACCGGGCGGCTATACCGTTCGCGTCTCGGGGGCGCTATGACCGGTCGCCTCGCGACTTGACGTTTCAAGGGCACCGCGCGTAGGGGCGTCGCGCGCTCTACCGCAATCGATGCGGATATGGCGGTCGTAGCTCAATTGGTTAGAGCGCCGGTTTGTGGTACCGGAGGTTGCGGGTTCAATCCCCGTCGATCGCCCCAGCGCCCCCGCTTTTTCCGTGACTCGGCAGACGTAATTTTCTAACGATGTTGCGTAACTTTCTGTCGAGACCTGCCATGCCCGCCGCCTACGACCTCCCCGATTTCGACGCGCATGAGGGCGTCCATCTGTTCCACGACCGCCCGACCGGCATGACCGCGATCATTGCCGTTCATTCGACCGCGTTGGGTCCGGCAGCGGGCGGCACGCGGTTCTGGCACTATGCCGACAGCAATGACGCCGTCACCGACGCGCTGCGCCTGTCGCGCGGGATGAGCTACAAGAACGCGATGGCGGGCCTGCCCGCGGGCGGTGGCAAGGCGGTGATCCTCGCCGATGCCGACCGCACCAAGACGCCCGACCTGCTCGCCGCCTTTGCGCGCGCGGTCGACAGTCTTGGCGGGCGCTACATCACTGCGCAGGATGTCGGGATGAGCGAGGCCGATATGGTCGCGCTCTCGCAGGTGACCCGCCATGTCGCGGGCCTGCCGGGCCTGGGCGGCGATCCCGGCCCCTCGACCGCGAAGGGCGTCTATCTCGGCGTCTGTGCCGCCGTACGGCGTGCGCTCGGTCGCGACAGCGTGCGCGGCGTCCATATCGCCGTGCAGGGTGTCGGCAGCGTCGGCGGGGGCCTGGTGCGTCTGCTCGCGGCGGATGGTGCGCGGTTGACGCTTGCCGATGTCGATGGCGCGCGCGCCGCGGCACTGGCGGGCGAACTCGGGGCAGCGGTTGCTCCCGTCGATGCAATCATGTCGCTCGACGCCGATGTGCTGAGCCCGTGCGCGCTGGGCGCAATCCTGACGCCGGACAGCATTGCCGCGCTGCGCGTGGCCGCTGTGGCGGGCGGTGCGAACAACCAGCTGGCGACCGAGGCGCAAGGGGCACAGCTTGCCGCGCGTGGCATCCTGTACGCGCCCGATTACGTCATCAATGCCGGCGGCATCATCAACGTGCTACGCCATATGGGGCAGGGCGGCGATGCCGAGGTCGAGGCGCGCATCGCGGGCATCCCCGACCGGCTGGAGGCAGTATGGGCAGAGAGCGCCACAACCGGCGAAACACCTGCTCAGGTGGCGGACCGGATGGCGCAAGGGCTGATCGGGCGGGGTTAGGCGGGCTGCGTCGCGGCGCTACGGAAAAAAAGGTGCGTCGCGGCAAAGCCGCGCGTCGGTCCTTGGCTTCGCAAGGCCGTCCGCGCTTGGTCGTCTGAGGTTTTGCTTTGCAAAACCACCGCGACCTGCGCGGTGGTGGACGCACTAGGGCTCGAACCTAGGACCCGCTGATTAAGAGTCAGCTGCTCTACCAACTGAGCTATGCGTCCGTATCGCCGCGCGCCGCATGGGCGTTCCTGCGAAGAGGCGCGCCGTTAGCATTGCCCTTTTGCGCGCGCAAGGTGTTTAGAGCGCACCCATCGACAGGAATTTGCGGCGACGGGCGGCTTGCAGCGCGGCGGGCGTTTCCTTCGACAGCTCGGCCAGTTCTTCGCCGATGGCCGCCTTCAGCGCCGATGCCGCCGCCTCGGGCGCGCGGTGTGCGCCGCCGGTCGGCTCGGCAACGATACGGTCGATGACGCCGAGGCGCAGCAGATCCTGCGCCGTCACTTTCATCGCTTCGGCGGCAAGCGCGGCTTGGTTGGTGGTCGACCCGTCGGCGCGCCACAAAATACTCGCGCAGCCTTCGGGACTGATCACCGAATAGATCGCGTTCTCGAACATCAGGATGCGGTTCGCGGCAGCCAGTGCCACCGCGCCGCCGCTGCCGCCCTCGCCGACGATGGCGGCAATCATCGGGACGGGCAGGGCGAGGCACGCCTCGGTCGCGCGCGCAATCGCCTCGGCTTGCCCGCGCGCTTCGGCGTCGATGCCGGGAAAGGCGCCGGCGGTGTCGACCAATGTGACCACAGGCAGGCCGAATTTGCCTGCCAGTTCCATCAGCCGGATCGCCTTGCGATATCCCTCGGGGCGACCCATGCCGAAATTATGGGTCAGGCGGCTGGTGGTGTCATGGCCCTTTTCATGGCCGATCAGCACGACCCGCCGGCCGCCGATTGAGGCAAAACCGCCGACGATTGCGGGATCGTCGGCAAAGGCGCGGTCGCCCGACAGCGGCATCCAGTCGTCGGCGATGGCGTTGCGGTACGCCGAGAAGCGTGGGCGCTGCGGATGGCGGGCGACCTGGGTGCGCTGCCACGGCGTCAGCTTGGCATAAAGGTCCGCGATCATCTTGGCCGCGCGGGTGTCGAGCCGTGCGGCCTCGGCGGCGGCTTCGGGGGTGTCGGTGGCGCGAAGTTCCTCGGCGCTGCGGGCGAGCGCCGCGACGGGCTTCTCGAACTCGAGATAGTCGATCATCCGGTGCACCTAGTCGGCGCAGCCATGCGAGGCAACGCCCTCAGTCGAACCCGCTGCGTCGCAAGCGTCCCTCGCGCTCGATGCTCATGAGGATACCGATGCACAGCATCACGGTCAGCATCGCGGTGCCGCCATGGCTGACCAGCGGCAGCGGGATACCGACGACCGGGGCAAGGCCCATCACCATCGACAGGTTGATCGCGACGTAAAAGAATATCGTCGCGGTCAGCCCGGCGGCGCTCAACTGGCCGAAGCGTGACGGTGCACGGTTCGACACCCGCATGCCCCAGCGGAACAGCATCAGGAACGCGCCGATGATGAACAGCCCGCCGAGCAAGCCCCATTCCTCCGCCATGGTGGCGAAGACGAAATCGGTTTGCGGTTCGGGCAAATAGCTGAGGTGCGATTGCGATCCTTGCAGGAACCCTTTGCCGAAAATGCCGCCCGATCCGATTGCGATCTTCGACTGGGTGATGTGATAGCCGGTGCCGAGCGGGTCGCTTTCCGGATTGAGGAAGATCAGCACCCGGTTGCGCTGGTAGTCGTGCATGCCGATCCAGACGACCGGAAGGGCAGCGGCGAGGGCGGCACCCGCGCCGACGAACAGCCTTATCGGGACGCCTGCGAGAAACACGATGACGACGCCGCCCAGCGCGATCATCAGGCCGGTGCCGAGGTCGGGCTGGAGCAGGACCAGCGCGAAGGGCACGACAATCGCGACGCCCGACGGCCACAGCGCGTTCCACCCCCTGATCTCGCCTGCGGGCAGCTGGTCGTAGAATTTGGCGAGCGCCAGCACGATCATCAGCTTCATCAATTCGGAGGGTTGCAACCTGATAAACCCGAGGTCGAGCCAGCGCTGGCTGCCCCCGCCGACGAAGCCGAACAGCTCGACGACGACCAGCAGCCCGAGGATGATGACATAGCCCGGCCAGGCAATGTCTTTCCAGAAATCGACGCGCATGCGCGACATCACCAGCGCCATGACAAGATACGCAGCGAACTTGGTGCCGTTGCTGAATGCCCAGGGCCGGACATGCCCCGCCGCCGCCGAATAAAGCACGACCAGCCCGAAGCCGGTGATCGCGAGGATCAGCAACAGCACGCGCCACGGCAGCGACCGCAGCGGGGCAGGAACGATGCCGGGTTGCGCGCTCAATCGGGAAGCTCCCCGGTGACATTGGCGTCTGCCGGCATCGGCAGAGGCTCCGGCGCGTTTGCGGTCGCGGCGTCCGCTGCCATGCGCGTCGCGATATCGCCGCCCCAGCTCGCCTCGACATCGTTCAGATTCTTCATCGCCAGATCGGGGTCGAACAAATAGGTCATGATGTCGCGGCCGGTCAGCGGTGTGTCGAGGTTGCGGACGGTGTGGCCGCCGTGTTCGAGCACGATGGCAGCGGCATAGCGCGGCGCTTCGACCGGCGCGAAGCACACGAACAGCGCATGATCGCGCAGTTTGAAGGGCAGCGACGAATTGCCGAGCACGCCTGTTCCGCGCTCGGCCATGGTGATGCGCCGGACCTGCGCGGTACCCGTTTTTGCCCCGAGCGAGATGCCGGGGATCTGCAGCCGTGCGGCACCCCCTGTGCCGCCGCCGTTGACGACACCCCACATCGCCTTGTGAATATGCGCGAGATGCTCGGCAGAAACCGGCAAGGCAGCCGCGTTTCCTTTATTCTGTCCTTTGAGCAGGTGCGGCACGAGCGCTTTGCCCGAGGCAATCCGCGCTGCCATCACCGCGAGTTGCAGCGGGTTGGCCAGCACGTATCCCTGCCCGATCGACGCGTTGAGCGAATCGGCAACGAGCCAGGGTTGCTTGTACTTGCGTTCTTTCCACACGCTGTCGGGGACGGTGCCGTAACGCTGCGTCGAAAACGGCAATTCATATTTTTCGCCAAGGCCGACCATGCGCGCGATCGGCGCAACGCGGTCATAGCCAAGGCGGCGGACCATCTCGTAGAAATAGATATCGCAGCTGTATTTGATCGCCTGTTCGAGGTCGAGCGGCCCGTGCCCGCGTCGCTTGTGGCAGTGGAAAATGCCCGAACCGACGCGCAGCGATCCCGAACAGCTGATCCGGTCGGTCGGACTGATTCCGGCCTCGAGCAGCGCGAGGCCGTTCATCGGCTTGACCGTCGAGCCTGGCGGATAGAGTCCCTGCAGTGTCTTGTTCATCAGCGGGATATGGTCGTTGTCGACCAACGCCTTATATTCGCGCCGCCCGATGCCATCGGAGAATGCATTGGGGTCGTAGGACGGGACCGACACCATCGCGAGCATTTCGCCGGTCAGGCAGTCGATCACCACCGCCGAGCCCGAATTGGTGCCAAGCCGCCGCGCGGCATAGGCCTGAAGGCCCTTGTCGATCGTCAGTTGCAGCGGCTTGCCCGGCACATCGGCGCGCGTCGTGAGATCGCGGACCAGCTTGCCGCGTGCGGTCACCTCGCTGCGACGCGCTCCCGGAATGCCCCGCAGCAAGGGTTCGAAAGTCTTTTCGATGCCGTCCTTGCCGACCTTGTACCCCGGCGTCAGCATCAGCTGATCCTTGGTCTTTTCATAGTCGGCGGCACTTGCCGATCCGACATAGCCGAGCAGATGACCGACAGCGGCACCGTCCGGGTAATAACGCGCAAAGCCCTGCGCCGGAATGACGCCCGTCAGCTCGGTCGCGCGCACCGACAACGCGGCGTAATGTTCCCAGCTAAGATTCTCGGCAACCTGCACCGGCTGGAACCCCGATCCTTCCTTGATGTCGTCCGAAATGCGCTGGCGCTCGTCGGCATCGAAGCCGAGAATCTGCTGAAGTTCGTCGAGCGTCGCCTCGCGGTCGATCATGCGGTCGGGAATGATATCGACCCGAAAAATCGTGCGGTTGAGCGCCAGCGGCTTGCCGTTGCGGTCGATGATCCAGCCCCGGCGCGGCGGGATCAGCGACAGATTAACCCGGTTGCTCTCCGCCAGCAGCTTGTATTTCTCGTTTTCGACGACCGAAATCCACGCCATCCTGCCCGCGAGCACGCCGCACAGCCCGACTTGCGCCGCCCCCAGCACGAACCCGCGCCGCGTAAAGCTCATCTGCACTTGCGCTTCGGAAAGGCTGCGCTTGCCGAGCAAGCGGTCGAGTTTCATGGACGCCCTTCTAGCGCGGACTCCGCCAGCGGTCGAGCGCCGCGCACAACCGTGCAACCAGCGGAAACAACAGGGCGGAGAGCAGGACTTGCGGCACGATGGCCAGCGGCGACGTATTCCCCCCGGTGATCCGCGCGATGACTAGCGCGAACAGCAGATATCCCCCCATCAACAACCCCGCGAGCACCCAGTCCTGCCGGTGGTCGCGAAAGGGTGTGCGCCGGTCGAGATTGTCGAGCACCAGCATGATCGCGGTCCAGCCGCACATGGCGGTGCCGATCGGCTGCCCGCTGAACAGATCGTCCCACAGCCCCAGCGGCAACCCCATCCACAATGGCCAGATGTTGCCGCGCAACAGCCGCCAGCCGAGGAAGACCATCAGCCCGAACGGCGGCATCAGCGGTTCGGTGGCGATCGTCGGCGCGAGAACTGCAAGCGACCCGGCCATGGTTGAGATGACCGGCACGAGTTGCGCTTCGAGTGCCGTCGGCGGCGGCGTGAACTGGGTGCGACGCTTGAGCGGCAGCATCGTCAGGGGGTTCCCTCGACCGGCGGGGTCTGCACGACCGGCGGGACATAGGGGGGCAGGGCAATCGCGAAATCGAGCCGGTTCGGATCGGCGAAGGGCCGCGCGATCGCGAGATCGCGGTTCGATACGCGCGCCACCGCGACCGGCACATCGGGCGGATAGACGCCGCCCGCGCCCGAGGTCACGAACACGTCGCCGACCTTGAACGGATTCGATCCCGCCTCGAGCGCGCGGATGTCGAGCGCCCCGTCGCCGCGCCCGGTGGCAAGCGCGGGCATGCCGTCGCCGACGCGCTTTACCGGCACTACATTGCCGCCATCGGTAATGAGCAGCACCCGCGCGGTGATCTGCGACGCCATCACGACACGCCCCACCAGCCCTTCGGGCGAGCGCACCGGCTGTCCGGTGGCAACGCCCTGCACCGATCCGGCCGACAATGTGGCAAAGCGGCGGGTGCTTGTCCCTGTCGAAGCGATCAGGCGCGCGGTCGCGACGATGTCGGTCGTGGACTCATGCAAGCTTACCAGCCGCTTCAGCCGGGCATTCTCGCGGGCCAGTGCTTGTGCCTCGATCAATTTCGTGCGGCTGGCACGGAGTTCCGCTTCCATCGCGTTATTTTTCGAGCCCGCCTCGATATAGGCCGACACCCCGTCGACGCCCGCCGATACGCCGCCAACCGCACTGCGCGCCGCACCCGAAATCGGCGCGGTGATGTCGGCGAATACGCCCTGGATCGCGGCATGCCCCGCCGGGTCGAAGCGCGCGGTGATCGCCAGCAGCAGCCCGACGAACAGCCCCGCAATTGCGATAACATAGCTCGCGAACAAGCCGTATTGCGCGCGTCGCGAAAACCCGCCGCGCCGGTTGGTGGGCGGCACCATCGCGCAGGCCTTAGGCCGTCTGCAGCACGCCGCGGAACATCGGATCCTCCAGCGCGCGCCCGGTGCCGAGCGCGACACAGGTCAGGGGGTCGTCGGCGATGGTCACGGGCAGGCCGGTCTCGTCGCGCAGCACCTCGTCGAGGCCCTGCAACAGCGCGCCGCCGCCGGTGAGCACGATGCCCTGATCGACGATGTCGGCCGCAAGTTCGGGCGCGGTATTTTCCAGCGCGATCCGGACGCCCTCGACGATCTGGCCGACCGGTTCGGACAGCGCCTCGGCAATCTGGCCCTGGTTGATCTGGATTTCCTTCGGCACACCGTTGACCAGATCGCGACCCTTGATGTGGATGGTCAGACCGATGCCGTCGGCGGGCGGCTTGGCGATGCCGACTTCCTGCTTGATGCGTTCGGCGGTCGCTTCGCCAATCAGCAGATTGTGGTTGCGGCGGACATAGCTGACAATGGCTTCATCCATCTTGTCGCCGCCGACGCGGACCGAGGTCGAATAGGCGACACCGCGCAAGCTGAGCACCGCGACTTCGGTCGTTCCGCCGCCGATATCGACGACCATCGAACCGATCGGCTCGGTCACCGGCATATCGGCACCGATAGCAGCCGCCATTGGTTCCTCGATCAGGAAAACCTGGCTGGCCCCGGCATTCGACGCGGCATCGCGGATCGCGCGGCGCTCGACGCTGGTCGAGCCCGACGGCACGCAGATCACGATCTCGGGAAAGCGCCACGCGCGCGCCTTGCCGCCGTGCACCTTGCGGATGAAATGCTTGATCATTTCCTCGGCGACATCGATGTCGGCGATGACGCCATCGCGCAACGGACGGATCGCTTCGATACTGCCCGGCGTCTTGCCCATCATCATCTTGGCGTCGTCGCCGACTGCCTTAACCTTTTTGACGCCGTTGATCGTCTCGATGGCGACGACCGAGGGTTCGTTGAGCACGATTCCGCGCCCGCGCACATAAACGACGGTGTTGGCGGTGCCGAGGTCGATAGCCATGTCGTGCGACATGAATTTGAAGAAACGCGAAAAGGGAAATGCCATAGTATTGCGATCTCGTAGCCGGTTAGGCCCGTCTGCGAATGTTTGACGTAAATTCCGCTCCGGGCCGGGGTCGCGGGATGGCTGCGCTTGGTCTAGGGGTCGGTTAATGTCAATACGCCGACTGCCCCCGCACCTGGTCAATCGTATCGCGGCGGGCGAGGTCGTCGAGCGGCCCGCATCCGCGCTGAAGGAACTTGTCGAAAACGCCATCGACGCGGGGGCGACCCGCATTTCGGTCGCACTGGCGGGGGGCGGGATCGACGGGATCGAGGTTGTCGACGACGGCTGCGGCATGGGCCGCGACGATATCGCTTTGGCCCTCGAACGCCACGCCACGTCGAAATTGCCCGATGAGGCTATCGAGAATGTTTCCACGATGGGATTTCGGGGCGAAGCGCTCCCCTCGATTGCGAGCGTCGCACGGCTGACTATCGAGAGCCGGGTTGCAGGCGGGGAAGGGTGGTCGCGGACCGTCGATAACGGTGACGTGGTTGCCGATGGCCCCGCCGCGCTACCCGCGGGGACACGGGTCAGGGTCGAGGGACTGTTCGCCCGCGTTCCCGCCCGCGCCAAATTCCTCCGCAGCCCCCGCAGCGAATATGCCGCTTGCGTCGATGTGCTCAAACGCCTCGCGATGGCGCGGCCCGATATTGCATTCACGCTCGACCATGATGGGCGGCGGACCTTGTCGGTGGCGAGCGAGGAACAGGCGGCACGGGTGGCGGCGCTGACCGACCGGTTGCTCGTGGACAACAGCGTCGCGATCGATGCGGTGCGCGAAGGTGTGCGGCTCGGCGGGGTCGCAGGTCTGCCGACGTTCAATCGCGGTGTTGCGGATCACCAATATCTCTTCGTCAATGGACGTCCGGTAAAGGACCGGCTGCTGATCGGCGCGGTGCGCGGTGCCTATGCCGACATGCTCGCGCGCGACCGCCATGCGGTGGTCGCGCTTTTCCTCTACGTGCCGTTCGATCAAGTCGATGTGAACGTGCATCCGGCCAAGACCGAAGTCCGTTTCCGCGATCCGGCGATGGTGCGCGGGCTGATCGTTGGCGGATTGCGTGCGGCGCTTGACGGAGCCGGGCACCGAAGCCAGCCGCGACCGAGTGCGGCAAGTTTGGGAATGTGGACGACAAGTCATGTCGCCCCGGCAGAGGCCGAGGCCGCTCGCGATTATGGCGCACTCTGGCCGCAGGCGGCCCCGGCCTCCGCCGGGGCGACGCATTTTGCCGACGCACCTTACGACTACCGCCCCGCCGCCCGCGCAGAACCCGCCACTGCTCCCGTCCCCAGCTTCCCCATGGGTGTCGCGCGCGGACAGGTCGCCGCGACCTATATCGTCGCCGAGGCCGAGGACGGCCTCGTCATCGTCGATCAGCACGCCGCGCACGAACGCCTCGTCCTCGAACGGATGCGGTGCGCTACAGCCGATGGCGCGGTCGCCTCACAACCGCTGCTCCTCCCCGAAGTCGTCGAACTTGACGAAACCGCGTGCGACCGCCTCGAAACCCGTATCCCTGAGCTCGCCGACCTTGGCCTCGACCTCGAACGCTTCGGTCCCGCCGCGATGCTCGTGCGCGCTATGCCCGCAATGCTGGGCCAAAGCGATGTACGCGGCCTTGTCACCGACCTCGCCGACGAGCTCGCGGCGTTCGGTGAGGCGCTCTCGCTCAAGGAACGCCTCGACCATGTCGCCGCGACCATGGCGTGCCACGGGTCGGTCCGCGCGGGGCGCATCTTGTCGGTCGCCGAAATGAATGCGCTACTCCGCGAAATGGAAGTCACGCCGCACTCTGGACAATGCAACCACGGTCGCCCAACATGGATAAAACTCGCACACGGCGATATTGAAAAACTCTTCGGGAGGAAGTGATGCGGACTATAGCTGTACTTGCGCTGTTGGTAGCGACTCCGGCGTTCGCGCAAACCTGTCCCTCGCCTGCCGGATGGGCCAAGCCCGTCCGGCACCTCGCGGCGCGCGCGCCCGACATGAAATTCGCGCTGACGACCGGCACCTCGAACGAGATCGGCCTGCTCCCCGCAAACGCCGTCAAACTCGCTGTAAAGGGCGAGCGCCCGCCAAAACCCGGCAGCACCGCCGGCCTCGCCGCGCTCGACGTGGCAAAAGCGGGCAAGCTCGACGTGATCCTGTCGAACGCCACCTATGTCGATCTGATCCGCGACGGCCGCACACTGAAATCGACCGGCCACACCGACCTCAAAACCTGTCCGGGCCTCCGCAAATCGGTGAGCTTCGACGTCGTCCCGGGCCGCTACATCGTCCAGCTTACCGGCGCGCCGGAGAAGTCGGTCAAGATGGCGACGGTGTTGAAATAGCGCATCAATGATGTTATTTATGATGATCGGAGGTTGTCATGCGGACTACGATCACGGTTGATGACGAGCTTTGGGAAAATGCCAAGGAGTATCTTGGTGCCAACGAAAGTTCCGAGGTGGTGCGTCGTGCGCTGAAGAGTGCGGTTGCGACCGAAGCGACGCGACGCCTGATTGCGCTCGGGGGAACCATGCCCGAATTCAGCGTCCCGGGCCACAATCCCGAAGATTGGGATCGTTGATCCTCGTCGATACATCGGTTTGGGTCGATCATTTCAGGTCGCCGAAGCGTGAAATGGAACAGGCCGCGCGAGATGGGTTGGTCCTGCATCCCTACTGCTTCGTCGAGGTTTGTCTTGGCTCCATGCACGACAGGCGGCAAACAATGGCTTTGCTCCGCGCACTTCCGTGGCTTATGCCGCTTCGCCAGAGCGAGATCGTCCACATGCTCGAACAGGACAGCCTATTTTCGACGGGGCTAAATTTCGTCGATCTCCACCAACTCGCATCGGCCAGAGTGACGGCGGACTGCAAGATTTGGACTCGAGACAAGCGCCTTCGTGCCGTGGCTGAGCGCTTCGGCGTGGCGGCCGAACTTAATTAGTCAGCGTTAGCCGCCCCCAGCACCGCGCGCACGCTCGCAGTCGCCACGTCCGCGTCGATGCCGACACCCCAGACGGTCTTGCCGCTCGCTGTCCGGCACTCGACATAGGCCGCCGCCTGTGCGTCGCTGCCGAGGCCGAGGGTGTGTTCGGTGTAGTCGATCACGTCCAATGCCACGCCTTGGTCGGCGACGGCGGCGATGACCGAGGAGATCAGACCGTTTCCGCGTCCGCTGACGCTGCGTTCAACCCCGTCCACCACCAATTTGCCGGCAAAGATGCGGTCGCCGTTCGCCGCGCGCGTTTCCTCATAATCGCCAAGGTCGAAGCGTCCGCCACTGAGATACGCGCCCTCGAACGCGCCCCAGATGTCGGCGGCGTTCAGCTCGCGGCTGGTTTCGTCGGCAAGGCGCTGGACGTGGCGGCTGAAATCGGCCTGCATCCGCTTCGGCAGTTTCAGCCCCTTGTCCTGTTCGAGCACCCAGGCGACGCCGCCCTTGCCCGACTGCGAGTTCACGCGGATCACGGCCTCGTAATCGCGGCCCAGATCCTTGGGATCGATGGGAAGATAGGGAACTTCCCACAGCTCGTCGTTGCGCGCTTCCTGCGACGCAAACCCCTTTTTGATCGCGTCCTGATGCGACCCGCTGAACGCAGTGAAGACGAGGTCGCCCGCATAGGGCGAACGCGGGTGCGTCGCGATGTTGGTGCAGTACTCGACCGTCTTGATGACGCTGTCGATATCGCTGAAATCGAGGCCGGGATCGATCCCCTGCGTGTACATGTTGAGCGCGACCGTCACGAGGTCGACGTTGCCGGTGCGCTCGCCATTGCCGAGCAGACAGCCCTCGACCCGGTCCGCGCCCGCCAGCAGGCCCAGCTCGGTCGCCGCCACGCCGGTGCCGCGATCGTTGTGCGTATGAAGCGAGATCACCACCGCCTCGCGGTTCGGGATGTTGCGCCCGAACCATTCGATCTGGTCGGCATAAATATTGGGCGTCGCGCATTCGACTGTCGCGGGCAGGTTGAAGATAATCGGTCTGTCCGCCGTCGGTTGCAGCACGTCCATCACCGCCGCGCAGACTTCGGTCGAAAACTCGATCTCGGCGGTCGAAAACGTCTCGGGCGAATATTCGAAATGCCAGTCGGTCTCGGGACGCTTGACGGCCTCGTCGCGCAGCATCATCGCGGCGTCGACGGCAATCTGCTTGATCGCCGCCTTGTCCATCCCGAACACGATCTTGCGCCACGCCGGACTGACCGCGTTATAGACATGAACAATGGCGCGCGGTGCGCCGTCGAGGCTGGCAAAGGTCGTCTCGATCAGGTCGCGCCGCGCTTGTGTCAGCACCTGCACGGTGACGTCGTCCGGGATGCGGCCGTTCTTCACCAGCCCCGAGATGAAGTCGAATTCGGTCGTACCCGCGCTTGGGAAACCGACTTCGATTTCCTTGATGCCGATGCGGCAGAGCAGGTCGAAAAACCGCTGCTTCTTCTCGCTGTCCATCGGGTCGATCAGCGCCTGATTTCCGTCGCGCATATCGGTCGACAGCCAGCGCGGGGCGCAAGTGATCGTCCGCGACGGCCATTGCCGGTCGGGCAAATCGATGGGCGGGAAGGGGCGGTATTTGGCGGAAGGGTCGCGTAACATGGATGCACTCGCTGGCTTCGAGGATTGTCGGTGATGTCCCTTAGGCAGCGTGTGCGCGAACCGCGCACGACGAAGGTCGCGCCTAAGGGCGCGTAAGTCGAAGCAGCAGGGCGCGGATGCGCATCATCCGGGGACGGCTACACCAGCCGCCCCCGGCAGGTCAATTCTTCGCCTCAGTTCTTGGCTTTATCGACCAGCTTGTTCGCGCCGATCCACGGCATCATGGCGCGGAGCTCGGCACCGGTCTTCTCGATCGGATGCGCTTCGGCCGCTTTGCGTGACGCCTTCAGCTCGGGCTGCCCCGCACGGTTGTCGAGGACGAAATCCTTGACGAAGCGCCCCGACTGGATGTCGGCCAGCACGCGCTTCATCTCGGCCTTGGTCTCGGCGGTGATTATGCGTGGGCCGGTCTTGATGTCGCCGTATTCCGCCGTGTTGCTGATCGAATAGCGCATGTTGGCAATGCCGCCTTCGTAGAGCAGATCGACGATCAGTTTGGTTTCGTGGAGGCACTCGAAATATGCCATTTCCGGCGCGTATCCCGCCTCGGTCAGCGTTTCGAACCCGGCCTGGATCAGGTGCGTGATGCCGCCGCACAGCACGGCCTGTTCGCCGAACAGGTCGGTTTCGCATTCCTCGCGGAAATTGGTTTCGATGATGCCGCTGCGCCCGCCGCCGACGGCGCTCGCATAGGCCAGCGCCAAGTCGTGCGCGTTGCCGCTGGCGTCCTGATGCACCGCGATCAGGCAGGGTACGCCACCGCCGCGGACATATTCGCTGCGGACGGTGTGGCCCGGACCCTTGGGTGCGATCATCACGACGTCGAGATCGGCGCGGGGTTCGATCAGCCCGAAATGGACGTTGAGGCCATGCGCGAACGCCAAGGTCGCGCCCTGTTTCAGGTTCGCGTGCAGGTCGTCGGCATAGATCGCGGCCTGATGCTCGTCTGGCGCGAGGATCATGACGACATCGGCCCAGGCGGCGGCGGCGGCATTGGCCATCACCTTGAAACCCGCGTTGATCGCCTTTGCCGCCGTTGGCGAACCGTCGCGCAGTGCGACCGCGACTTCGGCGACGCCCGAGTCCTTGAGGTTCTGGGCATGGGCATGGCCCTGCGACCCGTAACCGAGGATCGCCACTTTCTTGCCCTTGATGATGCCGATGTCGGCGTCCCGGTCGTAGTAAACGCGCATTCCGTATTGCCCTTTTTGATTTTGTAAAATGGATGAATTTCAGCTACTTGGGTGGCCAGACGCCGTCCGAGATGTAGGACAGTTCGTACTTGCCCTCGATCGTATCGGCGCTGCATTCGACCCTGACCGGTCCCTTGTTTGGGTTGGTGTACGTGCAGCTGCCCGTTGCCTTTAGCTCGGTCGCGGGCGCGAAACTCTTGCCGGTCAGCAGGATCGTGTTGACCGCGATCCGGGCGACATTGCCTTTCGCGGCGGAGTCGCGGCCCCGGAACGCTATGCTGCCCTTCTTCTTCATGGTCGCGATGAAGCTCGAATTGCCGCTTGCGAACGCCATGTTGATCAGTTCTTTGTCGCAAGCAGTTGTCTCGTCGCCTTTCGGCGTCGCCAGCCTCTTGCAAGTGCCGGACAGTTTGAACGTGTTAGGCATGACGCGCTTGAGCATGGCGTCGAGTTCGGGCTGCGACGACTGGGCGTGCGCGGCACTGCTCATGAAAAGGAGCGCGGTCGCAAATTCTCGCGCGATCATACCGCCGTCTTCCCCCGCGCCATCGCGACGATACCGGTGCGCGCGACCTCGACCAGCCCGATTTCGCCCATCAGCTCGACGAACCGGTCGATCTTCGACGACGCGCCCGTCACTTCGAACACGAAGCTCGAAATCGTTGTGTCCACCACGTTCGCACGGAACACTTCGGCGAGGCGTAACGCCTCGATGCGGTGCTCGCCGACGCCAGCAACCTTCACCAGCGCCAGTTCGCGTTCGACATGTTCGCCCAACACGGTCAGGTCGGTGACCTTGTGCACCGGCACCAGCCGGTCGAGCTGCGCCACCACCTGTTCGATCACGGCAGGAGTACCCGTCGTCACGATGGTAATCCGCGATACCGCGTCGTCGGCGCTGATGTCGGCGACGGTCAGGCTCTCGATATTATAGCCGCGCGCCGAGAACATGCCCGCGATGCGCGCGAGCACGCCGGACTCGTTGTCCACGGTCACGGAGAGCGTGTGACGCTCGATAGGGCCGGTCTTGATGTGCATCAGCTTACCCGAATTGGGAGGTCGATTTTGACCGCGTGTGTCTGGATGGGTGTTAGGAACACTATAAGCGCGCTAGCCACACCTGCCGCTGCCCACCAATAGCGACGCTGACGAAAATCAACGACAGCACGCGCAATGCAAAACCCTGCAACCCAGAGCAGCGGTATCGTAACAAACAACAAGCTTGTCACACCAGCGCCTTCGCTTCGTCGTCCATCGTGCCGGTCACGCTGCCGGGATCGAGGATCATGTCGTTGTGCGCGTTGCCGCTGGGGATCATCGGGAAGCAGTTCGCCATTTTCGCGACCCTGCAGTCGAAAATCACCGGCCCGTCATGCGCCAGCATCTCGGCAATCGCGCCGTCGAGATCGGTGGGGTCCGAACAGCGCATCCCCTTCCACCCGTAGGCCTCGCCGAGCTTCACGAAATCGGGCAGGGCGTCCGAATAGCTTTCCGAATAGCGGCTTTCATAGGTCAGCTCCTGCCACTGGCGGACCATGCCCATAAATTCGTTGTTGAGGATGAAAATCTTGATCGGCAGGCGGTATTGCGTCGCGGTCGCCAGCTCCTGAATGTTCATCTGGATCGACGCTTCGCCCGCAATGTCGATGACCAGCGCATTCGGATTGCCGAGCTGCGCGCCGATCGCCGCGGGCAGGCCGTAACCCATCGTGCCGAGCCCGCCCGAGGTAAGCCATTTGTTCGGCCCTTCGAAACCGAAATGCTGCGCCGCCCACATTTGGTGCTGGCCGACTTCGGTGGTGATGATCGGATTGCGCTTGTGCGTCGCTTCCCACAGCGCGCGGACGGCGTGTTGCGGCATGATCTCGGTCTTGGACTTGGCGAAACCGAGCGATTTCTTGGCGCGCCACTTGTCGATCTGCGCCCACCACGCGGCCAGGTCGGGCTTGGGATGCTGGCGCGCCTTCCACAGCTTGACCGCATCCTCCAGCACCCGCCCGACATCGCCGACCACGCCCAAATCGGCGCGGACGATCTTGTTGATCGAGCTGCGGTCGATATCGACATGAATTTTTTTCGAGCGCGGGCTGAAAGCGTCGAGGCGGCCAGTCACGCGGTCGTCGAACCGCGCGCCGAGGCACACGATCAAGTCCGCGCCGTGCATCGCCATGTTCGCTTCATAGGTGCCGTGCATGCCGAGCATACCGAGCCATTGCTCGCCGCTCGCCGGATAGGCACCGAGGCCCATCAGCGTCGACGTCACCGGCGCACCCGAAATCCTAGCCAGCTCGCGCAGCATCTGGCTCGCACCCGGCCCCGAATTGATGATCCCGCCGCCGGTGTAGAGCACCGGGCGTTCGGCTGCCGCGAGCATTTCGACGAGCGTTTCGACCGATTTCGGCTCAGGCTTGAGGGCAGGGCGATAGGTCTTGTGCTGGATCTTGCCCGGATTTGTGTAGCGCGCGGTCGCGACCTGCACGTCTTTGGGGATGTCGACGACGACCGGCCCGGGACGGCCCGATGTGGCGATATGGAAAGCCTCATGGATGATGCCGCCGAGCTTGGCGGGGTCTTTCACCAGATAATTATGCTTGGTGCAGTGGCGCGTGATGCCGACGGTATCGGCCTCCTGGAATGCGTCGGTGCCGATCAGGGCTGTCGGCACCTGGCCGGTGATGACGACCATCGGGATCGAATCCATCAGCGCGTCGGTGATGCCGGTGATCGCATTGGTCGCACCGGGGCCGCTGGTGACGAGCACGACGCCGGGCCTGCCGGTCGCGCGCGCATAGCCCTCCGCCGCATGCGTTGCCGCCTGTTCGTGGCGGACGAGGATGTGCTTGATCCGCTTCTGCTTGAACAGCGCGTCATAGATTGGGAGCACCGCGCCGCCGGGATAGCCGAACACGATTTCGACGCCGAGATCGACAAGCGCCTCGACGAGGATTTCGGCTCCGGGTTTCTCGGCAGGCATTCGACGCGTCCTTATGTTGCAGTGCGGGGCCGTTAGTGATACGAAACTATGCTGTCAACGCCTTATCGCGTAATATTATTACTAAATTATGGATATTTTCGGAATCTAGTGACGTGACGACGCGTTTCCATTCCGTCGGGGCCTGATTGACGAACCATGTATACTGCCTTTTGGCATATTGGCGGGTGGCAAGCGCACCTGCTGTTTTGCAATCACCTTTACTAACCTTTCGCGCCAGCAGCGCTGCAATCTCTGCCACGCCGATGGCGCGCATAACCGGCAGCGCGGGATCGAGATCACGTTCGATGAGCGCCGCCACCTCGTCCTCTCCCGCCTCGATCATCGCTTCGAACCGCGCATCGCACCGGTCAAACAGCCAGTCGCGCGGCGGGAGCAGCGCCAGCGGTACCAGTCGGACCGCCTCGCCGATGCCGCCGACCTTTTGCGCCTGCCAGTCCTTGAGTGTCCGCCCCGTCGAACGCACAACCTCCAGCGCCCGCGCGACCCGCGTCGTGTCGGCGGGGGCAAGCCGCGTTGCGGCCTCGGCGTCCTCACGGGTCAGCGCGTCGAACGCCTCGGCCACCGGGAGCGCCCGCACTTCGGCACGGACGCCCGGATTGATTTCAGGCACCGGCGCAATGCCGTCGAGCAGGGTGCGGATATAGAGGCCGGTCCCGCCAACAACGATTGGCAAGCGGCCCTCGCCATGCGCTTCGGCAATCGCGCCCCTCGCGTCCGTCGCCCAGCGCGCGGCCGAACACGCCTCCGCGCCGTCGATATAGCCGAACAGCCGGTGGGGATGCCGCGCCTCGTCCGCCTCGCTCGGTCGCGCCGTTACCACGCGCAGATCGCGATAGACCTGCATCGAATCCGCGTTGACGATCACCGACGGCGTCAGATCGGCGAGCGCCATCGCGAGCGCGGACTTGCCGCTGGCGGTCGGCCCTGCAATGAGCGCCACCGTTGGGAGACCTGAAGTGTTCATTGCCACCCTCGTAGCAAAAGATCGGCTGGACGCGGGCGATATTTCGGCGGCGTGCGATGCGGTGCGGGGGACGGCGGGGGCGGTCGTCGACGGGGTGGCGTGCGACGTGCGATTTCTGTGCTCCGGCGAAGGCCGGAGCCCTGACGACGCGACCGATGTTCACGGCTCCAAGGCTCCTGCTTCCGCAGGAGCACGGGCAGCGCTCGAAGCGGCACTTCCGCACCTCGACATCATTATCCAGCGCGAACCCGACCGCCACCGCAAGCTCCTCATCGCCGACATGGATTCGACGATGATCACCGTCGAATGCATCGACGAACTCGCCGACTATGTCGGCTTGAAAGCCCAGGTTTCCGACGTCACCGAACGCGCCATGCGCGGCGAGCTCGACTTTGCCGAAGCGCTCGGCAGCCGTGTCGCGCTGCTCGCGGGCCTCTCCGAAGCGACTGTGGCAGAATGCCTGCGCGAACGGGTGAAGTTGATGGGCGGCGCGGTCGACCTGATTACGGCGTTCAAGGCCGCTGGCGGCAGGGCGGTACTCGTCTCCGGCGGCTTCACCCATTTCACCGACAGCGTGGCGCAACAGATCGGCTTCGACCGCGCCATCGCCAACCATTTGGTGGTGCAGGACGGCAAACTGACCGGCGAGGTCGAATTCCCCATCGTGGACGCGCAGACCAAGCGCGAAACTCTGCTGGCCGAGGCCACCGCGCTCGGCATTCCGATTAATGCCACACTCGCCATCGGCGACGGCGCGAACGATATCCCAATGATCGAGGCGGCGGGGCTCGGCATCGCGTATCATGCGAAACCGAAGACCGAAGCAGCGGCTGATGCCAGCGTACGATTTGGCGACCTCAACGTGGTGCGCTACGCGCTGGGACTAGATTGATTCCCCCTAAGCAGGAGACCGACCCATGTCCTTTTCGCTTTATGACGCCACCGTCCCTTCGTTCCTCCAGATCGTCGGCAGCGTCGCGGCGCTGGTGACCAAGGCAGAAGCGTTCGCCGCCGAAAATGGCCTTGATCCGGCGACGCTGCTCGGCGCGAAGCTTGCCGACGACATGTTGCCGCTGGGCTATCAGGTGAAGGCGGTTTCGGTCCATTCGATCAAGGCCATCGAGGGCGTGCGTGCGAGGGTTTTCAGCCCCGACCGGTCACCTTGGCCCGCCGATTTCGCGGGGCTCGCCGCGCAACTCGCTGAGACACATGCCGCGCTCGAAGCCGTTAACCCGGACGAGGTGAACGGCTTCGTCGGCAATGACATGGCTTTTGCGATGGGCGAACGGCGGATGGAATTCACCGCCGAGAACTTCCTGATGTCGTTCTCGATGCCGAACTTCTATTTCCACGCGACGACGGCTTATGCGATCCTGCGCGCGCAGGGGATGCCGATCGGCAAGATGGACTATATGGGCCGCCCGCGCATCAAGGGGTGATCGACAGGATTTCCAGCGCGTCTTCGACACCGCCGAAATCGAGGAGGTCGCCGACTTCGGCACCGATCATGGATTTCGCAAGCGGCGCGGCAAAAGCGAGATGCCCGGCGGCGGGGTCTGCCTCGTCATGGCCGACGATCTCGATAGCGCGCGACGTGCCGTTGAGGCGGAAGGCGATGCGCGAGCCGATCCCTGCGACACCGGGTGTCGGTGCGTCGGCAACGCGTGCCGTCGACAGCCGGGTGTTCCAATAAGCGAGATCGCGCTTCGCTTTCTTGCGTGCCTCATCGTCTTCCGCAGCGGCAACGCTGGCGTTCCATTCGGCCACCTTGGCTTCGATCAACGCCAGCCCGCGCGCGGTGACGATGTTCAGCCCGGGCGGCAGCGGGATTTCGAATTTGGGTTCGAGGTGTTCCTCGTCGCTCTCGCGGCGGAAGGCGACGCTCATGACGTTATGGCGCGACGGGGATGCAGCTCGTGCCCGATGCGGCGCAAGCGCGCTGGGCGGCGGCCTTGTCGCGCAAAGGCCCGGCTTGCAGGCGGATGATATTGCCCGCGCGGACATAGCTCGGTCGCAGACCGCTCAGGCGGCCTGCGACCGCACCCCAAGCGCGCTGGGCGTTGGCGTCGCTGCTGAACGCGCCGAGCTGTATACGCCAGCCGCCTGCCGAAGCGACCGGCTGGGGGGCAGGAGCGGGCTTCGGAGCAGGTGCGGGCACCGGCTTGGGCGCGGGCGGCGGCGGCGCGACGGCAACTTTGACCGGCGGGGTCTTCACCACCGGCGGTTTCGGGGTCTTGACCGGCTTCGGCGTCGGCGGGGGTGGCGCACCGACATCGGACGGGGGCAAATCCTCGGTGGCGACGGCGGGACGCGGTGGCGGGCCATCGCCGACCATCCCGGCCGCCAGTTGCGGGTTCGACGCCGACGTCTCGTACGAGCGCGCGAGGGTCAGCCCGCGCTGGCGCTGGTCGAGCGGGATATATTTGTCCATCTGGGCAAGGCTGCTCGATGCCGCCGAAATCCCGGCTGCGGATGCGCGGGTCATCAGCGCATAGGCGCGCACCCAGTCCTTCTTCATCGTGTCGCCGTTGAACAGGGCTGTCCCGAGCACATATTGCGCGCGCGGTTCGCCGCGGTTCGCCGATTCCTCGATATAGGGCATGGCCGACGTGCGGTCGCCGTTCTGGAACAGCAACAGCCCGTAATTGTCGCGGCTCGGCACATGGCCCTGTTGCGCGGCCTTGCCATACCAGCTTTCGGCCATCTTCATGTCGACGGGCAGCCCGCGACCGAGCTGATAGGCCTTGGCGAGGTTATACTGTGCGACCGGGTCGCCCGCGATGGCCAGCGGGCGCCATTCGGCCACGGCCCCATAGAAATCGCCGCGATTCCACTTGTCGAAACCGGCCTTGGTATCGGCGCAGGCGGGCGATGCGACCGCGAACAGCATCGCGGCACCCGCCGCCAGCAAACCACAACGCAACATCGTCTTCCCCTTGCTCGACCCGTCCTGCTGCTTTTGCCACAGCGAAGATGAACAGCGCTTTAGCATGAAGCGGCAATCGAATGCGACTGTTTGAACCTGTCTTCGCCATTTCACATTCTGGGCGCTGATTAACCTTATCTTAGGCAGCAGCATGACATTCCCCTCGGCAGACCTGACAACACCCAAGGACTGTCGATGCGCGTACTGGCAATGGCCTCCCAAAAAGGCGGATCGGGGAAAACCACCCTGTCCGGCCATATTGCCGTCCAGGCCCAGCGCGCAGGCGCCGGACCGGTCGTCCTGATCGACATCGATCCGCAGGGGTCGCTGGCCGACTGGTGGAACGAGCGCGAGGCGGAATATCCTGCCTTTGCCCAGACGACCGTCGCACGCCTACAGGCCGATCTTGAAATGCTGCGTCAGCAGGGCTTTCGTCTGGCGGTCATCGATACCCCGCCCGCGATCACCATGGCGATCCAGAGCGTTATCGCCGTTGCCGAACTCATCATCATCCCGACGCGCCCGTCGCCGCACGATCTGCGCGCCGTCGGCGCGACCGTCGACCTGTGCGACCGCGCGGGCAAGCCGCTGCTGTTCGTCGTCAACGGTGCAACGCCCAAGGCGAAGATTACTTACGAAGCCGCTGTCGCCCTGTCGCAGCACGGTACCGTCGCGCCGGTCACGCTTCATCACCGCACCGATTTCGCCGCATCGATGATCGACGGGCGCACGGTCATGGAATGCGATCCGCGCAGCCGCTCCGCCGCCGAAGTTACCGAGCTGTGGGATTATGTGTCCGACCGGCTCGAAAAGAACTTCCGCCGCACCGTGTTCTCGGCCCCCGGCATCGCCGCAGCGGCCCCTGTCATGCATCGTCCTGCCGGCGGAGGCTTCGGCCGCCGCGTGGTCGGTCAGTGAGGGAGGGCGTCATGGGCGAACCCAAACCTCTCGCATCGCTGTCGTCATCGCTGCTCGCCCGCAAGGGGCAGGCCAAGCCTGCCATGCGTCCGCAGGGCTTTGCCAGCTTCGGCTTCGGCGGCGGCAATAGCCACCAGCATCACGAAGACCTGGGCTGGAACGACATGGGCCATGAGCCCGAGTCGGTCGCCGCGCCGGTCAGCGCCGAAGTCGTACCGATCCTGCCGGTCGCAGCTGTCGAGGTGCCTGATGAACTGCCCGCCGTGGTGCGCCAGCAGGAAGAACTGAAGCGCGAACTCGAACCGCTGTCGGACTCCTTTGCCGAGCGGGCCAAGCGTGCGGCACCCGGATCGAAGGGCAAGGCGGCGTTCACGCTGCGCCTCGACCCGGATCGCCACCTGCAACTGCGGCTTGCCTGTGCGGTCGCGCACAAGTCGGCCCAGCTTCTCGTTGTACAGGCGCTCGACGCCTTTCTCGCAACCCAGCCCGGTGTCGGCGAACTGGCTAAGGCGGCCGGTTCGGGCAGCGCGGGCAAATGACCGTTTTGAGGGGGAAGACCATGAACGCGACATCACTGCTGCGGCTCACGACATCGACACTGGTGGTTGGGTCCGCCCTCATGCTCGGCAGCGTCAGCGGCCAGGCGCAGGGGTCGTCGCCGGTTTCCGCCGAACAGGCGGCGCGTCAGGCAGTCGGCTTTGCCCAGCGTGCCAGCAAGGCGCTGGTCAAGAGGAACGCCGTCAAGGCAGTGTCCTTCGCCGAAGCTGCCGTGGCGTTGCAAGGCCGCAATGCGGATTATCGCATGCTGCTGGGGCAGGCTTATCTCGCCGCCGGACGTTTCCAGTCAGCCGAACAGACGTTCGCCGACACGCTGACACTCGATCCCGAGAGAGAGCGTGCTGCGCTCAACCTCGCGCTCGCACAGATCGCGCTGGGCAAGGGCGATGCGGCGCAGGCGACGCTCGCCGATTATCGCGACAAGCTGCCCGCCGCCGATTTCGGGCTGGCGCTAGCCCTGGCGGGTAATCCGACTGAGGCCGTCCGCATCCTCGAATTTGCAACGCGTGCGCCCGATGCCAATGCAAAGACGCGCCAGAATCTCGCACTCGCCTACGCTCTCGCGGGCAAATGGACCAACGCCAAGGTGATGGCGGTTCAGGATCTGACGCCCGATGAGGCGGATGCCCGTCTCGCGACCTGGGCGACCTTTGCCCGTCCGGGCGCTGGATCGATGCAAGTCGCGTCGCTTCTCGGGGTGAAGCCGGTCGCGGACGCCGGTCAGCCGACGCGCCTAGCGCTGGCAGTACCTGCCGCGCCGGTGGCGGTTGCCGCCGCCGAACCGGTTGCACCGGTCGCCGAACCTGTGGCCCCCGCGCCCGAGCCGGTGGCAGTTGCCGCTGTCGATCAGCCCGCCTTTGAAACGCCGGTCGCGCCGGTTGCGCCCGTCGTCCAGCCCGTGGTTGCCGTCGCGCCCACGCCCGAGCCGGTCCTGATCCGCGCCGAGCCGCGCCCTGTCCGTACCGCCGTCGTCCCGCCGTCGCGTCCCGTCGCTGCGAAGCCCGCGCCGGTCGCCAAGCCGGTTGTCGTGGCAAAGCCTGTCGTCCCGTCCGCCCGCCTGATGAAGGCAGCGGCGTTCCGTCCGGCCAAGGGCGGCCAATTTGTCGTCCAGATCGGCGCTTTCCAGAGCGCCTCGGCGGCTGAACGCGCGTGGAACCGCGTTTCGGGTCGGGTCGACCTTGCCAACTATGAGGCGATCAACGGTGCAGCGAAGGTTCGCAACGCCAATCTCGTCCGCGTATCGGTCGGCAGCTTTGCCAACCGCGCGGACGCCGACAAGATGTGCGCGCGAATCAAGCAGACCGGCAATGTCTGCTTTGTCCGCGTCCAATCGGGCGATGCGCCGGCACGCTGGGTGCAGAAGCACACGTTCAAGGTTGCCTCGCGCTAAACCCTAAAGTTCGAAGATCGTCCGTCCGCCCTTGATCGTGCGGACGGCCTTGCCCTGTACCGGCAGACCGTCGAACGGCGTGTTTCCGGCTGATGAGGCAAAGCGCGCGCCGTCGATCCGCCATGGCTTGTCGGGATCGACGATGACGAGATCGGCGGGTGCCCCCGTTTCGAGCCGTCCGCAGTCCACGCCCAATAACTTCGCCGGGTTCGCGCTGGTGAGGGCGGCAAGGCGCGGCAGGTCGATCACGCCGTCGCGGACCAGTCCCAGTGCGAGCGTCAGCAACGTTTCCGCACCGGATGCGCCCGGTTCGGCATCGGCAAAGGGCAGGCGCTTTGCCTCGGGCCCGCGCGGATCGTGCGCCGAACACAGCACGTCGATGGTCCCGTCGCGCAACGCCTCGATAGCGGCGCGGCGGTCGTCGTCGCTCCTTAGCGGCGGGGAGAGGCGCGCGAAGGTGCGGTAATCGCCGACCGCGATATCGTTAAGCAGCAGATGCGTCGGGGCGATGCCGCAGGTCACGGGCAATCCGCGCGCCTTGGCCGCACGGACAAGATCGAAGGCGCGCGACGTCGTCACCTGGCGGAAGTGCAGCCGTGCGCCCGTCTCCTCGACCAGTGCCAGATCGCGCGCAACGGCCATCGCTTCGGCCATCGCAGGTGCAGCGGGAAGTCCGTAGAGTGTTGCTGTTTCGCCTTCAGTTGCGACGGCGGTCCCGGCCAGCCCGCCGTCCTCGGCATGTGCGACAACCGTCAGGCCGAGCGATCCCGCATAGGCGAGCACGCGCCGCATCACGCCCGAATCGGCAATCCAGCTGCGCCCGGTCGCCACGGCCTTCGCGCCGGCGCGCGTCATCAGCGCATATTCGGCGAGTTCTTCCCCGCGCAGCCCCTTTGTCGCGGCGGCCAGCGGGTGAACCCACAAGGCGGGCTTGGCGGCCAGCGCGGCGCGCTGGACGAGGCCCGGATCGTCGAGCACCGGCGATTGGTCGGGCATCAGCGCGACGCGCGTGATCCCGCCTGCCGCCGACGCGCCGCGTTCGACGGCGAATACCCCCAGATCGACAATGCCCGGTAGGACGATCTTGCCGGTGGCGTCGATGGTCTTGGTCGAGCCGGTAGCCGCCGCAATCTTGTCGCCATCGATGACGAGGTCGCCGTGACGCTCGCCCGCAATATCGACCAGCTTGCCGCCCCGGATGATCACGATCGCCGCCCGCCCTTGGTTCTTTGGCCTGTCAGCACGTCGAGACAGGCCATCCGCACCGCGACACCCATTTCGACCTGCTCGGCAATCGTCGAACGTACCGGATCGTCGGCAACCGAAGATGCAATCTCGACGCCCCGGTTCATCGGGCCCGGATGCATGACAATCGCATCTGGTGCGCGTTCCAGCCGTTCGGGCGTCAGTCCGTAAAGCGCGTGGAATTCGCGTAAGGAGGGCACAAACCCGCCCGACATCCGTTCGGATTGCAGGCGGAGCATCATTACCGCGTCCGCGCCCTCGATTCCCGCATCCATGTCAGTGAACGGCACCACGCCGAACCGCTCGATCCCGGCCGGCATCAGCGTCGGCGGCGCTACCACGCGCACTTCGGCCATCAGCGCGGTCAGCAACAGGATATTCGAGCGCGCGACGCGGCTGTGCAGTACGTCGCCGCAGATTGCGATGCGCTTGCCCGCAATTGCGCCAAGCCGCCGCCGGATCGTTAGCGCGTCGAGCAGGGCCTGCGTCGGGTGCTCGTGCGTCCCGTCGCCCGCATTGAGTACCGGGCAGTCGACCTTGTCAGCGATCAGCGCCACCGCGCCGCTGCTGCCATGGCGGATCACGATCACGTCGGCGCGCATCGCGTTGAGCGTGATCGCTGTGTCGATCAGCGTCTCGCCCTTTTTCACGCTCGACTGCGCCGCGTGCATGTTGACGACATCGGCCCCCAGCCGCTTGCCGGCGATCTCGAAGCTGAGCAGCGTCCGCGTCGAATTCTCGAAGAACGCGTTGATCTGGGTGAGGCCATCCAGCCGATGGTCCGATGCGCTGTGGCTGCGGTTATGCTCGACCCACCCGTCGGCCTCGTCGAGCAGGAAGACGATCTCGTGCGGCTGCAGGCCCGCAATCCCGGTCAGGTGCCGGTGGGGAAAGGGGAGCAGCGATGTCACTAAGATTTTTGCGTAGCACCGGGAAGGCTGCGGTCAAGCCGCTGTGACAATCCGGGTGGCGATAGCAGACACGCCCGTCACGTTCAGTATAGTGGCTCCGAACAGACGATTGCCGAACGGCTGCTTGCGTGTTTTGTGCCGGAAGTGCGAGCGACCGAGATAGGCGCCGACGCAACCACCGAGCATTCCAGTCATTAACAGCGAACCTTCGGGCGTCCGCCGTAAGCCTAATTCGGCGCGCCGTTTGTCCCATCCGAACTGGACGAATGACAGCACGTTCAGGCCAAGTGCGACGATCCATGCCAAGAATATCGACTGCGCCATATCCATGGCCTGCCACCAGATCGTTGAAATTCGGTTCAGACTTCGCGCAACCTCGGCATCAGTTCGACAAAATTGCAGGGTTTGTGGCGCGAATCGAGCTGCGTGCTCAGAATCCCGTTCCATCCGTCGGCTACCGCGCCGGTCGAACCGGGCAAGGCGAAGATATAGGTGCCGCGCACCACGGCGGCACAGGCGCGCGACTGGATCGTCGAGGTGCCGATATTCGCGTAGCTGAGCCAGCGGAACAGTTCGCCGAAGCCAGGAATCGATTTGCCGTCGAGCCGGTCTATGGCCTCTGGTGTCACGTCGCGGCCGGTCACGCCGGTGCCGCCGGTCGAGATGATGCAATCGACGGCTTCGTCCTCGATCCACGCCTCGAATTGCCCGACCAGCGCCTCGACATCGTCGCGGACGATCATGCGGCGGACGAGTTGGTGGCCCGCCGCCTCGATCAGGCCCGCGAGCCGGTCGCCCGACTTGTCGGTCGAGGCGTCGCGCGTGTCAGATACGGTGAGGAGCGCGATGTTGACGGGGATGAAGGGAAGGGAGTCGTCGATCATGCACACAGTTCCGTCGTTGCGAGCGCAGCGAAGCAATCCAGCGGACTGCACAGGCGGCGATGTGGATTGCTTCGCTTCGCTCGCAATGACGGTTCTGGTCAAGGGCGGATCGAGCAGCCTTTGCCAGATTAGCGAGCGGCGCTCGCCACTGTCGGGAATTTCGGCCAGATGCCCTGAACCAGCGCGCTGCGGCTGACGGTCTTCTGACCGGCCTGTTGCTGGTACATCCAGTAATTGCGAAGGACGATCGTTACATAGCCGCGGGTCTCCCAATAAGGGATGCTCTCGATGTAGAGCAGCGGGTCTTTCGCGGCGGCGGTGTTGGAGTTCCAGCGGTCGAGCGGGGCGGGACCGGCGTTGTATGCGGCGATTACCTTGGGCAGCAGCCCGCCAGTCTGCGCCATATCGCGTAATTGTTCGATATAGCTTTGCCCGTATTCCATGTTGGTGGCAGGCGACGATAGGGATCCGGCGAACACGATGCCCTTTTTGCGCGCGATATCGCTCGCCGTGCCGGGGCGAACCTGCATCAGACCGCGCGCGCCCGCTGCGCTAACTGCGTTGGTACGAAAGTTCGATTCCTGAAGGGTGTGCGCGAATACGAGTGCGCGGTCGACGCGCCAGCCGCCTTCGGGCGACCAGTTGCCGGGCATCGGGTAACGACCCTCGATCGAGGTCTTTGCACCCGCCGGACCATTGTGTGCCAGCCACAGCTGAGTCGATGGCAGGTCGAGCTTGCCCGCAATTGCGGTAAGCGTCGCATGTTCGGCGGGGCTGCCGATGCGCGCCTGCCAGCGCACCAGCGCATCGGCACGGTCGTTTTCGCCGATTTCGGCGAGTGCGAGTGCGGCGCGGACATTGGGATGACCGGTCAGTTGACGGATTGCGCCGCTGCCATCGTCGTCCTTCCGGGCGGCCAGCCCCATCGCGCCGCTGGCGAGCATCCCGTAAAATGTTTCCTCGAGCCGTGCGGCTGCGCGGAGGCGCGGCTGAATCAGGTCGGGCTGGTGACGCACCATATCAGCGCGTGCGGCCCAATAATGCCCCGCCGCGATCATTTCGGGATCATACGAACGTCGGGCCAGCGAGGCGAAAGCGTTCGACGCGGTGGTCCAATCCTTCTGCCGCCATGCCGCAAGACCTACCACCCAGTCGGCCTGTGCTGCCCAAGGGCCGGTGCCTGCCTGCGCCACCGTGGCCAAACGACGGGCATTAGTGTCGTCGTCCTCGATATAGTAGGACCAGGCAACGCGCTGGCGCCATTCGGCCAGCCCCGCGGGCGTCAGGCTCGGTTCATTCGAGACCAGCAGCGCTTCGGCTTCGGTAGGACTGTCGTCTTTGATGAATTGCAGGATCCGCTGGCCCATCACCGAAGCGACGGCATCGCCCTCGGTCGTAGCCGTGCGACCGCGACGTGGTGAGGTGCCGAGCCAGCCGATCGCATGCGGTTCGGGCAGCGCGGGCAGGGCATCGACGCCGCGAGACTGCGCCAGGCGGACAAGTGTAGGTGCCTCGGGAAGTTGCGGGGCGGCGGTTGCCAGCGCGGCAAGTTGTGTCCCGTCCACCTTCGGCGAACCCTTGGCCGTAAAAATTGCCGCGCGTGCAACGAAGTGCAGCGGCCCTTCGGGCATGAAATCAAGCTTGGCCGCTGCGTCGGTCCAGCGCCCCGCGTCGATATCGTCGAAAATCGCCCGATACTGGCTGCGGGCGTTGGGACCGAGCTGGACAGGAAGGGCGAGGGCGGCAGATTTGGCCGCGATGATCGCTTCGGCGGCAATGACAGGCGTGGCGACAGTCGCACCCGACAAGGCAACACCAGTCAGCAAAACCGATACTCTCATGCCGTTCCGTCCCCGATCAGTCTCTGCATGTCTTCCCACACCCGCCCTTTGGATTTGGGCTCGCGGAGCAGCACACGCGGATGAAGCGTTGCGATTGCCTCCACAGTGACCCCATCATAGTTAATGAAATGTAACCGTCCCGTTGCTTCGGCTACATTCATCCCGAGCACCGCACGGCTTGCCGCTTCGCCCATCAGCCACAGTTTTTTCGGGGCCGCTATACGGATGTGATGCACGATCAACGGGCCGAGCAGGTCGAGCGCCTGTGCGTCGATGCGCCCGCTGGCCGGACGCGCGGGTGCGAGCGCAGTAAGATAGATGCGCCCACGGTTGATTTTCCATGCCGCGATCATCCGGTCGAACAGCGCGCCGATCTCGCCCGATAGCAAATGTCCTGCCTCGGCGTCGCCGCGTTCGGGTACATCGGTGACGATCATCGGCGCGTTGGCAGAGTGCCCTTCAGGGGCGAGGCGCTGACGGATGGGATAATTGGCGAGCGTCGAAGTGTCGGTAGCGAGCCACGCGATGAATTCGGCGAGCGCCTGCGGCAGCACGGTTGGCAATTCCGGTTGTGACTGTGCCGCTGGTGGCTGCGGTGCATTGTCCGAGGTTGGGGGGTGTGCCTTCGCTGGCACCGTCCGCGCCACATTCCCTTCTGCGAACCAGTCGCGCGGTTGCTCGTCAATCAGCGTATCGACGCCGGCGTCGCGCCACCACCCGATCAGGCTTTCGGCCTCGTCGCGCAGATCATGAATTTCGCAATTGAGCATCGCTGTCAGTTAAAGCAATCGGTTGACGTCGCGGTCAATGATGCGGAATGCGGTTCGTGACAAAACGACGAGGAAAGACGGCCAAGCGCCGTAACAGGGCACCGATATGACGACACGCGAATCCATGCCGTACGACGTTGTGATTGTGGGAGGCGGACCTGCGGGGTTGAGCGCCGCGATCCGGCTGAAACAGCTGAACGCCGATCTGGGCGTCTGCGTGCTTGAAAAGGGCTCCGAAATCGGCGCGCATATCCTGTCGGGCGCAGTCGTAGATCCCAAGGCGCTCGACGAGTTGCTGCCCGATTGGCGCACGAGCGGGTGCCCGTTTGCCGAAACACCGGTCACCGACAATCAGCATTGGGTGCTGACGAAGACGAGCAAGTTGGCCGTCCCACATTTCCTTGCACCGCCGTTCCTCAACAACAAGGGCACCTATACCGGCTCGCTCGGCAATTTGTGCCGCTGGCTGGCAGAGCAGGCCGAAGGGTTGGGGGTGGAGATTTTTCCCGGCTTTGCCGCCGCCGAAATTCTCTACAACGAGGATGGGTCGGTAAAGGGCGTCGCGACCGGCGACATGGGCGTTGCCCGTGACGGGACGCACAAGCCCGACTACCAGCCGGGGCTGGAACTCCACGCCAAATACACGCTGTTCGCCGAGGGCGCGCGCGGGCACCTTACCAAGCAGCTGAAGACTAAATTCGATCTCGACAAGGATGCCGAGCCGCAGGTTTATGGCATCGGCATCAAAGAGTTGTGGGACATTCCTGCCGAACAACATGCGCAAGGGCGTGTGATCCATACCCAGGGCTGGCCGATTGCCGACAAGGACGGGTTCGGTGGCGGATTCCTGTATCATCAGGCGGGCGGGCAGGTGTCGCTCGGTTATGTCGTTTGGCTTGGCTACACGAACCCCTATCTGTCCCCGTTCGATGAAATGCAGCGTTGGAAGACGCACCCCGAGATCGCCGCGATCCTGAAAAACGGGAAGCGGGTGTCGTACGGCGCGCGGGCGATCTGCGACGGCGGTTGGCAGTCGGTGCCAAAGGTGGTCTTCCCCGGGGGTGCGCTGATCGGCTGCACGGCAGGTTTCCTCAACGTGCCGCGCATCAAGGGCAGCCATACCGCGATGAAGTCCGGGATGATGGCTGCCGAAGCCGCCGTTGCCGCGATTTCGGCCGAACGGTCGGGCGACGAACTCAATGCTTATACCGACGCCTACAAGTCGAGCTGGGTCGAGAAGGAACTGCGGATGGTCCGCAATTTCGAGCCGATCATCTCGAAATTCGGCGGCACGCTGGGCACGCTTATCGCGGGCATCGTTATGTGGCTCGAATATCTCGGTATCCGCCTGCCGTTCACGATGAAGCATCATGCAAACAACAAGAGCCTGTGGCGCAGGGACATGGTAAAGCCCATCAGCTATCCCAAGCCCGACGGGGTGCTGAGTTTCGACAAGCTGTCCTCGGTATTCCTGTCGAACACCAATCACGAGGAGGACCAGCCGGTCCACCTGACGCTCAAGGACGCCAGTGTCCCGACGACCGTCAACCTGCCGCTTTATGCGGGGCCCGAGCAGCGTTACTGCCCGGCGGGCGTCTATGAATTCGTCGAGGATGCCAGCAATCCGACCGGCGAGCGGCTGCAGATCAACGCCCAGAACTGTGTCCACTGCAAGACCTGCGACATCAAGGATCCGACCCAGAACATCGTCTGGGTCGTACCGGAGGGCGGCGGTGGGCCGAACTATCCGAACATGTAGCCTCGCTGTCTTGGCGGCTGCTCTGGTCGCGACCGGCGCGGCGGCAAAGCGGATCGAGCCGTCGGCATTGGGAGCCTATGTCCGCGCCCGCGTTGCCGACAAGGCGAGCGACAGCGCGACGGCGGTCGCCAGCTACACCGCCGCGCTCACCATGTCGTCGGATGCCGCAATGGTCGCGTTCCGCGCCTATCGCGCCGGTGTCGACGGCGGCGACTATGCACTGGCGCTCAGGGCAGCTCAGACGCTCGAGCGCACCGGCATCGTGCCCTCCGATGCGCGGGTGCTACTCTACATCGCTGCCGTTCGCGAGCGTGACTGGCGCGCGGCAGCCAACCGACTCGACCAGATCGAGGACCAGGACGGGTTCGATTTCCTCGCGCCGCTGTTTCGCGGCTGGATTTCGCAGGCAACCGGCGAAAAGGCGCCGCCGTCGAAGACCACTGCGACCGCCTATGTGGCGGAAAACGACATATTGCTCGCCATCGCCCGAGGGGAACCCGGCGACAGCATCGATGCCGTCAGCAGCCTGTGGTCTACAGACCGTTACCGGGCGAGCACCTTGCGGCTGGCAGCGGCGGCGTCGCTGGCTGCGCACAAGCAAAGGTCAGCTGCAATCGGGCTTCTGGCGGGTGACGACCCGACGGTGGTGGCGGCACGGGCGGCCCTGTCGAGCGGCAAGCGGCTGGCAGGCGCGGTCGACAATCCCGCACGCGGGGCAGCCTTCATTCTCGCGCGCATGGCGGGCGACTTGATGAACGAGAGTTCGGCACGCTCGGCGATCACGCTCGCGCGTTTTGCGACATTTGCCGATCCGGCGAGTCCGAACGCGAGGCTCGTGGCGGCAACGGCGCTGGGCCTAGCCAGGCGCAACACCGAATCGCTCGCGTTGATCGACAGCGTCGCCCGCGATCCGGTCTATGCCGATCTCGGCCGGTCGATGCGGATCGACCGGCTCGAGGCGCTCGGGCGTACCGACGAGGCCTATGCCGAGGCTGCGAGCCGCGCGGCACGGACCACCAACGACTTGACCCGTCTCGGCGATATCGAGGCGCGGCGCGGGCGTTTTGCAGAGGCTGCGGGGCACTACCGGCGGGCGACCGAGGAGATCGGGATCGACAAGGTCGGTGCGCCGCTGTGGCTGGCGCTCGGCAATGCGCTCGATCAGGGCGGCGACTGGCGCGGCGCGCGATCCGCGTTCGAGCGTGCGCTTGCCTTGTCCCCTGACGATCCGCGTCTGCTCAACCAGCTCGGCTATGGCATGGCGACGCGGGGTGAGGAGATCGACCGCGCGCTGGCGCTGCTGCGTCGCGCCGATGCCGCCCAGCCCGAAAATGCCGCGATCACCGACTCGATCGGTTGGGCTGAATATAAGGGCGGGCGGATTGCCCGCGCGGTCGAAATCCTCGAGCGTGCCCGCATCCTCGATCCGGTCGAACCCGAAATCGCCGAGCATCTCGGCGATGTCTATTGGGCGGCGGGACGACGCGTCGAAGCGCGCTATGCTTGGGCGGCGGCGCGCGAGACTGCGGCCGAGGCGTCGCACGACCGTATCGATGGCAAGCTCGACCGGGGCTTGCCGTGATCCTCACTGAGGCGGCGTACGCCAAGGTCAATCTCGCGCTCCATGTCCGGCGGCGGCGAGACGACGGCTATCACGAGCTGGAAACGGTGTTTGCCTTTTGCGAACACGGCGATGTGCTGACGGCGGAACTGGCCGGGGCGACATCGCTGACCATCGACGGACCGTTCGCAGACGGGCTGTCGACGACCGACAATCTGGTTGTACGTGCGGCGGATGTGATTGGGGTGACTGCCCGGCTGCATCTCACGAAGAACTTGCCCGTTGCGAGCGGGATCGGTGGTGGTTCGGCGGATGCTGCGGCGGCGCTGCGGCTGCTCGCGCGGCTGTCGGGGCGCGGCCTGCCGTCGGCCGACGTCCAGCGCGCACTGGGGGCCGATGTCCCGGCCTGCGTCGGCTCGCAGACGATGCGCGGCGAAGGAGTCGGGGAAGCGTTGTCGCCGGTTTCGGACGTGACAGGCACCCCGATCCTGCTTGTGAATCCGTGCATCCCCCTGTCGACGGCGGCAGTGTTCCAGGCGTGGGACGGGATCGACCGGGGTCCGCTCGCCGACTGGCGTGAGGGACGGAACGATCTTGAGGCCCCCGCTTGGAGGCTGGTCCCCGAAATTGCCGATCTCGTCGCGTGGCTCGCCCGCCGCCATGACGTCACTTTGGCAAGGATGTCGGGCTCGGGCGCAACCTGCTTCGCATTGTTTGCCAGCGAAGCGGCGCGGGCACGGGCGGTGCACGAAACGACCGAGACCTATCCCGGCTATTGGGCAATGGAATCGGTCCTGCGATGAGCGGCATCCTGAGCATCGTCGATCATGCGTCGAACCATGTGCCGCCCGACATCGAACTCGGCATCGATCCGGCGCTGCTGGACGAGCATATCGCCTGGGACCTCGGGGCAGGGGCGCTTGCCGACGCGCTCGGCTATCCGGCGCACAAGGCGACCGTGTCGCGCCTCGTTATCGACCTCAACCGCGAAGAGGACGCAGCGGGGCTGGTGCCGCTCGCCAGCGATGGGCGTTCGATCCCGGGCAATCCGGGCGATTTCGCCGACCGGCTCGTGCGCTTCTACCATCCCTATCACGGCATCTTGGCTGCTCGCATTGCTGCCGAACACCCGGACCTGTTGTTGTCGGTGCACAGCTTCACGCCGTACCTGCGTGAACGTCCAGATGAGCAGCGTCCCTGGGAAATCGGCGTTATCTACAACACCGACGACCGCGCCGCCCGCATCGCAATTCCGCTGCTCGAAGCGGCAGGCATCGTAACCGGCGACCAGCTTCCCTATTCGGGCAAGCTGCTCAACGCGACGATGAACCGGCATGGGGAGGCGAATGGCATTCCCTATCTGGGTCTGGAGGTCCGGCAGGATTTGATCGGCGACGCTGCAGGCGTGGCGCGCTGGGCCATGCACTTGCGCCCCATTGTCGACGCTTGTCTTGACCAATTGGTGTCGAGCGGCAAAGCGGGCCGCCTATGACCAACCGCTTCGACAAATCGAAACTGCCTAGCCGCCATGTCTCGGTCGGGCCGGAACGCGCGCCGCACCGCAGCTATTATTACGCGATGGGCCTGACCGAGGCCGAAATTGCGCGCCCCTTCGTCGGCATTGCGAGCGCGGGCAACGACAGCGCCCCCTGCAACACGCTTCTCGACCAGCAGGCCGACGTGGCGCGCGGCGGGGTCGAGGAGGGCGGCGGGATGCCGCGCCGGTTCAACACGATCACCGTTACCGATGGCATTGCGATGGGCCATCAGGGGATGAAATCCTCGCTGGTGTCGCGCGAAGTCATTGCCGATTCGGTCGAGCTCAGCGTCCGCGGGCATTGCTATGACGCGCTGCTGGGGTTTGCGGGCTGCGACAAGAGCCTGCCGGGCATGATGATGGCGATGCTGCGCCTCAATGTGCCGAGCATCTTCGTCTATGGCGGGTCGATCCTGCCGGGTCGCTACAAGGACCGCGACGTGACCGTCGTCGATGTGTTCGAGGTTGTCGGTAAATATGCGGCAGGCGCGTGTCCGCTCGAGGAAGTCACCGAACTGGAGAAAGCAGCCTGTCCGGGGCATGGCGCGTGCGGCGGGCAGTACACCGCCAACACCATGGCGTGCGTGGCGGAAGCCATCGGCCTGTCGCTCCCGAACTCGAACATGGCGCCCGCGCCCTACAGCACCCGCGATCAGGTCGCCCATGCGGCGGGGGTACAGGTCATGGAATTGCTCGCGCGCAACATCCGGCCGCGCGACATCTGCACGCGCGAGGCGTTTGAAAATGCTGCACGGATTGTGGCGGCGACCGGCGGGTCGACCAACGGCGCGCTGCATCTGCCCGCGATGGCGCATGAGGCGGGGATCGACATAACCCTGTTCGACGTCGCAGAGTTTTTCAAAACAACGCCTTACATGGCAGATTTGAAACCCGGCGGGAATTATGTCGCCAAGGACATGTACGAGGCTGGCGGCGTTTACATGCTGATGAAATCGATGCTCGGCGAAGGATTACTGCATGGCAATTGCCTGACCGTGACCGGCAAAACGCTGGGCGAGAACATCGACGAGATCACCTGGAATCCCGACCAGAAGGTTATCTATCCCGCGACCGCGCCGATCTCGCCGACCGGCGGTGTCGTCGGTTTGCGCGGGTCGCTCGCGCCCGACGGCGCGATCGTGAAGGTCGCAGGCATGGCGCGGCTGCAATTCACCGGGCCCGCGCAGGTGTTCGATTGCGAGGAAGACGCCTTTGCCGCCGTCGAGGCTCGGGCGATCCGCGAGGGATCGGTCGTCGTCATCCGCTACGAGGGGCCGAAGGGCGGCCCCGGCATGCGCGAGATGCTGTCGACGACGGCGGCGCTCTACGGGCAGGGGATGGGCGAGAAGGTCGCGCTGATCACCGACGGGCGCTTTTCGGGCGCGACGCGCGGATTTTGCATCGGCCATGTTGGTCCGGAGGCGGCGGATTGCGGTCCCATTGCGCTGGTCGAGGAAGGCGACGAGATCAGTATCGACGCGAGCGTCGGCACCATCGACCTGAATGTCCCCGCCGACGTGCTAGCCGCGCGCAAGGCGAATTGGCAGCCGCGCCAGACCGATTATCAGTCGGGCGCGCTGTGGCGGTACGCGCAGAACGTCGGTCCTGCCTGGCAGGGAGCCGTCACCCATCCCGGCGCGAAAGCCGAAACACATGTCTTTGCGGACATTTAGCCTCGGCATCGCGCTTGCAATTGCGCTGGCCGCGTGCAGCGCTGCGCCCGAGGACAAGGTTGCGACCGCCGCACCCGATGACCGCATCGAATGCGCGACTGGCGGGGCAACAGACTTTACCAGAGCCTGCGCGGTCGAAAAGGGTGAGGGGACCGCGCTGATCCTGCGCCACGTCGACGGCGGGTTCCGGAGAATCGACCTCGCCCCAGACGGCACGATCACGGCGAGTGACGGCAGCGATGAGCCGGTCGGCAAGGCGCTACCCGACGGCCGTTTCGAACTGACGCTGGGTAGCGACCGTTACCGCCTGCCGCAGAAATGAGACCGCTCGGCGGTCCGGTGCTGACCGCCGCCGAAATGCGCGCGGCGGAACTCGGCTGCGGCGTTCCTCTCGATGAATTGATGGAGCGTGCGGGGCGCGCACTTGCAGAAGCAGCATTGCGTTTTGGCGGCGGTGCGCCGGTGCTCGTGTTGTGCGGCCCCGGCAACAATGGCGGCGACGGCTATGTTGCGGCACGAGTCTTGGCAGAGCGGGGCATTACCGTGCGGGTGGCGGCACTGGCTCCGCCGAAGACCGACCTCGCCAGCGGTGCACGTGCAGCATGGTCGGGCGATATCGAGGTGCTCGATCTGGCGCATCCGGCACCGATCGTCGTGGATGCCCTGTTCGGTACAGGACTAACCCGCCCGCTCGACGCGATGTGGCGCGAACCCCTGGTGCGTTTCCGTGGTGCAGCCCGATTCGTTATCGCCGCAGACCTGCCCAGCGGTGTGGGTGCCGACGACGGAACCGACTTCGGAGCCGTCTCTGCCGACCTGACGCTGGCATTCGGTACTGCCAAGCCTGCCCATTTGCTCCAGCCGACTGCAACCCTGTGCGGACGTGTGATCATCACGGATATCGGTGTGCTCGCGCCGAGCCGTACCAAGGTTCTTCGGAAGCCCTTTCTTTCTGCGCCATCGGCTAGCGATCACAAATACACGCGCGGCATGGTTGCAGTCGTAGCGAGCGATATGGCGGGCGCGGCGACACTCGGCGCGACGGCGGCGGCGCATCTCGCGGGCTATACCGTGCTGTGTGGCAAGGGAGAGGCTCCTGCTTCGGTGGTGCGGCGCGGTTTCGAGGCCACCTTGGCCGACCCAAAGCTCGGTGCGATGCTCATCGGCCCCGGCCTGTCCGATACGCCCGCCAACCGGATCAAGCTCGACGCCGCGCTCGCTTCGCAAGTGCCGCTGGTGATCGATGCAGGTGCGCTCGGCCTCGTCACGCCCGGGCAGCTCCAGCGCCAAGCCCCGACGATCCTGACCCCGCACGAGGGCGAGGTCGTGCGGCTGTTCGGTCGGCTCGACGGCAGCAAGATCGACCGCGCGCGGATTGCCGCCGAAAGGTCGGGCGCGACCGTGATCTATAAGGGCAGCGACACCGTTATCGCCTCGCCCGACGGCCGCGTCACACTCGCGCCCCCGGCGTCGCCGTGGCTGGCCACCGCAGGCACGGGCGATGTGCTTGCAGGGATCGCAACGGCAATGCTGGGACGCGGTTTGCTCCCGCACGAGGCGGCGAGCGCGGCGGTCTGGCTGCATGGCGACGCGGCAAGCCGGGCGGGCGCAGGTTTCATTGCCGACGACCTATGCCGCCACATTCCCGCTGCGCTGTCGGCGGCAACGCGGTGAGCGAAACCATCGTCAGGTTGGCGGCGCGCGGCGACGGAGTGACCGAATCAGGTCGGTTCGTTGCGGGCACGGCGCCGGGCGACAGGGTTGAGGCCGACGGGACGATCACCCCCGGCCCGCATCGCGCCATTCCGCCCTGCCGTCATTTCGGCATATGCGGCGGCTGCCAACTCCAGCATGTCGACGATGCGAGCTACGCCCAGTTCGTGATCGACCGTATTACCGGCGCACTGGCCGAACAGCGGATCGATGCGCCGCCTTTTGCGTCGGTGCATTTGTCGCCGCCGAACACGCGCCGCCGCGCCAGCCTGCGGGCTGAGCGACGCGGCAAACAGGTGCTGCTCGGTTTCAACGAGGGGGCGAGCCACCGCATCGTCGATCTGCGCGAATGCCATGTGCTGCTGCCCGAACTCGTCGCGCTGATCGCGCCGCTACGGCGGTTGCTGGCAATGGCGATGCCGGACCGGGGCAGGGCGACGGTCACGTTGACCCGTGCCGATCAGGGCGTCGATGTCCTACTTGCCGGGTTCGTAGTCGAGGGGCTGGCGGCAATCGAGATGCTGAACGATTTTGCCGAAACGCACCGGCTTGCGCGCCTGTCGCTGGACGAAGGCTATGGTCCGTCGGCGCGCTGGTGCCCGGTGCCACCGACGATCACTCTGGGCGGTACGCCCGTCGCTTTGCCCGAGGGCGCCTTCCTGCAAGCGACGGCGGATGGCGAAGCCGCACTCGTTGCTGCCGTGCGCGAAACCGTCGGGAATGCCGCCACCATCATCGACCTGTTCGCGGGCCTTGGCACATTCGCGTTGTCACTGGGCGGCCAGGTTCGCGCGGTCGAAGGCAGCCGCGATGCCGCACTCGCCTTGCTCGCGACACGGCGGGTGCCGGTCGAACACCGCGATCTCTTCCGCCGCCCGCTGAGTGTTGTCGAGCTGGCGAATACCGGGGCCGTCGTCCTCGATCCGCCGCGCGCGGGCGCGCGCGAGCAGGTCGCCGAACTGGCGAAATCGGACGTGCCCCGCATTGCTTATGTCAGCTGCAACCCTGCGACATTCGCCCGCGATGCCCGTACCTTGATCGACGGAGGCTACACGCTCGCACGCGTGGCCCCTGTCGGCCAGTTCCGCTGGTCGACGCACGTCGAACTTGCCGCGGCTTTTACCCGCTGATCAGCTCCGGTCGAACGCGGCAACGACCGCATTCACGGTCAGCAGCAGCAATGGCAGCGTGCCGATCAGGTGCAGCGCGAACCGCACGACCACCCGGTTGACCAGCGCCTGGACCAAGCTGTGGACGACCCGGAAAGCCACATAAATCCACGCCAACATCGCATTGAATCCGTCGCCTGCGCCCATCAGCGCCAGCGCCAGTCCGACGGCGTAGAACACGGTCGGCTGTTCCATCAGATGGTTGTAATTGTCCGCCTTCCACTGGACGCGCGGCGGCAGGAAATTCCGCAAGTCGGCCCCGACCGAACCGACCGAGGTCTTGGCATCATAGTCGGGACTGCGCAGCAGCGCGGGGATGCGGGTGAGGTACATCCACACCCACATCGCCATCGACCACAGGGCAAGCAGCGTCAGCGGCTGCAGGATTTCGCTATGCATCTCCGCCTCCCTCAGCCGTGCACGCGGAACACCGCCATTAGCGCATGCAGCGACAGCGACATCAGGCACAGCGTCGAAAGCGCGAACAACAGAAAGCGGTAGCGGATGATGTTGACCGTCGCCTGCAACAGGCTGTGCGCGATCCGCAGGATGACATAGCCCCATGCCGCCATCGCGTTGAAGCCGTCGCCCGTGCCGGTCAGCGCAATAACGATCGCCGCCGCATAGAAAATCGTCGGCTGTTCCATCAGGTGGATATAGTTATGCGCGGGCCATTGCGCCTTGGGATCGACAATGCTGTCGAGCATCCCGGGCTTGCTGCCAACGACCTTGTTGATATCGATGCCGGCCTTTTTCATCGCGGGCAGGCGGACGACGACCATCCACACTAGCATGACCAGCGACCATGCGATCAGCACGGCAACAGGTTTCAGGATTTCACTCGTCATTTTTTCAGCCTCCCCAGACGTGATCCGGGGAAGCTGCCCGACTATGTTGCGGAGTGCAACCTAATCGAAGATTGCACCCCAGCGGCGCTTGGCGCGCGTTTTCCACGCGCCGCGATGGTATGCATCGCTGGCAAGCAGCGGCATCACCGACCCTGCCTCGGCGAACACCATCTGCTCGATACCGGTGTTGACCTTGCCCCAGCTAGCCGCCTCTTGCAGCGTAGAGGAAGAACACGCGCCGTCGCGCACGTCGGCGACGGTGATCTGTACGGCGTATTTGTGCACCTGCACATCGTCATGCCCCAGGATTTCGGCGCAGACGACGGTGTCCTGAATGAAGTTCTTGGGCACACCGCCGCCGATCATCAACAGGCCGGTGGTGCCAGCCTTGATCTTGATATCGGTCAGTTCGCGGAAGTCGGCGATGGCGTCGAGCACCATATAGGGCTTGCCTTCCTTCGCACGATCGACCTGGTGCTTGACCAGCCCGAATCCAGCCGATGAATCGACGAATGCTGGGCAGAAGATCGGCACGTCATGCTCGTACGCCAGCTTGACGAGGCTGTTGTCCTTCTTGCCATGCTCGACGAGGTATTTGCCCATCTCGCGAATGAACGCGCGGCTCGAATAGGGGCGTGGTTCGAGCGAATTGGCGATCTCGTAGATCGTGTGGTCGCAGTCCTGAAGCTGCTCCTCGTCGATATAGGTATCGTAGATGCGGTCGATCAGCAGCGAGCGCAGCGTGTCGTCGTCGGGTACTTCCAGCGCCTGATAATGCTTGTGACCCAGCCCCTCGAAGAAATCCATGTCGACGATGCTGGCACCGGTCGCGACAATGCCGTCGATCATGTTCGATTCGAGCAGCTTGGCATACAAATCCATGCACCCGCCCGCGCTGGTCGAACCCGCAATGACGAGGAAGATCGAGCAGTCGGGATCTTCGAGCATCTGGTTGTAGATGCCGGTCGCGCGCGCAAGGTCGCGGCTGGTGAAGCTCATCTTGCCCATCTGGTCGATGATCGGCCGCGCGTCGAAGCTGGTGATATCGATATGCTCGACGGTGGTCGAGAGCAGCTCGGCCTTGCGCTGGGCGTTGGCTTGGGGGGTGGTCATTTCAATCTCCAATTTCGTCGCCCCGGCGGAGGCCGGGGGCCGCTTGCGGAAAGAGTGCGCTCTCACCGATAGCGGCCCCGGCCTCCGCCGGGGCGACGTGAATATATTACGTTACAGCTTGACGACGTTCGACGCGACCTGACGGTCATCCTCGACATACAACGACACCATCGGCTCGTCGGTGACCTCGATCGTCTCGACCGACCCGAAGCCGTTAAACCCAGTCCGCATCGCGCAGCCATAGGCGCCAAGCATCCCGATCTCGATATAATCGCCTGCCTCAACATCGGCCGGCAGCATGAACGGCCCCGCCATATGGTCGAGGTCGTCGCACGTCGGTCCGTAGAAGCTGAACCCGTGATCGCGGGTGTGCGACGGGTCCTCGCGGAGCAGTTCGACCGGGAACCGCCAGCCGATATGCGCCGCATCGAACAGCGCGCCATAGGCACCGTCGTTGATGTACAGTTCGTCGCCGCGCCGCTTTTCGACGCGCACGATCAGGCTGCTGTACTCGGCGCACAGCGCGCGACCGGGCTCGCACCAAAGTTCGGAGGAATAGCTGACCGGCAGACTCTCGAACGCGCGGTGTATGACGTCGAAGAACACTTCGAGCGGCGGCGGCTCCATGCCCGGATAAGACGAAGGGAAGCCCCCGCCGACATCGACGACATCGACGGTGACACCTGCCGCGACGATCGCCGCGCGGACGCGTTCCATCGCTTCGGAATAGGCCGCCGGGGTCATCGCCTGAGAACCGACATGGAAGCAGATGCCGAGCGCGTCGGCAGTCTGGCGCGCCGCAATCAGCAGTTCCTTCACTTCGGAAGGATCGGCGCCGAATTTCGAGGCGAGGCTCAGCTTCGAATGCTCCGATGACACGCGCAGCCGCACGCACAAGGTCAGATCGGTGGCGTTACCGGTGGCCCGCTCGATCTTTTCGAGTTCCTCGAGCGTATCGAGCGAGAACGTCCGGACGCCGTGCATGTGATAGGCCTCGCGGATCGCTTCCTCGGCCTTGACCGGGTGCATGAAGCACAAGGTCGCGTCGGGCAGCAATCCCGCGACCAGCCGCACCTCGGCAATCGACGCCACGTCGTAATGCGTGATGCCGCTCTCCCACAGCAGCGAGATCAGGTCGGGAGAGGGGTTCGCCTTCACAGCATAGATCGAGCGGCCCGGAAACTTCTCGACGAAGAATCGGGCTGCGCGCTGTGCCGCGTGCGGACGAATGAGCGTAACCGGCTGGACCGGCTTCAGGGCAGACGCTAGCCCCAGCGCGCTATGATGCTTGACCAACTCAAGAGACCTCCAATTGCCTTGCGGCAGTGTCGTAAAAAGCTGCCTTGCGGTGGAAGTCCCATGGAGCAGCGAAGCGCGCATATATGGAGCGCACCCCCCCATGTAAAGAACCGGCAAGTTGCAGCATTCGTAATGAGCATCAGGAGCGTCAAAGCGTGAGAAATCCGAGCCTTTCCGGGGTCCGCGATGCCGCAGATGCGGTGGCGCGAATTGCCCTGCCAACACCGTTGTTAACTTTTGAGGTCGGCGGCACGATCGTTTTCGCCAAGGCCGAATCGCTGCAACCGATGGGCGCGTTCAAGTTGCGCGGGGCATGGTGGCGGCTGGTTTCGTTATCGCCGAAGGAACGTGCGCGGGGAGTCGTCGCCTTCTCGTCGGGCAATCACGCACAGGGTATCGCCTGGGCCGCCAAGCGGCTCGGCATTGCGGCCACCATTGCAATGCCGTCGGATGCTCCCGCAGCAAAACTAGCGGGAACCCGGGTGCTCGGGGCCGACATCGTCCTGTTCGACCGCGCGACCGAAAGCCGTGAAGAAATCGCCGCCGCATTGGCGGCAGAGCGCGGCGCAACCCTCGTTCCCAGCTTCGACGATCCCTGGGTAGTCGAGGGGCAGGGCAGTGCCGGCATAGAGGCGGCGACGCAAATGGCGGCGCTCGGATGCGCGCCGCCCGATCTGGTTGTCGCCTGTTGCGGCGGCGGGGGACTTGCCTCGGGGATGGCCCTTGCCTGTCCGGACGCGCGGATGATTGTCGTCGAACCCGAGGGTTGGGACGACATGACCCGGTCGCTGGCAGCGGGCGTGATTGTGCCGGTTGGGCCCAATCCCCCGCCGACCGCCTGCGATGCCCTGATGACCAAGCGAGTCGCCGAGTTGACGTTCGGTATTCTTCGGGCGCGCGGCGCGACCGGTGTGGCCGTGTCCGAAACCGAGATCGAGGATGCGATCCGCTTTGCGTTCCGGACCTTCCGGCTGGTCATCGAACCCGGTGGTGCGGTCGCGCTGGCGGCGATTTTGTCGGGGAAAGTCGTGCCAGGCGAGCGGACACTGGTTACCCTGTCAGGCGGCAATATCGATCCGGATCAATTCGCCGCGATATTGGGTCGCGGGCAATGACCGGCCTCGTTCCGGGCCTTTTGATGCTGGCGGTGTTCGCGTTGGTCGCAGGCGGCATTTACCTGATTCGCAAGGGCCGGGATCGCAAGCGCGGCATGCTGATGCTCGTTGCAGCCGCCGTTTTCCTCGGCAATGTGTTGATCCTGACACTTTAGCTTGCCAGCGCCTGTTGCAGGACGCGGTGCCATCGATCGAGTCGTGCCTGCTGGTTGGTCCCTTGTGGCGTCCAGCGCGATGCCGCCTGCCACCGCGCCCCGAACGCAGCAGCGTCGGCGAACAGGCCAGCCCCGACCCCGGCAAGAGCTGCCGCGCCAAGCGCCGTGGTCTCGTGGCTCGCAGGCATTTCGACGGGCGTGTCGAGAATGTCGGACAGGAATTGCGCGAACCAGGCGTTCTGCGCCATCCCGCCATCGATGCGGAGCGCGGCGGGTTTGCTGGCACCGTCCGCTGCCATCGCATCGGTCAGGTCGCGGGTCTGGAACGCAATGCTTTCCAAGGTCGCCCCGACCAGATCGGCAGCGGTGGTATCGAGCGTCAGCCCGTGCACCGACCCGCGTACGTCCGCCCGCCAGTGCGGCGCGCCAAGTCCGACAAAGGCAGGGATGACGGTTACGCCGTGGTCTTCCTTCGCGGCGCAGGCTAGCGTTTCAGTCTCCTGCGCGCTGTCAACAAGGCACAGCTTGTCGCGCAGCCATTTGACGGCGGCTCCGGCGACGAAAATCGACCCTTCCAGTGCATAGGCGCGATCTTGGCCGACCTCGTAAGCGGGCGTTGTCAGCAGCCGGTGGGTCGAGGCGAGTGCTTGCGCGCCGGTGTTCATCAGCATGAAGCAGCCGGTGCCATAGGTCGATTTGACCATGCCGGGGCTGAAACAGGCTTGCCCGATCAGCGCGGCCTGCTGATCGCCTGCCATGCCGAGAATGGGGATGCTCCGCCCGAACAGCGCGGGGTCGGTGTCGCCAAAATGATGGGCGTTGGGGTGAACTTCTGGAAGCAGGTTTTCCGGAATGTCGAACAGTCGCAGCAACTCGGCGTCCCACCGCCGCCGATGGATGTCGTACAGCATCGTGCGACCCGCATTGGTCCAGTCGGTTGCGTGAACGCGGCCCCCGGTCAACCGCCACAAAAGGAAACTGTCGATGGTCCCCGCCGCAAGCTCACCCTTGGCCGCACGGTCGCGCGCGGCGGGAACAGCGTCGAGCAGCCATTTCAGCTTGGTCGCCGAGAAATAGGGGTCGAGCAGCAACCCCGTCTTCGCTTGAACGCTGGACTCGATTCCGTCTGCCTTCATCGCGTCGCACAGGTCTGCCGTGCGGCGATCCTGCCAGACGATGGCATTATGGATCGGCTTCCCCGTCGCGCGGTCCCAGACAACGATTGTCTCGCGCTGGTTGGTAATGCCAATGGCTTCCACCGGACCCGACATCGCCTCGCGCGTCACCGCCAGCGTGGTGGCCCAGATCGTCTCGGCGTCGTGTTCGACCCAGCCGGGCTGTGGATAAATCTGGGAAAAATCTTGTTGGGCGGTCTGTAACGGAACGCCGTCGCCCGAAAAACGGATCGCGCGCGACGAGGTGGTGCCCTGATCGATAGCAAGCAACTGGCGCTTCATGGCGCAAATCCTTCAGGCGCGGGGTGAAGTGGTCGGTCGCGCGTTTTGGTCGAAGGATAGCCGAGCTTGCCCAGCACGTCTTCTCCCAGACGCCGCGCAGTCGTGATCTTGCCGCCGAATACGCTCAGCAGCGG